>NZ_BCZS01000104.1 GCF_001598855.1 Pluralibacter gergoviae ATCC 33028 = NBRC 105706 | reverse complement strand
CAGAGTCAGAGTCGCTGTCAGAGTCAGAATCACTGTCGGAGTCTGAGTCGCTGTCCGAATCGGAGTCGCTGTCCGAATCCGAGTCACTGTCAGAATCCGAATCACTGTCAGAGTCAGAGTCAGAGTCAGAGTCAGAGTCAGAGTCAGAGTCAGAATCGTAATTTGGATCAATAATTATGGTGTATGAATTGTCCGCGTTATTACTATTCCCAGCGGCATCAGTTGCAGTAACAGTAAAATCATGTACTCCATCGGGAATGGGATGTGTGGGTGTGATAGACCACGATCCATTTATGGCTATTGCTGTACCGATCACTATGCCATTGCTGTATAGCGTGATCGTAGCTCCTGATTCAGCCGTTCCTCTAAATGTCGGCGTTGTATCGTTTGTTTTAGAACCATTGCCAAGAGGAATGTCCGGATCCAGGTCGCTGGAAATAGAGTCAAACGTAATATTCGGTCCAACCGTATCAACGATAAAACCCGGCAAGGTTACCGGATCGCTGGCGTTG
>NZ_BCZS01000102.1 GCF_001598855.1 Pluralibacter gergoviae ATCC 33028 = NBRC 105706 | reverse complement strand
GCGTTGTTGGGTAGGGGAGCGTTCTGTAAGCCGTAGAAGGTGGCCTGTGAGGGCTGCTGGAGGTATCAGAAGTGCGAATGCTGACATAAGTAACGATAAAGCGGGTGAAAAGCCCGCTCGCCGGAAGACCAAGGGTTCCTGTCCAACGTTAATCGGGGCAGGGTGAGTCGACCCCTAAGGCGAGGCCGAAAGGCGTAGTCGATGGGAAACAGGTTAATATTCCTGTACTTGGTGTTACTGCGAAGGGGGGACGGAGAAGGCTATGTTAGCCGGGCGACGGTTGTCCCGGTTTAAGCATGTAGGCGGAGGTTCCAGGTAAATCCGGTACCTTTTAACGCTGAGGTGTGATGACGAGGCACTACGGTGCTGAAGTAACAAATGCCCTGCTTCCAGGAAAAGCCTCTAAGCATCAGGTAACACGAAATCGTACCCCAAACCGACACAGGTGGTCAGGTAGAGAATACCAAGGCGCTTGAGAGAACTCGGGTGAAGGAACTAGGCAAAATGGTGCCGTAACTTCGGGAGAAGGCACGCTGACG
>NZ_BCZS01000101.1 GCF_001598855.1 Pluralibacter gergoviae ATCC 33028 = NBRC 105706 | reverse complement strand
GACAGCGATTCGGATTCTGACAGTGATTCGGATTCTGACAGCGACTCGGACTCCGACAGTGACTCAGACTCTGACAGCGATTCTGACTCGGACAGCGACAGCGACTCCGATAGTGACTCTGATTCCGACAGTGATTCTGATTCCGACAGTGATTCTGACTCGGACAGCGACTCGGACTCTGACAGCGACTCCGACTCTGACAGCGACTCCGACTCTGACAGCGATTCGGATTCCGACAGCGACAGTGATTCGGACTCCGACAGCGACTCGGATTCTGACAGTGACTCCGATTCCGACAGTGACTCGGACTCCGACAGTGATTCTGACTCCGACAGTGACTCGGACTCTGACAGCGACTCGGACTCCGACAGTGATTCGGATTCCGACAGTGACTCCGATTCCGACAGTGACTCAGACTCTGACAGCGACTCGGATTCCGACAGCGACTCCGACTCCGACAGTGATTCCGACTCTGACAGCGACTCGGACTCCGACAGTGACTCCGATTCCGACAGTGACTCGGATTCCGACAGTGACTCGGACTCTGACAGCGACT
>NZ_BCZS01000100.1 GCF_001598855.1 Pluralibacter gergoviae ATCC 33028 = NBRC 105706 | reverse complement strand
GTAACGAGCAAGACGGCTACGAAGTCGTGACACTCCGTGTCCCCTTCGTCTAGCGGTTAGGACTCCGCCCTTTCACGGCGGCAACAGGGGTTCGAATCCCCTAGGGGACGCCACTTGCTGGGTGTGAGTGAAAGGCACAACCAATCAGTATCTCAAAACTCATCTTCGGGTGACGTTTGAGATATTTGCTCTTTAAAAATCTGGATCAAGCTGAAAATTGAAACGACACACTTTAAGTGTGTTCGAGTCTCTCAAATGCTTGCAGCACGAAGTGAAACATCTTCGGGTTGTGAGGTTAAGCGACTAAGCGTACACGGTGGATGCCCTGGCAGTCAGAGGCGATGAAGGACGTGCTAATCTGCGAAAAGCGCCGGCGAGGTGATATGAACCTTTGACCCGGCGATGTCCGAATGGGGAAACCCAGTGCAATTCGTTGCACTATCGTTAACTGAATACATAGGTTAACGAGGCGAACCGGGGGAACTGAAACATCTAAGTACCCCGAGGAAAAGAAATCAACCGAGATTCCCCCAGTAGCGGCGAGCGAACGGGGAGG
>NZ_BCZS01000099.1 GCF_001598855.1 Pluralibacter gergoviae ATCC 33028 = NBRC 105706 | reverse complement strand
CCCAGTGGCGCGAGACAGACCTGCAGTTCATCCAGCGCATTCTTTCTGAAGTGGGCATCTTCTGGCGCACGGTGATGGACGACGTGCGAGGCCTGGACGGGGTGATATTCGCCGACGGCCAGCTGAACTATCAGTCTGACGTCCGGCTGCCGTACCGGGAGCCGTCGGGCCTGTACGACGGCGCGGAAGAGTCGGCGTGGGGCGTGCGCACCTGGCACCGGGTGGTGACGGACCGGGTCAGTACCCGGGACTACAACTACCGCACCGCCGGCACGCCGATGGACGCGGCGGTGAGCGTCAGAAGCGACGCGGTCACTACCGGAGAAGAATACCGCTACAAAGCGCCTTACCTGGCCTCCGGGGATGATTCTGACCCCGAGCCGGAAACCGAAACCGGCGCTTTCTACGCCCGCATCCGCCACGAGCGGACGCTGAATGATTCCGCCCGCATACACCTCTTCAGCAACGCCTCGCGCCTGGCCGCCGGTCAGGTGCTGGAGCCGCAGGGGGACATCATCCGCGACCTGAAGGAGGGCGTCATCATCACCCTCGCCACGTATCGCGCCTCGCGGGACTCCCGGCTGCACGTCTCGGTATGGGGAATGCCCTATACCGGCCGCCGGA
>NZ_BCZS01000098.1 GCF_001598855.1 Pluralibacter gergoviae ATCC 33028 = NBRC 105706 | reverse complement strand
ACTATCACCCTGTATCGTGCGACTTTCCAGACGCTTCCACTAACACACACGCTGATTCAGACTCTGGGCTGCTCCCCGTTCGCTCGCCGCTACTGGGGGAATCTCGGTTGATTTCTTTTCCTCGGGGTACTTAGATGTTTCAGTTCCCCCGGTTCGCCTCGTTAACCTATGTATTCAGTTAACGATAGTGTGACGAATCACACTGGGTTTCCCCATTCGGACATCGCCGGGTCAAAGGTTCATATCACCTCGCCGGCGCTTTTCGCAGATTAGCACGTCCTTCATCGCCTCTGACTGCCAGGGCATCCACCGTGTACGCTTAGTCGCTTAACCTCACAACCCGAAGATGTTTCACTTCGTGCTGCAAGCATTTGAGAGACTCGAACACACTTAACGTGTGTCGTTTCAATTTTCAGCTTGATCCAGATTTTTAAAGAGCAAATATCTCAAACATAACTCAGTGAGTTAGTTTTGAGATATGGAGGTCGGTGACTTTCACTCACAAACCAGCAAGTGGCGTCCCCTAGGGGATTCGAACCCCTGTTACCGCCGTGAAAGGGCGGTGTCCTGGGCCTCTAGACGAAGGGGACACTGAAGTCTCAATCGCAAGACGCCTTGCTTCTCTACA
>NZ_BCZS01000097.1 GCF_001598855.1 Pluralibacter gergoviae ATCC 33028 = NBRC 105706 | reverse complement strand
GCTCCCCGTTCGCTCGCCGCTACTGGGGGAATCTCGGTTGATTTCTTTTCCTCGGGGTACTTAGATGTTTCAGTTCCCCCGGTTCGCCTCGTTAACCTATGTATTCAGTTAACGATAGTGTGACGAATCACACTGGGTTTCCCCATTCGGACATCGCCGGGTCAAAGGTTCATATCACCTCGCCGGCGCTTTTCGCAGATTAGCACGTCCTTCATCGCCTCTGACTGCCAGGGCATCCACCGTGTACGCTTAGTCGCTTAACCTCACAACCCGAAGATGTTTCACTTCGTGCTGCAAGCATTTGAGAGACTCGAACACACCATTAAAGATGTGTCGTTTCAATTTTCAGCTTGATCCAGATTTTTAAAGAGCAAATATCTCAAACGTCACCCGAAGATGAGTTTTGAGATACTGATTGGTTGTGCCTTTCACTCACACCCAGCAAGTGGCGTCCCCTAGGGGATTCGAACCCCTGTTGCCGCCGTGAAAGGGCGGAGTCCTAACCGCTAGACGAAGGGGACACGGAGTGTCACGACTTCGTAGCCGTCTTGCTCGTTACTTTTCATCAGACAATCTGTGTGAGCACTGCAAAGGCAGGTTCTTTCAGGTAAGGAGGTGATCCAACCGCAG
>NZ_BCZS01000096.1 GCF_001598855.1 Pluralibacter gergoviae ATCC 33028 = NBRC 105706 | reverse complement strand
GGACTGAATGATTTCCGGGGCGTCCTCGAAGTCGCGGCGTAAATCTTCTTTGGAGAGATCCAGCAGCTCAATGCGCACGTTCTGGCGGAAGTCGGTCTTGTCCACCAGGGATTTCACCCCGCGCCACAGGCTCTCCACCGCCTGAAATTCGTCGCTGTGCATCACCGCGTCCAGCTGGCGGCTAATCTGCCAGTCCAGTTCGGCGATGTGGTGGTCAATCAGGGTCTTGTCGAGCTTCTCCACCTTTGACCCGGCCTTGGTCAGGCACTCCAGAAATACCTGCATGCCGGCGGTGAGGCGCTCGTCGGCGGTGGCGTCGGACATCGCCTGCGGATCCTGCCAGATATCCAGCGCGCTCAGCTCGGAGACCGGATGGAGGTTGATTTTTTCAAACAGGGAGGCGTACACGCCGCCCGCCGGGCGCTCCAGCACCACGCTTTCGCCGCCGGTGGTATTTTCAGTTTGTACAGACATGAGCATTCCTTAATGGATCCGTTAAATCAGGCCTGTTTGGGGGCCAGGGCGGAGAGTTCGCTGCGCAGCTCGGCGCTCAGCGCCGGGTCAAGGAGGATTTTTTCCAGCTCCTTGCGGAAAGTCTGGTTATCCAGCAGGTTGGCCTTGAGGTCGCGCAGGAGGTTGCGCATGGCGAGCATCGCCTTAAGCTGGGGGATCTGGCGCGCCACCTGCTCGGGGGTGAAATCCTTCATATT
>NZ_BCZS01000095.1 GCF_001598855.1 Pluralibacter gergoviae ATCC 33028 = NBRC 105706 | reverse complement strand
TTCCACTAACACACAAACTGATTCAGACTCTGGGCTCCTCCCCGTTCGCTCGCCGCTACTGGGGGAATCTCGGTTGATTTCTTTTCCTCGGGGTACTTAGATGTTTCAGTTCCCCCGGTTCGCCTCGTTAACCTATGTATTCAGTTAACGATAGTGCAACGAATTGCACTGGGTTTCCCCATTCGGACATCGCCGGGTCAAAGGTTCATATCACCTCGCCGGCGCTTTTCGCAGATTAGCACGTCCTTCATCGCCTCTGACTGCCAGGGCATCCACCGTGTACGCTTAGTCGCTTAACCTCACAACCCGAAGATGTTTCACTTCGCATTGCAAGCATTTGAGAGACTCGAACACACTTAAAGATGTGTCGTTTCAATTTTCAGCTTGATCCAGATTTTTAAAGAGCAAAACTTCGCAGTACACACCTGAATGTGCACTCTGAAGTATTTTTTAACGAGCGTGATGGTGGAGCTATGCGGGATCGAACCGCAGACCTCCTGCGTGCAAAGCAGGCGCTCTCCCAGCTGAGCTATAGCCCCATCGTAGTTATCATCTCTTACCGAGAATTCGTTTTGAGACAAGGCGTGAAGGAGCGAAGCATACTTAGGTATGTGAGCTTCTTCACAACGCAGTATCAGAACGAATTTGGTAGGCCTGAGTGGACTTGAACCACCGACCTCACCCTTATCAGGGGTGCGCTCTAACCACCTGAGCTACAAGCCTGCAGAGATTTTCACTGCTCGTTTTC
>NZ_BCZS01000094.1 GCF_001598855.1 Pluralibacter gergoviae ATCC 33028 = NBRC 105706 | reverse complement strand
AAACGAGCAGTGAAAATCTCTGCAGGCTTGTAGCTCAGGTGGTTAGAGCGCACCCCTGATAAGGGTGAGGTCGGTGGTTCAAGTCCACTCAGGCCTACCAAATTCTTGCTGATGCTGCGTTGCGGCGACACTCACATACCTAAGTATGCTTCGTGTCACCACGCCTTGCCTCAACAAGAATTAACGGTTATCAGAGATGTACTACTACGATGGGGCTATAGCTCAGCTGGGAGAGCGCCTGCTTTGCACGCAGGAGGTCTGCGGTTCGATCCCGCATAGCTCCACCATCACGCTCGTTAAAAAATACTTCAGAGTGCACATTCAGGTGTGTACTGCGAAGTTTTGCTCTTTAAAAATCTGGATCAAGCTGAAAATTGAAACGACACACTTTAAGTGTGTTCGAGTCTCTCAAATGCTTGCAGCACGAAGTGAAACATCTTCGGGTTGTGAGGTTAAGCGACTAAGCGTACACGGTGGATGCCCTGGCAGTCAGAGGCGATGAAGGACGTGCTAATCTGCGAAAAGCGCCGGCGAGGTGATATGAACCTTTGACCCGGCGATGTCCGAATGGGGAAACCCAGTGCAATTCGTTGCACTATCGTTAACTGAATACATAGGTTAACGAGGCGAACCGGGGGAACTGAAACATCTAAGTACCCCGAGGAAAAGAAATCAACCGAGATTCCCCCAGTAGCGGCGAGCGAACGGGGAGGAGCCCAGAGTCTGAATCAGTTTGTGTGTTAGTGGAAGCGTCTGG
>NZ_BCZS01000093.1 GCF_001598855.1 Pluralibacter gergoviae ATCC 33028 = NBRC 105706 | reverse complement strand
CGTGCACGGCATCCTCACCGGACTGGAGCGCCTCGCCACCTCTCCCGACCAGACCCGCTGGCGCACCGTGCTCAGCTCGCGCCTCGCCCTGCTGGCCCGCACCCGACGGTGCCGCATCTTTCAGCACCTGTCGGTCCCGGAGGCGGTGGAGCAGGTGCTGCGCGACCACGGCTTTGAGGGGCCGGACTTTGAGTTTCGCCTGGCGCGCACCTACCCCGACCAGGAGGTGATTACCCAGTGGCGCGAGACAGACCTGCAGTTCATCCAGCGCATTCTTTCTGAAGTGGGCATCTTCTGGCGCACGGTGATGGACGACGTGCGAGGCCTGGACGGGGTGATATTCGCCGACGGCCAGCTGAACTATCAGTCTGACGTCCGGCTGCCGTACAGGGAGCCCTCCGGGCTGTTCGACGGCGCGGAGGCGTCGGTGTGGGGCGTGCGCACCTGGCACCGGGTGGTGACGGACCGGGTCAGTACCCGGGACTACAACTACCGCACCGCCGGTACGCCGATGGACGCGTCAGTCAGCGTCAGAAGCGACGCGGTCACTACCGGAGAAGAATACCGCTACAAAGCGCCTTACCTGGCCGCCGGGGACGACGCTGACCCCGAACCGGAAACCGAAACCGGGGGCTTTTACGCCCGCATCCGCCACGAGCGGACGCTCAACGGCTCTGCCCGCCTTCACCTGTTCAGCAACGCCTCTCATCTTGCCGCCGGTCAGGTGCTGGAGCCGCAGGGGGACATCATCCGCGACCTGAAGGAGGGCGTCATCATCACTCTCGCCACGTATCGCGCCTCGCGGGACTCCCGGCTGCACGTCTCGGTATGGGGAATGCCCTACACCGAAAGCTACTGCTACCGCCCGGTGGC
>NZ_BCZS01000092.1 GCF_001598855.1 Pluralibacter gergoviae ATCC 33028 = NBRC 105706 | reverse complement strand
TTCCGACAGCGATTCGGACTCCGACAGCGACTCGGATTCGGACAGTGATTCGGACTCTGACAGCGATTCGGATTCCGACAGCGATTCGGACTCTGACAGCGACTCGGATTCCGACAGTGACTCGGACTCGGACAGCGACTCTGATTCCGACAGTGATTCGGACTCTGACAGCGACTCTGACTCCGACAGCGATTCAGACTCCGACAGCGACTCGGACTCTGACAGCGACTCAGACTCTGACAGCGACTCAGACTCTGACAGCGATTCGGATTCCGACAGTGACTCCGATTCTGACAGTGACTCCGACTCTGACAGCGATTCGGACTCTGACAGCGACTCGGACTCTGACAGTGATTCGGACTCGGACAGCGACTCCGACTCCGACTCCGATAGTGACACTACGGCGCCTGAGATTACAGTTGCCGGGATTACGGCAAATGGACACCCTTTGCTCCCTAATGGATCGACTAACGACGGAACGCCAACAATATCAGGAGCGACCGAAGTCAACGCGAAGGTGACTATTTACAATGATGAAAGCGTCATTGGCGTTGTGCAGGCAGATGAGCAAGGGAATTGGTCGTTTACCCCCACGTCACCACTTGAGGACAATACCTACACAAATCTTACAGTTACAGCAACGGATGCATCAGGAAACGAAAGTGCTCGCATAAGCGTTCCCCCGTTTACTATTGACACTGAGGCTCCGGCGACGGTCAGCGATCTGCAGGTCACCAGCGACGAGACCGGTGCGGCGGTGAATGCCGGCGGCAGCCTGAACGACAATACGCCGACCGTGAGCGGCAGGGCGGAGCCGGGCAGTACGGTGACCGTCTATGACGGCGCTAACGAGCTGGGCCACGCCGTGGCGGGCGAGGACGGCAGCTGGAGTATCACGCTGCCGGCGCTTGCCGACGGCACCTACAGCGACCTTACCGCCGCGGCGACCGACGCGGCGGGCAACGCCAGC
>NZ_BCZS01000091.1 GCF_001598855.1 Pluralibacter gergoviae ATCC 33028 = NBRC 105706 | reverse complement strand
TCGAAAGACCGGATTGCCTTTCGTTGTGATTATTATACGTCTAATGAGCCATATTAATCAAGCAAAATATTCCCGCCTGCCTGAATATTTTCAGGCGGGAGAACTCTTTCCCCTGTCCATTTTTGGGGGCAGGATCACGCCTGCCCCCTTCTGATTCACATGATTACTATGACTTTGTTTCAGCGTTAAAGTGTACGGCTGCGATCCTGACCAACGGGATCACCGCGCTTTCCTCATCGAGCACACGAAAATTTATCGCTTCCCCCAGGTGCATCAGGTTAGCGATAAAATCAACGATGATTTCGGAAACCGGGTGTCCGTCGCAGTCCTGCTCATTCAGGCGCGCAAACAGCGCCAGCGCCTTAGCGGCCTTGATTGCCCGCTCTTCGTTTTCTTCGTCCATACTGCCGAAACACCATTGCCCCTTTTCAATCAGGGCCAGCGTGTCGTAATAGGCTTCATTCTGGGACATGTTTTTTCCTCCTGCGCCAGTCGGGGCGCTACCGTAAAAGTTCGCTGCGTTACTGCGTGAATTAGCCGTTAATCACCTTCGTGATGCACTCCAGCGCCTCAGACTCCTGCGGATAAAGTCGGCGTGCAGCTCCTTCACCAGACTGGATTTCTTCCAGCCGGATAAACTGCGCCGCCAGCGCCACGACTTTTTGCAGCGCCTCGGCATTGACCTCTATCTTTCGATCGCGGGCGGCATCTTCGCGCACCTGCTTTGCCAGG
The DNA here is from genome assembly GCF_001598855.1 of Pluralibacter gergoviae ATCC 33028 = NBRC 105706. Classification (GTDB taxonomy): domain Bacteria; phylum Pseudomonadota; class Gammaproteobacteria; order Enterobacterales; family Enterobacteriaceae; genus Pluralibacter; species Pluralibacter gergoviae. The sequence goes on along the minus strand of NZ_BCZS01000091.1, from coordinate 245 downwards.
CTCCAGACGGTATCTTTTCCAACGCCATAACGGCTGTGTGAACTGCATTCCGCGATTTCTGCCAGAACGGCTTCGGCCTCATCGTCAGTGAGGTTCATATCACTGGTGCAGTCATGGACATCTTCAGCAGTCCAGATCAGAAGGCTGATCCGCTGCTGTGGTTCAAAACTATCGAGAAGCCTTGCGCAAATTTCATTTACGTTACCGTGCATTGTAAAACTCCTGCGCCAGTCGGGGCGCTGCCG
>NZ_BCZS01000090.1 GCF_001598855.1 Pluralibacter gergoviae ATCC 33028 = NBRC 105706 | reverse complement strand
TGCGAACGACCCTGTAGCTGGCTGGATTTTCAGGCAATACGCACGCTTTCTGGCATCCCGGCCTTTGTCATCCTGTTCAACGCACGCACCATGGCCATAGCTTCCGCTACCTGACCATCGTAGTCACGCAGCGTCAGTGAATCTCCCAACAACTGCTTCATTCTGTACATTGCCGTTTCCGCTATCGAGCGACGGTTATATTCCGTTGTCCATTTCCACCGAGCATTGCTTCCGCTCAGCCGCTGATTAGCAACGGCACGGTTGCGGTCTGCGTACTCACCGGGCCAGTAACCTGCTCCTTTTCGGGGAGGAATAAGCGCGCTGATTTTTTTGCGGCGCAGTTCATCGTGACAAATCCGGGTATCGTAAGCCCCGTCTGCCGCGGCTGCCCTGATTTTTCTGTGAGTCTGCCGGATAAGGCCCGGGAAGGCTTCTGAGTCCGTGACGTTATTCAGCGACAGGTCTGCACAGACAACTTCATGTGTGTTGCTGTCAACAGCAAGATGCAACTTTCGCCAGATACGACGGCGCTCTTTGCCGTGCTTTCTGACTTTCCATTCGCCTTCACCAAAGACCTTCAGCCCGGTGGAATCAATCACCAGGTGTGCGATTTCACCCCGGGTGGACGTTTTGAAACTGACATTAACCGACTTTGCCCGCTTACTGACACTGGTGTAATCCGGGCAGCGCAACGGAACGTTCATCAGGGCAAAAATGGAATCAATAAAACCCTGCGCAGCCCGCAGGGTCAGCCGGAATACGCGTTTAATCACCAGAACGGTGGTGATGGTGAGATCAGAATAGCGCTGGGGCCTTCCTCGTGATGAAGGCGTTGCCGACTCATACCAGGCCTGAATCGCCTCATCATCCAGCCAGAAAGTGAGGGAGCCACGGTTGATGAGAGCTTTGTTGTAGGTGGACCAGTTGGTGATTCTGAACTTTTGCTTTGCCACGGAATGGTCTGTGTTGTCGGGAGGATGCGTGATCTGATCCTTCAACTCAGCAAAAGTTCGATTTATTCAACAAAGCC
>NZ_BCZS01000089.1 GCF_001598855.1 Pluralibacter gergoviae ATCC 33028 = NBRC 105706 | reverse complement strand
GGCTCTGCCTGGCGCTGTTCGACCGCAACGGCGTCGAGCTGCAGACCGCCGCCTGGTACACCCTGGCCCGCACGCGTCAGGCGGGACTGGGCGGCCTGAACGAGGGCCTGGCCCTGCTGGCGGCGCTGATAGTCCGCCAGTGGGGCGCCCTGTGGCCGCAGCCGGTCCACGCCCGGATGGAGATACTCTCCGGCCTCAGCCAGCGTCTGCAGGCGGCGCTGCGCACCCTGACGCCGGGCTACGCCGACCTGCCGCAGGTCTATGAGGCGGAGCGGCAGCTGGCCGCCATTCTCGACGCGCTGGCGCGCCTGGAGCTGAAGAACGCCAGCCGGCTGGCGCCGCTGGTGGAATTTATGCACAACGCCTCCGTCAGGCTGGAGAAGATGGAGGGCGACGGCGAGGCGACCCCGGCGGTGGTGCTGTCGGCGACGCCGCAGCTAGCGCCGCCTGAGGCAGCGGCGCCGCGGATATATGTGGTGCCGGACGTTCGCGGAGACACCGCTGAGACCGGGCAGGAGGCGCAGGCCGCCGCTGCGGACGAGCCCGCAACAGTCGCGCCCGCCGCCTCCCGCCGCGCCGTCAGGCCTTTTCTGGCCGGGATGCTGACGATGCTGGTCGCGGGCGGCGCCGCGCTGTGGGGCTGGCAGAAGCTGCACCCGGCTGCCGCGCCGCTGCCGGAGGCGGCAAGCCCCGCCGCGCTGGACGCGCTGGCGCGGCAGTCGCCGCTGTGGCTGCAGAATTACGGCTTCACGCTGGCCGCCGGCGCGCCGGCGCAGGAGGCCGAAAGGCTGAAGGCGCAGTGGCGGCAGCACATCAGCGCCGGGGCCCTGCCGGAGGAGGTGCTGGCGGGCTGGCAGCAGGGAATGGCGGGCCTGCAGGACCTGACCCGCCGGCTCAACGCCCTGGACGAGCGTAAGGGAAAATACCTGACCGGCTCGGAGCTGAAGTCGATGGTGTTTGCCATCACCCAGGATTTTGAGCGCAGCGCGCCGGTGGAGGCGCGGCTCTATCAGCTGAGCCGGACGCCGGCGGGAGAGCCGCTGCCCGCCGCGCAGGTGGCGCAGACGGACTTGTACCTGAATCAGCTGCTGAACCGCTATGCGCTGAT
>NZ_BCZS01000088.1 GCF_001598855.1 Pluralibacter gergoviae ATCC 33028 = NBRC 105706 | reverse complement strand
CCATGTGCAAACGATGTCAGAATAGAGTTAAATTTCCTATTGATTGACATATTCCGTCAAAGGTAATAGATTTCATCCTGACACTTTTGCCTTTGGAGGCATCTTGCAAGGTCAACGCATCGGCTATGTCCGCGTCAGCAGCTTCGACCAGAACCCGGAACGGCAATTGGAGGGTGTTCAGGTGGCGCGGGTGTTCACCGACAAGGCTTCTGGCAAGGACACCCAGCGTCCCGAGCTGGAAAGGCTGCTGGCCTTCGTCCGCGAGGGCGACACCGTGGTGGTGCATAGCATGGACAGGCTGGCACGCAACCTTGATGACCTGCGCCGCATCGTCCAAGGGCTGACACAACGGGGCGTGCGCATGGAGTTCGTCAAAGAAGGGCTGAAGTTCACCGGCGAGGACTCACCGATGGCCAATCTGATGCTGTCGGTCATGGGAGCCTTCGCTGAGTTCGAGCGCGCCCTGATCCGCGAACGTCAGCGCGAGGGAATCGTGCTGGCCAAGCAGCGCGGTGCCTACCGGGGACGAAAGAAATCGCTGAACAGCGAACAAATTGCCGAGTTGAAACGGCGAGTTGCGGCAGGCGACCAAAAAACCTTGGTGGCCCGTGACTTCGGCATCAGCCGCGAAACCTTGTACCAGTACCTGCGGGAAGACTGACCATGCCACGCCGCTCAATCCTGTCCGCCACCGAGCGCGAAAGCCTGCTGGCACTGCCAGATGCCAAAGACGAACTGATACGGCACTACACGTTCAACGAAACCGACCTGTCGGTGATCCGTCAGCGTCGCGGCGCCGCGAATCGATTGGGCTTCGCTGTGCAGCTTTGCTACTTGCGATTCCCTGGCACCTTTTTGGGCGTCGATGAGCCTCCGTTTCCGCCCCTGTTGCGCATGGTGGCCGCGCAACTCAAGATGCCAGTGGAAAGTTGGAGCGAGTACGGCCAGCGCGAACAGACACGGCGGGAGCACTTGGTCGAGCTGCAAACGGTTTTTGGGTTCAAGCCCTTCACCATGAGCCACTATCGGCAAGCCGTGCATACATTGACCGAGCTGGCCTTGCAGACCGACAAAGGCATCGTGCTGGCGAGCGCACTTGTCGAGAATCTGCGGCGGCAGAGCATTAT
>NZ_BCZS01000086.1 GCF_001598855.1 Pluralibacter gergoviae ATCC 33028 = NBRC 105706 | reverse complement strand
GATCCTACCCGCCAATAGTGGACACGCAACTAAGTGAGTAAACTCTCAGACAGAGGTGACTCACATGACTAAATCAGCAACCGTAACTAAGAAGCCACGAAAACAGTATTCTCCTGAATACCGCAGCGAAGCCCTGAAGCTTGCTGAGCGAATCGGCGTGGCCGCCGCTGCCCGCGAACTCTCCCTTTATGAGTCTCAGCTTTATGCATGGCGCAGCAAAATTCAGCAGCAGAAAACGTCCTCCGAACGGGAGAATGAGCTGGCTGCCGAAAATGCCCGCCTGAAGCGCCAGCTGGCGGAGCAGGCCGAGGAGCTGGCTATTCTCCAAAAGGCAGCGACATACTTCGCGAAGCGCCTGAAATGAAGTATGTCTTCATCGAAAAATATCGGGCAGAGTTCAGTATCAAAGCGATGTGTCGGGTGCTGCGCGTGTCCCGCAGCGGCTGTTATGCTCGCCGTAACCGTCGCGTGCAGCCGGGTACGCGTCAACAATTTCGCCAGCAGTGTGACAGGGTGGTCAGCCAGGCTTTTCATCAGGCAAAACAGCGCTACGGCGCACCGCGCATTACTGATGAGCTCCGCGAACAGGGGCTCAGGTACAACATTAAGACGGTGGCGACCAGCCTGAAACGGCAGGGGCTGAGGGCCAGAGCCGCCCGGAAATTCAATCCGGTCAGCTATAAGGCACATAATCTGCCGGTATTCGATAACCTGCTGAAGCAGGATTTCACCGCCAGCGCACCAAATCAGAAGTGGGTGCAGGACATCACCTATATACGTACCGACGAGGGCTGGCTGTATCTTGCCGTGGTGATTGACCTGTGGTCCCGTGCGGTCATTGGCTGGTCAATGTCATCCCGGATGACAGCAGAGCTGGTGTGCGATGCCCTGCAGATGGCGCTTTGGCGGCGTAAGCGGCCAATGAATGTTATTGCTCACAGCGATCGCGGCGGCCAATACTGCTCAGCAGATTATCATGCCCTACTGATGCAGCACGGCCTTCGTGGCAGCATGAGTGCCAAAGGCTGCTGCTATGACAATGCCTGTGCGGAAAGTTTTTTCCACTCGCTGAAGGTAGAATGTATCCACGGTGAGTGTCTAATCAGTCGTGATGATATGCGTACCGTGGTATTTAATTACATTGAGTGCGATTACAATCGTTGGCGTCGTCACAGTGCGTGTGGCGGTCTCAGCCCGGAGCAATTTGAAAAAAAGAACCTCGCTTAGAAGCGTGTCCACATTATGAGGGGAGGATCA
>NZ_BCZS01000085.1 GCF_001598855.1 Pluralibacter gergoviae ATCC 33028 = NBRC 105706 | reverse complement strand
GTATGAACCGGTCACATGGGTTACAGATCTCACCGGCCACATAGGTAACACTTTTTGATTCAACTGGCTCGAATTATGCGGTGATTTTTTCTGTCATACCGAGCCAGTATTAATTCACCAAAACCGATTTCTTCGATGTCATCGTCAATCAGCCTCATCCATACCCATTCATTTCTGAGTGCTTCTGATAAAAATATTCTTTTGTTGCTGAAGCACAGGTCTCCCTTCATGGAAACACGCAGAACACGAGATCCATCTGGAACTGGCATTTCTTTCACTGGCCCCGTGAACATTCTTTCGGATGGTGACCATACTGAGCCCGGTGTTTTGCCTCCCAGCGCCTTGTGAGGACGTATATTGTTAAACTCCTGACGCCAGTCATCAAACCAGCTCTGCTGTTCTTCAAGCGAAGCGAACTGTGAATGGAGTTTGAGTGACTCTTTCATGGTCCGGTGCATTCGCTCATGCCGCCCGTTTTCTGTAGGCTTACCTGGCCGGATACGCTCCGGGACGATGCCACATTTTATCAGCCAGATTGACATTAGAGTCAGTCCCATTAAACCACAGCCTGCAAATGGCGAACCATTATCGGTCCTCAGGACCAGTGGTATGCCACATTCGCGGAATACCCGCTCCAGACGGGGAATGACGAAACGTCCATCAGGTGTATAGGTCGCGTCGCAGGCCAATACGATCCTGCTGTAATTATCAGTCAGCGTGAAGGGATGACACCATCGCCCTCCGGTATGTGGGAATTTACCTTTAAAATCAGCACTCCAGACATCATTGGGTTTCGTGACTGCATGCAATTCACCCCGTTGTGAAGGCTTAAAATATCGTGGAGTACATTTCCCCACCAGACCATGAAGTTTGAGCATATTGCCAATCGTGCTTGAGGCCGGCACACCAGTGATGTTCAGATTAAGGAGCCGCTGCCTGATTTTCTCAGGCCCCCAAAGAGGATGCTGATTCTTAGTATCCAGCACCAGATTCACCATAGCTTCAGGTATGGTGTTTTGGTGATGGCGTGCCCGTGAACGATCGTCAAGCGATGAAGTATCATCCGGTGAGAAACGGGCAAGCCATTTATAGCCGGTTTTACGACTGATATTGAAGCGGCGGCATACCTCAGTAATCGAAAGCTCGCCTTCCTGACAGGCCGCAATGAATTGTAAACGTTGCATGGTAACAGTCTCAGTCCAGGGCACGGTAAACCTCCGTTAGCTGCTTACCGTACCTTTATAACCTGTTACCCATGTGCCCGGTTCAAAGTGTTACCCATGTGACCGGTTCATAC
>NZ_BCZS01000084.1 GCF_001598855.1 Pluralibacter gergoviae ATCC 33028 = NBRC 105706 | reverse complement strand
GCCTGTACACCATTCTGTGTAAATGCCTTTTCTCAGAAGTGACCGTCGAGGCGGTCACCGAACTCGATGATAAAACGGCTCATTGCCATGCGCCAGTCCCTCAGCGGCATCGTCCATTTTTGTGAGGCGGCCTGGATTGCCAGCCACACGACCTTTTTCACTGACTCGTCCGTCGGGAACACCTTGCGCTTTTTGATTGCATGCCTGATCACGCTGTTCAGTGATTCAATGGCGTTGGTGGTGTAGATGACTTTGCGGATATCTGCCGGGTAGCCGAAAAACGTCGCAAGGTTTAACCAGTTTGCCGTCCAGCTCCGGCTTATCTGCGGATAGCGGCTGTCCCAGGCGCTGGCGAACACTTCCAGTGCCTGCAGACCTGCTTCTTCCGTCGGCGCCTGGTAAATCGCCTTCAAATCGCGGGTAACGGCCTTGTAATCTTTCCAGGAGACGAACCGCAGGCTGTTGCGCACCATATGTACGATGCACAGCTGGATGCGGGCCTCCGGATATACCGCGTTTATGGCGTCCGGGAAGCCTTTCAGTCCGTCGACGCAGGCGATGAGGATGTCGTTCAGGCCGCGATTCTTCAGTTCTGTCAGCACATTCAGCCAGAACTTCGCGCCTTCATTTTCGGCCAGCCACATACCCAGCAGTTCTTTCTGGCCTTCGATGTTGATGCCCAGAGCCAGAAACACGGATTTATTGATGACGCGACTGTCCTGCCGGACCTTAAGGACAATACAGTCAAGGTAAACAATAGGATAGATGGCATCCAGTGGCCGGTTTTGCCACTCAACAACCTGCTCCATGACGGCGTCAGTGACTTTTGAGACCAGCGCCGGCGAGACATCCGCGTCGTACATCTCTTTGAACGCAGCCGCTATCTCGCGGGTGGTCATCCCTTTGGCGTACAGGGATAAAATCTGGTTATCCATCCCGGTAATACGGGTCTGGTTTTTCTTCAGCAACTGGGGTTCAAAGGTGGCTTCGCGATCCCGGGGAGTACGCAGTTCAAGTGGACCATCCGCAGTGGCTACGGTCTTTGTTGAGTAGCCATTGCGGGTGTTGGAGCCCGGTTTAGGCTGATTTTTATCGTAGCCCAGATGGTGAGACATCTCGGCATTGAGGGCCGCCTCAACGCTGATTTTCTTCAGCAGGCGATCGAACTGGCTGAGATCGTCGGGAGTTTTGAGATTTTTGGCCAGTTCATTAGCCAGAGCCTGCAACTGTTTTTCGTCCATAAAGTAACCTGCCTGTGATGTTGAATTGAACATATCAAAATCAGGCAATTACACAAATTTATGTACAGGCTC
>NZ_BCZS01000083.1 GCF_001598855.1 Pluralibacter gergoviae ATCC 33028 = NBRC 105706 | reverse complement strand
TGAGATGGTCACTCCCTCCTTCCCGGTACTATGCTGAGGACAGGCTTTCATTCGGAGAACTATCATGGAAAACATTGCGCTCATTGGTATCGATCTGGGTAAAAACTCTTTCCATATTCATTGCCAGGATCGTCGCGGGAAGGCTGTTTACCGTAAAAAATTTACCCGGCCAAAGTTGATCGAATTTTTGGCGACATGCCCCGCTACAACCATCGCAATGGAAGCCTGTGGCGGTTCTCACTTTATGGCACGCAAGTTGGAAGAGTTGGGGCATTCCCCAAAGCTGATATCACCACAATTTGTCCGCCCGTTCGTTAAAAGCAATAAAAACGACTTTGTCGACGCCGAAGCTATTTGTGAAGCTGCATCGCGTCCGTCTATGCGTTTTGTGCAGCCCAGAACGGAATCTCAGCAGGCAATGCGGGCTCTGCATCGTGTCCGTGAATCCCTGGTTCAGGATAAGGTAAAAACAACCAATCAAATGCATGCTTTTCTGCTGGAATTTGGCATTAGCGTTCCCCGAGGAGCTGCCGTTATTAGCCGACTGAGTACCATTCTTGAGGATAATAGTTTGCCTCTTTACCTCAGCCAGTTATTGCTGAAATTACAACAGCATTATCACTATCTTGTTGAGCAGATTAAAGATTTGGAATCCCAGTTGAAACGAAAGTTGGACGAAGATGAGGTTGGACAGCGCTTGCTGAGCATTCCCTGCGTCGGAACACTGACAGCGAGTACTATTTCAACTGAGATTGGCGACGGGAAGCAGTACGCCAGCAGCCGTGACTTTGCGGCGGCAACAGGGCTTGTACCTCGGCAGTACAGCACGGGAGGTAGGACGACATTGCTGGGAATTAGTAAGCGAGGTAATAAAAAGATCCGAACTTTGTTGGTTCAATGTGCCAGGGTATTCATACAAAAACTGGAACACCAGTCTGGCAAATTGGCCGATTGGGTCAGGGATTTACTGTGCCGGAAAAGCAACTTTGTCGTCACTTGTGCTCTGGCAAACAAGCTGGCCAGAATAGCCTGGGCCCTAACGGCACGACAGCAAACTTATGTAGCATAACGGCAGAAATACACCGGTTTAAAGAATTACTGATCTGGTTTTGCGAATACTGATATTGATGATACTAACGGCCCACCGGCCTGTTGAGGAACCTGTAAAACGGAAAGGCTCATTGAAGCCGTATATTTTCTGGAGGTTCATCAGGCGCGGAACTCATCAAGGCGCGGGAATAAAATCCCATTCAGACGCCGGATAGATTCAAGCAAGCCAACTTGTCGTCAAAATCGGTGTTGCAAAAACGGGAGTGACCATAGATTCCGTTTTC
>NZ_BCZS01000082.1 GCF_001598855.1 Pluralibacter gergoviae ATCC 33028 = NBRC 105706 | reverse complement strand
CCCGTACACGAAAGCACACATGCTGTGAACTCGAAGAGTAGGGCGGGACACGTGGTATCCTGTCTGAATATGGGGGGACCATCCTCCAAGGCTAAATACTCCTGACTGACCGATAGTGAACCAGTACCGTGAGGGAAAGGCGAAAAGAACCCCGGCGAGGGGAGTGAAAAAGAACCTGAAACCGTGTACGTACAAGCAGTGGGAGCACCCTTCGGGGTGTGACTGCGTACCTTTTGTATAATGGGTCAGCGACTTATATTCTGTAGCAAGGTTAACCGAATAGGGGAGCCGAAGGGAAACCGAGTCTTAACTGGGCGTTAAGTTGCAGGGTATAGACCCGAAACCCGGTGATCTAGCCATGGGCAGGTTGAAGGTTGGGTAACACTAACTGGAGGACCGAACCGACTAATGTTGAAAAATTAGCGGATGACCTGTGGCTGGGGGTGAAAGGCCAATCAAACCGGGAGATAGCTGGTTCTCCCCGAAAGCTATTTAGGTAGCGCCTCGTGAACTCATCTTCGGGGGTAGAGCACTGTTTCGGCTAGGGGGTCATCCCGACTTACCAACCCGATGCAAACTGCGAATACCGAAGAATGTTATCACGGGAGACACACGGCGGGTGCTAACGTCCGTCGTGAAGAGGGAAACAACCCAGACCGCCAGCTAAGGTCCCAAAGTCATGGTTAAGTGGGAAACGATGTGGGAAGGCCCAGACAGCCAGGATGTTGGCTTAGAAGCAGCCATCATTTAAAGAAAGCGTAATAGCTCACTGGTCGAGTCGGCCTGCGCGGAAGATGTAACGGGGCTAAACCATGCACCGAAGCTGCGGCAGCGACGCTTATGCGTTGTTGGGTAGGGGAGCGTTCTGTAAGCCGTTGAAGGTGTGCTGTGAGGCATGCTGGAGGTATCAGAAGTGCGAATGCTGACATAAGTAACGATAAAGCGGGTGAAAAGCCCGCTCGCCGGAAGACCAAGGGTTCCTGTCCAACGTTAATCGGGGCAGGGTGAGTCGACCCCTAAGGCGAGGCCGAAAGGCGTAGTCGATGGGAAACAGGTTAATATTCCTGTACTTGGTGTTACTGCGAAGGGGGGACGGAGAAGGCTATGTTAGCCGGGCGACGGTTGTCCCGGTTTAAGCATGTAGGCGGAGGTTCCAGGTAAATCCGGTACCTTTTAACGCTGAGGTGTGATGACGAGGCACTACGGTGCTGAAGTAACAAATGCCCTGCTTCCAGGAAAAGCCTCTAAGCATCAGGTAACACGAAATCGTACCCCAAACCGACACAGGTGGTCAGGTAGAGAATACCAAGGCGCTTGAGAGAACTCGGGTGAAGGAACTAGGCAAAATGGTGCCGTAACTTCGGGAGAAGGCACGCTGACA
>NZ_BCZS01000081.1 GCF_001598855.1 Pluralibacter gergoviae ATCC 33028 = NBRC 105706 | reverse complement strand
TATATTAAATTACCGGGTGCCGACGTTGTACTGTTAACGGAAGGCAACATCATAGGGTGCGATACTGCGAGTGCCACATGGACCCGGCGGGGTCTGAGACCCTGGCATGTCAATACGATCTCTACGCGGGAACCGGGAGATCTCCCCTCTGACCATCTGCCAGTGTCGGAGATGGCCCGCACCGGGAAGACGAGGAGTCATAGCCGGTGATGTACGGAGAGGAGAAGTCGGACTCGCTCATAGTAGCGGCGAAGCAGGCGAACAACCCGAAAGGAGCGGAGTCAGTGGAGCGAAGGAGCGGGGCCAAGGGGAACGCGGAACAGCCACACATGCGCCGGACACAGAGCCGGGAAAGCATGTCACAGAGGCTGTCACGCGTGCGGGAAGCTGCGAAGCAGCGGAAGAAAGAACGGTTTACAGCATTGTTCCACCTGCTGACAGTCGAAGCACTGGAAGCCGCATTCCTCTCCCTGAGCAGGAAAGCGGCCGCCGGAGTGGATGGCATCAGGTGGATGGACTACGCCGGAAACATGAAGAACAACATAACAGATCTGCACCGGAGGCTACATCAGGGCAGCTACAGGGCGCAGCCCGGCAGGCGTCACTACATCCCAAAAGCGGATGGAAAACAACGCCCGCTCGGCATCGCCTCGCTGGAGGACAAGATCGTCCAGTATGCGCTGGTGAAAATCCTGAACGCAGTCTATGAAAACGACTTTATGGGGTTCTCATACGGGTTCAGACCCGGGCGAAGCCAGCACGATGCACTGGACGCACTGGCCACAGGGCTGGTACGCACTAACGTAAACTGGGTACTGGATGCCGACATCAGTCAGTTCTTCGACAGGGTGAGCCACGAATGGCTGATCAGGTTCACAGAGCATCGGATCGGCGACCGGAGGGTAATCAGGCTCATACGTAAGTGGCTCACAGCCGGGACGTCGGAGGAGGGTCAATGGCGAGCAACGGAGGAAGGCACCCCACAGGGTGCGGTCATCTCACCGCTGCTGGCAAACATATACCTCCACTACGTCTTCGATCTGTGGGCGCATCAGTGGCGACGTCGCTATGCCACAGGCAATGTGGTAATGGTCAGATACGCCGATGACATCGTCATCGGGTTCGACAAACGATACGATGCCCGGCGCTTCCGTATAGCCATGCAGCGCAGACTGAGGGAGTTCGGACTCACGGTTCACCCGGAGAAAACGCGTCTGATGGAGTTCGGCCGCTTCGCTGCCGAAAACCGTGCCATCAGGGGAAAAGGCAAACCAGAAACGTTCAACTTCCTCGGGTTCACGCACATCAGCGGGAAAGATCGCAACGGCAGGTTCATGCTGATACGAAAGACCCGCCGGGATCGGATGACGGCAACTCTGAAAGCCATCAAAGACGGTCTGCGAAGGCGCTGGCATTACTCAATCCCCGAACAGGGAAAATGGCTCAGGAGAGTGGTTCAGGGATACCTGAACTATCACTCGGTACCGGGCAACTTCCCCACCATGCAGAAGTTCAGGACACACGTAACAAACCTCTGGCGCCGGGCGCTCAGGCGCAGGAGCCAGAAGGATGATACGACCTGGACGAAAGCAAACAAACTGGCAGCCGCATGGCTACCAAGGGTTCGGGTTCTTCATCCATGGCCTGTGGAGCGGTTCACCGCCAGACACCCGAGGCAGGAGCCCGGTGCGTAAATCGCGCACGCCGGGATCTGTGCGGGGGGTATCCGGTAACGGGTATCCCTACCGCGAC
>NZ_BCZS01000080.1 GCF_001598855.1 Pluralibacter gergoviae ATCC 33028 = NBRC 105706 | reverse complement strand
CGGGGTCTGACGCTCAGTGGAACGAAAACTCACGTTAAGGGATTTTGGTCATGAGATTATCAAAAAGGATCTTCACCTAGATCCTTTTAAATTAAAAATGAAGTTTTAAATCAATCTAAAGTATATATGAGTAAACTTGGTCTGACAGTTACCAATGCTTAATCAGTGAGGCACCTATCTCAGCGATCTGTCTATTTCGTTCATCCATAGTTGCCTGACTCCCCGTCGTGTAGATAACTACGATACGGGAGGGCTTACCATCTGGCCCCAGTGCTGCAATGATACCGCGAGATCCACGCTCACCGGCTCCAGATTTATCAGCAATAAACCAGCCAGCCGGAAGGGCCGAGCGCAGAAGTGGTCCTGCAACTTTATCCGCCTCCATCCAGTCTATTAATTGTTGCCGGGAAGCTAGAGTAAGTAGTTCGCCAGTTAATAGTTTGCGCAACGTTGTTGCCATTGCTGCAGGCATCGTGGTGTCACGCTCGTCGTTTGGTATGGCTTCATTCAGCTCCGGTTCCCAACGATCAAGGCGGGTTACATGATCCCCCATGTTGTGCAAAAAAGCGGTTAGCTCCTTCGGTCCTCCGATCGTTGTCAGAAGTAAGTTGGCCGCAGTGTTATCACTCATGGTTATGGCAGCACTGCATAATTCTCTTACTGTCATGCCATCCGTAAGATGCTTTTCTGTGACTGGTGAGTACTCAACCAAGTCATTCTGAGAATAGTGTATGCGGCGACCGAGTTGCTCTTGCCCGGCGTCAACACGGGATAATACCGCACCACATAGCAGAACTTTAAAAGTGCTCATCATTGGAAAACGTTCTTCGGGGCGAAAACTCTCAAGGATCTTACCGCTGTTGAGATCCAGCTCGATGTAACCCACTCGTGCACCCAACTTATCTTCAGCATCTTTTACTTTCACCAGCGTTTCTGGGTGAGCAAAAACAGGAAGGCAAAATGCCGCAAAAAAGGGAATAAGGGCGACACGGAAATGTTGAATACTCATACTCTTCCTTTTTCAATATTATTGAAGCATTTATCAGGGTTATTGTCTCATGAGCGGATACTTATTTGAATGTATTTAGAAAAATAAACAAATAGGGGTTCCGCGCACATTTCCCCGAAAAGTGCCACCTGACGTCTAAGAAACCATTATTATCATGACATTAACCTATAAAAATAAGCGTATCACGAGGCCCTTTCGTCTTCAAGAATTTTATAAACCGTGGAGCGGGCAATACTGAGCTGATGAGCAATTTCCGTTGCACCAGTGCCCTTCTGATGAAGCGTCAGCACGACGTTCCTGTCCACGGTACGCCTGCGGCCAAATTTGATTCCTTTCAGCTTTGCTTCCTGTCGGCCCTCATTCGTGCGCTCTAGGATCCTCCGGCGTTCAGCTTGTGCCACAGCCGACAGGATGGTGACCACCATTTGCCCCATATCACCGTCGGTACTGATCCCGTCGTCAATAAACCGAACCGCGACACCCTGAGCATCAAACTCTTTTATCAGTTGGATCATGTCGGCGGTGTCGCGGCCAAGACGGTCGAGCTTCTTCACCAGAATGACATCACCTTCCTCCACCTTCATCCTCAGCAAATCCAGCCCTTCCCGATCTGTTGAACTGCCGGATGCCTTGTCGGTAAAGATGCGGTTAGCTTTTACCCCTGCATCTTTGAGCGCTCTGATCTGAATATCGAGGGACTGCTGGCTGGTTGAGACCCGCGCATAACCAAAAATTCGCATAAAATGTACCTTAAATCGAATATCAGACACGATGTGTCTATTATGCCAAAATGACGATTTAATGGACACTCAAACGAAGCCGTTTTACTATGTCTGATAATTTATAACATTTCGGACGGTTGCGAAATTGTTAATATATAACCGTCAGGCAGGAAGGCCTATATGGGGTCGTCTCA
>NZ_BCZS01000079.1 GCF_001598855.1 Pluralibacter gergoviae ATCC 33028 = NBRC 105706 | reverse complement strand
AGAAAACAACGTGCCTGAGCTGCTCCCGATAACACTTGATGCCGAAGATGTTGTCCCTGCAACCTCCCCCCGGTCACAACCTGTAGCTGCTGCGGCACCTGAATCACTCAATATCAGCTGTGAAGTGACGTTCCGGCACGGATCACTCCGTCTGAATGGTGCCATCAGCGAAAATATCCTGAACCTGCTGATACGGGAGCTCAAACGTTGATCCCATTACCATCAGGGACAAAGATCTGGCTGGTCGCTGGCATCACCGATATGAGAAACGGCTTCAACGGCCTGGCGGCAAAGGTGCAGACGACGCTGAAAGACGATCCGATGTCAGGTCACGTTTTTATCTTCCGTGGGCGTAATGGCAGTCAGGTAAAGCTCCTCTGGTCTACCGGCGATGGACTGTGTCTGCTGACCAAACGGCTGGAGCGCGGCCGCTTCGCCTGGCCGTCAGCCCGGGATGGCAAAGTGTTCCTCACACCGGCACAGCTGGCGATGCTCCTTGAAGGTATCGACTGGCGGCAGCCTAAAAGACTGCTTACGTCACTGACTATGTTGTAGGCCTCTTTATCCTGGTCGACGCTGAATGAGCCTGGTAATATACCCGGTATGAACAGCTTACTTCCTGACGATATCGATGAACTGAAACGTCTCCTTGCCGAACAGGAGGCGCTGAACCGTGCCCTTCTGGAAAAGCTGAACGAGCGTGAACGCGAAATAGATCACCTGCAGGCGCAACTGGATAAGCTGCGCCGGATGAACTTCGGCAGCCGCTCCGAAAAAGTCTCCCGCCGTATCGCGAAGATGGAAGCCGACCTTAAGCAGTTGCAGAAAGAAAGCGATACCCTTACCGGCCGGGTGGATGACCCGGCCGTGCAGCGCCCGCTGCGGCAGACCCGTACCCGCAAACCGTTCCCTGAATCACTTCCCCGTGACGAAAAACGGCTGCTGCCGGCAGCGTCATGCTGCCCGGAATGTGGTGGTGCGCTGAGTTACCTGGGTGAAGATGCCGCCGAACAGCTGGAGCTGATGCGCAGCGCCTTCCGGGTTATCCGGACAGTACGTGAAAAGCATGCCTGTACTCAGTGCGATGCCATCGTGCAGGCCCCCGCGCCTTCACGGCCCATCGAGCGGGGTATCGCAGGACCGGGGCTGCTGGCCCGCGTGCTGAGTTCAAAGTATGCAGAGCACACCCCGCTGTACCGCCAGTCTGAAATATACGGCCGCCAGGGTGTGGAGCTGAGCCGCTCACTGCTGTCGGGCTGGGTGGATGCGTGTTGCCGGCTACTGTCACCGCTGGAAGGGGCGCTTCAGGACTATGTGCTGACTGACGGTAAGCTCCATGCTGATGACACGCCTGTCCCGGTGCTGTTGCCAGGTAATAAGAAAACGAAGACCGGGCGGTTGTGGACGTACGTTCGTGACGACCGTAACGCCGGGTCAGAGCTGGCGCCGGCAGTGTGGTTCGCTTACAGCCCGGACAGAAAAGGTATCCACCCGCAGAGCCATCTCGCTGGCTTCAGCGGTGTTCTGCAGGCGGATGCGTACGCCGGGTTCAACGAACTGTACCGCAATGGACAGATAACGGAAGCTGCCTGCTGGGCTCATGCCCGCCGCAAGATCCACGATGTGCACGTTCGCACCCCGTCAGCGCTGACGGAGGAAGCCCTGAAACGGATCGGTGAGTTATATGCCATCGAGGCGGAAATAAGGGGGATGCCGGCGAAGCGACGCCTTGCAGAACGTCAGCAAAAAGCTAAACCGCGGCTGAAATCCCTGGAAAGCTGGCTGCGTGAAAAGGTGAAAACGCTGTCGCGACACTCAGAACTGGCGAAAGCGTTCACGTACGTACTGAACCAGTGGCCGGCGCTGGCTTACTATACTGACGACGGCTGGGCCGAGGCAGATAACAACATAGCTGAGAATGCGCTACGGATGGTCAGCCTGGGCCGCAAAAACTACCTGTTCTTCGGTTCGGATCATGGAGGAGAGCGGGGAGCGCTGCTGTACAGCCTGATCGGGACATGCAAACTGAACGGAGTGGAGCCAGAAAGCTACCTTCGCCATGTGCTTGATGTTATAGCTGACTGGCCGATAAACCGGGTCAGCGAA
>NZ_BCZS01000078.1 GCF_001598855.1 Pluralibacter gergoviae ATCC 33028 = NBRC 105706 | reverse complement strand
GCTCGGGCCGGTGAGCAGGAACACCCCCTGCGGGCCGTTCTCCGGCGTCAGGCCGGTCTTCGCCGCCCGCAGGCGCTGCGCGATAGCGGTCAGGGCCGCGTCCTGGCCGACCACCCTTTTCCCGAGCCCGCGCTCGATGTTCAGGAGCTCCGTCTGCTCGTCCTTCATCAGAGAGGAGAGCGGCACCCCGGTCCAGTCGGCGATGACGTGCGCCACCGTGCGGACGTCCACGTCCGCCTGCACCAGGGCGTGGGGCTGCTGCAGGGCCGCCAGCCGCTGCTTCAGGTCAGGTATCTCATTTTGCCGGCCGGTGTCCCGGCGGCAGTCCATCAGCGCTGTCGTCAGGGTTTTCTCTTCCTCAAACCGCGCGGTGAGAGTAGCGAGTGCGCCGTTTTTCTCCTCCCGCTGGCGCGCAATCTCCGCCAGCCGTTCGCCGTGCCCGCCGCTGCCGGCGGCGATATCCTCCCGCAGGGCCTGCGCCTCGAGCTCAAGGGCGGTGAGCCGCGCGCGCAGCTGCACCATCTCCTCCGGCACCGTGTCGAGGCTCATCCGCACCCGCGCCGCCGCCGTGTCCAGCAGGTCCACCGCCTTGTCCGGCAGCTGGCGGCCCGTCAGGTAGCGCCGCGACAGGGTGACCGCCGCCCTGACCGCGTCGTCGGTGATGTGCACCCCGTGGTGCGCCGCGTAGCGGGACTTCAGGCCCCGCAGCATCAGGCAGGCGGTATCGTCGTCCGGCTCGTCCACCTTCACCTGCTGGAAGCGGCGCTCCAGGGCGGCGTCGCGCTCGAAGTACTGCTTGTACTCGCTCCAGGTGGTGGCGGCAATGGTGCGCAGCTCGCCGCGCGCCAGGGCCGGTTTGAGCAGGTTGGCGGCGTCCGCGCCCCCCGCCTGGTTGCCCGCCCCGATGAGGGTGTGCGCCTCGTCGATAAACAGCAGCACCGGCTGCGGCGACTGCTGCACGGCGTCGATGACGTTTTTGAGGCGCTGCTCGAACTCCCCCTTCACGCCCGCCCCCGCCTGCAGCAGGCCGAGGTCGAGGGTGCGCAGGCTCACCGGTTTCAGGGAGGCGGGGACGTTGCCTTCGGCGATTCTGAGCGCGAGGCCCTCAACCAGGGCGGTCTTGCCCACCCCCGGCTCGCCGACCAGTATCGGGTTGTTCTTGCGCCGCCGGGAGAGGATATCCACCATCTGGCGGATTTCCGTATCGCGGCCGAACACCGGGTCTATTTTGCCCTCCCGCGCCTTCGCGGTGACGTCGAGGGTGAACCTGTCCAGGGCGCCCTGCAGGGCGGGCGTCAGTTCGCCGGGCGTCAGGGCCGCGTCAGGCTGTGCCGCAAGTGCCGCCTCATCCGTAGTCACGGGCGATTCCACCTGCTGCACCTCCGGGCGCTCCTCCGACTGCGCGTCGAGCAGCGGCCTCAGGCGCTCAAGCTGGCTCTGCCCCAGGGTCAGCAGCGGCCACAGGCCGTCGCAGGCCAGCAGCGCCGGCTTCTCCGTCAGGGCCATCAGCAGGTGCAGGCTGCGCATCTGCCCGTCGCCGGCGAGCGACGCGATGAGCCACGCCTCCTGCAGCAGGCTCTGCACGCTGTCTGACAGCTGCGGGCGCTGGCGCACCGACCGAGGCTGCTTATCGAGCCAGGCCAGTAAATCCTGCCACATCCCGTCCATGTCCCACCCGTAGCGGCGGACCAGCACCGTCAGGTCGCCCTCCCCCTGCTCCAGCAGTTTGAGCAGCCAGTGCTCGGGCAGGATGCCGGCGTGGGCCCGGGTCCGGCACAGGGAGGCCGCCCCCTCCAGGGCGCGGGCGCAGTAGGGGTTGAGGCGGCGCAGCAGGACGGCGGGGTTTTCCATATCAGGGGGCTCCTTATGAGAGGGTCAGGCACGCTACCGCCCGTCGCTGTCAACTGACCAAAGCGCATCAGGCGGAAAGGCAGGATTCGGGTTGCTTTGCTCAGCGCCCGCGGGGCGGACGCTCAGCAAAAAAGCGGACAGGCTGCCCTGTCCGCGCCGGGGGTTATGCGGTCACGCGTTCGTTCCAGGAGTCGGAATGAATGATGTTGCCGTCCTTGTAGGTCCAGGTGATTTTTTCGTAGCGCAGCTCAAGGCGCTCCAGGTGGTTGTGCTTCTCCTTCGCCGGGTCCTTGATGTCGTGCATCAGCGGGGCGACCTTCACCACCTTGACGTTCTCAAGCTTCGTGTTGAAGTACTCCACCTCCTG
>NZ_BCZS01000077.1 GCF_001598855.1 Pluralibacter gergoviae ATCC 33028 = NBRC 105706 | reverse complement strand
TGTGCGGGGAAGCGACGTTGTTCGAGATGGGATGTTTCTTGAGCTGGTAGAGGACGGGACGGATCCGCTGCAGCAACTGGCATGCATTTTCTACTCGGACGTGACCAGAGAGTTTACGCTCGACTACTTCGATGACAGCGTGCCGGCGGCGATGCTGGAAGAGTTTGTCGACGCTGCTGTCCAACTGCTGCCGGAGAAAGTGGATGTTGAGGGAACCCAGCGGCCAGACTGGTCATTTTAGTCGCCGGGAGGGGGCTTAAATCGGCCCGTCATCCCGCGCGCAAACTAAAATTGTGTGCGTCACTACTCCATGGACCGTAACGCCATCGAGTGCCTCTCCTTCGAGCGCTTCGCCATCGTCCGTTATCAGCGCGCCTCCCAAGACTTTGGCGAAACAGCAGCCGCCGTCGAACGCCACCAGAACGGTATCGCCCTGCGCCGGCCGATACGATTTGTCGATCACGGCGTAGCCGGAATTAGTTTCGATAACCAGACTGTTTGCGCTGATGCTACAAGCAGCATAGACATTCAGGGAACCGCAACTACTTGAAACTAACGTTCCTCCTGATAATCTACCATAACAACAATTGGAATGAGGTAAATGCACTATGAAGATAAAATTCGCAATCCCAATATTATTACTATGTCCGTTAATTGATGCAGTGGCTAATGATATTAATTTCATGGGAAGAATAAGCAACCATAATTCAGAGGACAAATTTACTTCAGGATTATATTCTTCAAAATTTACATACGGTATGAGGGCAAATGCTGTTGTTCTTGCTGCAAGTGCTAACCCTCCTGATAACAATGGATATCCTATAAATGGATTTAATTACACTAAGGCATTATCTGGCTATGCAGATAGAGATTCTGTTGCGCTCTATGCCGATAACAACTCAATCCCATTCAAATCATGGGAGGAAATTAATATCGTAAATTATACAGCATCATCAGCAACTTCAAAAAATTTAGATGAGTCAAGAATAAAGCCAGGTATGTTTGTTGAGGCAAAATCAAAACCATCCTGGTCAGCGTACGTCGTATCTGTCGACAATAATAAAATTATAACTAATGGATGGGTTAATAATGAAAGCCATAGAATGGGAACGCCACCCAACGGGGCAAAATTGGTTATAAATCCAAATACAAAAATATGGGCCGCAAATTTCAATATTTTGCTGCATCCTGAAGGAAGAGCTAAAAGCGCAGTTATCCAAGAAAATGGATTGATTAACAATAATCAAAAAGATCCTAACACGGTAAATGGTATTGATACTGTCATATTGCCAGCATCAAAGTTTGGCGGAACTGCGGCATATATTGCAAGATCAGCCGTTAACGGAAATAGAATGCAGTGGAAACTAGGTTATGTTGCACAAGGTTCACAACGAGCTAACTTCTACAGCTCTGATTCTTCACCAACAAATAAAACAGCAGTTGGGTATATGGAGTCATCTTCCGCAGGAATTGGAATGGCATTCTCTGGAAGAAATAAAGATAGCGCCTTGGAGTTCAGGGATGGAGGTAAAATAAATACCAGATTTTCCCCTGATGGGAAACTTATGAAGATAACATACAAGACAAAGGTTATTGAAAATGATTGCAAGTTAGACCAGTCATATTACAAATATATAGTTAATTCAAAAAAACCTATAAATATTATTCTCCCTAAATCAGACAGCCTAAGTGATGGGTATACTGTAGAGATAGATAATTTTACAGGTGAAAAAATAACATACTCCGCAAATGCAAAATTAAATATATCAAAAAAGGTTAGCAATGTAGTACATGCTACTTTCACTAATAATGAATGGTTTATACTTTAGAAAAAAGGGTCCATATGGACCCTTTTAATATCACACTGCGGAGTTGCTTTTTGACACTAAGTATAACATAGCTGCTCCGTTAATTGAAAATAGTAACGGATTAACCGATCCCATAGCAATCCACCCACTGAACATAAATGATTTAATAAAAATCTTCTTTACTTTTTTGTTATTCCAGGACGAATCAGTGATTATAACCATTAAATATAATGATGCTATTAAAGAAATAAATCCAATAAATCCCACCTTCATTATCATGGATAATGCCTGTGACTCATATGTATACTTTGCATCCCCAACCCCTCTAACGAAGTCTGGAATATAGTAACCTAGTCCAAAACCAAGCAAAGGTTTTTCATTTATTTTTTTCAATATATTTCTGTTTTGGATATCACGCTCTATATCAGAACTCGCATTTGTATTGCTATCCATTCGAGATGAAACTATTTCATTTATCGCATCAGAAGACAATGAATAAATAACCCCAAAAAAAAGAACTGAAGCCAGCGCCAGAAAAATAATTTTTTCAATGTTAGCATTTATCAAAATTGATAGCAGTACCAATGCTATTGACATCGCCCAAAAGGCCCTTGA
>NZ_BCZS01000076.1 GCF_001598855.1 Pluralibacter gergoviae ATCC 33028 = NBRC 105706 | reverse complement strand
GGTGGCAGCGGTCGCAATGGCCTAAACTTCCCCGCACCGACCTTGGCGCTGCTGCGCCATAGGTAATCGCCGGTCAGGTTGATGTGCTCCCACCCCAGCGGCGACAGATATTGCAACAATGTGTCGTCCAGCGCCGTGCCGTTGCCACGCAAAGCACTGGTGGCACGCTCCAGATATACCGTGTTCCACAACACGATGGCCGCCGTCACCAGATTGAGGCCGCTGGCCCGGTAGCGCTGCTGCTCAAAACTGCGGTCGCGGATTTCACCCAATCGGTAGAAGAAGACCGCCCTGGCCAGCGCGTTGCGCGCCTCGCCCTTATTCAGCCCCGCATGGACGCGGCGGCGCAGCTCCACGCTTTGCAGCCAATCCAAAATGAACAGCGTGCGCTCGATGCGCCCCAGCTCGCGCAACGCCACGGCCAAGCCGTTCTGGCGCGGGTAGCTGCCGAGTTTGCGCAGCATCAGCGAAGCCGTTACCGTGCCTTGCTTGATGGAGGTGGCCAGCCGCAGAATTTCATCCCAATGGGCGCGTATTTGCTTGATGTTCAGCCTGTCGCTGCTAATCATCGGCTTGAGCGCGTCATAGGCGGCATCGCCCTTGGGGATGAATAGCTTGGTTTCGCCCAAGTCACGGATACGCGGCGCGAAGCGAAATCCCAGCAAATGCATCAAGCCAAACACGTGATCGGTGAAGCCTGCCGTGTCGGTGTAGTGTTCCTCGATGCGCAAGTCCGACTCGTGGTACAGCAGGCCATCAAGCACGTAAGTTGAATCACGAATGCCCACGTTGACCACCTTGGCACTGAAGGGCGCGTACTGGTCGGAGATATGGGTGTAGAAAGTCCGTCCTGGACTGCTTCCATACTTCGGGTTGATATGACCAGTGCTTTCTGCTTTGCTGCCGGTTCTGAAGTTCTGGCCGTCCGACGATGACGTGGTGCCGTCACCCCAGTTGCCGGCGAAGGGTTGCCGAAACTGCGCATTCACCAGCTCGGCCAGCGCCGTCGAATAGGTTTCATCGCGGATGTGCCAGGCTTGCAGCCAAGACAGCTTGGCGTAGGTGGTGCCAGGGCAGGACTCGGCCATTTTGGTCAGACCCAGGTTGATCGCGTCGGCCAGGATCGTCGTCAACAGCAAGGTTTTGTCCTTGGCCGTGTCGCTGGTCTTCAGGTGTGTGAAGTGGCGGGTGAAGCCCGTCCATTCATCGACCTCCATCAGCAACTCGGTGATTTTGAGGTGCGGCAGCAGCATAGCTGTCTGGTCGATCATGGCTTGCGCGGCGTCTGGTACTGCCGCGTCCAGCGGCGTGATCTTCAGGCCTGACGCGGTGGTGATGATGGCATCCGGTAAGTCGTTGGCCGCAGCCATGCGGTTGACTGTGGCGAGTTGCGCCTCCAACAATTCCAACCGGTCATGCAGGTATTGGTCGCAGTCGGTGGCCACTGCCAGCGGCAATTCGCTGGCCAGCTTCAAAGTGGCGAACTTCTCGACCGGCACCAGGTATTCGTCGAAGTCCTTGAACTGGCGAGAACCCTGCACCCAGACATCACCGGAGCGCAGCGCGTTCTTCAGCTCCGACAGGGCGCATAACTCGTAGTAACGCCGGTCGATGCCGTCGTCGGTCAGAACCAGCTTTGCCCAGCGCGGCTTGATGAATGCGGTTGGCGCATCGGCGGGCACCTTGCGCGCGCTGTCGCTGTTCATGCCGCGCAGCATGTCGATGGCATCGAGCACACCCTTGGCGGCGGGCGCAGCCCGCAATTTGAGCACGCCCAGGAACTGCGGCGCGTAGCGGCGTAGCGTGGCATAGCTTTCACCGATGTGGTGCAGGAAATCAAAGTCGGCAGGCCGCGCCAATGTTTGCGCTTCGGTGACGCTGGCGGCGAAGGTGTCCCAGGGCATAACGGCCTCGATGGCGGCGAACGGATCGCTGCCGCTTTGCTTGGCCTCAATCAACGCTTGACCGATGCGCCCATACATCCGCACCTTGTCGTTGATCGCCTTGCCGGAAGCCTGGAACTGCTGCTGATGCTTGTTCTTGGCCGCGTTGAACAGCTTGCCGATGATGCGATCGTGAAGGTCGATGATTTCATCGGTGACGGTGGCCATGCCTTCGATGGCCAGCGCTACCAGCGTGGCATAGCGTCGTTGCACCTCGAACTTTGCCAGATCAGCAGGCGTCATCTGGCCACCTTCACGAGCGATTTTGAGCAGGCGGTTCTGGTGAACCTGCCGCTCGATGCCTGCGGGCAGATCAAGTGCTTGCCAGGATTTCAGGCGCTCAATATGTTCGAGCATGTGGCGAGAGTTCGGTTTGGCAGGCGACTGGCGCAGCCATGCCAGCCACGTCACTTTACTGCCGTCCTTGCGCTTGAGAAGTTCGTCCAGGCGCTGACGGTGGGGTGATAACAAAGAATCGGTCAGCGCCGCGTAAATGCGTCGGTTGGCACGGGTGATGGCCTCGGCGCTTGCGCGCTCGATGGCATTCATGGCGGGCAGG
>NZ_BCZS01000075.1 GCF_001598855.1 Pluralibacter gergoviae ATCC 33028 = NBRC 105706 | reverse complement strand
GTGCGCCGGGAGACCGGTAAAGATCAAGGGGTGAAAGTCCCCGACCATTGAAGGACCAGCAATCCACAGGGTCCCCGAGTCATGCGCTGTATACCGTGAGGTATGGGGCGAAGCGTTGACAGGGGTGTTGACAGGCCAGCCATTGAGCCACGAAATGTATATTAAATTCCCGGGTGCCGACGTTGTACTGTTCACGGAAGGCAACATCATAGGGTGCGTTACTGCGAGTGCCATATGGACCCGGCGGGGTCTGAGACCCTGGCATGTCAATACGATCTTTACGCGGGAACCGGGAGATCTCCCCTCTGACCATCTGCCAGTACCGGAGATGGCCCGCACCGGGAAGGCGAGGAGCCGAAGCCGGTGATGTACGGAGAGGAGAAGTCGGACTCGCTCATAGTAGCTGCGAAGCTGGCGAACAATCCGCAAGGAGCGGAGTCAGTGGAGCGAAGGAGCGGGGCCAAGGGAAACGCGGAACAGCCACACATGCGCCGGACACAGAGCCGGGAAAGTATGTCACAGAGGCTGTCACGCGTGCGGGAAGCTGCGAAGCAGCGGAAGAAAGAACGGTTTACCGCATTGTTCCACCTCCTGACAGCAGAGGCACTGGAGAACGCATTCCTCTCCCTGAGCAGGAAAGCGGCTGCCGGAGTTGATGGTGTCAGGTGGAAGGACTACGCCGAAAACCTGAAGGTCAACATAGCAGATCTGCACCGGAGGCTTCATCAGGGCAGTTACAGGGCTCAGCCCGGCAGGCGGCACTACATCCCGAAAGCGGATGGAAAACAGCGCCCGCTCGGCATCGCCTCACTGGAGGACAAAATCGTCCAGTATGCGCTGGTTAAGATCCTGAATGCAGTCTACGAAAATGATTTTATGGGGTTTTCATACGGGTTTAGACCCGGGCGAAGCCAGCACAATGCGCTGGACGCACTGGCCACAGCGCTGGTTCGGACCAATGTAAACTGGGTACTGGATGCCGATATCAGTCAGTTCTTCGACAAGGTAAGCCATGAATGGCTAATCAGGTTCATAGAACACAGAATCGGCGACCAGAGGGTAATCAGGCTCATACGAAAGTGGCTCACAGCCGGGACCTCAGAGGAAGGAGAATGGCGGGCATCGGAGGAAGGCACCCCACAGGGTGCGGTTATCTCGCCGCTGCTGGCAAACATCTACCTCCACTATGTCTTCGATCTGTGGGCGCATCAGTGGCGACGCCGCCATGCAACAGGCAATGTGGTCATGGTCAGATACGCAGATGACATAGTCATCGGGTTCGACAAGCGAATCGACGCTCAACGCTTTCGTATAGCCATGCAGCACAGACTCAAGGAGTTCGGACTCACGGTACATCCGAAGAAAACCCGACTGATGGAGTTCGGCCGCTTCGCAGCCGAAAACCGCGCCAGCAGGGGAAAAGGTAAACCAGAAACGTTCAACTTCCTCGGGTTCACGCATATCAGTGGGAAAGATCGTAGTGGCAGGTTCATGCTGATACGAAAGACACGCCGGGATAGGATGACGGCGACACTGAAAGCGATCAAGGACGGACTACGAAAGCGCTGGCATTATTCAATCCCCGAACAGGGAAAATGGCTCAGGAGAGTGGTTCAGGGATACTTGAACTACCACTCAGTCCCGGGCAACTATCCCATGATGCGGAAGTTCAGGATATACGTAACAGACCTCTGGCGACGGGCGCTGAGGCGCAGGAGCCAGCAGGATGATACGACATGGACGAAAGCAAACAGACTGGCAGCCGTATGGCTGCCGAAGGTACGGGTTCTGCATCCATGGCCTGTGGAGCGGTTCACCGCCAGACACCCAAGGCAGGAGCCCGGTGCGTGAATAGCGCACGCCGGGATCTGTGCGGGGGGTACCCGGTAACGGGTATCCCTACCGCAACATTATTTTGCGGAGGCCGTTTTTTTTCAAGTCATCTTGTTGCCGTTGTCTGTAACCATTTGCTGTTCCTGCAAAAACAGGGAAATTTCAGAAGGATCACTGCCAGCCCGGAGAATCGTTATCTAATAAAATGTAATATACTGAAGTACAGTGTATTTATTCTGAGTGGAGTGATTATGAATACGGGTTTAAGGCAGGTTCTGCGATATGCAGGCGTCCCGGTTGACGCCGCTGAACCGGTGCGCCGGCAATTCGGTAGCCGCCTGATTTTAATCGTGACGGTTGCTCTTCTTCCGCTGTTGATTGTTGACGTCCCTCAGTGGATATTTGTGCTCTCCCAGATTATCTGGGGAAGCGGTATGTATATTGGTATCTCCGTGGCCAGTGATAAACCAGATCGCCGGTAAGCTCAGAACGAGAGGTCTCCCGGATCGCCTGGTGACGGGCAACTGATAAACCGGCGCCGTGCCATCAACACCGGATAAGGACGTCACCGGCTTGTCGTTGCCGCCGACTCCGCTTCACCCGGCCCCATCCCTCCGGTCTGTGGCCTGATTCCTGCGTCTGTCGCGTTGCGATATTTGCTTCCGCTTTTCTCCCTGTGGTCGAAATACGGGTTAG
>NZ_BCZS01000074.1 GCF_001598855.1 Pluralibacter gergoviae ATCC 33028 = NBRC 105706 | reverse complement strand
CCTGCATCGTCTGTCAGCTTATCTGCCTGGGACCACGGTCCCACCTGCATCGTCGGCACATTATTAGTTTGGGACAATGGTTAAGCAATGCCTGTCACGAACAGGTATTGGCTTGTCGCAAGCAACCTGTTGAGCGGAGTAATCACGCAGCAGGGCGGCTATTACAGGTGATGGTGAAAGCTCTGTTGGGATCTGAACGAAGCATGTTGAGTGAAATTTGCAAAATTTCGCGGGGTGTGCGGCTTAATTTTAAATTTCCGCCAGCATTTTTAAAACCAGCTGCCGCCGCTGCACGTTGGCCGGTCCTTCGTCCGGCCGGTAACCAGTCCCGGCCGTTCTTACGACCCTGGATGAACATGGTCCCGTCATCAGCGTCTCCAGTGTGATGTCGTTTGTCACGCCGTCCGAGGGGATATCAGGGACACAACATATGGTAGAAAAAGCAGCTGTCTGAGACATAATATATTGATTATCCACAGTAACGGGGGATAACCGTGTGGGTAACATATTGAAAGTCCAACACGTTATCTGATTAACTGACTTTGTAAACGCCGCTGAACCATGAAAAAAATCCGGGGGAATCATCACAGCGCATAAACATACCGTTTTGTTTTTGGGTGACGGCAAGGAGGCCCCTGTTATCACCACATACCTTGTCAAAGGTTTCCATTCCTATCCTTATCAGGCTCTTTTCGTTATTTTCGGGAGAGATCCGGAGATGTTTTGTCAGCCAGACAGGATAGGTATCAGCGTTACGCCAGTACTGCAATTCAATCACTGAAGCCATTCCCCAAACAGTGAAGAATAAGAAAACCACACCTGCGATTTTGCTACCCATATTGTTCCTTAACATTGATTTAATACATTCCTTGCTCCTCGCACCGGAGCACATCACAGATACTGATTGAGATCCACTTCACGCAGCGGCTGGTTTTGACGTTCTGTGATCAATTGCACCAGGTCTTTTTCGTCCAGCGCATCGAGCATTTGTTCATACAGAGCCGCGGGCACACAATAAAAAACAGGGCGGTTGCGGTCAATAATCGCGACCGGGTAGCCGCCGCCGGCACTGGCGGTGGCCACCGGATCGTTTTTAAGTTCGCTGACGCTGGCAGTCACATCACACAGAATGATGTTTGTCATGGTTCCCCCCTGAGACAAGTCATCTGTATGATCGGTAAAGTAAGCTCTGGCGGCAAGTCCCTTCTGTCATTTCAACGGTCAGAAACGGGCAACCGGCAGCTCCTTCCAGCGGGTGGTATATGCCGGTGACAGCATCTCCCGTTTCATCTGCCAGTCCGGCGCAATACCCCGTCCGGCAAACCAGACTTTCCCGAGTCCGGAATGATTAATACCGTCGAGCACCTTCATCAGCGCATCGCTGTGCGGCCGTGGCTGCACGTCATCGAACAGATTCAGCTGTGCAACGCCGTTCGGGCTGAAATCATTGAGCATTATCCCCGCTTTTGCGTAGCGGTGGCCATCGAGCCAGATCCTGTCCAGAGACCTGACCGCTGCCGCTATAATGTCCCGGGTGTCACGGGTAGGGGTGTTCAGTTTCTCAGTGGCCACGTTACCGTAGTACGGTTCATTAACCGCAAAAGGGGAGGTTTTGATGAAGATGCTGATATGCCGGCAGTACTGCCGCTCACCTCGCAACTTTTCTGCTGCGCGCTCGGCGTACTGGCAGACGGCCTGGCGCATTTCTTCATAGGTGGTGATCCGCTGCCCGAAGCTGCGACTGCAGACAATCTGCTGTTTCGGCGGCGGCGCTTCCTCCAGTGAAATGCAGCTCTCGCCGTTCAGCTCACGTACCGTGCGCTCCAGCACTACGTTGAAGTTTTTGCGGATAAACGCGGGGTTCGTCAGCGACAGCTGCAGGGCGGTGGTGATCCCCATAACGTGCAGCTTTTTCGCTATCCGGTTCCCCACGCCCCAGATTTCTTCCACCGGCTGCAGGCTGAGTAATTTTGCCGTCCTGCGTGGATTATCGGGCGACAGCGCCAGCACCCCCCTGAATTGTGGCCATTCCTTTGACGCCCACTGCGCCGATTTGGCCAGTGTTTTTGTGGCGCCGCAGCCGACACCGATCGTCAGTCCGGTTCCACTGAGAACGTGCCCACGCAGCTGCCTGCCAAAATCCTCCAGATCCATACATTGGCCAATTCCCCGGGCATCCAGGAAACATTCGTCTATCGAGTATTGTTCGACGCGGGGAGACAGCTCCTCCAGCAGGGCGACCACGCGGTTACTCAGGCTAGCGTAGAGCTCGTAATTGCTGGAAAAAACGTACAGTTTTTCAGGAAACTGCGCCTCTTTGAGCTGGAACCAGGGGGTTCCCATCTTTATACCCAGCCGTTTGGCTTCAGCACTCCGGGCAATAACGCAGCCATCGTTGTTACTGAGAACGACGACCGGTTTTCCGCGCAAATCCGGCCTGAAAACCCTCTCGCAACTGGCGTAGAAGGAGTTGACGTCGGCCAGGGCGAACATCAGTCTGTCCTCCGGGTTTTATGAATGAAGGCCGTCACCACACCGAAAATTTGCAGCGTTTCCGGATCCGGGTACAGGGAAGGGAAGTCCGGGTTCATCGCCTGCAAGGCCGGCCGTGGCGTCAGAAGCAGGCGTTTTACCGTAAATTCACCCTCAATTTCCGCGATAACAATATCCCCGTGCCGCGGCTGTTCTGCTTTATCCACGACCATCAGATCGCCGGAATAGAGGCCAATATCAGTCATTGAGTTGCCAATCGCCCTGACAAAATAGGTGGAGTGGCGCCGGTGAATGCAGTACTCATTCAGATCCAGTTCAGACTCAGTGTAGTCCGCAGCCGGTGACGGAAAACCCGCAGGGCATCGCTCTGTGAACAAAGGAATTTTTACTATGCTGGCTTCTGATACTGCAGGAATGAACTTCATCGTATTTTCCCCTCGCTTGAAACTGTATATATATACAGTGTGCGCCGGGAGACCGGTAGAGATCAAGGGGTGAAAGTCCCCGACCATTGAAGGACCAGCAATCCACAAGGTCCCCGAGTCATGCGTTGCATACCGCGAGGTATGGGGCGAAGCGTTGACAGGGGTGTTGACAGGCCAGCCATTGAGCCACGAAATG
>NZ_BCZS01000073.1 GCF_001598855.1 Pluralibacter gergoviae ATCC 33028 = NBRC 105706 | reverse complement strand
CGAAAGACCGGATGCCTTTCGATATGATTATTATACGTCTAATGAGCCATATCAATCAAGCGATTTTTCGCGCTCATAGCTGCTACAGGCAACGCTGTAGCCGTTTGCATCCAGTTCTGAAGGCCAGTCGTCACGCCCGCAACCTGACAGCAGGCAGGCGCTGAGGTGCCCAGGGCGATAGTCGAGATGCTGGCATGAGGCGCAAAGATCATCATCTGAGATTGAGCGGCCTGCACAGATAGGCGGCGCTCCATCAGTGGGAATTTCTCGAATATGCAGCGTTGTCACTTTTTTTACTCCTGCGCCAGTCGGGGCGCTGCCGGTTAGCGATGCAGGGGGCTGTCGCCCCCTGCGGCGGTTCAGTCCTTACCCTTATCCTTCATGACTTTAATCAGCCCGGTAATGGCTGTAATGAGGGCGGCCACGGCCGTGATAATCTGAGGGAGGTTATGGAGGATTTCAGAAGAGGTCATAATGCACCTGTAAGGCTGTTTAGGAAGGTACTGATTTGAATCAGTAAAAACATTATACGTCTAACGAGCCATATACGCAAGCAAAAAAACGCCCCTTGTAGGGGCGCTGTGATTATTTTACATACTGCCAGACATGCGGCGGGATCTTATCCCAGATGCGTCCCGATGCCAGCTCTGCGCGGCGATGGTCGGCCGCAGCCTCAAAAGCCTCGGTGTCCTCCGGCGGCACCTGTCCACGATCCCGCATGGATTCGTACATTTTTTCCAGTGTGTCCGGGTTACGACTGCGCCGAAAACGGAGAAGGTAAAAACGCCTCCGCGCCTGATAAACTGTTTCCGCCATGTATCTGCGTCCTGAGCGCCTTGTTATTTCGCATAGTATTCACGTTTTGGTTGAATAAGTCTTCGACTATACGCCCCTTGCGGGGCGTAGCAGGCGGTCAGCCCCAGGTGCTGTAAAAATGGCTTTCGTTAGGATCGGTCTTATAAGCCTGTTCGTACTCGTCAATGCTGACAGACGGATGCTCATGGTTTTCACGGATGCGACGGGTCACGGGTTCGCCTTTAAAGTCGTTCAATACCGGCTTTAACTCGCCAGACATTGCACTGTCTGCTTTCACCTGCTGCGCAGCGATGCGGCGCAGTACGGCGGTTTTCTTACCGCGCAGGGCGATCACCTGATAAAAACAGGTATTTGTCTGCTCATAACCCCAGCTGGAAACAAAAACATCACCAAGAGAAACGGAGCCGTTACGGAACTGAAGGGATTGAATAGCCATGTTTATTACTCCTGCGCCAGTCGGGGCGCTACCGCGAAAAGCCTCATTGCCTTTCGATGTGATTATTATACGTCTAATGAGCCATATTAATCAAGCAATAAATACATGCCCGGCATGATTTTCTCAGGCCGGGGAATACTTCCTTTCCCTGTTTATATTTCAGGCCGCAAATGCGGCCTGCCGTCTGCATTACACGCGAGGGGGTAACATTCCGGGATAGTGACTGGCAACCAGATTATTGATCTTCTCAACCAGATCCGGGCGTTTAAACGTAATGTGCGCGCTGCCCTTTTTGTAATATCGCACGCTGAAGTAATCACACTCGAACACCTTACCGTTGAACTGGTTTTCACTGAAAAAGGCATCCAGTTTGGCACCGTCAGAAACGCGGTAATCAGGCACGTTACGCCCGTCCAGCACGTAGAACGGCCGCGCCAGATCGTCAATTTTGGTGTGCCCGTCTGAGCTGAAGCGCACCCAGCCACTGCGCCAGACATCGAGCAACGGCGCGATGATGATACGCTTGCCAAACATGCAGGGGTTATTGGTTTTATAATCCCACGACAGGGATTTAAAGATATCAATCAGCCCTTGCGTGAAGGTATCAGCCTTGCTTGCGTTCAGGTGCCGGAACGTACTCATAACGTTCTCCAGCGTTATCGGCGGCATTTCTTTGCCTGCCACCTGCCGATCCCATTCCTGACGTTGTTTGTTGCTCATCAGCGTATACATACCGGTTTCCGTCATCAGCCGATCCCAGATTTTTCCGTCGATAACGCGGGAAATAGCCGTTTCGGCCTGGTCTGGCGTAGTGTCGCTCCATTTGATGGCGCTCTCTACGGCTTTGTCGTAGTCATACAGGTACTGACAGCCTCCGGCCTGCTGCATCAGATCGCGCGCTTTTCGCAGCTTGTCTATGCCGTCGAGATAGACGCGGATACCTTCATCCCGCAACGAGATGATGCGCTCAATAGCAATGGACGGGATCATTTCACCGCCATGCTGGCAGGACATCAGATCGACCGATGGAAGAGTGTTTTTAGATGACATTTCAGACTCCTGCGCCATGCGGGGCGCTACCGTTAACGTTGAACAGGGCTGGCAATGCCAGCCCATCAATGATTATTTGCAGCTCTGAAGCAGTTGATCGAGTTTTGCAGCCAGTGCATACGTGGACGAATAAGGACCACTTAAACGGCGGTTAGGGATTTCGTTGAGGGCATACAGGCACGCCTTCAGCAGCGCATCTTTCTGCGTGTCCAGTTCAGCTTTAAGCTGGGAAGGGGTCAGTGCTTTACTCATAATTTGTTGCTCCTGCGCCAGTCGGGGCGCTACCGCGAAAAGCCTCATTGCCTTTCGATGTGATTATTATACGTCTAACGAGCCATACCAATCAAGCATTATCTGATTAATTTCCTTTGTTTTTTCACGGACTCCTTTCCCTGTAAATTTTGCTTTTCAGATCCCCATCAGCCCGATGAAGATGCTTTGCCGGCATGGTGCAGGGGTTCAGGCATCAGACACTAGCGATAGCCCGAAACCCCGCAGGGGGTTCGGCGGAGCTGCCAGGCTTTGCCTGGCTAGCGGAGTGTGGCTGACGACTGCCCGACGGGCAGGAGCCGAAGGGGCCCAGAGGTGTTTTAGTACGGCAGGCCTGCCAGAAAAGTAAGCGTCGTCTCAGCACCGTCTGGCAGATCCTGAAATTCCTGAGAGGATAATGGACACCAAATATGGTGGACGCTATCCATGAAATCATTAACCGCAGTGCGTAAAAAAAGCCCTAATTATCCCGTTGAGTTCAAAATCAAAATGGTTGAACTCTCGCATCGACCAGAGATCTCCGTAGCGCAACTCGCTCGTGAGCATGGGATCAACGATAATTTGCTGTTCAAGTGGCGCCAGTACTGGCGCGAAGGAAAACTACGTCCTCCTTCAACAAC
>NZ_BCZS01000072.1 GCF_001598855.1 Pluralibacter gergoviae ATCC 33028 = NBRC 105706 | reverse complement strand
TCCGGCGTCGTTGATGCGGTACCACTTAAACTCCGCCGTCTTCAGGGTCTGGCCGGTGGTCACCGCCTTGTAGAGGTACGGGCTGGAGGCGTCGATTTCCTTGGTGAACAGGAACGGCGTGTGGATACGGGTCCCGGTCAGCTTGCCGGTGTTGTTGTCGGTCGGGATGTACAGGTTATGCTCCTGGGCCACCACCTCGATGCTGCCCTCGCGGTCCTTAACGTCCACGGAGCCTTTGATGTCCGCGCCGCCGTCGTCCTTGAGCCACAGATAAACGGGAATTGCCATGCGTGTTACTCTCCTCTGGGATGTGAAGCGCCATCATCCTTCGATGGCGCGGGGGGTTCGCCCGGCGCCCGGCAGGCGTCCGCCTGCGGCACCAGGCTGATTTCGACCCGGCGGTTCTGCGCCCGCCCTTCGGGGGTGTCATTGCTGGCCACCGGGCGGTCGGCGCCGTAGCCCTGCACGGCGAAGCAGCTCCCCGGCACGTCGCCGGTGTCGCGCATCCAGTCGCGCACCGCTTCGGCGCGCCGCAGGGAGAGGGCCTGATTGACCGGCGGGCTGCCGGTGCTGTCGGTGTGGCCGCTGACCACAATCAGCCAGCCGGGCCTGGCCTTAATGCCCACCAGGGCGCTGACCAGCAGCTTCGTGGCGCCGGGCTTCAGGGACGACTGCCCGGTGTCGAACAGCGCCATGCTGTCGAGACGCACGGTCTGCGGGGCGTCCGGTACGGGGGCGCTGACGACAGGGACAGCCGGGGCCGGGGGAGTCCAGCCGTCAATTGCCGCCCGCAGCGGCGGGATAAGGCGAAAACCCTGGTACAGCCCCATCGTGTAGCGCATCGGCGGCCCTTCCCGCTGCCAGGTATCCAGCAGGCGGTCATCGCGCCTCAGCTGCTGCTGCGCCTGCAGCTTCGGCCCGGGCGGACTGCCGGTCAGGCGCTGATACAGCGCCAGGTGGTCACCCACGCTCTGAATCAGGCGCTGGTTATTAACCCAGGACGCCGTGATGGCCAGCAGTAGAAAGAGCCCCGCCAGCAGCCCCGCCAGGCGCAGGCTCTGCATCATCCGGCTGACGCCGTGCCGCCGCTGCAAATGTGACAGCAGTAAATCCGGAAGCGGTGGAAAATCTGCCGCCTGCTCAGTCCGGCCACGCAGGGTAGTGACATCCTCCAGCTGCCGCTGCCACAGATTGTCAGGCAGCGCACTCAGGGGACCGGTGCAGACAGCAAGCATTCGGGGTGGCAGTGCCGGCGTATCGTGATGTCGGGTGTTTATTACCTCCATCACCTGCGGATTCAGCCAGCGAAAGAGTTGCCGCAGCCACAGGGCGCTGTCCAGCCTGGCGCCCCGCTGCGTATCATCCGCACACCAGCCGCGCCAGTCCCGGGAGACGGCACCGGCCTCCTGCACCTGAATACCCGACTGGCCATCGGTCAGAAAATACCAGCGACAGTCAGCTGCGGACGTTTTCTCCGGCGGATTCAGCCACACGCCGCACCAGACGGGCGGCAGGCCGGAAAAGGCCCGCCGGGTCAGGGCCACGGCGCGCTGCCACTGATGCAGCCGACTGCTGAACAGGGCCGCCTCCTGCCAGCGCTCCGGCACCACCGCCAGCAGCACCGAGACCTGTGAAATCAGGGCCGGTCTGGCAGAGGCAAGCGACTCTGCCACCGATGCCAGCCGCTCCGGTTCGCGAACCGGGATATACCACCCCTGCCGGGTCTCCTGGCTGTCCCGGTCCGGTGCAAAGAGCGCGCAGCTGTCGCCACAGACCAGCACCACCGCGCCTTCAAAATCCTCAGGCGGCAGGATGCGTTCGCGGATACCATCCTGAGCGGGCTGATGCTGTCGCCAGAAATACCCGCTCACGCAGCCCGCGAGCAGCAGCGATACCGCGCTCAGAAAGATGCGGCTGCCGCTTCCCAGCGGCCAGAAGCCGAGAATAATCCACAGGCTCAGTATCAGGGCCAGCGCAGTCAGCATCTGTCGGGTGAGGTTGCGCATCCCTTATCCGCCTCCGGCAATGGCTGACACCATCCGCTGGAGCGAGGCGGAGAGCGTAAACCAGACCACCGCCAGCGCGCCGGCGCCGAGAATCCATGACAGCCAGTACAGACGGCGTCCAGCGCGGAGCCGGCCCGCCCGCACGACGATGGGCGCCTCTTCCACCTGCGTGAACGGCGCGACCCGCTGATTCAGGTTACGCACCACGTCCTCGCGGCGCTCGTCGGACTGCTGGCGATAGCGTCCGACGAAGCCCAGGCTCAGCGCCCGGGAGAAGCAGGTCAGCACGGCATTGTCCGGGGCAGGGGCCTGAAGCTCGGTGCGGATGCGCTCCCACAGCTCCTCCCCGGCGTTGAGCGTGTTGAAGTAGCGGGCCTGCAGCGGGTTGGCCAGCCAGACGCGGTAGCCGTCATCCTCCTTACCGCGGTTGAGTACGCTCTCGTCAAACAGCGCGCACTGGGTATATATCAGATTATCAATGCTGCCCTGCGGGACGCCCCTCGCTTCAAGCTGTTTCCGCCAGTCGTCCAGCCAGTCGCAGGTGCGGCGATAGAGCGCTCTGCCGTCGCTGATGCCCTGGCCGTTGCGCAGCCGGCTGACCATCAGCCAGCCCGGCCAGAACAGCGTGTCGATATATGAACCGGTGTTTTCTTTCATGAGCGCAGTACCGCGTAAAGTTCGAGCTGCGCGTCGCCGAGCGCTGCCGGAATATAGAAGGCGCAGTTGCCCGCCTCCAGCATCCTCTGCGCCGCCGGCCCGCTGAGGTCAAGGGCGAAATACTGGTTCTCAAGGCGCAGGGGGATGGCGGCCGGAACGTGATGCAGGGGCCTGAGCGCCACACCGTTCAGCGCCACGTTAACCACGTCGGAAACGTCGTCAGAACTTCCCGCCTTGCACAGCAGCGGGAACTGGGTCTGCAGCAGGTGGTTGGGAATGGAAGAGCGCACGGAGAGGTAAAGGTCAGCGCCCTCCCGCAGACGCCCATCGTGTAGCAGGCCTTTCCAGAACTGACCGCTGTGGGTGAGTTCGATACTGATAACCCGCGACGGCAGGCTCGCCTCCAGCAGCGCATCCAGCAGGGTGAACAGCGGTGGAAAGACCTGCTCCGGCGCATCGTGCCGGTAGGCGGGGATATCTGCCGCATCGTGCGCCAGCGAGAAGGTCAGCAGGCTGCCCGCCAGCCTGGCAAGCTCCCGGTAAAGCAGCTCCGGATGGCGGAAAGGCACCTCCAGCAATTCGGCCAGCACCGGCTCCGCGCTGTTCAGGGCATTCAGCAGCCAGAACAGCGATACGTCGGCTACGGCAAAGTCCGCCATACGTTCGTTGCTTTCGCGCCGCATGGACATCAGCCGCTGACGCCTGGCCTGCAGGCGCCTGAGCAGGTCGCCCAGCGACTGCACCAGCGCCGGGCTGACCGACAGCGACAGCATCGGCGGAATAAAGGCCATATCGCGGCTCCACTGCCCCTGCGCGTTGCGCACCAGCCTGGCGACCGGTAAGGTCAGCCAGGCCGCGTTCTCCTGAGTGGAGAGACGCAGAGTCAGCGCATGGCGTAAAATCGCCAGTTCGCCCCGCTCGCTGCCGGCCAGATCCTGCACCATCACCCGCTCCGCCTTCCAGCGGCGGGGGCGCTCGCTGTCGCGCCCGTCGTCCAGGTTGCCGCCGTTGGCGCTCAGCAGCGGCAGCGCCAGCAGAATATCAACGGCATCGCTGCCGCCCGCGGCGGAGAGGTCGCACACCGGCGGCAGGTTGTCGGCAAGCTCAGTATCCACCAGCGTCCCGTCCTGAAAGCGGGCGATAATGCGCGTGGCGTTAAGGCGGGAGAGCGCCAGCGCGGCGTCGTCAAACTCGGCGGCAACGACGCCCCACGGATGCGCCAGCCCCATGCGGGCCACGCTGCCGGCAACGTGGGCGTCCCACCGGGCCTGCTGCTGGAACTGCTGCGGCGCCAGAAAGGCCCCGTCTTCCCATAGCGGGCGATAGATTTTCATCAGCATCCTGCCCCGTTATTACGCTTTCGCCTTCGGCATCCGGGAGACCAGCGACAGGTTCACGTCCATCCCCTCCACCTGGAAATGCGGAATGGCGTACAGCTTCACGCGGAAGAAGCCCGGGTTGTCCTCGATGTCTTCCACCACCACCTTCGCGTCGCGCAGCGGGTGCGAGGCCTGCAGTTCGTCGCCCGGGTCGGTCATCTCGGTCACCAGGCCGCGCACCCAGGTGTTGAGCTCCAGCTCCAGCAGGCGGCGGTCCTTGGTGGAGCCGATGTTCTCCCGCTGAATAATCTTCAGGTAGTGGGCGATGCGCGACAGCAGGAAGATGTACGGCAGGCGGGCGTTGATGCGGCTGTTGGCCGTCGCCTCCGGGGTGTCGTACAGCACCGGCTTCTGGGCCGAGTTGGCCGAGAAGAAGCAGGCGTAGTCGCGGTTTTTGTAGTAGGAGAGCGGAATAAAGCCCAGATTCGCAAACTCAAATTCGCGGGTCTCGGGGATCATCACCTCTGAAGGAATTTTCACCTGGTTGCCGGTCCCGAGGTCGTAGAGGTGGATGGGCAGGTCCTGCACCGCGCCGCCGGACTGCGGGCCACGGATCTGTACGCACCAGCCGTTGTGGATGAAGCTCTTCACCATGTTGGCGGCGAAGGCAAAGGAGGCGTTGGTCCACAGGTACTTGTCGTGGTCCGGGCCCTTCACCTCCTCGATATAGTTGAAGCTGCGCACCGGCACGGTGTCCGGGCCGTACGGCAGGCGGCCCAGCACCCGGGGCATCACCAGGCCGAGGTAGCGCGAGTCGTCGGTGTCGCGGAACGACTTCCACTTGATGTACTCCGCGCGATCGAAGTAGTTGCCGATGTCCTTGATGGCGGCGACTTCCTCCATACTCTCTTTCAGGAAAAATGCCGGTCCCGCCGAGCCGATAAACGGCATGTGCGCGGCGGCAGAGACTTTCGAGATATTGCGCATCAGCGCCACGTCCTGGGCGGAAGCGTCAAACTCGTAGGAAGAAATCAGCGCGGCAATCGGCTCGCCGCCGGGCGTGTCGTACTCATCGATATACGTGTGCCTGTATAATCC
>NZ_BCZS01000071.1 GCF_001598855.1 Pluralibacter gergoviae ATCC 33028 = NBRC 105706 | reverse complement strand
ACCGGCGTCGTTGATGCGGTACCACTTAAACTCCGCCGTCTTCAGGGTCTGGCCGGTGGTCACCGCCTTGTAGAGGTACGGGCTGGAGGCGTCGATTTCCTTGGTGAACAGGAACGGCGTGTGGATGCGGGTCCCGGTCAGCTTGCCGGTGTTGTTGTCGGTCGGGATGTACAGGTTATGCTCCTGGGCCACCACCTCGATGCTGCCCTCGCGGTCCTTAACGTCCACGGAGCCTTTGATGTCCGCGCCGCCGTCGTCCTTCAGCCACAGATAAACGGGAATTGCCATGCGTGTTACTCTCCTCTGAGATGTGAAGCGCCATCATCCTTCGATGGCGCGGGGGGTTCGCCCGGCGCCCGGCAGGCGTCCGCCTGCGGCACCAGGCTGATTTCGACCCGGCGGTTCTGCGCCCGCCCTTCGGGGGTGTCATTGCTGGCCACCGGGCGGTCGGCGCCGTAGCCCTGCACGGCGAAGCAGCTGCCCGGCACGTCGCCGGTATCGCGCATCCAGTCGCGCACCGCTTCGGCGCGCCGCAGGGAGAGGGCCTGGTTGACCGGCGGGCTGCCGGTGCTGTCGGTGTGGCCGCTGACCACAATCAGCCAGCCGGGCCTGGCCTTAATGCCCACCAGGGCGCTGACCAGCAGCTTCGTGGCGCCGGGCTTCAGGGACGACTGCCCGGTGTCGAACAGCGCCATGCTGTTGAGGCGCACGGTTCGGGATGCCTGCGGTTCAGGGGCGGCCGCCTGCTCAGGCGCAGGGATCCAGGTATCAATCGCCTGCTGTACGGCCAGCCACAGACGCTGCCCGGGGTAATACCCCAGACCGTAGCGAACAGGCTCTCCCTGACGCTGCCAACGCTCAAGCAGCAGCGCATCCTGCTTCAGTGCAGCCAGCGATTGCGCTTTAGGAACGTAATGATCCATCGGAATGGCATACCAGCGGGCAAGGTCAGCGCCCACTTTACGAATAAGCGTCTGGTTATTGCCCGCAGAGAAACCGAGCGCCGCCAGGGCACAAACCAGCAGCACGGCGACCAGACGTCGGGTGAGCTGCCCACCCTGAACGGGCACCGTCACCGGCCTGAGCAGCGGTAAAAGCGCATCCGGGAAAGCATATTCCGCGCCGCTGTCGCGGTATGAGGGGGAAAACAGCAGGCCGGAGTGCCGGTTAAGCCAGTCCGACCAGACGGAGGTGGTTTCCCCCGCAGGCGCGCCGGTTTTCAGCACCACGGCAAAGGGGCTGACCGCCGGATACAGGCGATCGGGCTTCTCCAGCTCATCAATAAACACCGTGCGCATCAGGGTAAATGCCTGACTGATTACCGGCAGCGAAGATAAATGTGAATCCTGCCAGTCAGCGAGCGCCTCCGGCGATTCGCCCGCCGGGCAGACTACCGGCTTATCACCCCGGATGATTATCCAGGGCGAGTCCGGCCCGGAAACCTCGCAGCTCATCACCAGCGGAAGCTGAAATCCCGTCACGGCCTGCAGCTTTATAATCTGCTCGCGCAGCGCTTTCACCGGAGCCCGCATCACGGACTCATCCTGATACCGGTCAGGGCGGCAGATAAACATCACGGCAAGCTGGCCAACGGCGTGAGGCTGGCGCTGCTGTAAGCCCTTAACCATACCCGCAAGCCTGCTGACTTCACCAACGTGCAGCCACCAGCCCTGAGACGTTTTACGCAACGGCTGCGCGTTAAACAGGCTACCGGCATCCTCGCCACACACCAGCATCACCGGCCCGGGCGTGTCGATCTCGGGAAGGGCATCAGCCACCGACTGCGCAGCAGTGCCACGTTTTTTCTCTCTCAGAACCGCAAGGATCACCAGAACAGCCAGCAGTAATGTCACACCTGTTTTGATCACGT
Source organism: Pluralibacter gergoviae ATCC 33028 = NBRC 105706 (assembly GCF_001598855.1). Classification (GTDB taxonomy): domain Bacteria; phylum Pseudomonadota; class Gammaproteobacteria; order Enterobacterales; family Enterobacteriaceae; genus Pluralibacter; species Pluralibacter gergoviae. The sequence continues at coordinate 3,221 of NZ_BCZS01000071.1, read as the reverse complement.
TGCCCAGCGGGATGAAATACCACAGCAGCCAAAGTACCCCGGCCGTGGCGGCCAGAGCGTGCACGATGACGGATGCAATCACGGATCTACGCATTAGCGGGGCAGCTCCGGGATCTGCGTCGCCAGCAGCGAGCGGAGCCAGAGATGTCCCCCCCACCACACGACGCCCGTAATTACCAGTGCACAGATTACCCAGAACCAGACCGAACGCATCAGGCTGTAGCGGCGCTTCCCCGTCCGATGAACCATCAGCGACAGTCCCGCATCCGGGGCGGGAACGCGCTCAGCCAGCGCATTCATCACCTCATCACGCTGGCGCTGGCTGACCGGATCCAGGCCGTAAAGCCCCTGGAAACCCAGGGCAATCACCCGGTGATAACAGGTCAGTACCGCCTGAACGGGCGCAGGCTGCTTTAGGGTCTCCGCAATACGATCCCACAAAGCCTCCCCGGCCCGCAGGGAGCCAAAGTAACGGGCCTGAAGAGGTGCCTGCCGCCAGGCTGACTGCCCGATATCAGGCTGACGGGTTGCATCGTCTGTCCCATCGTCCGGTACAGGCGGCCTGCGGCTCATTACGGTCTCATCCAGCAGCGCGCACTGTGCATAGGAGATATGCGCAATGCTGGTTTCATCATATCCGGCCTCAGCCAGCGCTTTGCGCACGGCCTCAACCTGCCTGCAGCAGCGTCCGTACAGCTCGCCGCCGTCCGGCGTGACGCCGCCGTGTTTGAGCATGGTGACGGTAAGCCAGGTTTCAGCCATGAGTTCGTCAATATCAATCTCTTTTCTCATGAGCGCAGCACCGCAAAGAGTTCAAGCTCCAGGGCTCCGAGCAGTTCGGGAACGTAGAACAGGCACACACCCTGCTCCAGCATCTCCCGGGCCGCCGTGCTCTCCATATCCAGGGCGAAGTACTGGTTTTCCATGCGTACCGGCAGTGCGGCCGGTACGCGACTTACCGGGATCAGCGGGATCCCCCGGAGAACCGCACCGTAGATGGTATTAACCTCATCCGGTGAACCCGCCTGGCAGAGCGCAGGAAATTTCTCTGCAACCTGCCAGGCGGGTACGTCAGATCGGACAGAAAGATAAAGATCCGCCTCTTCACGCAGGCGAACATCATGCAGCGAGGCTTTCCAGGTCTGCCGGTCCGGGCGAGACATCTCCAGCGCAATCACCCTTGACGGCAGGCTGGCCTCAAGCAATGTTGCGATCAGGTCGAACAGCGGGGGAAAGGTATTGCTCAGGTCAGCGTGATCGTAGCCGGGGATCGCATCCGGATCGCTGTCCAGGGAGAAGGTCAACATGCTGCCCGCCAGGCGGGCCAGTTCAGCCCAGACAATCTCAGGATGTCGATCAGGGTAGCGTTCATACTCCTGCAGCACTCGCGCATGGGAGTTAAGGGCATTCAGCAGCCAGAAGAGAGAGACATCTGCAACCGCAAAATCCGCTAGGCGCTCGTTGCTTTCCCGACGCATGGACATCAGCCGCTGACGGCGGGAGCGCAACTGGCGATTCAGCAGCGTGAGGCGCTCTTTCAGCGTCGGGCTGGCGGAAAAGAACACCAGCGGTGGGATGAACGCCGGATCCTGACGCCATCCGCCCTGGCCGTTCCGGATAAGACGGGCAACCGGGCATACGCGCCAGGACTCGTTATTTTCGTGAGCGAAGCGGAGCGAGAAATTAAACCGCGCAACGGCCATGGACTCCTCTTCAGGACCAAACGCATCCTGGACGGAAACCCACTCTTCGCGATAGCGAAGCGGGCGTTCAGCCTGCCCCTCGCCGGACTGCACATTCACAATGCCCGGCTGCATGAGCGGCAGAGCAATCACGACAATAACCGCATCCTTCCCTGCGGTCGCCTCATCGTTAAGCTCTCGCGGTTCAGGCGGTAAATCGCTGCTATGAGCATCAATCAGCGTGCCATCTGCCAGCCACAGACGCAGCTGTAACATCTGCATCAGTCCTGAAGCAAGCAGCGCCTCATCAAACTCCGCTTTTTCAATTCCCCACGCAAAGGGCGAAGCCAGGGCAGCCACGCCGGCGCTGCGAAAAGCCTCCCAGTCGGACTGCTGCTGGAACTGCTGGGGCGACAGAAGCGCCCCTTCATTCCACAGTGGACGATAAATTTTCATCCCGGATAATCCCTTCTTTTACGCTTTCGCCTTCGGCATCCGGGAGACCAGCGACAGGTTCACGTCCATCCCCTCCACCTGGAAATGCGGAATGGCGTACAGCTTCACGCGGAAGAAGCCCGGGTTGTCCTCGATGTCCTCCACCACCACCTTCGCGTCGCGCAGCGGGTGTGAGGCCTGCAGCTCGTCGCCCGGGTCGGTCATCTCGGTCACCAGGCTCCGCACCCAGGTGTTCAGCTCCAGCTCCAGCAGCCGGCGGTCCTTGGTGGAGCCGATGTTTTCGCGCTGGATAATCTTCAGGTAGTGGGCGATGCGCGACAGCAGGAAGATGTACGGCAGCCGGGCGTTGATGCGGCTGTTGGCCGTCGCTTCCGGCGTGTCGTACAGCGCCGGCTTCTGGGTCGAGTTGGCCGAGAAGAAGCAGGCGTAGTCGCGGTTTTTGTAGTAGGAGAGCGGAATAAAGCCCAGATTCGCAAATTCAAACTCGCGGGTCTCGGGGATCATCACCTCTGAAGGAATTTTCACCTGGTTGCCGGTCCCGAGGTCGTAGAGGTGAATGGGCAGGTCCTGCACCGCGCCGCCGGACTGCGGGCCGCGAATTTGCACGCACCAGCCGTTGTGGATGAAGCTCTTCACCATGTTGGCGGCGAAGGCAAAGGAGGCGTTGGTCCACAGGTACTTGTCGTGGTCCGGGCCCTTCACCTCCTCGATATAGTTGAAGCTGCGCACCGGCACGGTGTCCGGGCCGTACGGCAGGCGGCCCAGCACCCGGGGCATCACCAGGCCGAGGTAGCGCGAGTCGTCGGTGTCGCGGAACGACTTCCACTTGATGTACTCGGCGCGGTCGAAGTAGTTGCCGATATCCTTGATAGCGGCGACTTCTTCCATACTCTCTTTCAGGAAGAATGCCGGGCCCGCCGAGCCGATAAACGGCATGTGCGCGGCGGCAGAGACTTTCGAGATGTTGCGCATCAGCGCCACGTCCTGGGCCGAGGCGTCAAACTCATAGGAGGAAATCAGCGCGGCAATCGGCTCGCCGCCGGGAGTGTCGTACTCATCAATATACGTGTGCCTGTATAATCC
>NZ_BCZS01000070.1 GCF_001598855.1 Pluralibacter gergoviae ATCC 33028 = NBRC 105706 | reverse complement strand
ATGGTGGCCAGCTACATGCGTACCGGAATGAGCGAAGCTGATGCGAAGGCCGCGGTAGGTTACCAGCTTGGCGTAATATATATTGTAGGCGGAATAGCAGGTATAGGTTCGGGCAAAGCGGTTGATAGGGGCTGATGCCAGGTGTGAAACCTGGTAACTCGACGGTAAAACCTATAGAAAAAGTACCAAGCTCATCTGAAACTTATTTTCGGGTTGAAGGTGGAGGAAATGGTACACAAACTAGTCAGAATAGAATTAGTGTAAACTCTGACGGGAGTGTAACTATTAACTCGGGTTGTAGTGGGCAATTGTGCGTTAGTACTAATGGACCAAATCATGCTGCTTATTATCTAACAAATAGGAGGCAAGATGGTAGCGTTGTGGTATTTGAAATTGATGCGGCTCTAAATAAACAAATAATGGATGCTGCAGTACCTCAAAGGCCCATTCCTGGAGTGCCGAAAGACCCGAATGCTCCTAAGATTGTCGATCCTACAAAAGGGCAACCTAGTGTTTCTCTTGAACTACCTAAGGTGTGGGATAGGCTGATAGAACAAAACTCATCAAAAGCTCGCGTATTAACAAAAGAGGAGTTTCTGAATGAATTTAAAAACTGATTATCAGAATTTACTTGATGCCATTTTTAATGGCGATAAAGATATAGCTATCTTTGTTATGGATGGTGTTCATTATTATGTTATTGATAATAAATGTAATTATTGTATTGATGTCAGGCCGGAATATAAGGCATATATAGCTAAAGGATGGATGAAAGAGTCTTTATATGACGAGGCCGTAAGTTCATTCAGGAATGGATTTCCTATATTATCTAAGGATAACTTTAAAGATTATATAACCAAAAATGATATTACTATTTATACGGTTGACTGGATGAGATTTTTTTTTACTTTTGGCAGAGACGATGAGAAGCTTGTCATTTTTTATGATTATGTTGAGCGATTTTTATCTACGTTAACAGATCCAGTATCAATTGAATGGGATAGCTGGAGAATGCGGTTACCTAAGTTTTATATTAATTTTGACAAAAAAATATATCGTCATACTGATTGGGATAGAAGCCACGATGCGACTGTACCTTCTGATTGGAGCATCCAAGCAAATAGTAATTTTGGTTTGTTAGTACCAGACAAAGAGCAATATTGGCTTATTAATGGCATGAATTTTTGGAAATTACAGATGTGAATAGTGATACCCCGCCCTCTACAGCTTGATTTTACATTATAGGGTAGCCTTTTTGCTGCCAACGAAATGATTAACTGCCCCGGTTTGGTAGTCACTTAGATCCTCAACCTAGTGATGAGCCCAGCGGCTACAGCTATCTTTTCTCGATGGTCAGTTGAGGTAGTTGCTCCGGCCTATCGCTATTGTAACGGTAATTCTGATGATGAAGGTAGACATCTAATGACCAGTATTTTTAATAGTCAAGAGAAAAATTAAACCTTGTACCTAAGGATGGAAATCTTAATAAAAGTGTCTTGAAAAGCATGAAAAGTTCTTGGGTTAACACTTTGAACGATGACAAAAGGTTGAAGCTAATATCTAATCAATTTAAGTTGAGAATAACTCGCTGAGCGTTGTTGTACGTGGTGGAAAACTGATAGCGGAAGGATGCGCTAAAGTTGCGGCCTGTCGAAATGAGGCAATAGAGAAAGGCCTGGGGTTCCTGGTAGGTGCAGGAGCGACGACAACCGTGCTGGAGAAACTGTCTCCTTCAGATCAGCAATATGTTATGTCTGTGGCCATGAATGGCGGCCGTGCGGATGCAGTTGCTCAACTGACGCCGGAACAGCGCGCAGCGTATGACTACATTGTGCAGCAGGATAAACAGGGATCTTTCCAGTTATTACCGGCTCAACAGAGTTCATCAGGTGACAAACCCGCTTCGACGCCTAATATCGGAAAGGATCTGAGTGACGCTGATAAGGCGGAGATCGGTGGGGCTGGTTCTGGTTCTCCTGGTGGGTGGGGGCCAGAGGATGAAGAAAAAGGGAGAAATCAGGCAAATGTTGAGGCAGCGAAAAAAGACGTTGAGCGATTAGGTTATGACTCAAATAAAGTCTCACATATTTTTGCTGATAAACATCAAATGAATGGTCTGATAAAAGAATTTGGTTCTCCTGAGGCTGCGCTAAAAGAAATGCATAAAGCAGCTCAATCGGTAGTTAAAGAGCCGGGAGCTTATCAGACTGGTAGCTGGGTAACTGTTCGGGTTGGTAATAGCAATGTCAGTGTTAAAGGAGTTGTTATTAATGGTGAGTTCAGGATATCAACAGCGACAATGAGGCCATTTTAATGCAGCTACTTGAAGAAGAACGCTTTGCGTTAACATTTACGCTCAGTGAATCATCCATTAATCTGGATGCATTATTGATTAATGCTGATGTTACGGAGAGGAATAGAACAGGGGTCGGTTTTTTTACAACTGTAAAGTTGCAGTGCTCTATACCTGTCCAAGATAATAAGTCAACATATTGGGAACGTAATTTTGAACATAAAAACATGCCTTATGGGGGCTGTTTTATGGTTCGACTGATCAGCTCTAATGTACTAGAAATAGAGGCTGTAGCCTTTGAAAGTCATTGGCCCGAGCAATTTAGACGAGAGGATTTTATCTATTAGCTTTAAGATCCGGCCAATTAACCGGGATCTTTTTTTATCATCAGAGTTTAATCTCCGGCTCAATAACCAGCCGTCCCTTCTCAGCGGTGACCACCACCGCCTGCCCGGTGCTGAATCCCAGCGCTTCCAGCCATCGCCCCTTGAGGGTGAGCTGCGGCAGCGGGTTCGGCTGGCCCTGGTTGGGTCGGTAGCCAACCCTGTAATAATGCGCCTGCGGCTCGCAGACGGCGGTTGTGGTGACGTGCTGTTGTGACCTGGAACTACATTCAGCCATAATTAACTGCCTCGCTTAATCTCCGTTGCTGAGAGGCGGTAGCGTGTCCGGTAGTCAAAGCGTGCCGGAAGACAAGGGCAGGAGCCAGGGTCGCAACCTGACCATCACCAGCGAGCAGGACAGTGACCGCTACGACATGAAGCAGACCGGCAGCAGCGCGGGTGCCAGCGTGACCTGGGGCGCGGGCTTCAGCGGCTCGGCGAGCGTCAGCGCCAGCCGCGACCGGATGAACAGCAACTTCGATTCGGTGCAGGAGCAGTCGGGGCTGTTTGCGGGCAACGGCGGGTTTGACGTCAACGTGGGCAGCCATACCCAGTCCAACGGCGGGGTGTTTGCGTCCACCGCCACTCCGGATAAAAACCGTCTGGAGACGGGGACGCTGGGCTGGAGGGATATCGGCAATCAGGCCGACTTTACGGTAGAGCACCAGAGCGCGGGGGTGAGCACAGGCGGGAGCTATGCGGGCCAGTTTATCGGCAATATGGCGAGCAACACGCTGGCCGGCGCCCACGGCAGCGGCCACGACAGCAGCACGACGCACGCGGCGGTGGAAGCCGGAACCATCATCATCCGGGACCCGGGCAACCAGCAGCAGGACGTATCGACGCTGAGCCGGGACACGGAGCACGCGGCGAACGGCCTGAGCCCGATATTTGACAAGGAGAAGGAGCAGAGGCGCCTGCAGGAAGCGCAGCTTATCGGGGAGACAGGGACGCAGGTCGGAGATATTGCGCGGACGGAGGGCGACCTTGCGGGTCTGGAGCGGGCGAAAAAAGCGCACCCGGATTACAGCAATGACGAGCTCCGCAAAACGGAAGAATACAAAAGTGCCATGAAGAAATATGGCACGGGGAGCGATATCCAGCAGGCGATTTCAGCGGCCACGGCAGCGGTGCAGGGTCTGGCGGGGGGAGACCTGAAGGCGGCGATTGCCGGAGGCGCAGCGCCGTATCTGGCGGAGGTGATACACAACCGGACGAAGGACGCCAGCGGCGAGGTGAACATCAGCGCAAACCTGATGGCGCACGCGGTACTGGGGGCGGTGGTGGCCTCAGCCCAGGGCAACTCCGCGCTGGCAGGGGCAAGTGGCGGTGCGCTGGGCGAGTATATTGCGCAGCAGATATATCCGGGCGTACCGAGGGATAAACTGACGGAGGAGCAGAAGCAGACCATCAGTGCGCTGGGAACCCTGGCGGCCGGGCTGGCGGGAGGGCTCACTGGCGGCAGCACCGCAGATGCAGTGGCCGGGGCGCAGGCCGGGAAGAATGCGGTTGAGAATAATTATCTGGGCAAGGTTCTGGTTGAAGGATGTGCTATAGCAGCCCCCTGCAGGACAAAAGTTGCCGAGCAATTGCTGGAAATAGGAGTCAAGGCAGGCATCACCGGGGTCGTTGCGAAAGAAATCGCGGACAAGATCTCTGCGGAAGAACTGGATCATCTGATCACCCTGAAAATGACAGGTAACGATGAGATAACCAGTAAGTATCTGGGGCTGTTGGAAGGTAAGTATGGTTCTTCCAATACGGGGGGGAATCAGATTGTTGATTCAGGACCAACTAATACAGGTGGAAATCAGACCGCCACTGGGAATATCCCGTCGCATACGGGGAATAATCAGTCTTCAGGTCAGGGAGCGACAAATACCGGGAATACTGACGGTAAGCCAGATACAGGTGGAAATACAACAGTAACACCGATTCCGGATGGACCGAGTGCTGATGATTTGGCTTATTTGTCGAATAATAAAAATGCTATCGAAGATTCCTGGCATCAGGGGAGTTTTGGTTCATCTGAAGACTCACTGCAGAAACATTATGAAAAACATGGTAAGGAAGTTGGAGCAACTAGTACTGAACAATATCTTCGTAAAGCTCAAGCCTTTGCTGATGATCTAAAAGGCGCGAGGAAAACCAATATTAGTGGGGCGACTGAGGGCGTTACTAGATACTATAAAAATGGGAAGTATATTGATATCGCAGGTAACGGTAAGATTATTTCATTTGGTAAGCAATAGGGGGACATATGTGGCATGACCTAAAGTTAGAGCATGTTGGGAGAATTGAAAAAACTGTTGCTGAGTTTACAGTGTGGATGATTACTGTTTTACCCTATGCAAAAATGAAGGTTAAAATTTATGAGGATGATCATGGCAATTATAAAGGAAGAACTGATCTGCAAATCAAAAGAAAATTTGATGGTTGTCCAGAGTCAGCAATAGGTTATGGAAATACTATCGAAGAAGCTTTAGAAGATACAATAAGCTATTTTAACAGTATGTTGAAAGAAGATGGTTTTGAAGAATTGACAGAAAAAGATATTGAATATAGCGAATACTCTGATTTTTAGCTTCTGTCTGATATAGCGCGTA
>NZ_BCZS01000069.1 GCF_001598855.1 Pluralibacter gergoviae ATCC 33028 = NBRC 105706 | reverse complement strand
CTATGAGGGGATTGAAATCAACGCCGGCGCACGGTCTGAAACGAATGAAGCGCGCTGCCAGATGTGTCCGCCGGAGGGTAAAGTCATGCCGATGGTCAGGCGCTGCGCGCGCTGGAGCAGGGTAACGATAAGCTACCAGACGCGCATCTGCGGCACGTTTTATAATCCTGAAACGCGGCAGATACAGGAGTTTAAATACTGCGGCGTATCGTTTGACGGCTGGAAGGATAAGCTGTGCCAGTTCTGGGAAGCGAAGGCGCGGTATGATCAGTTTTTGATCAGCTCTCGACAAAAAAAACATTGGTGGAAAGGTGACAGGAGTGCTGCGAATCAGGCCGCTCGCCATCAGGCAGTTGCAACAATAAATCAACCATTAAAAGTGGTTTGGATTTTTATGCAGCCAATTAGCTTTGCCTATTTCCAACGGATGTTTATAGGATTTAAAGACATAATAGTAAGGTATCAGCCATGAAACTAGACTTCAGAATTGAGCATGAGTTTGGCCGCAGTGAATCAATAAAACCAGCGGAGCTTGCGACTCTTTTTCAGGGTGTCACAAAACAATTGGATGAACTTTTAGGGACTAAAAGATCATGGTATGAACAAGGATATTCAAGGAAGCAGGCGCTGCAATACAAAATATTTACTGAGGATGGGCTATCCGAAGATGTTCTTGCCCGTTGGGAGAATGAGTATAAAAAAGGCTATCCGAATTGGACTACTGGCATTTGGGATGGTGGGTCTGATGAAGATAGTGCAGGAATAGATTGCTATCCATCATATTCGAGTACCCACCGCAGGGAGAAACCTTTAAGCTTGGTTATCAGTTTTTCTGTAGAGTTGGATCAGACAATATTCAACACTAAAGAAATGATTGACTTTCTGATTTTTTTGTTACATTCAACAGATAATTGCACTTATTCTTGTGTGGAGTCAGGAGGCTATAGCTTTCCCGAGATAATTCCTAAAGAAAATGGATACGATGAAGTATATAAAAAAGTATTTCCCGATAGAATATCTTGCGGATGGATTTTATTTCTACCCGCTATTATTTTACCTGACTTGATTCCAGAAGCGGCCAGTGTTATTCCAGTTCTAAAGGATAACAAACAGATCGGAACGATCATTGTTTCAACCGAAGAAATATTTGATGGAAATAATAAAGAACACATAGGAAAAGCAAATGATATTGAAATAAAACTCTTGGATCTTGGTCTCTTACCGTTGATGACGGAGCTTTAATCCCTGGCACGTGAAATTATCACTCAGTGACGGGAAACGTATTTGCAGTTTATACGGTGCATCCTTTCTGAAGTGGATATTTACTGGCGCACAGCGATAGACGCGGCGGTGGGCGTCGAAGCGATACCGTCACTACCGGGGAATAATACCACTACAAAGCGCCTTGCCTGACCACCTGAGACGATGCCGACCCCAAGCCGGAAACCGAAATCGGGGCCTTCTACGCCCGCATCCGCCACGAGCGGACGTTCAACGGTACTGCCTGCGTACACCTATTCAGCAACGCCTCACATCTCACCGCCGGTCAGGTGCTGCTGAGGTCAGGTTAAGGCCCAGTGGATATGCAGGCGCAGAACGGGAAGCTACAGCTGTTTGCGCAGAAGAAGCTGACGATGGCCTCGACGGAGGACGTGCTGTTCACCGGGAAAAAGCGGATGACGCTGATTGGCGGCGGAAGCTACCTGCGGCTGGAGGCGGGGCGGATAGAGTACGGGACGGTGCGAAGCTATATCCGGCGGGCGCCGCGGACGTTTTTTGCGAAGCGCAATGAGCTGCCGTTTGAGGCACTGGAGCAGGTAACGGCAGTGTAACAACTCTTCGACGGAAAGGTTAAATTTTCAACATGTTGTGAGAGAAATAAAACTGGATTTTGACGGACAATCATATTTGATCGTCACTAAAGAAGGTAAACAGAGTTGGGAATTAAAGGGCACACAATTCCTGAAGCTGATAAAACGGCACACGATATAAAAGTGCCAAACATTATGATTATAACCAGAAAAAATGCTGATGTTTTATTTGTATTAAAAGGCAGTGGAAATGATTCGTTTAGAATAATATCTGCTCAGGAGCTTTGTGATAGTTATAGATATCAATGGTTTGAACCACTTGCAGATAACTATCGAGAGATGATCTATCTTAATGACGAAGAATACATAAAAGATGCCTATAAAGTATTGGCATGGAAAAATATTGAACAATTTTCTTTAGTTGACCGTCCAATGCTTTCCTATCGCAATAAAGGATCTGGTGACTGGAAATATGTCGCAGACGGGGGCGCTGGTTTTTTATTATCTTTGATTAATGGACTTCCTTATTGGTCTGATGCTATTGGACAAATTCCATTTGCTGTAGGAGCATATAGATATTCTCATACAATAGAGGCTACGGTTAAAACTGGAATGACATGGGCAACGGGGAAACCCTGGGATGCGCTCATGCAGAATTCTGACGCATCCAATGAGTATGACAATTTTTTTGTTTTGCGTGGGGCTCTCTATGCAAATAAAAATTTTTTTATACAGTAAAATCAACAGGAAAAACATATCCTCCTGTAGATGTGATTGAGAGTTCGATAGAAATTGATGCTAATACTTTAGGTAAATGCATTACAGTCGAGGAGTTAAATAAATATGGTATTTGGACAAAAATATAGAGACTGTAATTAAAATTGTGTAATTGCCTGTTTTTGATATGTTCACTCCAACAACGGAGACAGGCAAACGATGGACGAAAAGAAACTTAACGCCCTTGCGGCTGAACTGGCCAAAGGCCTTAAAACCGAAGCCGACCTCAACCAGTTTTCCCGCATGTTGACAAAGCTTACCGTCGAAACGGCGCTCAATGCAGAGCTGACTGACCATCTCGGTCATGAGAAAAATGCCCCTAAATCAGGCTCTAATACCCGTAATGGCTACTCGTCAAAAACGGTATTGTGCGATGATGGCGAGATCGAACTTAACACGCCGCGTGACCGTGAAAATACCTTCGAACCGCAACTAATTAAGAAGCATCAGACACGCATCACCCAGATGGACAGCCAGATTTTGTCCCTGTATGCCAAAGGCATGACTACGCGGGAAATCGTTGCCACGTTCAAAGAAATGTACGACGCCGATGTCTCGCCCACGCTGATATCCAAAGTGACCGATGCGGTTAAAGAACAGGTCTCTGAATGGCAAAACCGACCGTTGGATGCACTATATCCCATTGTTTATCTTGACTGTATTGTGGTTAAGGTTCGTCACAGCGGGAGTGTCATTAACAAAGCGGTGTTCCTCGCGCTGGGCATCAATACCGACGGTCAGAAAGAGCTGCTGGGTATGTGGCTGGCAGAAAATGAAGGTGCAAAGTTCTGGCTGGGTGTACTGACTGAGCTGAAAAATCGTGGCCTTCAGGACATCCTGATTGCCTGCGTGGACGGCCTGAAAGGCTTCCCGGATGCGATAAATAGCGTGTACCCGCAGACGCATATTCAGCTCTGCATCATCCATATGGTGCGCAACAGCCTGAAATACGTGTCGTGGAAGGATTACAAAGCTGTCACCAGTGGGCTGAAAGCGGTATATCAGGCCCCGACAGAGGAAGCGGCGTTGATGGCGTTGGATAAGTTTGCAGGCGTCTGGGATGAAAAATACCCTCAAATCAGCAAGAGCTGGCGCACACACTGGGAAAATCTCAATACCTTCTTCGGTTACCTACCGGATATCCGCAAGGCCATCTACACGACGAATGCCATCGAATCGCTGAACAGCGTCATTCGGCAGGCGATAAAGAAGCGCAAGGTGTTCCCAACGGACGACTCGGTGCGAAAAGTGATTTATCTGGCGATACAGTCGGCGTCAAAAAAATGGAGTATGCCAATCCAGAACTGGCGGCTGGCAATGAGCCGTTTTATTATCGAGTTCGGTGACCGCCTTAGCGGCCACCTTTAATACGGCGGCAGTTACACAGAATTATTTACAGGCTCAAAATATAAGCAACCTATTAAAGTTGCGCTGTTTTTTTTGTCTGTTTTTTTTATGACTGGATTTTATACCCTCCTGTCATATATCTATGAGCTGTTTTTTATTGTGCGTGCACATCGCAATATAGGAATGGTTTTCGTTTCTATTTTTTCTTTCTAATTGCTAGTACATCTCTTTTTATTTCAGTATATTTTTCTGAGAAATATAACTTTCCAGTATTTATATTAGTGATTATTTATTTGTTTAATGAGTGGTTCCATATTCATCCGCTCAGAGTGATTTTAATGTTCGTGAGCTTTATTAGTGGCTATGTCATACTCATCTCACTCAAAAAAACAATAAAATTTAGATAAGTGTGGCGGGGAAATGGGTCATGTGAGTCACCTCTATCTGAGAGTTTACTTACTTAGTCGCGTGTCCACTATTGGCGGGTAGGATCAGATCACCAGCGACGACTGGGGCAGCTATGGCCGGGAGGTGCCAAAGGATAAACATCTGACCGGCAAAATATTCACCCAACGCATTGAGCGTAATAACCTGACGCTCCGCACCCGCATTAAGCGGCTGGCTCGTAAAATAATCTGCTTCTCCCGCTCAGTTGAGAACCATGAAAAAGTGATCGGAGCGTTTATCGAAAAACACATGTTCTACTAATTGGATGCACTACCGAGGAGCTTTATTAATGCTATACACTACACCTTCGCTTTATGAAATCCTCTACGGTAATTTTAGCGGAGGATTGGAGCTGCATCAGGTCAGCGAAGAAAACCAGGTCATCCTCTCGGTGCTCGACAACATGCAGCGCATCCTCAACGCCCGGGCCGGGGCGCTGGCGCACCTCCCGGACTACGGCCTGCCGGACATGACGAAAATCCTGCAGGGAATGCCCGGCACCGCCCACCAGCTGATGAGTATCCTCTCTGACGTGCTGCTGAAGTACGAGCCGCGGCTGAGCAGGGTTACGGTGGTGATGCAGGAGCCGACGGTCCCCGGCGAGCTGCGCTACGCCATCGACGCGGAGCTGAAGGGCATCGGCCTGGTGCGCTACGGCACCGACTTTATGCCGGAAGGCAGGGTCCTGCTGCGCCACCTGAAGCAGCAGCAGTACCTGGATAACCGGTCACGACTCTGAGCGGTGACGCAGGCATGACCTCAGCCGGGGCGCCGTTTCTCAGCAAACGCCAGACGCCCCCGCGCTGACTTCCGTACCGGAGACGGACCTTAATGAAGAGACCTTTTTCACCCTGCTCGCGCCGCTGCCGCCTGAGTATATCCCTTATTCCCTTAACCGACGGACACTGCTTATGACCCTGCCTCAGCAACTGAAAACCGGCGGCGACCCGCGCCTGCAGCCGGACTATACCGCCCTGCGCGAGGAGCTGGCGAAGCTCTCGCATCCGGCGCGCCCGGACGTCGACTGGGAGCGGGTGACCT
>NZ_BCZS01000068.1 GCF_001598855.1 Pluralibacter gergoviae ATCC 33028 = NBRC 105706 | reverse complement strand
TTAGACAAACCTTTTATTCAACCTCTGCATCGCGACGGGTAGTGCTGTGCCTTCACTTTACCCGGCCGCTGCAGATGCAAGGGTTCGCTGACGCCGCCATCCTCGCCCGGTCGCAGGTTACTGATGATGCTCGCTGTTCTTCCCGTCGTTTTCTCGCTCAGGTTTCGCTCGAAAACCGTCCAGACCAGCTTCGTGCTTTATCTGCGCTGCGGCCTCCGGTGTCGCCCCTGCGTCTTCCGCTTTCCGCCGGGCTGTCGTGTCGGCACGGCACAACCCGGTGCCGCAATCTTATGAACCTGTGGAGGTTGCTATGTATCATGCCCGTCAAACCATGCTGAATGTTGAGGTGTCCGACCGTCTCTCGTTCCTGCCGGATCTGTTTGGTAACGATTTTCTGGCCGGAGAGATGCAGGTCTATGCGCTCGCTGTGAAACACATCACCGATTACTGCGGAGGCTTCTGGCATTTCATCCGAATTCCGGAGGGCGGCGGCTACATGATGCCTGACGGTGACCGTTTCCATCTGACTAACCCGGATAACTGGTTTGATCGGTCCGTCAGCGCGGATGCGGCCGGAGTTATCATTACGGCGCTGGCGATCAACCGCCGTATCTGGCTGCACCATGAACGCGGTGATGCTGCCCTGACACGCCACCTGATGCTGCGGGAATCGCAGCTGTGGGATTTCATTGACTCTCATGACGAATGCGCAGCTATTTACGCGGCTCTTGACTGATACTACATCGGGGCGCCCGACGTCCCGTTTAAGGTCTGAGACGGCACGATCTGTGGGGAGCTTACCCGGCTTCGCAGATCGGTGCGGCCGCGCGAAAATCCTGGCAGGCTTCGCCTGCCGGTGAGGCGGTTCGCCACGCCTGCGGCGCTGCGTACAGGCCTCACCTCAACAGGTCGCCAGTTAAGAATTAAGAGCGTAATATCTGCGTACCCTTTCTTCTTTTGCGGAATTTGGGTATGTCGCAGTGGAATATTGCCTCTTTTTCAAAAGAGGAGCAGGACAAAGTTGCCGTCGATAAGGTGGCCGCTGCTGTTGCCTGGCAGGAACGCATGAACAAGCCCGTCATGCCGGAACTTGTTGAACGGGAACAGCCTGAACACCTGCGCGAATATTTCCGTGAACGGCTCTGCGTACATCGACTGAACAGTCAGCAGCTGCCGCGCGCAAATGCGCCCGAATATAATAAACCGGGCGATGATCAGCAGAATTGATTTTCTTACTCAGTGTGTCCAGGGAGGGTAATCTGTGCGTATGTCTCTGATGTTTGCTGCCGTGACGCTTTTAACCGGCATTAACCTGTTTTTTATACCGTTTCAGCCTGTTCCGGCTCTGTGGGGGGCTATCCTGGCCGTTGCTTTTGTTCTGATTAATGTCGTGGCGGATAAGCTGCGCCTCTGGAGTGGCATTGCGTGGATTATCGTTGCCGGCATCATCATAACGCTGATGCTGAAGGGGAAAGAGCCGGGTGACGAATTTCGTGCCCTGATCACCGTTTTCGCTTTCCTGGCTTCTGCCTGGTACTGCGTTGTTCAGTACAGAAAAGAGAAGGGCGAATCTCAGTCCTGACCTGACCAGACCGGTACTCTCCATCTTGCTGCAGCTCTTCCTCTGTTTAACTTTCTTTTCACACAATCTGCACCGGGGCCACCTTCGGCTCCTGACCCGCTGGCGCGGTTCAGTCGTCGAGCCACACTCCGCTAACCGCGAAAAGACGCGGTAAGCTCCGCCGAACCCGCCAGGCGGTTTCGGGCCTGCCGGCTAGTGTCTGATGTCTGAGGTCAACGGCAGCGCTTGCTGCGACCGTTCCGGCCGCGCCGCTTTCACCGTGCCGGCGAAGGACTGCCGGCACTCTGCAGGGCAACGCCGTTTCGCGCCCGCGCGTTCCATCGTTGCGGCGGGTGCCTGCTCCTTTCCCCTGGTACCCGAATCACCCGTTTGAGTCCATTCGCCCGGGCTGACATAGCCACAACCTGTCGCATTGGCTGTCCAGGGTGTAATGAACAGTCCACAAAACTTTTTGCATGGAACCGCAAAAACTTTTGTGTCCTGCCCCGGACAGATGCGTCAGGCCGTGGCGTCTTTGCCCTTGCGGCGAACGGCTCTCAAACGGGTGAAGGTAACAACCAGGGGGCAGGTTCAGCAGGTCCCCGCACAAAGTCAAAACCGCGGCCCCGGCAACTCAACGGGTGATGGTTTTTAAAGACAAAACAACAGAGTAAGGAGATTCATCATGGCAGCACGTGGCGTTAACAAAGTCATTCTGGTCGGACATCTGGGACGGGAACCGGATGTGCGTTACATGCCCAACGGGGGCGCAGTGGCCAATCTGACGCTGGCCACGTCTGAAACATGGCGTGACAAGCAGACGGGAGAGATGCGCGAAAACACCGAGTGGCACCGTGTTGTCATGTTCGGCAAGCTCGCGGAAGTGGCGGGCGAATACCTGCGTAAAGGCGCGCAGGTCTACATCGAGGGCCAGCTGCGCACCCGCAACTGGCAGGACGATGCCGGAGTCACGCGCTACGTCACCGAGGTGCTGGTCGGCCAGAACGGCACCCTGCAGATGCTCGGCGGCCGCCGTGAATCCGGTGTGCCTGAGAGCACTGCGCAGCCGCAGAGTCCTGCCGCCCCGGCACAACCTGCTCAGGCCCCGGCTAAATCCCCGAAAGCGAAGGGCGGTAAGAAAGGCCGTCAGGATGCGGCTCCGTCTCAGCAACCGCCTCAGCCACTCCCGGATGATTTCCCACCAATGGATGACGACGCGCCCTTTTAAACCATGATGAAGACGCCCCGTTCAGGCGGGGCAGAGAAGGAGAAACATATGGACCATAACGTTTTGTCCCCGCTTGAATCTCTGCCGGATGGCACGTTTACCCGCGAGCAGGCTCAGATTGTCGCCGCGCAGTATCAGAATGTGGCGATTGAAGATGACCAGGGGACCCATTTTCGCCTTGTCGTCCGTCATCAGGATGACGGCAGCATGGTCTGGCGCGTCTGGAATTTTGAACCGGGCGGCGAGGACATGATGAACCGTTACATCCGGGACTACGGAGTACGCAAAACGCAATAAGCCGTAATAGGTGCCGGGCAGATGGGTCTGCCCGGCAGACATTAACCAATATCGGAGAGAAATCAATTATGTCAGTGACCGAGTCTAAAGCAAAAGCGCCGGTTAAAACCAGCAAAAAATCGGTGAACCCTGCCGAATCCGCCGCCCTGAAAGCCGCGCTTGAGGCTGCTCAGGTTGAGATGGTGCCGCTGTCGGCGCTGGTCAAATCCCCGCTGAACGTTCGCACGATCCCCTATCCGGCTGACAGTGTCCGGGAGATGGCTGACTCCATCATGGCGATCGGCCTGATCCAGAATCTGGTGGTTCACTCGCTGCCGGACGGTATGTCAGGGGTGGCTGCAGGTGGCCGCCGTCTTGCCGCCCTGCAACAGTTGCTCAGCGAGCAGCGCATCGATGCCGGGTATCTCGTTGTCGCCAAGCGTGTCAGTGACGACCTGGCGATGGTTGCCTCGATGGTCGAGAACAACCAGCGGGTGGCCATGCATCCGGCAGAGCAAATCAGCGGGTTCCGCACCCTGTCAGAAGAGGGGAAAACCCCGGCTCAAATCGGGGACCTGCTGGGCTACAGTGCCCGTCACGTTCAGCGGATGCTGAAGCTGGCAAACCTCGCCCCGGAACTGATCACCCTGCTGGCAGAGGACAAACTCGACGTGGAGCAGTGTCAGGCCCTGAGTCTGGAGAGCGACCCGGCACGTCAGGTGCAGGTGTATGACCAGGTGAAAACCTCATACGGCAGCACACCCGCTCACCTGCTGAAGCGGGCCATCACGGATACGGAAATCGCCGTAACCCACTCCCGCTTCGTGTTTATCGGTCGTGAAGCGTATGAGGCCGCCGGGGGCGTGGTGCGTGAGGATCTGTTCAGCGCCCAGGAGGGAGACGGAACGGCTGACGGGGTACTGGTTGAGCGTCTGGTTCAGGAGAAGCTGGCGGCGGCTGCGCTGGCCATCGAACAACAGGAAGGCTGGTCATGGTCACTGGCTCGTGAGGGCTCCGTCAGAAACTACGGCGATGACCGCGAGCATTATCTGGTGCTGCCGGCGCCGGAGGGGGAATTCAGCGCTGAGGAGCTACAGCGTCTTGATGAACTGTACGCCACGCTGGAGGCAACGGAAACCTTTGAGGATGAAGCCGCGATTCAGGTGCTGATTGATGAGATTGAAAATGCGGCGTCAGTTCGGGCGTGGACACCGGAGCAGAAAGCGGCCTGTGGCGTGGTGGTCAGTCTGTATGACGGTGAGCTTTGCGTCCAGCGTGGTGTCCAGAAGAAGATCCAGACGGCGGTCTCTGACGTCGGGGAACACGGTGGCGATCAGGCTGCCGTACATGTGGTCACCCGCAGTATCCCTGATGCGGCAGAAGGCATCAGCATGCCGTTGCTGAAAAAAATGTCTTCAGAAAGGACACTGGCGGTTCAGGCCGAACTGGTTAAGCAGCCACAGAAAGCCGTGGCCCTGATGGCCTGGCGGCTGTGCAGTTGCGTGTTTGACTACTGCACCACCACCCGGCATCCGTTCGTCCTGCGCCTTGAGGTGCATCACAGCGGCCTGACCAGTGAAGCCCCGACCGGAGAGGAAGGTCAGGCATGGCGGTATCTGATGCAGGAGAAAGCCCGTCTGGAAGCCCTGCTGCCGGAGGGGTGGCAGAAGGATTTCACCACCTTCTTTACCCTCGACGGGCAGACCCTGATGTCGCTGATGGCCTTCTGTGCTGCCTGTTCCGTCGACGGTGTTCAGACCCGTGAATGTGGACATACCGGCCGCAGTGACCTCGATGGCGTGGAGGCGGCGCTGGGATTTCATCTGCGCGACTGGTGGCAGCCGACAGCGGATAACTTCCTCGGGTTGCTCAGCAAGGCCCAGATTGTGGCGGCGCTGAAGGAGGCCGGGCTGACCGGAGCCGCCTCGGATGCCGAAAAAATGAAGAAGGGTGATGCTGCCAGCCATGCGGAACAGTGGCTCTCCGGCTCCCGCTGGGTACCGGGCTGGATGCAGTCCCCGGATGCCGCAAAGCCGGACGATGCACATGCTGCCCCTGACACTGACGAACCGACTTCACACGCAGCCTGATAACGGAGACGCCGCCCTGCGGGGCGGCGATAAGGAGACTGAAGATGAAAACGTTACTGACTCTGGACGTCCTCAAAACCATGTCCATCGACGAGCTGGAAGATTACCGCGCTGCGGGTGAAGATTTTCGCCGTGAGCTGACCCATGCAGTGATGCGTGTTCTGCATCTGCCGTCAGGCTGGTCCGTGAACGGTGAATATCGCAGTGAGTTTGGCGGTTTTTTCCCGGTTCAGATCCGCTTTTCTCCGGCCCATTGCCATTTTGATGTCGCTGTCTGCAGCCCCGGAGAGTTGAGTGAGCGCTGGATGATCGTCTTTGTGACACGTGGTGGCCAGCCGTTCTCTGTTGTTCGCAGCATGGATGCATTTAACCCGGAGTTGATCTCCCACACGCTGGCATTGATAGGGGTCGTCTCA
>NZ_BCZS01000067.1 GCF_001598855.1 Pluralibacter gergoviae ATCC 33028 = NBRC 105706 | reverse complement strand
GGTTGCAGCGGCCGTAGCGGCCTGAACTTGCCCGCGCCGATCTTGGCGCTGCTGCGCCAGAGGTAATCGCCGGTCAGGTTGATGTGCTCCCAGCCGAGCGGCGACAGGTACTGCAACAGGCCGTCATCGACGGCTTGACCGTGGCCACGCAAGGCGTTCGCGGCCCGCTCCAGATAGACCGTGTTCCATAGCACGATGGCCGCCGTCACCAGGTTGAGGCCGCTGGCCCGGTAGCGCTGCTGCTCGAAGCTGCGGTCGCGGATTTCCCCCAGGCGGTTGAAGAACACGGCGCGGGCCAGCGCGTTGCGCGCCTCGCCTTTGTTCAGCCCGGCATGCACGCGGCGGCGCAGCTCGACGCTTTGCAGCCAGTCCAGGATGAACAGTGTGCGCTCGATGCGTCCCAGCTCACGCAGGGCGACGGCCAGGCCGTTCTGGCGCGGGTAGCTGCCAAGCTTCCTGAGCATCAGCGAGGCCGTCGCCGTGCCCTGCTTGATCGAGGTGGCCATCCGCAGGATTTCATCCCAATGGGCGCGGACGTGCTTGATGTTGAGCGTGCCGCCGATCATCGGTTTCAACGCCTCGTAGGTGGCATCGCCCTTCGGGATGTAGAGCTTGGTGTCGCCCAGGTCACGAATGCGCGGGGCGAAGCGGAAGCCCAGCAGGTGCATCAACGCGAAGACGTGGTCCGTGAACCCTGCCGTGTCGGTGTAGTGCTCCTCGATCCGCAGGTCGGATTCGTGATACAGCAGGCCGTCGAGCACGTAGGTCGAGTCGCGCACGCCGACGTTCACGACCTTGGTGTGGAACGGCGCGTACTGGTCGGAGATATGGGTGTAGAACGTCCGCCCTGGGCTGCTGCCGTATTTCGGATTGATGTGGCCGGTGCTCTCGGCCTTGCTGCCGGTGCGGAAGTTCTGGCCGTCCGACGATGACGTGGTGCCGTCGCCCCAATGCTCGGCGAAGGGATGTCGGAACTGCGCGTTGACCAGCTCGGCCAGTGCCGCCCCGTAGGTTTCGTCGCGGATGTGCCAGGCTTGCAGCCAGGCCAGCTTGGCGTAGGTCGTGCCGGGGCACGATTCCGCCATCTTGGTCAGGCCCAGGTTGATCGCGTCGGCGAGGATCGTGGTCAGCAACAGGTTTTTGTCCTTGGCCAGGTCGCCTGACTTCAGGTGGGCGAAGTGCCGGGTGAAGCCCGTCCATTCGTCTACCTCCAGCAGCAATTCGGTGATCTTGACGTGCGGTAGGATCATCGCCGTCTGGTCGATCAGGGCCTGTGCGGTATCGGGCACCGCCGCATCGAGCGGCGTGATCTTCAGGCCCGACTCCGTGATGATGGCGTCCGGCAGCTCGTTGGCCAGCGCCATGCGGTTGACGGTGGCGAGCTGCGTTTCCAGCAGCGTCAGCCGGTCATGCAGGTACTGGTCGCAATCGGTGGCCACGGCCAGCGGCAATTCGCTGGCCTGCTTGAGGCTGGCGAATTTCGCGGGCGGCACCAGGTAGTCCTCGAAGTCCTTGAACTGGCGCGAGCCTTGCACCCAGATGTCGCCGGAGCGCAGCGCGTTCTTCAGCTCCGACAGCGCGCACAGTTCGTAGTAGCGCCGGTCGATGCCGGTGTCGGTCATCACCAGCTTCTGCCAGCGCGGCTTGATGAACTCGGTCGGCGCGTCGGTGGGCACCTTGCGGGCGTTGTCGCTGTTCATGCTGCGCAGCACCTCGATGGCGTCGAGTACGTCCTTGGCGGCGGGCGCGGCCCGCAACTTGAGCACGTCGAGAAATTCCGGCGCGTAGCGGCGCAGCGTGGCGTAGCTCTCGCCGATGCGGTGCAGGAAATCGAAGTCCTCGGGTTGCGCGAGCCGCTGCGCTTCGGTGACGCTCTCGGCGAAAGCATCCCAGGACATGACGGCCTCGATGGCGGCGAACGGATCGCGGCCCGCTTGCTTGGCCTCGATCAGCGCCTGGCCGATGCGCCCGAACAGCCGCACCTTGGCATTGATCGCCTTGCCGGATGCCTGGAACTGCTGCTGATGCTTGTTCTTGGCGGCATTGAACAGCTTGCCCAGGATGCGGTCATGCAGGTCGATGATTTCGTCGGTGACGGTGGCCATGCCCTCGATGGCGAGCGCCACCAGGGTCGCGTAACGCCGCTGCGGCTCGAACTTCGCCAGGTCGGCGGGCGTCATCTGGCCGCCCTCGCGGGCGATCTTGAGCAGCCGGTTCTGGTGAACCAGCCGCTCGATGCCGGAGGGCAGGTCGAGCGCCTGCCACGCCTTGAGGCGTTCGATGTGTTCCAGCATGTGCCGCGAGTTCGGTTTGACCGGGGATTGCCGCAGCCAGGCCAGCCACGTCGTCTTGCCGTTGTCGCGGCGCTTGAGCAGATCGTCGAGGCGACGGCGATGCACGTCCGTCAGCGGCTCAGCCAAGGCGTCGTAGAGACGCCGGTTGGCGCGGGTAATCGCTTCGGCGCTCGCCCGCTCGACGGCGTTGAGGGCGGGCACAATGACCGACTGCCGCCGCAGGTGCTCGATCAAGGCTCTGGCCAGCACGATGCCCTTGTCGGTTTGCATGGCCAGCTCGGTCAGCAACTGGACAGCCTGCCGGTAGTGGCCAATCGTGAACGGCTGGAAGCCGAACACCGTTTGCAGCTCGACCAGGTGCTCGCGTCGGGTCTGCTCACGCTGCCCGTACTCGTCCCAGCTTTCGATGCCGACCTTGAGCTGGTTGGCGACCAGTCTCAGCAATGGCGGGAACGGTGGCTCATCAGCGCCAAGGATGACGCCGGGAAAGCGCAGGTAGCAGAGCTGCACCGCGAAGCCCAGCCGATTGGCCGGGCCGCGCCGCTGCCGGATGATGGAGAGGTCGCTTTCGCTGAACGTGTAGTGACGGATCAACTCATCCTTGGTGTCCGGCAACGCCAGCAGGCTTTCGCGCTCGGCGGCGGAGAGGATCGAACGGCGGGGCATGCGGTTTCCTTCTTCTTGAAAACGTAGGTTTGTGACAAGCCCGCCAAGGCAACCGGCGCGGCACGGGAATCAAGGCATTGCGATTCTCGAAAATAGTTCTTGAAATTCTATTCTTGATTGCATATCATCTCAACGAGTTTCGATAAGAAAGGATGCGCATGCGACCGTCTGTTGTGCTTGACATGAAGCGAAGCGCAGTGCGTGAAGCGGTAGGCCGCTTTCGCGCCGCGAACCCGCGCGTCTTCGGCTCGGTGCTGCATGGCACCGACCGGGATGGCAGCGACCTCGACCTGTTGGTCGATGCGCTGCCCGGTGCCACGTTGTTGGACTTGGGCGATTTGGAAGAAGAACTGAAATCGCTGCTCGGCGTTGACGTCGATCTGCTGACTCCCGGCGACCTGCCGCCGAAGTTCCGGGCCAAGGTGCTCGCGGAGGCGCAACCGATATGAGCGAGAACCGCCTGCCCGATTACCTCGACCACATTCAGCAGGCCGCAACCGATGCGCGCAGCTTCGTGGAAGGGATGGCCAAGGACGACTTCTTGGCCGACAAGCGCACCCAGCAGGCCGTCATCATGAGCCTGATCGTCATCGGCGAGGCGGCCACAAAGGTGATGGATGGCTACGTCGAGTTCACCCAGGCGCATGCCGACGTGCCGTGGCGCAGCATGCGCAATATGCGTAATCGCATGGCTCACGGCTATTTCGACATCAACCTCGATGTGGTGTGGGAGACGGTACAGGAATGGCTGCCGGCGTTGCTCCAGCAATTGCCCGCCGTGCGTCAGGATGCCGACGATGAAGACCGTAACGACAACTGTGAAAGAGGGATCTCCGATGACTGTTGAATCGAGAATATTTTCTGTAGCCGAGTATGTTCAGCCGTCCGAAGGCGAGCCTATTCGTTCCGTTGTGCTTGAAACCCGAGACTCAATTATCGTGGTTTGGCATGTCCATCCCGGGCAGGAAATTGCGGCTCACATTCATCCTCACGGCCAAGACACGTGGACTGTTTTGTCGGGAATGGCTGATTACTTTCAGGGCAATGGGATTGTTCGTGCCCTCAGGGAAGGTGAGATAGCCGTGGCAAGACCGGGCCAAGTGCACGGGGCGCGAAATACAGGTACCGAGCCATTTGTGTTAGTCTCGGTTGTGGCATCAGCCAATGCCGGTTTCGTATTGGCTGAGCGATAGAGCCCAATCTCTGGAGTTGGTCCAATGAGCGGTCGGGGAGATAGGTAACAGACATGCAGCGGACACGGCTGCTAAACCAGGTCGCAAACCTCCTTGCGTCGCAGCGTGCCGCAAGCGACGCGATCAATCGAATGGGGTCGGCATGAGACTGAACACCATCCAGTTCCCGACCGCGTAGCCGCCTGTCCTGCCGATCAGGTCTTGACCATCGACGCCTGGGATCAGTCCTGAATGTTCTTGGAGACCACTACGTTATGAGCCGCAGCCGCCGCAAAACACCCATCGTCGGGCACACGACCTGCGGCAGCGAGCGCGAGGACAAGAAGCTCTGGCATCAGCGCTGGCGCACCCGTGAGCGCACGGCGCTGACCAGCGCGTCGCCCGAAGCCCTGAGCGCCCATCTGCCCCTGCTGGAAAACCAGGCCAGCAGCGTCTGGTCGATGGGCAAGGATGGCCGCTCCTACTGGCCCGTCAAGCGCCAGGCCGCCACGGCGGATCGCATCGCCAATCACAAGGGACGCAACCCGCAAGAACGCGCCTCCCTGAAAAAGCGCCTGCTGCGCAAGTGGATGAGCAAATGAAGCTCTCCTTCCATCAGCACATTGCGCTGTTCTGGATGATCGGTGCTCCGGGCGTCTTCGCGCCCGTGATCGAGAACGCCAAGCGGCCCGATGCCGGCGCCGTCATGGCGTGGGGTGTCGCGATCGTGGCGGTGATGATCCTCTTCACCCCTTTGCTGCTGCGCTGTCCACCATTCCGGCGCTGGTATGGCCGGACGGATGCGCTGTCGGAGCGGCAGCGCCAGGCGCTTGCCGAGCGCGGCCTGCGCCGCTACTACCAGACCGCTTTCGATGACGGCTACGTGCCCCGCGTGATGCCCTACGTGTGGCGCATCATCTGGACGGTCGGCGGGTTGATGGCTGTGACCGCCGTACTGCCTACCAACACCGGACGGCCAGCCTTCGATGCCTTGGTGGTCTTCTCGACCTGGTATCCGATAGGCGTGATGCTGCTGGTTTTCGCGTCGAGGCCCCTTGGCCGGTTGATTCGCCAAAGAGCACAGGAGCGGCGGAAATGAGCACGTCAACCATCGAGGCGCTGGCCAGCGCCTGGGCAAGGATTGCCGAGGAAGCGGAATTCCCCGCTGACTACGAGGGGACTGCCACACCACAAGCGCATCGGGCTAGCGAAGCTATTCAGGAGCAGATTCGGGAGCGCATCGTCGCCACCAACGACATGCGGCTGTTCAGCCTGCTGCACCTGCTGGGTCAGGCGTCGCTGCGCATGGAGCAAGCGCTGTGGCCGGAGGATTACGAGCGGATGACGCGCGAGGTTGAGGAAGCCCTGCGGCAAGCCACCGACGCCAACGCCAGATCGTACACCCACGAAGAAGTGATGCAGGCGATGCAGGAACGCATCGACCGGGCGCGAGACAAGCCATGTTGATTGGCTATGCGCGCGTCTCGACGCAGGATCAGAACCTGGAGCTGCAACGCGAAGCCTTGAGCAAGGCCGGATGTAAAAAGGTCTTCGAGGACAAGGTGAGTGGCACGCGGGCAGACCGGCCTGGCTTGGCCAAGACGCTCGAAATGCTGCGCGAAGGCGATACTTTGGTCGTCTGGAAGCTCGACCGGCTGGGCCGGTCGGTCAAGCAACTGGTCGATCTGGTCGGCGATCTGCACAAGCACGGTGTCCAGTTCAGGAGCCTCACCGACTCCATCGACACCGGCACACCATCCGGGCGGTTCTTCTTCCACGTCATGGCGAGCCTTGCCGAAATGGAGCGCGAGCTGACCGTCGAGCGCACCCGCGCCGGGCTGGAAGTCGCCAAGCAGCTCGGCCGCAAAGGCGGCCGCAAGCCGAAGATGACCGACAGCAAGATCGAGTCGGCCAAGAAGCTGCTGGCCAGCGGGGTGCCGCCCAAGGACGTGGCCAAGAACCTCGGCGTGTCCATTCCGACGCTGTACCGCTGGGTGCCAGCCTCCACGCAC
>NZ_BCZS01000066.1 GCF_001598855.1 Pluralibacter gergoviae ATCC 33028 = NBRC 105706 | reverse complement strand
TCACACCCGCTACACCATCCGTACCGGGCTGATACAGGCACTTCAGGCCAAAGAGCGCCACCGGCGCAGAATGGCCGCGCCAGCCTACCAATGGAAGAAGCCAGCAGCCCCGAGGTGATAGCCATGCACTATGCCTGTAGCACCGCCGCCAGCTTGTCGGCATGGCTGCTATGCCGCTTCCAGGCGCTGTAAATATCCTTATCCCAAGCCTTACCCGCTTTGGTCTGATACCCTGCCTCATTGAGCCTCTCAGCGATGATTCGGCCATTATCTAAACCCTGCCGGATGGTATCGGCAACAATCCCAATCACCGCCGCCTCATTGTACGGCTGCGGCGGTATTCCCTGCTTACCACCGGCCAGAGCAGCGGCGGCTACTTCCATGCGCTCCACCAGCGCCAACATACGGGACTGTGGGTTACTCTCTGGCTGGTTCAATTTGCTGCGAAGGGCATCGACAAGCCACGCTGTTTTATCGCCGCCAGATGATGCTACAGCGTCATTAAACGCGTCCTGCAATTCTGCTGGAACGCGGAAGGCTACCAGATTGGATTTACTCATGAGGGGCCGCCGTATCAGTGTTTTCTGTCTATACAGTATACCACTGTATAACGCTGTTATACGGCAATATTAGCGGCTAACTTATTGTTTCTTCCGTTGATACTCACTTCGAGGATCGCTGATGAGAGCAGCCGTGAGCCGGTTACATCCGGTATAATCCCGGATGTAGGCAACCGCAGCGTTTGCAAAACAATTGCGAGCTATCACGCAGAAGCAGCAACACGCATTTTTCAGCAGGATTTATCTTCTGTTATGTGCGATTATTGATGGTGATAGACGGTTATAGACCGCTGTAGACATCAAAATACTACCCACACAGCAACAAAAGGAGGTGTTACATGCCAGTCAATACAGCTAAAAGCCTCCTGGCTAAATACTGGAAAGGCGGCTTACCAATCAGCCCCAGTAAGCTTGCTGCTGCTGAAGGACTAACAGTAGAGCCATTCGCTGACCACCAGCATAGGAACCTTTCTGGTGAAGTGGACGGTAAGGTTATTCGTTATAATCCGACAGACTCAGGAAAGCGTCAGCGGTTTACCGTAGCCCATGAGCTTGGGCATTACATGCTTGGGCACGGTCACGCTTTCCGCGATCCATCCGCTCACTTTTCCATGTCGTATTACGACCCAAGAGAAGTGGCAGCAAACAAGTTTGCAGCTGAAATCCTTATGCCGGAATTGGCTGTTAAGGTGCTCATCAAACAGCGCAAAATTACAGACATCAAAGAGCTTGCCCGTATCTTTGACGTTTCAATCAATGCCATGAGCTACCGCTTACAGTCTCTGGGCTTTTTGTAATGGCTAAAGATATATCAGATGACAATCTGACCAGCACGATTACTGCCAGCGAGCAACAAACGCAGCTTAATACCGCATTACAGCAACACCGATTCCGGCGGGTGGCGTTTTATGGATCATGTGTGATTATCACCCTGTTCTTGCTGGCATTACTTTTCTGGCTGGTCTGGTGGCCCATCCACAGCTTTAACCTCAATGAGATTGCCGGTAAGGAACCTAACAAGTACGCTGAGTTCGTATCGCAGACAAAAACGTTATGGTCATTAGGGATTGTCGTTCTTGCGGCCATTCCCACAACACTTGCACTGGCACTATTGCGCTTCGCATTCAGCAAGGACAGCAAAGAAAAAGACAGTGATGTGCCAGGAGTCTGGTTATCACTGGTCAAAGAACTGGCTGACGTTGTGAAGGATTACATCAAAAGTAAAAGCTGATGCGTTGGTTGCCAAACGTGAGGTTGCCAGACAGGTTGCCACCGAAAGCGCTATTTTAAAGTGGTTACCAATCATGGTTACCACGACTGGTTAACAGCAAAATGGGCCTTTTGGGGCGTTAACCATCTCAACGCATAGCGGGTAAGGTTAACGCATAGGCTCCACGCATAGCCAAGGTGTGGTTACATCCGGGATTATGCCGGATGTAGGGGAGGTATTCAGCCAACCCGCGCAAACTCCCCAGATATCGACCCATCAGCTCCGCCTGTATCGCGCATGACCCGGCACGTTCCCGGCAGGCCGTAGCGCGTCACGTTACACCAGACGCCGTGAGCGTCGGCGCTACTCTGCGTTGTGTTCTGGCGCTGTTCATATACCGTTACCCGTTCCAGCAGACCGCCAGCAACCATATTTTCTAGCGTGCGCCGGGTGGATTCGAGCTGGTGGCGCTTGCCGAACGACTCCATGCCGTGAAGCAGGTAGGCAATGCCGGATACGTCCAGCGGAGGAGCGCCGATCTCGCCCTTTACCCAATCGAGGTTATCCGGCTCAAAGTAGCTGAGTATCTCTTTTTTGCGGCTGGTCATTCTCATGGCTGGCTGATTCCTTATTGTGGGATAGATGTATCATACAATAAGAGTGAGGACGGCAAGGGCGGGATGCTTAAAAAATGGTCTTTTGGTGGCAACGAAAAATCATCTGGGGGTACTTTTGGGGGTATCTTGAAAATTGAAACGAAAATTTATTAAGTAAAAACAATGCCTTTAATGGTTATGTTTTGTTCCTATTATCGCACCATCAACAGAAAGTCCCGTAAAAAAAAGCATCCTTTAGCATGATCACCTAAAGGTTTGTAATGTCTGTTCTAACGTCTGTTAGCACAGACAAACGCCTTTGCGTTGTGTCTGATTAAATATTATACAGCGTACTGGCCGGGTAGTTACCAGGCTCAACCCCGAACAGCACAAGAAATTGTGCCACCCTTTGAAGCTGGAAGAGTTGCCGGACTCAAACACATTACTTGAACCCTTAGCTATACGTTCCGCGCTTCGTGCGGCGCTCAATGGTGCAACACCTTGTGAAAGGTCGCAGAGAATAAACGGGCGTAATGTTGGGAAGACTAAGCGGACCGGGAAAGAATCCGGCTCTGCCACGGTTGCAGCCACCGGATCACAACGACTACCTGATAAGAGAACGTGCTAAGGCTTTATCCTCCCTGCGAAGGGGCGACATCCAGCGTAAGCGCTACGCGCCGCCTTTTCTTATGTACCCAACACGGAACGTATGACCATCTATTACCTGCACCTTTATAACTTTATTTGTAATGTGACTTTGTTATACGGTGTAACTACTTAAAATTATATGATTTATGCGAGGTGGATTATGTTAAACGCTACCAAAAGCGCCGCGACAAAGCGCAACAACCGTAAAATCCATGACTGTAAATTTCTGGCAACTCCAGAGGGTAAAGCCTGACTTGCGAAGAAGCAGAGATCAGGATTAGTCAGGGCTGCTAATACGATGTTCTGATCTGGTTTATCACCCTCATTTGTTTCACAAAATCAGACTTTTCCCGGAAGAAAACTTTCACCTATCTGATTGCGTAGGAGTACGATTAACAACTAAAAATACCCATTCAGAATAAGTGGTTATTATGGCTTTACATGGAAAGTTAATACTTAGCGGGGCTGATTATGTTCCGCTTACCTTTGACGGGATCGGCGTGTTCATGGCTTTTTCTGGCAATGGTCTTTATAAGAACAAGGGCGCGTGTGGAATGATAATCAATGATGGCCCACTCCCTCCAGGGAAGTATTACATCGTAGACAGGCCAACCGGAAGCAAGCTAAACCAAGTTAGGGCATGGGGTATCGACTTAGTTAAAAGCACCTTCATGTATCACGTTGATCATTCCGAATGGTTCGCGTTGTACCGGGCTGACGGTATGATTGACGACACTACATTTTACAAGGGTATTTCCAGAGGTAGTTTTAGACTCCATCCGGGCCAGCTTTCTGACGGCTGCATAACCCTTGCTCACCAATCCGACTTCAACAGGCTGCGCGACGCTCTTTTACGAACAAAGAAAAAGAAAGTACCGGGTATAAATTTAGATTCATACGGCACGATTGAGGTGGTAGCCAATGGCTCGAACACTTGCCCGTAGATTAGCTAAGGTTGCCTACTTCCTGTTAATCCTGTTCGTTATTGGGCGTTCCTTGGGTGACCCGTACTTGTGGGTTAACCATGACCTTGGCTATTGGGTGGTACATCTGTTTTACGGTAACGAAGATGCAGGAGTGGAGAACATCGAAGATGTGTTTTTCTACATCGCTTTTATTACTGAGATCGCAGCAACAACAGCAATTTATCTCATAACGATGAAGTTGATCAGAAAAATAAGGAGCAAATGAAATGCCAATCCCTCCGTACATGTGGCTTAAAGACGATGGCGGTGCAGACATTAAAGGATCTGTAGATGTTCAAGACCGTGGCGGCAGCATTGAGATTATCGGATTGAGCCACGGTATTAACTTACCTGTGGACAATGCCAACGGTAAGATCACTGGTACGCGCCAGCATTCATCAATGATGATTGAAAAAGAAGTTGATAGCTCTACCTCGTACCTTTATAAGGCTGCGGCAACGGGCCAGACGCTGAAATGCGCCGAGATTCGTTTCTACCACATCAACGACGCAGGGCAGGAGGTAGCTTATTTTCTGTCCTGATGGAGAATGTGAAGATTACAGGCGTTAACTGCGGCGTTCCTAACTGTAAACTTGCAGCTAACGACAAGATGAATCACATGGAATCAGTGGCGATGCAGTACGAAAAGATTTCCTGGAAGATTCACGACGGTAACATTCAGTATACGGACGCCTGGAACGAGCGCCCAACAGCATAAAGAAAGGGGGCCTTGTTGCTATCCGTGTGCATTTTTCTTATCGCCGGCGTTTACGTTCCATCACTACGGTAGGCTGCTTGAGAGCCGCACCTGTCGATTGAACTGGGTGACGTACCGTCCTGCAAGGGGGGCCCGCTGCGGGACACGGCATCCAGTACGGGCTGGTGAACGAGCTCAGGAGCATGCGTCGCAGCTACGTGCGCCACCCGCTGCTGAACATTCTCTCCCATTTAAATGTCTGCACCAAGCCTAGCGCAGTGCCTAAATATGCACGTCTATGCACTTATTTTGCTGAATATAAGATGCGTCTTCAATAATTATATAAATATCTTATATGACTTATTAGAAATGTTTTTGCTATCGGAAAGTTATTTTCTATTGAAGGCTGGATAACTTTATGAAAACGATCGCTTTTTATACCTGGCATTAACCATGCCAATTTTAAATTATTTTGCTTTTTTAGGTTTTAAATTAATTTTTTATGATTATTTTAAGCAATTTATAGCGTTTCTTGATGTTAATGAAATGTAGTTTAGTAAAGTGGGCGTTATTTTTGCATAGATTCCACACGGCATTCTTCGCCTTTTTATCTCATTAAATGAGAATTGTTTTTATTTATTTTTATTCAATAAAAACAAATGCTTAAGTTTTGTTGTCTATGCAAAAATGATGGTTGTCAATATTTTGATATAAGAGCCATCGTTTTTTTCTAACATGTTGTTAAGTAATTTCTTGTTATTGTTGTGTGAAAGCTGTAGAGCATTTTATGGAATTCTTTAGTTGCCGTTGAAAATGCAGATTTAAACGGTGGCTCTGGGCAGTTGTTTATATAGTGAGGATTAGTATGATGCTGACACTATGTAAAGCTCATCAGTGTCATCATTTCGAGATAGAAAGAATGAATAAAATATACCGTGTCGTCTGGTGCCACTCGCGGCAGCAGTGGATTGTGTCGTCTGAATTTGCAAAGGGCCATACTAAGAGTACTTCTCGGGCCAGTAATAAACCGCGAGTGTCACTGATTGAAAATAGCAAGCGGGCGTTAGTCGCGGCGGTAACGGGGTTGGTTGTTTTTTCGGCCATTCCCGCCCAGGCGGCAACGCTTCCCAAAGGTTACGGCAACGGCATTAACGGGACGATAGCTTACCCGAAAACGGCGATGGCCTACGGGGATGGCGCTTTAATTGACGAAGGTGCGGATGGCTCAATTCTTTACGGTATCAATTCCACCATCAATGCGAACGCGACCAACTCTATCATCATGGGGGGAAACTCCTCTATTGCTGCGGGCAGCAAGTCGGCGGTGGTCCTGGGAAACGATTCCAGCGCGAATAAAGATAATGCGATTGTTTTAGGTAACACCTCCAATGCCAACCAGAGCAACGCCGTCATTATCGGCAACAACTCCAGGGCAGACGGTGAAAATTCGCTGGTGTTCGGTAACAGCGCCCTGACTGCTAATAACGACGCCGTTGCTATCGGTACCGGCTCCCAGGCGCTGGCAGAGCAGTCTCTGGTGCTCGGTATCGGCGCAGCATCTCACCAGGCAAAAGCAATTGCTATCGGCTCCGGGTCTGATGCCAACGGTGAAAATGCGGTGGTGTTGGGGACCAATGCCAGCGCCAGCGCCAACGATGCGGTCGCCATCGGTACCGGCGCTCAGGCCACCGGCGTTAACTCCGTCGCGCTGGGGACGGGGTCCGTTGCCAGCGGCAGCAGTACCGCAACGGCCCGGTCTGCCGGGCTCAGCGATTACAACAGCGATACGATCAACGGGGTAAACCTTCAGTTCAGCACCACCGGCCACCCGCTGGGTGAAATCAGCGTGGGCAGCGTGGGCAGCGAGCGCCGCATCACCAACGTCTCTGCGGGTCTGATTGGCGCATCCAGTACGGACGCCATCAACGGCAGCCAGCTCTATGCGGTCGCCACCAAGCTGGGCCAGACGGAAAATAACAACACTTTTATCACCAACCAGGTCAGCGGCATCGACAGCAACGTCAAAAAAGGTCTGAATTTTAGCGCCAACAGCGGCGCCGATGTTAATCGCCAGCTTGGCGATACTCTGGCGGTGACCGGCGGATACAGCGCTGGTGGTGCGACCTCTGGCGAAAACGTAACAACCCATACCTACAGCGACGCCAGCGGCAAAGTGGGCATTGCTATTGAGCTGGCGAAAGATGCGACCTTTGACAGCGTCACCACCGGCAATAGCCTGCTCAATAATCAGGGTCTGACGATCGCAGGCGGAAGCTCCCCGGTCACGCTCACCGGTAACGGCCTTGATAACGGCAACAATAAAATCCTCAACGTCAACGACGGCACTATCGCCTCAGACAGTAAGGATGCGGTGAACGGCAGCCAGCTCTACTCTCTGCGCGAGAGCATCAACAACATTTCCACCGGCACCGGCGGTGGTAAACCCTGGATGCTCTCCAGCACCAGCGCCGGGGAGACGCATGCGGCGGCAGTGATTGCCGGAAACGAAGTGAATCTCGCTAACACCGACGGCAACCTGACTATCGACCAGCAGGATCCGGACGCTAGCGGAAAATCGCAGCTGACCTTTGGCCTGGCGAAAGATCTCACCGCAGACAGCGTGACCACCGGCACCACCACCGTCAGCGACGGCGGCGTGACCGTGAGCGGCGGCGATAAGCCGGTGACCCTGACCAGGGACGGCCTCGACAACGGTGGGAACACCATCACCAACGTCGCGGACGGTAAGGTCGGAGAGGGCAGCACCGACGCGGTCAACGGCGGGCAGCTCAACACCGTTCAGACCCAGGTCGATAAAGGCATGACCTTTGCCGGGAACAGCGGCGACGCGGTGACGCGCAAGCTCGGCGACACCCTGGCGATTAAAGGAGGTCTGGATGCAGACAAAGCCAGCTCCGGTCAGAACGTCATCACCCGCACCAGCGCCGA
>NZ_BCZS01000065.1 GCF_001598855.1 Pluralibacter gergoviae ATCC 33028 = NBRC 105706 | reverse complement strand
AGCCGCCGCTCCCTTAACAATCCCGGCTCCCGGCAACAAAAATCGCCGCTGCGCGGAACCTCAGATTATTGCTACTGGCTTTTCGGGTACGGCTCGACTCGGCATCCATGCCTCGTTTCGCCTCAGCCAGCATCCCTGCTGGCTGCCCCGGCCATCCGCAATAATCTGAGGCGATTTTAAGCCGGACCAGAACACCCTCAGAATACATAGCATCAGTGCAAAACCGCGATCATCAGTCGTAGGCCCGCGCAAGCGAAGCGCCGCCGGGCAGGGCCGCGACGGCCGGGAAGATGTTCACGATCCCCGATAGGTCGACCACCCCCACGGCGCAATCAAAAACGGCAGATGATAGTGGCTACCGCTGGCCGGCAGCGCAAAGTCTATCTGCGCCAGCGGGTAGAGCGTCTCGCGGCCGGTTGCGGCAAACCACGCCCCGATCTCCGCCGTCAGCCGGTAGCGGCCCGGCGGCAGCGGCGCATCGTACAGCGCGGGTACGCGGCCGTCGGCGTTGGTTTGGTGCTCGCTGAGCAGCCGCCAGCCGTCGGCGGACTGCTGCTCCAGCCGGAGAGCCACGCCGCCCGCCGGTTTGCCGAGCGCGGTGTCGAGAATATGGGTTGAAATATCGCTCATCAGGCAAAGGCTCCCCGTAAACGCAGCATGGTTATCTCCCGCAGCTGGCCGATGGCCTCCTGCTCCTCTTGCGCATCGTCATTCTCCAGCCGCCTGCGCAGCGCGGCCAGCATCTCCTCGCCGCTGCGGCCCTTCGCGCGGATCAGAAATACCCGCCCGAAGCGCGCTTCGTACTGCGCGTTGCCTTCGGCCAGCGCCTGCGTCAGGGCGGCGTCACGGGCGTTGACCGCCGACTGCTCCTGGCGCGACAGCGCCGACTCGGCGGAGCTGCCCTGCGCCCGTTCGCCGATGCGCGGATGGGCGCACAGCGCCTGGGCCAGCGCCTGTGCGTCCCAGCTTTCGCTCAGGCGCGCGGCTTCGGCCAGCAGCGCCTCCTCGCTGGCGTAGGGGCGCCCGGCCACCAGCGCCTGCTGCCACTGGGTAATTGCTACGCAGGGCGCCACCGTCTCCATTGCCTGCTCCGCCCCGGCGGCGTTAAAGCGCTGCAGGGGCGAGGCGGTGACGATCCGCTGCACCGCCAGGCTGAAGGCCCGCAGCGCCACCGCCACGTCGTCGGCGGTGACCGATTCGGCCGGATGGTGGCTGATGCCGCGCTCGCAGCGCACGAACAGCATGCCCACCGGCCAGCGTTCGGCGATCGCCATCGCGTCGTGCCCGGCGCCGCTCGGCAGCAGCAGCGCTCTGCCCTGCACCGCCCGGCAGGCGTCGCTGAGAGCCTGCTGCAGCTGCGGCGCGCAGGGCGTTGCCGGCGAGCTATAAAAGGTGTCGTGGCTGAAGCCCAGGCCGCGCCGGGCGGCAATCGCTTCCCCGGTGCGCAGCAGATCCGCCAGCAGGGCATCGCGGCTGGCGTCAGAGGGACTGCGGATGTCGAGGCTCAGGGTGACCGCGCCGGGAATGACGTTCACCGCCCCCGGCAGGCAGCCGAGGGTACCGACGGTCGCCACCAGGGTCGGATCGCGCTCGCGGGTCAGGGTCTCTACCGCCGTCATCCACTCGGCGGCCCCCGCCAGCGCGTCGCGGCGCAGGGCCATCGGCACCGTGCCCGCGTGGCCGGCTTCGCCGTCAAAGCGGCAGCTCAGGCGGCGGGCGCCGTTGATCGCCGTCACCACGCCGAGGGGCAGATTTTCCCCCTCCAGCACCGGGCCCTGTTCGATGTGCAGCTCAAGGTAGCCGCAAAAGTCTTCCGGCGCGCGGGCGGCGCCGGCGATGCGCTGCGGATCCAGCCCGGCGTTCACCATCGCCTGCGCCACGCTGACGCCCCGGGCGTCCTGCGTCTCCAGCCAGCCGTCAGGCCAGCTGCCGGTCAGGCCCCGGCTGCCGAGCAGTGTAATGCCGAAGCGGGTGCCCTCCTCGTCGCCGAAGCCGACGATTTCAATCGCCCGGTCGCCGCGCAGCCGGTGCTGGTGCATCCACGCCACCACTTCAATGGCGGTGAGCACCCCGAGCATGCCGTCAAAGCGCCCGGCGTTGCGCACCGTGTCGAGATGGGAGCCGAGCAGCAGCGCGGGCTCGCCTTCGGCGGCGCCCTCATAGCGGCCGCAGATGTTGCCCACCGCGTCCTGCCAGGTGGTCATTCCCGCCGCCTCCATCCACTGCGCCACCTGCGCGTTGGCCTGCAGGTGCTGGGGAGAAAGGTAGACGCGGGTCAGCTCGCCGGGCGTTTCGCTGATCCCGGCCAGGCTGTCGCTGCGCGCCATCACGCGCGCGGCGGCAAGGCGGGCTTCTTCCGGAGTCATCTGCATGGATCAGTCCTCGTAGGTGTCCCAGGCCGCCTGCATCGCCGCGCCCTGGGTGGTGGCGAAGCCGAGGCGGTTGAGCACCGCTTCCAGCGCCGTCAGGGTCTGGAGCACGCAATCTTTGCGGGCGTTGTAGCCCATGGTGCCGATACGCCAGATTTTGCCCGCCAGCGGGCCGAAGGAGGTGCCTATCTCAATGTTGAAGTCCTCCAGCAGCCGCCTGCGCACCTCTTCGCCCGGCACGCCCGCAGGAATCACTACGCCGA
The DNA here is from genome assembly GCF_001598855.1 of Pluralibacter gergoviae ATCC 33028 = NBRC 105706. Taxonomy (GTDB): domain Bacteria; phylum Pseudomonadota; class Gammaproteobacteria; order Enterobacterales; family Enterobacteriaceae; genus Pluralibacter; species Pluralibacter gergoviae. The sequence goes on along the minus strand of NZ_BCZS01000065.1, from coordinate 5,841 downwards.
GCACGTTGTTCATCTTATTTGCGATGTCGCCGAACGCCTCCAGGCCCATGCCCTGAATACCGTTGAGCATCGCCCGGCCGTGGAGTTCGTGGCGGGCGATCAGATTATCCATCCCCTCTTCCAGCATGATGCGCGCGCACTCGCGGGCGGCAAACAGCATGCTGGTGGCCTCGGTGTGGTGGTTGAGCCGCTCCGGTCCCCAGTAGTCCATCACCATCCCGAGATCGAAATAGTTGGACCAGATCATCTCTTCGTCGCCGTCTTCGTGGGCGTCGGTGCGGATCCCCTGCTCCACGCACTTGCGGGCGCGAACGGCGGCGACCATCGCTTCACTGAGCGTCACCGGCGAGCTGCCCGACGGGCCGCCGAGGCATTTCTGCAGCCCGGCGGAGACCGCGTCCAGCCCCCAGGCGTCGGCGTCCAGCGCGTTGCCGCCGAGCGAGGCGGTGGCGTCTGTGTAAAACAGCGCGCCGTGGCGGCGACAAATCTCGCCGAGGTGCTCCAGCGGCTGCAGCATGGTGGTGGAGGTATCGCCCTGCACCGTCAGCAGCAGGCGCGGCTTAACGCGCTTAATCGCATCTTCGATCTGGTCGGCGCTGAACACCTCGCCCCAGGGAGCCTCAATGGTATGCACTTCCGCCCGACAGCGGCGGGCGATTTCGCACAGCAGGTGGCCGAAGCGGCCGAAGACCGGCACCAGCACCTTATCGCCGGGGCGAATAGCCGACACCAGGATAGCCTCGATACCGGCGCGGGAGGTGCCGTCCACCAGCATCGTCCAGCGGTTGCGGGTGCGGAACACGCCGCGATAGAGTTCCATTACCTCATTCATATAGCCGGTCATGACCGGATCGTACTGGCCGATGAGCTGGCTGGACATGGCGCGCAGCACGCGCGGATCGGCATTAATTGGCCCCGGCCCCATCAGCAGGCGGTGCGGCGGATTAATCTGGGACAACAGCGGAGTATCGGACATGCGGCTTCCTTTATCGGCAGGACGGATTTGAAACGATTGATTCTTTAATACCGCTTTTGCAACGATTGTGCCAGCCCGCTTTTTGATCTGCCGGGCTCGCCGCGGACCTCCGGGGCGCATTTCGCGGCCTAAAGTTTCACGGCGGAACCCCTTTACGGTGCATCAGCACTAAAAAGGTGCGCTCAGAGCTGCTCCAGCTCGTCTAGGCCCTGGTAAAGATCGGCAATCTGGTGGATACGCTGGCGGCCGCTGCGCAGGGTGCTGTGCAGCAGGGCGTTGGCCAGCAGATTGACGATGCTCATGGCGCTGCTGTAGCTGTCGAACGCCGAGACGCTGTCCAGCGGCGCGGCCAGGTGCCAGCGGCTCAGCGCCCGCACGCCCGAGGCCTGCGGCTCGCTAATCGCCAGCACCTGCGCCTGCTGGCGCTGCAGGGTTTCCAGCAGCGGACGCAGGATGCGCGGGCGGCGGCGGAAGGCCACCACGACCACCATATCGTCCGGGCCGAGATCCACCAGCTCCTCCGCCAGCGTCTGACCCGGCTGCGGCATCAGCCAGACGTTGCCCCGGCTCTGCATCAGCTGCTGGCGCAGGTGCAGCGCCACCGGCGCGCTGTTGCGCAGGCCGACGATAAACACCCGCCGTGCGCTACCCAGCGCCTCAATCACCTCGGTAAACAGCCCGCTGTCGAGGGCGTTGACCCACTGGGTCAGGTTGGCCATCTCCTGCTTATAGTGGCGCGCCAGCAGGGTGTTGCCCTGCACCGCGTCGCGATCGCCGGTCAGCGGCATGCCGCTCTGGCGCAGGGTGCGCAGTTCATCGCGCATATCGCGAAAGCGCTCGTAGCCGAGGTGGCGAAACAGGCGGCTGACCGTAGCCTTGGACACTCCGCTGAGCCGCGCCAGTTCGGCGCTGTTGTAGCTCACCAGGTCGTCAAAATGGTCCATAATAAAGGACGCAACCCGCTGTTCCTGCGGCGATAGTTCGTTATAGCTTGCCCGTAAACGCTCATCCAGCTGCTGCATGTTCTCTCCTTGCAACTTTTGTTTCATATAAGACTGCCTGCTGCCGCGCGTCCCGTCAATCTGGAACGGATCTTGCCTTATTGGCTTAACGCGCGGCAGCAACTCAATAACCAGGGAGCAAAAATCATGCACAGTAATATGGCACCGGGTGCGATGGCGGTCAGTCCTCACCACCTGGCCAGCGAATCGGCGCTCTCCGTGCTGCGGCACGGCGGGGACGCCATTGAAGCGATGGTCGCGGCTGCGGCCACGATCGCCGTCGTCTATCCGCACATGAACGGTATCGGCGGCGACGGCTTCTGGCTTATCGTGCCGCCCGAAGGGGAGCCGGTCGCCATCGACGCCAGCGGCGCGGCGGGCGCGCAGGCGACCCTTGAGTACTACGCGGAGCACAAGGCTATCCCGCACCGGGGTGCGCGGGCGGCGCTGACCGTCCCCGGCACCATCAGCGGCTGGGATGAAGCGCTGAAGATCTCCGCCGGCCTCGGCGGCGGCACTCTGCCGCTCTCCCGCCTGCTGGCCGACGCCATTCGCTACGCCGCCGACGGCATCCCGGTGACCCCCTCCCAGGCCAGCGCCACCCGCGATAAATATCACGAACTCTCCGGCGTGCCGGGCTTTGCCAACGCCTTTTTACAGCGCGGCGACATTCCCCAGGCCGGAAGCCGCTTCTGCCAGCCGCGCCTGGCACGAACCCTCAACCGCCTCACCCAGGAGGGGCTGGACAGCTTCTACCGCGGGCCGCTTGCGCAACTGCTGGGCGAAGAGTTTCAGGCCACCGGCTGCCCGCTTACCGCACAGGATCTGGCCGCCCACCGCGCCCGCCGCCGGGTACCGCTGAAGCTCAGCCACCGCCAGGGGGATATCTATAACATGACGCCGCCGACCCAGGGGCTGGTGTCGCTGGCGATCCTCGGCATTACCGACCGCATGGAGATGGCCGACGCCGATGAGGCGCTGACTATCCACCGCATCGTCGAAGCCACCAAGCAGGCGTTCTCCCTGCGCGACCGCTATATCACCGATCCGCGCCACGTCACGCTGCCGGTGCAGACGCTGCTCGATCGCGCGCCGCTGCAGGCGATGGCCGATGCCATCAGCGATGAGCGCGCCGCCCGCTGGGGCAGCGGCAAGGGGCCGGGCGATACGGTGTGGATGGGCGTTATCGACGGCAACGGGCTGGCGGTATCCTTTATTCAGAGCATCTATCACGAGTTCGGCAGCGGCGTGGTGCTGCCGGAGAGCGGCGTTCTGCTGCAGAACCGCGGCGCCGCCTTCAGCCTCGATTCAAATCATCTGCACGCCCTGGCGCCGGGCAAGCAGCCGTTCCACACCCTCAACCCGGCGGCGGCCCGCCTGAAGGACGGACGCACTATGGTCTACGGCACCATGGGCGGCGACGGTCAGCCGCAGACCCAGGCGGCGGTGTTTACCCGCCACGTGATCCAGGGTATGCCGCTGCAGGATGCGGTCAGCGCCCCGCGCTGGCTGCTGGGGCGCACCTGGGGGCAGGCGACCGACTCGCTCAAGCTGGAAGGCGGCTTTAGCGAAGCGACCTTTACCGCCCTGCGCGATAAGGGCCACGACGTTGAATGGCTGCCGCCGATGAGCGAAGTTATGGGGCACGCCGGGGCGATCGTCCGCCATCCGAACGGCATGCTTGAGGGGGCATTCGATCCGCGCAGCAACGGCAGCGCGGCGGGATTCTGAGGAGGCGCGATGAGTGAACAGACGATGGACTGGCCGGCCTATATCCGGCTGATGGAGCAGTTGCTGGCGGTACCGCTGGACGATCCGCGCCGGGCAGAGCTGGCGCTGCAGCTCGCGCGGATCGCCGCCATTGCCGATCCGCTGATGAAGTTCGAACTGCCGCACCGTCAGGAAGGTGCAGGAGTGTACCGGCTATGACGCTGAGCATCAGGGACATTCAGCTGGGGCTGCGCTATAAGCAGTTCAGCGCCGGGGAGCTTGCCCGCCGGACGCTGGCGCGCATCGCCCAGGACGATCCGCAGATCAACGCCTTCACCGAGGTGACCGAAGCGCGCATGCTGGCCGAGGCCGCGCGCGTTGACGCCCTGATCGCCGCCGGCGAGCGGCTGCCGCCGCTGGCCGGCGTGCCGTATGCGGTAAAAAACCTGTTCGATATCGAAGGCGTTACCACGCTGGCCGGGGCCGAGCTGTTCAGCAAGGCGCCGCCCGCCGCCGCCGATGCCTTCGCCGTGGGCCAGCTGAGCCAGGCGGGGGCAACGCTTGCCGGGGCGGTGAATATGGATGCCTACGCCTACGGCTTTACCACTGAGAACAGCCACTACGGCGCGACCCGCAATCCGCGCGATCTCGCCCGCATCGCGGGCGGCTCCTCCGGCGGCTCCGCCGCCGCGGTAGCCGCCCGGCTGGTCAACTTTGCGCTGGGGACCGACACCAACGGCTCGATCCGCGTGCCCTCATCCCTGTGCGGCGTGCTGGGACTGAAGCCGACCTTTGGCCGCCTGTCGCGCAGCGGCAGCCATCCGTTCGTCGCCAGCCTCGATCACATTGGCCCCCTGGCGCGCTTCGTGGACGATCTGGCCCGGGTATACGACGTGATGCAGGGCCGCGATCCGACGGATCGCTGGCAGCAGCAGCGCGATCCCTGCCCGGCGGCGGCAACCCTTGAGCAGGGCGCGCCCCTGCGCTGCGCCGCGCTGGGCGGCTGGTTTGATACCTGGAGCAGCGCGGAGGCCCGCGATGCGGTTGCGCGCGCAGGCCGGGCGCTCGGCGCCGACCGTCAGCTGGAGCTGCCGGAGGTGGCGCTGGCCCGCTCCGCCGCCTTCCTGCTGACCGCCGCCGAGGGCGGTAATCACTACCTGCCCGCCCTGCGCGCCGAGCCCGAGCGCTTTGAACCCAACTCCCGCGAGCGTCTGCTGGCGGGCTGCATGACGCCTGCGGCGTGGTATAACCAGGCCCAGCGCTTCCGGGCCTGGTTCCGGGACCGGGTTCTGCCGCTGTTTGACGATGTCGATCTGCTGATCGCGCCTGCCACGCCCTGCTGCGCGACGCCCATCGGCCAGGAAAGCATTCGCCTCAACGGAGCCGATCTGCCGACCAAAGCGAGCATGGGGATGCTGGCCCAGCCTATCTCTTTTCTCGGCCTACCTGTGGTGACGGTGCCGCTGAAAAGCCGCAGCGGTCTGCCGATAGGCGTCCAGCTCATCGGCGCCCCCTGGCAGGAGGCCCGCTGCCTGCAGGCGGCCTGGCGGCTTGAGCAGGCGGGCGTACTTTATCAACAGGAAAATATATGAACCGCGCCAACATCGATCGCCCGGCGATCCTCAATGAAGTAACGGCAGCGTTTTACCGCTATGAGCAGGCGCTGATTAGCAACGATATTGCCGTGCTGGACGAGCTATTCTGGGAGGATGCCCGCACGGTGCGCTACGGCGCGACGGAGAATCTTTACGGTATCAATGCGATCCGCGATTTTCGCAGCGCCCGCCCGTCGCAGGGGCTGGATCGGCTGCTGCGCAATACCACCATCACCACCTTCGGCGACGACATGGCGGTCGCCAGCACCGAGTTTACCCGCGAGAACAGCGAGAAAGTGGGCAGACAGATGCAGACGTGGGTGAAGTTTCCGTTTGGCTGGCGGATCGTGGCGGCGCACGTGAGCTTGATGGGGTAAGGCTGGGCGGGTAACGGCCCCCTCTACCCGGCGGCAGTCTCTTGGTCACATTTTGATTGAGAAGTGGCGTATGAGTGTTTAAAAAACAATATGTTATGAGTGGCGGAATCGTTCCGTTCACTATAGCGGCTCTGCTTCTCTGTCAGGCTTTCTGCGGTGAACGTGTTAAGGGCGCTCGCCGT
>NZ_BCZS01000064.1 GCF_001598855.1 Pluralibacter gergoviae ATCC 33028 = NBRC 105706 | reverse complement strand
ATTGTTGAAGGAGGACGTAGTTTTCCTTCGCGCCAGTACTGGCGCCACTTGAACAGCAAATTATCGTTGATCCCATGCTCACGAGCGAGTTGCGCTACGGAGATCTCTGGTCGATGCGAGAGTTCAACCATTTTGATTTTGAACTCAACGGGATAATTAGGGCTTTTTTTACGCACTGCGGTTAATGATTTCATGGATAGCGTCCACCATATTTGGTGTCCACTATCCTCTCAGGAATATCAGGATCTGCCAGACGGTGCTGAGACGACGCTTACGAATGTCAGGGCCAGGGTGGCAAATGAAAGAGATTGAGCTGACACCCAAAGCAGAAGAGGATCTGGAGGCCATCTGGGACTTCAGCTTCAGACAGATCGGGGTTGTTCAGGCGGATGCATAGATCGGTCGTATAGCTGCAGTATTTGATGTGCTGGCCATGCATGATATCGGCACGCATTGTGCAGAGCTGGGAGACGATATCTGCACACTGCCGGTAGAACCGGCATACGATCTATTTTGTATCATCACATTCTATGGTTACGGTCATTCGTATTCTCAGCCAGTCTCAGGATACAGCGCGACATGCACCCTGGAGATGACCGGGGAACAGGATTCTCAAACAATATAAGTTAATTGTGAGGTCGACATGACCAAAAAAAACATTGTGTATGGACTCTTTCATTATTATTCATTTCGCTTATAAAAAAAACGCTCCCGATCGGGAGCGTAAGCCAGTGACTTCGGCGTCAAATGTGGGTCTGACAAGTGGAGCTGCGGGTTAATTCTGGGTGATCTGGCTGCGATGCTTTTCAGCCTGCTGCTGATGAATAACGGAAGATAGACCATTATTCGCCTTCTCATGCACAACAGCGGCTTTCTCATGCTCGTTCATTTCGGAAAATGATTTTGCTGTTTCGTTAGAAGCTGCTGGCTTGGATTTCATCATTTTTTTATGCATTTCAGCCATGTCCTGATGGGCAGCAGAATTGCCGTTTTGCATCATTTCATGGGACATTGCGGCCTGATCGTGACTGCTCATATCCATCATTGTCATGCTGTCTCCCTGAACTGCGCTTTTTTCAGCAGATGACTGCATCTGATGGGCAGGAGCCTGTGCATTATTTACCTGGTCATGCATGTTCATTGTCTCTGCAGCCATGGCGGATGAAGCGACAGCCATAATGGCAATAAAGGATACAAGGATCTTTTTCATGGTTGGGTCTCCGGTGTTTACATACCCAAACAATCAATGGCTTATAACAGAGAAAGCAGTTGATCTCAGGGCTGGTTGATCATCACGCCAGGAACCGGGCGATTGAATTATCACGCTGTCCTGATTTATGGCTGATTATAAAAAACCGCCTCTGTTTATCGCGTGACTGAACGATGACATTTTTGTCACCTTCCGGGTTTCTCCTGAATAACGGTATTAATCCATTAACAGACGCACACTGAACACAATTTCCCGCCCCTGCTGTTCTGCTGACAGCTCGCCGCCGTGAGCATGAATGATCGACCTTGTAATTGATAATCCCAGCCCCGCGCCTTCCGTGTTGTAGAACCTTGATGAGTCTGCGCGATAGAACCGGTCAAACAAACGTTCCAGATTAGCGGGAACCTGGCCGGACATCGTATTCGTAATCATCACGTTCACACAGTCACTGTCACGCTCAATGTGTATCGCTGTACAGGTGTTATCGGGAGAATACTTGATTGCATTGGAAAGCAGGTTACTGAAAGCACGTCGGAGCATATCGCTGTCTCCGGCAACAACGCCCTCTCCTTCAACCGTGATTGTCTTTCCTGTTTCGTCTGCCAGGGGCTCGAACAACTCACGTAATTCATTCAGTTCGGCTGCCAGATCCACATCATGTTTATCCAGCCGCAGCAGACCATGCTCTGAACGTGCCAGAAAAAGCATGTCACTGGTCATTCGTGACAACCTTTTCAGTTCTTCCAGGTTAGCGAATAAAATTTCGCGGTAATGCGAAACATCCCTTTCCTTAGCCAGTGCAAACTGCGTCTGCATCATCAGATTACTGACTGGTGTGCGCAGCTCATGCGCGATGTCAGACGAGAAATCTGACAGTTTCCGGAATGCCCCCTCCAGGCGATCAAACATATTATTGAACTCCTGCATGGTCTCAGAGATTTCCGGCGGAGCCAGATCGGGATTTAGACGCTGATCCAGGCTGTGTACAGTCATGGAGGAAGCCAGACTGGTCATTTCCCGTAACGGTTTCAGACCAATACGTGTGGTCAGCCAGCCCAGAAAAACAGAAATAAAGACCAGACCGATATTGAACCAGAACAGCCAGGTACTGAGTTTGTCCATAAACAGGGTGTGATACCCAGTATCCGTGGCAACCGTAATGATGACATGTTTGCTTTTACCCTGTTCCGGCGTCACGGCAACCCGCCGCGAGATACTGCGGTACACGGTGTTATTTTCTTCCGTCTGGATCATATAGTCGAGAATATCACCCGACTTATTAAGCAGGACCGCTGGAACAACAGAATTTTTGGCATAGAGTTCAACAATTTTTTCATTTTCCATGTTTTTTATAGAAATGAATAAGCCATTGTGCCCTACCATCGCATCGTTTATTTTTTCTGATAATGACTTAATATCCGTTTTGTTCCGGAACGTCTCTGTTTTAAGAAACTCTTCGGTGAGCTGAAGTTTACCTGTCAGAAAATCGCGGTCCTGATTATCGAAATAGCCATTAAGGGTGCTAATCAGGATAAAACTTGATAACCACCATACCGTAAGCATCACCGCAGAAAAAATCAGGCTCAGGCGTGTGGTCAGGGAAATTTTGAACCTCACTCTTCTCTGATCTCCAGGACATATCCGACACCGCGAACGGTATGGATCAGTTTTGGCTCAAAGTCATCATCAATTTTACTTCTCAGACGTCTCACGGCGACATCAATCACATTCGTATCACTTTCAAAATTCATGTTCCAGACCAGGGACGAGATAAGACTCCTGGGTAACACTTCTCCGGTGCGTTGCAGCAGCAACTCAAGCAGAACGTATTCTTTACCGGTGAGATGGATCTTCTTCCCCGAACGGATCACGGTCCGGCGCACCATATCAACGGTCATATCGGCGATGGTGCAGACTGTTGCGGCCTGCGAGCGTGCCCGGCGCAGTAGGGTTCTTACACGTGCAACCAGCTCCGTAAAATCAAAGGGCTTAATCAGGTAGTCATCTGCGCCAAGCTCCAGTCCTTTCACTTTGTCCCGCACGTTGTCCTTTGCGGTTAAAAACAGGACCGGTTCTTCGTGCCCGGACTCCCTCAGTGCGCTGATGATTTGCCACCCGTCGAGGAAAGGCAGCATCACGTCCAGTATTATCAAATCATACTGTCCCTTCGACGCGGCCCCAAGACCATCGCGGCCATTATTAAAGAGATCGGCCTGATAGCCTTCCTCAACCAGTCCCTGCTGCAGGTAACGACCTGTTTTTTGTTCGTCTTCAACGATTAAAATACGCTGCATGGTCAACTCGCTGATATGAAAGTAAAAATCTCACGCGTGAGCGTTGGTTGTCCCCTAGCTGACCTGAGACGGAGCAAGCATTCCGAGCCACGCTACGGCGCCCAGAATGATAATCGCAACAACGAATTCTGTCAGGATGCTGTTTCGCATCAGGGCAACGCTGCGATCATAATTCCCTTCCCTGACCATAACTTCAAGCCGGGGACCCAGGTGAAACCGGTTTGCTGCAGCCAGAAGAAGCATCAGAACAAACAGAGCCGTCTTGGCAAGCAATATCCTCCCCCAGGAACTGTTGAATAAGGGAGTTAAGTTACCCTCAGCAATATACAGATAGTTGACCAGCGCACTCAGGATCAGGGCTACAACAATCACCGTTCCTGCCGTGGCAAATTTTGCCAGGGAGTCAGATATCACAATGACGCTCTGTGCATTATGCTCGTTTCTGCGCATCAGCAGGATAGCAAATGCAACCAGAGCACCTGTCCAGGCACCTGCAGCGCCGAGATGGGTCAGATCGCTCAGTAAATGGAGATAGTAATGCAGACCGTCATGCATAACGGCGTGTCCTCCCCAGGCAAGTGTAGCCAGCGCCACGCCCCCACTCATCGTCATCAGCAGGCAGGACAATACTCTCTTATTAGTGTAAAGGAACAAAGCACCGAGTGTGGTAAACAGGGCACAGAGCCTGACAATCCAGCTAATACCCACATCAGTTTCTTCTATCACCATCTCGATAACATGGATGGATAATTCTCTGAGGTCAGTTACTCCACTCATGGCATTAGATACCAGGAGCATATTAATGCCAGTAAGAATGATGCCTGTAACAACAGCAAAGGTTATAAACGACCTGAAATTAGTCAGGTTATAGGTTTCATGTCTGACACCGCTTATTCCATATATCTGAAAAAATGGCAATCCAAATATTACCATCAAATCCAGATAAAGAAGAAAACGAATAACAATCATAATCAGGTCGTTCATAATATTACTTCACTGTAAAGGTGTAATTACCGGTAATAGGGTGCGTATCTGAAGAAACCGCGCGCCAGTCAACACGATAAGTGCCAGCGGGTAAAGGCTCTCGCGGAATAATGACCATCGATTTAGGGTCAGCGCCTGGCGCCACTTTTGCCGCGACCGGCATCGGAGAATGTGATGACATGCCTTTCATACCCGTCATCGTTAATTTTGCACCTGAGAATTTCACGGTCAGATTTTCCGAGAAATTAAGCTGAATCTTTTCCGGGGCCGCTACGGCTGAATCAGCCTGTGGCACAGAGCTTTTTAATTCCGGATGGGCCATAGCAGAGAAAGCAACGCCCATAACGAGGCCACCTGTAAGAATGGCTTTATTTAAAATCGACATTTTATTTACCTGTTTAGTTGAGTGTTTTATATCAGTGCGTTAAAACCAGATTCTGGCTCCCGCCAGGAATACTACCTGATGGTCTTTCTCACCTTCTCTTTTCGCCATATCGGATGTTTTCCCGTAAAGTTGATTCCAGGAAACGCCTATATAGGGTGCAAACTCACGGCGTATTTCATAGCGCAGCCGGAGCCCCAGCTCTGTGTCAGTCAGTCCCCTGCCGCGACCCCGCGATTCATCATCCTGACTGTAGAAATTCACCTCATAGGATGGCTGGAGTATGAGCCGGTTAGTCAGTAAAACGTCGTATTCTCCTCCCAGACGAAGGGCTGCTTTTCCGCCATTACTGACAAAACCCGTAATTTCAGACTCAAAATTATAGAGTGCCAGCCCCTGAAAACCGACAGCAGCCCAGGTCCGGGCAGAAGCAGGTCTGAAATCCTGCCTGACACCCGCAACCAAATCCCACCATGGGCCAACCGCATGTCCCCAGAGTAACTGCGCTTCAGCCGCCTCCGTTTCCCCATTGCTTCGTTCACCTTCACTCTTTAGCCAAATCCGATCTGTGTCGCCTCCAATCCAGCTGTTAACACTCCAGCTGAAATTGTTGGTGTTATCCGACCGTTGCCATTCCAGTTGATCCAGCAGAACCAGATAATTAATCGCACTGTCGTGAATCGCATGCCCCTGTAAATTGCCGAATGCAGCCTTCCGGTCGGCATCGGTAACAGGCGGAATTGGCGTTCTGCTCTCAGTTACAATGGGCTCCATTGACGTCATCTCAGTGAAATTCTCATCTGCTGGCATCTGCATGGCAGACATGTCGTGCCCGGCGTGGGGATCTGCAGAGACGGAGCCCGCCGCAATAGAAAGCTGTGAGGTAAACAAACCGGCGACCAGAACAGGTATGGCCTTCAAATTTCTCTTCATTCGCATCATTCCTCCACCCGGACTTCACGAAACATTCCCATTTCCATGTGATAGAGCAAATGGCAGTGATACGCCCAGCGGCCAAGCGCATCTGCTGTCACTCTGTAACTGCGTTTTGTACCAGGGGGAACATCTATTGTGTGTTTACGAACCATGAAATTACCGTTTTCATCTTCCAGATCGCTCCACATACCATGCAGGTGAATGGGGTGAGTCATCATGGTATCGTTGATCAGCGTGATCCTGAGCCGCTCACCGTATTTCAGCAGCACCGGTGCGGCATCTGAAAACTTGATTCCGTTAAATGACCAGGCAAACTTTTCCATGTGGCCGGTTAAATGCAGTTCTATGGTACGGCCAGGTTCACGTCCGTCAGGATCCTCAAAGCGGCTTTTCAAATCCGCGTACGTGAGAACCTTTCTTCCGTTATTTCGAAGACCAATACCCGGATCATTTAATTTCGGAGAGACGCTCATCGCCTGCATATCAACCAGTGGGTTATCCGTTTCTGACGCAGGATGACTTTGCATACCCGGCATTCCGGCCATCCGGGAATGATCCATACCGGCCATGCTGCTGTGATCCATGGGCGCGGAGGATGTCCCGCTATCCGGAAGGTCAGCACCGTCCATAGACATCATCTCTCCGCTGTTATCCATGCCTCCCATCTGGCTGTGGTCCATTCCTGCCATATCATGTCCCATTCCCCCCATACCCATATCTTCCATGGTCAACAGAGGACGGGGATCGAGGGGGGGAACGGCAGCACTTAACCCCTCTCTCGTGGCCAGTGTCCCTCGAGCGTAACCGGTCCTGTCCATGGATTGTGCGAAGATGGTATAGGCCTCACCCTGAGGCTCCACAATGACATCATAGGTTTCGGCAACGGCAATCCTGAATTCGTCAACGGTAACCGGGTTTACATACTGGCCATCTGCAGCCACGACCGTCATTTTCAGCCCGGGGATACGGATATCGAAATAGGTCATTGCCGAGCCGTTGATAAACCGTAAGCGTATCTTTTCACCTGGACGGAACAGTCCGGTCCAGTTTTTCAGCGGGGCCTGCCCGTTCATGAGATAGGTGTAGGTGTAGCCACTGACATCCGCGAGATCAGTCGGATTCATTTTCATTTCAGCCCACATTTTCCGATCGGCAATGGTGGCTGACAGCCCCCTGGTATTCACGTCGCGGAAAAAAGAGCCAACGGTTGGTTTATTGAAATTGTAGTAATCCGACTGTTTTTTTAATTTTTTCAGCAGGCTGTGAGGATTTTCATCGGTCCAGTCAGACAACATGACCACATGCTCACGATCGTAAGCAAACGGTTCTGGCTCCCTGGCATCGATGATAATGGCACCGTATACCCCCTCCTGTTCCTGCAGACCGGAATGGCTGTGGTACCAGTAAGTCCCGTTCTGCTTAACCTTAAAGGTGTAAACGTAGGTATCATCAGGCTCTATGCCCATAAAACTCAGCCCCGGAACACCATCCATATTGGCCGGAAGAATAATGCCGTGCCAGTGAATGGACGTCTGTTCATTAAGACGGTTTTTGACCTTCAGGGTAATGGTGTCACCTTCTTTCCAGCGAAGAACGGGCCCCGGCAGGCCTCCATTGATTGTTTTGGCCTGACGCTCACTGCCCGTGATATTGACGGCCGTTTCACCAATGGTCAGGTCAAACTGAGTACCCTGCAGGGATGCGGCAACTGGCAGGCTCAGACTGGAACGCGCATTGAAACTCCATACGCCAAGACTTCCGGCTACGCCAGAGAGGGTTAACCCCTTCAGGAAAGTTCGTCGAGACGTTTTCAACAGCATGCGCATTCCCTTATTTAAAGTATGGTTACTGACAGAATTCGAGAACCGATTTAAATTAAATTACTGGTTCATCCACTTACAATGAAATGAATCTAGCACACCTTAAGAAACAAATTCATTACAATCGTGTAATGTACGTGGCTGTATTACATTTACGTCATCTTCCCCACAGGTTGATTTTTTTATATATGATCATAAGGACATCTTTTATGTACCTCAGAAGGTAATTACACATGAATATATTAATCACGACCACTGCGTTTACAGCTTTATTTTGTGGGGCAGCTTTTGCTCAGTCCAGTGATATTGCCCATGAAGCACATCGATTTGTTAATAATGCCTCAGCCGTCAGTCATGTGAACTCCTCGACGCATGAAAACTTACCGGACAGGGTTAATAAAAACAACACGCCCTCATTCTCTGAAATGAATGAACATGAAAGGGCCATTGTTGCTCATTCATTTATGAACAACAGCGCGTCCTATGCGCATCAGAAAATGATTGAGGAACATAAAAAAATGCTGTCCGGCAGTGATGCAAATTCAAAGACCTCGTCTTCTTCTTTTAACGAACTGAATGCCGGAGAAAAAGCCGCTCTCGTGCATGAGCAGGTCAATAATGCCGGTGCGGAAGCACATCAGACGCAGGCAAGAAAGCTTCGCGGGCTGTATTCGACCAGGTAACTGCAGGCGGGTTAGTGCTTAGCGTCAGGTGCGCAGCAGGGCTTTACTGACGGGTTACGTAGCAGGACATGAGCCCCATATTGCTCTGCCGTAACCTGTTTCAGTCCCGTTAATCATCACCGTCGGGCTGGTCATACAGTTCCCAGAGCTTCAGGAGCAAACGGCTTTGTTGAATAAATCGAACTTTTGCTGAGTTGAAGGATCAGATCACGCATCTTCCCGACAACGCAGACCGTTCCGTGGCAAAGCAAAAGTTCAAAATCACCAACTGGCCCACCTACAATAAAGCCCTCATCAACCGTGGCTCCATAACTTTCTGGCTGGATGATGAAGCTATTCAGGCCTGGTATGAGTCAGCAACACCTTCATCACGGGGAA
>NZ_BCZS01000063.1 GCF_001598855.1 Pluralibacter gergoviae ATCC 33028 = NBRC 105706 | reverse complement strand
AGGGGTTTGAGGGCCAATGGAACGAAAACGTACGCTAAGAAGTTAATTCATTGTTTAAATTGAAATTTAGTTCTCTCAGTTCCCCCTTCAAAATATCCTCCGGTAGCGTAAACGTATAATGCCCCAGCATATTGATATGCCCGTGCATCAGTGGGGACAACCGGGCGATATCTTCAACCCCGATTTCTTCTCCATTACTGCGTATCCAGCTCAGGGCTTCCTGCATATAAAGTGTGTTCCACAGTACCACTGCGTTAGTGACCAGGCCCAGTGCCCCCAGCTGATCTTCCTGACCTTCACGATAGCGCTTTCTGATCTCACCGCGCTGCCCGTAGCAGATCGCCCTCGCCACAGCATGGCGGCCTTCCCCCCGGTTTAGCTGCGTCAGGATCCGCCGACGATAATCCTCATCATCAATATAATTAAGAAGGTACAGCGTCTTGTTGACGCGCCCCACTTCCATGATCGCCTGTGCCAGCCCTGATGGGCGCGAGCTTTTCAGCAAAGAGCGAATGAGTTCTGAAGCATGAATGGTGCCCAGTTTCAGCGAACCGGCGGTTCGCATCATCTCATCCCACTGATCCTCGGCTTTCGACAGATCGGCACAACCACGTGCCAGTTCGTCCAGTGCACCGTAATTTGCCGATTTATCCACTCGCCAGAATACCGCTTCACCGGCATCGGCAAGCCGGGGGGAAAACTGGTATCCCAGCAGCCAGAAGAGGCCAAAAATAATGTCGCTGGTACCGGCTGTGTCTGTCATGATCTCAACCGGATTCAGCCCTGTCTGCTGCTCCAGAAGGCCTTCCAGCACAAAAATGGAATCTCGTAATGTGCCGGGGACAACGATGCCGTGGAATCCAGAGTACTGATCAGAGACGAAGTTGTACCAGGTGATGCCACGTCCGGAACCAAAATATTTTCTGTTAGGTCCTGAATTGACGGTTTTCACCGGCGTGACAAAGCGCATGCCATCAGCTGAAGCCACTTCGCCACCACCCCAGCGGCCAGCAAGCTCCAGTGTGGACTGAAAATCAACCAGGCGGGCATTGGCGCTGACCAGCGTTTCTGCCCGGAGGTAATTCTGTTTTACCCAGCTAAGCCGGTGGCGCGTCAGCGCCGGTATATTGTGCTTTATCAGCGGTTCCAGCCCGATATTGCAGGCCTCTGCCATCAGGACCGCGCACAGGCTGATGTGCAGATCCTGTGCCCGGGCCCCGGATTCACTGACATGCGTAAACTCACGTGTAAATCCCGTTCTGGCATCTATTTCAAGCAACAGTTCCGTCAAATCTACTGGCGGGAGTAGCAGCCTTACCCGACTGTTGAGACGATGCAACGATGGTGGCTCCTCCAGTTTCTCCAGGCTGCTGATAGTCAGGGAAGGATGTTTACCGTCATGGCAAATATGAACCTCCGCATTTCCTTCAAAGCGGGATGCGACGGTTTTCCAGGTTTCATCTAGCTGGACCGCCAACTGTTGCACGCCTTTATGTCCATCAGTGGGATGTCCCAGCGCCCGGCAAACGGGGACCCGCTGAGCCTGCCATTCTTCCCCCTGCAACAGCTTCTCGCGGGGATTTCCCCAGCGATCGCTGTTTTCGAGCCAGATGTCCCTTCGACGTAGTGCATCCTGAAGGCGCTCCAGCAGACAAAGCGAGTAACCGGCACGCTGTATCCGGCCCTCCGCATCGTATACCAGGCGTTTCCAGGGGCCGGTAATAATATGTTCAGGCGCATTGTCCAGGATGCGCTTTTTCGAGCCGTTCAGTTCGGTCAGATAATGAATGGCGGACAACGTATGTTCTCCGGCTGGCGCTGCCTGGAAATGCAGGTCGCGCAATACCGCCGGAAGAAAGCGCTTTACCCGCCCGTACTGCTCCACCATTTCGTCATGGAAATTGTTGTTCTGAGGCCGGGCCAGCTCATTTACCTTGCTGACGGATTCTGCCAGCCTGCTTTTCGGTATGCTGTTGAATATGGTCTCCCTCAGTTCAGCATCGTCAGCCTGTTCATCCAGCAACAATGAACATGCCCGCGCCAATATTAGCGCAGCACGATCAAGATCTTTAAGCGTCCTGAGCCGTTTTTTCTGCCCCGTTTTCTTCGCCGCACGAGTGATATCCAGTATCAGCATATCGAGCACATCAACGGCCTCATCCAGCGCCGCAGTCTCCTGCGCTTTAACGAATGCTGTGAGTACGGCCAGTTTTCTCTGCTGTGGCATTCGCGCGATATATTTTACCGACGCCATGCCTGCGTAACGGGCCAAATTACGCAGTTGTATAGCAGGCAGACCGGTAAAATTCAGTCGGGAAAATTCCAGGTTTCGCAGCCGGATATATCGCTCCAGCGCTTCGGTAAATGCCGGGCCGCTGACGGTGACCGGTCCCTTTTTCAGTTGCTCCAGCGGTGAAGTACGCTGCCCCTCAGGAATGTCCAGAAGCTCCGTCACGCGGGCGGTCTGCCAGCTGTCCGGCAACGCGGCCAGTTTCTTCCACAGCCGCTGATTTGCCCGTTCGCGTATTTCACTGACGAGACGTACAAGTGTGGTTGCTCCGGGCAGCAGGACCTTATTCTGAAGCAGCCACGCGGTGGCAAAATCAAACATAAGGCCGGGTCGCTCATTACTGAGCCATGCGCGGGTGTACAGCAGGCGCTTCAGGCGGAAAGACCAGGGGAAATCGCCAAATTCATGGTAACCGTAATATTCCTTAATCAGCGCAGTATGCTCTCTGAGGGTGGTAACCCGTTCTGCGTAGCGGGTAAGGACTTCCGGACGGCGAATATTAAGCTGCACCGCGACAAATTGCTGAACACCTGGCAGAACCCGGGTTAAGTCTGTCAGAAAGGTGCCCAGAAAACGGGCGGTGGTGAGCTGAAGCGCAATTCCCAGCCGGTTATGCCTTCCCCGCCGCTGGTTAATGAAGGCAAGATCCCGCTCATCAAGATGAAAATAGCGCGCCAGCTGCACGTCATTGGGTTCTGCAACATAGCGACCATAATTCAGTTCCTGCTCAGTGGTCAGAAAATCGACGGGCATACCGGCCTCCCTGCCTGATGGTCATGAATTAACAATTTCGCAACCGTCCGAAATATTATAAATTCTCGGACACACTAAAATGGTGTTGTCTAGGTGTCTATTAAATCGATTTTTTGTTATAACAGACACCCACTGTCCGATATTTGATTTAGGATACATTTTTATGCGACTTTTTGGTTACGCACGGGTATCAACAAGCCAGCAGTCCCTCGATATTCAGATCAAGGGGCTTAAAGAGGCGGGGGTGAAAGCCAGTCGCATATTTACCGACAAAGCATCCGGCAGTTCTACCGACAGGAAAGGACTGGATCTGCTGCGAATGAAGGTGGAGGAAGGTGACGTCATCCTGGTGAAGAAACTCGACCGGCTTGGCCGCGACACTGCCGATATGATCCAACTGATAAAAGAATTCGACGCTCAGGGAGTCGCGGTCCGATTCATAGACGACGGGATCAGCACCGACGGTGAAATGGGGAAAATGGTTGTGACCATTCTTTCAGCTGTAGCCCAGGCCGAACGCAGGAGGATTCTGGAGCGTACGAACGAAGGACGGCAGGAGGCCAGGCTGAAAGGTATCCGGTTTGGCCGAAAGCGCATCATCGACAGAAATAGTGTACTGGCACTTCATCAGCAGGGAACTGGTGCAACAGATATTGCCCGCCGGCTCAGTATTGCCCGTTCCACTGTTTATAAAATTCTGGAAGATGAGAGCCGGGTTAATCTGAGCAAAATTTGAGGACGAACATGAGTGATGTAAAGGCATTCAACAATTGCATGAGTGTGTTCTGGCGACAGCATGAAGCCGAATTCTCTCGCTTTCTGACATCGAAGACAGGTGATAGCGAAAAAGCAGCAGACCCGGAGAAGACGAAGGTGATTATCGTGACGCTTGCCGAAACGACACCTGTACTGGAAGCCGCTAACCTGCAGCAGGATCTACGCCGAGCTGGCATCGAGCCGTGGGCATGGGTCGTTAATAACAGCCTGGCAGCTGCTCAACCGTCTTCGCCTTTCCTGAAGATCAGGGCGAACCGCGAGCTGCCTCTCATCTCTGATGTGGAAGAGCAGTATGCAAAGCGTATTGCATTAACAGCGCTACAGAGCGAAGAGCCGGTTGGTATTGACCTGCTGGAAGAAATGGCGAAGTAATAATGAAGGGGGCAAATGCCCCCTTCGTCTTTATTTCAGTCTTTTACCTGAATCATCAACGACTTTTTCACCGTCTTCCTTGGTGAAAGCCGCTTTCTGGGCATCTGGAAGGATATCGAGAACAACCTCTGAAGGACGGCAAAGTTTAGTTCCCAGTGGCGTCACTACGATCGGACGGTTGATCAGAATCGGATGCTGTAGCATAAAGTCGATGAGCTGGTCGTCAGTAAATTTATCTTCTGCAAGACCCAGTTCCTCATACGGCTCGACGTTCTTACGCAGCAAAGTACGGACGGAAATGCCCATATCTGCAATGAGTTTGACCAGCTCATCGCGTGAAGGTGGAGTCTCAAGGTAAAGAATAACGGTCGGCTCGATACCGCTGTTGCGGATCATCTCCAGCGTATTACGCGACGTGCCGCAGGCTGGGTTGTGATAAATGGTGATGTTGCTCATATCAGTATCTCATTACAAAGTGAAAGAGAGACGTAGCGCCAGCGCGGCCAGCGTTACAAACAGCACAGGCAGAGTCATGACGATCCCGGTGCGGAAATAGTATCCCCATGTGATGGTCATGTTCTTCTGTGAAAGGACATGCAGCCAGAGCAACGTTGCCAGGCTACCAATAGGTGTAATTTTCGGTCCAAGATCGCAGCCAATCACGTTGGCAAAAATCATCGCCTCTTTGATAACGCCTGTTGCAGTGCTGCCATCAATAGAGAGAGCACCAACCAGCACGGTAGGCATATTGTTCATGATGGAAGAGAGGAAAGCCGTCAGGAAGCCAGTACCAAACGTCGCGGCCCAAAGTCCTTTATCTGCCAGCACGTTCAACACACCGGAGAGGTATTCTGTTAGTCCGGCATTACGCAGACCATAGATCACCAGATACATTCCCAGAGAGAATATGACGATCTGCCATGGCGCACCGCGAAGCACTTTGCCAGTGTTAATGGCATGACCTCGCTTCGCCACCGCAAACAGAATGACAGCCCCTACAGCAGCAATCGCACTGACCGGGATACCCAACGGCTCAAGGACGAAAAAGCCAACCAGAAGAAGGATCAACACTATCCAGCCGGTTCTGAAGGTTGCCAGATCTTTAATCGCTTTTGCCGGTGCTTTCAGGAGAGCCAGGTCGTAAGTTGGCGGAATATCTTTGCGGAAGAACAGATGCAGCATCACCAGCGTGGCGATAATGGCTGCGATATCCACCGGCACCATTACCGACGCATACTCAGTGAAACCCAGCCCAAAGAAGTCTGCAGAAACGATGTTAACCAGGTTGGACACGATAAGCGGCAGACTGGCCGTATCGGCAATAAACCCGGCGGCCATGACAAATGCCAGCGTAGTGCCTTTGCTGAAACCTAATGCAAGCAGCATGGCGATAACAATTGGCGTCAGAATCAATGCCGCACCATCGTTGGCAAACAGTGCCGCCACCGCTGCGCCGAGCAAAACGATATAGGTAAACAGCAAACGCCCGCGACCGTTACCCCAACGTGAAACGTGCAGCGCCGCCCATTCGAAAAAGCCCGATTCATCGAGCAGAAGGCTGATAATAATCACGGCAATAAAGGTCGCCGTCGCATTCCAGACAATATTCCACACTACAGGGATATCACCAAAATGGACTACGCCAGAGATCAGCGCCAGTACCGCGCCCAGCGTCGCACTCCAGCCGATCCCTAATCCCTTCGGTTGCCAGATAACCAAAACGATGGTCAGGACAAAAATAGCGCCTGCCAGTAACATAAATCCTCCAGACAGGACGGCTTTGCCGCCCTGTATATACAAAAAAAATTAAACAACCAGCTCTCTGAGTTTCTCGATGCCAGTGGGCTCTGCAGCCATTACCGGTACTAACGCTATGCGGCTTGCATGCTGGTTTTTCACAACCTCGATTTGAGGACGCTCTTGTAGGGCGCGCTGGCAAAGCAGCGGCGATTGCGTCTGTGCAATCGAAAGGCTGTTATTGATAATCCAGCCCCAGGGATGAATCCCCGCACGTTCAAGATCGGACTGCAGGTTTGCCGCTTCCAGTACAGGTGTGGTTTCAGGCAGAGTGACCAGCAAAACTTTGGTACGTTCCTGGTCCTGAAGCTGCATCATCGGAGTGGTAAAATGACCTTTATCCCCCATCTTCCTGGCAATCTCACGGTGATAAGCCCCGGTAGCATCAAGCAGTAATAGCGTATGCCCGGTAGGTGCCGTATCCATGACCACAAACCGTTTGCCAGCTTCACGAATTACGCGTGAAAACGCCTGGAACACCGCAATCTCTTCTGTGCAAGGAGAACGTAAATCCTCTTCGAGCAGCCGTTTCCCAGCCTCATCCAGATCCCTGCCTTTCGTCTCAAGAACATGCTGACGATAGCGTTCA
Source organism: Pluralibacter gergoviae ATCC 33028 = NBRC 105706 (assembly GCF_001598855.1). Lineage (GTDB taxonomy): Bacteria > Pseudomonadota > Gammaproteobacteria > Enterobacterales > Enterobacteriaceae > Pluralibacter > Pluralibacter gergoviae. Next base: position 2,228 of record NZ_BCZS01000063.1, on the reverse strand, counting down.
GTTTCATCGTGAGGGTTGATTCGGCTGACCTGCAGATTTTTGAGGCTGCCATTGAGCGTTGTACTGAGATGTGCAGCAGGATCTGAGGTGGTGAGATGCACATCAAAACCCTTATCCGCCAGACTGACGGCGATAGCCGCAGCCATTGTGGTTTTGCCCACACCACCTTTGCCCATCAGCATAATCAAACCGTGTTCACTGCGGGCGATATCATCAACCAGGACAGACAACGACATATTCTCTGGCTTGTTCTGTGGGCTTTGTTCAGGAAGCGATGTTATCTCAGCGTGTTCGTTGAGCAGGCCTTTCAATGCGGATACACCAACCATGTTCAGCGGCTGCAGGTATAAGTTGTCTGTCGGCAAATCAGATAACCCGGCAGGAAGATTTGCCAGCGCCTCTTGCTCCCGTTGCCATATTGCAGCGGCCAGTGCATCACGTTCTGCTTCGCTCGCAGGCAGGACACCGTTAATGACTAAATACTGATTTTTAAGGCCAATAGCTGATAATTCGTCATGAGTACGAGCGACTTCCTGCAGTGTTGATTTTTGCAATCGCGCGACCAGCACAAGGCGAGTTCGTTCAGGATCGGATAATGCCTCAACCGCATGAGCATATTGCTCGCGTTGTTTTTCCAGCCCAGCCATTGGACCAAGACAGGAAGCACCATCCGGGTTACTTTCGATGAAGCTGCTCCAGGCTCCGGGAAGCTGAAGAAGGCGAATAGTGTGGCCAGTTGGGGCAGTATCAAAAATGATGTGATCAAAGCGGGTCAGCAGAGAAGCGTCAGTCAGTAAGCCAGTAAACTCGTCGAATGCAGCGATCTCTGTCGTACAAGCTCCTGAAAGCTGTTCACTGATGCTGTTAACAACGTCATCAGGCAAAAGACCTTTAATAGGGTCAACGATTCTGGCGCGGTATTGCTGGGCGGCGTCCTGCGGGTCAATCTCCAGAGCCGAAAGACCAGACACAGCAGTCACGGGCTGGATAGTGTTACCGATAGTCTGATCGAATACCTGACCGACATTGGAAGCCGGGTCGGTACTGACAAGCAGAACACGCTTTCCCAGTTCAGCCAGACGTATAGCCGTTGCGCAGGAAATCGAAGTTTTGCCTACACCTCCCTTACCGGTGAAAAACAGGTAAGACGGGATATTCTCTAAGAATTTCATATGTCCTCCTGACATACTCAACAACAGGAAGTTTTACCACCACAGCAACTGGTGGAAGCTAAACCCACCTTTTCCAGCGGTATACCAAACCAGCGAGCCAGTTCAGCGCGTTTTGGGTATCGCCCGGCCATCACCGTTTCACCATCAAGCAACAGCAGCGGAAGCCCTTCAGCTCCAGAAGCCTCAAGGAATGCTTTCGCTTTTTCGTTCTCAACGAAGCTCATAGGCTGCTGCGCCAGGTTATAACGTTCGATCTGAACCCCACGCCCTTTCAGCCATTGCACATCAGCAGAAAAATTGACCAAAACCTGATCGACATCTGAACCACAAACGCCGGTACTGCAGCACATCGCCGGATCAAACACCGTTAACATTTTCATCTTTAACACCTCATATTCGTAAAAACATATATGTACAGGCAAAATTTTTAGATACAAACAGCCTTACCGCTGCCAGAGCAGTTGGCCGATGCCAGCTTACGGGCGATGGCCTGTACGTCGTCCTGTTGACTTAACCAGGCCTGCTCAATCACCAGGGCAGCCCAGGAAGGAATATGCGGGGATAAGCGATAATGAACCCATTTCCCCTGCTTGCGATCCAGCAACAGGCCACTTTCCCGAAGCATCGCCAGATGGCGGGAGGTCTTGGGTTGTGATTGTTCCAGCGCTGTGCAGAGATCGCATACGCACAGCTCCCCCATCTCCCTGAGCAGTAGCACGATACCCAGGCGGGTTTCATCAGATAGTATTTTGAAAAGTTGTAGGGATGCAATTTCTGGCATTATGTACTCCTGCTATGAATGGGTATTGTCTCTCCACCAAAACAAGAAGTCAAAATCATATGTGTTTTCTCGCATGTGAGTGCAGGTGTCACTATGCGGTTGAAAAACGACCTGATGTGCGATCGTTACGTTAGTTGGGTAGGTAAAAAAGTCATTTGAGGCTAAAACATTGCTTAGTGCGGGCTTTCAGTTCATAGAGAAGAATGAATAATATCAATTATAACAATTGGTTATTTCCTTAGCGTACGTTTTCGTTCCATTGGCCCTCAGACCCC
>NZ_BCZS01000062.1 GCF_001598855.1 Pluralibacter gergoviae ATCC 33028 = NBRC 105706 | reverse complement strand
GCAGATTACCTGACCGACGACGCAGGTGGGACCGTGGTCCCAGAGAGAATATTCAGGCCAGTTATGTTTTCTGGCCTGTGAGAAAGGAAATGAAGTAAAGGGAGATAACCGTAGACTAAAGCGTGTCCGCATTAGACTCCTGGTTTCTCAAGCTCCTTAAGAATGGCTTCTATTTTCTCTATACACTCCGCAGGAATGCGGGACCGATCTAGGTTAAGCACCATTTTATCGCCCTTATACAATGCTGTTGCCCCTGGAGCAAACTGATGACGTGAGCTCAGATTAACTCTTGATGCGCGAGATTGTTTCAGTACGGATGTTAAAAGACTAATGACCTCTTCAGCTTCAAAGATTAGTCCCGCTTTCTTCTGATCGTGGAGAGTCTCAGCCTGCTGCTTCAGTAATTCTTCTTTATCTGCAAAAGCCTTCTGAAGGGCTTCACCTGACCGGGCAGACAGTTCTCCAGGATGTGCAAACAGGGCAACAACTGATTTAGGCAGTTTGGCCGTATTGATACAGCGGGTAATGATCTTACGAGAGATGTTTTCCGCATCGGCAAGCGCAGAAATATTTCCGGCAAACTCATTCTGCAGCCGGCTTGTATAACGCAGGCCACGTTCATAAGCACTCGTCGGCCGATAATCGTTACCCAGCCGGGACAATGCAGCCATCTGCTCGTCGTCCAGTTCACCAACCAGAATGCGATAATCACTTTCCGTCAGGATTGCGGCTTTACGGCGACGGCTGCCGTCTGCAATTTCTATGACATCAGAAACCCGGCGGCCGAAAGCTGGAGTCTGCTGACCGGTCAGTAAAAATGAAGGTATGAGATCATCCAGAGCATCTTCGGTAAGTAGTTCCTGATCACGCTCATTTCCTGACCATACGCGTGAGGCGCTCTCAACAGAGTCTCCCCGGAGCACCTCAAGGGTAAATTTTACTTCCCGTCCACATACCGGAAGAGAGATAGCATTACCGCGGGCCATAGCACCCACGCGCGCAATTAATGAATCCACCATCGGCGCGGCCGGCGCCGGTGATGAAGTATCTTCAGTCGATTGAGTATGTGTGGTATGCCTTGGAATGACAGGGGCACGCTTCATTATCTAATCTCCCAGCGTGGTTTAATCAGACGATCAAAAATCTCATTACAAACAGGTTCCCAGATTGAAAGTGCGTTTCGCCATGCGCCGGTCGAAGAACGTTGATCAATCGCCTGTTCGAAAACGGTTCTCATGCGGATCTGGCCTTTACCAACTTCATCGGTTTCACGTACCACATTTTTAAGAACCATGCTTCCCCATGCATCGCGAATTTGTTCTTCCATCCACGGTGACTGCGAACCATTGTTATTACTGTATTTGGTAAGCAGAATACGGACATCCGGCTCAAAGCCTTTAAGATCCACATTCCTGAGCAGATCACGAAGCATATCGAAAAACTGCAGTGCAGAAGTGTAATCGAACAGCTCTGCCGGGGTGGGAACAATCAGCACATCAGCAGCGCATACGACATTGATCGTGCCAATACCGAGGTTCGGTGCGCTGTCGATAACAATCACATCATAGTCATGAGCGACCGTTTCAATAGCAAGGCGGAGCATCAGATGCGGGTCGGTGGGCAGTTTTCCTTCATCAAATTTGCCCATCAGTTCAGTTTCAATGCGATGCAGTGCCAGGCAGGACGGAATGATATCAAGGCCAGGCCAGCAGGTTGGTTTTATCGCATAACTGGCATCATCCTTTTCACCAAGATAAAAGGGCAGGAGAGTATCTTCCGCGTGTATATGAAGATCGGGCACCCATCCGTGATACATCGAGGCTGTGCCCTGAGGATCATTACCCTCGACAAGCAGAACGCGTAATCCTTTCAGGGCCAGGTCCTGAGCCAGGTGAACAGAAACGGAGGTTTTGTAAACACCACCTTTGTGAGCTGCAACGCCAATCACCGGCGGAAACGCATCTTCAGCACGGCGCAGTCGTGTACCAAATACATCCCGCATGTGATTGATTTGTTCGATGGTATAACCAACGCGTTGCTCAACTCTCCCACGGGTTTCCATATCAGGGTGCGGCAGCCGGCCAGCTTTCTCGGCATCCCTGATAGCCTGAGATGACACGCCAACTAAATCTGCCGCTTCACCAATCCTCCAGCGCCGGGTTATTTTCCGGGCTTCCGGACTGTCATCATTAAACTGTGCAATGGCGATTGCTTTCGTCATTTCATGACCAGCACTTATGCACTGGTTGAGTGTATCCATGAGTCCCATACTGAACATCCTTTAATCATCACTTTGCATTATTTTATTAAATCTTGGAATTTATTGCAAAGCAACAATAAAATCGCAAAGTGCACGAAAAAGTGCAAAGTGAACCACATTGGGTAATGAAAGAACGCAGGGGATTACAAAAGAGTACATACCGCAGTCAATATTAATCACTGCCGCTCGCCGCAGTAAGCGATCTCACACAGTGAGAAAGCGGCGAGGAAGCGGAAAATCACAGAATTCACAGATTGCACGTACGTCGGGTTGCTAAAGATGGCTCGGGATCAGCCAGTTATAATGAAATTGACTGCGGTATGTAATATATTGACTATGGTATGATGCTTACCGCATCTGTGTCGAGGAAGAGGAAAGACGACTCAGCATACCGCAGTCAATGTTTCATTGTTGTACCTGTAGATCTCAATCTTCCAGAGCGTATTCAGGAAAATAAGGCCAGGGTTCTGGATATCTGGTGTGGCGCTTCCGGGCTTGTATCTGGGTTATTCATGGTCTCGATCCAATAATTGATCCCAAGGAGATCATAATGAGATCCAAAAGAGATCCCCGGATCGCTCCAGCATGCGCTGTAACTGGCTTTAACGTCTGTCTGGATCGACTGTGGAATGTAAAATGTTGACTGTTATATGCATAATCTAATACTGTGATATGCAACGGTATTTACTGAGGTATGTATATCCGTTGACTGCGATACGTATTACTACATCCTTTTGTGGATAACCGTTGAGGATCAAGATGACGAGCGAAAATAACAGCTTACTTCTGAACCTTCAGGAGGTTGATAAGACAACCGGTGAAGTTGTTAAGCTGGATGTCAACAGCACCAGTACCGTGCAGCCAGTAGCGCTCATGAGACTCGGTCTCTTCGTCCCAACTCTGAAATCAACAGGGAAGAGCAAGGCGAACCGGAAAAACGTTACAGACGCGACTGAGGAGCTTGTACAGCTGTCCATTGCCAAAAGCGAAGGATACACTGACGTTAAGATCACCGGTTCGCGTCTTGATATGGACACGGATTTTAAAGTCTGGCTGGGGATAATTCGCTCCATGTCGGAGTATGGGGTAAAAAGTGACACCCTGGAACTGTCGTTCGTCGAATTCGTTAAGATGTGCGGATTTGACTCCCGTCGTTCAAACAAAAAAATGCGCGATCGCATCAGTAATTCCCTGTTTAAACTCGCCTCGGTTACGCTGAAGTTCCAGAGCGAGACCAAAGGATGGACCACACATCTGGTGCAGTCAGCCTATTATGACATCAACGAGGATATCGTTGAGATCAAGGCTGAACCTAAGCTGTTTGAGCTTTACCACATGGACAGAAGGGTACTGCTGCGGCTGAAAGCCATTGACGCCCTGCAGCGCAAGGAATCAGCCCAGGCGCTTTATACCTACATCGAAAGTCTTCCCCAGAATCCTGCACCTATTTCCATGAAACGGATGCGTGACCGGCTGAATCTCACCTCAAATGTCTATACGCAGAACCACACGGTACGTAAGGCGATGGAGCAGCTGCGGGATATTGGTTATCTGGATTACACTGAGTTTAAACGTGGCCGAGCCACCTATTTCAGCGTGCATTATCGCAACCCCAAACTCATCAGTGGTCCTGTGAAGGTTCCGCGCAAAGAGGAAGAAGAGAAGGCGCCAGAGCAAAATTATGACGAAGTCATTAAGGCGCTGAAGGCTGCTGGCATCGATCCCCTTAAACTGGCCGAAGTTCTCTCAGCGATGAAGCCAGAAAATTGACTGCGATATGCATAACATGACTGCCGGATGCCGCTAAGGACATTCCATTGACTGTGATATGCATCACGCATACCGCAGTCAATATGTGTTCTCCATCATGTCTGCCATGATCGAACAATATTGACTGTCATATGTGATTTCAGGCCGTGATACGCAGATATTGACTACGGTATGCGGGTTTAACGGCGATATTCCCAGGTCTGTGCACTGCTCCACACGTGTTAACATGCCACAGTCAATTTTTCAGTAAAGCTCTATACCCCTTACGAAAATCTCAATCGGATGCTGAGACGGTCATGTTACCTGACGGTATCCGTTCCCCTGTGTATTGCAGGTTTAGCCCGGCAGGATGAGACTGCAGCTGTCTGTATAACCCGGCGCCAGCTTCACACTGCTAAATGCGAACAGGAGACCGATGGCAGAAGGGAGTGAGCCACAGGGGTGAATGACTTTCGCAATTAACGGGATGATTCACTGAGCTTTCAGGAAACAATACACTGTGGGATGTACGGCCTGTGTCCTGGCTTGTCTGCGGTATGTCGATGCCTGCAGGCTTGCAGGTCACCGTGCAAGACCACGGCTGTTCAGTCATCCGAATGATGTCCTGGTGTGCTGGAGCAGGGAGGGGCACTGAATGCGCTCTGCTCCTGTATTTTGTATTAGCGGAATACAGGACGTCATGCCAGGGCCGTCAATCTCAGCCGGCCGGGGGCAGGGAGCGAAGGATCTCCGCGGCATCTCGCCCATCACCGGTAAAGGGAACGGCCAGGGTGGCAGCCATGTCCAGCGCAAATACCCGGGTATAGACTTCCATCGAGCGCGGATCCTTATGCCCGGCCAGTGCCTGGATGACCTTCCTGGGCTGCCGGTGATAAAGCATGTGCATAATATAGCTGTGACGGAAAGTATGCGGCGTCACGGGGATCGAAAAATGCACGCCGTCAGCTTCAGCCCGCTTCACCGCCTGTTTCAGCCAGTTGCGCATTGTCTCATCCGTGACCGGCCATAACGGCTCACGCCGGCGGGGGCGGGTGGTGACCATCCAGCTTTCCATCTGACGCACAAAACTGGCATCCGTCAGCGGTACCAGACGCACTTCATCTTTTGGCGGCCGGCCACGACGTGCCCGCACTTTTTCCGACAGCACCCGAACAAAAGGGCGCAGACCATCCAGGTCGAACGATTCCGGGGTGAGCGTCCGGGCTTCACCGATACGGATCCCGGTATTCCACATGGTGGCGAACAACATGTGGTGACGCTGGTCAGGCATATACCAGAGGAGGGCGCTCACTTCCGGCGCCAGGAGGTAAGCCGGCGTGGCACCTGTTGAGGTGGCCATCCGCCGGAGTGCCACCGCGGTCGCAAAATCAACGCCCGGGGCGATCGGCAGCAGAGAGACGCGTTCTGGTGAATTCTGCAAGGGAATGATGCTGTTCATGAGTTATTTTTCACGTAGCGCACGCACTGTTTATGGATACAGGTATTTTGCACCTGACGGGCCGATCCTGCCATGACAATAAATCGCAGCGCGCGGATCCTTTTGTTGTCTTATCCCGCATTATTGCGGGTAAAACCAAATGCGTAAAGGATCGTTTTTCTGCTCAGATCCTCCATGAAGCCAGTAATGACGCGGGTTGATGGCTGTTTTACGGTTTTTGGGAGAATTGGGAGAATTGGAGTAATGCCAGGATGTACATGTTAGGCAGGAAAAAGAAGAGAAGAGAGTGCTACGCGATTTCCGGCCTGGTACACCCCTGTAACCTTGCGGGATTTCGCGTAACGCTTTCATAAGTTTACAACAGAAGAGAAAAGATATTTGTTGAAAAATGAAGTCCGTAAGTTAAATAAAAAATCATGATCCGTCCGGCACTATGTACTTAGCTGTCGTTTAGGTCTTAGGTGTTTTTGCTAAATTACGATGGTATCCCTTGTCAGAGTAATCTGGCTTGTCCTGCACATCTTCAGGTGACAATTCAGTGCAATTTCAGGGGTTAATCCTTTTGTCGTCTGCAGAATCTATCTATAAACGGGCTGTTTGTTGGTTCGCCAGAAGGAAAAAATTTAGCGTCGCGCAGATTCAGGCTGTGTTGAACTTTTCTGTTCTGTATCAACAGTTCCTGTCTTAGGTGATGCTGCCAACTTACTGATTTAGTGTATGATGGTGTTTGTGAGGTGCTCCAGTGGCTTCTGTTTCTATCAGCTGTCGCTCCTGTTCAGCTACTGACGGGGTGGTGCGTAACGGTAAAAGTACTGCCGGACATCAGCGCTATCTCTGCTCTCACTGCCGTAAAACATGGCAGTTACAGTTCACATACACCGCCTCTCAACCCGGTACGCACCAGAAAATCATTGATATGGCCATGAATGGTGTTGGATGCCGGGCAACCGCCCGCATTATGGGCGTTGGCCTCAACACGATTTTACGTCACTTAAAAAACTCAGGCCGCAGTCGGTAACCTCGCGCATACAGCCGGGCAGTGACGTCATCGTCTGCGCGGAAATGGACGAACAGTGGGGCTACGTCGGGGCTAAATCGCGCCAGCGCTGGCTGTTTTACGCGTATGACAGGCTCCGGAAGACGGTTTGCGCACGTATTCGGTGAACGCACTATGGCGACGCTGGGGCGTCTTATGAGCCTGCTGTCACCCTTTGACGTGGTGATATGGATGACGGATGGCTGGCCGCTGTATGAATCCCGCCTGAAGGGAAAGCTGCACGTAATCAGCAAGCGATATACGCAGCGAATTGAGCGGCATAACCTGAATCTGAGGCAGTATCTGGCAAGGCTGGGACGGAAGTCGCTGTCGTTCTCAAAATCGGTGGAGCTGCATGACAAAGTCATCGGGCATTATCTGAACATAAAACACTATCAATAAGTTGGAGTCATTACCGAGCTTCGAGACTTACAGCGTGAACTTCAGCATGCGATCCATCAAAAGTTTGGTATCCGCCCTGTCATTATTAACGATGATACCAGCACTAAAAGTAATAGTCAGAATAGCCGCCAGAGGCTGATCGATGATTTCCAGGTTCATCTTGGATTTGGGGTGATTATTCTCTCTACGGTTGCAGTCGGTTTCGGTGTTAACGTACAGAAAGCCAATCATGTTATTCATTTCACTCGTTGCTGGAACCCAGCCAAAGAAGATCAAGCAACAGATCGGGCGTACCGGATTGGGCAAATTAAAGATGTGTATGTTTATTATCCGACGGTGAGGGATCCCGAAATCACCACATTTGAAGAAACTCTGGATGACCTTCTGCTGCGGCGGCGTTCATTAGCAAGAGATATGCTGTGTTCAACTCCTGACTTGAGTGGCGCTGATTTTGAGGACATTTTGAAAGGGGCGTTGGACTGACCCCGCCCCGGTAGACGATCCTGCCCTAGAATTGGCCTGGCGGCAGAGATGGAGTAGACCGCTGAATGTCAACGGTCGTGTAGAATACTGGTATCTCTGCGTGACAATCATGCGTCACGTGAGCCCAGCAGTGCCTGTAAGGCATGCTCCAGTTGCCGTGCATTATCTTCTACCGTGAGCCATTCTGGCGGTAGTTCATGGCGCTGGTCAGCGGTGGACTGAGGTGGTGTTCCCATACAAGCCTGTGGGTCACTTTCTTTAAGCGCAACAACAGCGGATTGACGGGCTAGTACCATGCAGCTATCCGACAACCACTGGCAATACGTCATCACGACAGTTGGTGGTGGAGTATGGGTGTGTGACATGGCCCGGCTGAGACTTTCCGCTAATAAAAGGGAAGTCGCGTATACCCGGATTGCATGGCGGTCGTAACGCTGTGTGACGGTGGCAAGCCGCCCGGCGTTTAGCCGACCCCGTAGTGACCAGTGTTTACTGACCTGTGCTTCAGCTACAGCGGCGCGAAGAGCGGCCAGAGCGGCCTGAGCCTCTGAAAGCTGACTCAAAGCGGCCTCTGCTCCCTTACTGCTTTGCACCTCACAGGCTCGTAGCATTCGATCCAGTCCATTACCAATCTGACGCAGGAAGTCGGAGGTTGAGCGCCCAATGTCGCTGAATGGATTAGACGTAAAGAGCACCTGGCTGAATAATAATCCGACAGAGGCTCCCAGCAGAACGTCCACTAAACGTGTACCGCCCGCGCTTTCAGGCCCCATGGCAAGAACCAGAGCCACCGATACTCCAGCCTGGATGGGGACCACCGGAGCCGGGCCGATGGCGGCGCCCAACAAAATAGCGAAGAACATACCAATGCTCATCCGCACCAGTGGATGAGTATCGGGGAGCTGCCACATCAACTCCCCCATCACGATACCGAACGTACAGCCAATAACCAGATTTCTGGCCTGTTTCAGGTGACTGGGTACACCCGGAGCAAGACATACCACGGCGCTGACGATGGCAAACGTAGGATGCTCATGTCCTAACAGCCATACCGCCAGTAACCATGCCAGCAGGCAGGCCAGTGCCGTAGCAAGCGCATCGCGCGCTGCCAGCCTCGCACGTGAAGGAAATCCAGTGGTGATTTGGCGCCAGGCCAGGCGTAGACGAACTAACCAATGCAACAGGAAACTCCTCAGCGATGATGCGCATGACTCGCCGTTATCATTTGCTGGGGCCGGAACATTTTTAGCGTTTTCTGGCGATGGTATTTATCGCAATCGAGGGGCTTGTGACATGAAGCCGACCGCAGGCCCGGTTCCGGCGGGTAAATACTGGATTGTTAATCGTCCTGAAGGTGGACTCCGATCGCACGTTAATGCCGGTGTTCGGGATCGTTACAACCAGGTCATGAATAGTGCGACGTTCAGGCACAGGCGGGATGATTGGGGAATCGACGATGACACATGGAATGAGGGGGTTAAACGCGGTAACTTCCGTTTGCATCCCGGCGCGATATCAAAAGGGGGTATCACTCTGCTACATGCTTCAGATTTTGCCATGTTGCACAATGCGTTACTAAAAACACCGCAGGTGGATGTTCCTTGTATGAGTAAACTCAAGGCATACGGCACAATTGAGGTGATCGCCAATGGCAAAACATGCCCTTAGCTTGTTGCTTAAAATAATGCTGTTTTATGTGGTTATGCTGATCGTCGCTAAGGCCATTCCTTCCGACGGCTTCGTCAGTTCAATCTCGGTGATTGAGCACTTTGGTTAGTGCCGGAATATTAGACGTCAACTAGTTTTGCCGACTGGCGCCAACTATGCTGGCCGCATCCTTTAGTGCGGCGTTAAGCCGCGCTGGTTACTGCCTTTGCCGTCTTTTTCCTGTAACTTTTTCCCTTCAGTTCGAACATATATCCGTGATGGATCAACCGGTCTGCAGCGGCCACCGCCATCGTCTCATCCACGAAGATGCTGCCCCACGTGCTGAACGGATGGTTACTGGTGATCACCAGGCTCCCGCGTTCGTACCGATGCGCGATTAACTCGAACAGCACGCCCGTTTCAGCGTTGTCGCGTTTGACATAACCAAGGTCATCCACCACTATCACCCGGTAGCGATCCAGTTTCAGTAACAGCTCATTCAGTTTCAGCTGCGCTCTGGCTTTGCGCAGCTCCTGCAGCAGTTCTCCGGCGCTGTAAAACCGGGCCCGGTAGCCCTGGGCTACAACACCATCCACGATCGCTGCCGCCAGATGGCTTTTTCCCAGCCCGCTGGCGCCGAACAGCAAGACGTTTTCACCCGCATCAAGGCTTTGTTGAATAAATAAGATTTCT
>NZ_BCZS01000061.1 GCF_001598855.1 Pluralibacter gergoviae ATCC 33028 = NBRC 105706 | reverse complement strand
TGAGACGACCCCTGATAGCGTGTCTCGATACTGACGGATATTCCTGCGCCAGTATCATCAGTACGCTGGAACAGGAGGGCGCACAATGATCCCTTCGTCCCGTTCCCTTGTCACCCTGCAGCCTGCCCGGCAGGCTGCGCTGCAGGCCATCATGACCGTGGAGAATGCCCGCCAGCGCGGTGCTCGTCTGTCTGCAGCGCCACACGTGCGTACTTTCCTGCGCCTGCTGACCGGGAACAGCCGTATGAACACGACCGTGGCGCAGCGCATTCCCGGCCTGAACTGGGACCCGAAACATCGTCTGAGCAGTCTTAAACAGGTGGAAGAGGCGCTCGATGCACTGATTGCCAGTCACGGGGAGTGCTGCCCGCTGCCGCTGCCGGTTGATGTTCAGGCCGAACTGTTCCCCGAGGTGCAGCACAGCCGGACTGAGCGCCGGAAACAGCGCAGCAGCCTCGCCTTTACCCGTAAGATGCGTCGGGAAGAACGCGCAATGACGCATCACTGGCGATTACGGCAGAACCTGCTGGGACAGGCCGTCACGGAGCTGAATTTCCAGTCACCGGAAACGGTCATCAGCTGGTACCGCCGGTGGGCCGGTGAGTTTGACGCGCGTGAGCTTGCCCCTGCCTTCTGGCACTGGCGATCGCGATATGCCTCGCTGGCCTCTCTGGACTGGCTGCGGGATGCCGGGGAGCCGCTGTATGGTGTCATGCATGAAATCAGCTTCATTGTGAGAGAGACGCCGGAGTCTGTGCGTCAGGCTGAACGCTGGCAGGTCCCGAACAAGCTGACACACCGGAGCCACGGATGAAGTGGCGCTATTCCCTGCGCTGGAAACTGCCGCACAGGCCCTGCCCGGGTCCACAGGAGCTGGTTTCCGTTGTCGTGGAGGCAGGGCAGGCGGCACCTGAAGAAGTGATGTCTTGCTGGGTGGCGGGCGCGGGATATGCGGTATGCGTGGATTTTCTCGACGAGAGGCAGATTAAGCGCTGGAGCGACGAGCGGAAAGCCGCCGCCCGCCACCGGAATCTGGTTCGCCGCATCAACAGGATTGCGCCCTTGTTTGCCGACGAGCTGATCGAGCGGGAGCTTGAGAGCAGACCCGGGTATTTTCGCGGCAAATCAGAACGATGATGGCGCGATGCCTGGTCAGTATGGCAGCGGGTAAGGTATACTGGCGGTGGCGCTTGAGGCTTTTTGCCTCATGACGTGAAGGTGGTTTGTTACCGTGTTGTGCGGCAGAAAGCAGAAAGCCCCGTAGTTAATTTTCATTAACCCATGCACTGCACCCATTTTGTTGGACTCTCTTATTGGAGAGTTGGAGTGACCACGCTCCGGTAGACAGTTTCTGTCCTCACTGCGAGGCCTTTTCGAAGGCCTCCGGGCTGACGCCGCCGAGGTGGCTGTGGCGTCGGTTACGGTTGTAGAACACTTCAATGTAATCGAAAATATCCGCCCGGGCCATGTCCCGGGTTTTGTATATCCGCTTCCTGATGCGCTCTTTTTTGAGTGAACTGAAGAACGATTCTGCCACTGCATTATCCCAGCAGTTGCCGCGACGGCTCATGCTCGGTACCAGATTATTGGCCCGGCAGAACCGCTGCCAGTCATCACTGCCATACTGACTGCCCTGGACGCCCTTCTAAGAGTCAAGCTGTTATCGGGATACTGTTGATCCGCCTGTTTTGATTGCGCAGTAACGTGTAAACTTCGCGGGAGATATATCGCTTTAGACAGCGTATCGCTTCCATTTTTGTATGTCCTTCGGCTACACGCCTGGCGACATATTCCTTTGTTTTTGCGTCAGTTCGTAAGCGTCCGATGGCGATGATGTGAAGTGCACTATTTGCAGCACGATCTCCACCACGATTAAGTCGGTAACGGTTCGTTTTTCCAGAAGAAACGGGGACCGGGCTGACACCACACAGTGCCGCAAATCCTGATTCTGATCTTAACCGTTGAGGATTGTCTCCGGCAGTGATCAGCAACTGTGAAGCGCTTTCGTATCCGATAGCATTACGTTTAATCAGCTCAGGTGCCAACTCGTCGACAATTGCCGCAATCATGACATCCAGATCAGCGATTTCGTCATGTAACTCGAGATAGCGTCGGGCAAGGGACTTTAATGAAATGCGATAAACGTTGGTTACATTGCGGTATTCACTGGCATCAGGTCTCCAGGAACCCAGGGTCCTGATGAGCTGCATGCGCGTCATATTTCTGAGCTGTTCAGGTAATTCATCCGGGGCAGAGATAATATTTGAATGGATAATCTGGAGAGCGACTCTGCGGGCTGATATTGCTGTTTTTCGGCAAGTTTTTAATACCCGCAGGGACTCAATCATGCCATCACGCGTTTTGGGAGTAACTGTCCTGATGCCTGAGAATGCTGCATGAGCGGCACATTCAGCATCAATTGTGTCACTTTTACCCCGTTTGCGTCGCTCCATCCGGTCTGGAGCAGTCACCTCAAGAACTTCTAACCCGGCGTTCTGAAAATAACGAAGCAAACCGGAACCATAGGTACCTGTGCACTCAACACCAATTCGCTTTAATGTCCCAAACGAGGTCATCCATGCCAGCATCTGCCGGTAACCTTGTCGTGTTGTGGAGAAATACTGAGTCCCAAGGACTTTATTGTTCTGATCTACGACAGCGGCAACGTGCAAATCTTTATGTGTATCCACGCCACCCACAACGGCAGCTTCGGTAACTTTATCAACCATGACAGAGCTCCTGTGAGGAAACAGAGTTGAATCTCCAGACAGATAACCCGGACAGGACAGTAACGAGACAAGCCGTCAGGCCCTTCTTGAGTCACGCGCATCGGTGAGGAGATGCCTCGCATGAAGGCGCTTCCGGCAACCGACGGGTCCAGGGCAGGACACAAAAGGTCGATCGCTGTGTGAGTCAGGATGCGGGAAGGTCTTCACTGCATCAGTAATCACACCAATCTGGTTAAACGGCAAACTAAGTGGTGGTAAAGACTGACATCGGCATTATTACTATCGCTGTGCACAATGACGTTTTCTTCAGGTTTACGTCGCCAGACCGCCATCAGCAGCGCATCCAGTGCCAGCTCGCGCGACAGTGTCGGCTTCATCGACCAGCCCACCACATTACGGGCAAAAAGATCGATAACCACTGCCAGGTACAGCCAGCCCTGCCAGGTGCGGATGTAGGTGATGTCGGTGACCCACACCTGATTGGGCTTCACTACAGTAAATTCACGCCGCACGTGATTAGGCGCTATCAGTGACGGTCGTCCCCGGCTCCCGCGTGGCACTTTATAACCATGTATAGCCTGAATCCTGTTTTTCCTCATGATTTTGGCCACCCGGTTTCTGCTGCACACTTCGCCAATTTCGCGAAGATCGCCATGAACCCTGCGATAACCGTAAACTCCACCACTCAGCGTATAGGAGTCGCGGATGAGTTCCAGCAGTCGCTGGTTATCCTTTTCTCCGGCAGATACAGGGTTATGGAGCCAGACATAAAATCCGGCACGGGCAACCTTAAGGACCCGACACATTGTAACGATCGACCAGATTTCACGGTGAACGTTGATAAAGCGATACTTCAGTCGGGCTCCCTTGCAAAGTACCGCGCTGCCTTTTTCAGAATATCCCGCTCTTCCTCAGTGCGTTTAAGCTGTGCTTTCAGCCTGAGAATTTCTGTTCTGGCATCCAGTAAATCCTGGGCCTGCTGTCCACTGTTGTCAGGCTTAACAGCCCGGAGCCATTTATATAGGCTGTGCGCCGACACGCCGAGCCGTTCAGATACTTCAGCAATAGAATAGCCCCGCTCGGTGATCTGGCGGACGGCCTCTTCCTTAAATTCAGGGGTAAAATGTGGTGTGCCCATAGACTCCTCCTATGCTCAAACTATAGGGCAGATTTGTCTACGGGCTCGGGGTCACTCCAAACTATAGGGCAGATTTGTCTACGGGCTCGGGGTCACTCCACTTACTAACTGACGGTTGTATCTAATCCTGGGGGCAGGTCAGTTCAGCTGCATCTGTTCTAAGGGATGTTTTGTTAGTGTTTTCCTGAGCCTGCTGATTCTCAACGGAAGTCGCCTCTTCATTTTCAGAATCAGCAGTATTATCAGGATCTGAAACTGTACTGTTACTTTCCGCTGCACGTTGTGTGTCAGCCGTTGAGACTGAAGCGTTATCACTGGTTTGAGTTATTCCAAGACGGATTGATTTTGTACCATGCGAAAGAGGGCGTACATAGAGCGTGTCATTCCCCTTGCGGTCGACAAAAACATAGTCATTAGTCTCATTAATACTGAAAATACCCGGCGTACTTTCGGGCAGAATATCGTATTTAAACAGAAAACCAACCCATTTTATTTTTAAGAGAGAGAACCAGCTCAGGCCTTTGATACCCTCATCAAACATTCGTTGTATGTCATTTTCCGTAAAGTCACCGCGATGGAAAAAGTGAGCAACCCGTTGTTCACCGTATGGCTCTATATAGCCCCCACTTAAAAGAAGGTCGGTTAATGCTTTGCGGCCAAGATCGCCATCCGGGAAGTTAATCCCAAGATGTTTAAACTGATTCAGGATGAAATCAAGGGCCGCATGTTCGTTGATGTAAACAGAGCCACCGATAATCATAATATGTACCGGAGGCGGTGAGTTTCTGTCATGTCGTACTGACGATGAGTCGAAACCATTGATATTAAGAGTACGGATGTTGTCTTTCAGAATCGCGATGGCTCGTGCAGCAGTATCAGAGGCCCGAATACCGGATTGTTTATCATACCGGTAGCTGGTATCGGTGCCGGTGCAATGCCAGTCGGCCGTTCTCATGCAACGAGAAATAAAATCATCACTGGTTGTATAATTACCCAATGCCGACAGCATTTTATCGTACAACCGTTCTTTGACTACGTCGCTCAAATAATTAAGGCACGTATCGTTTAAGCAGCGTTCCAGGAATACAGGTGCCCGCACGGAATGCTCGTTAGCCTGCCTTTTCCGCCAGATAACTTCATAGGAAAAAATATGGTTGGACTTTGCCCAGTCCATCAGGCTGGACGAGAGCGGACGCCAGGTGCTTTTAACGCCAGGGGTGGACGAAATAACGTCGACATCAAATATCTTCCCTGCGTCATGTAAAAGCCCACAAATAAAGGCTGCATAAAGATAACGACGTTTTCGGATCTGTTCTTCATCCTGCAGACCAATAGGGAGTAATTGAATGCTGTACGCAAATTTTAAAGCGAGGAAAGCAGTTTCTAAACTGTGCGTTAACAGGCCGCCTGTACCGGCATGGTGATGGTTTTCAGACGCAGGTAAAAGATGTATCCAGCGTGTATATTCCATCAATGGCTTAATGACCAGATTAGTGAAGGTATAGGCTTCCTCACTCAGGTCTGAATTTGGCAAACCGATATACATATTAATTTCCTGTAACCGGTTAGCATGTACAGATAGAATCTCACGCTCTGAAAAGAGTGTTATACCCGCAGGCTTGCTTGGATAATCAAGATAGCTTTGCACATCCTTGTTAGGCGTGTGCGGGATATCATACTCATTATCTGTATCAAAAATAATATCGTGGTCAGGCCCTCCGAAGAGGGCGACCCTAATTTTTAAAAAAAGCCTGGATATAATACTCATATCAACCTGTGAGTTATTGTACCGAAACAGGAGTGGCAGAAGGCTGTGTTTTGTCAGATGGTTTACCGGAGCCAGCTGCTTCTTCTGGTTTTAATGTCGGCTCACTGCCAGCATCAGCAGAACTGTTACTGTGGCCGGACTGAACAGGGGCTTTAGTTTCGAGACTGGCTATATAAAGCTCCACCGATTTAAACCGCTTAATGCTCTGGATGAATGGCAATGCGTCGTATTTTCCATTCACGCGGTTTTCAGCGTTCAGTATTTTAGTGATGTTGTCCATCGAAACCCGCAGTGAGCTCAGGAGTTGCAGGATAATTCGGTCATGAACCTGTTGTGATATCTGACCGTATAACCACAACTGATATGCCTGACGAGTCAGGACGTTGATGGTCTGGATAATATCCAGCAATTTATAGGTCATTGGGTGGTTCCAGCGAATTTCAAATTCACCATAGTCAAACCCTTCGAATGATGAATCATCCAGAGGCAGTCTGGCGACATTTTTGTCAATCTGCTCTTTGAAGGTATTTACATTACCCGACAGTTCATCGTAAACACCGGAGAGCCATTTCTGAACTTTAGTGCTTGTCGCCTGGTCACCTTCTACCAGCCGGAAAATATTATAAATGGCATTGGAAATGGCGTTAAACTGGCGCAGGCAGGCTCGGTTTTTTTCATGAAAGTGCGTATAGAACTCACTTGAAAGTGGCTTTAATTTTGAAATGACCATCCCTAACGGGCGGTTATTGCCAGCGTTACGTTGATTGCGCGGCTCAGTTTTTGGGGATGCGTTGTCAGCCATTATATTAACCTCTTCAGTTTTTCCAGTCTTTTGATGTCGGCCAGTTTACGTTGATGACATTCCGCGAGTAGTTCGCGTATCGGTTTAATTTTGTTTTCTGTCTCCAGGATCATCTCCAGTTCCCAGTCCAGGGCATTTTTAAAACAACTAACGCTGTAACCTCCGAGTTTAGGTTTAACAACCACACCATGATGTTCAATTTTGTTTTTGAACCTGGGCGAAAAATCTTTCCATACAATGGTCAGCTTTTGCGACGAACCGACCTTTTTAAACACCGGTGCGAATCGCCCGGGTAAAAATCTCCCCCCGTTTGCATACGTGGTTTTCGATATCATCTGGTTCCGCGTCTTCCAGGCGTCCCAGTATTCATCCAGAATTTTTGTCGCTTCTGATTTCAGTAACTCGATATAGCGAACCGAGTTTTCGATAACGATTTCCTGATGTGCCGTAATTATCGGGTTCATATCAACTCCTCCATTCTCACAGACTACAGGAATCCAAAAAGATTTTTCTGAACTAACAAGGGTGTTTGCATTTTTTTTAATTTTTTTTTTGTGCTCATGTCGTCGGCAAAAAAGTAACTTTCTTGTGAGCACGACCAGCAACCTCTGCCTGATGCCCACACAGTGTGCGTTCCACCTCCCGTAAAACCTCTTCTCGCAACCGTGGAGATGGGAAAGTAACTTTTTTGCGAACCAGTAATAGTTACCCTTATACATAAGTAACTTTTTGCGTAATAGTTACAAATGATGAAGGATGAAAATCTGTTGTCCATTGGTCACTATTCCGGGAAAAGTTACAAATGAAGATTTTTCCCCATTGGTACCTTTTTTCAAAAAAGATACCAATGAAAGATGTCGCTTATCGACGGTTTTTTTTCAAAAAAGTGCCTAATGATATTGGTGAAAATTCGGATGTTCTTGCACTTGGAACTAAAACGAAGATAGTGCTTTATACTATTTGTGATTAACCCTTTTCTACTCTCCCTCGGATTGCTATGATATAATAAAACCTCTTTCAGTAACCGAAGTAGCGCGATTTAAAAGTATCCTGGAGAGCGTATGGACGTACAACCCAACGTACAGACTGACACTGTCATTAAGGCGTTTCTCCGATCGGAGTTGCAGTTTATACGTAGTCAGAAAAAACTTGTCAGTGTGTTGCCTCGTGATCTCGCGCCGGACTACCGCTATATACCGGAGAACCTGCTGGAGCATTTTTTCC
Organism: Pluralibacter gergoviae ATCC 33028 = NBRC 105706; assembly: GCF_001598855.1. GTDB lineage: Bacteria > Pseudomonadota > Gammaproteobacteria > Enterobacterales > Enterobacteriaceae > Pluralibacter > Pluralibacter gergoviae. Next base: position 3,095 of record NZ_BCZS01000061.1, on the reverse strand, counting down.
ATCCCGCCACTGATGCGCGTCTAAATAGAATTGCCCTGTCAGAAGCCAGACCAGGTAGCCTGCTAGTTCCCCGTGTCAACGGGAAGCCTGTTTTATGGGGTGAGTTAATAAAATTAATCCTGGATGACTCTCAGTTACTGAAGTTTGAAACGTACGGCAGACCTTTTGACAGTACCGAGATGAAACCAAATGAGCCATGCGAATTATTGAGCGGGAAGCAGTATGTTTATAAACCCGTCGACCTTGAGTTATTCAGGAAAAACATCGTCTCTATACAGATGAATTTCCTGGTCAATATATGGAATCTGGCCAGATTTAAACCGGCTTATGTCAGGGCTTATTTGGCCCTGTCTAATGACGCTTTTCAGATGCTCCTCGATACAGAGATATCCGCCTTTGTGGAGGTGACAAATGTGGTTCTTTTCCCCCGGTTTATAACCTATGATACCGGACGACGTGATCACAAAGTATATGCATGGGGTTACGAGATTATGGCTGATGTTCTGGAGGGTTTCATTCCAAGGGAAAATATGGAAAACTTACGGGTAGAATTTGCTCTTAAAGATTTATATGAGAAGCTAAAGTTATTTTAGCGGTTTCTGGATGCTATATGAGTTAACTGGCTTCACTCATTGATATGGTAACCTGATTACGGTTCATTCATGTTGGTGAATAACAGGATCCGAGCATGCTTCGCTGAAAAGTAACTTTTCTGAAAACATGAAGTGGTTTTTCCTGCCGGTCGACAGAACCGGACCAGGTACACGTTAAGGAGAATGCGGATAATGGGCTTTAAAAAGAGCGAGGTAAGCCAGCTAAATAGTCTGGCAAGTGCCATAAAGTTAATAGAATTTGATGCCAATAAATATACCATAACACATTTGTATGGTCGTAAAGTTGCCGACAGCCTGGAGTACCCCAAAGGGATAAATACAAGAAAAGGGGTAGGTAAATGGCTCGGTGAAAAATCCGCCATGTTGCTGTCAAATGTCGTTGTAAACAATGCTATTCATATTTTCGGATATGACCCTCAAAATCCTACAGAATCAACCAGAGAAATGGATTTTAATGCACTTGTTGATTTGTTAATTAACACGGGCTATACGCCGGAATACTACCCGCTCAAGGTCAACAGGATTATCGAAGTTCTCAACGGGATGTCGGAAGCTGACTATAAAGACTATTGCCTGGTATGTAAAAAGCCCTTCATACATGCGCCGGACAGGTATGATTCCTGCCCGACATGTAGCGCAAAAAATGCAAAGTTGCTATTATGCGTTATTATCAGTCCGTAGTTCCCTTTGAATAAAAGTAATTAAAATTACATGGAAAATCAGCTTTTACACACGGCAAGCACCATCTGCCATATCGCGTTTGCATCGACGGGAATAACGATACCGTCAGATGAGCAGGTTTTTTTCATCTTTCAGACGGCTTTGTTGAATAAATAAGATTTCGTGCGAACGACCCTGTAGCTGGCTGGATTTTCAGGCAATACGCGGCTTTGTTGAATAAATCAGATTTCGGGTAAGTCTCCCCCGTAGCGGGTTGTGTTTTCAGGCAATACGCACGCTTTCAGGCATACCTGCTTTCGTCATTTTGTTCAGCGCTCGTACCAGGGCCATAGCCTCCGCAACCTGACCATCGTAGTCACGCAGCGTCAGTGAACCCCCGAACAGCTGTTTTACCCGGTACATCGCCGTTTCCGCTATCGAGCGACGGTTGTAATCTGTTGTCCATTTCCACCGCGCATTACTCCCGGTCATTCGCTGATTAGCCACTGCACGGTTACGGTCTGCATATTCACCGGGCCAGTAACCCGCACCTTTTCGGGGCGGGATAAGCGCGCTGATTTTCTTACGCCGCAGTTCATCGTGACAGAGCCGGGTGTCGTAAGCGCCGTCTGCCGATGCTGCCCTGATTTTTCTGTGAGTCTGCCGGATAAGACCCGGGAAGGCTTCTGAGTCCGTCACATTGTTCAGCGACAGGTCTGCACAGATGATTTCATGTGTTTTACTGTCAACGGCGAGATGCAGCTTACGCCAGATACGGCGGCGTTCCTGGCCATGCTTTTTGACTTTCCACTCGCCTTCACCGAAGACCTTCAGCCCGGTGGAATCAATCACCAGATGCGCGATTTCACCCCGGGTGAACGTTTTGAAACTGACATTAACCGACTTTGCGCGCTTGCTGACACTGGTGTAATCCGGGCAGCGCAACGGAACATTCATCAGTGTAAAAATGGAATCAATAAAACCCTGCGCAGCCCGCAGGGTCAGCCTGAATACGCGTTTAATGACCAGCACAGTCGTGATGGCAAGGTCAGAATAGCGCTGAGGTCTGCCTCGTGAAGAAGGTGTTGCTGACTCATACCAGGCCTGAATAGCTTCATCATCCAGCCAGAAAGTTATGGAGCCACGGTTGATGAGGGCTTTATTGTAGGTGGGCCAGTTGGTGATTTTGAACTTTTGCTTTGCCACGGAACGGTCTGCGTTGTCGGGAAGATGCGTGATCTGATCCTTCAACTCAGCAAAAGTTCGATTTATTCAACAAAGCCGCAATACGCACGCTTTCTGGCATCCCGGCCTTTGTCATCCTGTTCAACGCACGCACCATGGCCATAGCTTCCGCTACCTGACCATCGTAGTCACGCAGCGTCAGTGAATCTCCCAACAACTGCTTCATTCTGTACATTGCCGTTTCCGCTATCGAGCGACGGTTATATTCCGTTGTCCATTTCCACCGAGCATTGCTTCCGCTCAGCCGCTGATTAGCAACGGCACGGTTGCGGTCTGCGTACTCACCGGGCCAGTAACCTGCTCCTTTTCGGGGAGGAATAAGCGCGCTGATTTTTTTGCGGCGCAGTTCATCGTGACAAATCCGGGTATCGTAAGCCCCGTCTGCCGCGGCTGCCCTGATTTTTCTGTGAGTCTGCCGGATAAGGCCCGGGAAGGCTTCTGAGTCCGTGACGTTATTCAGCGACAGGTCTGCACAGACAACTTCATGTGTGTTGCTGTCAACAGCAAGATGCAACTTTCGCCAGATACGACGGCGCTCTTTGCCGTGCTTTCTGACTTTCCATTCGCCTTCACCAA
>NZ_BCZS01000060.1 GCF_001598855.1 Pluralibacter gergoviae ATCC 33028 = NBRC 105706 | reverse complement strand
AATATCTGCAGAAGAAAGGCTGCAGAACTAACAACTGCGCAATAACTTCCTCGTGCGGCGCCTCCTCGCCGCACTCACTTCCCGCTCTGATACACCGCAATAATCTCCCCGGCCACCGCCACCGCGATCTCCGCCGGCAGCTTGCCCTTAACATCCGGCAGGCCGACGGGGCAGCGCATGGTGGCAAGCTTCGACGCCGGGATGCCCTTGCCCTCCAGCAGATAATCGAAGCGCTGGCGCTTGGTCTGCGAACCGATAACCCCCAGATAGCGCACGCCCTCGCGCCGGAGCAGCGCGTCGGCGAGGGCCAGGTCCAGCGGATGGCTGTGGGTCATCACCACAAACAGGCTGCCGTCCGGCGCCCGGCGGGCGATGTCGCAGGGATCGTCGGTGTGCAGGCAGCGCACGCCGGAGGGCGCATCGCGAAGGTAATCCTCCCGTTCGTCAACCCAGAATACCCGGCAGGGCAAGGTGGCGAGCAGGGTCACCAGCGCCCGGCCGACGTGGCCGGCGCCGAAGACGTAGACCGCCGGCAGCGGCCGCCCCCAGGGCTCGAACAGCACCCGGGTCATGCCGCCGCAGCACTGCCCGGCGCGGGCGCCGAGGGCGAATTTCTCCTCGCGGGGCTGCTGCGCCCCGCTTGCCAGCATCTCGCGGGCGATGGCCGTACACTGAAACTCCAGATTGCCGCCGCCGATGGTCAGCCAGACCTCCTCTTCGGCAACGACCATTTTAGTGCCTGCCCCGCGCGGCACCGAGCCGCGATCCTCCATCAGCGTGAGGATCACCGCCGGAACCTGCCGCTCGCGCAGGCGCAGCAGCACGTCGAGCCACTCATCGTCCTTCATGCTCACCCTCCTGCACCGCCATCACGCCGCCGAGCACCCGCTCCGGCGTCGCCGGGGCGTCGAGGTGCGGATGGCGCCGGTAGCCGCCGGCGGCGGCCACCGCGTCCTGCAGGGCGCACCATACCGAAATACCCAGCATAAACGGTGGTTCGCCGACCGCCTTCGAGCGGTAGACGGTGTGCGCCTCGTTGGGCATGCTCTCCAGCAGCGCGACCTTGAACACCTCCGGCATATCGCCAACGGCCGGGATTTTGTAGCTCATCGGCCCGTCGCTGAGCAGCCGCCCTTTATCATCCCACACCAGCTCCTCGCTGGTGAGCCAGCCCGCGCCCTGCAGAAACCCGCCCTCGATCTGACCAATATCCAGCGCCGGGTTCAGCGAACTGCCGACGTCGTGGAGGATGTCGGTGCGCAGCAGCCGGTACTCGCCGGTGAGGGTGTCTATTACCACCTCCGAGCAGGCCGCGCCCCAGGCGAAGTAGTAGAACGGCTCGCCCTTGCCCGCCGCGCGGTCGTAGTGGATCCCCGGCACTTTATAGAAGCCGGTGGCCGAGAGCGGCACCTGGTTGAGCCACGCCATGTTCGCCACCTGGGCAAAGCTGAAGTAGCGCTCTCCGGCCCGCACCACGCCGTTGTGAAAGACAACATCTGATTCATCGCAGGCGCACTGCTGGCAGAGCATGGCGGTCAGCCGCGCCTTCAGGGTGCGGGCCGCCGCCTCCGCCGCCTTGCCGTTGAGATCCGCCCCGGAGGAGGCCGCCGTCGGCGAGGTGTTGGGCACCTTACCGGTGGTGGTGGCGGTCACCTGAATATCGGCGAGCGGAATTTGCAGCACGTCGGCGACGATCTGCGCCACTTTGGTGTTCAGCCCCTGGCCCATTTCGGTGCCGCCGTGGTTGAGCTGCACCGTGCCGTCGCTGTAGACGAGGATCAGCGCCCCGGCCTGGTTGAGAAAGGTGGCGGTAAAGGAGATGCCGAACTTGACCGGCGTCAGCGCCAGGCCGCGCTTGAGCACCGGGCTGGCGGCGTTGAAGCGGGCGATCTCCGCCCGGCGTTCGGCATAGCAGGCGCTGTCCGCCAGCCGGTCAGTTATCGCCCGCGCCAGATTCTGCCTCACCGGCTGTTCGTAGTGGGTCACGTCGCGTCCGGCGCCGCCGTAGAAATTCAGCCTGCGCACCGCCAGCGGATCGCGCCCGAGATAGCGGGCGATGGCGTCCATGATCTGCTCGATGGCCATCATTCCCTGCGGACCGCCGAAGCCGCGAAAGGCGGTGTTGGAGGCGATGTTGGTCCGGCAGCGGTAGCCGGTAACGCGCGCATCGCCGAGGTAGTAGGCGTTATCGGCGTGGAACATCGCCCGGTCGCAGATCGAGCCGGAGAGATCCAGCGAGTAGCCGCAGTTGGCCGCCAGATCGATAACGACGCCCTGCAGCAGCCCCTCGTCGCTGAAGCCGACGTCGTAGCGGACGAAGAACGGATGGCGCTTGCCGGTGATGCGCATATCGTCGCGCCGGGAGAGCCGCAGCTTCGCCGGCCTGCCGGTAAGCCGCGCCGCCAGCGCCGCATGACAGGCGATGCCCGCCGCCTGGGTCTCTTTGCCGCCGAAGCCGCCGCCCATGCGGCGAACGTCAACGGTGACTTTGCTCATGGTGACGCCGAGCACCGAGGCCACCAGCTTCTGCACCTCGGTGGGGTGCTGGGTGGAGGACCAGATCTGCATCGCGCCGTCCTCGCCGGGGATCGCCTGCGCCACCTGCCCCTCCAGATAGAAGTGCTCCTGGCCGCCGGTGTGGAACTGGCCCTGCAAGCGGTGCGCCGCGCGCGCCAGCGCGCCGTCGGCGTCGCCGCGCTGCTGAACGTGGGGCTGCTCGACGTAGCTTTCGCGCGCCAGCGCGGTTTCCACATCCAGCACGGCCTCCAGCGGCGTAATGACGATTTTCACCGCCTGCGCGCCCCGGCGCGCGGCCTCCGGCGTGTCGGCGGCGACCATCAGCACCACCTGGCCGTGATACTCCACTTTCTCTCTGGCAAACAGCGGATCGCCCGGCGCCAGCGGGCCGATATCCAGTTCGCCGGGCACGTCGCGCCAGCTGAAGATGCGCACCACGCCGGGCTCCGCCAGCGCCGCCGTCAGGTCCACGGCGTCAATCGTGCCGTGAGCGCAGTCGCTGAGCACCGGGCAGAGGTGCAGGGTGGCGGCCAGCTCGGCGCGATCGTCGATATACTCGGCGGCGCCGCTGACGTGGCGGTCGGCGCTCTCGTGGCGGCGCGGACGCCCCGCCCGGCCCTGCAGCTGCTGCAGGAACTGCGTCTTCAGCGCCTCTTCATCAGGGATTTCAATTTTAGCGGACATCGCTCACCTCCACGGCGCAGGTTGCCGTCTGGTCCAGGTAATAGCGGGCAAGCAGGTTTTTCGCCACCTGCAGGCGGTAGCCGCTGCTGGCGCGCACGTCGCTCATCGGCGTGAAGTCTTCCGCCAGCGCGGCGGCGGCCGCCGCCAGGGTCGCCCGGGTAAAGGGTTTGCCGCTGAGCAGCGCCTCGCAGCGGTACGCCCGCGCCGGGATCGCCGCCATACCGCCGAAGGCCACGCGGGCCCGGCGAATCATCTCCCCGTCGCGCTCGATGCATATCGCGCCAAAGACAGCGGAGATATCATCCTCCCGCCGCTTGGACACTTTCCACAACCGCAGGTTATGTGACATTGTCACGTCATCGATCAGGATATGGCTGATAAATTCGCTCTCCTGCAGCAGCGTCTGCCGGTAGCCGGTAAAGAAGTCGGCCAGCGCCACCTCCCGCACCGCGCTGCCGCGCCGCAGCCGCAGGCGGGCGTCCAGCGCCAGCAGCGCCGGCGGGCAGTCGCCGATGGGCGAAGCGTTGGCGATATTGCCGCCGAGGGTGCCCTGGTTTCGCACCTGCTGCGAGGCAAAGCGGCCCAGCATCTCGCTGAACGCCGGAACGCTCTCCCGCAGCCCCTGCTGCAGATCGCTCAGGGTGGTCATGGCGCCGATCTCCAGGCCCGCGCCCCGGCGGCGGATGCCGCGCAGTTCCGGGACGCCCTGCAGGGCGATCAGCTGCTGATGGGGCCTGTAGGCCTGAGTGACCAGCAGATTAAGATCGGTGCCGCCGGCCAGCAGCCGCGCCCGCGGATGGCGCAGCAGCGCATCCGCCAGGGCATCGGCGCTGGCGGGCATCAGCACCCTTTCCTGCGCCTGCGGCTGCGCGGCCATCTGCGCCAGGCGGTCGGCGGTGGCGGCGGAGGCGGCGCTGAAGGCGTCCGGCTTCAGAGAGGCCAGCAGGCGCGCAGCGGCGTCAACAATGGGCCGGTAGCCGGTGCAGCGGCAGAGGTTGCCGCCGAGGTGGTGGTGAATCGCCTCCGCCGTGGCCGGTTCGCCGCTGTGGCACAGGGCGAAGGTGGACATCACTATTCCCGGCGTGCAGAAACCGCACTGCGAGGCGTGGCCGCAGGCCATCTCCTTCTGCACCGGATGCAGCTCGCCGCCGTCGGCCAGATCTTCGACCGTCAGCAGCTGTTTGCCCTCCAGCTGGGCCACCAGCAGCAGGCAGCCGTTGGCGCTGCGGTAGCGCATTTTGCCCTCTTCAACGCTGCCGATCACCACGGTGCAGGCCCCGCAGTCGCCGGAAGCGCAGCCTTCCTTGGTGCCGCAGCGCCGCCGGTCATTGCGCAGCCAGTTGAGGACGGTGAGGTTCGGATCGACGTTCTCCAGCGCTACCGGCTGCTGGTTTAACAGAAACTGCGTCATGCTGCTGCCTCCACTGCGTCACGCGCCCAGACCCGGCGCCCGCCGACCCAGGTTTCGGCGATATTGCGGTCGTCCCCGAGGGTCATCAATACGAACAGCTGTTCATAGATATCGCGGCAGCGGCCGTGGCGCAGCGCCTGCAGCGGGGTGACCGCCGGGTCGAGCACCGCGAAATCCGCCTCTTTGCCGGGGGTAAAGCTGCCTATTTTATCGTCGAGGCACAGCGCCCGCGCGCCGCCGAGGGTGGCGTGGTAGAACGCCTCGCTGGCGCACAGCTTATAGCTCTGCAGCTGGCCGATTTTGTAGGCCTCGCCGAGGGTGCGCAGCATATTGAAAGTGGTTCCGGCACCGACGTCGGTGCCGATGCCCATTTTGACCCGCTTGTCCCAGCAGGTTTTTAAGCGGAACAGGCCGCTGCCGAGGAACAGGTTGGAGGTCGGACAGAAGGCCACCGCCGAGTTGCTCTGGTGCAGGCAGTCCCACTCGCACTCTTCCAGGTGTATGGCGTGGGCGAAGACGCTGCGCTCCCCGGTCAGCCCGTAGTGATGATACACGTCGAGATAGGTCTCATGCTCCGGCCACAGGCTTTTCACCCAGGCGATCTCCTGCGGGTTTTCGCTGAGGTGGGTGTGCAGCCAGGTATCCGGAAACTCGCGGCGCAGGCGCTGCACCGCCTCCAGCAGCTCGGGCGACGAGGTGGGCGCAAAGCGCGGGGTGATGGCGTAGCCCAGCCGCCCGCGGTTGTGCCAGCGTTCAATCAGCGCCCGGGTTTCGGCTTCGCTGCGTTCGGCGCTTTTGGTCAGATACTCCGGCGCGTTGCGGTCCATCATCACCTTTCCGGCAATCAGCCGCATGTTCAGCCCCTCGGCCGCCGTGAACAGGGCGTCTACCGACTCCGGGTGCACGGTGCCGAACACCAGCGCGGTGGTGGTGCCGTTGCTCAGCAGCTGGCTGAGAAAGAAGGCCGACATCTGCGCGGCGTGATCGGCGCTGGCGTACTGGCTCTCCACCGGGAAGGTATAGGTGGTCAGCCACTCCAGCAGCTGCTCGCCGTAGGCGCCGATCATCTCGGTCTGAGGATAGTGCAGATGGGTATCGACAAACCCCGGCACGATCAGCCTGCCGCGCAGGTCGTGCCAGTCCGCCGGATGGCGCAGATGCCGCCGTCCCTCCTCCCACGGCAGCAGGCCCAGGGTTTTGCCTTCGCCGATAAACAGCAGCCCGTCTTCAACGTAGCGGGCGTTGCGGGCGATGTCGTCCGGCGTTTCAGCAATATCGGTGATATCAAAAAAGCTGCTGCGCAGCGCGTGACTATAGGTCGCTATGTTCATCTTTATTCCTCCGGCAAAGCCGCCGGGTTATTTGTGGCGCTTCTGATAAGGAATGAATTAGCAAGCGGCGTGCCAACAAAGAAATCGAATAATTGTGTTTATTTTCATTCAGATAGGTATTTTTCATTCATTTGCGCAACAGAATAACAAATATTCTCAATGCAACCGTTTGCTTATTTAACGAAAACGGTTGCATTGCTTCTGTCCCGGTTTTCTGAGGGTGAACGGTGAAACCGGCGTGCACGATGATGTCGCAACCGCACTCTTTTTGGGCGTCCCGCCGCCGCCGGGTGAAAACGCCCTTACCGCCGCATTATCCTGCGTGGTATGGTATGACAACCGTCAACGCATTAAAGGAACAGCAAAAAATGATCGTACTGGTTACCGGCGCCACCGCAGGATTTGGCGAATGCATCACCCGCCGCTTTATCGCCAACGGCCACAAGGTCATCGCCACCGGCCGCCGCCACGAGCGCCTGCAGGAGCTGCAGGATGAGCTGGGCGACAACGTGCACACCGTGCAGCTCGACGTGCGCAACCGCGCGGCTATCGAAGAGATGATTGCCGGCCTGCCCGCCGCCTGGCGTGAAATCGACATTCTGGTCAACAACGCCGGTCTCGCCCTGGGACTGGAGCCCGCGCACCGGGCGAGCGTCGAAGACTGGGAAGATATGATCGACACCAATAATAAGGGCCTGGTGTATATGACCCGCGCGGTGCTGCCGGGGATGGTCGAGCGCAACCGCGGCCACATTATCAACATCGGCTCTACCGCCGGCAGCTGGCCCTACGCCGGCGGCAACGTCTACGGCGCGACCAAGGCCTTCGTGCGCCAGTTCAGCCTCAACCTGCGCACCGATCTGCACGGCACCGCCGTGCGCGTCACCGATATCGAGCCGGGCCTGGTGGGCGGCACCGAATTCTCCAACGTTCGCTTTAAGGGCGACGATGCCAAAGCGGAGAAAACCTACGAGAACACCAACGCCCTGACCCCGGAAGACGTCACCGAAAGCGTCTGGTGGGTCGCCACCCTGCCCGCCCACGTCAATATCAACACCCTTGAGATGATGCCGGTGAGCCAGACCTACGCCGGCCTGAGCGTACACCGTAAAGGCTGACGCCGCGAAATCCTGCCCGACCTTCGGTCGGGTATGGGTTTTGGCATAAAAACCGCGTAAAATAACGCACTTACTCTGTCAGCAAAGAAAAGCCATGGCCGCCGAATCGCAACTCAATCCGACCCAGCCCGTCAACCAGCAGATCTACCGCATTCTGCGCCGGGACATCGTCCACTGCCTGATCCCGCCGGGCACGCCGCTCTCTGAGAAAGAGGTATCGGTGCGCTTTGAGGTTTCCCGCCAGCCGGTGCGCGAGGCGTTTATCAAGCTGGCGGAGAACGGCCTGATCCAGATCCGCCCCCAGCGCGGCAGCTACGTGAACAAAATTTCGCTCGCCGGCGTGCTCAACGGCTGCTTCGTGCGCCAGGCCATCGAATGCGCCGTGGTGCGCCGCGCCGCCGCCCGCATCACCGACGCCCAGTGCTATCAGCTGGAGCAGAACCTGCACCAGCAGCGCATCGCCATCGACCGACAGCAGGTAAACGATTTCTTTGCCCTCGACGACGAATTTCACCAGCTGCTGTCGCAGGTAGCCGACTGCCCGCTGGCCTGGGACACCATCGAGAACATCAAGGCGACAATCGACCGGGTGCGCTATATGAGCCTCGACCACGTCTCCTCCCCGAAGATGCTGCTCAGCCAGCACCAGGCCATCTTCAGCGCCCTGCAGCGCTGCGATGCCGATGCGGTAGACAGCGCCATGCGCGCCCACCTCGAACTTATCGAAGAGTCGGTGCAGCTAATCCGTAAGGAAAATAGCGACTGGTTTAGCGAAGAGTGATTTTTTCGCGTCTCCGGCAGGGCAAATAAATGTGACGTTGATCAAAAACAATGAAAAACAGACTCAGCGGCGTATTTATAGTGGGGCCGCGGCGGACGGGCGTTTGCTGCGGCGCTCAGATTTAAGGAGACATAAACCATGATGACTTACGATCGTAACCGTAACGCAATTACCACCGGCAGCCGCGTAATGATTAACGGCACCGGAGAAACCGGGACCATTAAAGCGATCCACGCTGACGGCATGAACGCCATGCAGCTGCGCCGCAGTAAAACGGTGGAAATTACGGGCTGCAGCGGGAAGTATGAGCCGGTTGAGCTGATTCGTCTTGGGATGCATTAAGAGGGAGAGCTGAGGGCTCAGGGATGAGCTGGTTAGCGCAGAGTGAAGCGATAATATAGCACGCGTAAAAAGCCTGAATAGTTACCTTTTTCGCTCATGCCGCCGCTTAACTGCCTGTTAATCAGCGGGCAGTGGTCGTACCGCCCGCCGCGATCTAATCTATCGTTTTTAATATCGTCTACCCTAGTGTCGGATACAAACATTACGCGCAATCCGTTTGTGCCCCCTGCAGACGAGAAGATCTCATACCGTTTCGCCTGTCCCTGAAGCACTGATGAGAACAGGCTCAATCAGCCTCAGGTAAGCGCCGCCACCTTCACCCAGCGCTGCTCCCGGTGGCTTTGCAGCATGGCATCGACGATAAGCATGATCTGCGCCCCCTCGCGGAAGGTTGCGTAGCCCGCCTCGCCCGCCGGGGCTTTCCCCGCTTTCACATCCGCATAGAAACAAGCGAGCATATTCTTAAAGGCGTCCGGCCAGCCCTCAATGTGTCCCCCCGGATAGTGCACATGCGCCGCCGCCGCCGGAAGCAGCAGCCCGGGATCGTCGCTCACGGTACCGTTGGGCCTGTCGCGGTACCCCAGCCAGAGCCGCTGGGGGATCTCCTGGTCCCAGCCGATGGAGCCGTCGCTGCCGTTCAGTTCGAAGCTGAGGTGATTTTTTCTGCCGGCACTGACCTGGGAAACGGTCAGATTCCCACGGCTGCCGTCGGCAAAGCGCAGCAGAATGCTGGCGAAGTCCTCGGTCGTGACGGGCTTCTCCTCATACTCCGCGTTACCCTGCGCCGCGCCGAATGAGACGCTGCGCTGCCTCGCCGCCAGGCGAACGGGCCAGACAACGCTGAAATCAGCCATCACCTCGACAATTTTCAGCCCGGTGACAAACTGCACCGTGTCGCACCAGTGGGAGCCGATATCCGCCACCGTGCGGCACGCGCCTCCCCGCTCGGGATCGATGCGCCAGTTGTAGTCCGTCTGCTTCAGCATCCAGTCCTGAAGATAGCCGCCGTGGACGGCGAAGATGCGGCCCGCGCGGCCGCTGTTGACCAAAGCGGCAGCCTGCTGCACCATCGCAAAGTGGCGATAGACAAAGCTGACCCCGTGGACCACGCCCTTTGCCTCCGCCAGGGCCAGCAGCTCCCGGGCCTCATCTCCGGTCATGCACAATGGCTTCTCGGAAAAGACGTGCTTGCCCGCCGCAATAATCTGTCGGTTAAGGCTGGCGTGAAGATGGTTGGGAGTGCAGTTATGGACCACCTGTAGCCCCGGATGCGCCAGCAGCGCCGCCGGATCGCTATAGGCGTGGGCAACATTAAGCTGCGCCGCTTTTTTTTCAGCGGCGGCCTGGGTGCGATCGCACAGGGCCACCACCTCGACATCCCCCAGACGACGAAGCGCCTCAAGGTGCGCCGGGCCGATAAAACCGGCCCCGACAATGGCTGCTTTAATCATGGTGATGGCCTCCCGGCAGGCCCAGCATGGCGTTTATCGCCTCCCGGGAAGTGGTCGAGCGGGCAAAATCGTCGAAGGCCCGCTGTGCAACGGGAATAATCTGCCGACGGATATAGTCGGCCCCTTCTTTCGCTCCAGACTCGCTGTCCTGAATGCAGCACTCCCATTCCAGCACCGCCCATCCCTGATAGTCATACTGCGCCAGCTTGCTGAAGATAGCCGCAAAATCGATCTGCCCTTTCCCCGGAGAACGGAAGCGCCCCGGACGCGCGATCCACGGCTGGTATCCGCCGTAGACTCCGCTGCGGGCGGAGGGGTTGAACTCGGCATCCTTAACGTGGAAGGCGCGGATGTGCGGGTGATAAATGTCGATAAAGCCGAGGTAATCCATTTGTTGTAAAAGCATGTGGCTGGGATCGTAAAGGATATGGCAGCGCGGGTGGTTGTTAACCTGCGCCAGAAAGCGCTCGAAGCTGACGCCGTCGTGCAGATCCTCCGAGGGATGCAGCTCGTAGCAGACATCCACGCCCTGCTCGTCAAAGGTGTCGAGCAGAGGCTTCCAGCGCCGCCCCAGCTCGGCGAAGGCGGCCTGAATAACCGCCTCATCCCGGGGCGGCCAGGGGTAGAGATAGGGCCATGCGAGGGCGCCGGAAAAAGTGGCGTGCGCCTTCAGGCCCAGCCTTGCCGATGCCACCGCTGCGCGGCGAAGCTGGTTCTCCGCCCACGCCTGCCGGGCCCTGGCGTCATCCCGATAAGCCGGCGGTGCAAAGCCGCTGAACGCCTGCTGGTAGGCCGGGTGGACGGCCACCAGCTGCCCCTCCAGATGGGTGGACAGTTCGCTAATCTCAAGCCCATGCTCCGCCAGTACCCCTTTTACCTCATCGCAATAGGTCTGGCTCTCCGCCGCCGTTGCCAGATCGAAAATTGCCGGATGGTTGCAGGGGATCTGCACCGCCCGAAACCCAAGACCTGATGCCCACGTCGCCAGCCCCGCAAGGGAGTTGAACGGCGGCGCGTCGTTGATGTACTGGGCGAGGAAAAGACCCGGCCCTTTAATTGTCTGCATAGCGACCTCAATGGTGTTGTTGGGGAACGATCAGAACATTGGATGCGCGTTTTTCGAGTGTCGGGGCACATCCTGCAGCACGTCCCAGTGCTCAACAATTTTGCCGTTATCAAGCCGGTACATATCCACGACGCTGACCGTTTGTTTACGCACGCCGTCGGTGGCCCTGACGTGGATGGCGGCCAGGTTGCCGTCCACGAGGATCTTCTCGATAGCAAACTGGTTGTGGGGGCTGGAAAACAGCGGCGTCAGAGCCTGAATAGCCGCAGTACGCCCGTCGGCAATCCCGGGATTGTGCTGGATATAGTTTTCCGCCACCCACGTGGTGAAGGCTTTTTTGACATCTTTTTGCGAATAAAATGTGTAGGCAAACTGTGTCACTATCTGTCGATTATTCTCGGCCTCCGGTTCACCGGCACTGTGAGCCGGGTGGCTGACAGCCGCCATAGCGATACCTACAATCAGGGCGCAAAGCCGCCCCGGGCAAATGCGTATAGTCCTCATCCTGCTGATTCCTCTGTCTGAAAAAGATCGCTGACGGGCGTTGCCCGGCAGCGGATAAAGGTTATGCCTCAAGTTCCAGTTCGGTTTCGTGACTGGTGACCGGGACGAAAGGCAGGTAGGAGATGCGCAGCTTCTCCGCCAGCTTCAGGCGGTGTTTCCCGGCGGGCAAGCCGCCGGGCTTTAGCAGGATGATGGTCGCCTTTTCGCCAAAGTTCCACCGATCGTCGTACACGGTCTCCAGCTCGTCCAGACTCCACTCCCGCCCGCGGAGCGCAAAGCGCACGGCCTCTCTTGGCAGTGCTTCGCCGTTGAGGGTTACCGCTAAGTCCTCAACCATTGACAGGCCCAGCCCACGGTAATAGGGCAGACGGGCCAGAAAGCGCACGCCTATCACTTCCCCGTCACGGGTAACGTTGCTGAAGCCTTCTCGGCAGATAATGTGATGATCAAACATACGGCTCTCCTTATTTCGCCAGCAGCGCCGACGGCGGGGTTTCATTTAACAGATGGCAGAACATCAGCTGCTGCCGACGCACCTGCTCCAGGCTGTCCACTTCCTGAACGTCCTCCACCCAGCGGTTGCCCTCATACTCCGAGCAGATGTAGCCCTCATAGCCGCCCTGCTTCAGAACGCGGAATACTTCGTCGTAGGGGATCGACCACTCGGTCAGGTCGTCAGTCATCTCATAAAATTTGGCGTGAATGTTATGGATCCTCGGCATGAAATCGAGCATCCGCTTCGGTTCGTAGGCGGCGTTATGGCGCAGCGTTTCAGCCATCGCCACCTGCGGGCCCGGCCCCCACTTCTGCATCACGTCGAGGATAACGTATTCGCTGAGGGTGCGATCCTCATAGGCCTTTTCAATAAAGTCCGCCGCCGCCTGCGGGCAGCCGTTGCGAATAAAGCGCTCTTTCCAGACGCGCGGGAAGCGGAACAGGAACATCCCCATATCCGGCAGGAAGCCCAGGGCCCTGGTGTTGGCTTTTTCATAGGCTTCAGCGTGGCGAATGATCCACGGATGGTCGAAGTGTAGCGGAGCGTGAACCTCCAGCAGGATGGTGATGCCTTTATCCTCGGCATAAGGCGCCGCCGCCACCAGCACTTCAGGCGCGACGGAGACCAGCGAGCGGATAAACCGCATCCCCAGGCGTGCGGCGAAATCAATGTCGTTTTTGACGCTATTCACCTGCTCCGCGAACGGCATTGGCCGTCCCTTGTAGCGCTTGTAGTCAAGCATGAAGTCGTGGCATACCGGAACTGTGTCATACTTATCCATCAGATGATGCCACTCGGCGATCGCCTCCTCCGGGACGCCGCACTCCGGCCAGCCGTGAAAGGTCTGCTCGCCGATGATCTCAATGCCCCGGGCGCCAAAAGCCGCGCAGTGGGCGATCACCTGCTCAAGCGTCATTTTGCCAAGGTAGGTTTCGTTCTGAAAACTGTACAGGCTGACGCCGCGTTTAATTTTTTTTGTCATATCAGTACCAGGTAAGTTGTTGATTATCTTCTTTACAGACCGGTGGC
>NZ_BCZS01000059.1 GCF_001598855.1 Pluralibacter gergoviae ATCC 33028 = NBRC 105706 | reverse complement strand
AACCGCCGCTCCCTTGACAATCCCGGCTCCCGGCAACAAAAATCGCCGCTGCGCGGAACCTCAGATTCTGGCGCCCGGCTTTCGGGTACGGCTCGACTCGGCATCCATGCCTCGTTTCGCCTCAGCCAGCATCCATGCTGGCTGCCCCGGCCGGACGTCAGAATCTGAGGCGATTTTAAGCCGGAATTCAAACCCTCAGTCGACCGACTGAACTGAAGATTTATATATACGGGGGAGAGGGAGTATTAAGGTCCCCTCTCCCCACAGGGAGAGGGTTAGGGCGAGGTGCTGGGGCTACAGCGGCTGCGTCTGGGCCTCCACCACCGCCAGCGCCACCATATTGACGATGCGACGCACGGACGCGATCGGCGTCAGGATATGCACCGGCTTCGCCGCGCCCATCAGCACCGGTCCGACGGTCACGCCTTCCGAGCTGGAAACCCGTAGCAGGTTGTAGCTGATGCGGGCGGCTTCCATATTCGGCATCACCAGAATGTTCGCCGCGCCCTTGAGCGGGCTGTCCGGCATGCGCTCGTGGCGGATGCTCTCCACCAGCGCCGCGTCGCCGTGCATTTCGCCGTCGATCATCAGCTCCGGATCGCGCTGGCGCACCAGTTCAAGCGTCGTGCGCATCTTGGTGGCCGCCGCGCAGTTCGATGAGCCAAAGTTGGAGTGCGAGAGCAGCGCCACCCGCGGTTCAATGCCGAAGCGGCGCACGCTCTCCGCCGCCATCAGGGTAATTTCCGCCAGCTCTTCCGGGGTCGGGTCGTCGTTGACGTAGGTATCGGCAATAAAGGTGTTGCCGCTCGGCAGCAGCAGCGCGTTCATCGCACCCGCGGTGTGTACGCCGTCGCGATAGCCGAACAGCTGCTGCACCACGCTGAAGTGCTCGTGATAGTCGCCGATGGTGCCGCAGATCAGCGCATCCGCTTCGCCGCGCTGGACCATGATCGCGCCGATCACCGTCGGATTGGCGATCACGTGGCGCTGCGCCTGCTCCTGGGTGATCCCTTTGCGCTTCATGATCTGGAAGTATTCCATCCAGTACTCTTTAAAGCGCGGATCGGATTCGTTGTTAACAATTTCAAAGTCAACGCCGGGCTTCATCTGCAGGCCCAGTTTCTGCAGGCGCATCTCGATCACGTTCGGACGGCCAATCAGGATCGGCTTCGCCAGCCCCAGGGAGATAAGCTCCTGGGTAGCGTGCAGGACGCGGTTCTCTTCCCCTTCCGCCAGCACTACGCGCTTCGGCTCTTTGCGGGCCTGGGAGAAGATGGGCTTCATGAACAGGTTGGTTTTGTAGACGAACTCGCTGAGCTTCTCTTCGTAGGCGCCGAAGTCCTCGATCGGGCGCTTCGCCACGCCGGAGTCCATCGCCGCTTTGGCGACCGCCGGGGCGATCTTGACGATCAGGCGCGGATCGAACGGTTTCGGAATGATGTACTCCGGGCCGAAGCTTAGATCCTGGTCGCCGTAGGCGGAGGCTACCACTTCGCTCTGCTCGGCGTGCGCCAGTTCGGCGATAGCGTGTACCGCCGCCAGCTTCATCTCTTCGTTAATGGCGGTGGCGCCGACGTCCAGCGCGCCGCGGAAGATGAACGGGAAGCAGAGTACGTTGTTCACCTGGTTCGGATAGTCGGAGCGGCCGGTGCAGATGATGGCGTCCGGACGCACCTCTTTGGCCAGCGGCGGCAGGATTTCCGGCTCCGGGTTAGCCAGGGCGAGGATCAGCGGCGCGCGCGCCATGCGCTTGACCATCTCCTGGGTCAGCACTTTCGGACCGGAGCAGCCGAGGAAAATATCCGCTCCGTCCATCACTTCATCGAGGGTGCGCTTGCCGTTGTCTTCCACCGCGTAGGCGGCTTTGGTTTCCGCCATGTTCGGCTCGCGGTTTTTATAGATAACGCCCTTCGAGTCGCAGACCACAATATTGTGCTTCTGCATCCCGAGCGCCACCAGCAGGTTCATACAGGCAATGGCCGCGGCGCCCGCGCCGGAGACCACCATCCGCACGTCGGAGAGGTTTTTCTCAACCACCCGCAGACCGTTGAGGATAGCGGCGGTGCTGATGATCGCCGTGCCGTGCTGATCGTCGTGAAACACCGGAATATTCATTTTCTCGCGCAGTTTCTGCTCGATGTAAAAGCACTCCGGGGCTTTGATATCTTCAAGGTTGATGCCGCCAAAGGTCGGCTCCAGCGCCGAGACCACCTGAATAAATTTGTCAGGATCCGTCTCGTCCACTTCGATATCAAAGACGTCGATCCCGGCAAACTTCTTAAACAGCACGCCCTTTCCTTCCATCACCGGCTTGCCCGCCAGGGCGCCGATGTTGCCCAGCCCCAGCACCGCGGTGCCGTTGGACACAACCGCCACCAGGTTACCGCGCGCGGTGTATTTGTAAGCCGCCAGCGGATCCTTTTCGATTTCCAGGCAGGGCGCGGCGACACCCGGCGAGTAGGCCAGCGCCAGGTCACGCTGGGTGGCCAGGGGCTTCGTGGGTGACACCTGAATTTTCCCCGGCACCGGAAACTCGTGAAAATCAAGGGCACTCTGTTTTAACTGGTCGTCCATCTTATTGTCCTTTTACGTCACGTATCGTTTTTACAGAAAAAAGTAGCGCGTCTGGCTAAGCGATGAGTATCGCCGTTTAGCGCCCCACAAACTTTGAAGACTGCCATACTCTGAGGACTGATGCTGCAGTTTGTTATTAATTTTTAACAATCATGTTACGTAGTCTTACGGCCCATGCTATCGCCGTCTGCTATGCTTTTTTGTTAAGCAGATCTCATTTCGTTCCGAAGCGCATCTATCAGAACATAGATAAAACATTGCTTTACAGGAGATTTTTTAATGAACCAGTTAGACGGAATTAAACAATTCACTACCGTTGTTGCCGACAGCGGCGACATTGAGTCAATTCGCCACTACCAGCCGGAAGACGCTACCACCAACCCGTCGCTGCTGCTGAAAGCCGCGGGTCTTGAGCACTACAATCACCTGATTGACGACGCCATCCGCTTTGCCAAAAGCACGCCCGGCAGCCGCGAAGAGCAGGTTGTCGCCGCCTGCGACAAGCTGGCGGTCAACTTCGGCGGCGAAATTCTGAAGAGCATTCCCGGACGGGTTTCGACGGAAGTCGACGCCAGGCTCTCTTTTGATAAAGAGAAAAGCATCGCCAAAGCGCATCGCCTGATTGAGCTCTATCAGGAACAGGGCATCGACAAGTCGCGGATCCTCATCAAGCTCGCCTCCACCTGGGAGGGCATCCGGGCCGCCGAGGTGCTGGAGAGCGAAGGCATCCACTGTAACCTGACCCTGCTGTTCTCCTTCGCCCAGGCGCGCGCCTGCGCCGAGGCCGGCGTGTTTCTGATCTCGCCGTTCGTCGGCCGCATCTACGACTGGTATCAGCAGAAAGAGCCGATGGACCCTTACGTGGTTGATGAAGATCCGGGCGTGAAGTCGGTGCGCAACATCTACGACTACTTCAAAGAGCGCCGCTACGACACCATCGTGATGGGCGCCAGCTTCCGCCGCACCGAGCAGATCCTCGCCCTCGCCGGCTGCGATCGCCTGACCATCTCGCCGAACCTGCTTAAAGAGCTGCAGGAGAGCGATGCCACGGTCGAGCGCAAGCTCATTCCGCCGGCGAAGCACTTCAATCGCCCGTCGCCGCTGACCGAAGCGGAGTTCCGCTGGGAGCATAACCAGGACGCAATGGCGGTCGATAAACTCGCGGAAGGCATCCGCCTGTTCGCCGTCGATCAGCGCAAGCTGGAAGATTTGATTGCCGCCAAACTTTAACTTTTTTCATGGAGAACGCTATGTCCCGTAAAGAGCTTGCCAACGCCATCCGCGCCCTGAGTATGGACGCGGTACAGAAAGCCAATTCCGGGCACCCCGGCGCGCCGATGGGGATGGCCGATATTGCGGAAGTGCTGTGGAACGATTTTCTCAGGCACAACCCTAACGATCCGCACTGGTACGATCGCGACCGCTTCGTGCTGTCCAACGGCCACGCCTCTATGCTGCTCTACAGCCTGCTGCACCTGACCGGCTACGACCTGCCGCTCGAGGAGCTGAAAAACTTCCGCCAGCTGCACTCAAAAACGCCGGGGCACCCGGAGTATGGCCTGACGCCGGGCGTGGAGACCACCACCGGCCCGCTGGGCCAAGGCCTGGCCAACGCGGTCGGTTTCGCCATCGCCGAGCGCACCCTGGCGGCGCAGTTTAATCAGCCCGGCCACGATATCGTCGATCACTATACCTACGTGTTCATGGGCGATGGCTGTCTGATGGAGGGCATCTCCCACGAAGCCAGTTCCCTGGCCGGTACCCTGGGCCTGGGCAAACTGATCGGTTTCTATGACCACAACGGCATCTCCATCGACGGCGAAACCGACGGCTGGTTCACCGACGATACCGCGAAGCGCTTTGAGGCCTACCACTGGCACGTGGTGCATGAGATTGACGGCCACGATCCGCAGGCCATCAAAAAGGCGATTGAAGAGGCCCGGGCCGTTACCGATAAACCCTCGCTGATTATCTGCCGCACCACTATCGGCTTCGGCTCGCCGAACAAGGCCGGTAAAGAGGAGTCCCACGGCGCGGCACTGGGCGAAGAAGAGGTAGCCCTCACCCGCAAGCAGCTGGGCTGGAACCATCCGCCGTTTGAGATCCCGAAAGAGATTTACCGCGCCTGGGACGCCCATGAGAAGGGCGAGAAGGCCCAGCAGTCGTGGAAAGAGAAATTCACCGCCTACAAACAGGCGCATCCCGAACTGGCCGCCGAGTTCACCCGCCGGATGGGCAGCGAACTGCCCGCCGACTGGCAGAAAACCGCCGACGACTATATCGCCAAGCTGCAGTCCGAGCCGGCGAAAATCGCCAGCCGCAAGGCCTCGCAGAACGCGCTTAACGTTTATGGCCCGGCGCTGCCGGAATTTCTCGGCGGCTCCGCTGACCTGGCGCCCAGCAACCTGACCATCTGGAAAGGCTCGGTGTCGCTGAAGGAGGAGGCCGCGGGGAACTATATCCACTACGGCGTGCGCGAATTCGGCATGACCGCCATCGCCAACGGCATCAGTATGCACGGCGGCTTTATTCCCTACACCGCGACCTTCCTGATGTTTGTCGAGTATGCCCGCAACGCGGCGCGCATGGCGGCGCTGATGAAGGCCCGGCAGATCATGGTTTATACCCACGACTCCATCGGTCTGGGGGAAGACGGCCCGACCCACCAGGCGGTCGAGCAGCTGGCAAGCCTGCGCCTGACGCCGAACTTCAGCACCTGGCGCCCCTGCGATCAGGTGGAGACGGCGGTGGCCTGGAAGGCGGCCATCGAGCGCAGCGGCGGACCGACGGCGCTGATCCTCTCCCGCCAGAACCTCGCCCAGATGGAGCGTACCCCGGATCAGGTGAAAGCGATCGCCAAAGGCGGCTACGTGCTGAAGGACGCGGGCGGTAAGCCGGATCTTATCCTGATCGCCACCGGCTCAGAGGTTGAGATTACGGTACTGGCCGCCGAGAAGCTGCGGGCGGAAGGCGTTAATGTGCGGGTGGTCTCCCTGCCCTCGACCGACGTGTTTGATGCCCAGGATGAGGCCTACCGCGATTCGGTGCTGCCGCCGGACGTCAGCGCCCGCGTCGCCGTTGAGGCGGGGATTGCCGATTACTGGTACAAGTATGTTGGCCTGAAGGGCGCGGTGGTCGGCATGACCACCTTCGGCGAATCGGCGCCCGCCGATAAGCTGTTCCCGTTCTTTGGCTTTACGGTAGAGAATATCGTGGAAAAAGCGAAGAAGGTGCTGAAGAAGTAGCAGGTAAGGTAACTGCCCGGCGGCGCTGCGCCTGCCGGGCTACCGCCGCTGCTGCAGGCCGGCGCAAGCGAAGCGCCGCCCGGCACGAAAGCGACGCGGACGTCAGGATGTCATCAGTCCGGAGCCCTGCAGATAGTGCAGCAGCAGCACCGTTTTACCGTCGCGAATTTCCCCGCTGTCAATCATCGCCAGCGCCTGCGCGAAGGGCAGCTCCAGCACCTCAATATCCTCATCCTCGATGCCGCCGCCGTCATTAGCCCGGTGAGCGTCGTCGTACTCGGCAATAAAAAAGTGGATCAGCTCGGTCACGCCGCCGGGCGACATATAGAGTTCGAACAGCTTACGCACGTTGCGCACCTCAAAGCCGGTCTCCTCGACGGCCTCTTTGCGCATGCACTCTTCCGGCTGGTCATCGTCAAGCAGTCCGGCGCAGGTCTCAATCAGCTGGCCGTCGGCGTTGCCGTTGACCCAGGTGGCGACGCGAAACTGGCGCACCAGCACCACGCTGCCCTTGCGCGGGTTGTACAACAGCACCGTCGCGCCGTTGCCGCGGTCATAGACTTCGCGCTTGTGGCGCACCACGTCGCCGCTTTTGCGCGTCAGATCGTAAGTAATATTGCGCAGAATAAAGTAGTTATCCGACAGGATCTTGTCTTTGATGATAGTCACGGGGAAGGACATGATGGCTCCACGGCGTCAGAATGAACGGCCAGTCTACGCGTTCGCTCACGCTTTGTCCTTACCCGGCTTTACCTTGATTTGCATCCTCCAAAGGTACGATCGTTTACACTATCTTCTTATTTTCTCCATGTTTGACCCAGGACGGGCCGCTACAGTATTCCGGCTACTTTTATATACCAAAATAAGCATAAAATGAGGTTTCTGCGCTGATGGCGAATTTTTTTATCGATCGCCCGATTTTTGCCTGGGTTTTAGCCATCCTGCTCTGCCTGACGGGAACCCTGGCTATTTTTACGCTTCCCGTCGAGCAATATCCCAAGCTGGTGCCGCCCAACGTGCGCATCATCGCCAACTACCCCGGCGCGTCGGCGCAGACCCTTGAGAATACCGTCACCCAGGTTATCGAACAGAATCTGACCGGGATAGACAACATGATGTACATGACCTCCCAGAGCAGCTCCGCCGGGCAGGCGACCATCACCCTGACCTTTACCGCCGGCACCGATCCTGACGAAGCGATGCAGCAGGTGCAGAACCAGCTGCGTTCGGCGATCAACAAGCTGCCCCAGGCGGTGCAGAGCCAGGGCGTCAACGTGCGCAAGACCGGGGACACCAATATCCTCACCATCGCCTTCGTCTCGACCGACGGCAGCATGGATAAGCAGGATATCTCCGACTACGTGGCGAGTAATATTCAGGATCCGCTCAGCCGGGTCAGCGGCGTCGGGGATATCAACGCCTACGGTTCGCAGTATTCCATGCGCATCTGGCTCGACCCGGCAAAGCTTAACAGCTTCCAGCTCACCACCCTCGATGTCACCAACGCCATCAAATCGCAAAACGCCCAGGTCGCCGTTGGCCAGCTCGGCGGGACGCCGTCGATTGACACCCAGGCCCTGAACGCCACGGTCAACGCCCAGTCGCTGCTGCAGACGCCGGAGCAGTTCAGGAATATCACCCTGCGGGTCAATCAGGACGGCTCGGTGGTGACCCTCGGCGACGTGGCGAAGGTCGAACTGGGAGCCGAGAAGTACGACATCCTCACCCGCTTTAACCGCAACCAGGCCTCCGGGCTCGGCGTCCAGCTGGCCTCCGGCGCCAACGAGATGGCGACCGCCGAAGCGGTGCTCGCCCGGCTCGATGAGCTGTCGCACTTTTTTCCTCACGGCCTTGAGTACAAGGTCGCCTACGAGACCACCTCCTTCGTTAAGGCCTCGATTCACGACGTGGTGAAGACCCTGCTGGAGGCTATCGCGCTGGTGTTCCTGGTGATGTACCTGTTCCTGCAGAACTTCCGCGCAACGCTTATCCCGACTATCGCCGTGCCGGTGGTGCTGATGGGCACTTTCTCGGTGCTGTATGCCTTCGGCTACAGCATTAACACCCTGACGATGTTCGCAATGGTGCTGGCCATCGGCCTGCTGGTGGACGATGCCATCGTCGTCGTCGAGAACGTCGAGCGCATCATGAGCGAAGAGGGCCTCACGCCGCGCCAGGCGACGCGCAAATCAATGGGCCAGATCCAGAGCGCGCTGGTGGGCATTGCCATGGTGCTGTCGGCGGTGTTTATTCCAATGGCCTTCTTCGGCGGCACCACCGGCGCTATCTATCGCCAGTTTTCGGTCACTATCGTGGCCTCAATGGTGCTGTCGGTGCTGGTGGCGATGATCCTCACTCCTGCGCTGTGCGCCACGCTGCTCAAGCCGCTGAACAAAGGCGAGCAGCACGGCCAGAGAGGCTTCTTCGGCTGGTTTAACCGCATGTTTAACCGCCAGGCCGACCGCTATCAGAGCGGAGTGGGTAAAATCCTGCACAGCAGCCTGCGCTGGCTGCTGATTTACGCTCTGCTGCTCGGCGGCATGGTGCTGCTGTTTATCAAGCTGCCGACCTCCTTTCTGCCGCAGGAGGATCGCGGCATGTTCCTCACCTCCATTCAGCTGCCCAGCGGCTCCACCCAGCAGCAGACGATGAAAGTGGTCAGAAAGGTGGAGGACTACTTCCTCAACGAAGAGAAGGCCAACGTCGCCTCGGTCTTTGCCGCCGTCGGCGCCGGCCCCGGCGGCAACGGCCAGAACGTGGCGCGAATGTTTATCCGCCTGAAGGACTGGGGCGAGCGCGATCCGCACAGCGGCAGCTCGTTCGCCATTATCGAACGCGCCACCCGCGCCTTTAATAAAATCAACGAAGCGCGGGTCTATGCCAGCAACCCGCCGGCCATCAGCGGGCTGGGCAGCTCTGCCGGGTTTGATATGGAGCTGCAGGATCACGCCGGACTCGGCCACGATGCCCTGATGGCCGCCCGCGATCGGCTGCTGCAGCTGGCGGAACAGGAGCCCCAACTGGTGCGCGTGCGCCACAACGGCCTCGACGACAGTCCGCAGCTGCAGATTGATATCGACCAGCGCAAGGCCCAGGCGCTGGGCGTGGCGATTAGCGACATTAACGATACGCTGCAGACCGCCTGGGGCTCCGATTACGTTAACGACTTTATGGATCGCGGCCGCACCAAAAAGGTCTACGTCCAGTCCGCCGCGCCTTACCGCATGCTGCCGGACGACATTAACCTGTGGTACGTGCGCAATAAAAACGGCGAGATGGTGCCCTTCTCTGCCTTCGCCACCTCGCGCTGGATAAGCGGATCGCCGCGCCTGGAGCGCTACAACGGCTATTCGTCGGTAGAGATTGTCGGCGAGGCCGCACCCGGCGTCAGTACCGGTACGGCGATGAATATCATGGAGACGCTGGTCAGCCAGCTACCCACCGGCTTTGGCCTGCAGTGGACGGCGATGTCGTATCAGGAGCGGCTCTCCGGCGCGCAGGCCCCGGCGCTGTACGCTATCTCGCTGCTGGTGGTGTTCCTGTGCCTGGCGGCGCTGTACGAAAGCTGGTCGGTGCCCTTCTCGGTGATGCTGGTGGTGCCGCTGGGGGTGATCGGCGCCCTGCTGGCGACCTGGCTGCGCGGGCTGGAGAACGACGTCTATTTCCAGGTCGGGCTGCTGACGGTCATTGGCCTGGCGGCGAAGAACGCGATCCTTATCGTCGAGTTCGCCAATGAGATGAACGCCAGGGGGGAGGATCTGCTGGAGTCCACGCTGCACGCCTGCCGCCAGCGCCTGCGGCCGATTCTGATGACCTCGCTGGCCTTTATCTTCGGCGTCCTGCCGATGGCTACCAGCACCGGCGCCGGCTCCGGCAGCCAGCATGCAGTGGGCACCGGGGTGATCGGCGGGATGGTCTCCGCGACCTTCCTCGCCATTTTCTTCGTGCCGCTATTCTTTGTGCTGGTGCGCCGCCGCTTTCCGCTCAAAGAGCGGGCCGAATAAAACAGAAGGGCGACCTGCCGGTCGCCCTTCTGATAAGTCACGGTTAGCGCATTTGCCGCGGGATCGCTCCCGGCAAGTGTTAGCGGAATTATTTACGAAGCATATCTTCGATAAAGTCTTTCCACTGCCCCAATTCACGTTCAATCATAACAGCCTCTCTTATTATTGCTGGCAGTATACAAAAACCGCATCGCCAGATGAAGCAGGTTCGGACAATTGCTGCGATGGTTGTTACCAAAACGCTGCCCGACCTGTGCTTACTATCTTCAACCTTGCGCTATTTAAATGTGATATAAAGCAAGCTTTTGAATCGCTGATGATTTTGTATGATTACTGACATCAGCAGCAGCGAGGGTCGCTTGATGTTTCGCCGGGCGGCCTCTATGTTGTTAACCCTATTTCCGCCTGCGCCGCAAAGCGCATAGCTACCAGGAGCGACTATGGTTACCCTCTACGGGATCAAAAACTGCGACACCATTAAAAAAGCCCGCCGCTGGCTCGACGAGCAGCAGGTGGCGTATCGCTTTCACGACTACCGGACCGACGGGCTTGACCGCGCCCTGCTGGAGCGCTTTATCGCCGAACTCGGCTGGCAGCCGCTGCTCAATACCCGCGGCACCACCTGGCGCAAGCTGGACGAAGCCACCCGCGCAGGTATCGACAATGCCGATGCCGCCGCAACGCTAATGCTTGAAATGCCGGCAATTGTGAAACGACCATTGCTCTGCGCGCCCGGTAAGCCTATGCTGCTGGGTTTCAGTGATTCCAGTTATCAGCGCTATTTTAAAGAGGTTTAGTCTATGTCATGCCCGGTCATTGAGCTGGCTCAGCAGCTTATTCGCCGCCCTTCACTCAGCCCCGATGACGCGGGTTGCCAGGCGCTGATGATTGCGCGCCTGCGCGCGATTGGTTTTACCGTTGAAGCGATGGACTTCGGCGATACGCAGAACTTCTGGGCGTGGCGCGGCGAGGGGGAAACCCTGGCCTTTGCCGGACACACCGACGTGGTGCCCGCCGGCGACGCCGACCGCTGGATCAATCCGCCGTTCGAGCCGACCATCCGCGACGGTATGCTGTTCGGGCGCGGCGCTGCCGATATGAAGGGCTCGCTGGCCGCCATGGTGGTCGCCGCCGAGCGCTTTGTCGCCCACCACCCCAATCACAGGGGCCGGCTGGCGTTTCTGATCACCTCCGATGAAGAAGCGGCGGCGACCAACGGCACCGTCAAGGTGGTGGAAGCCCTGATGGCCCGCAACGAACGGCTCGACTACTGCCTGGTCGGCGAGCCCTCCAGCACCGAAGCGGTGGGCGACGTGGTAAAAAACGGCCGCCGCGGCTCGCTGACCTGCAACCTGACCATTCACGGCGTGCAGGGCCACGTGGCCTATCCGCACCTTGCCGACAATCCGGTGCACCGCGCCGCGCCGATGCTCAACGAACTGGTCTCCATCGTGTGGGATAACGGCAACGAGTTCTTCCCGCCAACCAGCATGCAGATTGCCAATGTGCAGGCGGGCACCGGCAGCAATAACGTCATCCCCGGCGATCTGTTCGTCCAGTTCAACTTCCGCTTCAGCACCGAGCTCACCGACGAGATGATCAAAACCCAGGTCATCGCCCTGCTGGAGAAGCACCAGCTGCGCTACAGCGTCGAGTGGTGGCTCTCCGGCCAGCCGTTCCTCACCGGGCGCGGCAAACTGGTGGACGCCGTCGTCAACGCCATTGAGCACTATAATGAAATTAAGCCGCAGCTGCTGACCACCGGCGGTACGTCAGACGGCCGCTTTATCGCGCGGATGGGCGCCCAGGTGGTGGAGCTGGGGCCGGTGAACGCCACCATTCATAAAATTAACGAATGCGTGAACGCCGCTGACCTGCAGCTGCTGGCCCGCATGTATCAGCGCATCATGGAACAACTTGTCGCATAGCGGCGCAAACTGAGAGGTATCAGGCATGGAATGGCTAACAAAGTACTGGTGGATCCTGATCCTGGTGTTTATGGTCGGCGTGCTTATCAACGTCATTAAAGACCTCAAGCGCGTGGATCCGAAAAAATTTATGGCGAACAAGCCGGACCTTCCCCCGCATCGCGACTTTAACGACAAGTGGGACGACGAGGACGACTGGCCGAAGAAGAAGTAAACCAGGCAGAAATACTAAAAACGCCCGGCAGGCTACCTGCCGGGCGTTTTTTTATATCAGTTCCACAATATCGTCATCGTTCGGTTTACCGCCGCTCAGCGCCTCGTCGAAGTAGTGCTTCGGCACGGTATAGCGCAGATGGTTAAGCGCAAATGCCATGCTGCGGTCGTCGATGGCGTGACCCAGATCGTCAACGATATCCAGCGTCACGTCGCCGCCGGCTTCAGTCAGGGCCTCCTGGGCCGCCACCGCGTGGGCAAGATCGATAACCCGGTCTTCGCCGCCGTGGATCAGGTGCACGGTAGTGGCGGTGGTCGCCGCCGCCGGCAGCGTCGCGTAGCGGCCGTTGAAGGCGATGACCCGCGAGGCGAGATCCGCCGAGGCCTTAACGCCCTCAAGCGACATAATCGCGCCCTGCGAGAAGCCAATGAGCGCCGTGGCGTGCGGCCCCACGCCGCTCTGCCGCTGCCAGTAGCGCACGGTGTCAATAAAGGTCGGCATAATGGCGTCGATGCGCGCCTGGCGATTGGCCTCGGTGACGCCCTGCACGGAGAACCACTGGCGGCCCGGTGCCGGACCGCACGGCTCAGCGCCGCCGATGCTGATAATCATCGCCTCCGGGAAGTGCGGCGCAAACCAGCTGCCAATCTGCCCCATGGAGACCGGGTTGTCGCCGACGCCATGAAACAACAGCAGCAGCTGCTTTGCCGGGGCTGAGGGACTCTGTACAACAAAATGGTCATGTTTCATGGTGTTCTCCTTGATTCGTTACGCAAAAGTCTACGCCAGCAGGGAAAAATGACCATCGCAGTACGCTGAATGAGTTAGTTAAAAAAATTGCAGTTCTCAACCTGCTCCGCCAGCGCCCGGGCGCGTCCGCCGTCCAGCGCCGCCAGCGCCGACGCCGCCTCCGCGCGCAGCGCCGCCAGCAGCGCCTTGCGCCCGCTCAGGCCGTGGGCCTGCACCAGCGCGGCCTCCGGCTGCCGGGCCAGCGTGGCGCGCAGCAGCCTCAGCGGCAGGCCGCTGGCGAGCGCCAGGCGGTTGAGGCTG
>NZ_BCZS01000058.1 GCF_001598855.1 Pluralibacter gergoviae ATCC 33028 = NBRC 105706 | reverse complement strand
CGGCCTGCGGTGCGGGCTCAGCGGTGGGCTGCTGCTCTGCCTTGCGGGCCTTAGCGCGGGCGATAGCGGCTTCTACCGCCGCTTTACGCGGATCGGCGGATTCAGACGCGTCCGGCTGAACGGCGGCGCGCTGTTTTTCAGCCTGCGCCGCTCTGGCCTGCGCCTTCCGGGCTTCGCGGGCGACGATAACCGCGCTGTTGTCCGGCTCGGCGCCGGCCTGGACTACTACCGGCCCGGCGGGCTGCTGCTTATCGCGCACCCGGGCGAGGGCGGCGCTGATGGCCTCTTTATCTTCGGCGGCGGGCTGAACGGCCGCCTGCTTGTGGCGCTCAAGGCGGGCGGCTTTCTCACGTTCCAGACGCTGCTGGCGGGCTTCAAAGCGCGCCTTCGCCTCGGCGGCGCGGCGCGCCTCCTCGCGAATGGCGGCGATCTCGGCCTTCTCCTGGCGGAAGTACTGCACCAGCGGAATGTTGCTCGGGCAGACCCACGCGCAGGCGCCGCACTCAATGCAGTCGGAAAGATTGTGTGCCGTGGCCTTGTCGTGCTGCTGGCCTTTACTGAACCAGTAAAGCTGCTGCGGCAGCAGATCCGCCGGGCAGGCGTCGGCGCAGGCGCTGCAGCGGATGCAGCCCTGCTCCTCCTGCTCTTTGCCCATCTCGCTCAGGGACGGAGCCAGCAGGCAGTTGGTTATCTTGACCACCGGTACGTCGAGCCACGGCAGGGTGAAGCCCATCAGCGGACCGCCCATGATCACCATCTGTTCGGCGCTGGCGTTAAAGCCGGCGTTGTCCAGCAGGTGGCGCACCGGCGTCCCGAGACGCGCCCAGACGTTACCGGGCTGCGCCACGGATTCGCCGGTCAGGGTGACCACGCGCTCGGTCAGCGGCTCGCCGTCGATAACCGCGCGCTTCACCGCGTAGGCGGTGCCGACGTTCTGCATCAGTACGCCGATATCCGACGAGCGTCCGCCGTGGGGAACCTGCTTGCCGGTCAGTATTTGCGTCAGCTGCTTAGCGCCGCCGGAGGGGTATTTTGTCGGTACCACCCGCAGGCTGATGCCGCGAACGTCCGCCAGCACGGCGCGCATCATCGAGATAGCCTGCGGCTTGTTGTCCTCAATGCCGATCAGCACCTCATCGGGCTGCAGAATATGGGCGAGAATGCGCACGCCGTCGATAATCTGCGCGGCGCAGTCCTGCATCAGCCTATCGTCGGCGGTGATGTAGGGTTCGCACTCGGCGGCGTTGATGATAAGCGTGCGGATCTTGTCGCCGCCGCCGCGCAGCTTAGCGCCGGTGGGGAAGCCTGCGCCGCCCAGCCCGGCGACGCCGAACTGGTGAATGCGCTCAATCAGCGCCTCGGGGCTGCGCTGCTGCCAGTCGCTCCAGCCGTCGCGCGCAAACCAGCGGTCTTCGCCGTCGGCCTCAAGAATAATGCTCATCTCCGACAGGCCGGACGGATGCGCGGTAGGGTGTGGCGCAATGGCGGATACGGTGCCGGAGGTCGGGGCGTGAACGGGCAGCATTCTTCCCCAGCCGCGGGTCAGCGGCTGACCGCGCAGCACGCGGTCGCCGGGGGCGACGCAAAGTTCGCCCTCGCTGCCGATGTGCTGTTTAAGCGGCATGACGTAGCGCTGCGCCAGCGGAACCTGGCGCAGCGGCGTACCGTTTGACTGGGTTTTCATTTCCGGCGGGTGAATACCGCCGTCAAAATCCCAGATTTTGTCCTTTCGGAACGCAGAAAATAACTTAAGCATGTTGTTCCACGGGAATATTACGGACCGGAATGGTTTGCAGATCCCACTTCCAGCTATCGGGCGTCTCGGCGACCGGACGCAGTTCAATGCACTGGGTCGGGCAGGGGGCCACGCATAAATTACAGCCGGTACAGAGGTCAGCCACCACGGTGTGCATGGCGCGGGTCGCGCCGACAATGGCGTCTACCGGGCAGGCCTGAATACACTTGGTGCAGCCGATGCAGTTGGCTTCGTCAATGACCGCCAGCATGCGGACCGGCTCCGCCGCCGCCTCGTCGCCATCAATCGGCTGCGGCTCAACGTTGAGCAGCGTAGCGATTTTGAGCATCACCGCTTCGCCGCCGGGGGCGCAGCGGTTAATCTTTTCGCCGTTAGCGCCGACCGCTTCCGCATAGGGGCGGCAGCCGGGATAGCCGCACTGGCCGCACTGGCTTTGGGGCAGGATTTCGTCGATCTTCTCCACGATCGGGTCATCCTCTACCGCGAAGCGGCGCGAGGCGTAACCGAGAATGCCGCCGAAGATCAGGCCGAGGATACTGAGCGCCGCAATGGCAATCCATACTAACGTCATTACAGCTTCACCAGACCGCTAAAGCCCATAAAGGCGAGGGCCATCAGGCCAGCCGTGACCAGCGAAATGGCGTTACCGCGAAACGGGGCGGGCACATCGGCGACCACCAGCCGCTCGCGGATGGCGGCGAACAGCACCATGACCAGCGAGAAGCCGACGGCGGCAGAAAAGCCGTACAGCGCCGACTGCAGGAAATTGTGGCCGAGGTTAATATTCAGCAGCGCCACGCCGAGCACCGCGCAGTTGGTGGTGATAAGCGGCAGGAAGATGCCCAGCAGGCGATAGAGCGCCGGGCTGGTCTTGCGTACCACCATCTCGGTGAACTGCACCACGACGGCAATCACCAGAATAAAGGCGAGGGTGCGCAGATAGACGAGGTTCAGCGGGATCAGGATCCAGGTGTCAATCAGCCAGGCGCAGATAGAGGCAAGCGTCATCACAAAAGTGGTGGCCAGTCCCATGCCCATCGCGGTTTCCAGCTTTTTGGAAACGCCCATAAACGGGCACAGGCCGAGAAACTTCACCAGGACGAAGTTGTTCACCAGCACCGTGCCGACAAAAAGGAGTAGGTAATCAGTCATGTTACAACGAGTAGCCTGAAACGATTAAAGTCGCCGGTAATGGGAAAACCTTAACAGGCGACCACGAATTATTACGGATTAACGAAAGTGCGCTGTACCCGCGCCGAACGCTTAAAATAGGGCACCAGCAGCGAGGCGGCGATCAGCGGAAAAACCAGCTGTCGCAGGGCCAGCGAATCCGGTACAGGCGAAAAGGCGAAGGTCTTGACCGCCAGCAGCACCGAAATCAGCAGCCATAAAATATAGTGCTTTGGCACCAGTCGGCGGCGCTTAAAGAAGGCCACCGTCAGCCACAGCGTATAGTACCACATTCCTGCCGCCACCAGCAGGGACAGCAGCCACAGGCCCTTGCCCGTACTGCTTAGCGCACCCAGCCTGCCCAGCGCGCCCGGAGAGATAATGACCCCTGCATATAGCAGCACCGCAAGCGAGGCGCTGATGGCCGCAACAATCAGCCAGGCCAGCGGCGCAAGGAGCCAGCCGCCAATACGTTCTGCGGGTTCAGTAGACATGACTTCTCCAGGTCGGAACAGGTATAAAAACAGGGGCAGTATAAGCAACTGCCCGCTGAGAAAACAGCGCTACTGCACGTAATGCCAAACGGTTTTTGGCACCTGGCCGATGTCGTACAGACGTCCGCCGGAAACCAGCTCAGCGCGGCGATGATCGGCGGCGCGATACATACTGATGATTTCCCGCGTATCGCTGAGGGAATAATTAAGGTGATCGAACAGTTTTTCAAGGCTTTCGAGGGAGCTTACTTTTCGGAATTTTAATAAGTATTCCTGCACGGTCATATTATTGCTATCTCGTCTATTGTGTTGTATTTATTAGATAAAATCAGGTTATGACAACAACGCGCTGCATCGCCGTTTATGTTGTGAAACCGAAGTGAGATTCAAGAAGTCAAATATACCAAAAAAGGCAACGCGCATAATGTTCGTTACCCTTAAGCTAAAACACGCTGTTTTTTGACTCAGATACAGGCGTCGACGGCCCGCGGGCAGGAAGAGTAGCGCCGTTAACGGCGGCTGGCAAACGGATTTTAGCGCCGCTCGCGATTATTTTGTAGGGCGACGGGCGTAATGTGATTATCATCGATAAATGCGTCAGCCGCGCCGGGGGGAGTAATAGTGGCCGCCCGGAGGCGACCGCTATTTATGCGCTTTTACCTGTCTGCACTTTGGCATCAGGCTCCGGCGTTTGGTAGTCATCAATATGATGCGCCACAACCAGAAGCATCAGAGAAACACCCAAAACCACCCAGCCAATCAGCTCAACAATGCGATTAAATATTAAGGTCATAACACTTTCATCGCTAAATTTAACAAGCTTAAAATATTACCAGGAAGATTGCGCGGTCTCCAGGGCGAAATAGACTTTTTTCGCGCCCTGAAGGCCGTGGTCTCAGAGTAGAGCACCAGACAGGCCTGATTTCAGATGATACCCTTACCGGGGTGAGTACCAGTGACAGTGCATATAAGAGGACGGCAAATGAGCGACACAATTCGGGTTGGCCTGATAGGCTACGGTTACGCCAGTAAAACTTTCCACGCGCCGCTTATCGGCGGCACGTCCGGCATGACGCTGGCGGCCATCTCCAGTAGCGATGAGGCGAAGGTCAGGGCCGACTGGCCGACGGTATCGGTAGTGGCCGACCCGCAGCAGCTGTTCAGCGATCCCTCGCTCGATCTGATCGTTATACCTACGCCTAACGATACGCACTATCCGCTGGCAAAAGCGGCGCTGGAGGCGGGTAAACACGTGGTGGTCGATAAACCTTTTACCGTGACGTTGTCACAGGCTCGCGAGCTTGAAGCGCTGGCCCGCCGCTGCGGCCGCCTGCTGTCGGTGTTCCATAACCGACGCTGGGACAGCGACTTCCTGACCGTGAAATCGCTGATCAATGACGGCACCCTCGGCGAAGTCTCTTATTTCGAATCACACTTCGACCGCTACCGGCCGGAGGTGCGCAACCGCTGGCGCGAACAGGGCGGGCCGGGCAGCGGCATCTGGTACGATCTGGGACCGCATCTGCTTGACCAGGCCATTACCCTGTTTGGCCTGCCGGTCAGCATGGCGGTGGATCTTGCTCAGCTGCGCCCCGGCGCCCAGTCTACCGACTACTTCCACGCGGTGCTGGCCTATCCCCAGCGGCGGGTGATTTTGCACAGCACGGTGCTGGCCGCGGCGGAAACTGCGCGCTACATCGTGCACGGTTCCCGGGCAAGCTACATAAAATACGGCGTCGATCCGCAGGAAGAGCGGCTGAAAAACGGCGAGCGGCTGCCGCAGGAGGACTGGGGTTACGACATGCGCGACGGCGTGCTGACGCGGGTGGCGGGCGACGAGCGCACCGAAGAGAGCTGGCTGACGGTGCCGGGCAACTATCCGGCCTACTATGCCGGCATCCGCGATGCCCTGAACGGCAACGGCGAAAACCCGGTGCCGGTCAGCCAGGCTATCGTAGTGATGGAGCTTATCGAGATGGGCATTGAGTCCGCGAAGCACCGCGCGACCCTGAGCCTCGCCTGATACAGCGCCGCCCCGGGGCGGCGCTTAACGCACTCAGGCGCTGCGCACCTTCTCTGCCAGCGCCTTTTTCTCCTGCGCCGACAAAAAGGCGATCTCCAGACCGTTGATCTGCGCCTGGCGGATCTGCGCCTGGCTCAGCCCGGCGGCGGGCGCGGCTACCTCATACTCATGAATAATATCAATGCCCTGCACGGCGGGATCGTCGGTGTTCAGGCTCGCCCGTACGCCGCGCTCAAGGAAGGTTTTCAGCGGGTGCTGCGCCAGCGACGGCACGGTGCTGGTCTGGATATTCGAGGTCAGACAGGATTCGATGCCGATGCCGTTCTCCGCCAGATAGTCCATCAGGGCGGGATCTTCCACCGCCTTCACGCCGTGTCCGATACGCTCGGCGCCCAGCTCGCGAATGGCCTGCCAGATGCTCTGCGCCCCGGCGGCTTCGCCGGCGTGAACGGTGATGTGCCAGCCGGCATCGCGAGCGCGGGTAAAGTGGCTGACGAACAGCCCGCCGGGGAAGCCCAGCTCATCGCCGGCCAGATCGAGGGCGGCAATGCTGTCCCGGTGGGCCAGCAGGGCGTTCAGCTCCTGCTCGCAGGCGGTCTCGCCGAAGGTGCGGCTCATAATGCCGATAAGTTTCGCCTGCACCGGAAAGTCGCGGCAGCCCTCGCGCACGCCGGCGATCGTTGCTTCCACCACGCCCGCCGCCGGCAGGCGGTGATTCATGGCCATATAGCCCGGCGAAAAACGCAGCTCCACATAGTGCAGGCCGCAGCGCGCCGCGTCCTCAATATTTTCGTAAGCGATGCGGCGGCAGGCGTCGAGGTCGGCCAGCACCTTTACGCCCCAGTCGAGCTTGCTGAGAAAGCTCACCAGGTCCGGCTCATTACTGGTCACCTGCACGTGGGGGATCAGCGCGTCCAGCGTGGCGGCGGGCAGAGTAATATTATGCTGGCGGCCAAGGTCGAGAATAGTTTGCGCGCGGATATTGCCGTCGAGGTGGCGGTGAATGTCGGTCAGGGGCAGGTCTTTAGTAATCATGGTCGCACTCATTTTTAGATCAAGTGCGAACCATTATAAAAACAAAGCGGGTTAAAAAGCTATTTGCGCAAACGGCCATCAGGCGTCCGCCGCAATGAAAAGGGCGCCTTACGGCGCCCCAACATTAGCGTTTATTAAAATGACGCATCTGATCCATCGCGTCATACACGTATTTGAAGTTTGGCTGGCCGTCGATTTCCTGGTTATGGGCATTCATATAGTGGCTGATGCCAATGCCGTTCACCTGATAGATGCTGTCCGGCGTGCGCAGCGCCCACATGCTGTAGCTGGACATCAGCAGCCACGGACGCGCCGGCATATCGGAGGCCATATCATACCCGGTAGAGTAATCGCTGACCGGGTTTTCAACCCCGAGGTAGTGCTTCATCAGCAT
This sequence comes from Pluralibacter gergoviae ATCC 33028 = NBRC 105706, assembly GCF_001598855.1. Classification (GTDB taxonomy): domain Bacteria; phylum Pseudomonadota; class Gammaproteobacteria; order Enterobacterales; family Enterobacteriaceae; genus Pluralibacter; species Pluralibacter gergoviae. The sequence goes on along the minus strand of NZ_BCZS01000058.1, from coordinate 6,552 downwards.
CGGCACCACGTCTTCATGGCTGGTGAGCTTGTGGCTGTTTTGCGCCACCGCCGCGCGGTCGTCGGGGTTAATGACGATAAACGGCACTTTGGTCTGGGCATCGGTAAAGTTGCCGTTGTGGCCCCAGAAGCCCATGTGGTTATCGTTCATCTCCTGCGCGTGGTCGCCGGTCAAAATGATCAGCGTATCGTTCAGCGTGCCGTCGGCCTTCAGCTGCGCAAACACTTTGTCCACCAGCGAATCGATATAGTAGACGCTGTTTTTATAGCGGTTAAACAGCGGTTGCGGATCGGTGTCGTTTTTCAGCGTCATGTAGTTCAGGTCGTTGACCGGAGAAAACTTCTCGCCGTCCTTCGGAAACTCATAGGCGTGGGCTGAATCGTAGAACAGGAAGGAGAAGGTCGGGCGGCTCTTATCCCGCGCCTGATACCACGCGCTCCAGTCCTTGTTGACGTTAGCGTCGCGCTCCGGCGTGGTCGTCCCCGCACTGTTGATGCGCAGATTTTTCACGGTGGCGAATACCGTGCGGTCAAACTCCGGGAAGGTGACTTTGGCCGAGGTGAAAATACCCAGCTGATAATCCTGCTTCTGCAGCGTGGTTACGAACAGCGACGGAACATTGTTATGCAGGAAGGCTTCCCAGTAGGTGCCGGGCACGCCGTAGAACAGGCCAAAGATGCCGGTGCGGGTGGCGTTGCCGGTGGAGTAGTGGTTATCGAAAACTACGCCGTTATTCTCGGCGGCGAGTCTGACCATGTTTGGCGAGACCGCCTGCGAGAAGGTATCAAAGCGCCAGGCATCAATCAGAATAAACATGATGTTTTTCGGCTTGTGAGTCAGCGGATTGATGATCAGCGGATGCAGCGGATAGTTGAGATGGCGGGCGCTTTCGTCAACCACCGGATGACGATTTTTGCCGCCCTCTTTATCAAAGAAGCCCATGATCTTCTTCGAGGTCAGCGGGTAGTAGAGCGGCAGTTTTTCCTGCACCGTCATGATCGGCGAATAGGAATACCAGAAGCCAATCATATAGGTGATATTGCTGATAAGCAGCGCCACCACCGCAAAGATGCTGGCCCATTTAACGATTTTACGCCCTTTATCCCCCGCGTAGCGCCGCTCTATGCGCAGCAGGATCAGCAATTCAATCGCAAAGGCGGCGATAAAGATCAGCGCCACCAGGGCGTAGGTGGCCAGCGAAAAGTCCACTACCTGGCCGGAGAGCACCAGCGTCAGCATCGACTGATTAATGTGGAAGCGATACTGCTCGAAGACGATGGTATCAACGTAGAGCGCTATCTGGGCGAAGGTAAACAGCAGCGCCACGATGGGGCGGCGCACGTACTTATTCAGTAAGAGGAGCGGCGAGCAAATCAGGAACAGCAGCAGATAAAGCAGGAAGAAATTCCCCAGCACCGCAAAAAAGGAGAAGCTGTGGGTGGTGATATTAAACAGACTGCCCGGCGTGGTGAAATACCGTATGGCAATCAGCGCTGAAATCAGCACGTTTACCAATGAGAAAAGAAAAAGTTTTTTCATAAAATGACCAAAAGGTTATTCCTGATTAAAAAAGCTGCATCCCTACCTTGCCTGCGCTCTTCCCTGAAATGCGCTTTACAAAGCGCAGGCTATAGTAATGGTCGCGCCAGGGTAATGCCAGCGCTGAGACCGGGAAAAGGTGATTCAGAGAGACTGCGTTTACGCAGCGCGCGGCCTGATGTCCAGGCCGCGAAGAGAGGGTGTTAAATCAGCGCAGGGCGTGAAGGGCGTTAATCAGGGCCTGAACGCCCTTTTCGAGCTTGCCGCGCGGGCAGCCGGCGTTGAGGCGCACGAAGCCGTTGCCCTCCTCGCCGTAGGTATAGCCCGGCATAATGGCCACTTTCTGCTGCTCGATCAGCACCTTTTGCAATAGCCGGTCGTCAATGTTCAGCGTCCGCAGGTCGATCCACGCCAGGTAGGTTGCCTCCGGGGGCTGCCAGCCCAGTTCGGGAAAGGCAGCGTTAATGGCGTCGGCGATATAGCGCATGTTCGCCTGCAGATAGCCGCGCAGGGCGTCCAGCCACGCTTCGCCATCGCGGTAAGCGGCGATGTGCGCCACCAGCGCCGGTACCGACGGCGACGAGAGACCGTCGCGGTTCTTCAGCGCCTGCAGGTACTGCTCGCGGTCTGCGGCATCGGCAATCAGGCCGTAGGCGCCGGTGAGGGCGGGAATATTGAAACTCTTGGAGCCAGAGGTAAACAGCGCCCACGGCGTGCGGGCCACCTCGCACCACGGCAGGTGGCGGCTATCGCCCCAGGTCATGTCCATATGGATCTCGTCGCTGATGACCTTCACGCCGTGTTTTTCGCACAGCGCGGCCATTGCCTCCAGCTCGTCCCGGCACCAGACCTTGCCGGTGGGATTGTGCGGACTGCACAGCAGCAGGATTTTATTGCGCGGATCCGCCAGAGCGGCCTCCAGTGCGGCCATGTCGCAGTCCCAGCCACCCGCGTTCTGCGTCAGCGGTACCGGGGCCACCCGGCGCTGATTGCCCTCGATGGTTTTAAAAAAGGCGTCGTAGGCGGGCGTGTGGACCACGATGCCGTCGCCGACGGCGGACCACTGGCGGATCATTTCTGCCACCATATAGATGACAGACGGACCGTAGACAATGCTCTGCGGATCGATAGCGCTGCCGAAGCGGCGCTGATACCAGCCCGCCACCGCCGCGAGGAACTCGTCGTTTTTCCAGCGGCTGTAGCCGAACACGCCGTGCTGCAGGCGCTGGCTCAGGGCGTCAATCACGCAGGGGGCAGTAGTAAAATCCATATCGGAAATGGTGAACGGCAGCAGATCGGCGCTGCCGAAGCGGTCCGCTACGTAGTCCCACTGCGTGCACCAGGTGCCGCGGCGGTCAATCACTTGCGAAAAATCAGTCATATCTTCTGTCCATAAAATCAGCGGGCCCCGCGTTTGGAGCCCGCTGGCCGCTAGGCCTGGATGGTATTCATCAGGGAGGAGAGTTCATCCTTCACCGACTGCACCTGCGGGCCGATGACCACCTGCAGATTGTGCTGGTTGAGCTGCACCACGCCAATGGCGCGGTTGGCCTTCAGCGCCGCCGGGTCCACTTTACTCATGTCCGCCACCGACAGGCGCAGGCGGGTGATGCAGTTATCGAGGCTGGTGATATTTTCCGCCCCGCCCAGCGCGGCCAGAATCGCCGGAGTATTGTAGCCCGATTTGCCGACGGTACCGGCCACGGCGCTCTCGACGCTGGCGGTGCTTTCGGCATCGCGGCCCGGCGTTTTGAGATTAAAGCGGGTGATGGCGAAGCGGAAAATGGCGTAGTAGGCCACAAACCAGACGGCGGCGACAACCGGCACCAGATACCACTTGGTGGCCAGGCCGTGCAGAATGCCGAACACCACAAAATCGATGATGTTGCCGTCGGTATTGCCGATGGTCACGCCCAGCACCGCCATCAGGGTAAAGCCCAGCCCGGTCAGCAGGGCGTGGATCACGTACAGCACCGGCGCTACGAACAGGAACAGGAACTCCAGCGGCTCGGTAGTCCCGCCCACCACGCAGGCGATGACGCCGGAAATCAGCAGGCCTTTAATTTTATGCCGGTTTTCGGGACGGGCGCAGTGGTACATCGCCAGCGCCGCGCCGGGCAGGCCGCCGAGGAAGGCGGGCATTTTGCCCTGCGACAGGAAGCGGGTTGCGCTTTCGGCAAAACCGTGGCTGGTCGGGCAGCTCAGCTGCGCCTGGAAGATAGTCAGCGCGCCGCTGACCTCGTGGCCGCAGACGTTAAGCGTGCCGCCCGCTTCGGTAAAGCGGATCAGCGCCACCAGGATATGGTGCAGGCCGAAGGGCAGCAGCAGACGCTCGCCGGTGCCGAACAGCATCGGGCCAAAATCGCCGGCGCTGTTGATCGCGTAGCCAAGCCCGTTGATACCTTTAGCAAAGAACGGCCACACCAGCGGAATAACCAGCCCCACCAGACCGAGCACCACGGTCGAGATAATCGGTACAAAGCGGGTGCCGCCGAAGAAAGCCAGGGCATCCGGCAGGCGGATATTGTGAAAGCGCTCATGCAGCAGCCAGACGATGATGCCGCAGATCACGGCGCCGAGAATGCCGGTATCAATGGACTGGATCCCGAGCACGAACTGAATATTGTTGGCCTTCAGCACCGCCGGATCGGTAGTCGGCAGAATGCCTTTTGCGGTCAGCCAGAAGTTGACTGCCAGGTTCATCACCGCAAAGCCGACAAAACCGGCAAACGCCGCCACGCCCTTGTTTTCACGCGCCAGCCCCAGCGGGATGGCGATACAGAACATGACCGGCAGGAAGCTGAAGGCGAAGGAGCCGACTTTTCCCATCCACACGAAGATGGCCTGCAGGAAGGGCACGTCCAGCCACGGTAGCAGCGTGGTGACGTCGTGGCTGCTCAGGGAGCTGCCGATCCCCAGCATGATGCCGCAGAAAGAGAGCAGGGCCACCGGCAGCATAAAGGTTTTACCCAGCTGCTGGAAAAACTCCCACAGTGTAATTTTTGGTGCTGCTTTCGCCGTCATTGAGCGACTCCTTAACTATTTAAATCATCAATGGGGCAGGAAGATAAAACGTTTTACCTAATTTTAGTGCGATTAAAATCACATAACTTAGCGATAATAACGTTTATAAATATTCACTATTGATAAAACGTTTTATCCCCAGGCAAGGAGCAGGTCAGGATCCATGGCGGGCGTCAAAAAAATCACCATTAACGATGTAGCCCACGCGGCGGGCGTCTCAGTCTCTACCGTCTCGCTGGTGCTGAGCGGTAAAGGGCGCATCTCCAGCGCGACCGGCGAGCGCGTCAATCAGGCGATCGAGCAGCTCGGCTTCGTGCGCAACCGCCAGGCCGCCTCCCTGCGCGGCGGCCAGACCGGCGTTATCGGGCTCATCGTCGCCGACCTTAGCGCGCCGTTTTACGCCGAGCTGGCCGCCGGGACCATCGCCGCGCTGGAGGCGCAGGGAAAAATGGTCTTTCTTACCCAGGGCGGCAGGCAGGGGGAATTCATGCCCGAGCGCTTCGACACTCTGATGGCCCAGGGCGTTGACGGCGTGGCGATCGCCGGGGCGGTCGATCGCGCGATCGCGCTCAGGCAGAAGGCCGAAGAGGCCGGCATGCCGCTGGTATTCGCCTCCCGCGCCAGCTATCTGGAGGATGTCGACCTGATCCGCCCGGACAACACCCGCGCCGCGCAGGCGGTCACCGAACACCTGATCCGCCAGGGGCACCAGCGCATCGCCTGGCTCGGCGGACGCAGCGCCTCCCTGGCGCGGGCGGAGCGCGTCGGCGGCTACTGCGCCACGCTGCTGAAGTACGGCCTGCCGTTTCACAGCGAATGGGTCGTGGAGTGCGAAACCGGCCACCGGCAGGCCGCCGAAGCGCTGTCAGCGCTGCTTCGCCAGCACCAGACCATCACGGCGGTGGTCTGCTACAACAGCGCGGTGGCGATGGGCGCCTGGCTTGAGCTGATGCGCTCCGGCTGGGAGTGCGGCGACGGCGGCGCCGGGAATTACTACGAGAAGCGCATGGCGCTGGCGGCCTTTGCCGACGTACCGGAGAGCGACCTGCTGGATGCCCCGGTGACCTGGGCCATTACTCCGGCGCGGGAGATAGGCCAGCAGGTGGCGGAAAAAGTGCTGCAGCGCATCGGCGACGGCGCGGGCGCGGTGCATAACCAGGTGATGCTGCCGAGGCTGGTGGTGGCGGGGTGAATAAAATGACGACGGTGAATAAAGAAGTGAATCAACTTTCAGGACTATAATCATAATTGAAGTGAATGGATAATGGTTTTCCTTTTATTAAATCAATTATTCTAATTCCCTGCCAGGGAGGGGAGGGGAAGTTAAAATAAATCGCTAACCTCATTATTAAGATTTTCGTCATTAAGTCTCACTCGCCAGACTTGATTTCACTAGTTTCTGTCAATTTCTTTAAATAATCAATAATTGATTAAAGTCAATATCTGCTTAATTCATCATTAATCACTGAAAAATACTGCATCCACGATGCAAGTGGTTAGTTTTTAGTCCATGGGTAGCTGTTAAATCTAGGTAGCCAGGATCTTTATCTTTTTTATTTATCCAGAATAAATGACCTAAGAATTTTCTTGTACCAAGATTTTGATCTGAATATATGGTTTATGCTGGTTTAATGATCTAATGTGACATCTCTACGCGTTAGCGTAAAAAACACGCACAGATATAACACAGGGATAATTCATATGTCTGACAGCTTCCAGTCTGAGGTGCCCAAGGCACGCATCAACCTTAAACTTGACCTGCATACGGGCGGGGCAAGCAAAAAAACGGAATTACCGCTCAAACTGCTGGTAACCGGCGACTTCAGTAACGGGCAGGAGCACGCGCCGCTCTCGGAGAGAGAGAAGGTAAATATAAATAAAAACAACTTTGATGCAGTGCTTTCAGATTATTCTCCGCAGGTTAATCTCACCGTGGAAAATACGCTGGCCGGCGACGGCCGGGAAGAGAATATCCGCCTGACCTTCCGC
>NZ_BCZS01000057.1 GCF_001598855.1 Pluralibacter gergoviae ATCC 33028 = NBRC 105706 | reverse complement strand
AATCCAGGGAGAATGGGAAATTAATAAAGATGCTTCTCTTGCCTGTCTGTGGTACTTCGTTTAATGTTTTCGATAATAGCCATTGTTTTTGGACATGCCCCGGAGCGTTGTTGTTGAAAAGCCTAAATGTGCACAGTAGCCTGAGAGAAATCTATCTCCTGAAGTTCAGGAAGTGCAGCACGACAGAAACTCTCGATAAAGTTTTTGAACGTATCCTGGATAAATTAAATGATGAAGGAGGAGATATAAATAAGATAACCAGCTTGAATGGAGCGTATGATCACCGCAGAGCTGAGATCTACATGAAAAAAATCTATGACAAAATACCTGCCTCTGTGTGGCATCTCATCCCGGATGAGATCTGAATAATGTAAATAAAGCACTGTTATTCCATGTTTGGTGATGCTTCCAATTAGTAGAACATGTGTTTTTCAATAAACGTCCCGATGACTTTTTCGTGGATCTCTACTGAACGCGAGAAGCAGATTGTTTTACGAGCCAAGCGCTTAATGCGGGTGCGCAGCGTCAGGTTATTGCGCTCAATCCGTTGGGTGAATATTTTTCTGGTCAGATGCTTATCCTTCGGCACCTCCCGGCCATAGCTGCCCCAGTCGTCGCTGGTGATCATGCCGATGTTGAATGGCGTAAGCAGTGCCAGTAGTTCCCGGCAGGTTTCATCGGTACGGGGACCAAAAGTGTAGGCCAGTACACCCCCTGTTTTGGTGTTATACGCGTACCAGAGCCAGTGTTGCCGGGCTTTACTGCCAACGAAACTCCATTGCTCATCAAGTTCGCAGATAAGCGCCACATCAGCATGAGCAACGGGCGAAGATGCAGATAAGCGCCACATCAGCATGAGCAACGGGCGAAGATGCAGATAAGCGCCACATCAGCATGAGCAACGGGCGAAGACGTTATTCGCTTTGGCGTGAGTTTTTTAAAGTCCGGATGACGGTGTTAATGCCAATTTTCAGTGTTCTGGCGGTATCGCGAACCCCGGCGCCATTGAAGGCCATTTCAGTGATCAGCTCTTTAATGCCCGGCTTACGGGCCTCATAAGTGTAAGTGAGCTGAAAAACGCGGTGGCAGTCACGGCAGCGAAATCTGTCATGGCCTTTAGGGTTCTGACCATGGCGGTAGACCCGTGCAGACTGACAACGAGGACAATGAATGTTAACGCTGGCCATGAAAGAACCTCAAAATCCCGCATTATACATCAGATTCAACTAATTAGAGGCATCACCGACAAATCCTTAGTAACAAAGCCGGCTCTCGTGAAAGAGAGTTTATAAAGGCCTGAGCGGTGTACCGGGAAACTGGTACGCACTGTTCTTAGGGGAGGATGGTTCAGTAATGAACTGTCCTTACCCGACACCCCGCTTTACCGCCAGTCAGAAATATACAACCGTCAGGGTGTGGAACTGAGCCGTTCACTGCTGTCGGGCTGGGTGGATGCATGCTGCCGGCTGCTGTCCCCGCTGGAAGAGGCGCTTCAGAACTATGTCCTGACCGACTGCAAACTCCATGCCGATGATACCCCCGTCCAGGTGCTGCTGCCGGGTAATAAGAAGACGAAGACCGGGCGGTTATGGACGTACGTTCGTGATGACCGCAACGCCGGTCAGCAGTCGCGCCAGCGGTGTGGTTCGCTTACAGTCCGGACAGAAAAGGCATCCACCCGCAGAGCCATCTTGCCGGCTTCAGCGGCGTGCTACAGGCGGACGCGTAGGCCGGGTTCAACGAGCTGTACCGCAATGGAAAAATAACGGAAGCCGCGTGCTGGGCTCACGCCCGCCGCAAGATCCACGACGTACACGTCCGCACCCCGTCAGCGCTGACGGAGGAAGCCCTGAAACGTATCGGCGAGCTATATACCGTAGAGGCAGAAATAAGGGGAATGCCGGCAGAACAGCGCCTTACTGAACGTCAGCAAAAATCTAAACCACAGCTGAAAGCGCTGGAAAGCTGGCTGCGAGAAAAGATGAAAACGCTGTCGCGCCACTCGGAGCTGGCGAAGGCGTTCACATATGCGCTAAACCAGTGGCCGGCACTGAGGTACTATGCAGATGATGGCTGGGCTGAGGCAGACAATAACATCGCTGAAAATGCGCTGCGGATGGTCAGTCTGGGAAGAAAGAACTGGCTGTTCTTCGGCTCAGACCACGGTGGTGAGCGTGGAGCGTTGCTGTACAGTCTGATCGGGACGTGCAAACTGAACGGCGTGGAACCAGAAAGCTACCTTCGCCATGTCCTTGATATTATAGTAGACTGGCCGGTCAATCGGGTGAGTGAACTGCTCCCCTGGCGCGTGGCACTGCCAACTGAATAACACATCCCCGTCAATACGGTTCTCGCTGGACGCTTACTGTGAAGTGACGTTCCGGCACGGATCACTCCGTCTGAATGGTGCCATCAGCGAAAATACGGGAGCTTAAACGCTGATTCCATTACCATCAGGGACAAAGATCTGGTTGGTCGCTGGTATCACCGATATGAGAAACGGTTTTAACGGACTGGCGGCAAAGGTGCAGACGACGCTGAAAGACGATCCGATGTCAGGTCACGTTTTTATCTTCCGTGGGCGTAATGGTAGTCAGGTAAAGCTCCTCTGGTCTACCGGCGATGGGCTGTGTCTGCTGACCAAACGGCTGGAGCGCGGCCGCTTCGCCTGGCCGTCAGCCCGGGATGGTAAAGTGTTCCTCACACCGGCACAGCTGGCGATGCTCCTTGAAGGTATCGACTGGCGGCAGCCTAAAAGACTGTTTACGTCCTTGACTATGTTGTAGGCCTCTTTATCTTGGTTGACGCTGAATGAGCCTGGTAATATACCCGGCATGAAACGCTCACGTCCTGACAATATCGACGAACTGAAACGTCTTCTTGACGAACAGGAAGTACTGAATCGAGCCCTGCTGGAAAAGCTGAACGAGCATGAACGCGAAATAGATCACCTGCAGGCGCAACTGGATAAGCTGCGCCGAATGAACTTCGGCAGCCGCTCCGAAAAAGTATCCCGCCGTATCGCGCAGATAGAAGCCGACCTTAACCAGTTACAAAAAGAAAGCGATACCCTTACCGGTCGGGTGGATGACCCGGCCGTGCAGCGTCCGCTGCGGCAGACCCGTACCTGCAAACCGTTCCCTGAATCACTTCCCCGTGACGAAAAACGGCTGCTGCCAGCAGCGTCATGCTGCCCGGAATGTGGGGGGCGCTGAGCTACCTGGGTGAGGATGCCGCCGAACCACTGGAGCTGATGCGAAGCGCCTTCCGGGTTATCCGGATAGTACATGAAAAGCATGCCTGTACTCAGTGCGATGCCATAATGCGGACTCCCGCGCCTTCGCGGCCCATCGAGCGGGGTATGCAGGACCGGAGCTGCTGGCCCGCGTACTGACCTCAAAATATGCAGAGCACACACCGCTGTATCACCAGTCAGAAATATACAAACGCCAGGGTGTGGAGCTGAGCCGTTCACTGCTGTCGGGCTGGGAGCACTCATGCTGCCGACTGCTGTCACCGCTGGAAGAGGCGCTTCAGCACTATGTAGTGACCGATGGCTAACTCCATGCCGATGATACCCCCGTACAGGTGCTGCTGCCGGGTAATAAGAAGACGAAGACCGGGCGGTTGAAGACATACGTTCGTGATGACCGCAACGCCGGGTCAGCGTTGCCACCGGCGGTGTGGTTCGCTTACAGTCCGGACAGAAAAGGCATCCCCCCGTAGACTCATCTTGTCGGCTTCAGTGGCGTGCTGCTGGCAGATGCTTACGCCGGGTTCAACGAACTGTACCGCGATGGCCGGATAACGGAAGCGGCTTGTTGGGCTCACACCCGTCGTAAAATGCACGATGTGCACGTCCGTACGCAGCTGGCGCTGACGGATTAAGCTCTGAAGCGTATCGGTGAGCTGTATACCGTTGAGGCGGAGATAAGGTAAATGCCGGCGGAGCAGCACCTTGCTGAACGTGAGCGGAAAACAAAACCGCTGCTGAAATCCCTGGAGAGCTGGCTGCGTGAAAAGATGAAAACGCTATCGCGACACTCGGAGCTGGCGAAGGCCTTCACGTACGCCCTGAACCAGTGGCCAGCGCTGGCGTACTATGCGGAGGACGGCTGGGTCGAAGCAGATAACAACATCGCTGAAAATGCCCTACGGAAGGTCAGCCTGGGTCGTAAAAACTGGTTGTTCTTCGGCTCAGACCACGGAGGTGAACGTGGAGCGCTGCTGTACAGTCTGCTCGGGACATGCAAACTGAACGGAGTGGATCCGAAAGGCTACCTCCGCCATGTGCTTGACGTCATAGCGGACTGGAAGGTCAACCGGGTCAGCGAACTGCTCCCCTGGCGCATCACACTGCCAACTGAATAACCTATCCCCATCAATACGGTTCTCGCTGGATGCTTACCATTAAACTGGGGTCCTAGCCAGCAACCTCTCTTTCTAACGCCAAACAGCAACGTAAAAGTGTCCGCAACATGCTTAATAGCTTTGCAAAATTAGTGCGGCTACGTTGTGTATTCGCATTGTCATCGATCACTATTTCTGCTATTCAATCGATGACAATTCGTACCGGGCATCACTGGCGTAATGCAGGGGGCATTTTATATAGTGCCGTTGGTTCAGTAATTCGGGGAGCTAAAATCGCTCAGAAAAGTACCGGGTAAGATAAGTAATGCACGTTTTAATTCTCCCGCTGGTAGACGGACGCTGAGGATACACAGCCCAGATATCCGCTTCCTGATACCATTGAGGGAGGATATGAATGAGCTTGCCATTTTCGATATACTTCTCCACATCCCAGGTAGAACGTAATACAATTCCGTGGTTCAGTAATGCCCAGGTCAGCACAACACTGCCGCTGTTTGACGTATGAAACGTATTCAGACGGCAGGTAAATTCCTGTTGTCCATCCGTCAACACCCAGTTTCCAAGAACAGCATTACGCTCCTGGAGCATCAGACAATGATGATCAACAAGCTCATCAATTGATGATGGCATACCAGCCTGATGAAGGTAATCCGGGGAGGCACACAAAATACGACGGTTTGTGGCGAGTTTTTTCGCTATATAAATTTCTTTAAAATCATTCCCGACGTGTATCTCAATATCTATCCCTTCTTCAACCAGATCAACATCGCGATCGCTGAGCAGTAATTTTACTTTAAGCCCTGGATACGACCGTATCAGCCCTGACAGCGCCCCGGCAACATACTCGTTTCCAAAACCGAAAGAGCAACTGATGGTGATATTGCCGCTGAGCATATCATCCGGCTCTGTAATGCTGCTGACGTAATCACCCATCTGCTCAACCAGCTGTATCGCTCCGGAGAGGGCATTTTCACCGTCAACGGTCAGACGTACCATCCGGTTATTGCGAAAAAATAAGCGGGTATTCAGGTTTTTTTCAAGCAGTGCGATCCGTTTACTGATATAGGAAGCCGATTGCCCCAGCTCAAGCGCTGCCCGGGAGAAACTACCGTTTCGGGCAACGGTGATAAACACTTGTAAATCTTCAACAGAAGGCCAGCCTTCATGAGGCTGGCGGTAATATTTACCAACAATATTTTTTTTCATAATCAGTCAGAAAATTCAGGAGTACAGGAGCGTTATAGCACTGTTCCGAGAAAAGACTGAACACGGTGAAGAAAAATTTCCGGGATCTCTTCATGAGGAGAATGCCCGCAGGGAAGCGCTTCTCCCCTGATATCTTTTGCCTTTCCGGACCAGGTCTCAACAACATCATATAACTGACCTACTGTGCCTTTTGCCCCCCACAGTAAAAGCAGCGGACACTCGATACGCTTGTGTCGATCCTGTTGATCATCATCCAGATCTATGGAAGCCGAAGCCCGATAATCCTCACAGACTGAGTGAATCATATCCGGATTCTGGTAGCACCTCAGATAGTCATTAAATGCCTTATCTTCAGTAGCCCCTGGGGTCTTGAGCTGACCTCCGATATGTTTTCGCAAGAAAAACTCCGGGTCATGCGCAATCATTTTTTCCGGCAATGGCTCCGGCTGGATCAAAAAAAACCACCAGAAATAACGAGTGGCAAAAGCTTTATCGGTCCGTGCATACATGGTGGCAGTGGGGGCGATATCAATGAAAGTACAGCTTGTAACCCGGTGGGGATAATCAAGAGCAAGCCTGTGCCCCACCCGCCCCCCCCGATCATGACCAATAAAGGAAAAAGTCTGGATCTGGAGTGCATTCATCAGCATGACAATGTCATTTGCCATGACACGTTTTGAATACGGACGGTGTGTCTCATCGCTGGCGGGTTTTGAACTGTCACCATATCCGCGCAGGTCGGGAAGGATAACCGTATAATATTTTGCCAGTTCCGGCGCAACCTTACGCCAGGTAACATGGTTTTGCGGGTGCCCATGCAGCATCACCAGAGGAGCTCCGCAGCCCCCTATCGCAACCCGGAGCATGATACCATTTTCCAGGACAACATCCCTGAGTTCAAAGCCAGGAATGAAAGGGGATGCACCACGTTCATAGATTGTATTCATGACCTTGTCCTTATACCAGCATAGCCGCAGCATCTGTATATCCTGCATCCCGAACGACATTGTGCAGTACCCCGATATGCTCAATTTCCACTTCCACAACATCTCCATCATGCAGAAAAAGTGGCGGCGTACGTTTCTTCCCGACCCCACCGGGAGATCCGGTAAGAATGACATCACCGGCAGAAAGAACGGTAAATGTGCTGATATAAGCAATGAGAAATGCGATGCTGTGTATCATATTCGCCGTGGAGTCCCGCTGAACTTCGCGACCATTTAATCGGGTAACAAGCTGTATATTTTGTGGTTCCGGGATTTCATCAGCCGTAACAAGCCAAGGACCAAAAGCCCCCGTTGATGGCCAGTTTTTCCCTGCTGTATACCAGGTGTGCTGCCAGTCTCTTACAGAACCATCCATATAGCAGCTGTATCCAGCCACGAAGCTTAAAGCCTGTTCTTCAGAAACATGTGAACAACGCCGACCTATCACAACAGCAAGTTCGCCTTCATAATCAAACTCACAAGTGTTATTGGGTTTGAGCAATACCGAATTATGACCGACCTGAGTATCCGGAAAACGAATAAATAAGGTGGGTGCCGGATTTATTTCATTAAATTCCTTTCGCTTTTCCGCGTAGTTCATACCTGCGCAAATAATTTTCCCAGGCTCATCAATGACGGGAAGAAACGGTATAGCCTGAATATCGTGATCCGGATTGTCATACCGAAATGTTGCGGCTTCCGGCAGGGCATTATTTTCCAGCAAGGATTTGAGGGTCGGATATCTGTCCCCCAGTCTCAGAAAGAGATCAATAATACCGGTATTCTCCTTGATGATGCCGTAACGTCTGCGGTTATGAATACTGTACTGAACGAGTTTCATTATTTATCTCCTGTTATCAGTCCGTTACAGGTTGTGGTTTCAGCCAGGGGGAGCGGGAAAAATACTGTTTTTCAAACCGCGTTATGTCCTGCTGATATTTTAACGTCCAGCCAATAGCATCCCCTCCAGCAGATAACATCTCACGAACCATCTGACTGACATGGAAAGGAAATACACCATTTTGTGTGATGATCTCCCCGTCCGTGAGAGAAACGGTGATACGGTTCATTTCAGGATCGTTTGCAATCCGGCTTAACTGTTTTACTGAAGCATCGTCCAGGGAGAGGGTCAGTATGCCGTTACGCTGGCAGTTATCATTAAAAATACCGGCAAAAGTAGAGCCGATCAGCGCCCGGATACCGAGCTGTTTCAGACCCCATACAGCATGCTCCCGGCTGGAACCGCATCCAAAATTTGGACCTGTCAGCAAAAAAGAAGCATTCTGCCAGCCAGGCCTGTTTAAGATGAAGTCCTCATTCAGTTGCCCGTCCGGGGTAAAACGGAGATCAAAAAACACGCCTTTATCCAGACCGGCACGATCAATTCCCTTAAGGAATTGCTTTGGCATAATGACATCGGTATCAATATTCGCGTCAGGCATGGGAGCAATGACACCTGTAATCTGATTAAACTCGTCCATTTTCTTCTCCGGAATCAAGCAAAAGGCGTACATCTTCAAGGTGTCCGGCAACGGCAGCTGCTGCGACCATGGCGGGGCTCATCAGATGTGTTCTGGCACCAGCCCCTTGTCTGCCGGGAAAATTGCGGTTAGTACTGGATGCACAGCGCTCCCCCGGTAGAAGTACATCCTCATTCATGGCCAGACACATTGAACAGCCGGACTGCCGCCATTCAAATCCTGCATCAATGAATATTCTCGCCAGCCCTTCGTTTTCTGCCTGCTTCCGGACCTGCGTGGAACCGGGAACAATAATGCCTCTTACGTGGGGCGCAATTTTTCTGCCTGCCAGCACACGGGCTGCGGCTCTGAGATCTTCAATCCTTCCATTCGTACAGGAGCCAATAAATGCATGGGAGATCCGGATATCGCGAAATGGTGTACCGGGTGCAAGCTCCATATACTGCAGAGCCTTCTTTATAGCCTGCTGCTTTAAGGGGTCCGGTTCTTTTCCGGGAAAAGGAACTGAACCGCCAATTGAACCGGTCTGGTCGGGGCTTATTCCCCAGGTCACTTTGGGTTCAATTTCCCGGCAGTCAATTTCCACTGTTTTGTCAAATACCGCATCAGGATCGCTGTACAGGGTTGACCACCGGGCTAATGCCTGGTCCCATAACTCGCCATTCGGTATCTGAGGTTTCCCCTGAATGTAATCAAACACTTTCCGATCCGGGGCAATAATTGCGCCACGGGCGCCTGCTTCCACAGCCATATTACATAGGGTCATGCGTCCTTCCATACTGAGGGAACGGATTGCTTCACCCTGAAATTCTATGGCATACCCTGTAGCACCAGATGCACCGGTTTTTTCAAGCAGCTGTAGAATGATATCTTTGGCTGAGCAGGCCCAGGGTAATGTATTGCTAACCATGACCTTCATATTCTTTAGTCGACGATATATGAGCGTCTGCGTCGCCAGAAGATGTTCTATTTCCGATGTACCAATGCCAAATCCAAGCGCGCCAAACGCACCATATGTCGTGGTATGACTGTCACCTGCGGCAATAACCATACCAGGCATAATCAATCCCTGTTCATGCGCTACGACGTGTTCAATTCCCTGACGCGGATCCATCATATCGAATAGCTCAATTCCAAAGTCCCGGGCATTCCTGCGAAAATAATCCACCTGCAGTTGTCCGCCGGGATCGGTCATGGACGCATCCCTGTCTGGTCTGGTGGGATTAACGTGATCGATATTAAGCAGAAAAGCCTCCGGATGGCGTACCGTACGATGATGCTCCCGTATGCCACTGAAAGCCTGCGGGCTTGTATATTCATTAAGGATAGAACGGTCTATATAAAGAAGGACATGCCCTTCTTTATCAAGTTCCCGCACTGTATGTGTTTCAATCAGTTTTTCGTAAAGTGTTTTGGCTAACATTGACTTATCCAGAGTAACTAATGCTACAGGCTCAGGGGTGATAAATACGTCGCTTTTGTATCATGCCATAAATCTGGCAATACATTATGTCTATATAGAAAAATACTGCATTACAGAGTGTGTATTGAACTAAATAATTTCGGAAAGACTGTTTTTCTCGGCTGCTTTTTGATACTCGTATTTCGCTGATATCACCCGTGTGATCATAAGCCCAATGCCCAGCATAACAAGACAGGATATCGCCAGACCGCCCCACCCTTGTATGGCGAACAACCAGCCATTGACATACCCCATTACCGCACCACCGGAATAATAAGAGAGTAAATAAAAAGAGGTGGCCTGTCCTTTTGCACTGGATGTTCTGGCACTGACCCAGGCAAGAATGATTGAATGTGATGAGAAGAATGCAGCTGAAAGGAGCACCACGCCAGATATAAATAACCAGACAGACTCAGCAATAAATGTAATAAACACCCCCACCATCATAAAACTAATTAAAAAACTTAAAACATTCATTGATCCATATCGGATTGCCTGACGAGCAGCATAAGGTGCAATGAAAAAAGTAAGGGAAAAACTTAGTGGTATTAGCCCAATCCATGTATAGTCGAGGTTGTACGGAGCATTGTGTAAATTAAAAGCTAAAAAATTAAAGATGGACGTAAATGAACCGAACAGAATAAAACCTGTTATGAAACATAACGAAACTTTAATGTTTCTGATATGGTTCAGTCCCCCCCGGAAAACAACCGATAACTGTAGTGATGAGGATGCTTTAAAATTTCTCGATGCCGGTAACAGGAATTTCACCGCAAGAGCAATAATAATCAGGACACAACCAAAAAGAGAAAATATAACTTCAACAGAAAAATGCTCCATCATCTGGGTCGCAATAACCCTCCCTGACATACTTCCCAGAGAATTGCCAAAGATAAAATAACTGGTGATGATCCCGGCCATACCCGGAGAGACCTCTTCACTGATATATACCGTAATTGCTGCAGTAACACCGCTGACCGCAATACCCAGCAGTGCCCGGAAGATAACTAAAACCTGCCATGATGGTGCCAGCGCGCACAGTAACGTCAAAACACCTCCGGCAAAAAGGGATGCAAATATTACAGGTTTGCGACCAAAGCGATCCGATAACGAACCGCTGAACAACATGGCAAATGCCAGGAACCCTACTTCGGCAGATAATATCATTCCAACCTGATTCAGCGGAATATGATAAACCTCACTCAGTTTTGGTAGCAGCGCCTGAATAGAGTACAGTGATGCAAGTTCAGCCAGTCCGGCAAGTGGCAGAATAAACAACATTGGCAAATAACTTCCACTTCCGTCTTTTATTATATTCCCCATTGCTATCTCCAGTATTTATTTCCTGACACAACCTCAGGTCAGGATTCAGCATCTAAGGTAGTGAATAAAAAAATTATGTAGGGTGATAGCCATCACGCTTTAGCCTTAGCAATATTTCACAAATGTGTTTTACTAATTTCCAATAAGACATCTTGATGCACTAGGAAAATTTACCCAACCCAATTTAAACTATCCTAGAAGGGATTATCAGAGTGTCTCAACTGATAATTTCTGAAGGTAAAAATATGACAGACAGCAGATGGCGGATAGACTGGCCCCCTGAATCTCCAGACAGTTTGACCTGCCCCCAGGATTAGATACAACCGTCAGTTAGTAAGGTCGGTTTGTTTACCTTCACATTTTCCATTTCGCCACCGTGCTGCAAACTCTGATGGCGTCTGATAATTCAGTGCTGAATGTGGACGACACTCGTTATAATCCTGCCGCCAGTCATTAATGATTTTCCTTGCGTGAACGATATCGCTGAACCAGTGCTCATTCAGGCATTCATCGCGAAATCGTCCGTTAAAGCTCTCAATAAATCCGTTCTGCGTTGGCTTGCCCGGCTGGATTAAGCGCAACTCAACACCATGCTCAAAGGCCCATTGATCCAGTGCACGGCAAGTGAACTCCGGCCCCTGGTCAGTTCTTATCGTCGCCGGATAGCCTCGAAACAGTGCAATGCTGTCCAGAATACGCGAGACCTGAACGCCTGAAATCCCAAAGGCAACAGTGACCGTCAGGCATTCCTTTGTGAAATCATCGACGCAGGTAAGACACTTGATCCTGCGACCGGTGGAAAGTGCGTCCATGACGAAATCCATCGACCAGGTCAGATTGGGCGCCGCCGGACGGAGCAGCGGCAGACGTTCTGTTGCCAGCCCTTTACGACGTCTTCTGCGTTTTACGCCCAGGCCACTGAGGTGATAAAGCCGGTACACGCGCTTATGATTAACATGAAGCCCTTCACGGCGCAGCAACTGCCAAATACGACGGTAGCCAAAACGCCTGCGCTCCAGTGCCAGCTCAGTGATGCGCCCTGATAAATGCGCATCAGCAGCCGGACGGTGAGCCTCATAGCGGCAGGTCGACAGGGATAAACCTGTAAGCCTGCAGGCACGACGTTGCGACAGACCGGTCGCATCACACATCAGCATCACGGCTTCCCGCTTCTGGTCTGTCGTCAGTACTTTCGCCCAAGAGCCACCTGAAGCGCCTCTTTATCCAGCATGGCTTCGGCAAGCAGCTTCTTGAGTCTGGCGTTCTCTTCCTCAAGCGACTTCAGGCGCTTAACTTCAGGCACCTCCATACCGCCATACTTCTTACGCCAGGTGTAAAACGTGGCATCGGAAATGGCATGCTTGCAGCAGAGTTCACGGGCGGGTACCCCAGCTTCGGCTTCGCGGAGAATACTGATGATCTGTTCGTCGGAAAAACGCTTCTTCATGGGGATGTCCTCATGTGGCTTATGAAGACATTACTAACATCGGGGTGTACTAATCAACGGGGAGCAGGTCAAAGCTTGGCGAAACCCTATTAAGAAACAAGATCAAGGCTACTCTAAAAGAGGCTCGGCCTAACTCTAAGATCTGTTTTATTGGTGATATGCAGGGGGAACTAGACGGGCATATTACCCAGGCACTGAACCTACAGGAAGGAATGGTGAAGGTATCTCACTGATAATTAGAAGATATCTTCACGGAACTCTTTTGCTACTGCGGCCAATTCTCTCATTTGTCGATAGTCTTGGCCTTCCGCATGTGCCCAAGGGTGGAAAACCGCAAGAAGGCTATATTGGTTTTCATCAAGTATGTTTTGGACATACACCAGGCAGGTATCAGAAGTTCTATGCCATTGCACAGTGGCTTGGTCTGGTTTACGAGCGTGCTTACCCTTTGGGGTAATAGGCGGCTCAAACTTATTCATACCGAGTTCTAGGTGTATATGCCACATGTGCGCATCTTTCACCTCATCGGGTCGATCATATAGAGTATCTCGGCCGAAATAATGAGGGAGTTTGCCAGTCGCCTTGTAGATAGCAAAGTCATCTAGCAAACTCTGTTCGAGGCTAGGGAATTTTGTAAAAACCGGGGCAAAGAAACGGTCGTAAGTTTTTGGGTTGTAAGTTACAGAAATATGCAAGTTACACCTCAATGAATCATAACAGAGGTGCCATGATCGGCCAGCTGGCGCAGTCCATCCATGCTTATGTTACTGACATACGACTCCGGCTCTTTAGTCATCTGGTGAATGAGATGGTTCAGGTTAGATGCTGCAGAACGCGCTTTTGCTACGGTAAGTAGTGTAGGGCGCATGGCTTCTCGTTGCTCAGCACTGACTTCGCGATAAACATTTTTTACCAAGCCCTCAAGTCCACGCAACTGCAGTTCGCAAAGACTCACGGTTTCAGGTTGAAGCTCAGATATCACCTTATGGATATGATCGTAACCAGCCTTAGAAAGCATCCAGTAGGCTTTTTCTAAAGTTTCTCTCAAACCATCAATGGTTTGAATTGCGTCTGACACTTTTTGCTCAGGTTGCAACGTGCTGTTTCTTAAAATAGAAACATATCGGCCACCTGATGCACCACTATCCGCCGGCATTTGGTTAGGGCAACAAAAAGCTGTTGTCTGCTGCATCAGCAAACCAACGGCTGCGGCTACTTTCATTGAATCTAAAAAAGCCATTTTTTGTTTCCTAGTTGCTACTATCATGCTCATAGCGACATTGTAGTTCAATTTCTTGTCGATTTATAGAGTAATCGACAATCATGGAGAGTAACCAAAAACGCTCTCGCCTACCACTTCGGAAAACCAAGCTCGTCATTTTCGACGAGAAGAGGGGCTACACGGTAGCGGTGTCCTTTTAGAGAAGATCGCTTTTTCGGAATTTCGTAAAATTCAGTGGCTGTATCAAACAGATAAAGC
>NZ_BCZS01000056.1 GCF_001598855.1 Pluralibacter gergoviae ATCC 33028 = NBRC 105706 | reverse complement strand
GCTGGCGGAGAGCCAGAAAAAGGCCGACGACATGCAGCAGCAGTTCACCGTTCTGACCGCCGACAAAACGCAGCGGGAGCAGGACGGCAAGAAGCTGCAGCAGGCGCTGGCGGAGAGCCAGAAAAAGGCCGACGACCTGCAGCAGCAGCTCACTGTTCTGAACTCTGGCAAAACGCAGCGGGAGCAGGACGGCAAGAAGCTGCAGCAGGCGCTGGCGGAGAGCCAGAAAAAGGCCGATGAGCTGCAGAAGCAGGTCGCTGCCCTGACTGGCGGCAAAGCGCAGCAGGAGCAGGACGGTAAAAAGCTGCAGCAGGCGCTGGCGGAAAACCAGAAGAAAACGGATGAGCTGACCAGGCAAATTGCGACCCTCACGGCGGACAAAACCGGGCAGGAGCAGATCGCGCTGAAGCTACAGCAGACCCTGGCCGAAAGCGAGAAAAAGAGCGGGGAACAGGCCAGACAGATAGCAGCGCTGACTGCCGAACAGACCGAAAAGCAAAAGCAGGCCGAGGCGCTGGTGAAAGAGCTTACTGAGCTGAAAGCCAGGCACGGCGAAAAAGAGCGCGATGCCGAGGATGCGCAAAACGCGCTAACGGAGAGCCGGACTAAAGTCGACGCGCTGCAAAAACAGCTTGCGGCGCTGGAGCAGAAAGCTGCGACCCTGGAAGCCGGAGAGCCGAAAACGGCAGAACAGATCCGCGACTATGCCATCGGTACATCGCTTGGCAGCGATATGCTATCCATGCTGAAAGAGCGTGAAACTTACGGCATACGTATCGGGAAAAATCAGGCGCTGAACGGCGTGGCCGACGCCTTTACCGGGCACCTGAAGCTGCCGGCAGATAAAATTGCCCGCGCACTGTACGAGCTGGATGTCAACTTCAACAAACAGGAAAAAACGCTGAAAGAGCGCATGGAGAAGCAGGGGGCGCAGTACATTGCTAAATTCAGCAAGCAGCCGAAGGTCAAAAAGGCGCCTTCGGGTTTTTACTATCGCGTCGACTATGTCGGGCAGGGTGAGATTAAGGATACTGATAAGGTTGTGGTGGTGGTAAAAGAGAGCCTGACGGATGGTACTGTCGTCAAGGACATGGACGTTGAGGGAACTTCCGTATCGCAGCCCCTGAGTGCCTATCCGCCGCTGTTCCAGGCCGCGCTCTCGCAGCTGAAAAACCACGGTAGCCTGACAATGGTGGTGCCGCCGACGCTGGCCTATGGCGACAAGGGGCTGCCGCCAGATATTCCGCCCGGGGCAACAATGGTTTACAACGTGCGCATTCTGGATATTTTACCTGAAACGGCAGAAGTAGGCGCCAAACGGTAGCCTGTCGTCGCGTCCTGAACGGGGCTGTTTCTGGGGCAGGTCCTGGACAGGATGGCGGAGATCTACTTTTAGCCGGCCAATAAATAAAGACGGTATTATATATGGTTACTCAGATCTTATGATTCTAAGAAATTTCCTTGATTATGAATGTGTTTATCACCGGTTAAATAAGGTTTAGGATAGAGTCGGGTGTAAATACATGTTGTAATAGGTTGTGTAATAAATCCAATGGTGCGTGAATACCCTCTCTGCACCATTGGATATTCTTTTCTGTCTCTTCCAGGGCAGAGACAGAGGGAATTAATACTATAAAGACAAGTGAATAGTCGTAATGGAATGTTTTGTGTAATGGATAACTTGAGCAAACTCTTCTCCTGACGCTATCCCGGGAGTGAAATATTTTCACTGTGCCGCATGGCTAATATTTCATTAGCGTATTTGCTGTTTTCTTTGAATGCATTATTTCAGTTGTCGTTAATTTTTTTTCGGCAGTGAAAAGATTTGCATAGGTGATTGATACTTATGCGAGGTATTGGTTCGCCTGACGGCGGGCTAATAATAGGGTGTTACTTAATTTGATATAACATAAGGATTTTGTCATGAAAAAAATCAACACGATTGAAGCCATGAAAGTGATTGGCGGCTGTGAAGACGTGTGTACTTCAGAATTCGTGAAAGGCAGCCGTTATGGCGATACGTTAGTGTGTACTGAAGTCGTGACTTGTACCGATAAGCACGGTGTACAGACGAAGACCATCAAACCGGCAACGATGGATCAGTGCTCCGGCGGCTGATAATCGATCGCGTTGGTGTATTCATTTACGCTGATGCTTTCTGATATCCGGCAGGCAGGTGTCTGACACCAGCCTGCCGTAATAGAGAAACGATTCGCTCTTTCAGTTGAACCCGGCCAAGGTGCTCTGCGCCAGCATTTCACTCAAAGGATCTGAGTCTCATGGTAAAAAAGTCGCTCATTGTTTTACTTTATACCGTACTGGTTGCTGCTATTTCAGCCGTTATTACCACGGTCTACATCAGCAGCCAATACGCCCTGACCAGCAAGTCAGAAAATAACGATTCGCATCGGGATCTGATTCAGTTGAGTCAGAGCCGGCTCGATGCCAGCCCAATCAAAGAACCCAATACCATCATCGAATTTTTCTCCTACGGCTGTCATTACTGCGCGCTGCATGAGGTTAACGTTAATGCGCTGGCCGCACGCATGCCGGAAGGCACCCGTCTGGTTCGCCTCCACCTTAGCCTGCCGGGGAGCGGGCTCTCCCGTTACAGCAGCGTCTTTGCCACCTTAACCGTCATGGGTCTTGAAGAGCAGTATCGCCAGCAGGCGTATGAGGCGGTGCTGAATGAGAAGCTGGATATCGGCAGTGAAGCCGTTCGCAACGCCTGGCTGCAGAAAATAGGTATTGACATTGCGGACTACAACCGCGCCAGCGCAACGCAGGCGGCGAAAGATCTCGAAAAGTATATGGCAGATGTGAGTGCCTATTACGACATTCGTGCGACGCCAAGTTTTATCGTCAACAAAAAATGGATTGCCCTGCAGGACCGCAAGTTTCCGGCCTTTGCCGATAACTTGCTATCGCTGCTGCAGCACGACAGGCCGCTGGAGAAGTAAATGCGCTTCTTTGCGGTATGGCTCTACTGCAGCAGCAGGATCGTATTTGACAGGCTGGTCGGTTTGGGAGAGTGGGTCGGTCAGCGGATAGCCGCGGCACGGATCTTTCTGCTGCGGCACATGGACTACCGTACCAGCTTTCGGCTGGCTCACCTGACGCGCGCGCTGGGCATGACCGGTCGCCGTCGCCGCAATCTGGCGCGCGTTGCCGAAGAGAATAAGCGCTGTCTGCTGGGCCCCGAAGCGCCACCGCTGAACGCCGGGTGGATATTTCAGCGCCGCGAGCTGCTGGATCTGGCTGCGACCTACGGGCAAAACCCGCGCCTGCTTGCGGAGCTCAGGCAGTGCGCCGGGCAGCTCGATCGGGTGGTGAAGCCGCTGCACGAAGCCGGATCGCCGGTGATCCTCGCGCCGCTGCACATGGTGTCCGATATTCTGGCCGGGATCGTCGGCAGTATGGTCTGGCCGTACCAGGCCACGGTCGTGGTTTCTGCCAGCGCCGAGGTTTACCAGGCGCGGGATCGGGCAATGGGTGGCATTAACCTGAACTACTGTTCGATCCACGGCGATAACCCCGCCATAGCCGGCCACCTGACGGAGGCCATCATGGAGGCCGCAGAGCACCGGCGCAATATCATGATTTTTCCTGATATTACCCCGGACTACACCGCCAGCGCGCGCGAAAACGTAAGCGCAAAAATGGCCTGCAGGCTGTTTGAACGTCCGGCCCATTTACACAGCGGCATCATCCGCGCGGCGCGGATGCTCTCGGCGCAGGTGGTGTTTTACTACCTCTACTACGACGGCGGGCTGAAAATTTACCTTGAGCAGCCCGTCGCCGCGCGGGATCTCAAGCGCCGGATGCCGCTCATCATTGAGGCGGCGATGAGGCGCCATCCCGCAGACTGGCTGCTGTGGCACGGACATTCTTTGTATTTCATTAATGAGTAAATGGATTAGAAGAACAGACTTATGGAAAAGAGAATCCCGGCGCAGGTCTTCCAGGGCGAAACCAACGAGTGCGGGCTGGCCTGTATTGCTATGCTGGCCGAAACCCAGGGCGTTGACGCCCCGCTGCGGGCGCTGCGCGAGCGCTATCCTGCCTCAGAGCGCGGCACCTCGCTGGCCACGCTGTGCGACATCCTGGGAGAGCTGCAGATCCCGGTCTATCCGGTTAGCTTCGCCTTCAACGAACTGGAGTCCCTGCCGCTGCCGGCTATTCTCCACTACGGGGCCAGCCACTATGTCCTGCTGGCCTGGCGCAAGGGACGCTATGTCTGCGTGATGAATCCGGCCCTCGGCCAGCAGCTGCTGCCGCTGGATGCGCTTCGCGCGCAAATCAGCGGCTACGCGCTGGTGCTGGACGAGGAGGCGACCCTCGATGAAGCTACGCTCAACGCCCGTCGTACAAACAGGCGCCTGCGCGCCGCAGAAAGCATGAGCCTGAAGGAGACCGCCAGGCTCCCCGGCATCTACGGCCTGATGTTCGGCGCCTTTCTCATCTCGCTGACGCTGTTCATCATGCCGACCATGGTCAGCAGCGCCATTAATCAGGTTTTTGCCTCCGGCGGCAGCAGCGATTTTCCCTACTTCTGGTTTCTGCTGGCGTTCGTTGTCTCCACAACGCTGGCGATGGGGCTGAGGGTGGTCACCGAGCGGTTCGTAAAGCGTTTTACGATCCTTAACAGCACCGCCGGATTTTCACGGCTTTTGAGTAATCCGCTGCGCTTCATCGACAAGCGCTCGCCCGGGGAGATCTTCAGCCGCTTTTCCGCCTGGCAGATGGCGGCCACCCGCAAAATTGAGCTGGATAATGGCCTGCGTACCGACTGGATTATCGGCGCCATCGCGCTGGGGCTGATGTGCTATATCAGCCCGCTGCTGGCGGCGGTCTCCGGCGTTGGCGTCACGCTGATGGGGCTGGTCAGCGTCTGGGCTATCTACCGCGACCGCTACTTTACCCAGCAGCTGCAGGTGAAAAGCGCCGAGCAGAACGACTATATTCTCGAAACCCTGCAGGGCTTTTCCACCATCAAATCCGCCGGCCTCGACGGACAGCGCAAAAGCGCCTTCGCCCGCTACACGTGGGCGCTGTTCACCCTGCAGCAGAAGCAGAAGATTTATGAGCAGGTAAAAAACAGCCTCTACAGCATGATAGGCAGCATTGAAATGGTGCTATTTATGCTTCTCGCCCTGCCAATGCTTAAAGACGGAAGCATCAGCCTCGGCGAATTCTTTGCCTACAGCTTTATCCGCCAGATCTTCACCAGCTACATCACCAAAATCTTCTTCTCGGTGCTGCAGAAGAATCAGATCCACGTGATCGATACCCGCGCCAAAGATCTCTTTCCATTGACGTCAGATGATGAGAGCGGGCGCGGGGAGATTGCCCCGGCCGTCCACTTCGGCTGTCGGCTGGATTACCGCAATATCGCGTTTAGCTACGAACCCGGTTTACGGGTACTGGACGACCTGTCGCTGGCGCTGCCGCGCGGGCAGAGCACCGCGATTGTCGGCGAGTCCGGGGCCGGAAAGAGCACGCTGCTGCGCATTATGGCGGGCCTGATGGCGCCGGACAGCGGCGAGATCCGCGTTGACGACGTGCCGATTAACGCCCGCCAGGCGCACGGCCTGTTTTTTTTACAGAGCCAGGAGGACATTTTATTCAATGCTTCGGTGCTGCAAAACATCACCCTCTACGACGCCGGGTTCGATGAGAAAAAGCAGCGCCGGGTGGATGACTCCCTACAGGGGCTGAATCTGATACCGGTCATTGAGAAGCTGCCCGGCGGCCAGAACGCCCTGATCCGCGAAAGCCACGCCGCGCTCTCGCTCGGCCAGCGGCAGCGGCTGCTGCTGGCCCGCGCCATGTACAGCGACAAACCGGTGCTGGTACTGGATGAACCCACCGCTAACCTGGACGAGGCCACCGCCCTGCAGGTGATTAACACCCTGCTGGCCCACTGCCGGGAGTATGGCAAAACCCTGATAACGGTCACCCACAGCGAGGCGGTCCTGCCGCTGTTTGACCGCGTCTACCGCATGGAAGGCGGGCGGCTGGTTAGCCGTACGTCAGCTCCGCCAGCGGTTTCGCCGGCGCTGCTGGCCCCTGCGTAAGGAAGCGCTGAAATGACAATATGGCACAACAGGCGCGGGCGGATCGCGCTGTCGGGATTGGCTGTCGTCGCGCTGGCGGCAGTCGCCTTTACGCTGCTCTCCGGCGGCGGTAAGCCGCACGACGCGCTGTTAACCGAGACGGTTTCACGCGGCGATATTGAAAAAACGGTTCTCGCTACCGGCATTATTAAGCCCTCGCTGCAGGTCAGCGTCGGTGCCCAGGTTAACGGTCAGCTGCAGAAGCTCTACGTCAGACAGGGCGACCGGGTGAAGAAGGGCGATCTGCTGGCGGTTATCGATCCGACGCTGCAGCAGAACGAACTGCGTACTGCCGAAGCGCAGCTGCTCAGCTCCCGTGCGCAGCGGGCATCCACGCAGGTGCTGATTAAGCAGTACCGGCTGGAGCTGAACCGCCAGCAGCGCATGTATCGCGACGGCGCCGGAGTGCGCAGCGAGCTGGAGAAAGCGCAGGCTCAGTACAGCGCTCAGCTGGAGCAGCTGCGGGTGAACGACGCGCAGATCACCCAGTCACAAACCGCCGTGGAGAAGGCGCAGGCCAACGTCGGCTATACGCAGATCCTCGCCCCGATGGACGGCGAAGTGCTGGGGATTGTGACGAAAGAGGGGCAAACGGTGGTCTCCTCGCAGACCGCGCCTACTATTCTGGTGCTGGCCAACATGGACACCATGACGGTCCACACCCGCATCTCTGAAGCGGACATTCTGAAAGTCCACCCCGGCCAGCCGCTGTGGTTTTCCGTGCTGGCAGATCCGGATCGCCGTTACCGGGGCACGATGGGCGATATCCAGTCGGCTCCGGACGAGGCGCTGACCGAGCAGAGTTCACCTTCCGGCGCCTCGGCGCAGCAGAGCGCGGTCTACTACAACGGCGTGTTTAACGTCGATAACCGGGAGCACCAGCTGCGCACGTCAATGACGGCGCAGGTCTCCATCATCACCGCCAGGGCGGCGGGCGCGCTGCGGGTGCCGATGACCGCGCTCGGGCAGAAGCGGGAGAACGGCGATTACCAGGTGCAGATCAGAAAAGGCGACCGCATTGAGGCGCGCTGGATAAAGATTGGCGTTAACGACCGCCAGTTCGCCGAAGTGAAGGCGGGCCTCGAAGAGGGCGACGCCGTGGTTATTGATGGCGGGATGGATGCGGGCGGGGGGCGGTCATGAAGCGCGACGCTGCGCCGCTGATTGCGCTTAACGGTATCTGGCGCCACTTCCCGTCAGGCGGCGAGCAGGTCGCGGTCCTGAAGGATATCTCTCTCACCGTCCGCGAAGGCGAAATGGTGGCGATCATCGGCGCTTCCGGCTCGGGAAAGTCGACGCTGATGAACATTATCGGCTGTCTGGACACGCCCACCCGG
This sequence comes from Pluralibacter gergoviae ATCC 33028 = NBRC 105706, assembly GCF_001598855.1. Classification (GTDB taxonomy): domain Bacteria; phylum Pseudomonadota; class Gammaproteobacteria; order Enterobacterales; family Enterobacteriaceae; genus Pluralibacter; species Pluralibacter gergoviae. Next base: position 6,677 of record NZ_BCZS01000056.1, on the reverse strand, counting down.
GGCGAGATGCGCATTCACGGCGTGGCGACGCACGCCGCCGACAGCGGGCAGCTGGCAAAGCTGCGCAGCCAGTACATCGGCTTTATTTTTCAACGCTATCACCTGATGCCGTGGCTTAGCGCGGCGGAGAACGTCGCGATCCCGGCGCTCTATACGGCGATGCCTGCCGCCGAGCGCCGGGCCCGCGCGGCGTATCTGCTGCAGCGCCTCGGCCTGGGCCAGCGTCTCGACTACCGGCCCGCCCAGCTTTCCGGCGGCCAGCAGCAGCGGGTCAGCATTTCGCGAGCGCTGATGAACGGGGCCAGCATTATTCTGGCGGATGAGCCCACCGGGGCGCTCGATCGCGCCAGCGGCCAGGCGCTGATGCACATTCTGCACGAGCTGCACGAGGCGGGTCATACCATCATTATCGTCACCCACGACCGGGACATCGCCAGCCAGGCGGCGCGCATCATTGAGATAAGCGATGGTGAGATCGTTGCCGACAGGCCCAATGCGGCGCAGAAAGCGGCGCGTGCGCCGGGACAGCTGCCCCGCGTTGCGGTCAACGCGCGTCCGCCGTTCTGGCAGAGCCTCATTGAGGCGGTGCGCATGGCCTGGCGATCGCTGCTCGGCCACCGCACCCGGGCGTTTCTGTCGATGCTGGGGATCATTATCGGCATCTCCTCCGTGGTTTCGTCGATGGCGGTCGGCGAGGGCGCGCGGCAGAGCATCATGGCGGAGATCGGCAAGCTGGGAAACAGCACGCTGGAGGTACGCCCCGGTAGGGAGATGGGGCGGGTGGCACCGGAGTACATCAATGCCCTTTCGGCCGCCGACGTGGCGCTGCTGCAGCAGCAGCCGTGGATAGACAGCGTGTCGCCGGTGGTCAGCAAAACGGCGATGGCCATTCGCGGCAGTATGCCGGCGGCGGCGATCCAGCTCTCCGGCGTCAACGACGACTTCTTTCGCGTACAGGGCGTGAACGTCATCCGCGGCGCGGTGCTGACCCGCCCGGACGTTGAAAACCGCGAACCGGCGATCGTTATCGATCCGCTCACGGAGTCCATCCTTTTTGAGCCGGGCGAAGATCCAATCGGCGAGGTTATCCTGCTCTCCGGGGTGCCGTTTCGCGTCGTCGGCGTTGCCAGCAAGAAGGGGCCGAAAATGCTCGGCGGCCTGATGGGCGGCTGGATCCCCTATACCTCGCTGACCCAGCGGATGACCGGCAGTATGCCCATTGAGTCGCTGACGCTGCGCTTTCACGAGGGCGTCAGCCTTGGCGAAGCGCAGCGGCGGGTGGAGCGGCTGCTTGCGCAGGCGCACGAGCGCCGCGACTTCTACACCCAGACCGACGATCAGCTGGCGAAGGCGCTGCAGAAAACCTCGGATTCGATGTCGATGCTGATCACGGCGATCGCCGCGATCTCGCTGCTGGTAGGCGGCGTCGGAGTGATGAACATCATGCTGGTGTCGGTCACCGAGCGGACCCACGAAATAGGGATCCGCCTCTCCGTCGGCGCCCGTCCCGGCGATATCATGATGCAGTTTCTGATCGAAGCAATCGCCATCTGCGCGCTGGGCGGCCTGCTGGGGATCGTCGGCTCCTGGATCTCCGGGTTCGTCTTTGCGCAGTTTACCCGCGAATTTTCCATGGTGTTCACGCCGGGGCCGGTGCTGCTGTCGTGCGGGTTTTCCGCGCTGATCGGCCTGTGCTTTGGCTTCTTTCCGGCGAGGAACGCCGCACGACTGAATCCGACGGAGGCGCTGGCGCGAGAATGAGCATCCATCGATCCCTGACGGCGGCGCTGGCGCTGCTTATCACCGGCTGCGGCGCCCTGACCCGCACCGACTATGATCGGCCGCCGCTGCCGCTGCCGACGGCGTGGCAGCAGCGCGACACCGGTACGGCATTTCTTACGCACACGGCGCACTGGTGGGACAACTTCGGCGATCCGCAGCTGTCGGACGCCATCAGCCAGATGCTCGAAACCAATAACGACCTGGCGGCGGCGGGCATTCAGCTGCGGCTGGCGCGGGCGGCAGCGGGGCTGGTCAACACCAACCTGACCCCGGACGTCAGCGTTTCCGCGTCGGCAAGCAACAGCAAAAATCTCAACAGCGGTAGCGCTCCCGTTGAGAGCTATGCCGCATCGCTCAACCTCGGCTACGAACTCGACCTGTGGGGCAAGCTGGCGCGTGAGCGGGAGCAGGCCGCGTGGCAGGTGAAGGCCAGCGAGTATGACCGGCAGGCCACCGCGCTCTCGCTGATTGGCACCACCGCCCAGTTTTACTGGCAAATCGCCAGCCTCAATCAGCAGATAGTCAATCAGCAGCGCAGCCTGGAGATGGCCAGGCAGACGCAGGGCATGGTGCAGTCGCGCTACGAGGCCGGCAGCGTCGGGCAGGTGGATCTGCTGCAGGCGGAGCAGTCGGTCATCAGCCGGGAAAATCAGCTGCGGGATCTCCGGGAGCAGCGGGAGGAGGCGCGCAACGGCATGGCTATTCTCTATAACCGCCCGCCCGCCTGGCGCCAGCCTGAGCTGAGCGCCCTCGATGTCCGTCAGCAGATCCCGGTCGCTTCCCGCGTGCCGCTGGAGGTCATTAACCACCGCCCCGACGTGCAGTCGGCGGAGGCCAGCCTGCGCGCCGCGCTGGCGGGTTTCGACGCGGCCAGGCTCAGCTTCTATCCCGGCCTGTCGCTGACGGCGGGGCTGAACGCGGGCAGTGCTATTTTCGCGCAGTGGTTTTCCGATCCGGTCCGCACCCTCGGCGCCAGCGCGACGCTGCCGTTTATTCAGTGGAACACCGTCCAGCTGACCGTTGAAAAATCCGACCTTAATGTGCAGCAGGCGGCTATCGCTTTCCGCACCGCCGCCTGGCGCGCGCTGTCCGATGTTGATAATGCCATGGCGCAGCGGATCGCTGCGCAAAGCAAAAGGGAGAGCCTGCTGCGCGATCTTGACCTCAGCCAGCGTCGGCTGGCGCTGGTGAGCAGCCAGTACCGGGCCGGAGCCGTCTCGTTTCAGGCGCTGCTCGATGCCCAGGATGCCCTGCTCAGCAGTGAAAATAGTCTGCAGACCCTGCAGTATGCCTACCTTTACGCCACCATGAAGCTCTGGCTGGCGCTGGGCGGCGGGGTAGACAACCCACAAGACCACGGAGGGAATTATCATGAGTAATCACACCATGCCACGTCGGGTCGTCGTGACCGGCTACGGGGCGGTCACGCCGCTGGGCGCCAGCGCCGACGCCTGCTGGGCGTCAATCATGGCCGGCCGTCTCGGCTATCGCTATGTCGATATGTCGGCGCACGGCGTGGCCGCCCGCTTCTTCGGCCTGATTGACGATGAACCGACGCTGAAGGGCGTCCCGGCGGCGATCCGCCGCCGGCTACCGCGCCACGGCCGCCTGTCGCTGGCCGCCGCTCGCGAGGCGATGGCGATGGCCTTTGGCGACGGACATCCGTACGACAGTTACGATCCGCTTGCCTGCGGCGCCATCATCGGCACCGGCTGGGGGGGCCAGGATGAAACCTACGAGTTCTATGACCAGTACCAGGGCACCGGGGTGGGTTCGCCTTTCGGCTGCTTTTTCGGCATGCCCAGCGCGGCAACTGCCGCGTGTAGCCTGCTCTGGGGCCTGCGCGGTTATCAGAACACGCCGGTGGCCGCCTGCGCGACCGGCACGATTGCCGTTGGCGATGCTTTTGAGGTTATCCGCAGCGGGCGGGCGTCGATGATGCTGGCGGGGGCCGGCGAATCCCTGCGCCGCGATGCCTCAGTGTGGAATATCGATGTACTCGGCGCGCTGTCGCGGGAGACGCAGCAGGCGACCCGCGCCTGCTGCCCGTTCAGCGCCGACCGCAGCGGTTTCGTGCTCTCAGAAGGGGCTGCGGTGCTCTGCCTGGAAGAGCGCGACGCCGCCCTCGCGCGCGGTGCGACGGTGCTTGGCGAAATTAAGGGCTACGGCAACTACTCCGACGCTTTTGACTTTACCGCGCCGGCTGCCGACAAAGTGGCGCGCGTGAAAACCATTGAGCGCGCGCTGGCCCAGGCAGAAATGCGCCCGCAGGACATCGACTATATCAACGCCCACGGCACCTCGACGCCGCTCAACGATCTCAACGAAACCGAGGCGGTGAAGATGGCGCTGGGCGAGCAGGCGCGGCAGATCCCCATCTCCAGCACCAAATCCTACACCGGCCACCTGATCGCCGCTGCGGGCAGCTTTGAGTCGATTATCTGCCTGCAGGCGCTGGCCCGCCAGCTGATGCCCGGCACCTGTAACCTGGTCCGTCCCGATCCGGCCTGCGATCTTGACTATATTGCCGACGGCCATCGGCCCGGCAGGCTCAACAACACCCTCAACCTCAGCTTTGGCTTCGGCGGAGCCAACGCGGCGCTGATCATCAGCCGGAGCGCATCATGATCCTGACCTATACCCGGCGGGATGCCGACGCGTGGGCCGCTTTTTCCGGCGACGACAACCCGATCCACTTCGATCCTGAACGCGCCCGGGCGCTGGGGGCCGATGGCCTCAGCGTTCACGGCATGCGCGCCATGCTGGACATCAAGCAGCAGCTCAGCGAGGCGCTGCTCCACAGTTCGCCGCAGGGCAGGTACTACCTGTTTAACGCCCGCCTGCGCCAGCCGCTGATCTGCAATAAGCCTTACCTCCTGACGCTCACCGGCGGAACGGAGCGCGTCAGGCTCAGCGCGAAAGTGACCCGCGAAGACCACGCGCTCTGCTTTTCGGCGAAGCTGGCGGCGGCCAAACCGCTGGAGCCGGTGTTGCGCAGCCGGGCTGTACATTACTCCGCCGGGATGCTGCGCGCGCTTAGCGAGCGCTTTCCGCTGCCGCTGGATGCGCCGGGACAGGCCTGGAACTTTGTTGATGCGGTACTGTTTCAGTGCCTTGTGGCGGCGCCGGAGACGCTGCTGAACGTCGCCGAAGTCTTTCCAGGCCTGCAGGTACGCTCCCTGAGCGAGATCTTCCGCCAGGTGCCCGTGGTGCAGACCCATCACGACGTGCATTTTGACGCCGGGCTGCTGATGACCGATGTCCGCGCGATCGTTGAGGGAGGGCTGCACTGTGCGGTCCAGCCGCCCGTGATTGCGGGGTCAGAGGAGAATGGCTATGTGCTCGGCATCGTCATCCGGGCGTGGACGGCCGACGGGCCTCTGCTCTCCAGTTCGGTGACGCTGAAAACGCTGCCGATCCTTTAATGTCCACCAACACCATCAAGGAGTTATCTATGAAGAGCTATCAAGCCATCTACCGGGACCTGTGTGACACAATCTGCGATGCCAAAGATCTGGATGAAGGCGATCTCAGCCCGGAGGTTTCGCTGCAGCAGCTCAGGCTGGACAGCCTGGACTACGTCGAACTGATGGTGCTGGCGAAGCGCGAGTTCGGCGTCACGATTGATGCCGACACCTTTGCCAGCCGGCCGGATCTGACGCTGGGCGAGTTGTGCCAGCATCTGTATGACGCTCAGCAGAAGCCCGCGCCATGAGCAGAAAGTGGGTGCTGGTCACCGGCGGCAGCCGGGGGATCGGGCGGGCGCTGGTAAAGACTCTGGCGCGCGACTGGAACGTGATCTTTACCTGCCGTTGCCCGGGCGAGGAGAGCCAGGAAACCGTTGAAGCCTGCGCCAGCCTGCCGGGCCGGGTGGAAGCCCGCGCCTGCGACGGCAGCGACGAGCGGCAGATAGACGCCCTGGCGCCGCTGCTTATCGAAAAGTACGGCGCTCCGCACGCGGTGATCCACAACGCCGGCATCGCCCTTGACGGTTTGCACATTCAGCAGACCACGGCGGGCTGGCAGCAGACGTTAGACAGCAACCTCAGCGCGGTCTTTTACTGGAACCGCCGCCTGCTGCCCGCGATGATCCTCAATGGCGACGGTGCGCTGGTGCTGATGTCTTCGGTGACCGCTATTAAAGGCAATCCCGGCCAGACGGCGTATGCGGCAAGCAAAGCGGCGATGATCGGTCTCTGCCGCTCGCTGGCGCCGGAGCTGGGGCGCTTTGGTCTGCGGGTCAATTGCCTGGCGCCGGGGCTCATCGAGAGCGACATGACGGAGGCGATGCCGGCGGCGAGGCTGGAGGCGATGCGCAGGCAGATACCGCTGCGGCGGCTCGGCACGCCGGAAGAGGTGGCGCGGGTGACGGCGTTTTTGATTGGCGACGATAGCCGCTACATGACCGGGCAGACGCTGGTTCTTGACGGTGGACTAACGGCCTGAGTGCGGCGCGCAGGCGGCGTAGGAGCTTATGCGCAGCCTGCTGCTGTCTGACTCTTCAGTGTTTGTCTTTCGCTGGATCATGATGATGTATCAATGGTTGTTTGTGGACAGGGGCTTTTTAGACTGGATCCAACGTGCGTATGCCTGGCAGGTACACAGCCAGAATGCCGTAGTCAGTGAATTGAACTAACCGATAAAGTGGCAACATCGGTCAATAGTTTATCTGTGTTTGCCTTTCCTGTTTGGTTAAAGGAAGTCGTTTACTATCAATTGATCTAATTATTGTTTTTAATAAACAGTGGACTGCTCTTGGTCCGGTAGAGGTGACTGCCATGGAGTTGGCGCTGTGATCGGAAGGGGGAGGTATTCGCTAAAGGGAAATGCTCAGAATGGATGGAGAGTCCGTACTCCCAAAAGCAAAAAACCCGCCATAGGCGGGTTTTTCTGAA
>NZ_BCZS01000055.1 GCF_001598855.1 Pluralibacter gergoviae ATCC 33028 = NBRC 105706 | reverse complement strand
GCTACTCCCCTGGCGCGTAGCACTGCCAACTGAATAACACATCCCCGTCAATACGGTTCTCGCTGCACGCTTACGAAAAGCCTTACTCGATCATGCCTTAACATGGGCCCGGTCTCAGGGATACCGCCAGATGATAGCGGTTGTGGGGGACTGTGCGAACGTCGCGTCTGTAGCGCTGCATCTTCGCTCCGGATTTACTGAAATCGGCACGCTGAAGGACATCGGTTTCAAGCATGGCCGCTGGCTGGACACGGTGTTGCTGCAGTGTCAGCTGGGAAAAGGGAGCTGTACGCTGCCGGACAGTCCGGTACCCGGACGCTGAGGCAGGAGAAAGGGGGCATCGCCCCCTTTCGGTTATTTCAGCCGTTTCCCTGCCTCATCTACTACTTTCTCGCCGTCTTCCTTAGCAAATGCGCCTTTTTGCGCATCCGGAAGAATATCCAGTACCACTTCGGAAGGGCGGCACAGACGCGTTCCCAACGGTGTCACCACAATCGGACGGTTAATCAGGATCGGATGCTGAAGCATAAAATCGATTAACTGATCGTCAGTAAACTTATCTTCCGCAAGCCCCAGTTCTTCATAAGGCTCGACGTTTTTGCGCAGCAAAGCCCGGACTGAAATGCCCATATCTGCAATGAGTTTGACCAGCTCATCGCGTGACGGTGGATTTTCAAGGTAATGAATAACGGTCGGTTCATTACCACTGTTGCGGATCATCTCCAGCGTATTACGCGACGTGCCGCAGGCCGGGTTGTGATAAATGGTGATGTTGCTCATATCAGTATCTCATTACAAAGTGAAAGAGAGACGTAGCGCCAGCGCTGCCAGCGTTACAAACAGCACAGGCAGAGTCATAACGATCCCGGTGCGGAAATAGTATCCCCAGGTGATGGTCATATTCTTCTGTGAAAGGACATGCAGCCAGAGCAGCGTTGCCAGGCTACCAATAGGTGTAATTTTAGGTCCCAGATCGCAGCCAATCACGTTGGCGTAGATCATCGCTTCTTTGATAACGCCTGTTGCGGTGCTTCCATCGATAGAAAGAGCGCCAACCAGCACGGTAGGCATGTTGTTCATGATGGAAGACAGGAAGGCCGTCAAGAAGCCAGTACCCAGCGTCGCAGCCCAGAGTCCTTTATCCGCCAGTACATTCAGCACACCTGAAAGGTATTCGGTTAGCCCGGCGTTGCGCAGACCGTAGACCACCAGGTACATCCCCAATGAGAAGATGACGATCTGCCATGGCGCGCCGCGCAGCACTTTGCCAGTGTTAATGGAATGGCCTCGTTTAGCTACTGCAAACAGGATCACAGCGCCAACAGCCGCAATCGCGCTAACGGGAATACCGAGCGGCTCAAGGACAAAGAACCCAACCAGCAGAAGTATTAAAACTATCCAGCCGGTTCTGAAGGTTGCCAGATCTTTAATCGCTTTTGCCGGTGCTTTCAGAAGAGACAGGGCGTAAGTCGGTGGGATATCCTTGCGGAAGAACAGATGCAGCATAACCAGCGTGGCAACAATGGCTGCAATATCCACCGGCACCATTACCGACGCATACTCGGTGAAGCCCAGTCCAAAGAAGTCTGCAGAAACGATGTTAACCAGGTTGGACACGATAAGCGGCAGGCTGGATGTATCGGCAATAAACCCGGCAGCCATGACGAATGCCAGTGTCGTGCCTTTGCTGAACCCTAATGCCAGCAGCATGGCGATGACTATCGGCGTCAGAATAAGTGCCGCACCATCGTTGGCAAACAGTGCCGCCACCGCTGCACCAAGCAGAACGATATACGTAAAGAGCAAACGGCCACGACCGTTACCCCAGCGCGAAACATGCAATGCCGCCCATTCGAAAAAGCCGGACTCATCAAGCAGCAGGCTGATAATAATTACGGCAATAAAGGTCGCCGTCGCGTTCCAGACGATATTCCACACCACCGGAATATCGCCCACATGCACAACGCCAGATATCAGAGCCAGTCCCGCGCCCAGCATTGCACTCCAGCCGATCCCTAATCCCTTTGGTTGCCAGATAACCAAAACAATGGTCAGGACAAAAATAGCGCCTGCCAGTAACATAAAACCTCCTGACAGGGCGACTTTGTCGCCCTGTATATGTCAAAAAATTAGCTCATCAACTCTCTGAGCTTTTCAATACCGGCGGGCTCTGACGCCAGCACCGGAACAAGCGCTATACGGTCAGCATGCTGATCCTTAACAGCCTCAATCTGAGGCAATTCCTGATGAGCACGCTGACAAAGCAACGGAGAACGCGTATCCGCAATGGAAAGGCTGTTATTGATAATCCAGCCCCACGGATGAATCCCCGCTCTTTCAAGGTCAGCCTGCAGGTTTGCCGCTTCCAGGACCGGTGTGGTTTCAGGAAGCGTAACCAGCAGAACTTTGGTTCTATCCGGGTCCTGAAGCTGCATCATGGGGGTAGTAAAATGACCTTTACTCCCCATTTTTTTGGCAATCTCTCGGTGGTAAGCCCCGGTCGCATCCAGCAACAGCAGCGTGTGTCCGGTAGGGGCGGTATCCATGACAACAAAGCGCTTACCCGCTTCACGAATTACACGGGAGAAGGCCTGAAACACGGCAATTTCTTCTGTACAAGGAGAGCGTAAATCCTCTTCCAGTAACCGTTTCCCTGCTTCGTCCAGATCTCTTCCCTTCGTCTCAAGAACATGCTGGCGATAGCGTTCGGTTTCATCGTGAGGGTTGATGCGGCTGACCTGCAGGTTTTTGAGGCTGCCGTTCAGCGTTGTACTCAGGTGCGCAGCAGGATCAGAGGTCGTGAGATGCACGTCAAATCCCATGTCTGCCAGCCTGACGGCGATGGCAGCAGCCATCGTGGTTTTCCCTACACCACCTTTGCCCATCAGCATAATCAGGCCGTGTTCACTGCGAGCGATATCATCGACCAGGCCAGAGAGAGATAAGTTTTCAGGCGTGTACAGGATATTCGTTACCGGGAGCGGTAATGCCTCAGAACGGGTATCCAGCAGTCCCTTCAATGCTGAAACACCAACCATATTGACTGGCTGGAGTAACAGGGTATCTGTCGGTAGCTCAGATAAACCGGCAGGAAGATTTGCCAGTGCCTCCTGCTCACGTTGCCATATCGCCGCGGCCAGGGCGTCATGTTCAGCTTCGGCTTCAGGCAGCACACCATTAATCACCAGATATTGATTTTTCAGGCCAATCTCAGCCAGTTCCTCATGAGTGCGGGCGACTTCCTGCAGCGTAGAATTTTGCAGTCGTGCAACCAGAACCAGGCGGGTACGTTCAGGATCGGACAAAGCCTCTACCGCATGAGCATACTGCTCACGCTGCTTTTCCAGCCCGGCCATTGGGCCAAGACAGGAAGCACCATCTGGATTACTTTCAATGAAGCTACTCCAGGCACCGGGAAGCTGGAGCAGACGAATCGTGTGGCCCGTCGGCGCTGTATCAAAAATGATGTGATCAAAGCGGGTCAGCAGGGAAGCGTCTGTTAGTAAGCCCGTGAATTCATCGAACGCAGCAATCTCAGTCGTACAGGCTCCTGAAAGCTGCTCGCTGATACTGTTAACAACGTCATCAGGCAAAAGACCTTTGATAGGATCAACGATTCTGGCACGATATTGCCGGGCGGCTTCCTGCGGGTCAATCTCCAGTGCGGAAAGTGCAGGAACTGCTGTCACAGGGCGAATCGTGTTACCGATAGCCTGATCGAATACCTGACCGACATTGGAGGCCGGGTCGGTACTGACCAGCAAAACCCGCTTACCCTGTTCGGCAAGGCGGATAGCCGTCGCGCAGGAAATGGAAGTTTTTCCTACACCTCCCTTGCCAGTAAAAAACAGGTAAGGCGGGATATTCTGTAAGAATTTCATATGTTCTCCTGACATATTCAGCAACAGGAAGTATTACCACCACAGCAACTGGTGGGAGCTAACCCTACCTTCTCCAGCGGAATACCGAACCAGCGAGCCAGCTCAGCGCGTTTTGGGTATCGCCCAGCCATCACCGTTTCGCCGTCCAGCAACAGCAGCGGAAGCCCTTCTGCGCCGGATGCGTCGAGGAAGGATTTCGCTTTCTCATTGTGAACAAAGCTCATGGGCTGCTGCGCCAGGTTGTAACGTTCAACCTGTACACCACGTTCTTTCAGCCACTGCACATCAGCAGAAAAATCAACCAGAACCTGATCGACATCTGAACCACATACACCGGTACTGCAGCACATTGCCGGGTCAAACACCGTTAACGTCTTCATTCTGAATACCTCATACATTCGAAAAAACACATATGTTCAGGCAAATTTTTTTTAGATGCAAACAGCCTTACCGCTACCAGAGCAGTTTGCCGATGCCAGCTTACGGGCGATGGCCTGTACGTCGTCCTGTTGGCTTAACCAGGCCTGCTCAATCACCTGAGCAGCCCAGGAAGGAATATGCGGGGATAAGCGATAATGAACCCATTTCCCCTGCTTGCGATCCAGCAATAGACCGCTTTCCCGGAGCATTGCCAGATGACGGGAAATCTTGGGCTGGGACTCATCCAACGCCGTGCAGAAATCGCAGACGCACAGTTCTCCCATCTCCCTGAGCAGCAGGACAATACCCAGACGGGTTTCATCGGACAGGTTTTTGAAAAGCTTAAGGGCTGTAAGGGTCATTATTCCTCCTGTTCGGTTGCGTAAAGCATACGCCCGGAGACAAAAAAAACAACCATACATTCGGAAAATCGAATGTGTGAAAGTGTCAGATGACGCTGTCACGCTGGTATACGTCCGTTACTTTCCGGGGAAAATACATGTGTGTTACAGAGATCCGACTTAGACAATTTCCGGATCTGCACGGCGGGAAACGCGCAAAGGATATGATAATCAAACCACACACATAAAATCATACTTAATTTGATATTTAGCATTAAACACATAATAATATCTGATATGATATTTGGATTATTAGTAAGAAATCATACATGATATGATTTTTAACCTAACCGGACTTGTTCAGACGGAGCGTACAGAATGAATCAGAAAGAAGTGAATTTTTCACTCAGCTATGAGCAGCTGACCCGGATAGCGGAGGCGCGTATCCGGGAATGCGAGCTGGCCAGCCAGGGCGCTAAATACCTCAGCGAATCGGGTAAGGCCAGCGCCATTCTGGGATTCTGGTATGAACTGGCCATTACCGGTACACCAGTGAAAAATTACGAACAAACCAAAGCGCTCATTGACGCCGATCAGCAGCGCCTCAGACAACTCATCTGGCCGGAGACGGACAAGCAATGACTCAGGTGCGCCGACCATCGCCGCTGCAGCGGCGGGTGCTGATTGTGCTGGCCGCCCTCGATGCGAAACGTCCGGGGCCGGTGGCGACGCGGGATATCGAGCGGGTGCTGGAGCAGGGCGGGGACGCCCCGGTGTACGGGCCGAACCTGCGCGCCTCCTGCCGGCGCATGGAGGCCGCGGGCTGGCTGCGCACTCTGCGCGCCCCGAACCTGCAGCTGGCCGTCGAGCTGACGGAGGACGGTCGCGGCATTGCAGAACCGCTCTTCCAGGCAGAACGCGAGGCTGAAACGGCACGAAAACGACTGACAGACGTCCGGCGTCTGCCGTTACGCCAGACGGCTGCCGGTGACGCGGTGGAGCTGCAGCTGGATGACGGCCATTACACCATCAGGGAAGCGGCCTACGTGATCCGTCTGGACGGTACCACCTGCCTGCAGCTGACGGATGCCGGCGGCATACGCCGGATAAAAGAGGGCGATCCCCTGCAGGTGGCCAGCTGGTATCAGGCCTGTTTTGATGCAGGCCTGCCGGTCACCGTCCAGGTGAATGAGAGCCGGGACTGATCGCCACCACACAAGGAACAGGAGCATAAAATGAAAGTCACTGAACCCGGGCTGAATAAGCTGATCGATAACCTGAACACCCTGATTTGCGAGGACAGCCTGCTCACGCGCCAGGAGCGTGAAACGCTGGTACTGGCCGTCGCCGCCATCGGCGCCATGAAAGCGCGCGTCGGCTTGAAAAAAGGCGATGCGCCGACCGTTGCCAGACGGGAAAAAAGGGAGAAAAAAGACCGCCAGCCTGATCCGCGTTTTCCGCGAGCCGGTCATCCCTGGCAGGAAGACGAAAAAACCTTACTGAGTGATGCGCTCGATTCGGTACCGGACGAAGAGATTGGCAGGCATCTGTTCTGGCTTTCCGAGAAACTGGGCAGAACGCCTTTCAGTGTTGCTTTCCAGATCGCGGCAATCAGGGAGCTGCAGGACGGCTGGGAGGAGCAGTTCAGGGAGATTTCGGATAACATTCGCTTGTCCGGCCTGAGCATCAGTGATTATCTTAAGCAGAACGGCACGGACCTGAACGCCTGAATGCCATTTTCGTTACAGACAAATTATATAACTGAGGGCAGTGATGAAAACAGCGGTATGGGTGGTGGTGTATTTCGCGATGTGTTTTCTGCTTTTCACAGGATGGATGTTCGCTTTTGCGCAGTATGCGCCCTATAACGGGCAGGAACACGCGTTTTCTCTGACGTATCTGCTTAATTTATTTTTTCTTCATGTTGTGATGGTACCTTACTACGAGTTTATTCAGACTGAAACATACAGCAATGCATTAATGAGTCTGGCAGATGAATCCGGTCAGATGATACGTTTTCATCACGTAGTACCTGTTCTCTGGATATATAGTCTGTCCGCACTCTTAACTTTTGTGGTTTACATTATATATGCAAAATGGTTCACTCATAACCGACTGAAAGAAAAGCATCTTCCAGAATGATATTATCGGGACACCTCAGGATATATAAAGCTAATGACGAAACAGGAATGGATTTTACGACTACGCCGCTGTACATCACAGGAAACTCTGGAAAGGATAATAGAAAAAAATAAATATTCCCTGACGGATGACGAACTTGAGCACTTTAATGCCGCAGTGGATCACCGGCTGGCGGAAATGGCAATGGGGAAGTTTTATGATAAAATACCTGCAGGCGTCTGGAAATATGTTAAATAATACAGCCAGCATCAGTCTGTTCGCAGTTATCTCACCTGGAGCGCAATCATGAATATGATATTTGAACTGATTGGATTGTTACTGGTAGTCGGATGCGCATTCTTCACCACTTTTTTCTTAGCCGCAGTAGCAGGCTCTATGGTAGTTATTCTTGGATGGGGAATTTCTATTGTCACCCCGAAGGTGGTTACCTGTACTAATGATTGCATCACTACTGTTTTTGATGCTAAACCCTTTGGCTGGCTTCTGATTGTGTTTTCATTAACCATGATGTTCTTTATTATCAGAGGTATGATTAAACGTTAGATTGCCTTTAGTGTGTAGTTAAATCATCATCACAACAGCGTTAATCTGAAACTGATATTGCCGGAGGAGATCATCATGACGGGAAGAGGCATTAACACAGTACGTATCGGCGATGAAGTGAAGCACATCACCGAGCTCGATGCACTAACACTCATGCATGAATGGTCAAAGCTTAAAAAAGAAAATGCAGACCTGTATGACTATAACCGTCAGGTTAACCGGGGGTGGCGCGGCTTTATTCTTCGCCTGATGGGTATCCATTTGCCTGAAAAAAACCGTGTTTGTCTTTATGGCATTAATGCCAGAAAAGAATCCATCTATCCCGACTGAAGCCGTGCTGGCAGTGATAGTGAGCAGGCCATTGCAGAAGAATAGCTATAATTTGACTCTAAGTGACTGATATTTAACATAAAACGCATTAAGCGCACCAATGCTGTCAGCACAAAGCGTTATTGTCGTCTCAGCACAATTCACACGCGTCGTGATGCTGCGCACCAACTTGCTCTGACCGAACGTCAGACGCAGCGTCTGATGAACCGCTTTCGTGAATCAGGTGCTGCTGGCCTGTCAAACCTTCGACGTGGACGCCCTGGTAATCACAGACTCCCTGAGTCACTGAAGCTGCGTGTACTTTCTTTACTTCACGATCATTACAGCGACTTTGGACCAACGCTTGCCGCAGAAAAACTGCGCGAACGCCATAACATCACTGTGTCTGTTGAAACGCTCAGAAAATGGATGACGGCAGATGGACTCTGGGTCCCATACTCACGTCGCAGGCCCCGTGTTCATCAACCCAGATATCGGCGTGACTGCCTTGGAGAACTTGTTCAGATTGATGGTTCTCCGCATGACTGGTTTGAAGGACGCGCACCCAAATGCTGCCTGCTCGTCTTCATTGATGATGCTACTGGCCGCCTGATGCACCTCCGCTTCGGCGAGACTGAATCAGCCTTTGATTACATGATGGCTACCCGCGAGTATCTTGAACAACATGGCAAACCACTTGCGTTTTACAGCGATAAGCACGGCATTTTCAGGGTAAATAATGGTGGATCCACTACGACCGGAGTCACCCAGTTTGGACGTGTACTTTCTGAACTTGGGATCGAGTTGATTTGTGCCAACAGTCCACAGGCTAAAGGCCGTGTGGAGCGAGCAAATCAGACACTTCAGGACCGGCTTATCAAGGAAATGCGTCTCGAGGGAATCAGCAGTATAGAAGCAGCCAATGCCTGGCTGGATACCTTCATCGCTGACTTCAATCGTCGCTTCGCAAGACCAGCGAAATACCCCAAAGATCTGCACCGACCCGTGGCTGAAAGCAACGAAGAGCTGGATGATATTTTTGCCTGGCAGGAACAGCGTAAGCTGTCTAAAACGCTGACATTCCGCTATGACAAAATGATATATCTGGTTGAACCTACTGAAGAAAATACTCGCATCGCTGGCGAAAAAATAACAGCTTACGACTATCCAGACGGCACGCTGGCATTCAAATACGGTTACCGTTCACTCAAATATCAGGTGTTCGACAAACTGGAATGTGTCGACCAGGGACAAATCGTTGATAACAAACGTCTTGGGGCTGTTCTGAAGCTGGCGCAAAGCAAAATGGATGAACTCGAACGCGATGGTAAGCGTGATCGGAGCAAAAAGATGCCTAAACGACGCGCACAAGCCAGAGTACAGGAGCAACTCAGGGCAATTAACCCGGTTTTGGCTAATCCAGAGGAATTCAGGGCCAGCCTAAAACGCTGACCCCTGCTCTTTTGTATTAAACTACACAAAACAGTCAGGACACTGCTTGTTAATTGTTTCAGAAATTTCTCGGATCAGTTCAGCGCATCCAAGAATAAAAGCATCATCTGCTTTGATGAGGGATCTTACCGCTGAAACATCCCCTTCTTCGTAAACTGGAGTGTGGGGCGTTTCAACATCAAATTCAAGAACATTCATCTTGGTTACAAGTTGCCTGTAACTTGCACCATCTCCGTGTTTTAACGCATTAATAGCAAGGTAGTAATTATCAAACTTTTCTTTAAGCTCATGCTTTCCTGCAGCATCAAGAATAGTGCGAACTTCTTTAAATCCATTTTGGCAACTCAATCCATTTTGTAAATGCGCTTCAAAAATGGAAAACATACCAACGGCAAAAATTGACCTCTGGAGTTGCAGCATCTGCAGCTGTTTAATGTGTACGGTTGCTGAACTTGTTTGAAGTTGTTCAATCACTTCAGTTTCTGCCTGTTCAAGACTATAGAGTGTAAACGAGGTACTTCTTTCAATAAGTTCACAAAAGGAATGCATAGCTAATCCACGCGAATAAGACGTACAAAATTATACTGTAATACTAAAAAGTGACATTTCAAACTGGGAAAATCAGGTGACATTTTAAGCTTGCAATAACAAAGATTGTCAGCACAAAGCGTTATTGTCGTCTCAGGGGCTGCGGATGTTTTCCTGGACTGTTATGTTGTGACCCCAAGATGCTGCCGGTACTTCACAGGACTCATTGCACCTAATGATAGCTTGATACGTTTCTCGTTATACCAGCGTATGTACCTGTCCAGGAAGCAGATAAATTTTTCCAGCGTGATACCCGCCCAGTCTCTGCCATAGAACATTTCGTTTTTGATACGCCCGAAGAAGCCTTCACTCGCAGCATTATCCGACGAGCATCCTTTGCGCGACATGGACCTTATAAGTCCGGAGGTGTTGATACGCTCGAGCCAGCCCGGCCACCGGTAATGGCCACCACGATCGCTGTGTATCACTGGTTTATCATGTTCGTTGAGCGTATCGAGTGCGTCATCGAGCATCGTATTCACCAGCATCGCGTCCGGGCGTGTTCCTATCGACCAGCTTACAACCTGGCCATCAAAGCAGTCGATAACCGGCGACAGATAGACTTTTCCAGCCGGAAGCTGGAACTCCGTAATATCGGTCAGCCACTTCTCATTGGCCTGCAGGAACTAAAATCCCGGGCGAGTAAATTTTCCGGTGCCGGGCCGAGTTTGAATTCAGGACTGAAATATCTTCTTTTCACTGGAGCACCTGTGTTGTTCTGAGGTGAGCATATCACCTCTGTTCAGGTGGCCAAATTCAGTAAACCACTTCATTGCTATGGCCAGAGAGATCGTTTAACTCGCTTTGAATACGTCTTGCACCCAGATTCCGCAGTGTTCGTAACGCCAGGATCAGAGCGATTTCGTCGGGGCCAGTCTTAGTTGCTGGTGAGTGTTTAGGACGACGGCCGTGGCTTTCCAGACCAGCTATACCCTGTGCCAGATATCTGCGCCACCATTTACGTAATGTGGGTCGAGAAATGCCGCAGCGACGACATACAAACCCCGCATCACCAGACGTCTCATAGAGTTTTACCCACTGTAACCGCTGCTGAATTCCCCTGTTCATAGTAAGGCATTATAGTGAAACGATGTCTGTGAATCACACAGGTAAATACAACAATGCATTAGCCATCTATAAATCTAGATGGCTATTGTTTGGTGTATTTTTTGTCTCCGAAGTGATTTACTTTAGATTCAGCTCTTTGATTCGGATTCAAGTGGTCAAAACAACGGCAGCATCAGTCCAAAGGCTTTCAAACTGGCCTGGTCGTGACTACGGTCAAAGGATCAGTCCATCCTACTGCTCAAGTTTTTCTAGAATTAAACAAGCTTCACGATTAAGAGTAATGAATTCCTGCCAGCTATATTGCTGTTGGTAGTTAAGCTGATACTGTTTTTCTACCTGGCAAATAAGCGGACGTGTTTTATAAATCGCGCACAGCTTTGTCTCCATCTGATAGTGACGACAAATGCCGTCACCACGATCGAGAAATTGCGTTTCACTGGCGCGATTGACGTGGCGACAACAAGCGCCGCACTGGTTACAGGGAAACGCGGGCGTTAGCGTCATAGCTTACTTAACCAGCTACGCACAGAGCGGGTATTCCCTGCTTCAAACGGTAGCGCAATATTACGGCACTCAACCTCTGCACGCAGCAACAAACCGCGCTCAATTTCACTATTCACCGCGTTAAGATGCAGAGAGAAACGCGATAACGCAGACGTATCAATAGCAAACTCTAACGCCGAAAGCTCCAGTAGATAACGATCGAGTTCAGCATTCACCTGCTGATAATACTCTAGTGCTTTCTGATGCTTATCTTTAAACGTATCCAGAAACGTCCAGACCTTTTTCATCAATGCGCTGTGTTCAAGGAAGTAGTTCATCACCAGCGTCAGAAGACCAGTCGCCAGCGCGCCGCAGAAAGCCGCCAGTTCCGGACCAAAAGGAAAGACGAGCATCTTGGCTAAAGCTTCATTAACCACCACACCCGCAGCCACGGCCACACCCGCAGCCACCAGCTTGCTCACTGCTTTAGCCAGCTGCCCCGGCGCTAACCCCTCAGGGTTAAAGACCATAACTTTAAAGGCCTGTACCAAATTGTTCCACATCTCACGAATCAGGCGCACCATCATCTTCTTAGTCGTAAAGAAGATATTGAAGAGCGTCGTCGTAATGCTGGAGAGCACGCCACCGATGGCACCGTCTTTAAAGGACGCCAGGAAAGTGCTGAATTTACCCTGCACTCGCTGCCAGACTGCGCGTAATGCCTCCGCCGCATCTTGCAGGAAGTCTCCGGCATCGAATGAACGACGATGCTTCTCGAACATCACGGGAATGCGCTCGCGGAACTCAAACCAGGTCTCTGCCAGAACCAGCCCCAACATCTGCCGCGTTCCCATGCGAAATGCATTGTTCATTGTGGCAGTGGCGACATTCTTCGCAAACTTGCTGCTGGTATAATATTCCTGATTGATCGTACTGTTGTATTTTCCCCGCGCCTTTTTGTCAGCCTCTTTCATCCGTTCAAAATCGGCGGCTGCTTTATTTTCCAGCTTATTCAGTTGTTTTTGCTCTTGCTCGGAAAGCGTTGGTTGGCTGCGCAAACGGGCAATTTCCTGCGTGGTCACAGCATGCTGTTCTTGTAGCGTTTGCACGAAGGCATCCATCGTTTTCGCCTTCTTCGCCTTATTCAGCGACTCATTCGTGAAGGTCAGATTTGATGAATCATTAGCCAGGTCGGGACCATCGCATTCGGCAAGGATACGCCCTGGATCGTTGTGAATTTCATGGGCGGCAATAATATGGTCGAGATTCTTTTTATCATTAGCCGCAAATTTCTCACCAGTGTAGGTATCGGTCAACGTACCGACCTCGTGCGCCTTTTTTCCCGCCCGGTTGGTGGCAATGTAGTTTTCGTGGCTATGGTAATGATGAGAATCATACCCTTCGCGTTGCTCGTACCGTTGACGCTCGGCATCGGAGGCATACACTCCCTCGCGAGCGTTATGAATGGTGTTCACATCGCCGCCGTGTTTATCCTCCAGCAAGAGAAAATCCAACCCAAAAGAGGTAGTCAGACTCTTGACTACCGTCTGATGTAACTCTTCACCCCAGTCAAACCTGGCTGTGTTCATTGTGCTCGCCCATAGCAATACCGGGCAGATTCGCCCGGCGAGTCGATTAAATACGAGAAGAAAATGCGTCAAACTCAGAATTAGAAGCCGCCAGTTTTTCGTCCAGAATCTCTTTGTTCAGCAGGTTCATACCGTTGCTGTCGGTCTGCAGTTGGATCACGCCATCTTCGATAACGGCTTCACCGTTTTCCTGCGTCACCGGCTTGAACAACGGCGTGGTGATCACGTCGGTCATTATGGCGGCTAATTCATAACCATGGTCGATAATCGCCATGATCTCTTCCGACTCACTAATCTCGGTAGTGATATTCTTCTCATGACGTTCAACAATGACGGCATGCATAGCTTTCAGCGGCTCAAAGTAGTGCTGAATAAAGACGCTATGCATACGGGTGATTGATTCATAAATGCTATTTACATACTGCTGCACCTTCGTCAGCTGCGCTTCAGCCGCATTCATTTTTTCCACCGCCGCGGTCACTTCACGGGAGCTTTGATAAGCATTGTTAAGCGCCTTTTCGGCATGGCTATCGTAAGCCCAGCCCGCAATAGCAATCAGCGGAGCCACCACTGCACCGCCAAGCACCATCGCGCCGCCCGCCATCCCCCAACCACCTGCGGCCAGGGAACCACCACCAATCGCCGCCATTGTGGCGTTATACGCCGCCGCACCAGACAGGGCGGCGATCGGCGTACCGGTAGAAGCTGCGGCAAACGCCATCACGCCGCTGTACACGGCAAAACCAGCGGCAGCACCAGAAACCCCGGCACCGACGACCGTCGTCAGGTATTCCGTGGCGGAAATCGCCAAGTTCTGAATTTTATTGATGTTATGCTGTGGTACCTTCAGCCGAAGATCTTTATGCCCATCTTTCGCCATACGCGCCAGCAGATCGTCGGCAATCGTTTTAAAATCATTGAAATCTTTACCGATTTCCAGCTCTTTTTCACCCAGTTCGGCCAGTTTTTTCGACGTTGTTTCATTTGCCAGATCAAAGCTCTCTTTATGCTTATCAAAGCTACGCTGCGCGCGATCTAATACATCATCAGCTTCCGATTTTTTCTGGTAGCCATCATAAGCTTTTTTACCGCCAAACGCCGTTGCCGCTGCCGCGACGCCCAGAATAATGAATGGTAATGCCATAGATAATAATCTCCTGTGCAATAAGTCGTTGTTACCCGCTACGCATCACATTCCTGAACAGGAACGGAGTCGCGATCGACAGTGATGTAGTTATGCAGTAAGTTGATGACCGTTTTTTTCAACCATTCTGGTTCCAGAATTTCTATATTCGGTAACCAGAATAGAATTAGTGGAATAATTTGACTCTGATGTGCTGCATTGCAAAGCAAAGTCACGCCATCATTCTCTTCGCGAACCAATTCTTGCTGAGGCAGTAAGTCTCGTCTTGAGAAGTAGCCAGCAATACTGTGTTTAATACGCACCCGCACCTCAAACGTCCCTTCACTCACCCAAGGATCGCGATGCTCATCAATTAATGACAGTGTGGGTGTATCTACAGCAAAATGCTCTTTCCGGATATCCAACCACCGAATTTTACTTAACGAAAAAGACTTTAGTAGATTGGCCCCTATATTTCCATACACTTTTTATCACTTAACCCATGACTGGTTCGTCGCCGCAGATATCCCAGTGCACTATGCGGATGCCATTCGTTATAATGTTCAAAGGCTTCCGCAAGGTTTTTTACCGCTGTTAACCCGTCAGGTTTCGCCATGATGCTGATGTAGTCGCGCTTCATCGTTTTCACGAAGCTCTCTGCCATGCCGTTGCTTTGCGGGCTGCGTACTGCCGTATGTTTAGGCTCCAGTCCTACCATTCTGGCGAACTGACGCGTCTGATGAGACCGGTAGGCCGAGCCGTTGTCCGTCAACCATTCAACGAGGGAGGCCGGCAGGTTGCTGCCGAAGCGTCGTTCCACCGCACCCAGTATACGTCCTGTACGGTTTCGCTGTCATATCCACCGTTACTGGCCGCCCAGTGCAGTGCTTCACGATCGCAGCAGTCCAGTGCGAACGTGACCCGCAGTTTTTC
>NZ_BCZS01000054.1 GCF_001598855.1 Pluralibacter gergoviae ATCC 33028 = NBRC 105706 | reverse complement strand
AGCCGCCGCGCCCTTAACAATCCCGGCTCCCGGCAACAAAAATCGCCGCTGCGCGGAACCTCAGATTCTGACGTCTGGCTTATCGGGTACGGGCGCGATGCAACATCCCTGTAAGTCGCGCCCTCAGCCCGCATCCCTGCGGGCTGCCCCGGCCAGACGTCAGAATCTGAGGCGATTTTTAGCCGGAATTCAAACCCTCAGCCAGGATAAGCGTCAGGCTGGCTTATCCGTTTGAACTGAAAATTTGTGTATAAGAGACAGCCCACAGGGAGAGGGCGAAAACACCGGCCTCTTCTGCGAAGAGGCGCTTTTACCTTGCCGCCGCACTACCCCTGATAAGGGTGATGCGTCACCCAGTGCTCCGCTATCTCCCGGCGGCGGCAGATCCACACGTCGTCAAAGCCCTGTACGTAATCGAGAAAGCGCTGCAGGGCGCGGAAGCGGCCGGGGCGCCCGAGCAGGCGGCAGTGCATGCCGACAGACATCATCTTCGGCGCCGCCTCGCCCTCGGCGTACAGCACGTCGAAGCTGTCCTTAAGGTAGGTGTAAAACTGCTCGGCGGTATTGAAGCCCTGGGCGGTGGCGAAGCGCATATCGTTGGCGTCCAGGGTGTAGGGCACAATCAGGTGCGGCTTATCATTCACCGTGGTCCACAACGGCAGGTCGTCGCCGTAATAGTCGCTGTCGTAGAGCAGCCCCGCCTGCTCCGCCACAAGCTGACGGGTATTGGGGCTGTCGCGGCCGGTATACCAGCCGAGCGGCGCTTTGCCGAACAGCGCGGTGAGAATTTCCATCGCCTGCTGCATGTGCTGACGCTCGGTTTCAATGTCGAGGTTCTGGTAGTGGATCCAGCGCCAGCCGTGGCTGACCACGTCGTAGTCCGCGGCCTTAATCGCCTCCACGATGGCCGGGTTGCGCGCCAGCGCCATCGCCACGCCGAAGACGGTGAGCGGCAGGCCGCGCCGCTGAAACTCGTCGTGGATGCGCCAGAACCCGGCGCGGGAGCCGTATTCATACAGCGAGTCCATCGACATGTGGCGGTCCGGGTAGCTGGCGGCACCGATGATGTCCGACAGGAACTGCTCGGAGCCGCTGTCGCCGTGCAGGACGTGGTTTTCGCCGCCCTCTTCAAAGTTGAGTACGAACTGCAGGGCAATGCGCGCCCCGCCCGGCCAGCGCGCGTGGGGCGGACGTCCGGCGTAGCCCGCCATGTCGCGGGGATAGTTTTCAGTAAAGTGCCATACGGGCCGCTCGTTCGCTGATTGCATGCATTGACCTCTTTCTGTGGCCCGCCGACCTTAGCTCAGCATCGCGAAGCAGCCGGTCAGCGGCTTTTTATTAGGATATGCGAGATCGCCGCGCTTGCTGGTGCCAAGCCCCAGCCCAAGCAGGGATTCCACCATTTTCACCGCGGCGGTGACGCCGTCGATGACCGGGATACCCAGCTCCCGGGTCAGCTCCTGCGCCAGGTTCGCCATGCCGCCGCAGCCGAGCACGATGGCGCCGCAGCCGTCCTCCCGCATCGCGCGGATGCAGCGATCTCGTACTTTACCCTGAGCAAAACCCGTGCCATCTTCCAGGGCCAGCACCGGCAGATCGATGGCGTGCAGCGCGGCGCAGTGGTGTTCAAAGCCGTACTGCTGCAGCAGGTGGCGGGCGATGATCACCGTGCGCGGCAGCGTAGTAACAATGGAGAAGCGCGTCGCCACCAGCGTCGCCACGTGCATCGCCGCCTCGGCAATGCCCACCACCGGCCCGCTGGCCAGTTCGCGGGCGGCCAGCAGGCCGGGATCGCCAAAGCAGGCGATAACGTGGCCCTGGGCGCCCTGTGCTTTTCCCTGCTTAATCTGCTCAAGGACGCCGACGGCGGCGATGGCCTCATCGAAGTGGCCCTCAATGGACTCCACGCCCTGGGTCGGGCAGCTGGCAAGGATAGCGGTACCGGGGGCGGCAACGGCCCGGGCAGCGTCGGCAATGGTCTGGGTCATCGCCGCGCTGGTATTGGGATTAATGACCTGTATACAAAATTCGTGCATCGAAAATAACTCCCTTGACGATAGATAAACGGGCACGCGCATCGCGGTGGTGAAACTTTTGCTCCAACACTGAAACTAACGCACCACAGAAGAGCACGTTCGGCCTGCCGGGTAAAGCCGTCCGGCAGAAAAACCCGCGTCGGGCGGCGGCTGCGCGATATACGAAAAGCTGGCCTGCTTCCTGCAATACACCGGCAGAGACAACGTTTCCGCTTAACAGGAGCAGATTTCATGCCAAACGATGCAGACTACAACAGCAGTTACAGCCCCCGGCTGACCAATAGCGATCTCGCTCCGACGAAGACGCAGAGCTGGTCCTGGTACAACATCTTCTCTTTCTGGATGTCGGACGTGCACAGCATGGGCGGCTACGTGGTGGCGGCCAGCTTCTTTACCCTCGGACTCGCCAGCTGGCAGGTGCTGCTGTGCCTGCTGGCGGGGATCTGCATCGTTCAGCTGTGCGCCAACCTGGTGGCGAAACCCAGCCAGATGGCCGGGGTGCCCTACGCGGTGATCAGCCGCCAGGCCTTCGGCGTGTTCGGGGCTAATATTCCGGCGGTGATCCGCGGCCTGATCGCCTTCGCCTGGTACGGGATCCAGACTTACCTTGCGGCCAATGCGCTGATGCTGGTGGGGCTGAAATTCTGGCCATCGCTCGCCTCGCTGACCGTCGGCCACTTTCTCGGCCTCTCTCATCTGGGCTGGATCTGCTTTGGCATCATGTGGACGCTGCAGGCGATGGTCTTCTGGCACGGGATGAACGCCATCAAACGCTTTATCGACATTGCGGGCCCGGCCGTCTATGTGGTGATGATGGCGCTGGCGGGCTGGATCCTCTGGCAGACCGGCTTCGACGGTATTTCGTTTACCCTCGCCAGCAAAAACCTGACCGCCGGGCAGCAGACCTGGGAGATGATCACCGCCACCGCGCTGGTGGTCTCCTACTTCTCCGGACCGCTGCTCAACTTCGGCGACTTCTCGCGCTACGGCAAGAATATGCAGGAGATCCGCCGGGGCAACCGCTGGGGCCTGCCGTTTAATTTCCTGCTGTTCTCCGTTGTAACGGTGATTATTGTCTCCGGCTCCCAGTCGCTGTTTGGCAAAATGATCGTCGATCCGATCGAGACCGTGAGCCACGTCGGCAACAGCGTGGCGATGGCCATCGGCCTGCTGACGATGATCACCGCGACTATCGGCATCAATATCGTCGCTAACTTCGTGTCGCCGGCCTTTGATTTTTCCAACTGCGCGCCGCAGAAGATCAGCTTCCGCGCCGGGGGCATGATCGCCGCAGTGGGCTCGGTGCTGCTGACGCCGTGGAATCTGTTCCAGTCCCCGGAGCTTATCCACTACACCCTGGACGTGCTCGGCTCCTTTATCGGGCCGCTGTTCGGCATTCTGCTGGCGGACTTCTACCTGATTAAGGGCGGCAAGGTGGCGGTGGACGATCTGTTTAGCGTTTCGCCCCGCGGTCAGTACTGGTACAAAAACGGCTTTAATCCGAAGGCGATTGCGGCGCTGCTGCCGTCAGTAGGCCTGTGCCTGCTGATAAGCTTTACGCCGGCGCTGCACGAAGTGGCGAACTTCAGCTGGTTTATCGGCGCATTTCTGGGCGCCGGCTGCTACCGCTGGCTGGCGCGCGGCGAGCGGGCGGCGGCTGCGGTAAAATTCCGCGAACCCGCCGTTATCGACGAATAATCCTCGCAGGGGCCGCCCTGCGGCCCCCGACTGTTATGCATAGGTCGGCAAACGGCGCAGGGATAAGGAGGCGGGATAAGTTTTTTAATATCCTGCGTTAAGCCGTTTTATTTATAAACGTTAGCCGTTCCGACAAAGCGTCCACAGAAACATGTTTACTATAAACGCGTTTAATAGAACGTATTTTCTTATGATAAATAACTGCCGCAAATACCCATTACTCATGCGGTTATTTGCGGCTTATTTAAATCAAAATATCGTAAACGGATAATCGACAATCACGCGATATTCATCAGCATCGGCATTGCCGCGGGTATTTCCCGGGGCGGTATAGCCTTTTCCTGAACGGTGCACCGCCCAGCGCAGGGTCACGCTGGTGCCTTTTGCCTTACCGTCGGGCACTTCATAGCGCAGAGAAACGTCGCGCTCCCAGTGGCGGGCATTTTTACCGTCCGGATTATAGATGTAGCCATACCCGGCGCTGTTGGGATTGACCCGCGTCAGATCGGCCTTACCGCGCGTGTAGGAGGTACTGAGCTTGAAGCTGGGGGCATTTATGAAGGCCAGGCTGGTCTGATACTGCACCTTCCAGGACTTCTCGTGCGGGCCGTTAAAGTCGGCGTACTGCATCGAGTTGCTGAGATAGAGATAGGAGCCGTCGTTCTGGATCACGTAGTCAAACGGCGTATCGCCGTCGACCTTCTGAAAGCCGAAAGTCAGGCTCTGGCCGCCGCCGGCGAGAGTTAATCCGCTGGTGTAGGTCTGATTATTGATGCGCCCCAGGTGGCTATCGCCCTGGTCCCGCGTATCAAAATAGTGCAGATAGGGCGTCAGGGTGACGCCCTCCGCCAGGCTAAAGGGATAGCTGCTGCCGAGATAGTATTGATTCCAGACGTCGCTGAGGTTACCGGCGTAGGCGGTCACGGTGACGCTTTTCGGTGCGCTGTACACGCCGCCGACCCAGTTCATGTGCGAGCTGGCGCGGTGGGCTTCAACGCCCGCCCTGTTGCTCCCGCCGTAGCTGGTTTTCAGGTGGCTCTGGCCGCTCTGGTTACGCAGACGCGTCGAGTCAACCCAGCCCGCATCCAGCGTCAGGTCATCCACGGTATAGTTCTTCAGACTGACGCCGCGGTAGGTTTGCGGAAACATGCGGCTGACGCCGCTGGCAATGACCGGGTTTTCCAGCAGCTGATCGCCGGCCTGCACCAGGCTGTCGAAGCCGCGTATTTTCAGCGCCCCGCCGAGGGTTGAATAGTTTGATTCCGGCTTGCCTTCTGAATCGAGCGGCATCAGCCCCGCGCCGCCGTGCCCGCCGCCGCCGTCCAGCTTTAGGGCGTAGAAGCTGTGAATATCCGCGCCAAATCCAATCAAGGGCGTATCGGTATAACCGGAGCGAAAAGATAAATAGCCGCCCTGCGCCCACTCCCGCTGATCGCGCCCGGAGGGCGTATGGTGATTATTGCGCTCGAAAAAAGAGTTGCGCAATATCCCTTTAAACGTCGAACCTTCAACAAATCCGGGAGGGATCGCTAATTCGGCTTTCTGCCGCACATTAATATTGGCATCAAGGTTGTCCCGCTGCCCGAGGGAGTTATCGGCGAAGGACTGTTGTTGACAGATTAATAACCCTATGCCCAATATTGGAATAGCCAGGGCGCGCAGTGAATTTATCTTCATATGAATGATATCCTGATGTTATGAAAAACTGAGCCCCGCCTGGCGGCTCTTTTTATTTGCCCTTTATCAATTAGGGCTTAATGACATATAACCTGAAAAATAAAGCGTGTATTAGCTGATGCGTGATGTACCCGCAGCTAATCTGGATAATAGCATCGCAGCCCGCAGTGAAAAGGTGTTTGCTATTGACTGCGCGGAAAGGTGCTTATTTCAGCTATCCGGAGTGTGAAAACTGACGAAGGAAAGTGTAAACGCAGAAATGAAAAAGGGCCACGTCATAAATGACATGGCCCTGAATAGTGGCGGAACGGACGGGACTCGAACCCGCGACCCCCTGCGTGACAGGCAGGTATTCTAACCGACTGAACTACCGCTCCGCGTTGTTGTTCCGTTGGGAACGAGGCGAATATTACGGACTCCCCGATCCTCCGTCAATGGTTTTTCTTCACTTTTGAATCGGTTGCTGCAAAAATCGCCCATCAGGCGCTTTTTTATATCCTCTCTTGCAGAGTCAGGCGCGCCAGAGGCAGCTTCCGCCTTTCTTTTGCACCAAATCCAGGCGCGATTCGTGGGCCGCGAGCTCGTCATCGCTGGCTAAAATCACCCGCAGCTTGCTGGCTGCCCGCACAACGCGCTGAATCGTTGCTTCTCCCTGCGTCTGCTGCGACTCCCCTTCCATCTGAAACGACATTGACGTCTGGCCGCCGGTCATCGCCAGATAGACGTCAGCGAGGATCTGGGCATCGAGCAGCGCCCCGTGGAGGGTTCGCTTGGTATTGTCTATTTCATAGCGCGAGCAGAGCGCATCGAGGCTGTTCCTTTTCCCCGGGAACATTTTGCGCGCCATCGCCAGGCTATCGGTAATTTTGCAGAAAGTTTCGGTCTTGCCGATCCCGCGATTGAGCTTGCCGAACTCGTAATCCATAAAGCCGATATCAAACGACGCGTTATGAATCACCAGCTCTGCGCCCTGGATATAGTCGATGAAGGCGTCGGCCACGTCGCCGAACGTCGGCTTGTCGATCAGAAACTCGTCGGCGATACCGTGAACCATGAAGGCTTCCGGATCCACCAGCCGATCCGGCTTGAGGTAAACGTGAAAGTTGTTGCCCGTCAGCCGGCGGTTGACCACCTCTACGGCACCAATCTCGATGATCTTATGCCCTTCATAGTGTGCGCCGATCTGGTTCATACCGGTGGTTTCGGTATCGAGGACGATCTGTCGGGTAATTGCAGTGTTAATCGCGGTCATTTATGTCAGACTTGTCGTTTGCATGTCGATTCAATAAAGGAAGTCTACCAGAGATGCTCAAACAGGTAGAAATTTTCACCGATGGTTCCTGTCTTGGCAACCCCGGCCCCGGCGGCTACGGTGCGATTTTGCGTTACGGTAAGCATGAGAAAATCTTCAGCCAGGGCTACCGCCTGACCACCAATAACCGCATGGAGATGATGGCGGCCATCGTGTCGCTGGAGGCGCTGAAGCAGCCCTGCGAAGTGGTGCTCAGCACCGACAGCCAGTACGTGCGCCAGGGGATCACCCAGTGGATCCACAACTGGAAAAAGCGCGGCTGGAAAACCGCTGATAAAAAACCGGTGAAAAACGTCGATCTCTGGCAGCGGCTGGACGCCGCCCTCAGTCAGCACAAGATCCGCTGGGAGTGGGTAAAAGGCCACGCCGGGCATCCGGAAAACGAACGCTGCGACGAGCTGGCGAAAGCGGCGGCCATGTCGCCCACTCAGGAAGACGTAGGCTATAAGTCCGGGAGCTGATTACGGCTTACGGTACTGGCGGGTGGCCCCCACGGCCTGACGCAGCCGGGTTTTGGCCTTACTCTGCCGCATCGGATTCAGGGTCAGGGGAACCGTGCGCTTGCGGGCGACAATGACCTGCAGGCAGCCCAGCGCAGGCAAATGCGTACTCAGCAGCGTGCCGCCCTGCCGGCTCCAGGGCAGTACCTGTATCCGCCCCTGATGCAGCACTTCAAAATTGAGCAGCGCCAGCCAGTCGAGCTGGCGCGCCATCCTGAACATCCGGCTATTATAAGGCATCCGCCTGCGCATCACCGGCACCAGCTTGCGCAGGCCGACAAAGCTGAGCGGATTAAAGCCGGTCATAATCAGCCAGCCGTCGTCGATCAGCACGCGGTCGGCTTCGCGCAGAAGCCGGTGCGGGTCTTCGCTCCAGGCCAGCGTGTGCGCCAGCAGGCAGGCATCGACCGATTTTTCGGCAAACGGCAGGTGCAGCGGATCGGCCTTTACCTGCATCGGTTCGCCGCCCAGGGAGACATTTACCTGATGCGAGATAGCGCACGCTTCGGTATTGATTTCTGCGCTCAGATTGCCAATCTTCAGAAGATGAAAACCATACAGTTTCGCCATCCACGGCTTCAGCTGCGCCTCAAGGGCCTCGCGATAGTATTCGCCCCAGGGCATTTCGCGCCAGTGGCCGGGGGCCGTGGCAGTCAGAGGTATCCTTGCCGGTTTCATCTCAACACACCCGCTACGCTATGAGGTAATCAATGAATCTTAACAGTATTTCCGCCTTTCAGGATAACTACATCTGGGTACTGAGCCAGCAGAACGGCGACTGCCTGATTGTCGACCCCGGCGAGGCCGCACCGGTGCTTACCGCCATCGCCGAGCATCACTGGCGGCCGCAGGCCATTTTACTCACTCACCACCACCACGATCATGTAGGTGGCGTAGCGGCCCTGGTAGAAAAGTATCCCCACCTCACGGTTTACGGCCCGGAAGAGACCCGGACCAAAGGCGCCACGCACATCGTCAGCGACGGTGACCACATCACGGTGTTCGGTTCCGAATTTTCTGTATTTTCGACGCCAGGTCACACGCTTGGACACGTTTGTTACTTCAGTCACCCTTATTTGTTTTGCGGCGATACTTTATTCTCCGGCGGCTGCGGACGCCTGTTCGAGGGTACGCCAGAGCAGATGTATCAGTCCCTTGAAAAAATTCGCGCGCTTCCCGATGACACTATCGTCTGCGCTGCTCATGAGTACACTTTAGCTAATATGAAGTTTGCTATGAGTATCCTGCCTCGTGATAAGGGCATTATCGATTACTACAACGAAGTTAAGGAGTTACGTGCTAAAAACCAAAAAACACTCCCCGTTATTCTGAAAAATGAGCGTCATATAAATGTATTTCTCCGCGCAAATGATCCTGATTTAATTAAAGAAATTCCTGAAGAAACAAAATTGTTACATCCTGAACAGCGTTTTGCATGGTTAAGGTCAAAGAAAGATGACTTCTAGACAACCGAGGTTGCCTTTTGCCACTTTCGCCGTTATGATCGCTCGTCTTTTAAGCAACTACATTGACCACATACATGAAGGCAAGAGCGATTATATTCGCCTCTGTCTTGCTTGCGGGCTGCCAGGCCAATCACGGTGGCAGCGTCCAGCAGCATGCACAGAGCCTTTCTGCAGCTAGTCAAGGGGAAGCAGGGAAGTTTGCAAGTCATTCGCGATGGATGGACGATGGGACGTCCTTCGCGCAGGATCAGGACTTGTGGGCCTCTATCAGCGACGAGCTAAAGATGGGAATTCCGGACAACGCCCGGATTCGCGAGCAGAAACAGAAGTATTTACGTAATAAGAGCTATCTCCACGATGTGACAGTACGGGCTGAGCCGTATATGTACTGGATAGCCGGGCAGGTTAAGAAACGCAACATGCCCATGGAGCTGGTACTCCTACCCATAGTGGAGAGCGCTTTTGACCCACACGCGACGTCTGGCGCCAATGCCGCAGGCATCTGGCAGATCATACCGAGCACAGGGCGCAATTATGGTTTAAAGCAGACCCGCAGCTATGATGCGCGTCGCGATATCGTCGCCAGCACTACCGCCGCACTCAACATGATGCAGCGGCTTAACAAAATGTTCGACGGTGACTGGTTATTGACGGTCGCAGCGTATAACAGCGGCGAAGGTCGTGTGATGAAGGCAGTCAAGGCGAACAAGGCGCGGGGAAAACCTGCTGACTTCTGGTCGCTGTCCCTGCCGTATGAAACGAAGATCTACGTGCCGAAGATGCTGGCGTTAAGCGACATCCTCAAAAACAGCAAGCGCTACGGCGTGCAGCTGCCAACGGCAGACGAGAGCCGCGCGCTGGCGCGCGTTCGCCTGGATAACCCGGTCGAACTGTCGCAGGTGGCGGATATGGCCGGCATGTCGATTACCCGTCTGAAGGCATTTAACGCGGGCGTGAAGGGGTCAACCCTGGGAGCCAGCGGGCCAAAGTACGTGATGGTGCCAAAGAAGCATGCTGACCAGCTGCGCGAGTCTCTCGCCTCTGGCGATATCGCCGCCGTTCAGCCAACGCTTGTTGCGGACAATACGCCGCTCACCAGCCGCAGCTACCGCGTGCGTTCGGGTGATACGCTCTCCGGCATCGCTTCACGGCTCGGTGTTTCAACGTCCGATCTCAAGCAGTGGAATAACCTGCGCGGTTCGGGTCTGAAAATTGGCCAGTCGCTGACGGTTGGCGCCGGCAGCAGCGCGGCCCGCCTGGCGAAGAACAGCGACAGCATTACCTACCGCGTTCGCAAAGGCGACTCGCTGTCGAGTATCGCGAAAAGCCACGGCATCAATATCAAGGATCTGGTGCGCTGGAACAGCGATACCGACAACCTGAAGCCCGGCGATCGCCTGACGCTGTTCGTGAGCAACAGCGACAGACCCGATTCCTGACCGTTAGTCATCATAAAAAAGGCACCTTCGCGGTGCCTTTTGTTTTTATGCTGGCTTATGCGCTTCGGCGAAAAGGATATCGCTGGTAAAGGAGCCATCTTCCTGCAGCTCGAAGTAGTCTTTTACCTCCCGGGAGGCGCTCTGCTGATAGAGGCGGATCGCCTCCACCAGCGCCGCCGGGGTACGCATTCGCGTTATCCACGATGAGAACTCCAGCGTCAGACGGTCCGTCTGTACGGAATCCACGATAAGCCCCGCTTCAGCAATCATGGCCAGCCATTCGCCGCTGGCGTAGTCGCGCACGTGCGACGTGTCGCGCAGCGCCTCCACCGTCTGCAGCCAGACGTCGCGCAGCGGGTGGCCCGGCGACATGACGTCCATGACGATCAATATCCCGCCGGGCCTGAGCACGCGTCTGACTTCCCGCAGGGCCTGCCCGACGTCGTGCCAGTGGTGCGCCGAGTAGCGGGTTATCACCACGTCGAAAGCGGCATCGGCAAACGGCAGCGCCTCGGCGTAGCCCTGGCGGGTGGTGATGTTATTAAGCCCCTTCTCCGCCGCCGCCCGGGCGACCACCTCCAGCATCTGCGCCGACAGATCGTAGGCCGTGACGCTGGCGACCTGCCCTGCCGCCGCATAGCTGGCGTGGCCGCCGCCGCAGCCCATATCGAGCACGCGGGCCTCGGGGAAAGCGCTCAGGCGAGCGGTCAGCTGCTGGAGATCGCGCCCGGTCGCGTGAACCGCGCTGGTTAAATAGGCCTTTGCCTGAGCGCCAAACTGCTTATCAACGTTGCCGTGGTGGGAGTTGTCTGTCATGTGTTGTCCTTTATGTTAAGAGAGAAAAAGGGCAGCACCTTGCGCGTGCAGGCCTGCCCGACGGCAGACCTGACATAGCGTTATCGTTCAGGCTTGCCGGGACTGAATTCAACGAGTAGCGGATTGTGATCGGAGGCGCGGGTTACCAGCACGGAGGCGTCGTGAACGCTCAGGCCCCGGTAGAAAACAAAATCGAGCGGACGGCCAAACGCCCGGCGGCGCTGGTCGTCGCTAAAGCGGACCTCGCGCAGGGACATCTCGCGGGCAAAGCGGTAGAGCGCATTCATTCGCGGACGGCTCCAGGTATTGAAGTCTCCGGCCATGATAATAGGTCCGCTGTGGTGCGCGATCTGGTCGCCAATCGGCAGCAGCTGCTTGCTGTAGACGTCAACGCCGAGGCTGAAGTTGACGGCGTGAATGTTGACCACCATCAGCAGGCGCGAATCGGGGAGCGGGTAAACGGTCACCAGCGCCGATTTCGCCAGCCGTAAGATAGGCTCGCGCTCGCGCAGCGGGCAGCAGTAGACGGGATGCGCCGAGGAGAGCGTCATCACGCCAGACGGGTTTTGCGGCAGCACGAACGCCGGAACCTGATCGGCGGCAAGGTAGTTAGCGGTGGCAAAGCGCACCAGCTCAGGCGTGGTCTGGGCCTCCTGCAGCAGGACCAGATGGGCATCTTTACCAAAATTCTGCAGCACCGACTGCCATTCGGCGCGCTTTTGCTTGAAGATGTTCCACACCAGCACGCGGATCTTCTCTTCGCTGCTCAGCGGCGCGCCGGCGGGTAATGCCTTGCCTACGGTCGAGAACGGGCCGGGAGGTAAAATCCTCTCTGCGGGCTGTCCGGCTATGTAGCGCATGGCATAGGTATTTTTTCGCACTTTCGGCTTAAGACCTCAATAACAGAAAAGCCACGCTGCGTGAGCAGGTGGTTCTTCTGTTATAGGGATTTTTACCCACACTTTCAACGCTCTTTACCAGAAAGATTAGCTTCTGCGGTGAGTAAACACTGACTCACCTACCCCAATCGGCGGCAACTTTTGCTGGTTTATCAAGGCGGCGCGGATGGCGAGCAGTACAAAAATCGCGGCAGCGTTTACCCGAGGCCGGAGTGCGCTACCGTCAGGCCACCGATGATGGCTTCGGAGGAGATAAGATGACAGGCGGCGTGCCCGGGTGGTTAAATAACAAAAAAATTCAAAGTCTCAATTAAATATTGCAGCAGGAGCAAAAATGAGAGCGACTTCAGAAGAGATTGCCATCTTTGTCGCGGTAGTGGAGAGCGGCAGCTTTAGCCGTGCCGCAGAGCGGCTCAATCAGGCCAACTCGGCGGTCAGCCGTGCCGTAAAGAAGCTGGAGTCAAAGCTGGGCGTCAGCCTGCTGAACCGCACCACCCGACAGCTGAGCCTGACGGAAGAGGGAGAGCGCTATTTTCGCCGTATGCAGGGCGTACTGCAGGAGATGGCGGCAGCGGAGAATGAGCTGATGGAGTCGCGGCACACGCCGAAGGGACTGCTGCGTATCGATGCGGCAACGCCGGTGGTGCTGCACTATCTGATGCCGCTGATAAAGCCGTTCCGCGAGCGCTATCCGGAGATCGCGCTATCGCTGGTCTCATCGGAAACCTTTATCAACCTGATCGAACGAAAAGTCGATATCGCCATTCGCGCCGGTACCCTGTCGGACTCCAGCCTGCGGGCGAAACCGCTGTTTATCAGCTACCGCAAAATTATTGCTTCGCCGGACTATATTGCCCGACACGGCAGGCCCGAAAGCGTGGCTGAGCTGAGCCAGCATATCTGCCTGGGCTTTACGGAGCCGCAGACGCTGAATACCTGGCCGCTGTCATGCTGCGATGGACAGCTGCACGAAATCAGCAGCGGACTCTCCTCCAACAGCGGTGAAACGCTCAAGCAGCTTTGTCTGAGCGGAAACGGGATCGCCTGTCTGTCTGATTACATGGTGGATAGCGAAATTGCGCGGGGAGATCTGGTGGAGTTACTCGCCGAGCAGCGGCTGCCGGTGGAGATGCCCTTCAGCGCGGTTTACTATAGCGACCGGGCGGTCAGCTCGCGGATCAGGGCATTCATCGATTTCCTCGTAGAGCATGAGGCGCAGCGACGGCCATCCTCCGGCGGCAGCTGATCCCGCAGGCATCAACCCTGCCAGTACGATCCGTTATCACAGCGGGCTACTCCACAATGTCATCACCGTGACTCAGATGCGCAGTTCAGGTTCGCCGGCTGCGCCCTCGTGCCGAATAATTAGACGTCTCTCTTTTCCCTTCGCTATTGATGGTAGCTGGAGCATGCCTTCGGGTATTTCCGCAAGTCAGTCGTCGGCTTTTTTTAGTTATTTAACTTAAACGTATTTAGTTTCATGCCGATAACGGCAGTCCTACGCGCTCCCCATTCGTAGATAATAACTAACAAGAGAACTTTGTTTTATGAAAAATTTACGTATTTTGTTGGAAAATATAAAAGTCGGTAAAAAACTCATGTTGGGATTTGGTCTTCTACTCCTCCTGACGATTGCTGTTGCTGGCTGCGGAATAAAAAATCTGCAGATTATTGAAAAGCGGGCGGAAAAACTCAGTGAACTGAAAAACATTAACGATCGGTTTGCTCAGGCCAAGGATGCCCGCCTGCAGTATGTAAAAACCCACGATGAAAAATTCCTCGCTGAAAACGAAGCGCATTTGCAGGTAATAGAGAGCAGTATTAACCGGCTCAAAACCTGGCGCTGGGAAAGCCAACAAGCTGATTTAATCTCATCGCTTCCCGTCACCATGAATATATACCGAAAATGTCGAGCGGAGACGGTCAGAGAAGTCGCTAAACGCCAGAATATTTTACAAAACCTGCGGCTCACGGATGAAATAGCAACAGCGTATTCCATATCAAAGAATTACAGCAGTATGCCGGATGAAACTCAGGTAGCGCTAAAAGAAGTTAATAAGTCACTTAACGGTATTCGCGTGCGCGTGAATCTTATGGCGCTGGAAAACAGTGAGGCTAACCGGATGGCTCTGTCAGGGTTTTTAACTGAAACGATTCGGCTTATCGGCGTTGCCCGGCCCTATCTGCGCGCTGAAGACAGTACAAGTCTTGAAAAAATTGCGCAGCTGCTGGAAACAAAACATCGTAGTATTGAGGACTACAATGCTTCAGCGCTTGCTGAAGCCGAAGCAACGCGGCAGCTTGCACTGGCCGGCGCGCATTTGATAAGCACCAGTAATCAGCTATTTAACCAGCAACTGATCTCTACACACGCCGATATCACGCGGGCTATTCTCTGGATGACTCTGATCATTGCCGCGGCGATTATCGCCAGTATTGTGATTGCCGTCTTTATTACCCGCCAAATAACGACTCCGCTTTCTGCAACCCTGAATGTCGCGCGCCAAATTGCCAGCGGGGATTTGAGTATCGATCTCAGGACAACCCGTAAAGATGAGTTGGGTGAACTGATGCAGGCCGTGGGCGGCATGAGCAACAATCTGCGGGGAATTATTGCGGATATACGCAGCGGCATAATCCAGGTGAGCAATGCTTCTACGGAAATTGCCGCCGGGAATAACGACCTTTCGGCACGCACTGAGGAACAGGCCGCCGCCCTGGAGCAGACGGCAGCCAGCATGAATCAATTAACCGCGACCGTAAAACAGAACGTAGAGCATATTCACCATTCGAGTCAGCTTGCGCGCACCACTTCTGAGACGGCCAATAAGGGAGGGATACTGGTCAGAAGCGTAGTCGAAACGATGGATCAGATTAGCAATAGCTCGGGTAAAATTGCAGAGATCACCACCGTCATTAACAGCATTGCGTTTCAGACCAATATTCTCGCGTTAAATGCGGCTGTCGAGGCTGCGCGCGCCGGAGAGCATGGGCGAGGTTTTGCCGTTGTCGCCAGCGAAGTGCGAAATCTTGCTCAACGGAGTGCCCTGGCGGCGAAAGAGATTGAAGCGCTGATTGGCGAATCGGTGGAGCGCATCGACAGCGGATTCACCTTAGTCAGGCAGGCGGGTAAAACGATGGACGATGTTGTAGAGTCCGTCGACAGCGTTACCAGTATCCTGAATGAGATCGCTGAGGCATCAGACGAGCAGAACTGCGGTATATCTCAAATCGGTGTTGCTATCGTGCAGATGGATAAAGTCACGCAGCAAAATGCGGCGCTGGTCCAGGAGTCCTCAGCCGCCGCCAGCGCGCTTCGCGACCAGGCATCGGCGCTTGAAGGTTCGGTATCGCGCTTTACTGTCCAGTAGGTTCATAAAGAGCGGGGCTCCCCCGCTCTTCTCTATGGGCTGAATCGCTGTTAGCCTATCTTCCGGTCCAGACGTTTTCGGCAGTAAGCACCAGGACCTCCTTCTGTGACCGCTGCAAGCGGAACTCCCCTCTTCAGAAACAGTGGCCTGTACAGCGTATACATTGCCCTTAAACCGACGTGACGAATGGCTGTAGTGTTCTGGACTACGGATGCGGGGTCATACAGGAATGAGGACGGGGTCCCGGAAGCAATGGGTAAGATGAGCGAAGGAGAATTCGCGATCTTCGAAAACGAAAAAGCCCTGAGCAAATGCTCAGGGCTCTTAATAAGTGGCGGAACGGACGGGACTCGAACCCGCGACCCCCTGCGTGACAGGCAGGTATTCTAACCGACTGAACTACCGCTCCACCGAATTTTTCTACAACCACCGGCTGTCACCCCGGCTTTACTGCTTATACTGTCGAACCACTTACGACGATATCGCAAATGCGTTCTTAAATT
>NZ_BCZS01000053.1 GCF_001598855.1 Pluralibacter gergoviae ATCC 33028 = NBRC 105706 | reverse complement strand
CATCTGACATCAAGTTAGGGTATAGCCTAGATTGACATGCGCGATGCAACCCTTAACTTGCTTGCACCTATCGTTTCCATGCTAGCTTTATCGTAACGCTCAAGAAATTGGGCTTAATGCCGAAAACAATAAAATAAAACAGCCAACCCTTGAGGTTCTTATGCGCCAGAATTTACCAGTGACGGGTCGAAACTTAGAACTCCCAAAAGATGCCAATATTCTTTCGACTACCTCCCCTCAAAGCCATATCACGTACGTTAATCCTGACTTCATTAAAATCAGTGGTTTCACTGAGGAAGAACTATTAGGCCAGCCTCACAACATCGTAAGACACCCAGATATGCCGCCTGCTGCATTTGAGCATATGTGGAGTACATTAAAATCTGGCCGCTCATGGATGGGGCTAGTAAAAAATCGCTGTAAAAATGGCGACCACTATTGGGTAAGTGCTTATGTAACGCCAATAGCTAAGAATGGTTCGATTGTTGAATACCAGTCTGTAAGGACCAAGCCTGAACCTGAGCAGGTTTTGGCTGCGGAAAAATTATATGCTCAATTGAGAAGCGGGAAGGCCGCGAGGCCGAAATTGGCTGCTAGCTTTTCCGTGAAAATACTCTTGCTCATATGGGGTAGTATTATATCAAGCGCAATGGCTGCCGGCATGCTTACTGATACATCAATAAGCAGCTTATTGTTAGCCACTTTAATGTCAGGAAGCTTAAGCTCTGTTAGTGTTTTGGCTATTCTCTCTCCTCTTGGAAGACTGGTTGAAAGAGCCAGGAATATTTCCAATAACCCATTAAGTCAATCCCTCTACACTGGGCGCACCGATGAGTTTGGCCAAATAGAGTTTGCTTTACGAATGATGCAAGCTGAAACAGGCGCCATAGTAGGTCGCATAGGTGATGCATCAAATCGGCTTAGCGAACACACCCGAGGCCTACTAAAGGATATTGAGTCAAGCAATGTACTTACAGTTGAGCAGCAGGCAGAGACAGATCAAATAGCAACGGCAGTAAACCAAATGGTGGCAAGCATTCAAGAGGTTGCGAGCAATGCACAGCATGCTGCAGATGCGGCCGGAAGAGCAGACACTGAGACGGCATCTGGCCAGCGTCTGGTAGCCCACACAAGCCAGTCAATCACTGCCCTTGAAGGTGAAATTAGGCAAGCCACTCAGGTTATTCATGAGCTTGAAGGTCAAAGTAACGAGATATCAAAAGTTCTTGACGTTATACGAGGGATCGCCGAGCAAACGAATTTGTTGGCACTCAACGCAGCAATTGAGGCCGCGCGTGCTGGTGAGCAGGGGCGTGGTTTTGCTGTTGTCGCCGATGAGGTTCGCAGTCTTGCTGCTCGCACACAGCAATCGACAACGGATATTCAAAGCATGATCAGCGCTCTACAAGAGCGAGCGCAATCCGCTGTTACAGTCATGGAGCAAAGTAGTCGGCAAGCGCACACGAGTGTAGCTCACGCAGAGGAAGCAGCTACAGCTCTTGATGGAATTGGCCAACGCGTTAACGAAATTACCGACATGAACGCGCAAATAGCGACTGCGGTCGAGCAGCAGGGAGCAGTAAGTGAAGACATAAACCGCAGTATTATCAATATACGCGATGCTGCTGATACCAATGTACAGACCGGGCAGAATAATTTGCAAAGTGCGAAATCTGTCGCTCAGTTAACTAGCGCTCTGAGCGAACTGGCAAAACAGTTTTGGGAAAAACGAGGATAACGCTTTTCAGTATCTCGACAGGGATAACTTACTTTACCATCGGTTATCCCTTTTAGCCGCACAAATTTTAGCCATGGCTTTTCAGGAAGTCAGGGCTATCAGAATGGCCTTAGAAAGCCTAGTCAAAGAGCTGTCACGAGAACACCGTTAGCTTAGCGTACGATTTTTTCCGAATTCTGCGGTTCCCCCTATTTAGTCACCGCCTGCTGCATCTGCGCCAGTTGCGTGACCCGCGCTCCAAACGAACGGGATACAACAAGCTGCTGTTTCGCGCCGGTTCCTTCCTCCAGGGCAAAGCAGGCCTCGCCACGCAGCTCACGAATGGTCCTTTCCAGCGTCACACCGTACAGCCGGCGTGCAAGACGGATATCCATCTCTGCGAGCGCCAGCGCCGTTTTGATCCCCATTGCCGCCAGCCCTTTTTCGGTACGATGGCCAATGCCCCACACATCGCCGGCCGCCACCAGGCTCATCAGCTTTTTCAGTCTTACAGGATCACTGAGCGCCACAACCCCCCCGGTGGCAGGCCACGTCTTTGCGGCATGGTTGCACAGCTTGGCCAGCGTCTTCGTTGGCGCGACGCCGACTCCACAGGTGAGCGTTGTCTGGCGCAGCACTTCAGCCCGCAAAAGCTGGCCAAACGCCTGCGGCGTCATCACCCCCTCCATATGAGAGGCATCCGCAAAGAGCTCATCAATTGAGTAAACAAATGTCCGCGGCGCCAGACTCTCCACCACGGTTGCAAATCTGGCGGAGAATGAGGCGTAAAGGGTGTAGTTGGAACTGAATACGGCAACGTTATGCTGTTCCAGCAGGCGGCGGCAGCGGAAATAGGGCTCCCCGCGGCGCACGCCCAGCGCTTTCGCCGCGCGATTGACCGCAACAAGCGCCCCGTCGTTGTTGCTGAGAACGACCACAGGGCGACCTCGTAAATCAGGGCGGAACGCTTCTTCGCAGCTGCAGTACATCGAATTGACATCGATTAAGGCGTACACGGGCGGTGTCTCATGACAGTGAACGTAACCACACCCCATATCTGCAGCGCCTCCGGATCAAACCGGATTGGCGGAAAAGCCGGATTCAGCGGCATCAGGCAGGGGTAAGGGCGGAGCTGCAGCTGCTTGACCGTAAATTCATTATCGATGCTGGCAATCACGATGCTGCCGTGCCGGGGTTCTTCTGCCCGATCGACGACCAGCACATCGCCATCATGAATGCGCGCATCACGCATGGAATCGCCGGACACACGCAAGAAGTACGTCGCGGCCGGATGCCGCACACAGTAATCATGCAGGTTAAGTTCATTGGCCTCATAGCCTGCTGCCGGGCTGGGAAAGCCGGCCGCAACGGGTTCGGCAAAAAAAGGGAGTGCGTCGCCTTCCACTGAAGGCCGGGGATAAACGAGATCCAGCGCCATAATTTAGCCTCCAATAACTGTTTATACATACAGTATATTGCAGGCTTCAGGAAACAGGCAATGCCGGCATACTGCGTGCCGGCACGCGGAGGGGGTCAGGTCAGAATGATGGCCAGACGGCCAGGATCGTCGTCCGTGATAGATTTACACTTTCAGCCAAACAGTAAACCCAGCGCGGTTGCTTCCATATGCAGCAATACCGGCAGCAGCAGGCCGCCGCTTCTGATCCGGGCAGCTGATGTAATCACCCCCACCAGGAACAGTTCTGCCAGGGTCAGCAGGTTCTGATACTGGCTGTGCGCGGCGACGAACAGCAATGACGTTATCAGCGCCCCCAGCCACATCGTCCAGCGGTACCGTGAACGGAAGACGTTCAGCATGATCCCCCGGAACAGCGTTTCCTCATTCAGCGGGGCAAGGATAAAGATGGCCAGCAACGTCAGGATCACGTCGGGTATGGATTTATCGGCAAAAAGTTTCGTCATAAACGGCTCTGCGGGCAGGTCCAGCACTTTACCCAGCAGAAATTCTCCGACATACACCACGGCCATCGCACCGACCAGCCACGGTGCGCCAACGTTACGCAGCTGGCCAACAACCGGTAGCGGTGCAACCCAGCGGCGGTAAACCAGGAACACACACAGCAGGTACACCAGAACAGCACCATGAATGAAGAACAGCGTATTTTTCCCCAGCCCATAGAGCAGAACGGTCTGCCCCATGACAAACAGGGCCCCCCAGGCAATGGCCCAGGCTGCCAGCAGAACCAGCATAAACTGCAGATATTTATTACGTGACTGAATCATTTTATCCCCTGTTAATTTTTAAACAGAATCGGCTTGACACTCAGGCCGGTTTTCAGACCTAATTTAAATGATCCAGAAAATGATTACCGTTTTTTTTAATGGAGAAAGTGAAATGAAATCCAACACGAAGATTGCTCTCATTCTGACCGCATCCGTAATCAGTTGCAGTGCCTTTGCTCAGAGCGTATCCGCGCCGAAAACCGATTCTTTGCTGAGCAACATTCTGGGTGAACAGGTACAGACAAACCAACATCTTGTACAACTGCTGGCAAAGGATCAGAATGCCGGTCTTACACTGACCCCGGAACAAAAGAAAACCGCCTGCCTGTATGAAAGTCGTTACTACAGCAGTGGCGCACAGCTTACCGTCGGAAAAGAGACGCTTCGCTGCACGCTGAGTGGCGAAATCCCGACATGGGAAAATGCGAATGAGGGCAACATTGTCTCTGCCGAAGGCAAATAAAATTCCTCTGACAGCTTCTCAATTATGCGCACCAAAATGATTTAAAAAAATCTCCTTTTGATGGTATATTTTTTACTCGAAATAGAAATCATTAGGAGATTGTTATGGTTGATGCCCCGCCCTCAATCCCGCTGCCAACCTGCATGGTTGAAGCAGCACAGATTTATCACATTCCTCTCCGTGGATTCCTCGCCTTGTGGCTGACTGAAGGCGGAAAACCGGGAATGAAAAATAAAAACAAAAACGGCACTTACGATTACGGCGCATTCCAGATAAACACCATCTGGGCGAATAAGCTGGCGTCCGATTTTGGCGTGAAAGCGGAGCAGCTGCAGCATGACTTTTGCGCCTCTGCAATGGCCAGTGCCTACATCCTCAAATACAACATCATTCTCGAAGGGGGGGATTTCTGGCAGGGTGTCGGCCGCTATCACTCCAACACGCCGGCGCGTAAGGCCTGGTATATCGGGAAGGTTTACCAAAATTCTCTGAGGTTCTGATGCAAAACCAGCCACAACGGAAAGGGGGAGGGGATGATGGCCTGATGATTATCGGGGCCCTGCTCATCATGATCACAGTGATGTGGTTTGGCTTTCGTGATTATGTGATTTACGGAGCCTGTCGCCTGCTTTACTGGATCTACGGTGTACTGCCGGACGCCATTACACCGGGTAATGCGGCCGAGCGCCGGGACATGCTGCTGTCGGCGGCGCGGTATAACCACCAGGTTTCGCTGTGGGACTTTATCAGCGTGATGAACGACACGGCCAGCGTGCTCTTTCCCCTGTTCATTTTAATCATCGGGCTGTTCGTCTGGGTTATCTCACGCAATCCTTACTACCGTCTGACCCGTAAACTGACCATCCGGAACCTGCCCTGGGTGATGGTAAAAAACTATCCGGGGATCGCCCATATCCTCGCCCGGTTTGGCCACCTCGATCAGCTGCTGCTGAATGAAGATCCGGAAGAAGCACGCAGCGCGCAGTCACCCGTTGAGTTTGCCCAGGAACATAACCTGATTGATACCGCTAAACGCCGCCTCCGTAAAAAAGCCGCACATAAGGTCTTCCTGTCACAGGTAAACCTGGCGCCCGAAGGGGCGGCCCTTTCCCTGGCGCCCTGGGAAAAAGCACTCGCAGCCTCGTTTGTACATCTGCGCTTTATGGGCGACCGGCCAACGGCTAAATCCATTCTCGACGATCTCAACCGTTCCTGCCTGCGGACTAAAGACGGCTTCCCTGATTATTCGCTGGCCGCCGGGCTCTGGACCGTCGCCAGCCAGTGCGAAGCGTTCAGAGAATTTGCAAAGGGGCGCCGCAGCTCCCGTTCGCTACTCTACGCGCTGTTCGATGATGACCTGCAGCTGCCATCCGCAAATTTCCGGTGGCTGAAAGGCGTGGACCGCACGTTATGGTATGCACTTTCAAGCGCCGGCCGCGGGAAGTTCTTCATTGAGGGAGGTGGCGTTATTGCCTGGAGTCAGTGCGAAAGTTACCGGCTGACGCTCGATGAAGAAAAGGCGGCGAAATTCCCGCCGACCGTGCGGGCGGCCGTGCTGGGCCTTGAGCTGGATCTGCTCCATTACCGCCATATTGACCGCCGCGATCCCGCCATTCCGGTCGCTCACTGGCAGGAAGACGTTATACCGCCATTTGCATTTGAATCTGACGCTGAAGCGGAAGACGAGCCGGCTACGCCGCCTGCAGCTCCGCACGACACCCCGAACAACAGTCTGCGACTGACAGACGATGAACCGACGCCGGCTAAACCTCAGCCGGCAACCCGTCCCGATCACCT
Source organism: Pluralibacter gergoviae ATCC 33028 = NBRC 105706 (assembly GCF_001598855.1). Taxonomy (GTDB): domain Bacteria; phylum Pseudomonadota; class Gammaproteobacteria; order Enterobacterales; family Enterobacteriaceae; genus Pluralibacter; species Pluralibacter gergoviae. The sequence continues at coordinate 10,628 of NZ_BCZS01000053.1, read as the reverse complement.
GGAACTCTAAGCGAGGAAGTATGAAACTCACCGTAAAAACCGATCGCAACACACTTTATCTTTCCGCTGACGGAAACTACCAGGAACAAGCCCTGCACTCCTTCCCCCTGTCAGCCTGTCATTTTGGACTTGGCCATGATGCCGGCAGCGGCCACATCCTGACGCACAATACGTTTTCTGGTGAAGCGGTGCAGCTGTTCCGCTTTGAAAACGAATATCAGGCCATCGAGGCGCTGAACAATATCCGTAAAAAGCTGAAACAGCAGCGCGGACTCAATGCCGTGCGCCGGCTGTCTAACTTTATCTTCTGGCCAGTCGCCGCGCTGGGCTTTATCGTCTCCATCAACGGCGCGTTGATGAATATGCATCAGCCGGCACAGCCGCTGCAGGCAAACTCGTATGCTCCCGCGCCGGGTCTGCAGCAGCCTGCCACTGCGCCGGAGCAGCTGCAGGTTCAGGCAGCACCTGAAGCCCCTAAAAAACTGGCTGATAACGACTTGCTGTCACTGAAAGATGCCGTCACCAGCGGACGCTTTACGATCTCGCTGTCAACCGGGCATAAACACACCCTGTATGTGTTTTCCGATCCGATGTGCCCGCACTGCCGCGCGCTGGAACCCCGACTGCAGGAACTGAGCAAACGCTATAACGTCGAGATTTTCCCCGTGTCCGTTTATGGCGACCTGCGCTCGATGGTCCGCGCCGCTCCTGTACTCGATACCGGGAAAGATACCCGACTGAAAAGCTGGGAAGACACGATTAACATGGGATACACCACCATGAACCCGAAAATTGACGATCCGAAAACAGCCCCGGATACCACCGGCGCCCGCCTGGTTGACGCGAACAATATGGCATTTGCGAAATTCGGGTTTATCGGCACCCCGTCCATCGTTGCCGATTCGGGTGATGTGATCCCGGTTTCCGTCGTCAAAGACGATGCCCGCCTGCAGCAGGCGATAGGAGAATAACCCGGAGCCGCTATGCAACAGGAATCTGTAGACAGTAAAAAAGTCATCCGCCCGGATGGTTCGTTCATGGAGTGGTTCCTCACTCCGAACGTACAGTTTGGCCTGCTGGCCATACTGACCGTGCTGGGGCTGTTTCTCCCCTTTACCATGCTGCTGAGCATCCTCATCCTACCGCCGCTGATGGTGGCATTCACGGATCGTAAATTCCGGCCACCGCTGCGAATGCCGAAAGACTGCGAAATGTTCGACGACACCCTGACCACGGAAACCCAGGCGGAATACCGTCTGGGGCCCATTCGCATCCCGCATAAGGTCCGGGAGCGAAAGAAAGCGAAGGGAATTTTATATGTCGGGTATGAGCGGGGACGCCTGTTCGGCCGCGAGCTGTGGCTGAACATGACGGACCTGCTGCGCCACATGGTATTTTTTGGTACCACCGGGTCGGGTAAAACCGAAACCTTCTATGGGTTTATCGTTAACTTCCTGCTGTGGTGCCGTGGCTACTGCCTTTCAGACGGTAAAGCAGATAACAAGCTGGCCTTCGCCACCTGGTCGCTGGCGCGCCGTTTCGGCCGTGAGGATGATTATTACGTCCTCAACCTGCTGACCGGCAGTATTGACAGGTTCGTGAACCTGGTGAAGCAGGAAAGCATCCCCGCCCAATCCAACTCAGTCAACCTCTTCAGCGTTGCCCCGCCGACCTTCATCATCCAGTTGATGGAATCCATGCTCCCCCAGGTGGGCGGGGATTCGGCACAGTGGCAGGATACGGCAAAAGCCATGATGTCGGCGCTGATCAATGCCCTGTGTTATAAGCGCGCCCGCGGCGAACTGCTTTTGTCACAGCGCACTATTCAGAAAAACATGTCGCTGCCGGCAATGGCCGCGCTGTACGTTGAGGCAAAGAAAAACGGCTGGCACAGCGAGGGTTACGCCGCGCTGGAAAGTTATCTGGAAAATACACCAGGCTTCCTGCTGGCCAACGCGGAATACCCGGAAACGTGGGAAGCCCGCGCCTTCGAACAGCATAACTACATGAGCCGTCAGTTCCTGAAGACGCTCTCCCTGTTCAATGAAACTTATGGCCATGTTTTTCCGGAAGACAGCGGCGATATCCGGATGGACGATATTTTCCACAATGACCGCATTCTCATCGTCATGATCCCGTCGCTGGAGCTGTCACGCGGTGAAGCGGCCACGCTTGGCCGTTTATATGTGACGCTGCAGCGAATGACCATCAGTAAGGACCTGGGCTACCAGCTGGAAGGGAAAAAAGAGGAAGTCCTGCTCACTCACGCGCTGAATAATCAGGCGCCATACGGGCTGATTTATGACGAGCTGGGCCAGTATTTCACCAGCGGTATGGATACGCTGAGTGCGCAGATGCGTTCACTGGAAAAAATGGGCGTATTTTCCTCCCAGGATCACCCGTCACTCGCCCGCGGCGCGAACGGCGAGGTGGATTCGCTGATCGCCAACACCCGCGTGAAATATTTTGAGTCGATTGAAGACCGGAAAACCTTTGAAATACTGCGCGAAACCGTCGGCCAGGACTATTATTCAGAGCTCTCCGGGCAGGAAGCGGAACACGGCACGTTTTCCAAAACGGTCCGGGAAGGGGATCTGTACCAAATCCGTGAAAAGGACCGCGTGAACATTCGTGAGCTGCGTAAGCAGACCGAAGGTCAGGGGGTAATTTCTTTCCAGGATGCCCTGGTACGCAGCGCCGCGTTTTACATTCCGGACAATGAGAAGTTTTCCAGCGAGCTGCCGATGCGGATAAACCGCTTTATCGAGGTATTACCGCCATCGCCGGCGACGCTGTACAGCATCTATCCGGAACGCAAGGATGATGAACTGGCGGAAACGAACCCGGATGCAATGCACTTCCCGCCAATCAAGCTGTTCGGGTACGACAAAGCGGCCAACAGCCTGCTGGAAAAAATTGAGGTCTTCTACGAGCTGCAGTGTGGCGCAATTTCACCGGAGGAAATGTCGGTGTGCCTGTTTGAACTGTTCGCTGAATGGCTTGATGGAACGGAAACGGACGACGTGCTTTACCACCAGGAAGACGATCTGTTCCCGATGATCGAGATGTAACCCTGTTAAAAGGCGGGGAGTGGTCCCCCCGCCTTTAGTTACGTTTCCGGTCAGTCAAAATACTGCCGGATCAGCTCCAGGACCGCTATCACAGCGTTAGACACTGCAACAACCGCCCGCAGAACGACGATTAACAAGTTAATCATCCGTTTGCTCCATACAGAGCAGGAACACCGCTGATCGCCCTTACACTGCCTGTCACAGCGGCTACCTCACGTCAATTGTTTTGGCCGTTCCCACTCCAGCCAGGGCATTGAAACAGCACCACCTGTTTTTCAACCAGGGCTTTAATCCGTTCACGCCGCGTAAGCGGGGGGCTGGAGAAGAACGTCAACAGATTGACCCGCGCAGTATACCCTATTCCGGGTGGTTTGCATTTACTGAACTCATGGCGTAATATTTAACCGTCAATTGTTTTGGTTGTTCCCGCCTCCATCCGGGGCAAAACATAAAAACCCGATCTTACCAGTCGGGTTTTTTTGTGCCTCCATTCTGGCAGAAATCGCATTTCCTCAAATAAGCGCCTAAAACGCTCTCTGTGGCCTTCACTGCAAAAAGAGCAACATTCCCCTGTCTTCACCCTGTTTAACGCGCCTGCGAGCGGCTGACGTGGATAACCGCGGCTAAATCGATCCTCTTTTCCCTGTTAATTTTAAAACTCACAGCTGACACTGGCGTCGATTGCCTGAAAGGCATTGCACGCCATAGCAGACGATTTTCCTGCCAGACCTGCCCTGCAGGTGACGCTGTGGCCACATTACCCCCTGGCTACTGCGACCGGGCGGTGTGACGTTTGCGGCACACCGGGCGCGTGGGTAGTAGCGTTGACGTCAGGGGTGCGTGTCGCAGCCCTGCCGTCTTACGGGGGTGTTATTAGTTACATCATCCATCATGCTTTTTTCTGCCGAGCCGTTGGCTCGGCGGGGAAAAGCACGGTGGGGCAAAGAAGAATCCGGCCTGGAGGTTTCTGCTGGCCACCCTGCCCGGCATTTGCCGGGTGCTAACCTGGGAGCATAGCGACCATTCTGGCCGTCGTGCCGCGTAGCGGCGCTGAAAGGCCAGGCATATCCCCATAATCCACAGAAAATTGCGCCTGAATAACAGTGATCTCTTTATTGAATAAATATCTTTTTAAAGAAGTTAAGAGTGTATTGCAGCTTGCATTGACCACGATTGCAGGTGACTTTATTTCCTCCTTTGCGGATAACTGTGGATAGTGGTGATCTCGCTGCCGGTTATCCACCGGCGGCGCCAGAACGTCAAAAAATCACGATGGCCACACGTTAAAACTGGAGGAAATTTGAGCAGGTCGCGCCGGCTGGCCAGCACGAAAACCGCCAGGCGGCGGTAAGAGAATTACAGGGGGAGAAAATCAGTGATAATCAGGGGGACCGGATTCCCTCTCCAGCCCCAGATCGAGCTGATACAGGTGGCTGCGTACTCGCTGGGTAAACTGCTCAGGCGACAGCGCGTGCAGTTCGTCTTTCGGCAGCGTCCGTATCAGATGAACGGACATGGCGTAAGCCCGGTCGTCATAGGGCTGTTCTGCCAGCGCTTTCAGCTTCTTCTCGCGCTTACCCTTCAGGGCGGCTTCACGCCGGCGAACCAGCGTGGCGTGCATCATTTTTTCATACCAGCGCCGGCGCGCGGCTTTAACAGAGATTTCTTCCGCCTGGCCATGTTCATCACGGGTTATCCAGCCTGCAGCTTCAGCGGCCACCTGTTCGGCCTGCTCCGCATACAGCTTATCGAGATCAACACCGATCATCTTCCAGAGGCGTTCCGTCAGCACGACATGCTTGGGGAACCACTTGCGGTTAAACGGGTCCCATGTGACGCCTTCAGGCAGCGCCAGTAACCCGAATTCCATCATGTGCTGCAGCAGCCGGCAAACCCGCGGTACCGTCACTTTCCGGATCACGTTCCCTTCGCTGTCCTTTTCGCTGAGCTGCCACGCCATTTTACTGAGGTTGATAGTGTCGATATGGGTAGCCCGGTCAACGGTGCTGACCAGGAGCGGCACAATCGCATCGAGTAATTTCTCCCGCTCCGGGCGGAAGTCGCGCTTCCGGCCAGCCTGCTCGCGCAGCTGCACGAAGTACGGGTGGCGGCTGATCCGCATACGCAGACTTAACGCGCCCGTTTTGCGATCGCGGCGAACAAGGCGGTTGTAGGCATGGCCAAGCTGGCCAGGGAGCTTTTTGAAATTGTCCGGTCGGTACCAGCTGGGCTCCGGGCAGAGACACGCCGTTGAGTGCGTACCGCGACGACGGCGGGTTTTGCGCACGGGCTTGGTGCCTTCATCGAGAAGCAGCTGCAGGGGCGATTCTTTAGGGGACTGGCTTTCAAGCCAGGAGATGAACTCCGGCGAAAGACCTTCTACTGACTCAATGTCAGAAAGCTGTAGGTATGGATTCTTTTGATTCACCAGCCCCTGCACATATTGGCCGGGCTGTATTGCAATAGGGTACGCATTTGCTATAATCCTTTCTGCCAGTGGGCAGTTTGCACCCCCTGATTCTATTCCGAGCCGGCCAAAGTTCTGAAATAGGATCAGGGGGTTTTACTTTTTGTGGCTCCTGCCACTCCTAAGCGGAACATCTCCGGGCCGCTCTTCCCGTGCTAAATTCTGTAATAACCCCGTAAGGTTATGTAAACGCCGCTTAACATATCATGCGTTTCTAAGCGGGGCAATACCTGCGATCCCGCAGTTACAGAGTAACCTCACTCTTCAGAATCGTCAAATTTTAAGCCGTCGTAATAACTTTTCACAAGAAATTCAATAACCTCCGCCTGAGTGAGCTTTTTTACTTTTGTGATCTCTATCAACATTCTTTTTGCATCTTTGGGCAGATAAAGATTTAGCTGGTCATGAGTATCTCTGATGCGATTCCTGTAATCCTTCTGCTTATCCAGGTTACTCTTATGCACCTGCCGCTCAACTACTCTGCTCACAAGCCCTCCGACTACAAACGACTATAACCACCTGAGTATACACAAAAAACCCGCCATATTCGGCGGGTTAAACTCAATAATTGCTGTTTATGAACCATCCAGCGTCTGTCAGTTTACTCTTCAGATGCTGATAGTTTTCATCCCTATTTTTATGCGTTCTGCAGATGATTTCCATATCCCTGTACGCTTTATTGATATTTGGAGCTGTGATCGTTATCGTCGTAAGCCCCGTATTTCGCAGGTTTATGATTAACTCCCTGCCGACTGACTCCCATGACTCGACTGTTTCGGCTTCAAAAAATAGCCGCTCACGTTTAATACTGGATGTGGCATACAGGGATGCTACTCCTATGATTCCAGTACTGAAGTCAAAGCCTATGTAAGTCCTCCGGGCCAAGTCATAGTGCTCGCAGTCCTTATGAGGTTCAAAGAAACCAGAGTTTTTCATTGAAGCAGTTACCTGGTAGAGCTTGCGGCTCCTGAAGTCCTTTTTCAACATCCAGATCAGCACTGAATCGATCACAAAGATACCGACTGTACTAAACCAGTGCTCCTGAATTGAACCGTCTCTAATCGTCCAGTATAAGCCGCTCAGAAACACGAAAGCGCTAACGAACAGAAAGAGGAATACAAACATCATCCAGAGCCATGATGCGTAGTATCCAAGCCTTTTAGGACGCGCATTGTTACTAATTTTCTTAAAGTCAGTGTTTGATAACGCATTCATATTTAAGCTCCTTTGATGCCGTCCTTGCTCTTATCTACACCTGCGTCAGGATTAAATTGCTTAGGGTTGTTACGGTTCATATTTTTGGCTCCACGACCGAACGCAGCAAAGATGTCATGAACATGGTTCTGCATATCACCCAACACTGAATCGTTCATCTTCTGTCCAATCCAGTTTATAACATAGTTCGGCATCCTCGCAGGAAGTGCAAATACGCGAGCCACCATACCTGTGCAAAGCCTTGCATATAACATCAAAAATCCGATCGATGACAGCAGGCCAGTGAAAGAGTCAGACTGGACCTGTTCCATAGCGAATTTAAACATCATGTTTAACGCCGTTCCCAAAGCTACGATGGCCAGTGAAGCAAAAATAAACCCCATTACCATGAGCATCGGCCGAATCATTACATCGATAAGGAACACATAACCATATGTACTCCGCTCATCATTACTCTGGCCAATGTTGATATGGGTAGCTGCCCACAGGGAAGACGCCAATACACCTGTCATAAGCGTAACCAGCCAATCTGCCATAGCTACAAACCAATAAATCATCGGTATAAACGGCAGCCAGATAGATAGCGCAAGACCGATACCAAAGAGGCTATAAAACAGCGGGTAAACCAAGAACGAAACCGATTCTAATACGCCAGCAATAGCATCTCGAATCCCTGTAAGTTTGTTCATCATTCCCGCAGCAAAACCGGGTAGACTCTTCCCTTCTGAAACCTTCACTGCAACATTGATAGCGGTCCAACTGGCGAGTCCAACCTCAGCTACACCTAACGTGTAATCGCCGATAGCTTTCATTTTGAGTAAAGGGTTGGTCACGTCACTGTAACCATCACCAGTGCCGTAGTTACTCGTTGCAAGCCAGTTTGTAACGTTGAAGTCGAAGATTTTTGTAATTAGGGACGTTCCGTCTCCAGTTGTGGCGGCATTTTCAAGGCTTTTTTGATCAATGTTCCTTGCAAGTGCGTTAGATTCGGTGCCAAGAGGCGGCGTATAATTACTATTTTTCAGCTGAGAATGGTAAGCCTGGAACAAGCCTTTAAAGTAATCGATAGAGCCGATATCGCCATCGTTACTCATTCCTGAAACTACCGGCTTCAGGTTAGCAACATCTTTCATCTCGGTATTCGCAGTAGCTAATGTGTGATAGTACACACCAAGATATAGCCACCCTTTCTCTTTGATATCCGACTCCATTTTTTGAACAATTTCGTCGTCACCGGCTGCTGAATTAGCAGCATGTTGAACCTGAAGCTGATAATCACGCGCAGCAGTCTGGATTGCGCTTTCAACATCTGGCAGCTCACCGTCCCCGGAACGCATTTTTGCCATATATGCTGCATTAAACTGTTCTGCAGCAGTCTTCATTTTTCCCCACAACGTGTCCGTTGCTTGTTGCTGAACGCTGTAGACGGAATCCGCATAACCGCTAGCGAAGATAGAAGTCCATCCTGCTGGACGTTGTGGCAGCGAAACGGTCCCACATACAGCTGAGCCGTTGTTTACAGATATCGAATATGTGCTATCACCTGTTTGGTATTGCATTCTGGCGTTATTCTCATAATGTTGGCCAGAAGCCTCCATTTGAGCAATCCCCTGATTTACACCCAAAGCACAAAGGTTTGTTTCAAACATCCCTTTTGCAACAGACGCCATTTCTGGCATAACAGGGGCTATATAGACAGCTTTACCACTCGCTAATTCCGAAGCCGTTTTGTCTGCAATAACATTGGCAGATCCTACGCCAATGATTGAACCGCACCATAGAAAAAGCAGCTGTGCCACAGACCAACCGACAACGGTAGGTACAAGCAACAACCACCCAAAAGTCGTTTTAACAATTTTGAATGCGTTGTTGCCATCACCCTCAATAAAACTTCCCAACTGACCTGCCTGGTGAAGTTTCTTAATGCTGATTATCCCCATATAGACGAGGGCAAGAATCGCTATAACTTCGTTGACAGTGAAGAAAACGTTATTAAGCAAGCCATCGCCGGAAGGGCTAAACGGATTATTAACTACCTCACCAAATACGGTATGTAACATTTGACGCGATAGGTCACCTGAACGTTTAGCCGCTTCAGTTATGCCATCAATCCCCAAATCCGCTGAATATGAAGGCGACGCCACAACGAAAAGAGATAGAAGCAACCTTTTTAATTTACTCATGTGGCCCCCGCTCTTGACCAGCCTGCGAAAAATTAAATGTATTACGCACTCCCCCATCATTAAGGAAATAACGTAACGTACCTTGCTCTGCATCAGAGTGAGCCTGGTTTCGTAACTGCCACCCCATGAACTCACATGTGAGAGCCTTAATGAAAGCAAAGATCCCCGCAGCAAACAGGACGCCACAGGTGAGAGTTGCTCTTAACAAGCTCATGTTCGGTGAGCCATTTAGAAGCAATCTGGCATAACCAGACGTTAAAAAAAGCAGAATGAGGACTAATGCAAAAAAACAACAAAGCCAGTATTTCTTGTATAAACTGGCCTTATCCAACAATTCTGAAATAGGTCTATTGCTCCGTTTCATAACTTCGGCGAACGGCTGATTTGCATCAGAATCAACAGGTGGGCCATCAAGGTTTTTTATTTGCTTCTTAACGAATGAAGCCCGCTGAAAGAGCAGGCTGAATGTTTGCTTTACTGACGCGATAATAAAATATATATCGCTGATGCCTGTAATATAATATATCGTTCGTTTAGCCTTCCCTTCCGGGAGGTCATTGACGCCTGTTACAACATCAAGGCCTTTTTTTAATTTCCCTGATTTGGCTGTGTCTTTATCCCCTGTTTTATTTTCGTCGGTCATTTTCTGGATACTCCCGCGTTCACACTCTCCAGCTGTGCTGCCAGCATCGGTTTGTATGTTTGATATGCGTCGTTCGCCAGGATCTGGCCAAGCAGCACATTTTGTTTCTCCAGCTGCTGTTTGGTTTTCAGCACTAACCAGTTGTTCAGATTGGCGATATTGATTTGCTCACGCATCAAATCTTCGGTGTTCTTGTTGGTCAACGTCGCCTGGTAAGCAGGGTTGCTGTAACGGCGACCTACTTCGAATTCCTCAAACTCTCTGGCAGACATACGGTTAAGCTGTTTCGCCCTGTTACTGGCCGTCGCCTGGAAATAGGATTCGACTTCCGGCACTTTGCGTGCATCTGCAAGCGCGGCATCAGTGGCCGGGTTCGGTTTGGAGTTGGCGATCATTTCCATCTGAGGTTGAGCGGCCGCGTCGGTGAGCGCCTGGTATTGCTGAATCATGCCCAGGTAAATTCGCCCGCTGGCGCCTTTAACTTCCCCACGACTCAGCTGACGACCAGCACTGCGCAACGCGGTATTTTTCATATAACGCAGCGCCGCATCTGTCTGCTCATCTGTAAACGTCAGATCAGGTGCCTTGCCTTCTTTGCCGGCGCCATAAAGCAACGAGCTCAGCGACGTATCTGCCCGCGGCATGTCAGATACACTTGGGCAGAATGAAGTCCCGCCAAATGCAGCATAATCCGAACTGTCGCAGTACTGGCTGTGAACTTCGGCCGTTGAAGATGCGTCCACGTCGGTTGCGCGTGCCGGCACTTCAAAAATGGCCTTAACATCTTTCGCAGAACTGGCGCTTCCCAGCGTTCGCTGACCGCCAGCGGCCGCTGAGGATACCCCCGCGGCGCCACCGCCAATAGACTGCGCACAAATATCATCCGGAACACGGTACTTATCCTGTGCCTGCAGCAGCCGGTCATTACGTTTTTGCTCGACTTCGAACTGTCGGTTAGTTTCGGCCACCTGCTGCATTAATGCTGCCTGGCGATCGCCCTGCTGGCTGATTGCCGTACCAATGTTAATCAGCGTGGCCTGGATGTTACC
>NZ_BCZS01000052.1 GCF_001598855.1 Pluralibacter gergoviae ATCC 33028 = NBRC 105706 | reverse complement strand
AACACATGTCATTTCGGTATGCGAAAAAAATAGCAAAATATGTGCATGACTTATCTTGCTGATATAGATAGCCATTTATCTTCTACGTTCTATTGCATCACCGTAGTGCTTTATCTGAACCCATTACGCGCAACCAGCGGGTTAACCTCTTCCTCTGCCATCGGTTAAGCGGCACAAATAGGTCCTCCGGCAGAAAATCGACGCCGTCTGGCGTACAGTTAGTGACAGAACTCCAAGACGGTCCGCTCTGCGCGCACACTTCTTCCCGCCGGCGGGGCACTATTTTCCACTGCGTCGGGCGGGTGATGATGGCGAAGTCCTCTCCCGCCAGCCGGTCGTAGACGCCGCGAATGCACATCAACGCCTCCCCATATTGGTTAACGTGCTGCGAAGGCTGATAAAAGGCGCGCACCTGCAGGGCGTCGCGCTTGACAAAGGGGCCGCCCTGAGCGTTGACATAGCTTGCCCAGTCTCCGGCGTCTGCGGCTGAATGCGCGTCGGCAAACGCGACGCTCAGGCTCCCGGCCGCCGCGCGATTGTGCAGGCGGCGCAGCTCGCGCCAGACGGTGACCGGCGCGCCGCCGATAAACTGAAACTGGCGGATGCGCCAGCGGCTTGCCCAGGCGGTAGCGGCCGCCGAGGTCTCCTTCAGCGGCCTGCCGCTCTCGCGCTCGCGCTCGCCGTCGAGGGCGTAGCCGTCAATATTTTTGGCAATATATTTGGCAAGGTATCCGGTGGCGCTGCCTTTGCTGCTGTCCATGACCACGGAGTGAAAACGCGCCAGCTTCGCGCTTTCACTGCGCAGTTCGTGCGCGTCATCGGCCAGGGCGTAGTCGCGCACCGTCCGGCGAAACGCCTCAAGGTGCTCCGGGCGCAGAAAGATCAGCAGGTGCCAGTGCGGCGTGGCATCGTGATGCGGCTCCGCGACCCGAAGCCCGAAAATGCGGATATTCTCGCGGTGAAGGCGAGCGCGTATTTTTGCCCATAGCTGATTGAACCAACGCTGGGTGTTCTGGGGAGAGGCGCCGTTCCATGCCGGATTGGGGCATCCGCTGCTTAACGTGGCGTGCCAGGCCGCCGGCGCCGTGATCGTACAGAACTCCCCGGCGAAGCCCAGCTGCTGGCAGATATTTTCAAAACCGCGAATGCGCGTCATCAGCTCGCAGCGGCGAATGGCCGGATTCGCCGTCGAGGTGTCATATTTGTCGATCAGGCTGATGCGGTGCCCCTCTTCATCCTCAAGCTCCATGCTCTTGAGAAAATCGCGGGTGCGCCGTTTTTGCTCCCGCCACTCGCGCAGGCAGCCGCTGCTGGCGAAAGGATGCTCCCTGCGGCTGACGCAGCCAAAGGCGATAAGCAGGTGCTCTCGCCACTGCAGGGCGGTGCGCCGCAGCCGGCTGCGCCACCACGCCTTGCTGAACATGCGAATGACCGCCGGCCCCAGTTGCTTATGGTCGATATTTTTCTGACTGACGCGCTGCCAGCAGGGCGGCGTGACGTTAAACTGCTGGCAGATGGCGGCGGCGTGGAGATACCAGCGATACAGCGTGCTGCCGTCACACTCTCCAGCGACGTCGACGTTCGCCAGCTCGGCGCGGATAAAGTGTGCGATATCCTCCGCCAGCCGGTCAACGTCGGCCCGGTTCATGTCAGCCAGCCGGTTATAGCGGGACGTCATGCTGACCAGACGGGAGGCCAGAAACTGCAGAAAGTCAGTGTCGAAGTGGCCGCGGAATATCTGCTGCGTGACGGTGGGCGAGACGGCGGCAATCCGCCATTGCGCCATGACCTTTTCAGCGCGCGGGAGCCGGTGCGCGCCGACGTAGCGGATATACGCATTGGCGGCAGGCGCTCCCTCACGCGCTTCCAGCGCGTCGCTACGGCGGTGAATTTCCCGCTGCAGGCAGTCGGGAAGCAGCGCAATAGCGCGGCGGGCGGCGAGCAGGGCTACAATCTGCTGGTGGCGCTCCCGCTGCTGCCGATGGGTCAGCCCCGGGCTGCCGATAGCCCGGCGCGGGGCGTTCCACGGCCACGCAAAAGCCTGCGGGATCACGAGCCCCTCCGGAAGTGACGCTGCTGCTGTTCATAGCGCTGCTGGCAGGTTATGCAGAAGACGGCGCCGGGCACCGCCGCGCGCCGTGCGGCAGGGATCGGCGCGTCGCAGGCTTCGCAAAAGGCGCTGGACGGTGCAAAGACCTCACGTCGGGCGCGGCGAATATAGCGCTCTCTCTCTTCCAGTTCATACTGCTGGGCGCGATCCATATCATCGGCCATCAGTGCACCTCCGCGTCTGGGGTACGCATACGCTCTTCTTCCTGCAGCAGAAGCTCTGCCGCTTCTGTGCCGGTGAGTTCATAGCGGTGAATATGATCCGCAAGGGCCGAGAGCCGCGCGGTGAAGCGGCGGGCCAGCTTGACGCGCTCCGCGCAGCGGGTCTGGAAGATGAGTTGCGCGATCTTTTCATCGCTGTCGTCTAAAAAAGTCATTGGCTATCTCCTGAATTCAGTCAAAGCGCGGCCCGACGGGTTGACGTCAAAGGTCGTTGCTTAGGGGTTAACGTGGCAGGCTGAGGCGTCCCGGAAAGAGGCTGACCATGGCCCTGAACTGATTCATCGCGTGGATAAGCGCGGTACGCTCTGCCGTGGAGAGCGACTCCAGCGGCAGCGCGTGGCGGCCGGCGGGAATACCGGCAAGAAAGAGCAGCGCCGAGAGTGCCCGGACATTGCGGGAATACTCAGGATCGCGTCTGTTCTGCATTGCGGCGAAAAATGCGCGCAGCGCTTTCCCATCCTCGTCCCAGTACTGCGCCCGCAGTTTTGATATCTGGTCCAGGCCCCGGGTGCGCTGGCCTACGTTTAAGTGTCCCGCTGAAGGCGCTATTTGAACGGGCATAAATACCTCCTGCAATCGTTGTAGGTCGTTTCATTGTTCGTCGGTGTCTCCTCGCATAACTTGCATTTGAAAGCTTTTGCGGGGATTTACCGTTGATTTTGTCACTGGTATCACGCAATATCAGGCTATTAACCTGAGAAGATAATGCATCTACCCATACATAACGTATGTAAATAATGTAGATCGCATATGCGTTTGTGTAAATCGCTTTTTTGTTGTGTGGTGACTATGCCTGAAGAGAATTTAAATGCGCAAGAGATCGTGGAGCGGATAAGCTCCGCGTACGGTGTTTCCAGCCAGCGAGCGCTGGCAGAGGCGCTGGATGTTCCCGCCAACAACATCAGCTCATGGCTACAGCGCGACAGCATTCCCTACAAAGCCGTGGTGAAGTGTGCGCTGGATACCGATGCCGATCTGTACTGGCTGGTGAACGGAAAATTTGCAAATGCAAATAAGGAGAGTAGCGTCCAGCTGCAGGGTAAATCGCTGTATGAGGAGATCCTGGCGACCGGCGGCCGGCCGGTGCTTCGCCGGATCCTTGACGCTTACGGGTTCCGGATGCAGAAGGAGCTGGGCGATTTGCTTGATATCTCTTCCGGCACAATCAGTACCTGGGTAAGGCGCGAGTTCTTTCCGGGGGACGTGGTGGTGGCCTGTGCGCTGGACACCGGCGTATCGCTGCGCTGGCTGGCGACGGGGAAAGGCGAAATGTTTATGCAGCCGGCTCAGGGCGCTGCCGATGAAAGCGTACAGCGTATTGCCCGCTATCGCCTGGAATCCGGCGCGCTGAAGGAAGCGGGGCGCTGGGCGCTGGATGACTCTCTGGTGACGCAAAACGGCGCGGATTTAGTCTTTATTCAGGGGCTCAATACCGGCTGGCTGGTTGATACTTCTGCACAAACGCTCGGCAACGGGCGCTGGTTTATCAGCATTGACGGCTCACTGGATGTCTTTGATGTCGTTCGGCTGCCCGGCGGTAAAATTCACCTGACCAATACTGCCGCCGACTTTGAGTGCAGTATCAGTGACGTTGCCCCCTACGGTCTGGTGACGTTAACGCTTGAGAAGCATCTGTAAGCTGCGAGTCGGAGCCTCGCCAGATGGCTCCGACTGCAGCGGTACTGCGCTACTTCACCACCGGCGCTTTTCGCAAACTCAGCGCCTGCATAAACGTATCGTCCAGTCCGAGGTGCTGTTTCACCAGCTCCGGCGGCGTGCTGGCCAGCCACTGGTTGAGCGAGATATCCGCGTAGTAATCGCTCCTGAACAGCTCCAGAAAGCGCAGCGTCGTTTTGCCGGTATTCTCCACGTAGTGCCCCATGGCAAACGGCACGTAGCCGACGTCGCCGGCGCGGTAGTCAAAGGTTCTGGCCTGTCCAGAGGAGGCGAAAACGCCCATCCGGCCTTCGCCTTCGAGGTAGTACTGCCACTCGTCGTTGTTCGGATGCCAGTGCAGTTCGCGCAGGCCGCCGGGTTCGATCTCTACCAGCGCGGCTGCGATGGTTTTCGACACCGGAAAGACCGAAGAATCGGTAATTCTTACCGTGCCGCCGGGAGCCTTAATCGGATCCTGGGCCAGCATGCGGTGGGTGAAGCGAATTTTTGACTTCGCGGCGCCTTTGATGGCATCGCCATCGAGGCTACCCGGTACTTTGCCGGCGAAGATGTACTCATCCTGCGGGGAGGGGAGTTTTGCAAAGGTGGACACGGGGACCTGGAAGTTTTTGGCGAGAATGTCCGGCGGGATGTGCTTAAACCAGTCCGAGAGCAGGAAGGTGCTGTCCTCATCGAATCCGCCGCTGTCGAAGGCCAGCAGAAATTCGCAGCCGTCGGGGCCGAGGCCCTGGATAGAGTGCGGAATACCCGGCGGGAAGTACCACAGATCGCCGACGCCGATATCGTCCACGAACCAGCCGCCGTCGGTATCAAACGCCGTCACGCGCGCGTTGCCGTAGGTCATGTAGGCCCATTCGCCCTCTTTGTGCCAGTGCAGCTCGCGGATGCCGCCGGCGTTAAGGCGCATATCGACGCCGGCGATGGTGGTCGAGATACCCAGCTCGCGCTGGGTTACCTGCCGGGTCCAGCCGCCGCTGCCCTTGCGGACGTGGGCGTCGCTGAAGGAGAAGCGCAGGTTTGGCAGCGTGCCGCTGTCGGTAACGGGTGGATCGACGATATCCGGGTTCTCGGCCTCGCGAACGGGATCGTGCGGGCCGGGATCCCTGACGCTGGCGGGCCAGGACTTAACGCTGCTGTCGTGAGCGTGGACCTGACCGGCGGCCAGCGCCACCGTTCCTCCCGCCGTGAGGGCGATAAAATCTCTGCGTGATACTTTTTTCATGGCTGATCTCCCTGATGCATCATGGTGTCATTGCGTGATGTACTCGCTTTGTATATAGATGGCATCAGGAACAATCGGTTTACCGATTTGTAACACAAATATCCGATCTTAATTCAGCGTGTCTGGCGGTCAGTCGATGCTGCTGGAGGATTAATCGGTATTTGTTTAGCAAGCGTATAATTTCAACGATAAGGAAAAGGAAGATATAGCACAATTTGTTAAATAATATTGTTGGTTACGCGGTTTTTCGGCACATTACCTTTGACATAAATCATTACGTTTAGCGCCGCTAATGTGTCCCGACATCCTCTCGTTGCTAACACAAATGAGATAAATCCTTTACAATGACGCCCTTATTCGGAGGTGGGATGGTTCGGGCGTTTTTTCATCGCAATAGCACTCTACGATACGCGGCGCTGTTCGCGCTGTTTGCTATGGCGCTGATTATCGTCGCTCCTCTTATCTCGGTATCGCTACAAAAAGATCCGATGGCTGCGATGGGGCACGGGATGACCATGAGCGGCGGCCATCATGATATGAGCCATCGCGGCATGGACCATCACAATGCGGGCCATCCGGATATCATGCCCGCGGATCATGCAGAAGCCTGCGGCTACTGCGTGCTGTTTGCCCACGTTCCCGCCGTGCTCGTGGCGCTGGTGCTTTTCCTCTGCCTGCTGGTGCGGCGAATCCGGCTGCGGCTCCCGCCGCCGCCGCCGGTGCACTGGTTCTACTCCCCGCGGCTGCGCCCCGAAACCCGCGCGCCTCCACGCCGGCCCTGCTTTACCTGCTGAACAAATATCATGGCGCCACTGCGCCACGCTTCCGTTTTGCTTTTTAAAGGAAAAGTATGACCACCTGCACCCCGCGCGCGGCATGGGTAAACCTGCTGCGTCGCCTGCATTTTTCTATTGGCCTGTTTGTCGGCCCCTTTATCTTTATCGCTGCCCTGACGGGCGCGCTGTATGTCGCTACGCCCCAACTGGAGAATGTCCTCTGGCGCAGCGCGCTCACCGCCGACGTCGGCGGTGCGCCGCATTCGCTGGCGCAACAGATAGCGGTCGCGCAGGCGGCCGCTGGGGCGCATTCGGCTCTTTACGCCGTGCGGCCCGCGCCGGCGAAGGGCGAAACAACCCGGGTGATGTTCCGCGACGCGGCGCTCGGCGAGTCCGAAAGCCGGGCCATTTTTGTCGATCCGCAGACGCTTGCCGTGAAGGGCGATATGACCGTTTACGGCACCAGCGGCGCGCTGCCGCTGCGGATGTGGATAGATAAGCTCCATCGGGCTCTGCTGCTCGGCGACGCCGGACGTCTGTACAGCGAGCTTGCCGCCTCGTGGATGTGGGTCGCCGCCTGCGGCGGCATCGCACTGTGGTGGGTCACGCGCCCGAAGCGGCGGATCAACAATCGCCAGCAAAAAAATCGCCGCCTTCACGTTACGCTGGGCTGGCTGCTGCTGGCCGGGATGCTGCTGTTCTCGGCAACCGGCCTGACCTGGTCGCAGTGGGCCGGGGGCAATGTGGATAAGCTGCGGACATCGCTGAACTGGCTCACGCCGCAGGTCAATACCCGGCTGGACGGCGGGTCTGCCGCTGCCGATCCGCATGCGGAACATCGCGCCGGGCACCCCGGCATGCTGATGTCGTCTGCGGATCTGACCCGGTATGACGATGTATTACGCCTGGCCCGGCGCAGCGGGATCTCTGCGGCAAAGGTTGAGATCCGCCCTCCGAAAGGCGCCGGCTATGCCTGGACCGTCACGGAGGTGGACCGCCGCTGGCCGACGCGCGTCGATGCGGTCGCCATTGATGCGCAGCGTATGCAGGTGACGGACCGCACTCGCTTTGCCGATTTCCCGCTGATGGCGAAGCTCACCCGCTGGGGCATTGATTTCCACATGGGTGTGCTGTTTGGTCTTCCCAACCAGCTGCTTCTTATCGCTTTCGGCCTGGCGCTGTGCGCAATGATTGCGCTGGGCTACCGGCTGTGGTGGCTGCGTCGGCCCGCGGCGGCGGCGCAAAATCCGCTGCAGACGCTGACCCGGTGCTGGCTGGCGCTCCCCGCCGGGGGCCGCGCCGGAACGCTTGCCATCGCCGCGCTGCTGGGGATGGCGCTGCCGGTAATGGGCGTTAGCCTGCTGATCTTCTTGCTGGTCGATGTTCTGCGCTGGCGGCTGAATGCGGCGCAGTCCCGGGCCTGATCTGTGAAGATGACGGAGGCAAAGAAGCCTGCGTCCGGCTATTGTGTACTATTTTATTTACACTTAACGGCTAATAAAGTGCCTTAAAAATGGCTTATGTAAACTAAAATTTACGGATTATGGATTGAAATCTTTACTTCGTATGGTATCGTAAGCTCCATCCTCACCGAGGAACAAATTATCGCAAACGGCCATACAGGATCGCCATCATGCAAAAAGACGCGCTGAACAACGTACATATCGCTGACGAACATATCTTAATCACCCCTGAATCACTGAAGGCGGCGTTTCCGCTGACGGCGGCGCAGGAGGCGCAGATTGCCGAATCACGCAAAACCATCTCCGACATCATTGCCGGTCGCGATCCGCGCCTGCTGATAGTCTGCGGACCGTGCTCGATTCACGATCCTGAGGCGGCGATTGAGTACGCCCGCCGCTTTAAAGTTCTGGCAGAAGAGGTCAGCGATAGCCTCTATCTGGTCATGCGCGTCTATTTTGAAAAACCCCGCACCACCGTTGGCTGGAAGGGGCTGATTAACGATCCGCACATGGATGGCTCGTTTGATGTGGAGAGCGGTCTGAAAATTGCGCGCCGCCTGCTGGTCGATCTGGTGAGCATGGGGCTGCCGCTGGCAACCGAGGCGCTCGATCCCAACAGTCCGCAGTACCTTGGCGATCTGTTCAGCTGGTCGGCGATTGGCGCCCGCACCACCGAGTCCCAGACCCACCGCGAAATGGCCTCCGGCCTGTCGATGCCGGTTGGCTTTAAGAACGGCACCGACGGTAGCCTGGCGACAGCCATTAACGCCATGCGCGCCGCCGCGATGCCGCACCGCTTTGTCGGCATCAACCAGGCCGGCCAGGTCTGCCTGCTGCAAACTCACGGCAATCCGGACGGTCACGTGATCCTGCGCGGCGGTAAAGCCCCGAACTACAGCCCGGCAGACGTTGAGCAGTGTGAAAAAGAGATGGCCCAGGCGGGACTCCGGGCGTCGCTGATGATAGATTGCAGTCACGGTAATTCTAATAAAGACTACCGCCGTCAGCCCGCCGTCGCTGAATCCGCCGTTGCCCAGATTAAGGACGGCAACCGCTCGATTACCGGCCTGATGATCGAGAGCAATATTCACGAAGGCAACCAGTCTTCCGAGCAGCCGCGCAGCGCGATGAAGTACGGCGTATCGGTGACCGATGCCTGCATCAGCTGGGAGACTACCGAAGCGCTGCTGCGTGAAATTGATAAAGATCTGCGCGGCCATCTGACGGCGCGTCTGGGGTAAGAGGACGTTATGGTTGCTGAATTGACCGCCCTGCGCGATCAAATTGATGAAGTTGATAAGGCGCTGCTGGCCCTGCTGGCGCGCCGCCTTGAGCTGGTTGCCGATGTCGGCGAAGTAAAGAGCAAGTACGGTCTGCCTATCTATGTGCCCGAACGCGAGGCCTCAATGCTGGCCTCCCGCCGCCATGAGGCTGAAAAGCTGGGCGTGCCGCCGGATCTGATTGAGGACGTGCTGCGCCGGGTGATGCGCGAATCTTATTCCAGCGAAAACGACAAGGGCTTCAAAACCCTGTGCCCGCAGCTGCGCCCGGTGGTGATCGTCGGCGGCGGCGGCCAGATGGGGCGGTTGTTTGAGAAGATGCTGGCCCTCTCCGGCTATCAGGTGCGTATCCTGGAGAAAGAGGACTGGGACAGGGCGGAAGAGATTGTTGCCGGCGCCGGCATGGTGATCGTCAGCGTTCCTATCCACGTGACCGAGCAGATTATTGCCCGGCTGCCCGCGCTGCCGGACGACTGCATCCTGGTGGACCTGGCCTCGGTGAAAGCGGGTCCGCTGCAGGCGATGCTGGCGGCGCACAACGGTCCGGTGCTGGGGCTGCACCCGATGTTCGGCCCGGACAGCGGCAGCCTGGCGAAACAGGTGGTGGTGTACTGCGATGGCCGCCAGCCGGAGGCCTATCAGTGGTTCCTGGAGCAGATCCAGGTCTGGGGGGCGCGACTGCACCGCATCAGCGCCGTTGAGCACGACCAGAATATGGCCTTTATCCAGGCGCTGCGCCACTTTGCGACCTTCGCCTACGGCCTGCACCTGGCGGAAGAGAACGTTCAGCTTGAGCAACTGCTGGCGCTGTCGTCGCCGATTTATCGCCTGGAGCTGGCGATGGTCGGGCGGCTATTTGCCCAGGATCCGCAGCTGTACGCCGACATCATTATGTCTTCGCAGAGCAATCTTGCGCTGATCAAGCGCTACTACACGCGGTTTGGCGAGGCCATTGCGCTGCTGGAGCAGGGCGATAAGCAGGCGTTTATCGACAGCTTCCGCCGGGTTGAGCACTGGTTTGGCGACTACGCCCAGCGATTCCAGAGCGAAAGCCGGACCCTGCTGCGCCAGGCCAATGACAGCCGGCAGTAAACGGGCAGTAAAAAAGACGTTTCTACCCAAAATAATTCGAGTTGCAGGAAGGCGGCGACGCAGCGAATCTCCGGGAGCTTACTGAAGTAAGTGACCGGAGTGAGCGAGGAAAGCCAACGCGCCTGCAGCCCGAAGTATGAAAGGTATATACTCAAAAGCCAGCGGCATTCCCGCTGGCTTTGTTATAAGGAGAGGATAATGACGCAACCAACGCCGCTGTTTGACTATACCGGCCATCTTCCCGAATGCCCGATCTGGAGCGGCGAGGAGCAGGCGCTCTACTGGACGGACATTCTGCAGCGCGAAATCCATCGCTACAATATCGCCAGCGGCGGGCACCGCGTGGTGTCGTTTCCCGAAGAGGTCGGCTGCTTCGCGCTGCGCCAGGGCGGCGGATTTATCGTCGCCATGCGCAGCGCCATCTGGCTGGCCGACGCCGACGGCACGCTAAGGCAGAAGGTGTGCGATAACCCGAGCAACCCGCAGCTGGCCCGCTTTAACGATGGCGGTACCGATCGCGACGGGCGCTTCTATGCGGGCACCTTCTGGGCGCCGGGCGACTATAACGGCGCGCTGCTGGTGCGTGTAGACAACCGGCTGAAGGTCAGCGTTATCCAGTGCGATATTCACGGCGCCAATGGCCTGGCGTTCAGCGCCGATAAAAAGTGGATGTACACCTCCGATACGCCGAATGCCGTTATCTACCGCACGCCGCTGGGCGCAAACGGCGAGCCGGGCGCACGGCAGGTCTTCCGCCGCTTTGGCCCGGGTGAAGGTATTCCCGACGGCGCCGCCGTGGATGAAGAGGGCTGCTACTGGAGCGCGCTGTACGACGGCTGGCGCGTCGCGCGCTTCTCCCCTGAGGGCGAGCAGCTGGCGGAGATCCGCCTGCCGGTGCGCTGTCCGACCATGGTTTGCTTCGGCGGCGCGGAGCGCAAAACGCTCTATATCACCACCACGCGGGAAAATATGAGCGCGGAAGAGGTGGCGGAATACCCGCTCTCCGGCGCTATCTTCACCCTGCCCGTTACCGTCGCGGGGATGAAGACGCTGCCGTTTATTGCAGATTAGGCCGGATCGACGGGCACCACGTTTTCTCCCGGATAGCAGCCCAGCACTTTCATGGAGCGGGTGATGTCGCCCAGCTCCTTCAGCGCCTTACGCATTTCGTCTGACGCCAGATTGGCCTGAATATCGAGATAGAACATCTCCTCCCACGGATTGCCGTGAATTGGCCTCGATTCCAGCTTGGTCATCATCAGCTTATGGTTGCGCAGCACCAGCAGGGCCTCAACCAGCGCGCCCGGCTGCTGGCCGGTGGCGATCAGCAGCGTGGTTTTCGCCGGCACCTGGTCAGAGACATCAATTGCCTTGCGCGCCAGGACGATAAAGCGGGTAATGTTCTGCGACTGGTTGGCCAGCGCGTGCTCAAGCACTTGCAGACCGTACAGCGCGCCGCCCGCTTCGCTGCCCAGCGCGGCGACGCCGGGTGAGCTGGCCTGGGCCACTTTTTCCATGGCCGCAGAGGTGCTCTCGGTATACTCAATCTTCCAGTGCGGATAGCGGCTCAGGAACTGCGAGCACTGCTGGAACGGCTGCGGATGGCTGTAGACGGTGTGGATCGCGTCGAGCGTCGTCGAGCCGGAGACCAGCACGCAGTGGTCGATGGGGACCGTCATCTCGCCGACGATGGACAGGCTGGTGTGCTGCAGCAGGTCGTACACGTCGTTGATGCCGCCGGAGCTGGTATTTTCAATCGGCACCACGGCGTAGTCGGCCTGGCCGGTTTCGACCTGGTTGAAGATATCGGCAAATCTGGCGCAGCCGCTCTCGATAAACTGCTCGAAGTGGCGGGCCGCATACTGGCGCGCGGCCAGATGGGAGTAGGAGCCCTTCGGCCCGAGAAAGGCGACGCGCGCGGAGCGGGGATTGATTTTGTTGAGATGCTGCTGCAGCAGGGCCTGCTGGGTCAGGACGGAGTCTTCAATAATCAGCTGGAAGAGGCGGGTGATGTAGTGGGCGTCCAGGTGATGCGATTTACCCAGGGCGATCAGCCTTTCCAGCAGATCCCGCTCCCGGTCGATATCGCGCACCGGCTTGTGCGAGAGCAGCTTGGCTTTTCCCACTTCAACGGCCAGGCCGCGGCGCTCGGCCAGCAGGGTGAGCAGCTGTTCATCCAGAGCGCTGATTTTATCGCGCAGCGCCAGTAAAGGGTTTTCCGCAGTCATAGTGTCGCCTTTTCGTTATTCATAAAAAAGGCCCCCCGGTTCGGGAGGCCTTATTGTTCGTCTTCGCATTCTTTATCACATGACGAATCGCCTCCCATCAGGGGAAGGTAAAAAAGAATGCGAAGAAGAACGGAACAGTTTTCATCAAAATTTCCTTAACGTGAGGCAGTTAAAGTAACCGCACTGTTTTCATGCTGTCAACCGTAAATAGCGGCGGGCACAAAAAACGCGCCCGCAGGCGCGTTGGATAAACACAGATGTTAAGGATTACTCTTGTTCAACCTGTTCAACGAAGCTAGCGTCTTTCACCGATGCATTGGCGCGACGCGCTTCACCTTTGTGTTGCACTTTATTGAGCTGCCTTTCCAGCTTGTTGATCAATTCGTTAATGGCAGTGTACATATCATCGTGGCGGGCGCTGGCAACCAGGTGGCCGTTCGGCGTATTGATGGTTGCGTCGGCGACAAAACCCTGCGGCTCTTTGGAGAGAACGATGTGTGGGTTTATCAGATGGGTTTGCCATTTATCAAGTTTGGCGAGACGGTCTGCGACATGCTGGCGAATGGCCGGGGTAATTTCCATTTGTTTGCTGGTAATGTTCATTGTCATAAATTTTACCTCTTGTCTTTCCGTCTTGGTGAATCCAGCATAACGTTCCTGATGTCAATTTGTGTGATTAAGATCACGTTATTTTGTCACTTTTTGTCAACGAAATTGTTTTGTGAGTAAAGGCAGGAATGGGGCATTTAGTGCTTGAGGAAGTCGGAAAAGCGGGCCATAGTTGAAAGGATTTATCGGCGGTAAATCGCTTCAGCAATATCCGCCATCGGATAAAAAAACGGCAGCCCGCGGGCTGCCGTTTTGCTGAAGGGGCTAACGATCAGCCGCTGGTCTTGCTGCTGTTCGCCGCGATAATCTTCGCCACTTTTTCCGCCTGGGCGTTCATCTGCATCTTGCGATAGGCATTTTCCATCTTCGGCAGCGCATCGCGGGTCGCCTGCGTGTCCGGATAGTTGCGCAGCATACCGTCCACGCGGTTAACGACGGCTACCCACGCGCCGCGCGCGGTGTAGTAGTTCACGACCGCCAGCTCATACTTCGCCAGCCTGTCTTTGAGGAACACCATGCGCTTGTAAGCGTCAGAAGCGTACTGGCTCTGCGGATAGCCGCGCACCAGCTTGGAGAAGTCGTTGAACGCATCGCGGGCGTGCTGCGGATCGCGGTCGGAGCGATCGACGCCGAAGAAGCCCTGCAGCGCGCTGTCGTCCAGCGCCATGTCGGTCAGGCCGCGCATATAGAGGACGTAATCAATGTTCGGATGCGTTGGGTTAAGGCGCATAAAGCGATCGATGGCCGCCTGAGCAAGCGGAAGATCGGCATTCTTGTAATACGCATAAATCAGGTCCAGCTGCACCTGCTGAGAATAGGGACCGAAAGGATAGCGGTTATCCAGCGCTTCCAGTTGCGTTATTGCCTGTTTCCAGTTACCGTCCTGCAACTTTTGTTGAGCGGTCGCGTAGATTTCGTTCGGCGGGTTGTCAGGTACCGTTTCCTTTGAACCAGAGCAACCCGCCAAAGCCAGGCTCAGTGTGGCGAGCGCCACCAGGTATTTCATGCGCGTCATGACGTTTTGACTATCCTCAGAATGTTTATGCGGGAGATTTATCGTTCCTGCTCCCGATCAAGACCAGCTACAATAGCACACTATATTAAACGGCAAAGCCGTAAAACCCAACGTTAAACGAAGAAGCTTCCTATGGTACAACGAGTACAACTCACCGCAACAGTATCCGAAAAACAACTGG
This sequence comes from Pluralibacter gergoviae ATCC 33028 = NBRC 105706, assembly GCF_001598855.1. GTDB lineage: Bacteria > Pseudomonadota > Gammaproteobacteria > Enterobacterales > Enterobacteriaceae > Pluralibacter > Pluralibacter gergoviae. Next base: position 4,871 of record NZ_BCZS01000052.1, on the reverse strand, counting down.
GTCAACGCTTAGATCAGGCTTTGGCCGAAATGTTCCCGGATTATTCACGTTCGCGTATAAAAGAGTGGATCCTCGACCAGCGCGTGCTGGTAAACGGCGTGATGATTGATAAGCCGAAAGAGAAAGTGCTGGGCGGTGAAAGCGTTATTATCAACGCAGAAATTGAAGAAGAAGCGCGCTTTGAACCGCAGGATATTCCGCTGAATATCGTCTATGAAGATGACGACATTATCGTTATCAATAAGCCGCGCGACCTGGTGGTCCACCCCGGCGCCGGCAATCCCGATGGCACCATCCTCAATGCGCTGCTCCACTATTATCCGCCGATCGCCGATGTGCCGCGCGCGGGGATCGTCCATCGCCTGGATAAAGACACCACCGGACTGATGGTGGTCGCCAAAACTGTGCCGGCGCAGACCCGGCTGGTGGAGTCGCTGCAGCTTCGGGAGATCACCCGCGAATATGAGGCGGTGGCCATTGGCCACATGACCGCAGGTGGTACGGTAGAAGAGCCTATCAGCCGCCACCCCACCAAGCGTACCCATATGGCGGTCCATCCGATGGGCAAACCGGCGGTGACCCACTACCGCATTATGGAGCACTTCCGCATCCATACCCGCCTGCGCCTGCGCCTGGAGACCGGACGCACGCACCAGATCCGCGTGCACATGTCCCATATCACCCACCCGCTGGTGGGCGATCAGCTCTACGGCGGCCGCCCGCGCCCGCCGAAAAACGCTTCGGATGATTTTATTGCTGCGCTGCGCAAGTTCGATCGCCAGGCGCTGCATGCGACTATGCTGCGTCTCTACCATCCGATTAGCGGAATTCTGATGGAATGGAACGCGCCGATCCCGCAGGATATGGTCGATCTGATTGCCGCGATGCGCGACGATTTTGAAGAACATAAGGACGATGTCAGCTGGCTATGACCAAAATCATTATTCCCGACTGGCCGCTGCCCCAGGGCGTTGGCGCCTGTAGCTCAACGCGGGTTGGCGGCGTCAGCGCCGCGCCCTACGACGCCCTGAATCTGGGCGCCCACTGCGGCGACAATCCTGAGCACGTTGAAGAGAACCGCCGCCGTTTCTTCGCGGCGGCCGGGCTTCCTTCGCGTCCGGTGTGGCTGGAGCAGGTGCACGGCGTGAATGTGCTCCGGCTGACCGGCGGGGAGTATGCTTCTAAGCGTGCGGATGCTTCGTACAGCGATATTCCCGGTCAGGTATGTGCGGTAATGACCGCCGACTGCCTGCCGGTGCTGTTCTGCAATCTGGCCGGAACCGAGGTCGCAGCGGCCCACGCCGGCTGGCGCGGGCTGTGCGCAGGCGTGCTCGAAGAGACCGTCGCCTGCTTTCGCGATAAGCCGGACAATATTCTCGCCTGGCTCGGTCCGGCAATTGGTCCGCAGGCCTTCGAAGTAGGCCCGGAAGTGCGTGACGCTTTCATGGCCAGGGATGTTGCGGCAGACAGCGCTTTTCGTCCGGTGGGCGAGAAGTACTATACTGACATTTATCAGCTCGCTCGCCAGCGCCTGGCCCGGCTTGGCATTACCCGCGTCTACGGCGGCGATCGCTGTACCCTCAGCGAAAAGGGTGATTTTTTCTCTTATCGTCGGGATCGTACTACAGGTCGTATGGCAAGTTTTATTTGGCTGCGATAACCTAAAGAATCAAGACGATCCAGATGGCAGAATTATTTTTCGCATAGTCCAGGTCTTTAACCTTGAATAATTGAGGGATGACCTCATTTAATCTCCAGTAGCAAATTTGACCTGTTTATGGGAGGAGTTATGCGTCTGGATCGTCTTACAAATAAATTCCAGCTTGCTCTCGCCGATGCCCAGTCCCTCGCACTGGGCCACGACAACCAATTCATCGAACCTCTTCACCTCATGAGTGCGCTTCTGAATCAGGAAGGCGGTTCGGTACGTCCTTTATTAACCTCAGCCGGCGTCAATGCCGGGCAGCTGCGCACGGCCATTGAGCAGGCGCTGAGCCGCCTGCCGCAGGTTGAGGGCACCGGGGGCGACGTTCAGCCGTCGCAGGATCTGGTGCGCGTGCTTAACCTTTGCGACAAGCTGGCGCAAAAGCGCGGGGACAACTTTATTTCGTCAGAGCTGTTCGTTCTGGCGGCGCTTGAGTCACGCGGTACGCTGACCGATCTGCTGAAATCAGCGGGGGCAACGACGGCAAACGTGACGCAGGCGATTGAACAGATGCGCGGAGGTGACAGCGTGAACGACCAGGGGGCTGAAGATCAGCGTCAGGCACTGAAAAAATTTACCGTGGACCTTACCGAGCGCGCCGAACAGGGCAAACTCGATCCGGTGATCGGCCGTGATGAAGAGATCCGCCGCACCATTCAGGTTCTGCAGCGCCGTACCAAAAATAACCCGGTGCTGATCGGTGAGCCGGGCGTCGGTAAAACCGCCATTGTTGAAGGCCTGGCCCAGCGCATCGTCAACGGCGAAGTGCCGGAAGGGCTGAAGGGCCGCCGGGTGCTGGCGCTGGATATGGGGGCGCTGGTGGCCGGGGCGAAGTACCGCGGCGAGTTTGAAGAGCGCCTGAAAGGCGTGTTGAATGACCTCTCTAAGCAGGAAGGCAACGTTATCCTGTTTATCGACGAGCTGCACACCATGGTGGGCGCGGGTAAAGCCGACGGCGCGATGGATGCAGGCAACATGCTGAAACCGGCGCTGGCGCGCGGGGAGCTGCACTGCGTCGGCGCAACCACGCTTGATGAATATCGTCAGTATATCGAGAAGGATGCCGCTCTTGAGCGTCGCTTCCAGAAAGTGTTCGTTGCCGAACCTTCCGTCGAGGATACCATCGCTATCCTGCGCGGGCTGAAAGAGCGCTATGAGCTGCATCACCACGTGCAGATCACCGACCCGGCTATCGTGGCGGCGGCAACCCTGTCCCATCGCTATATCGCCGACAGGCAACTGCCGGACAAAGCCATCGACCTCATCGACGAAGCGGCGTCCAGCATCCGCATGCAGATTGACTCCAAGCCGGAAGAGCTCGATCGCCTCGACCGCCGCATTATCCAGCTCAAGCTGGAGCAGCAGGCGCTGATGAAAGAGTCCGATGAGGCGAGCATTAAGCGTCTGGAGATGCTTAACGAAGAGCTTGAGGACAAAGAGCGCCAGTACTCTGAATTAGAAGAGGAGTGGAAGGCGGAGAAAGCCTCGCTGTCCGGAACGCAGACCATCAAGGCTGAACTGGAGCAGGCGAAAATCGCCATCGAACAGGCGCGTCGCGTCGGCGACCTGGCGCGGATGTCCGAGCTGCAGTACGGCAAAATTCCCGAGCTGGAGAGACAGCTGGAGTCCGCGACGCAGTCAGAAGGTAAAACCATGCGCCTGCTGCGCAACCGCGTAACCGATGTCGAGATCGCCGAGGTGCTGGCGCGCTGGACCGGGATCCCGGTCGCCCGGATGATGGAGGGCGAGCGCGATAAGCTGCTGCGCATGGAACAGCAGCTGCATCAGCGGGTGATTGGTCAGGATGAGGCCGTCGAGGCCGTGTCCAACGCTATCCGCCGCAGCCGCGCGGGCCTGGCCGATCCGAACCGGCCTATCGGTTCGTTCCTGTTCCTCGGTCCGACCGGGGTAGGTAAAACCGAACTGTGCAAAGCGCTGGCCGACTTTATGTTCGACAGCGATGATGCGATGGTGCGTATCGACATGTCTGAGTTCATGGAGAAACACTCTGTCTCCAGGCTGGTGGGCGCGCCTCCGGGATACGTCGGCTATGAAGAGGGCGGCTATCTGACGGAAGCCGTGCGTCGTCGTCCTTATTCGGTCATCCTGCTGGATGAAGTTGAAAAGGCGCATCCGGACGTGTTTAACATTCTGCTGCAGGTGCTCGACGATGGCCGCCTGACGGACGGACAGGGGAGAACGGTCGATTTCCGTAATACGGTAGTGATCATGACCTCGAACCTCGGTTCCGACCTGATTCAGGAGCGCTTTGGCGAACTGGACTACGGTCATATGAAAGATCTGGTGCTCGGCGTCGTCAGCCAGAGCTTCCGGCCCGAGTTCATTAACCGTATTGATGAAGTGGTGGTGTTCCATCCGCTGGGTGAAAAACACATTGCCTCGATTGCCGGCATTCAGCTGCAGCGTCTGTACAAGCGTCTGGAAGAGCGCGGCTACGCGGTTCAGATTGACGACGACGCGCTGAAGATGCTGAGCAAGAACGGCTACGATCCGGTTTACGGTGCTCGTCCGCTGAAGCGTGCTATCCAGCAGCAGATTGAAAACCCGCTGGCGCAGCAGATCCTTTCCGGTGAACTGGTACCGGGAAGAACGATTCATCTGACGGTTAAAGACGATCGTATCGTTGCCACGCAGTAATACGTAATCAGTGTAGAAACGGGCCGAAAGGCCCGTTTTTGTATAAAAACCAGGCTAAATTTGATGTTCTGACGCTGCTTTGCTGCAAAACTGAACGCTTGGCATTTTTTTTGAAATTTATCCTTGCCAGTTCAGAATTACTCCCTATAATGCGCCACCACTGACACGGAACAACGGCAAACAAGCCGCCGGGTTGAAAGAGAAAGCCCTGAAAAAAGGGTTGACTCTGAAAGAGGAAAGCGTAATATACGCCACCTCGCGACAGAGCGCTAAAGCGCGTCGCAACTGCTCTTTAACAATTTATCAGACAATCTGTGTGGGCACTCAAAGTGACATGGATTCTTAACGTCGCAAGACGAAAAATGAATACCAAGTCTCAAAGAGTGAACACGTAATTCATTACGAAAGTTTAATTCTAAGAGCATCAAACTTAAATTGAAGAGTTTGATCATGGCTCAGATTGAACGCTGGCGGCAGGCCTAACACATGCAAGTCGAACGGTAGCAGG
>NZ_BCZS01000051.1 GCF_001598855.1 Pluralibacter gergoviae ATCC 33028 = NBRC 105706 | reverse complement strand
GGGACCGGCAAGACCGAAACGGCGCTGGCGCTGGCGGACGCGCTGTACGGCGGGGAGAGGTCGCTCATCACCATCAACCTGTCGGAGTACCAGGAGCCGCACACGGTGAGCCAGCTGAAGGGCTCCCCGCCGGGGTACGTGGGCTACGGCCAGGGCGGGGTGCTCACCGAGGCGGTGCGCAAGCGTCCGTACAGCATCGTGCTGCTGGACGAGGTGGAGAAGGCGCACCGGGACGTGATGAACCTGTTCTACCAGGTGTTTGACCGGGGCTTCATGCGCGACGGCGAGGGGCGGGAGATTGACTTCAGGAACACGGTCATCCTGATGACCGCCAACCTCGGCAGCGACGCGATAATGGACCTGCTCAGCGAACGGCCCGACGCCGCGGACGGCGAGCTGCAGGCGCTGCTGAGGCCCGTCCTGCGCCACCACTTCCAGCCGGCGCTGCTGGCGCGGTTCCAGACCGTAATCTACCGGCCGCTGAATGAGGCGGCGATGCGCGCCATCGTGGAGATGAAGCTTGCGCAGGTCAGCCAGCGGCTGCGCCGCCACTACGGGCTGACGACGGATATCGACGCGGGGCTGTACGACACCCTGACGGCGGCCTGCCTGCTGCCGGACACCGGAGCGCGCAACATCGACAGCCTGCTCAGTCAGCAGATACTGCCGGCGCTGAGCCGGCAGCTGCTGGCGCACATGGCGGCGGGGCAGAAGCCGAAGGCGCTGACCCTGGGCTGGAGCGAGGAAGAGGGAATTATTATTGAGCTGAATAATTAATGTCTATGAAATGTATTTTTTATTACCACTTATATAAATTAACTAAGGAATTATATGCGTATTTTAAAACTCTCTTCAATTGCTTTTCTTTCAGTATGTTCATTGAACGCGCAGGCCGGGTTGTTTAGCTCTGCAGATGACTTTAAATGTGGCAGGGACGATGCTATCAGTGCTGTACGTCAATATATCAAGGATGCCACTGGCGGGCGTTTGCAAAGTGCATCACTTACAGGGGCTGACTTTTTGTATAACAAGCCATTGAAAACTTATCTGGATAAAGAAAATTCTATTGAAATTTCACTGGCTGAGGTTTCAACTGTCGAAAATACATCTGCGACACAAATGCAATGTAAAGCAAAGTTATCGATTCAACTGCCGACAGAAACTCTTGATGTTGTCAGGGAGGTTCCAAACGAAATCTATTCAATTACGTCTGACGCAGCAACTCTTCATAATAACGCTATTGTATGGAAAGATTATACTTATAATATTAAGCTGGCTGATAATAAAAAAGATATATCTGTGTCTGATGCCATGAGAGATCAGGCATCTAATTATCTCTATAAGATCGTGGTGATGTCGGTGAATAAGTCTGAAATAATCATGGAAAATAGCACCAAGAAGGTGGAAATGGCTCTTTCTGAATACAGAGAGGAGAATGCTGTGTTAAATAATTTATGGAAGTCAATGCCAGATTCTGTAAGAGCGTCCATGAAGGCATCTCAGAATGCATGGATAAAAGAGAAAGCGATAAAATGTGGGAAAATTAGTGATGCTACGTCGGAAATAATACCGGTTAAGCAAAGAGTTGAAACTCTAAAATGTCAGACTCAAATGACACGTGAGAGAATTTCATTTCTTGGTGGCGATAATCAATAAGATTTAATTTTGTCTGGAAGGACCATTGAAATGGGTGATTCGATTTATAATCAGGCACAAAGTATAGGCATACAATTATCCGGTCAGTCCCGCTACCGTATGGAGGTCCACGACTGCCCACACTACCTGGACGTGCTGCGCTTTGACGCTCGCGAGTCCCTCAGCCAGCCCTGGCAGTATGACGTTGAGGTAACCTGCCCGGCGGCGGATATCGACTGCCGGGCCCTGCTCAATAAACCTGGGTCTTTCACCTTTCAGACGCCGCTGTTCACCGGGGTGCCCGCCGTACCGCTGCGTACGGTGTACGGCATGGTGGCGTCTTTTCGCCGCCTCTCTACCTCGCGGGATGAGACCCGCTACGCCCTGCGCCTGGTACCGCGCATTGCGCTGTTGGCCCACACCCGCAGCAGCGAAATTTACCTGAACCAGTCGGTCACCGAGGTGGTGGAGAAGGTATTGCGCAGGCATGGCCTCGAGGGGCCGGACTTCGAATTTCGTCTCTCCCGCGAGTACCCGGACCGGGAGCTGATCACCCAGTGGCGGGAGACGGATTTGCAGTTCATTCAGCGCCTGCTGGCGGAGGTGGGCATTTTCTGGCGCTTTGAGATGGACAACCGTCTTGAGCACGACGTGATTATTTTCCAGGATTCGCAGGCGCAGTATCAGTTCGGGACGACGCTGCCGCTGCGCAATCCCTCCGGAACCAGCGACAGCGGCCAGGAAAGCCTCTGGGGAATACGGACAGATTACCGGGTAGTGACACAGAGCGTCGCCACCCGCGACTACAACTACCGCCAGGCCCTGATGCCTCAGGACAGCACGGAGAGCCTTCCGGGCCCGGAAGGGATTACCATCGGCGAGGTTTACCACTACGGTGAGCCATTCCTCACCGCCGGTGCCGCTGACGATACGGAGTCCGGGGCCTTCTTTGCCCGCCTGCGCCACGAGCGGCTGCTGAACGGCCAGTTGACGGTACGCGGCCGGTCCTCCCTGCCTACGCTGGTGCCTGGACAGGTGCTGGAGACGGACACTGCCCTGCCGGACGGCATACGGGACGGTATCGTCATCACAGGCATTCGCAGCGGCGGCTCGCGCAAAAGCGGCTTTCATCTTGCTCTGGAGGGCATTCCCTACAGCGAAACCCTCTGTTACCGTCCGGCCCTGCTGAACCGCCCGGTCATCAGCGGCACCCTGCCCGCCCGGGTTGAGAGTACGCAGAAAGGCGACACCTACGCCTGGCTGGACGAACACGGCCGCTACCGGGTGCGGCTGGACTTTGACCGTACCGGTACGGAGCAGGGCTACGGCTACCTGTGGCTGCGGCTGGCGAAGCCCTACGCCGGAGATACCTACGGCTGGCACGCCCCGCTGCTTGACGGCACGGAGGTGTCGGTGGCCTTTGACGCTGGCGACCCGGACCGGCCCTATATCGCTCATGCGCAGCACGACTCTGAACATCCCGACCACGTTACCCGTGATAACCACACCCGCAACGTGCTGCGCACGCCCGCCAATAACAAGCTCAGGCTGGAGGATAAGCGCCAGGAGGAGCATATCAAGCTCGCTACAGAGTACGGTAAAAGCCAGCTCAATATGGGGCACCTGGTTAATGCGCAGCGGGAGCAGCGCGGCGCCGGCTTTGAGCTGCGTACCGACGAGTGGGGCGCCGTACGGGCGGCGAAGGGAATTTTCCTGACCGCCGACCAGCAGCCGAAGGCGCAGGGTCTGGTGCTGGAGATGGACCCGGCGGTGGGTCTGATTAATCAGGCTAACAGCCAGATGCAGGCCTTGGACGGAGCGGCGGAGGCTGCCGGGGCGCTGGTGTCGGATATTGGCACTCAGCTCAACCTCATCAGTGACCGGCTGAAAAATCTGCAGTCGGCGGTGATACTGGGCAGTGCCCCGCAGGGTGTGGCCTTCACCTCCGGAGAGCATCTCCAGCTCAGCAGTACCGAAAACACGATGATTAACGCCGGGCAGCATCTTGACGTGGGGGCGATGAAGAATCTGTCGGTGGCGGTGGAGAAGGCGATGGGGCTGTTTGTGCATAAAGAAGGGGCTAAACTGGTCGCCAACCAGGGGGACATTGAAATCCAGGCTCAGCACAACACGATGGCCCTGTTTGCGAAGCAGCAGATTACGGTGACCAGCAGCGAGGATGAAATCATCATCAGTACGCCGGAAACTCTGACGCTGAATGGTGGCGGGTCTTACTTGAGGCTGAATAAGAACGGTATTGAGCATGGTTCATCAGGTGAGTTCATTGTGAAGGCGTCTGACTATCTGGTACCTGGTTCGGGTGCAAATCTCCCCAACGAAGCGCCAAATTTCAGCATGACGGATATCACGCAGGAAAATAAAATCAGCAGTAAGTCTTTTAATGACTAAGGGTTGATGATGAAGCCATTAATTACTCATGTGCGTAATGTATTTTTGTTTTCATTTTTGCTTTGTTTATCGAATTTCACACTGGCGTCCGGGCAAACAAGTTCAGAAAGCATCGTGTGCGATTTTTATAAGTCATATTTGAGCGGGGATTCATCAGTTAAAGTTTTTTTGTGATGATTCAGAAGCTAAAGTTGAACTTAGCGTTTTGCTGAAAATGATTGATAGCAATTGGAAGCTAACTAACGTAATGGAGCAATGAAAACGTGGTTTCTTTGTAAAGTTCTTATGCCGATTACCCATAAAACACCAATGTGTTTATGAAGAGGTTTTTATGTTGAAAAGAATCATTTTTGCTTGCTGCGTTTTCTGCATGTCTGATATGGCATTAGCTTCAGCGAATAACAGTTTAACACCTACGCAAGTTGTCGCGGCATTTTATCATGATTACCTGGTTGCCTCTGAGTTGCCTGATGTGAAATTAGCTGATGAACAAACCCAAAAAGCCATTTTTGAATATACAACAGAAAATCTGAGAACGTTGCGGGATAATGATGAATCGGGTGCGGATTATTTTGTAGATGCCCAGGATATATGTGAAGAATGGAAAGACAGCATTAATGTGGAAACCGTTTCAGAGAATGATTATATCGCGCAGGTGAATCTAAGGTTAGGATATGGTAAGGGTGTGTCCTTATATGCCATTAACCTGGCTAAAGAAAAAGGTGAGTGGTTAATGGATTCTGTTAAGCCAATATCTAAAAGCAGTATTTATTGCCCTCGACAAGCAGAGGGGGAAGAATAAATGCTGGACATAAAATCTGCAATTAGTGTTTTGAACGATCAGGCTCTGGCCAGGGCAAGAGTTAATGCTGAAAATTTCAAAAATGGTATAGATAAAAAACTTAAATATGGAGAGTCAAAATGTGCCCGTTATGTTAAAAAATCATTGATTGCTGGCGGGGCATCGGTAAAAAACTCAGGAATTGAATCAGCAAAAAATTATGGTCCATGGCTGCTTGAAAATAACTTTAAAGTAGTGGATAACGCCACAATAATACGTAGTGGAGGTGTATTCACAATTTCGGGTCAGCAAGGGGGGGATGTTGTTGTAATCCAGGCAGCACCACATCATGTGCATGGTCATATGGCAATGTTTAATGGTATGCACTGGGTGTCTGATTTTGTCCAGGAAAGGGGATTCTATCCTGCTCAGGTGTATCGTGACAATAATATAGCCTACAAACTGTACCGTTATTCAGACAACAATAGTGCAACCAAAAGCTCTCCTGAAACCTCAAAAGGGAAGATCAACATTGTCTGGCCGATACCCTCTAATAACCGTGGAACGGAATTTAGTAACCTGGAAGATATCCTCGCCCATTTGGCGGGGGAGTCAACTGGACAGTACGCGATTGGCCGTAGCGGAATGTGGCATGGCGGGATACATATCACACATGCAACGACCCCTTGGTGTGCTCTCAGTGGCAAAGCGCCTCTGGAGGCATTCGATTTCCCGGTTGCTTTTAAAGGCGAGCAGGCTATACGTTGCATGGCAGATGGGGAGGTCGTTGCTTATCGTGTCTGTAAGGATTATTTGACGCTTGCATGGGAATCCGGTCCACTGAGTTTTTCGGGGTCATTTGTCCTGATAAAACACTATATTCAACCCGGTGAGAAAGCGTCCAGCGGACTGCATTTTTATACCCTGTATATGCATCTTGCACCATATTTAGCTTATGAGGCCGATGCAGAAAATCAGTGGGTCATTCAGGATACACTAAGAGCATATTCTGAAATGGACTGGCTGACGGCAAAACTTACTTCAGAAAAAACTTCTCCACAAATTGCCGGGCACATGCCTAAAGGGGCAAGAGTGGAGTGGAACCAGGCAGACAGCAATCTTAATTCAACAGGAAATAACAAGCGAAAATATGGTCTTGTAACGCTTAAAGGTTTACCAGAAGATACCAGCAGTACTCTCACATTAGGGCAGCGCTATTGGGTTGTTGTGGATAACAACAATATTAAGTCAGCACCGGGGGCCGGTCCAGGCTGGTGGCGACATTTGCTTCCTCCCGCAAAGGAAGTCATAGTATTTGATAAAACGGTAAGCCTCAGTTCACCGTTTGCTATTAAGGCCGGTGATGCTGTTGGACACATGGGCTACTATCAGGCACCGAAGGATGGGGGATATGAGGCGAGATATCAGGTGCATATTGAATGTACCAGCATGGATGAGAATCTGGAAAAATTTCTGACCAACCCGGAAAAAGTGGGGGAGAAAAATCCAATCTGGCTGAAGTATTATCCTGGCCTTGCTCTGTACACAAAAGATGTCGCGAAAGGCACCTTCTCAAAGGGTGGGACGTCGACCGCGCGGACAGGCATTTTACCGCTGATTAAGGTCACTACTGAAACTGATAAAGCAACAAAACAGGAATACTGGCAACTGCGGCCAGAAAATGCCTACGTGCCCAAAGGTCAGGCGGAGCCTCAGCTCTTGTCACAATATGATCTGGCAAAGCTGGGTTTCAGGACAGAAACCGCAGAGCCTGTCAGCTTTGATTACCTGGATGGAAAAAACCAGCCTGTTGGATTCTTCCGAAGCCTTATCAACTCCCTCTACGAGGCTGCGACGGGTGATACGCGAACCAGTCATGCCCTGGTGAAGTATAATTATCAGCGACTGCTGGATAAAATTGACAGTGGAAGCGATCGTTACTCTCCAATGGAATACTGGAGAGCGCTTCATAATCCTGACTATCGTGACGTCATCCAGAAAACAATCGTAAAGCATCCCAGTGACTGGTACTTCAAAAAAGACGATGCTATATGGCAACCGTTCCTGAATGCGCTTAAGAGAGATGCTCCGGAATGGAAGAAATACAGCGAAGATTTTCTTGATAAGATGGTATGGATGCGGGATGTAACAACCGAGAAGCTAGGGCCTTCATTGTGGCATATGCATCCAATAATGTTTCTTGGAATGATGAAGCGTAGTGGTCGTTTTTCGTACAAATACTCAAACTATAACATCACTACAGAAGATGCCTTAGATATACAAATTAAGCTTGGCAATAATGGTGGTCCAACTATGCAAAAGGGACGAGGATTCCCAAGGATCACAAAAGAAGAAACCCGCCCTTATTTTGACCCAGTAAAACATATGTCTGAACCAGATATCTTCCAGTATTTAGACATATCTATGCAAGTCAATGTCTCAGACATTCAAATGAGTAACTATCTAAAAACAAAAGGGATTTTAAAAGGGCATGAGAAAACATTTCTCAATGCAGCCGAGTCCTATGGTGTTAATGCAATATATCTTGCTGTACATGCTTCACTGGAGACTGGCAATGGGACAAGCCCCCTTGGAACCGGAATTATGGTTGATGGTGTGAAAGTTTATAATATGTACGGAATCGGTGCCTTAGATGGTAATGCTGTGGTAACAGGCTCTAAGATGGCAAAAAAAATGGGTTGGACGACTCCAGAAAAAGCGATTGATGGGGGGGCTGCATGGATTGCAAACCATTACATTAAGGCTAGGCAAAACACTCTTTATAAAATGAGGTGGAACCCTGAAAAACCAGGTACACACCAATATGCAACAGCAGCAAATTGGGCACTTGCACAATCAAAATCATTGAAACGGGAATGTGATTTATTTCCTGATGTGACACTACCACTAGATATTCCAGTTTATAAAAAGTGAGGGACGGATGAAATTCACATCATTAAAATCAATTTTATTCATAATTTTATTTACCCCACTCATCGTGACAGGTAGTGTTCCCACTTGTGAACAACTTCAAGAGGTTGTTACAAATGAGACCTTGAATGGACAGAGCAACATACCCGCTCACCCATTTGTAGTCGCAGTTAATAACAAAGTATATTTCCATACTGCTCCTGATTCATCGTGCATACAGCATGATAAATTTGTAATTGCTGGAGATTATCTATATGCATATAAAATTCATGAAGGTTTTACCTATGTGAATTACTTCACGGTAAAAGGTAATGAAGTAAAGGGATGGGTAAATAGTTCCGAATTAGAAGAATTAAACCCAATAATAGCATCGCCGAAAAAAAATAATATTAACATTTCTGATTTCATAGTTGTAAGCAATGAAGACTGGTTTGGTTTAGGTAATTCATTCTCAAATACTTTATCATTATCAAAGAATCATGAACTGTCTTCAGCATATATTGGTGACTTTCCAAATGACTTTGGGGGATTAGATAAATTTTACTCACATACCTACAAGGATTTTAACGTAATCTCATCAAACGTAAATTACAATGAAAGGCTATGGTCCATTGATGATGCCTATATAATCTCCGATATAACTTTAACTACCCCAAAATACCATACCATTCGCAACATCAAGGTAGGTGACAGAAAAGACGATATTATAAATAAATATATCAATATCAAAGGTTTTGAATCAAATTCAAAAATCATATATAACCTTGGAAAAATGTCTTTAACCTTTAACTTAGAGAATGATGTAATAACATCCATTGAAATATCATCAATCCCAGAATAATAGGGTAGGCAACTAATTGTTTATGTCAATCGATACATACCTGTACCTATTAATGAAGCATCTCAATTTCATCCTGTGCTTATCATTGTTGCTATTTGTAGGTAATTCATTCGATCAAATACCTGTACACCTGATCTTACCCACTAATAGTGGACACGTGACTAAGTGAGTAAACTCTCAGACAGAGGTGACTCACATGACTCAATCAGCAACCGTAAGTAAGAAGCCACGAAAACAGTATTCACCTGAATACCGCAGCGAAGCCCTGAAGCTTACTGAGCGAATCGGCGTTGCTGCTGCCCGCGAACTCAGCATTTATGAGTCTCAACTTTATGCCTGGCGCAGCAGGCTGAGGAGCTGGCTATTCTCCAAAAGGCCGCGACATACTTCGCGAAGCGCCTGAAATGAAGTATGTCTTCATCGAAAAACATCAGGCTGAGTTCAGCATCAAAGCCATGTGCCGGTTACTGTGCGTGTCCCGCAGCGGCTGGTATGCCTGGCGTAACCGTCGCGCGAAGTTGAGCCCGCGTCAGCAATTTCGCCAGCAGTGCGATGTGGCAGTCAGTCAGGCCTTTCATCAGGCAAAACAGCCACGCATTACTGATGAGCTGCGCGAAAAGGGGCTGGCGTACAACATCAAAACGGTGGCAGCCAGCTTGAAACGACAGGGACTGAGGGCCTGAGCCGAACGGAAGTTCAGTCCGGTGAGCTATAAGCCTCATAATCTGCCGGTATTCGATAATCTGCTGAAGCAGGATTTCACCGCCAGCGCACCAAATCAGAAGTGGGGGCAGGACATCACCTATATTCGCACCGACAAGGACTGTCTGTATCTTACCGTGGTGATTGACCTGTGGTCCTGAATACATTTTACGATGGAATGGTGAGGAATATGAGGCCGAATAATCAATTCAGAGCATGATCTTTATAATACACTGGATCTAAAATATAATATTCTTATCTTTGGATGTCAATTTAACGTTGAGATTATTAAGTGCGGGCTTCAATAAAGTTAAAGTGTTTTTAGAATGTCATTTGATATAAGGACAGCGTGAGTCGAATTTTTTGACACAGTATGATTTTGTCGGGTTTGGGCTCAAGGCTGAAACCACGAGCCTGCCAACTGTGCTCAATATTGAGGTTAATATGCGAAAATATGTGTCATTAATAATTGCTTTTTTACCTATGTATAGTATGGCAAATAGTCCCGATTTTCCCGTGGTAAATTCAACAAAGAATGGTGATCAATGTGAAATATCTTTTAATGGTAAAGTTATTTCAAAGCATGGTTGTAAGTATGAAACCTCTTCCTATTTGACATCTTACTCTCTTCTGACTGACACCTGGACGGGAGTCTGGATTTTTCAGGATTCTGTTATGGGGAATGCTTGCGAGGCCGGTGCAATCAGAGTTATCTCTATGGATTTAGAAAATAAAATACAAGCACACAATCCGATAGACTATTGTATGGGAGAAGTAGTGGTTAACAACGATAGAGATAAAGTTAAAATTGATATTCGAGATATCAATGACCCCAAAAAAATTGAGGTATGGATATTTAAAGGCAACAAATTAACGAAGCAGAAATAACCTCAATGGTTATAGCTGCCGATTGAAAACTATTATTAATGAAATTATAAAACTGTTTTGTGATCCATTTTATAGACTCATCTGGAGTGGTTTTAAGTATGAACTTGATAAAAAAATTAATACTGTTTCTGATAGTATCTCCTCTTTCTTCTTATGCTGCATTACAGAACTATTCCACAATCGAATCTGAATGTAGAAAGGAAAATGACGAAATAAACAACTCTGTCGTTATGGGGTGCGCCGAACTGGCATCCTCAGCTGCCAAAAAGGATATGAATATAACTTATCAGAAAATATTTAAAATCATAGAATCACGAGACCTTCCTGAGGTAGCTAAGAGTTTTGAATTAGCGCAAAAAAGCTGGCTTGCATTACGTGAGAACTGGTGTGATGTTCAGGGGTTTATAATCGGCACGCCCATGTACAGCGTATGCCGAATGGATATGAATATTTCAAGAGTGAATGAGCTAAATGATTTTCTTGAACAGATTCAGGAATAATAAATCAGGTGGATGGTTACTTTAATCTAATGATAATTATTAAATGATAGAGGTATTTATTAATGTTTCAAATTATCCGCAAAGGCGATAGAACCACCCACGGTGGTTCAGTACTGACCGCTTCTGAAACGATGAAGTTCGGCGGTATCGGCGTTGCCCGCAAAGGCGACAAAGTGTCCTGTCCGGTTTCGGGGCATGGCCCGACAACCATCGTAGAAGGTAATCCTGATTACCTCGATCATGGTATTCCGGTTGCATTTCACGGCCATAAATGCGCCTGTGGCTGCACGTTGATCAGTTCATTTGCCGCAGCAAAGGTTGCCTGATTATGCCTGTCTGGCTGGATGCCATTCCGGAAAAGGCGCCTAAGACAGCGCGTCCCGGCACCCGTCGCTGGTTGCTTTTCCTGGCATTTGTCATGCTGGGGGGCACTGCACTCACGATAGGATGCTGGGCGTCAGAACGTACAGGATTTATCTTCTGGTTCACCGCTCTGGGTCTTCCATTTTGCACCTGGGGCCTTCTTTTTAGTTTACGTCGGATTGCCTATAAAGCTGAACAGGTCGGCGCTGAGTCGCGTAATGTCGAACGGGAAGCTCTCATAAACAGTGAAATTCTGCGCGGTCAGCGCTGCGCCTGGATCCTCGGTACGCACATCCAGGCTCCGGCCGGAAATAAACCTGATGACCTGCTGGAGGCAATGAAATTCTCTGCCCCTGCAATCGACTTTTCCTGCCCAAGAGGATGTGACAAACCGGTCAGATACGCGGCATTACCTGAATATCAGACAGATTTAACGAATGCTCTAAACGCGGCTGTGACTAAGCTGACCACGCGTGTAGAGGGGATACTTCAGCCGCTGCCGCCAGCGCTGCCGTGCTGGCTGGTGCTGGACTGTGATAACGACCTGTATCCCCTGATTGACGAGCAGCTTAAGACCGCCCTCTCGCAGAAGACGGGCAGAATATTTCGCCTGATGGCCGGAAAAGGGCTGGGCGCGTTTGATACCTGGCTGGACAAGCGATGGGAGCAGCCGGGCATTCTGGTTGCCATCACGCTGTCGCTACCGGCGTCTCCCCGGGAAGAAGATGCTGATACCGTCTCGATGGTGGTATTGAGCAACCGCAAAGCTCTCGCCTGGCCGGATGCGCTCCTCCTCCATCGCCCGGAAAGAGGAACAGAAACAACGCTCACGAAGACACTCAATCGGGCGCTGCTCTGGGCAAAGACCGGGCCTGATGAACTCAGAGGAAGCTGGATCTCCGGCCCTGCATTGATGTCGGGCGGTGGCTGGAATAATGCCTGCGAGGAGAGCGGGGTGGAATTTAGCCTTTCTGAGGATAATTTCAGTATTGACCCGGTACTGGGATATACGGGCCATGCGGCTCCATGGCTGGCTATTACGCTTGCCAATGCTGAAGTGAAACAACGCGGGCCGCAGGTTATTGCCGCGCAGCCCGCCGCTGACAAAGACGACATATGGGTCGCCATCATCACCAAAGAAGAAGTACGCAAGGAATCGCCTAAGAATGTCTAAGGTAAAAGTTAAAACACTCATCGGCTCTGTTGTGATGGTCGCTTTTTTTCTGACGGTCATCGTGGTATTTCTTCTTTATGCCTTTCCGGAAAAGGTGGCCTCGGCCACCGGCATCGGGCCCTATGGCGGCCAACGCATACTTGCGTTCTGCGCCATACTGGTTGCCGTGATGTTTTTACTCGGCTGGCTGATAGAGAAGTTTTTCGACTTTGCCGGTAAATCCGGGCTGTATTTCCACTGGGGGCAGAAAAAGGCTGAAAGTGTCGCTCCGGCGATGAACGCCATTTCCAGTGAAGAAGATGCCGATAATCCTGACTTCAACGAAGACGCCGTGTCCGAACATCTGCGCTTTCGCTATGGACGTCGCTGGAGGCATAAAGTGCGACTCCTTCTGGTTATGGGCAGTCAGGATGACGTTCACAAAGCGGCCCCGGGCCTGTGTCACGACCTCTGGCAGGAAGGTGACGGCAACGTGCTGATTTATGGCGGTGACGCACAGTCACTCCCGGATGAGATCTTCCTTTCAAAGCTGAAACGCCTGCGTTCCTGGCGCCCGGCTGATGCCATCGTCCAGGTGATGAATACTTCAACCTTCCCGACGGATAGCGAACGGGATGCCTTTTTACGCTGTCGTCAGAAAGCAGACCACCTGCTTGGCTGGCAGGCTCCCGTCTGGCTGTGGCTGACTGATAAAGCAACGGGGGCTCACCCGGATGCGGAAATGGCTCCGGCAGGTATTACTTTCGGGTCGGAAGGCACTGTAAAAGAGGCGGGTGAAGCGTTTTCTGCACTGGCGCAACGCCTGCAAAAAGCCGGTATGGCACAGATACTGAATAATACTGCATATGACGGTCTGCTCCAGCTGTCATGGCGTCTGCGCCACGAACTGAAGGCCAGTCTGACCGTGTTGCTTAGCGGACTGATGCAGGGATCTGCGGCCTTGCGTTTACGTGGCGTCATGTTCAGTCCGGAACTGGCCGTTGCCGGTTCGGTACCGAACGCGCGTCCCGACGCACCGACGTGGAAAGCTGTCATTGATGACTGTAATGTCGTCAGAGGCAGGGTGCTGGGCTTCAACTGGCTGAAGGTGCTGAGGCTAATCCTGCTTTCCCTGATTATCTTATGGGGGGCAGGTACCCTGCTGTCCCTCATCGTTAATCGTGGACAGATTTATCAGGCGCAGGAGACGGCCAGGCAGGCAGCGGATACGGCGAAACCACTGGCCGAACGCCTGCATAACCAGCTCATACTCCAGCAATCCATTGCCCGTTTGCAGCATCGTGAGGCGACCGGCGCGCCGTGGTACACCCGTTTTGGTCTTAATCAGGACAGCGATACGCTGGCCGCACTCTGGCCGCTGTATGCGAGAAACAACGCACAGCTGATGAGGGACGCCACCGCAGACCATCTCCGACAGCAGCTGAATGCTTTTGTGCAGCTTCCTCCTGCCAGTGATGCCCGCACCCGGGGTACACAGCATACCTACGGTGCGCTTAAAAGTTATCTGATGCTGGCCCGTCCGGACAAGGCGGATGCGGGCTGGCTGGCCAAAAACGTTCCGGCGGCCTGGCCGAAACGCCAGGATGTGCCCGATGGCATATGGCAGGACATGGCGCCGAAGCTGCTGGGCTTTTATGCACAAAACCTCCCTGCACACCCGGAATGGAAAATTAATCCGGATGCCGAATTAATCAGCACGGTACGTCAGATCCTGCTCAAACAGATTGGCCAGCGTAATGCCGAAGCCGGGCTTTATCAGGAGATGCTCAGGCGTATCGCCAGCAACTGGCCGGACCTGACCCTGTCAGACATGATCGGTGATACGGACGCTTCCGAAGTCTTCAGTTCTGAAGAGGTAGTGCCGGGAATGTTTACCCGTCAGGCCTGGGAGGAGCAGGTTCAGGAGGAAATTGACGAAGTGGTTAACACCCGCCGGGATGAGATTGACTGGGTGCTGACGGATAAAACGCATCAGGCGGACAGCGATATCTCCCCGGAAGCGTTAAAAGCAAGGCTGACAGCGCGCTACTTCACCGATTTTGGTAATGCCTGGCTGGGGATGATGAACAGTATTCAGTGGCGTGAGGCATCGTCGCTTTCTGAGGCGATTGCGCAGCTTAATCTGATTGCCGATGTGCGGCAGTCGCCGCTGGTGGCGCTGATGAACACCCTGGCCTGGCAGGGAAAAACCGGTGAAAAAAAAGAGGCGCTGGCCGATTCGATAGTGGACTCCGCAAAGCAGCTTATTGGCAATAAAAGGCCCAAAAATCGTCCGTTCGTCGAACAGGCTCAGGGGCCGCGCGGGCCGCTGGAAAGCGTCTTTGGTCCGCTGATGGGGCTGATGGCGGGCAAGGACGGGACGGGACAGAACGGCAACCTCAGCTTTCAGTCCTGGCTTGCCCGCGTCACCCAGGTCCGCCTCAAGCTTCAGCAGGTGACCAGCGCGCCCGATCCGCAGGCGATGTCGCAGATGCTGGCGCAGACCGTCTTTCAGGGGAAAGCTATCGATCTGACTGATACCCGCGATTACGGCAGCCTGGTTGCCGCCAGCCTGGGGCAGGAGTGGAACGGTTTCGGACAGGCGCTGTTTGTTCAGCCGCTGGATCTGGCCTGGAGACAGGTGCTTAGCCCGGCGTCCGGAAGCCTCAATGCCCGCTGGCAGTCGGCGATAGTCGAACCGTGGAACAGGGCGTTTGCCGGACGCTATCCGTTTAAAACCGCGGGCGGCGATGCCTCACTCGCGCTGCTGGCGCAGTTCCTGCGCGGCGACTCCGGCCGCATTTCGGCATTTCTGAAAACGAATCTGGGGGGAATACTGCATCAGGACGGTAATCACTGGGTTGTGGATCCGGCCGCCAGTCAGGGGATGACGGTGGATCCTGATTTTCTCCGCGCCATCAATCGGCTTGCCGACATCGCCGATATCGTTTTTTCGCAGGGGGACGCCGGCGTGCACTTCGAACTGATGGCGCGCCCCTCCGGGGACGTGGCGCGCGTGCAGCTGACGCTCGACGAACAGAAGCTGGATTATTTTAATCAGGTAGAGAGCTGGCAGAGTTTTGTCTGGCCGGGCAACACTTACTATCCGGGCGTCACGCTCAGCTGGCGCAATGTGAAGACCGGTATGCAGCTGTATGCAAATAATCAGGGCAACTGGGGCTTTATTCGTCTTCTGGATAAGGCGCAGGTGACCTGGCTGGATGCCAGCCGCGCCCAGCTGGTGTGGACTACGCCGGAAGGAGACCCGCTGAAGTTTATTCTGCGCAGCGAGCTGGGCGAGGGGCCGCTGGCGCTGCTGAAGCTCAAAGGATTCCGCCTGCCGGAGCGGATTTTTGCGGCGGGTACTGTGGCAGAGGATATTGAGTAATGGGGGAGCGGATGATGACGGATAACATCGAACGTAAAAGTTATGTAATGCGGGGGTACGTTCTCCGGATAATGAAATGGCTGGTTGCCGGTTTTTTAATGCCCGCGTTTCCATTATTCACCCTGGCAGGCAGCCTTCAGGTGTCATCGTCGGTACCCGGGTTACATATCGCCGTACTCGATAAATAACCCTCTGCGCCTGAACATATCTCAGCCGATAATGATTCTTCATTTTGCGAGGGGGAGCCACCGCAAACCGTTGCCGGAGAATACGTGGCCGGAAAAGGATGGCGGGTTATCAATGAAATTCAGCAGGGGGACGTTATTATCGTCGGATTCTTTAGCCAGGGGGTGGATGGAACCAGCGGCTCCTGCTTTATAAAAAATGGCAACGTTGCGATCTTTGATAAAGGAAAGTTAAGCGCGCTGATTTATGGCGATGAAATTAAAGATGACGGTTATTCAATGACGGGAGCTGTTTCAAAAACAAATCTGAAAAATACGTTCCGGCTGCGTGAATTTCTCCCGGGATTTTGTAGTTTCAATTACGTCCGTGACGGTGGCGCGACGCTAAATGTGGTCACAGTGGGAGATGACGCCATGGTGACGGATTATGGGGCTGAATGCCCGGAGGGATAAATAGCGCCGCTTTACGTTAAACCCGATACTCCTGCATTCCCATTATACATAAACGGAAATAACAATGAGCTCACCGGAAAGCCTGCTGGCGGCAAGTGCCCGAAGCAGTGAAGAGCAGCAGCGCGCGCGCTCGCGCGCTCGCGCGCGGAGGACGCGCTGTCGCTGTGGAATAACTGGCTACGGCCCGTAGATGGCGGGGAAGAGGCGGGAGGCGATCCTGCCTATGACGATAACTTTCAGCTGATGCGTGAGGAGATTAACAAGCTCTCCGGCACGGATACGGCGCTGCTTTGCCGCCTGGCGGAGGCGCTGCTGTGCACCACGGCCAAAGATATCCGGGTGGTCACCTGGTATACCCTGGCGCGTCTGGGTCAGGATGGCGAGAAGGGGCTGGCGGAAGGGCTACTGCTGCTGATTGCCATGCTCAGACGTTTCGGCCCGGCGTGCCATCCGCGACGGGCCAATGCGCGCCGGGCTGCGGTTGAGTGGCTGAACAGCACCCGGATGCTGGACTCGCTCTCACGCTGGCCGGAGGTGGACAGGAATGACGCCCTGCTGACCGCCGGTGCGCTTTGCCTACTTAGTGAAATGACGACCGACTGGCCTGACGATGAGCGTCCCGCCCTGGACGGACTCTGTTCGGCTCTGGAGATGCGTCTGGCCCGCTCCGGCGGGCCGGACGCGCTGGTGCCGCAGAACAGCACTGCGCCGGAGGCGGGAACAAACCCTGCGTCCGGCGCCTCTCCGCAGCTCTCTGCCGTTAAGTCAGGACGCGACCTGCTCGATCAGGTCCGGCTGCTCTCCCGCTGGCTGGGCGAGCAGCCGCAGGGCTGGCTGGCCTCGCACCGGCTGATAAAAACCGTGCGCTGGGATACGGTGGATCAGATACCTCCCCTGGACAGCAGCGGACGCACCCGCCTGACGCCTCCTAAACCGGAGTATCGTGCCCAGCTCCGGCGCCTCTATATTCAGAAAAGCTGGGCTGAGCTGGCTGAACAGGCCAGCCAGATGTACTGCGAGGGCGTGAACCATTTCTGGCTCGATTTGCAGTGGTATCTCTGGCAGGGGCTCTCCCGTGCCGGACAGCCCCGGGAGAGCTGGTCCGATTCGGTGATCCTCGACTTACGCTTTCTGTTAATGCGCCTGCCGGGGCTGGATCAGCTGTCGTGGAACGACGGCACGCCCTTTGCGGATGAAGTCACCAGGAGCTGGATCGCCGAAAAAATCACCGGGGAGGTGCCGCTGTTTCCGGATGAGGTGGCGGAGAGAACCGATGTACAGAGTGATGATGTACTCCAGCTCGAGGCAGAGGCGATGGCAAAGGGGGACAGCGAAGGGCCGGAAGCGGCGCTGGGCTGGCTCCAGACCCGGCCGGGCAGCGACTCGCCGCGCAGCCGGTGGCTGCTGCGCCTGCTGATGGCCCGGGTGGCGGAGCAGTACGGGCGCAATGAGATGGCCCTGCACCTGCTGGGGGAACTGACGCAGCAGGCACAGCAGATAACGCTCGGCGACTGGGAGCCCGGACTGCTGTTCGAAGTGCAGGCCCGGCGTCTCAGGCTGCTGCGGATGAAGGCGAGCCGCAGCGAAACGGACAGAGTCCGGCTCGCTCCCGAAATGGACGCGCTGCTTGCAGGATTGATTGCCATCGACCCATCCCGGGCGATGGTGCTGTGTAGCTGACATTTTTATCTGATAATACCAGGGTTTACCTGCATGGATGATTTAACACTTCGCTATTACGAAGCCGAAATGCGCTACCTGCGCGAGGCCGGGAAAGAGTTTTCCCGCGCCCACCCGGACAGGGCGGCAATGCTCAACCTCGACAAACCCGGCGCCCGTGACCCCTACGTGGAGCGACTGTTTGAAGGGTTTGCTTTTCTGATGGGGCGTCTGCGCGAAAAGCTGGATGACGACCTGCCGGAGCTGACGGAGGGGCTGGTCAGCCTGCTCTGGCCGCACTATATGCGTACCATTCCCTCCCTGGCCATCGTGGAATTTGCGCCCGACTGGCGCGGGCTGCGTCAGGCCGAACTGCTGGCGGAAGGCTTCTCCGTGCTCTCCCGACCGGTCGGACCGGATAAAACGGCCTGTCAGTACCGCACCACGCGGGACATCAACCTGCAGCCGCTCCGCCTGGCGCAGGCGCACCTGCATACGGAGACCGACGGCCGCTCCGCCATTCGCCTGCGCTTTGAGTGCCCCGATAAGGTTGACTGGAGTAAGGCCGGGCTGGAGAGGGTCGCCATTTATCTCAACGCAGAAAGCCCTGTGGCCTCAGCCCTGCATCTGGCGCTGACTCGTCGCGTGCACGCCACGTATGCCCGACATGCGCAAACCCGCGGCGAGCGGCTGAAGTTTGACGGATGGTGTAAACCGCTGGGATTTGATGATAACGACGGGCTCTGGAAGCGGGCGGATACGGCCTTCAGCGGCTATCAGCTGCTGCTGGAGTATTTCAGCTTCCGGCCAAAGTTCATGTTCGTCGAGCTAAGAGGACTGGAGAACATTGGTCTGACGCCATCGAGTACCTGGTTTGAAGTGGACATCGTGCTGTCTGAAGCCTGGTCACCGGACCTGCCCTTTGAAACCGATAACTTCCGGCTTCACTGTGCGCCGGTGATTAACCTTTTCACCCTTGAGGCCGATCCGCTGACCATCAGGCCGCTGGAAAATGAGTATCTGCTGCGCCCGCTGCGTCTGCAGGACGGGCATACGGAAATCTACAGCGTGGATAATCTGCACGGCGCGGTGAAAAATGGCAAACATCCCTATGTGCCCTTTACCAGCTTTCGCCATCGGGGCGGCATGATGCGCCAGGACGCGCCGGAGCGCTATTACCACACCCGCGTGAAGCGCGGCGCCTCCGGGCTATATGACACCTGGCTGATTCTGGGTGGGGCTGCCTTTGAACTGGACCAGCTGGCGGAGAAGCCGGAGTCGCTCTCCATGCGCATTACCGGCACCAACGGCCAGCTGCCCCGCAAGGCGCTTGAAAGCACCCTGATTGACCGGGTGGTCAAGGCAGGCAAGGTACCGGTCAGGGTGCTGAATCTCTCTGCGCCGACAATGCCCCTGTATCCCCCGGCCAGCGACCGCTTTCACTGGCGGGTGATGAGCCATCTGGGTTCAAACTTCCTCAGCATGATGGACAATCCGGAGGTGCTGCGGGGTACGCTGGCGCTGTATGACTGGACGGACGATGAGATGAATCGCCGCCGTCTGGAGGCGATTGTGGCCGTTAAGCACACCCTTATCCGCCGCTTTGAGCAGGGTTTTATGCTGCGCGGCGTGGACATTGAGGTCACGCTAAACATGGATAACTTCGCCGGGGAGGGGGACGTCAACCTCTTCGGCGAAATGCTGCACCGCTTCTTCGGGCTGTATGCCGACATTCACCTCTTCAACCGGCTCACGCTGGTTCTGCAACCGACGGGGAAACGCCTGAGATGGAAAGAGACTCACAGCCAGCGCGTACCGGGCTGACGCTGCGCCTGAACCGCGACATCTGGCGGGCAAACTTCTATCGCTTCTGTCAACTGCTGGAGCTGGAAAACGCCGGTGCGCCGAAGCTGGGCACTGCCGACCGGCCGGGAGAAGACCCCGTCCGCTTCCGTCCCTGGCTGGGAATGGGGTTTCCGGCCAGTGAACTACGCGCCGTTGAAACGGATGAGGAGCATCCTGAACGTCCGCCGACCGTGCGCACGACCTTTCTCGGCATGTACGGCGTTGACTCGCCGCTGCCGGGCAGCTACCTGGATGACATTGCGCAGCGTCGCGAGGGGTATGAAGCCGTTACGTCGTTTCTCGATATCTTCAGCCACCGTATCACCACCCAGTATTACCGCATCTGGCGCAAATATGCCTATCCGGCTACCTTTGAGCCGGGCGGGTCGGACGCCACCTCGCAGTGTCTGCTGGGGCTGGTGGGGCTGGGGATCCCCGGCACCGCAGAGCACGTTGCCACCCCCGTGTCGCGTTTTCTTGCCCTCCTTGGCACCATGCGGCTGCCCACCCGCAACGCTGAGGGGATCCGGGCGCTGGTCAGCCTGCTGGCACCGGACACCCGGACGACGGTGACGGAGCCGGATCCCGTCCGGATCCCCGTAAATAACCGCAGCGGATTAGGCGCAGAGAATCGGGTCCGGCTCTCTCAGCGTCCGGTGCTGGGTAAAAGCGCCAGAGAAGCCTGCAGCCGGGTCAGGATTGACCTCTACACCACCGATCGGGTCGAGGCGGAAGGCTGGCTACCCGGCGGTGCCCTGCATACGGACTTTCTGGTGCTGATGCGGGTCTATATGGGGTATCGCAGCGATGCCCGGCTGAAGTTGACCGTGCCGGTCAGCCTGCTGCCAGAACCCCGGCTGGGTAGCGCCCGCCGCGTACAGCTGGGGCGCACCGGCCTGCTGGGGCTGAAGAACGGCAAACTGCGCAACAACCGCCAGAGCCTGACGGTCAGCCTGGGCTATTACGCCGGGCTGGAGGAGCGGTCCCGCCCGGCCGCGCAGGATGGCCACTACCGGTTTGAATAACGCGTCTCTCTCTTTTCAAAAAAGGAACTTCTGAATGGCAATACTTTCCCGATGGCGGGCGCTGACGCTGGCCGTCTGCTGTCTGCTGGCAGGCTGCGGCCTGTCGCAGACGGTCTCTGACGGCGCGGTCAGCCTGACGAAATCAATTTTTTATAAAAAAATTAAAACGCTGCATCTGGACTTTACGCCCCGGGCGGCGGTGAACGCCGACGGCGACCAGACGCCGCTGGCCACCATGGTGCGCGTCTGGCAGCTGAAGGACAGCAAAAGCGTTGAGGCGGCGGACTATCAGTCCCTGCTGCGCAAGTCTGATGACGTCCTTAAAGAGGACCTGCTGGCCTCAAAAGAGCTGCTGGTGATGCCCGGCGGCAGCGTGTCGCTCAATATGCCGATGGATGAGAGCGCGCAGTTTGTGGCCATCGTCGGCCTGTTTAACCGTCCGGACATGAAGGACAACCGCTGGCGGCTGGTGCTGGGGCGGGAGGAGCTTGACCCGGATAAGCCCCGCGTCATCGAACTGAACGACGGCTGGCTCAGCCTGGTCCCGGTAAAGGAGTAAACAGGTATGGATAATGGATTTGCGGCGCCCGGTGGACAGAGCCGCTACCGGCTCGACATCAACAACTCTTCCGTGGTCCCCGACGTCCTGCGCTTTCGCGGCCGCGACGCCCTGAGCGAGCCCTTCCGCTGGGAGATTGAGTTCACCACCGCGCAGGACAGCATCCCGCCTGAGCAGGTGCTGATGAAGTACGCCACCCTGCAGATGCGCGACGGCCGGGCGGTGCACGGCATCCTCACCGGACTGGAGCGCCTCGCCACCTCTCCCGACCAGACCCGCTGGCGCACCGTGCTCAGCTCGCGCCTCGCCCTGCTGGCGCACACCCGACGGTGCCGCATCTTCCAGCACCTGTCGGTCCCGGAGGTGGTGGAGCAGGTGCTGCGCGACCACGGCTTTGAGGGGCCGGACTTTGAGTTTCGCCTTGAGCGCACCTACCCCGACCGGGAGGTGATAA
>NZ_BCZS01000050.1 GCF_001598855.1 Pluralibacter gergoviae ATCC 33028 = NBRC 105706 | reverse complement strand
GTAGCGCCCCGACTGGCGCAGGAGTACAGAAAATGTCTACTGAACTGAATCAACCCGCCATCACTGCACGCATTATCCCCAATAACCGCCGCATGGCCTTTCTGCCACGCCTGTTCGGCGCCTGGTATCTCACAGGTGAGGCCGGTGTCTACAACCACGCACGTTCTCTCTGCGCCGATTATCAAGGCGGTTCCTGGGAGTTCGTCGAACTGTCTTGCGGTAGCGGCTTCATGTACCCACTGAGCGCAGAGCGCTTCACGGTATCGGTTAGCGGTAACTGGTTCGAAGGGGAACTGTCCGCAGAAGCTACCGGTATCGTGCTGACCCTGTTCACCCTGAACCACATGATCTGGCACGCACATGATGCCGGCTATGAGCACATCTGCGACATGCTGATCACCCAGCAGGAAAAGCTCAAATTATATGCCGACCAGCACGCCGAAGCCGGTTTGATTTACCGCGCGATTGACTGAAACGGCGGCCCCCGCGAGGGGGCCAATACTGACAGGGGGAAAAATGTTAACACTAACTGATATTCGCGCCAGCAATACGGTGCTGGTTTCGGAATTTGGCGGCGTGCGTGCTGTGCATTTCTGTCTTCATGAAAAATTAAGCGGTAACGACAACGATCTGTGGTTTCCGCTTGCCAATGGGGCCGACCTGTTCGAGGCGCTGGAAAGCATTATGTGCATCAATTTTGCCGCTGCTAACGTTGTCTCGCTGGAGTTCCTGCGGCAGAACGGGAAGTGCAAAGACTACCGGATCACCTACAACAAGGCCAAATTCAAGCCATTATGTTAGATATCTTACATCATTAAATGTTCATATTTGAACAAAATTAAATTAAAAAAATACGTCTGATGAGTTGATAAAATGGCTCATTAGACGTATAATTATTACATCGAAAGGCAGTTGAGTCTTTCGCGGTAGCGCCCCGACTGGCGAAGGAGTTGAAATGAAAGAAGCAGACCAAAAAAAAGTGAATGCCGTAATGGCAATTGCTGATTATCTCGGTGTAAAAAATCAAATCGAGGTGATCGAATACTCAGCCGAATCAGTGCAGGTTGAGTGGCGAAATCCTAAAACAAAACAGCTTATTCATCGTGATTACACTTTTGCAAATTCCTTTGTAAAAGACTTTGAAAAAGCCCTGAAATCGAACGTGAAGTTTTACTGATAAAGAGGGGGAAAAATCCCCCTTAATCCTCCCATTTTTTACTGATAAACATCAAATGTATGAGGTGTATTATGTGGAAACGTGGCGAAAACAAAGTGATTCTGATGGGGCGTGCTGGCAAAGATGCAGAAGTGCGTTACACCCCAAACGGAACGGCCATTGCGAGCCTGACGCTGGCTACAGAAATCAGCTATAGCGACAACGAAGGGAAGGAGCAAAAAGAAACGGAATGGCATGATATTGTCATTTTTGGAAAGAAAGCCGAAGCAGCTGGGAAGTACTTCAAAAAGGGTATGATGCTGTATTTTGTCGGGCGCATTCGTAATAACAAATGGCAAGGGACAGACGGCAAAATGCGCAGCAATAAGGAAATTGTGATCGATAATAACGGCGAAATGCAGATGCTGCCGGGAGCTGGGCCACGTAACACCAGTGCAGAAGGCCAGGGAGGCATTGAAAATCATGATGAACCGCCGTTCCCGGATATGAATGATTACCCGCAGTGAGTATTTGAGTTAGAACGGCCCGCAGGACGCGGGCCGCCAATCCAGAGGGGGGAGTATGAATATCAGTGAACAATATCGGGTGGCGGTCGTCAGTACCGGCCATGTAAAAAAAGAAGATGCGGAACTACTGGACAAGGTCTGTAACGATGACTTGTCCGGTCAAGGTTTGTTCTGGATCGAGAAAAATCGCTATGGGTGGATATTGCGTATTTCTGCTACTGAACAATGGCGAGTGGAATTAACCAGGGCGGGGATCAGTGCAAGTGCTTTGGATAATATAGCCGCGTTAAATGGTGCTGGGTTCGACTGGATTTGGTTTGACCGGGATGCAGAACAGGTGCCAGAACTGACCGTTTGGGAGTGGTAAACCGGTTAAAAATATGCCTCGAAAAGGGGCATTTTTTTCTTGCCTGTAATGGCTCATTAGACGTATAATAATCGTGAAGTTTAAAAGTGGATATTGATTAAAACGCTCTGTAAATAACGTGGAGAGAATATTATGGCGACCTTATACCCTTATGAGGTTTATACCCTTATTGTGTCAGAATTAATCGTAAGCCATTTTAATGATGTCGCTATGGTATATCCGGGAAGCGAAGAAATTAAAAAGAACTATGACAGTGAATTAAGTGCTGTACAGGTAGTTAATGGCATCAGAGAAAAACTGATTGAAGATGGTGTTATACAGTGCGAACAGTGCCCACTGCTATCCGAGTGGGATGAGAACAAGGTTATCAACCAGCTAATTAAAGATTACCGCCTGATTCTCAATCGTGACTATGAACTAAACCGTGTTCGTCAGCAGCTGGCCCCGGAGCTGATCGCACAGATAGAAAACTGGAAAGAGCAGAAGTATTCCGATTCTGCGAAGGAATACGAGGTGCTCTATGAAACCATCAACATCAACGGAAAGGAGGTTACAGGCAAACTAAACGTAGTTGCAGTAAGTCGCTTTGATGCTGTTTTCATCGTAGGGCAGCGTCACGCTAACGATAACTTTTTGGTTCTGGATGTGAAGGAGGTGATGAATCATTGAAATCCAGAAAAGGTGCCGGATTGCGCCAACAATCCGGCTGGGTAGGCAATTTAAATTGTGAGGTTCAAAATGCCGTTGTGGATTATACACTATGCTGAAGATGTCGCAAACGGAGTGCAAACAAAGTCGCATCCGATGAACGCAGCGCAATGGGATCACTTCCGTTTCTGGTTGGCAGTGTTCCGGCGGATTAAAGAAACCGCGATGTAATCTGTAACTGTCTCAGGGGCGCTGTATGCGCCCCTTTTTAATATCCGAGCCCGGACTCCTTTCCCTGTAAATTTATCGGGATCAAGGGCGGATCGTGGCCCTGAACGTGCGCACCATTGAGCGCTGCATCGCAGCGGAACCGGAAAATTTTTTCCGGCCAATGAGTGCCCTTGTCACCGGAACGGTGACAAGTATGCACGCACAATTACACGAGAAGGCAGCACCCACGCCCGGCCTGACAGGCCGGGAGCTATATCATAATGTGGGATGCTATATGCGAAAGGTGAAGGTTAATGTTGCGGACCTGAAGCGTCAGAATTCTGACCAGTAGAGCCATTTTGTGTGCGCAGCTCTTCGTCAACTCCAGTGATTTTTTTTCGGCTGTTGCTGGTTCTTTTTTTTCCAACTCGTCCGGCAGTAATGTCCTTGATATCACGTAATGTAACGTCTGAAAAACCCGCATCGTTGAGGAATTTCAGTATCTCTTTATCTTCATATCCTTTCGAATCTTTCAGCTTCTTAATGTCAGACTTAAGCTCGTCGAGTACGTGCTTTTTCTCAAGCCTTTCTGACGTCACATCAGGCAAGTCGTCGAGAATGCTTTTGAATTTTCCGATGTCCTCACTGCTATAAAATGCTTTCTTTTTTGCAGGCATATGCCCTCCCAATAATGTCAAAATCGCCATGCCGAACCGGAGAAAATCGACCCAGGCTATTCGGGTGATTTTACATGATGCCCGGCACGATTCAATTGCTCTGCCTGCCAGGCCCTTCGCTGCTGGCTTTCAAACCTCGCCGATGGTAGAATTCAAAGAGGTATTTAAGTACGGGACAAGATGTGTTTTTGGAGTACCGCCGACACGCGGCGGCCGTCCAAAAACGTCTTGGTCAGGGCAAGCCCCGACACCCCCTAACGAGGTTAGCTATCTGATGAGCCGTAGCGAGAGCAGAAAAACAGACGATCGAATCCAGGTGAGATGTTCCACAGAAGTGAAAGCTAAACTCACCGAAAAGGCCCATGAAGCAGGGCTTAGTCTTAGTCAATATCTTATCAAATCTGGGCTTGGAAAGCGCATTCAATCGAAAGGTAATTACAATGCACTTGCCGCTCTTGTAAAGATAACAGCCCTTCAAAAACATCTGTTTAACGAAGGTGCCGGAGTTCATAGCAAGGAGTATTCAGAGATTCTGATCGAGGTCAAAAAGGCCGCACAGAAACTGCAACAGGAGATGGATGGTGATACCTAAAATCATTGAGGGCCGAAGGGACAAAAAGTCCAGCTTTGGTCAGCTGATTAAGTACATGGCAGACAAGCCGTCTCAGGAGTTGACTGATACAGTTCAGCCTACTCCTGAGACGGCTTTAGCTGTTAAATCGGATATGTTCGAAGGGTTAAACAATTACCTGACCCGTAAGCAGAAAGTGATCAGCACACCGGTGGATGTTGAGCCAGGTGTACAGCGTGTTGTGGTTGGTGATGTCACCTGCCAGTACAATACCTTCTCGCTCGATGGTGCAGCACAGGAAATGAATTCAGTTTCTCAGCAAAGCACACGCTGTAAAGATCCTGTTATGCACTATGTTCTCTCATGGCCTGACTATGAAAAGCCGAATGATGATCAGATTTTCGATTCGGTGAAGTTTACACTGGCATCGATGGGCATGTCCGATCACCAGTATGTTGCTGCCATCCACCGGGATACAGATAACCTGCATGTGCATGTTGCTGTTAACCGCATCAATCCCCAGACATATAAAGCAGCCTCATCGAGCTTTACCAAAGACACTCTTCATCAGGCGTGCCGCTTACTGGAATTGAAGAATGGTTGGTCCCATTCAAACGGTGCATATGTGGTTAATGACCGTCAACAGATTGTCCGGAACCCTCACAGCAAGAAAGAGCGGGGCAACTGGCGCTCACTCGATCGCATCAACAAGATGGAGAATAAAGAGGGGGTTGAAACGCTCTATCGCTATATCGTTGGTGATGAACAGGTAGGCGGTAGTCGTCAAAACTTGATCCATGTTTCAGCTGGGCTTCGTGAAGCCAAAAGCTGGGATGATGTGCATAAGACATTTGCAGACATCGGTCTTCGTGTCGAAAAAGCACAGGGGAAAAAGGGCTACGTCATTACCCACGAACATCAAAACCAGAAGACGGCTGTTAAGGCGAGTCTGGTATTTAACAAGGCGCAATATACCCTGAAGTCGATGGAAGAGCGCTTTGGTGAATACCAGCCTTCACATATTGAACCGGCCAAAGTATCGGTATTTAAAACCGCATATACCCCTGGTGCTTATCGTCGAGATGCCAATAAACGTCTGCAGCGTAAAATTGAGCGCGCAGAAGAAAGAATGCTGCTCAAGGGTCGCTATCGCGCCTACCGGAACAATTTACCGATATATTCTCCGGATAAGGATCGCATCGCCGATGAATACCGGAAAATTGCCCAACATACCCGGTTGGTGAAAAATAACGTCCGGCATTCTGTTTCAGATCCTCATACCAGAAAGCTGATGTACAACCTGGCTGAGTTCAAACGCCTGCAGGCGGTTGCCAATCTGCGGCTTAGCTTGCGTGAAGAACGCAACGGTTTCAGAGCGGCTAACCCACGGCTTTCTTACCGGGAGTGGGTCGAACAGGAAGCACTGAAGGGTGATAAGGCAGCGCTCAGCCAAATGAGGGGCTTTGCCTATTCCTCCAGGAAGAAGGAGAAGTATAAACAGCAGCTGGTTGAGCAGATCGGGTTCAACCGTACCTTTAACGCCATCACCAGTCATGATCGTGATGATGTGGCCGTAATGGCCTCAGCACGTCATGGTGTCAAGCCACGGCTTTTGAAAGACGGTACTGTTATCTTTGAGCGCGACGGTAAACCGGTAGCGGCTGATCGTGGTCATATTGTGCTGACAGAAAGTAATGGAATCGACAAAGAGAAAACGGCTGATCTTGCAATTGCATTAACGATTGCTGGTAAAGCCAAATCTGTACGTGTTGATGGTGACGGCGAGTTTAAGGAACTGTG
Source organism: Pluralibacter gergoviae ATCC 33028 = NBRC 105706 (assembly GCF_001598855.1). GTDB lineage: Bacteria > Pseudomonadota > Gammaproteobacteria > Enterobacterales > Enterobacteriaceae > Pluralibacter > Pluralibacter gergoviae. Next base: position 16,021 of record NZ_BCZS01000050.1, on the reverse strand, counting down.
CTGTAATCGTATCGTCGATGCAGCTGTGAACCACAATCACCCTGTCGCGCAGGGCATTACCTTCACAGATGCCGCTCAGCAGGCGTATGCTCAAAACGAGAAACATCGTTTGATTCGTGAGCAAAATAATAGTAAAAATGAAATGCAATTCAGAAGTGAAAGCGACGACAAATTCAATCCGAAGTAAAATGGAGTAAGAAATGAAAATCAAAATGCAAACGGTCCTCGCGGCCGTTTCTGTGTTAGCTCTTGCCGGGTGTGCCTCTCAAAGCGAAAAGGAAAAACAAATCTCTGCACAGCAGCTGGTAGATCAGGAATTGCGTGAGCAAGCCATTAAGATAAAACTCGCACAGGATGAGCTTTACCAGGCTGGAGCCATTAACAGGACCCGTTACAAATTCCCTACCATTATCAATGCAAACAGTCAGTATGTTCGTGTGAGCTGGCAGGGTGATGCTTACGAATTACTGGAGCAACTGGCTAAACAGCGTGGCCTTCAATTCACCAGTCAGGGGATTAAGTTACCGCTTCCACTCAATATCGATGTTGGTGGTTCGAAGGTTACGTTTGAACAGTTGCTGACCCTGATCCGACAACAAACGCAGTACCGTGCCACCATCAACCAGAAACCCGGTGAACTGCAGCTGCTTTACCTCACACCATCGAAGAAAGGTTCATTCCTCAGAGGGACCCGCCCATGAAACTTAAACTGATCGTGCTTCTGACGTTACCGCTGCTTGCTGCGAACGTTGCACGCGCGGACGACTCCGATGTTAAAGGCCTGGATTACTACATGGACCCGCCAAGCCAAAGTGACGATGAGGCCGATGTTACTGGCAGTATGCTAAACGACGCAGCGCACACCATTGGATTTCGCGGCGGTAAGGCAGAACGCGCTAAAGAAATTCGCGCCGCGCTGGAAAATCAGCGCAGCAACCTTGATTACATGTATTCGTTCCAGCCGCTGATCTCTTCTGAAGGCTACCTGCCTCCAGTCATTGCTGAAGCTAAAGACGTTGCACACATTACCAATGAGCAAATCCGAACGGCCAACCGTGCCTATGACATTGTGGTGCCGGCGCGCTTTGTCAGTAACCCACCGACCTGGAAAAGCTATCTTCTGACCGGGCTGATGGCGCAGCGGATCGAATTGCCTGAACCGGCGGCAATGCCGAAGGACGGGAAACAACGTGATATCTGGAAAAAAGCTGTCGCGCTGGGCTGGTCTGACGGTCGCCAAAAAGCTGATGAGATATTCACTGCTAATTTCAATCGCCTCACACGGGATTACACCGGCATGTTGCGCTACAGCACGCTACTGCAGCAGGGCATGATTAAGGCTCCAGTCATCACACAGCAGCAGCAAACAGTTACAGGGGATAAAAACCGCCTCATGCTGGGCGATAAAACGAAACGTATGAAGCAGCAAGCTGAGTTTGACATCAACAAACGCAGCTGGAAACCGACCATACGTTAAGGGGCAGTAGATGGAAGCATTCAATTTTGGTCCAACGCTGACGCCCCAGACGCTGGAACGTTTTCTCGTACACTGCTCAAACAATGAAGTGTCCGATATTCTGTTGCAGGGCGGAGATAAAATCTGGGTAGAACGTCATGGGCGCCAGTTGCCCATGACATCTTACCCGCTCGACAACCTGGAGCTGGAACGTACCGTTGATAAGGTGTTCGGTCAGGAGATCAAAGGGACGCTGAAAAGTGCTGCGGTCGTTAATACCGCTATCCAGCTAAGAGGTGATGAAGCGGGCACGATTGGACTCGGCCGCGGCGAAACCCGCCGGTTCCGCGCGAACTTTACTCAGGCCGATATTTATAAAACAGAAGCGGCAATGTCTCTGACACTCCGTGTTCTGAATGAGGTTATTCCTCAGCTTAAACAAATGGGTATTGAGCCGGACCTGTTTAATTCTCTGTTGCCGGCTGCCGGCCTCGGACTGATATGCGGCGAGACGGGATCGGGCAAGTCAACCTTGATGGCCAGCATCTTCCAGTATTGCGGTGAAACGTACCAGGACCGGAAAATCATCACGGTTGAAGATCCCATCGAGTATCGCCTGGGAAGTCGAGACTGGATTGCGCCGGCGCCGGCACAGTCACAGATTGGGCGCGATATTGATTCCTTCCACAATTTTATCACTCTCTCCGGGCTCCGTCGTTCTCCGAAGATTATGGGGGTTGGTGAGCTCCTTAACCGCCTGTCATTTGAAGCTGCTGTACTGGCAGGTAAATCCGGCCACTTTTGTCTTGGCACACTGCACGTCAAAACGGTCGGAGAAGCCATTTCCCGATCATTGCAGAACTATCCGCCGGAAATGCGTGAAGCTGCCGCCTTTGACCTGCTGAGTATCCTTTCTTACATCATCGTGCAACGCTTGCTTAAAACAAAAGACGGCCGGCGCAAGGCTGTCCGTGAATATCTCGTCATTGATAACAGCCTGCGCCGCAAACTCTATGACGTTGATTACAGCAAGTGGGGCCGCTACATCGACGACCTGTTGATCGCTGAAAACCGCAGTCTGATTCAGAATGCCTGGGCAATGCACCAGGAAGGTTTGATCGACGAAGCGGAAGTCATCGAGGTCGCAGGATATATGGACTATCTGGCGTTAAAAGAGGGCAAGTATGGACATTAACAAATGGCGTTATGCCGGCCGGCCACTGACGGTTTTTGGTGTGCCTGTTATCTCGTTTCTTGTGTACTTCATCTGGTTTCCGTTCCCGTCAGTAAAAACCTTTGTTATCTGCACCTGTGTGGTTCTCTTTTACTTTCTGCTGGCCATGATGGGCTACACGTTACCGGTGCTGTACCAGGTCATTCTCCGGGTTATCCGCGGGAAAAAACTTACCGGGCGGCCGTGGTGGTACCGGCGCTCTCAGCGATAACACATAACTACAGGGGTAGACAGTATGGCGAAACCTGAAATTGCAACTGAAAGAACCCGTCTGAGTATTCCCTTTGACGATCGCCAACGTGCAATACGTGCGGCCGGCAAACTGGCTGATGGCAGTAATGCTCTGGACTACGTGAAGGAAGAAAAGGTGTGGTATGCACAGCCGGGGGCCAACCTGAGCCGGCTGAAAGAGTGGATTTTTGACCCCAATAAGGTGATCGAAGAACCGCCCCTGGATATTCAAGCCATTGAAGATGAATTTACGGCGTGGCTTGAAGAGCGCGGTGCCATTATCAAAGACCCCATAGAGTTCGATGGCCAGAAGCATTATGTCGATACAGTGGACGGTAAAGCTGGTTCAAGAAAGGGGGTGTATGCCGCCTTTCTGGATGGCCGACCTGCAGGGTGGTACAGGGACTATAAGAACGGTGGTGAAATTCAGAAATGGGTATCTACCGGCGCAGCCCCTAACCCTGAACAAATGGCCATGCTCCGTGCTGATGCTGCGGCAAGGCGTGAACAAAGAGCTGCAGCGCAAGCGGATAAGTTTGATCAGACCGCTAACCGGTTGATGGAAGAATATAACCGGCTTCCGGATGCCACGGGAGATCTGGCATACCTGAAAAACAAACAGGTCATTGCCGCTAACGGCCTTAAAGCTGATGAGCGGGGCAACGTTGTGATCCCTCTGTTTAATGCTGATGGCGAGTTCAGGACCCTTGAGCGCATCTGGTCCGACGGTAGTAAACACCTTGAAAAAGACGGCCAGGCATGGGGGAGTTTTTTCGTTGTGGGTGGCCAACTGAAGGATGGTGACAACCTGCTTTATGCCGAGGGATATGCGACAGCAGCCAGTATCAGCGAAGCCATCAATCAGCCTGTGATCATGACGGTTAATGCCGGCAACATGGTGGAAGTTGCTGGCCGCCTGAAAGACACCTTTCCAAACAGCACTCATTACTTCCTTGCTGACAATGACATTTATAAAGACGAGAACGTTGGGCTAGAAAAAGCGACAGAAGCTGCAGAGCTGACTGCCGGCCATGTTCTGGTCCCTGCCTTTAGCAACCCGAAAGAAGGGCTTACTGACTACAACGATTTGCATGTCTCTGAAGGGCTGGAGCAAGTCAGATTGCAGGTAGAAGGAGCCATTAATCAAATGAACAGGGTAGACACTATGCCGACTGATAACCCGAACATTACTGACGTTAATCACAGCTCGACTGACAGCGCTGCCGTTGCAGCTCCTGAAAAAGCCGCGCCGGTGGCCAGCACCCCTGCAGCTGCTGAACCGGTGGAAGCCGCGCCGGTGGCCAGCGCCCCTGCAGCTGCTGAAGCGGTGGAAGCCGCGCCGGTGGCCAGCGCCCCTGCAGCTGCTGAACTGGTGGAAACCGCGCCGGTGGCAAGCACCCCTGAAGCTGCTGAACCGGTGGAAGCCGCGCCGGTGGCCAGCGCCCCTGCAGCTGCCGAACCGGAGGAAGCCGCGCCGGTGGCCAGCGCCCCTGCAGCTGCCGAACCGGAGGAAACCGCGCCGGTGGCCAGCGCCCCTGCAGCTGCTGAACCGGAATACGCCGCACCAACAGATCGAGACGGCGATGATGAAGAGAGTAATAGCGCCAGTGATCTTGAGGCGTATGCCGCTATGATGGCCTTTGGCGGTGAAACAACTGACACTGCTCAGCAAAAGCCTGAAGGGATAGCGCCCAGCGAACCTGTAGCTAATACCGCCCCGGCTGAAAATGAAACCGAGGAGAAGAAAAAAACAAACGAAGAACTGGAAAACGGCATACGCTGGGCAACCAACGATAATGCAGAAACGCCACCAAAAGAACGTATAGACCTGGAAGGGTTAATTGCCCGGTTTGGGTACAGAGCAGAGAAAGACTATACGGCGTATACGCTTGATGGGCAGGATGCGTTTTACGATTACGGTTCACATCTGCGTATGGCTACCCCTGAAGCCAGCCAGAGTGACGAGATGATCCTGGCGGCCGTTCTTACCGCGGATAAGCAACATCATCGTGGTATTGAAATCACCGGCAGTGACGAATTTAAAGAGCGAGTGTTTAACCTTATCAGTGAATACAACATTGAGGTGAAACTGACTAACCCAGAACAAAGGGTTAAATTGCTCGAACTCAAAAAAGCAAATGAAACAGCAAAAGAAACGGCAAAAGAAAATGTTGCTGATTCAAATGCGAATAAGCAGGAAGGGGCAAACGAAAAGGCAAATTCATCAGTTCAGCAGAATGGAATGCGCTGGGAAGAATCGGCCTCTGTACAGCCGAAGAAGCAGAATGCATCTGATACTCAAAAGGAAGATAAAGCTGCGGGTGAATCCTGGGAGAAAGGCGTTATCGTCGCGCATGGACGTGCTAAGTATGAGTGGAAAGATGATGAATCCATGAACTACTTTGTCACCCTCAAAAATGAACATGGAGAGAAGACACTCTGGGGGAAAGACCTTGAGAGAGCGGTTAAAGATGCTGGTGTAGACACCGAACGTCTTGTTACAGTCAGAAAGCTGGGATTTGTGGATGTTGAGGTGAATGCACCTGTCCGTGATGAAAGCAACAAGATCGTTCGTTATGAAACTATCCAGACCAAACGTAATGAGTGGGAAGTAAAACCTGTATACCCACAGCCAACAGCAGGGAATGAACAGGCCTATAAGCCTTCTGAACTGGTTCCGTATGATGCTGCAACCTTCCAGAAGCTCCGCACAACAATTCAGCAGATTACCGGTGTTGATCTCAGCCGTGAGGACGTGCCTGAAAAAGAACTGTATTGGTTCCTGCCGAATGGTAAGCCAGCTCCTGAAAGCATGACAAAACCCACAGGCTATAAACTCCCTCAAGAGTCAAAAACCGCGGGTACACCTTTGCTGGTCGCACCGCATAAAAAAGGCGAACGCCCGGATTATTACCTTGTTGAGTCTCGTAAAGGATTCATGCAGGGGATCGCAAAGGATAAGGAATCTGGCGAGTACCATAGCGTAATTGGTAAAGTGAACAAGCGTATTGATAAAGATGGAAACTGGAAAACGTATATGACACTTTCAGCAATCAATAAAAATGCAGAAAGTGGAATTGTTTTGCACGGATACGGCCATGTTGATCAGGGAGGTAAAAACCTGCTTTACAAAAACACAATTGCAAATGAAAAACAGCCTCAGCATTTACAACCGGCCTCAGATGAGGTAAAAAACAAAACAGTAATGAAGCAGCTTTTTCATCCTTCTAATGCTGCAAAAAGAAAAGATGATGAAAGGAGAGAACAGACTCATGCACCAGTCGCAAAGTCAGCGCCTCGGCCATAAAACAAAAACCCTACTCGTAGCAGTAGGGTTTTCCTGCATTTCTGTGAGCTCATTTGCAGCCACACAGACCTGTGCAGCATACGAACTGGCAAAAGCTGGTGCTGATGCTGCCTATAAACAGGAGGTTGAACGGATTAACAACGCCGCTAAAAGTGAATCCAGTACATCTGATTCTCTCGGACAGTGCCTGGGGTCGCTATCGGTATCACTAAAAATCCCTCAATTTCCGTCTATCAGCGACATCATTGATAAGGTGAAGGATGAGGTATGCAATACGGTTAAATCGAAGATAAATGAGAAGTGGGGGAGCCTGACTAATACAACGCTGGACCCGTGGTCAACGATTTCATCCCGACTGCCAGATACGTCAGGTATCCTGCCCAACGCATCTTCTAAGAATGTGCAATTAAACAATCCGGCAGCTGCGAGTGGAAGTGGTGAGGATGCAAACAGTGATGCATTCCCGTTCCATTTGTAACTACCGGAAGAGTCCTTTCGGGATTTTATCGAATAGCTTGCCGGTTCGTATTTCAACGCGGCGGTGTTCCGCCGCGGTTAGTAAACGCATAAATTCTGTGGCAGGTAGAACATCACGTTTTGAGTCTACATACGTATCAAGCGAATCTTCATTCATGAAACGTCTGACAGTATGCAGCCAGTCTTCAGCTGATTTCATATTTTTTGAGCTCATCGTCGCTCATCTCGGCAAACGCTGCAGGTCGGCGACCTTTTCCTGTCCAGGTTATGGACTTTCCATCAACTTCGATCCGGTACTTCACTTTTCCAAAAGTGGATTTACTTTTCGTGGACGGACCAAAGAGATTTTCGAAGATCTGGAGAGCTTCATCAGCCGTAATATTGTGTTCTTCCATGAACCGCTTTGTGGCTGCGGCTTTCTCTTCAGTGGCCTTCTGTTCTTCCTTAAATTTCTCGATCATTCCCTGTGCAATGTCGGACCACATATTAATGAGTTGTTCAAGGTTTTCTGGCGGGATTTTGCGCAAAACGGCGGTGGCTTTTCGTCGTTCGCACATGATAACTGCACAGGATTCGTAATCATTATGTTCGCTCATGTATACCTCATTGTTCATTAACGATCTGCGTGATTTTCTAACACAAACTTTTGAAAAGAGAAACTCTATGAAAACACAAAATGGTGAAAATATTATGGATCAAACTGACTCGGATCAAAACTCAGTCGTTGATGATGACAGCAACGCCCTTGCTCCAGCTCTGGCTGAAGAGAGTAACCGAACGGTACAAGAAATCGTATCGAAACATGGTTTAAAAGTAATTTTGATTCAAACGCTAATCATATTAGTCGCAATCATTATCATTGGTCTTCAGGGTTACTGGCTTCACCAGAAAAAAATCAAATATATTGCAACGAATGGGGGCATGATCACAGAAGTTCATCCAACCGATGAACCCGCTTACACGGCGGAAGAGGTGATGGACTTTGCCAACCGTACAATGATCAAATCGCTTTCACTGAACTTTGTGAATTACGAAAACCAATTAACCAGCGTCCGCGGCGATTTTAGCGCTGAAGGGTACGTTAGTTTCCGTAAAGCGCTGTCCGATAGTGGGCTGCTGAAAGATATCAGTGAAAAACGTCTGAACGTAAAACTTTCCACAACTCCTGGAACCCTGATCACGGAAGGTCTTATCCGTGGCACCAAAACCTATGCCTGGCAATACCGCATTCCGGTGACTGTTCAGCTTGTTGGGCAGGCTCAGGACTACAGACCGCAACCTTACGATTTGATGGTTCAGGTACGCCGCGTCAAAGAAGACGAAGATCCACGGGGTATTCAAGTAGCACAGGCCATTCTCAAACCCCGGAACTACTGAGGTCAATCATGAAGATTAAACTGTTAACTGTACTTATGGCCGCACTGTTTTCGGCAAATTCTGTATCTGCAGCTGATGCGCCGACTGGTAATGGAGCGCCGCAGCAAACGGCGCCAGCTGTGCCTGGTGGTGATATTGCTCAATGGCAGCAGGCCAGTTCCGGGTTGCCCGTAAATCAGCAGTCACAGGTGCAACAGCCTCCACAGCAAACAGCACAGGAACAAGGTCAGCAGCAGGCGCAAGGCCAACAACCACAGGCACAGGCCCAACAGCGGCCAACGACTGCACTGCCTCCTGCACCCATGCCGCAGATTCCTCCACCACAGCAGCAGGTTACTCATGTTAATCCGCAGACACTGGAAGAGTTACCTGCACCTGTTCTGCAGCAGATCCAGCCTATTACCCCTGGTCAGGTGCGGTCGGCCCGCAGCGCAATGGAAGATATGAGCGCGGCGGCCAAAACCTCACCATTAACGCCGATCCCACGAATTTCAAGCCAGACGGTATCACTGTCAGCTGGCGCATCCATTCCGCAGGTACGGGTATTTCCAAACCAGGCAACGACAGTGACGTTTTCAGATGCAACCGGACACCCCTGGGTATTAGGTGCCCCTCCATATAATTCGAGTCCCTGTGCTTCAGGTGGTGAACTGTGTGTTGGCTATATTCCAGGATCGGCGGTATTCACAATCCAGCCGACCAATGCCTATGCCAGCGGGAACATCACAGTGCTTCTGAAGGGGCTGGCCACGCCGGTCATTATTAACGTGAAGGGGGCAGAACCCTCCGTTAAATCAAAAACCGTTGATGTTGATTATCGTCTGGATCTCCGTATCCCGAAGCGCAGTCCTGACACACCGGTTTATACCGCTACGCCTGAGAAAAAAATCTCACTGTATGACAAGCAGCTGCAGAGCGTGCTCGATGGCATCCCGCCTGAAGATGCTCAGCGGTTGAAACTTAAAAACGCGCCAGGGAGTACCAAAGTCTGGCAGATCGGTGATGAGCTCTACGTCAGAAGTAACATGCAGCTGCAGGATGAGTTTGAAAAAACGCTTTCCGCTATCGATGGCACACATGTTTACGTGCTGCCGGCAACACCAGTGCTGACTTTTTCTGTTAATGGTCAGGCGCGTGACGTTGAAGTTGAGCTGAATTAAGGGGAACGACGATGGCTACAGATAAAGGTAAAGAAACCAGAAAAATGATGCTCTACGTCGGTGGTGCTGCTGCAGTGGTGGCGCTTCTGGGAGGGTACTGGTTGTTTGGCTCATCAGATGAGCCGGCAACGGGCGGGTCGCAGGTGAAAGCCCAGGGGCTGGAAGGGAAAACTGGCAGGGAAAAAGCTAATGATCCCCAATACAACAAGCTGCTGAATGAGTGGAATGTTGATAATTCAGATAAAGCGGCTCTCACAGGGGATAGCTTCATCTCCACGTTGTCAGCCAGTAATCCGGTGGCCGTTGATTACGGCACCAAAGCACCGCCACCAAAATATTCGTGGGAATCGTCAGCAAAACCGTCGGGCGATAACAGTAAGGCGAATGATGCTGAGCAGAAAGAGCGTGAGCGTCAGGCTAAAGCGGTGGCTACGTTACTGCAGAAAATAGACCAGGCCAGAACACCAGTTGTCACGGGTGTTGCTCTTGCAACCCCTCTGGGAGCAGAAGGAAATGACAAGAACGGCGGTACCTTCTCAGGGTGGACCGATTCGGTCTATCCGCAGAACAAAAAGCCGGATGCTGAAAAACAACAGGGGGCGAAGAATAAGGCCAAAGATAAAGGAGCCCGACTTGTATCGGCTTACACGCTTGTGCCGGCAGTAATGGATACGGCGATGGACAGTGACGATCAGAACAGTATTGCTATTGCCCATGTTCCAACTGGAGCGCAGGCCGGCGCCAAATTCTATTCTGGCCAAAACCGTCTTGCCGGCGATGGTATTCGAATTCACTTCACCGGCATGGAGCTGAACGGAGTGCAGTGTAAGGTCGATGCGTATGGCGTGGCTTCCGACTCGTTGCGCGCGGCCGTTTCCTCAAATGTAAATAACCGCTGGTTCAGCCGTATTATTCTGCCGGCTGTCGCTAACGGATTAGGCCGAACTGGTCAGCTCTATGCGGACAGCAATTCGCAGATGATTATCACTGACGGCGGGAACGCATATCGTTCAACTGATACACCTGATGGCAAAGCGGTAGCCGGTACCATTATTGGCGGGATGGGTGAGCAAGCAGGGCGCGTCCTGGCCGACGATGCAGCCCGCCTACCGATTAAGCAGGTTACGGTTGACCGTAACCAACTCATAGGCATCCAGTTTGTCGCGCCAGTGTATGAAAGCGACTGTGGCGAGAATCTGGAAAATGCTTCTGCAGAGCAGGCGCAGCAGCAAGCAACTCCGACACTATCTAGTGTGCAGCCTCAGCAGATGCCTCAGCCTCCGGCTCCTAATTACCCTCAGCAAAACTTTCCAAGCTACCCCGGCTACGGGTATGGCACCAATAACCCGTATTACCGTTAAGGAGATTGATAATGAATCTGTTTGAAGATGACAATAAAAACGAAGCAGCTCCTGCCCAGGAACCGGTGTCTGCTAAGCCTGCTGAAAAGCCAAAACCGACAGTGACGCCAGCAGCAAAAGCAAACAAAAAGCCGCTTAAGATTAGTGACTATGCATGGATTGGTGGTATCGCTGTCATAGCTATCCTGCTTTTAGTCTGGTTGTTTGGGGGCTCCGATAGTGACACTGCGCCTGCGGCCGGGAATGGCACGATCCAGTCTTCAGGGCAACGTCAGAACGTACAGGCTGCCCCTGCCGGGCAGGATTCTGGTGACTTCCGAGAGCAAATTTCCGGGATTTTGCTGCAGCAAAAGGAACGGCTGGACGCGATAGAATCAACTTCTAAAAATGGAATGATGATCCTTTCCAGTCAGTTACAAAGCGCTAATGAACAAATCAAAAATCTGAACAATCAGGTTCAGGAACTGAAAATGAAAGCCGCTGGTTATGGGCCTTCATTTGGTAATCAGAGTGGAACAATTTCGGGGGCAACGTCGCAGGCATTACCTTTGTTGAGAGGTTTTTCAATTAATGATTTATCTGGCGATCTTGCTTGGGTAAAATACAAAAACCAGACGTATGCTGTGAAGGTCGGTAGTCAACTTGGCGGAGTCACCATTACGGGTATCGATACTGAAAATAGAATCGTTACTACAAGTAAAGGCCTTATCCGCTAAACAGGACCTAAAAAGGCGAAACTATGGATTTAGAATCGGTATTAATTCAGGTTGCTAACGGTGGTCAGGAGCCGCTGACAAGGCTAATCATAGGTGTCGCTGCAGTCGTTGGGATCATTGGTGTTATTGGATATCTGATGAGCCTGCGGAAGCAGGCCAGGCATTCAACAAAAGGTGTGGAAGTTGGCAGAATTTTTGCCGGTATCATCTTCTGTGTATGCCTCATCACGTTGAAGGCACAGATGAACTCAGGCGGTGCCACTTTAGGATTTGGCGATGTTAGCTTCGGACCCGTCAGTTATGCGAGCGAATCTACGTTTGGCATGGGAGCCGCAGCAGTCAACGCAGTGCTGGGGATTGTTAGAATTCTCGGCGCATACTTTTTTTACAGGGGTATAAAGGGGTTGAAAGACTCTTACCTTGAGGGCCATACGGAGCTGTCAGCTTCGGGTACGAGAGGGGCATCCATTGTGAAAATTGTATGTGGACTACTTCTGATGTTCGATACACAAACGCTCGATGCGTTGCAGAGCACATTAAACATTCACTGGTAATCAAAAAGGATACTTTATGAAAATTGTTAAACTTATCAAAGACAAGGCATTATCTGCATCCATCGCAGCGTATCAGCTGCGCGGAACGGTGGCAAAATCGTTAGTGGTATTGCCGCTGGCATTACTGAGCAAAGAGGCTGCGGCTGAAACGACTGTCTGGGAGAAAATCAATACCTTCACGGAAGGTCTTGCCAGTACCCAGCCTGGTCTGATTACCGGCGGTAAAGTCATTGGTGTTGTGTTCTTTATTGTCGGGCTTGTTTCTCTTTTCCTTAAAAACAAACGCGGGAAAGATATCAGTGGCAGCTTCATCTTCTGGTCAATGGTTGTTGGTGCCTGCCTGGTCGGCCTGACCGCATGGATCTCTTCTGTTGGTTCAACTGTTGGCGTTGACGCAACCCTGTAATGTCCCTTCGGCCCCGCCTTGCGGGGCCAATATCGGAGTTCCCTCATGAAAGATTTTAAGCTCACCAGGAATGAACAACCTGCCAGATGCCATGTGTGCGGGATAAAGAGCAAAGATGTTTTCTCCCTCGCAGAAGATGGACAGAAAGAGAGAATGCTTTGCTCTGTATGCCTGTCGCTCGAACATCCGGAGAAAATGAAACTAGAGACTCAAACCGGACTTCTGCTGAAGAGAAATACAAACCGAAAACTCTACAGCCTGCTGTTTCGTTCAATTGCAAAGGCGGAAAAGTCAACGGACGATTCTTACCGTGAAAAGGCGCAGAAACTTAAACAGATATTGCTCAGCACAACTGACGTAGTTCTAAACGAAACCGGCAGTGATGATGGATACGATTTACTGCACCTGATAAAAAAACACCATCAGTTACTTCCCATGAATTTTGACGATGAGTTTGTCGCTTCTGTTGCAGAGTCAGACGAATTGCCGGATGTAAGTGACTGGAATGAAATTTACAAGGGTAAGAGAGGTTTTAAATGATTTCTTTCTTTGAGGATGTGATCGAAGGTATCTCACGCAATCTGACATCAAATGACTCGTTAAAATACTGTGATTTGACAACGGTTGTAGGGCTTACGTCGCAGGATCGCGTTGAGCATCCTGAAATCAGGGCTCCGTACATTCTGACCACTAAGAACAACGATTTTCTTACCGTTATTGAGGTTCAGGGCGCTAAATCATCGTTTGACGAGAAGTCGTTTAATGACTTCATCATGCACCTATCAAACTCCTTGTCGAATTCCTTTATTAACAGCGGCCATAAGTTGTCTGTGGTGTTCGAACGCGACTTTACCAAGAACCAGGAAGAGCTGAATAATGTTTATAAACCGCAGGTAGCAGCAATAGAGCGTCTGCAGATAGACATTAAAGACCTGATCGCCGATGACGCAAAAAAAATCGCCGCTCATTACAGCCGTGAACGCGCTTACATCGTGCTGTATACCTCGAAGGGGATGATTGCGAAGGATGAACTTAAAAACGAACAGGCAAAAGCTGCCGGCGTACTGAAGGATATCCCGCAGACGCGCTTCAGTCAGAACCCAATCGAATTTCAGCTTGAAGGTTTGAAGATCACGCATGACGCGATGCTGTGGCGCCTGATTGGTATGCTTCAGGGGGATGATGAATCAGGAATGGGGCTTCTGGTTGATGTCCTCGATGTCAAACACGCTGGCGCAATGATGCGTCAGATGCTGTTCCGGAATTCAACATCAGAAAACTGGTACCCTCGCACGCCGTTTGACCAAAATCTGCGAATTTATGGCGCCCCACGGAAAGACAATATCGACTCCGTGCTGCCGCCGCGGCTGAATATCCAGATCATGGAAGGGGAACTGGAAGAAGATGGTGGCCTGATTTACTGTGATGGTAAGTATTACGGCTCTGTTGCCCTTGAGTTACCACCACTTCACCCTGTCAAATTTAAGCAGTTATTCAACGCGATTAACCGGAAAATCCCGTACCGGATAAAATATGACTTTATAGGCGGGGGCAAAAAAGCACTGTTCTGGCCATCAGTAATCATATCTTTCCTTCGTTTCATTCCCTCACTCGGTAATATCGCGCGTGATATGGATTATGTCCGGGCCCAGAGCGAAACCGATCCAACGGCTATCATGGCCATCAACTTTGCCACCTGGGGCGACACTAAGGATGAAGCCAAACGCAACCTGGCGGCTTTAACTAAGGCGATTGAAGGCTGGGGTGTATCAGGTGTGTCCAAGACATATGGCAATCCAGGTAGCGCACTGATTGCATCCGTTCCGGGGCTGACCACGGCCACACCTGGCTCATTGCATTATCCGCCGTTGAGTGAAGGCTTGCGGATGTTACCTTTTGAACGTCCGGCCAGTCCCTGGCATGGTAAAGGCAATATCAACTTCATCACGCTCGATGGCAAGCTGTTCCCCTATCAAATCGCCAGTCCCCTGCAGGAGAAATTTACCGATGTCATCACCGGTGTTCCAGGTTCCGGTAAAAGCGTGCTGGCCAACCGCCTTAACCTGAGTTCGATTTACCGGGCTGATAAAAAACTGCCTTATCTGACCATCATTGATAAGGGCTACAGTGCAAAAGGCATCGCCGATCTGATTAGCGCTGAGCTGCCGGCAGAGAAACGTCACCAGATTGCCAGTATCACCCTGAACAATGACGAATCGCACTGTATTAACATCTGCGATACGCAGTTAGGTTCAAGGTATCTGACGCAGTTTGAGGAAGTATTCTTAAAGCAGATGCTTAACGCATTCTGTATTGATCCGGCAATTGGCCAGCCGCCAGATGCAATGAGCGTTGGCCAAATCGTCAGTAAGGTTGTATCAAACGTATACAAAGCAAAAGCGCATTCAAGTGCTAACTTGTTTAAGTATAACGACCCGGTGATTAATGAAGCTCTGAAAGAATCAGGTCTGGATAAAGAGCTTGGTGAAGACTGGTTTGAAAGAGCTACATGGTGGGAAGTCGTTGATAAGCTGTTTGCCAAAAAATATCTTCATGCTGCGACGGTTGCTCAGCGTTATGCTGTGCCAACCATTCACGATTTTATTGCTGAACTACAAACTGAATCATTTAAAAACCAATACGCTGACGTAAAAGTTAATGGGAGTGAGCCTGTAGTAGGCTTCGTTGCACGTTGTTTCCAGGCTGCTGCAGCTGAGTATGCCATTTTCTCAGGGATAACGGTTTATGATTTCAGCCCGGAGACTCGCATTGCGATCCTGGACATGCAAAACGTCCTCGGTGACAGAACGACACCTGCAGGTAAGCTCAAGTCCGGCATTATGTATCTTTTTGCGCGCCAGATGGCTGTGCGTAACTACTACCTGCCTCAGTCCGCAGAAACCTTCATTCCTGCTTTACCGGAGCAGTACAGGGCATATCACCAGGCGCGCATCAGGGAGCTTTCAGAAGAGGTTAAACATACCTTTTATGATGAGTGTCATAACTTTGCCGGCATCGACTTTATTCAAAATGCGCTGAACACCGCTGACCTTGAAGATCGTAAATTCAACGTCCGTACTGCCTTCTCGTCTCAGTATCTGAGCCATATGCCTTCGAGTGTGCTTAAAACCATGAACAGCCTGTTTATGATGCGCCTGACGGAAGGGGATGAAGAGTATCTGAAGCAATTAGAGATCAACATCCCGGCCGATATCCTGCGTCGTTTCAGACAGCTTCCGCAAGGGGTTTATCCGGACGGAAGTGGTACTGCATTCCTCGGTATTTTTAAAACAAAACGTGGTCTTATTTGCCACATTCTGAAAAACACATTAGGACCAAAACTGCTTTGGGCTTTGAACTCATCTGCAAAAGATAGAGCGCTCAGAGATGTGCTTTATGAAGAGCTCGGAACGAAAAAAGCAAGGGAAGAATTAGCAAATAGATTCCCTATGGGAAGTGCATCAAGTATCATTGATGAAATGGTGGTCAATCAGGGTGGTGAGCGTGATTCTGAAGAAGAATCACAAACTATGGCGATGAAGCTCGCTAAAGAAATCATTTCTGATGTGAGAAGGGGATTCAGATGATAAAAATCGGAAAAGCAAAACGGTCAGTGATGGCTGTTTCAATTCTGGCCTTCAGCGTACAGTCAGCATTTGCCTATACGGTCAACGTTAACAGCAGCATTCCCATCTCAACGCAGGTTATGCCGGCGTTGAGCACAGCTAATGGCCTGTTAGGT
>NZ_BCZS01000049.1 GCF_001598855.1 Pluralibacter gergoviae ATCC 33028 = NBRC 105706 | reverse complement strand
GCGCCAGGCGGTTGAGGCTGCCCACCGCCGCCAGCAGCGGGCGGTGGGCCCAGGCAAAGCTCGCCAGTTCCGGCCAGTCGTCATCAGTAAGCATCGCCTCCTGCGGAGTATCTTCCGCCAGCTGCAGGCTGCGCCAGGCGTCCAGCCAGGGCGCATCGCGGCGCATTCTCTCCCGTTCCCGGACGGCCAACGCCCGGCCCGCTTCGCTCAGCGGCAGCAGCGCAATCGCGCTGTAGCAGCCGCTGCTGGCCTCCCGGTGGGTGCCGACGCGCACCAGAGTAAAGCCGCAGCGCTGCCAGAAGCGCAATAATTCATCGGTATAGCCGAAGCTGACTGAGAGATAATCCAGCCCCTCAGCCCGGTTCAGCGCGTCGGCCACCATCTGCCGACCGATGCCCTCCCCCTGGCGCTGCGGATGAACGGCGATGCGGCTGATGCGCCGCCCGCCGAGCGTCGCCGCCAGCGGACTGCCGCCGTGGGCCGCCAGCGACTGGGCGACCAGATTGCCGCGCGGGCGGCGAAAGCCGGCCCACACCGCCCGGCTCAGCGCCGGGCTGAGGCCGCCCTCATCCACCAGCCACAGTGCGCCGAGCGTCGCCTCTCCCCGCAGGGCGCAGGTGAAGCGCTGGCCGTCGGCGTCCATCATCCGCCGCAGATCCAGCGGCGAGGTGCGGTAGTGGGCCGCCGACAGCAGGCGGTACATCGCCGTCGGCAGGCCGGGCGCGCTGCGCCAGGTGCTCTGCGCAACCGGTACGACCCGCGCCGCGCCGCCGGGCGCATCGGGCACCGCGTCATCAAACAGCAGCGCCCGCGCCACCAGCGCCTCCAGCGGACAGCCGCTGGCCCAGCGTACCGGCGCCTCAAGGGTAAAGGTTCGCAGCGATGAAAAGCGGGCGCAGACCTTGAGCAGAAAGCCGCGGCCGGTACCCTCATAGCCCTGCACCGTAGTCGTCAGCAGCGCGCGCGGGAAGCGGCTGACCAGCGCCGCCAGCAGCGGGCCGGGGATGGCCGCCGCCTCGTCGACGATCAGCCAGTCGGCGCGGGCGTCGGCGGCCAGCAGGGCGTCCGGGGCCATAAAGTGAAAGCGCTCCCCGGCGAAGGCCGCCAGCACATCGGTGGCGCCCTTTGCCGGGGCGGTGACGATGGCGGTGCCGCGCAGAGCGCGCAGGTGCATGCCCGCCAGCGCCGACTTGCCGCGCCCGCGCCCGGCGGTCACTACCGCCGCGCCGGGGGGCATCTGCGCCAGGGCGTCAAGAATAGCCGCCTGTTCGGCCAGCGGCGCGCCGCTCGCCGGCTGCCAGGCCGGACGCGCGGGCCAGTCGGGCAGCGCCAGCGGCGCGCCCTGCTGCCAGATAACCGCGTCGGGGTCCGCCAGGGCGATGCGGCAAAAGTGGTGGATAAAATGAGGCGTCGGAATGGGTTCGGCGGCGTCGTTCCAGCGCAGGGAATCGGCGTCCGGCTGCGCGGGCCACTGCGCCAGGGGCGGCGCCAGCAGCACCAGCCAGCTGCCCGGCTTAAGGGTGCCAGCGAGGGCCGCGAAGGCCGAGGCGTCAAAGCCGCTGAGGGCGTCAAAGAAAGCGTGATGGTATTCGCGCCCCAGCAGGCGGGCGAGCGCGCCGGGAGCGCACGAGGGTTCTGGCGCAGAGTCAGGGCCGACCCACAGCCCGTCTCCGCCCAACTGCTCGCGAAGTCGCCGGGCCTGCCGCAGGCACCAGGGCGCGTCGCCGCTCAGCACCAGCAGCCGGCGGATGCCCGCCGCCGCCATTGCCGTCGCCAGGGCGACGGCGGCGTCTGTCTCACTCATCGCTTAACTCAGAGAGCGTTGCCGAAGGTGTTGCACTGGGCCGGGTCGCCGCTGTCAAAGCCGCGCTTAAACCAGCTGTAGCGCTGCTCGGAGGTGCCGTGGGTAAAGCTGTCCGGCACTACCCTGCCCTGGCTCCGCTGCTGCAGGCGGTCGTCGCCGATGGCCTCGGCGGCGTTCAGCGCCTCCTGCACGTCGCCCGCTTCCAGCACGCCCTGCTGCTGCATACTGTGGCCCCAGACGCCCGCGAAGCAGTCGGCCTGCAGCTCCAGCTTGACCGACAGGCGGTTGACTTCCGCCTGCGACGAGGCGTGCTGCTGCATCTGGCGCATCTTCTGCTCAATCCCCAGCAGCTTCTGCACGTGGTGGCCGACTTCGTGGGCGATAACGTAGCCCTGGGCGAAGTCGCCGTCGGCGCCGAGCTTGTTCTTCATGTCATCGTAGAAGGAGAGATCGATATAGACCTTGCTGTCCGCGGGGCAGTAGAACGGCCCCATTACCGACTGCCCGGCGCCGCAGCCGGTCTGAATATAGCCGCGATACATCACCAGCTTCGGCTGCTGGTACTGGCGGCCCATCTTCTGGAAGATCTCGCCCCAGGTATCTTCGGTAGTGGCAAAAATCACCGAGGTGAATTTGGCGGCCTCATCGTCGTGCGGACTGACCGACCGCTGGCTGCTCTGCTGCTGCGCCACCGGCTCGCCGGTAAGCAGGCCGGTCAGGTCCACGCCGTAGTAACCGGCCACCACCACCACGATCAGCAGTACGATGCCGCCCTTACCGGCGGGCAGGCGAAAACCGCGTCCGCCCGACATCGGCGGCATCCCGCCTGACTCATTTCGTCTGTCCTCGACGTTGTCGCTTTCGCGACGCCCCTGCCAGCGCATAGCTACTCCTGTTGCTTCTGATAATAGTGTTTAGATCGTAGGTGGTTGCGGCGGGAATTACCATAGTCAAAACGTAGATAGCAAAAGAGGATGCCGGGGCATCCTCTTGAAGCGCAGGCGCGGGGCGTTAGTCCAGCTCAACGCCCAGGCGGCGGGCCACCTCTTCGTAGGCTTCGATCAGGCCGCCGAGACTCTGGCGGAAGCGGTCTTTATCCATTTTGTCCAGGGTGTTCTTGTCCCACAGGCGGCTGCCGTCCGGAGAGAACTCGTCGCCCAGCACCACTTCGCCCTTGTAGAGGCCGAACTCCAGCTTGAAGTCCACGAGGATAAGCCCGGCGTCGTCAAACAGCTGCTTGAGCACGTCGTTGGCTTTATAGGTCAGCTCCTTCATGCGGGCCAGGTTCTCTTTATTGACCCAGCCGAAGGTTTCGCAGTAGGACTCGTTGACCATCGGGTCATGCATTTCGTCGTTTTTGAGGAACATGTCGAACAGCGGCGGGTTGAGCACAATGCCCTCTTCGATGCCGAGGCGCTTCACCAGCGATCCGGCCGCGCGGTTGCGCACCACGCACTCGACCGGCACCATCTCCAGCTTCTTCACCAGGCACTCGGTGTCGGAGAGCAGGGCTTCCATCTGGGTCGGAATGCCGGCCGCCGCGAGTTTGCTCATAATGAAGTGGTTGAACTTGTTGTTCACCATTCCCTTGCGGTCAAACTGCTCAATGCGCGCCCCGTCTCCGGCTGACGTATCGTTCCGGAATTCCAGCACCAGCAGGTCAGGATTTTCCGTGCTGTAAACGGTTTTCGCTTTACCACGATACAACTCAGCTTGCTTTTGCATCTTTACTACTCCAGATAGACAGATAGAAAAAAGTCTTCGATAAATCGGTTTTTCAGCCGACGCACACGTTTGCGTCACTATACAGAAAAAAGGGCCGGATTGCGCCAGCCCTTTTCAGATTACTTGCTTAATGCCGCCTGGAAGGCCGCCACCAGCGCATCATTCTGCGACTGGGTCAGCGGATGCCCCTTCGGATCGATAAACTGCAGGCTGCTGCGGTTATCGAGATCACCGACCTGCAGCTTGTAGTCGCCTGAGCTCATGCCCGGGTCTTTCGCCCCCAGCGATGCCCAGTCGCTATCGGACAGCGGCTTGTAGGTGACGGACATGCTACCCTGCGAGCGGTTGCTGTCGGTCGCTTTCATGCCCACTTTCGACAGCGCGCCCGGCAGGCGCTGCCAGACCATGTTGAACGGCGCGCGCACCACCAGCATCGGCAGGCCGGTATCATCCGCCCCGCTCTGCACGTCGAAGGTTGCGCCAGCGCGGCTCTGCGCGCTGTTGGCAGCGGTCGTGGCGTACTGGTCCAGCCCGTTAGAGATAACGTTCAGCATTTCGGTGCTGTAGCGCTGCATGGACGCAGCATCGGCGACGGGCTTACCGCCCTGCTCAAGGTTGAGCAGCTTAACGACAACCGCCTGCTGATAGTCCTGCTGACGAACGGAAACCTGGTAGCGGCCGCGATACTGCTGATCTTCATCAAGACGGTTCCACTGGATCCAGTCGGTGGTCAGGCTCTGAGAAGCATCATCGCGCTTATCAATGGTGTAGTGCTTATCCTGCACAATGCTGACAACCTGCGACCACAGGTTGTTACTGCGGCCATTTTCGACCAGCAGCGTCGCCGTGTCGCCGGTAAACTGGGTACGGGCGCCGGAAACCAGCGCCAGCGGCTGCGCCGGCGGACGAATATCCAGGGCTTTACCCGTAGCACCGTCACCGCGGACCACCGGAATGTTGTAGTCGCCGTTTTCCAGCGGCAGAATCATCCCGGCCGGAGCATGCAGCTGAGAAAGCGGCGTCGCCTCCAGGTAGGATTCATCACCGCTCACCTGGCGCTTGTAGCGTGAGTCCGAGTTGCACGCCGCAAGCAGCAGCACCAGCGAAACACCCGCAACTTTTGCCAGCTGCGACTTCTGTACTGAGTAAGCCATCAAATCTCCCTAAACTTTACAGCAGACCGGCATGCTTCAGCGCCGAGGCCACCACGTCACGCCCGTGGGCGGTGATGGGGGTCATCGGCAGACGCAGCGTGTCGGTCGCTACAAGTCCCAACTCCTTGCATGCCCATTTGACCGGGATCGGATTGGGTTCGACAAATAATTTTGTATGCAGCGACATCAGACGCTGATTGATGACGCGCGCTTTCGCAAAGTCACCCTCTGCAGCCAGCTTGCACATCTCAGCCATATCCCGCGCCGCCACGTTAGAGGTAACGGAAATGACGCCGTGACCGCCGAGCTGCATAAAGTCCAGCGCGGTGGCATCATCGCCGCTCAGCAGAATAAAGTCGTCTGAAACCAGCTCTTTGATCTGGTGAACGCGGCTTAAGTTCCCCGTGGCTTCCTTAATCCCGATAATATTTTTGACTTTCGCCAGGCGACCTACGGTCTCCGGCAGCATATCGCAGCCGGTACGGGAGGGCACATTATACAGAATTTGCGGCAGATCGGTGTGTTCAGCGATAGTTTTGAAGTGCTGGAACAGCCCTTCCTGCGTCGGGCGGTTATAATAAGGCGTGACCGTCAGGCAGCCAACGATGCCGCTATTGTTGAAGCGCTCGGTGAGGGCGATAGCTTCTGCCGTCGCATTGGCACCGGTGCCGGCGATGACCGGAATGCGGCCAGCGGCCAGTTCCAGGGTCAGCAGCACCACGTCAGCGTGCTCTTCGTGGCTCAGGGTGGCAGACTCGCCGGTAGTGCCTACCGACACAATTGCCGACGTTCCGCTGTCGACGTGATAATCAATCAATTTTTTCAGGCTGGCGCGATCGACCTGACCTTTTTCATCCATCGGCGTGACAAGCGCTACTATACTTCCCGTGAACATGGGCCATCCTCAGTGCAGACGTGCGAACAATAGCCTCAATGGTACGTTTGGTGTCGTGATAAAAGCAAGAGACCGAGGCGACTCAGGTTGTTGTATGCAAATTTTTTTTATGCTTTCCTAGTACATAACCCATACTGATAACAGGAAGAACAGTTTGACTGCCTCCCTTCATCACCATTACCTCGTTATTACCGCTCTGGGGGCCGACCGCCCTGGCATCGTCAATACCATCACTCGTCACGTCAGCAGCTGCGGTTGTAATATTGAAGACAGCAGGCTGGCGATGCTCGGGGATGAGTTCACATTTATTATGCTGCTGTCCGGCAGCTGGAACGCCATCACCCTGATCGAATCGACGCTGCCGCTTAAAGGCGCCGAACTCGATCTGCTGATTGTGATGAAGCGCACCTCCGCGTGGCCGCGTCAGCCGCTGCCGGTGACGGTCTGGGTACAGGTTGAAGTTCCCGATTCACCGCATATTATTGAGCGTTTCACCGGCCTGTTTGATACCCATGATATGAATATTGCCGAGCTGGTGTCGCGCACGCAGCCCGGTGAGAAGAGTGAAAACGCACAGCTGTTTATCCAGATTTCTGCTCACAGCCCGGCCTCGCAAAATGCGCCAAAGATGGAGAAGGCCTTTAAAGAGCTGTGTACAGAACTGAATGCGCAAGGCAGTATAAACATCGTTAATTATTCACAGCATGATGAACAAGATGGAGTATCGTGATGACCCCACTGAAAGCCGGTGACGTCGCACCGAAATTTAGCCTGCTGGATCAGGACGGCGAGCAGGTCAATTTGACCGACTTCCAGGGACAGCGTGTTCTGGTTTATTTCTATCCGAAAGCCATGACCCCGGGCTGTACCGTTCAGGCCTGCGGCCTGCGTGATAATATGGACGAGCTGAAAAAGGCCGGCGTTGAAGTGCTGGGCATCAGCACCGACAAGCCGGAAAAGCTCTCCCGCTTTGCTGAAAAAGAGCTGCTGAACTTTACCCTGCTCTCCGACGAAGACCATCAGGTCAGCGAGCAGTTTGGCGTCTGGGGCGAGAAGACCTTTATGGGCAAAACCTATGACGGGATCCACCGCATCAGCTTCCTGATCGGCACCGACGGCAAGGTTGAGCACGTGTTTGACGACTTCAAAACCAGCAATCACCACGATGTGGTACTGGCCTGGCTGAAAGAGAACACCTGATATTGCCCGCGCTGGCCGCTGACGGCGGCCGGCGATTCCCTCCAGATTTCCCTCCCTGCCCCGCTATTTTCTTCTGCTTTCAGAATATTGTGCAGCGTCTCACTCTGGCTCTCCGGCGGCTTGATTATACTGCATCGTGCTTTGCGTCTTACCCTACTTAAAAAAATGGATAACCTTATGAAGAAAAATATTTTTTCCTGTGCGATCGCCGGTGCCGCCGCGCTGGCGCTGTCGGCGGCTATCGTAGCCCCCGCCTCTGCCGCCGAGGCCCATAAGCCGAAAATCGCCCTGGTAATGAAGTCGCTGGCCAACGAGTTTTTCCTGACCATGGAAAACGGCGCCAAAGAGTATCAAAAGCAGAACGCGGATAAATTCACCCTCGTCTCCAACGGCATTAAGAACGAAACCGACACCGCCAGCCAGATCCAGATCGTCGAGCAGATGATTGTCTCAAAGGCGGACGCCATCATTATCGCGCCGTCCGACTCCAGGGCGCTGGTGCCAGTGGTAAAAAAAGCCATTGATTCCGGGATCCTGGTGATCAACATCGATAACAAGTTTGACGACGCGGTGCTGAAGGATAAAAACCTCAACGTGCCGTTCGTCGGCCCCAACAACCGCAAGGGCGCGAAAGCGATTGGCGACTATCTGGCGAAGCACCTGCAGAAAGGCGATGAGGTCGGCATTATTGAGGGCATTCCCACCTCCACCAACTCCCAGCAGCGTACCCAGGGCTTCCAGGACGCGATGGCCGAAGGCGGCATGAAGGTGGTCTCCGTCCAGTCCGGGCAGTGGGAGATGAACAACGCCAACGCCATCGCCGCCGCGATGCTCAGCGAGTACCCGAACATCAAGGCCCTGCTGGCGGATAACGACAATATGGCGCTGGGCGCCGTCTCCGCCATCCGCGCGGCGGGCAAGCGCGGCCAGGTGCAGGTGGTTGGCTATGACAACATCGCAGCCATCAAGCCGATGCTGCAGGACGGCCGGGTGCTGGCCACCGCCGATCAGTACGCCTCAAAGCAGGCGGTGTTCGGCATTGATACCGCGCTTGAAGCCCTGAAAGACGGCAAGAAGCAGAGCGAACTCAAGGGCAGCGTTGAAACGCCGGTCCAGCTCATCGTTAAGCAGTAATCACCGCCACTCTCCGGGGCAGCCAGCGCTGCCCCGGATCTGTTTACGGGGCTGAAACGTGCACGCAACCACCACTCCTCAGGCGATTATGTCCCTCTCCGGCATCGGTAAAACCTACAACGAGCCGGTACTGAGCGACATCAGCCTCTCTCTCTACGCCGGTAAAGTACTGGCGCTGACCGGCGAAAACGGCGCCGGCAAAAGCACCCTATCCAAAATAATCGGCGGCCTGACGCCGCCGACGACCGGCAGCATGATCTGGCTCGGCCAGCCCTACGCGCCTCAGAGCCGCAAAGAGGCGGAAAAGCTCGGCATCCGCATGGTGATGCAGGAGCTTAATCTGCTGCCGACCCTGACCATCGCCGAAAACCTGTTTATCGACCAGCTGCCCAGCCGGGCGGGCTGGATCAATCGCCGCCGCCTGCGGGAGATGGCGAAGCCCGTAATGGAAATGGTAGGTCTGCAAAATCTTAGCCCGGATACGCTGGTCGGCGATTTAGGCATCGGCCACCAGCAGATGATCGAGATCGCCCGCAACCTGATCGGCGACAGCCGGCTGCTGATCCTCGATGAGCCTACCGCCATGCTCTCCAGCCGGGAAGTCGAGCTACTGTTTACGCAAATTGCCCGCTTTAAGCAGCGCGGCGTGTCGCTCATCTACATTTCGCACCGCCTCGACGAGCTGGCGCGGGTGGCCGACGACGTGGCGGTGCTGCGCGACGGCAGCCTGGTCTGCGTGGATGCGATTGCGCGCTACACCAGCGACCAGCTGGTCTCCCTGATGGTGGGCCGCGATCTCGACAGCAGCTTTGACGTCAGCGCCCGCCGCCGGGGCAACCCGCTGCTTAAGGTTGAGCACTTTACCCGCGCCCCGGTGCTGCGGGATATCTCTCTCACCCTGCACCGCGGCGAGGTACTGGGCATCAGCGGCCTGGTGGGCGCCGGGCGCACGGAGCTGATGCGGGCCATTTTCGGTGCCGATCGCATCGACAGCGGCCAGCTGTTGGTGGGCGATCCGCCGCTGCCGGTGACGCTGCGCTCCCCCGCCGACGCCATTGCCCACGGTATCGCCCTGGTCACCGAAGACCGCAAGGGCGAAGGGCTGCTGCTGCCCCACTCGGTGGGCAACAATACCTCGCTCGGCAACGGCGAGAAGATCAGCCGCTTCGCGTGGCTCAACGCCGGGCGCGAGCGGGCGCTGGCGCAGCAGTACATCGCGCGGCTCGGCATCCGCACCGCCGGCAGCGAGCGGGAGGTCGGCAGCCTCTCCGGCGGCAACCAGCAGAAGGTGCTGATTAGCCGCTGGCTGGCGCGCAGCTGCGACGTGATCCTGTTTGACGAACCGACGCGCGGCATTGACGTGGGCGCCAAGCGCGATATCTACCTGCTGCTCAACGAACTGACGCAGAGCGGCAAGGGGCTTATCGTCGTCTCCAGCGATCTGCGCGAGCTTATGCTTATCTGCGACCGCATCGCAGTCCTCTCCGCCGGGCGGCTGGTGGAGACCTTTACCCGGGAGAACTGGACGCAGGACGCCATTCTGGCGGCGGCGTTTTCCGGCTATCAGCACGCAACAGGGAATTCCGATCATGCGTAACGCGTTACATACCGCCTCCTGGCGCGGCCTCAGCAGCTATCTGGGGCTGCTCGCCGCCCTGCTGGCGATGGTTATCCTCTTTTCGTTTCTCAGCGACCACTTTTTAAGCCTCAATACCTTCAGCACCATCGCCAACCAGATCCCCGATCTGATGGTGATGGGCGTGGGCATGACCTTCGTACTGATTATCGCCGGCATTGACCTGTCGGTGGGCTCGGTACTGGCGCTGTCCGCCGCGGTGGTCAGCGTCACCTACCTCAACCTGCACTGGTCGCCGTGGCTGGCGGCGCTGTCCGGGATCGCCGCCGCCACCGCCGTCGGCACGCTCACCGGACTGATTTCGGTTATCTGGCGCATTCCGACCTTTATCGTCTCGCTGGGTATGCTGGAGATGGCCCGCGGTACTGCCTACCAGCTGACCGATTCGCGCACCGCCTATATCGGATCCAGCTTCGACTTCCTCGCCGACCCGATTGTGTTCGGCATCTCGCCGTCGTTTCTGATTGCGGTGGCGGTGATTATCATCGGCCAGCTGGCGCTGACCCGCACCATTTTCGGCCGTCACCTCATCGGCATCGGCACCAACGAAGAGGCGGTGCGGCTGTCGGGGATCAATCCTGCGCCCTATAAGGTGGTGGTCTTCGCGCTGATGGGCGCCCTGGCCGGGCTGGCGTCGCTGTTTCAGATGGCGCGGCTGGAGGCGGCGGATCCCAACGGCGGCGTCGGCATGGAGCTGCAGGTGATCGCCGCGGTGGTGATCGGCGGCACCAGCCTGATGGGCGGGCGCGGATCGGTTATCTGCACCTTCCTCGGGGCGCTGATTATTTCGGTGCTGGCGGCCGGGCTGGCGCAGATTGGCGCCAGCGAGCCGACCAAGCGGGTGATCACCGGGGCGGTGATCGTGGTGGCGGTAGTGCTGGATACGTACCGCAGCCGGCGGAAGAAGTAGACATTTTTATGCCAGGTAGTCCGGCAATCCCATCCTTTACAGCATTGTGGAATTGTTCCGTTCACTCGCAGCACTCTGCTTCTCTGTCAGATTTTCTGCGGTGAACGTGTCAAGGGCGTTCGCCGCCACGCCCTTGACAATCCCGGCTCCCGGCAACAAAAATCGCCGCTTCGCGGAACCTCAGATTCTGACGTCTGGCTATCGGGTACGGCTCGACTCGACATCCTTGTCTCGTTTCGCCTCAGTCCGCATCCCTGCGGACTGCCCCGGCCAGACGTCAGAATCTGAGGCGATTTTTAGCCGGACGTTAAAACCCTCAGAATACGTACTATCAGTGCAAAATAGCTATCAAAGACATTAGCCACTGGCTACGCCCTACCCCCGCGCCGCCTTCCACACGGCGGCGATGTTGCGGGCGGTCAGGGCCAGGTTATCGCGGGCGTTTTCCAGCGCCTGCTCCAGCGTCACCACGCCCGGCAGGATGGCGAACGCCGCGTCTAGGCCGCGATCGTAGACCACCCGGTGGTCCGCCTTCAGGCCGCCGGCGAGGGCGATGGCGGGCTTGCCGTATTTTTTCGCCACCGCCGCCACGCCGATCGGCGTTTTGCCGCTGATGCTCTGGCTGTCAATCCTGCCTTCGCCGGTGATGACCAGCGTCGCATCCTGCACCTGCGCCTCCAGGCCCAGCGCGTCGA
Source organism: Pluralibacter gergoviae ATCC 33028 = NBRC 105706 (assembly GCF_001598855.1). Lineage (GTDB taxonomy): Bacteria > Pseudomonadota > Gammaproteobacteria > Enterobacterales > Enterobacteriaceae > Pluralibacter > Pluralibacter gergoviae. The sequence goes on along the minus strand of NZ_BCZS01000049.1, from coordinate 11,338 downwards.
CCACGATCTCAACCCCGGGCTGCAGCGCCGCGTCGAGCAGGCCGAGCAGCGCGGCGCCGGTGCCGCCGGCGGCCCCCGCGCCGGGCGCGTCGCGCACGTCGCGCCCGGTGGTCCTGGCCATGACCTCGCCCCAGCGGTTGAGCATCGCGTCCAGGCGGGGGATCATCTCTGCCGTCGCGCCCTTCTGCGGGCCGAACACCGCCGAGGCGCCGCGCTCGCCGCACAGCGGGTTATTCACGTCGCAGGCCACCGTCAGCGCCACTTCCGCCAGCCGGGGATGGCAGCCGCTCAGGTCAATGCTCTCCAATTCCTCCAGCGCGCCGCCGCGGTGCGCCAGCGTTTTTCCATCTGCATTCAATAGCCGCACGCCGAGCGCCTGCATCATACCCGCGCCGCCGTCGTTGGTGGCGCTGCCGCCGATGCCGAGGATAATCCGCTCCACGCCGGCGTCCAGCGCGGCGGCGATCAGCTGCCCAAAGCCGTAGCTGGTGGTGTTGAGCGGATTGCGCCGTTCGGGCGGCACCAGATTAAGGCCGGAGGCCGCCGCCATCTCAATCACCGCCGTGCGGCCATCGCCCATCAGGCCCCAGCGGGCGGAAACCGGCTCACCCAGCGGGCCGCTGACCTCGCTGTAGCGGTACTGCCCGCCGCTGGCTTCCACCATCGACTCGACGGTGCCCTCGCCGCCGTCGGCCATCGGCACCAGCGCATAGTCGGCATCGGGATAGATTTCGCGAAAGCCGCTCTCGATGGCCTGCGCCACCTCCATCGCCGACTGGCTCTCTTTAAACGAATCGGGTGCAATGACGATTTTCATGCTTATCCTCCAAAGCCAAACACGCCAAATATCAGGGTAGAAACAACGGCTATCGTCAGCCCTACCAGCGTTTCATAGGGCATCAGCTTCAGGCGTTCGCGGATCTGCATATTCACGCTGCCGCCGGTGGCGTGGAAAAAACTGCCGTGCGGCAGGTGATCCAGTACCGTCGCTCCCGCGTGGATCATCGCCGCGCCCGCCAGAGAAGAGACCCCGAGCTCCAGCAGCGTTGGCGCAAACACGCTGGAAGCCACCGCCGTCCCGGCCGTTGTGGATGCCGTCGCCATCGACATGATCGCTCCGGAGACCGGGGCCAGCACCCAGGCAGGCAGTCCGGAAGCCGTAAGCCCATTGATCAAAACGTCTTTTAACGCTGAGTTAGCAATAATCCCCGCCAGGGTTCCGGTGCCTAACAGCATAATCGCCACCGGTGCCATGCGGCTCAGACCGGCAATCATATAGGTATTAGCGTGGCGAATGCGCCCCATACACGCCAGGCCGACGAGTCCCCCGACCGGCAGGGCAATCAGCGGATCGATAACAATCCCGGCAAGCGGACGTAGCGCCAGGAGAAAAATGGCGACCAGCGGCGCGCTGATGGCGACCAGAAATCCAGGCTGGCCCGCCTGGGCACCGTGTGTCGTGACCTCCTCAGCGAGGACTGGCGACCCTTTGCGGCTCACCCTTTTGGCCAGCAGATAGGCAATGACCAGGCCAAACAGTCCCGGCACAATGCCCGCCAGCATGATCGAGGTCAGCGGCACGTGAAACGCGTCCGCCGCGGCAATAGCGTTGGGGTTCGGGGACATTACGTTGCCCGCTTTACCGCCACCGATCATCGCCAGCAGGATAGCCGTCTTCGACAGCCCCGCCCGGTGGGCAATAGAGAGTCCGATAGGCGCCACGGTAATCACCGCCACGTCGACAAATACGCCTACCGCCGTCAGACAGAGAGTAGCAATAGCCAGCGCCAGCAGCGCCCGGGTTTCGCCCACCTTTTTCACAACCGTTTCGGCAATCGTATTGGCCGCGCCCGACTCAATTAAGACGCCGGCCAGCACGCCGGCGGCGAGAATACGCAGGACCGCGTTGGTGATCCCCTGCGCGCCGGTCACCATCAGTTTGACGGTTTCCACCAGATCGGCCCCGCCGACCAGGCCGCCAATCAGCGCGCCGGCCATCATGCCGTAAGCGGGGGACACCTTCCTGAGTATTAAGAGAATAGCAATTGCCAGTGCGGCAATCGCGCCAAATGTGGATATGGACGTCATCTGCTGCGCCTCCTTATAGGGTACAGGCGCAGTATCAAAAAAAGCGCAGAGGAAAGAATGGGCGATTACTACAAAAATCAGCCACCGTCTGGGGCCTGAAACTGTTTTATTCTCCAGTTTCCTGCTGCAACTGCATGCCGATAAAAAGCCAGAGAATATTATTCAACTCATTGATTTTAATATTAAGGATATCTTCACAGCGCTGCAAACGATAGCGTAGCGTGTTGACGTGTATGTGTAATCCTTTCGCCGTTTGCGTAATGTCACAATTTTGATCAAACCACGCGCGCAGCGTCGCCTGCAGCACGCCTTTTGCGTCGCCCGCCGCCAGTTTCTGCCACAGGTAAGAGAGCTCCTGCGCCTGCCAGTCGCCGGACACACCGCCGAGCAGCGCGGGGAGCGCATAATCGTGGTAGAAAACGTACTGGTTTTTTAGCTTCTGCCGCGCAGCCATTGACTGGGTCGCCTTCGCCGTCAGCCACGAGCGGTGCAGCCCGTTATCGCCGGGAAAGTGCCCGCCAACGATAACGCGGCTGAATCCCGACGCAGCCGCCCAGGATTTAATCTCTCTGAGGTCGCTCAACTCCTGCTGCAGGTCCCAGCGCCCGTCCCGCAGAGTGATAGGCTTAACAACGGTCAGCTCATTAAAGTCGCTGAGGGTGACCAGATGATCCCGGGCGCGGTTTTCAAAGTAGTCCATCAGGGCCTGCAGGGCTTCCCTGTCCGGCTGGCGAAGTTCAATAATTGCCACAACTCTGGGCAGGGATAAGTCAATGCCCAGATAAGAAACCATTGCATGGAGAGCATCGGCAGAAGACTCGCGCTCAAGAAGCTGATTGATCAGTTCTTCCCGATAGCGATTATCCCACTGCTTCTGCTCAATCAGCGCCATATGCTCGATAACCAGCTCGGAGGCCATTTTGACCAGTTCTGCACAGGCGCGAACCTCGTCAGGATCGCCGGTGATACCGAGTACGCCGAGCGTCTGTTCGCGAAAGATAATAGGCAGGTTTATGCCGGGCTTCACGCCCTTCAGGCTGCGGGCCATGGCGGCATCAATCTCAACCGTTCGATGATTTTTTAACGCCAGCACCGCGCCTTCGTGGCGCTGCTGCAGCCGCGAAGGTTCGCCGGAGGCGATAATGATCCCCTCCTCGTTCATCACGTTCACCGACCAGGGGATGATTTTCATCGCCCGCTGGACAATTTGCCGGGCCGTGTAGGCCTTCAGATATTGTTTTTTCATCCGGTCCTTAGCGCTGCTCCACCGCCGGACTCTCCGGCCACGCCACCACAACGGCTTTAATCAGCGTCGCCAGCGGGATGGCGAAGAAAACGCCCCAGAAGCCCCACAGGCCGCCAAAAATCACCACTGACAGAATAATCACCAGCGGATGCAGGTTGACCGCCTCGGAAAAGAGCACCGGCACCAGCACGTTGCCGTCCAGCGCCTGGATTATCAGATAGACGGCAAACAGGCTCCAGAACTCGGTGCCGAGGCCGAACTGGAACAGCGCGACGCCGACCACCGGGATGGTGACGGCAAAGGCGCCGATGTAGGGGATCAGCACCGACAGCCCCACCAGCACCGCCAGCAGCAGGGAGTAGTTGAGGCCAAACAGCAAGAAGGCAATCCAGGTGGCGACGCCCACGACGACCATCTCCAGCACTTTGCCGCGGATGTAGTTGGTGATCTGCTGGTTCATCTCCAGCCATACCAGCCCCGCCAGCCCGCGGTTGCGCGGCAGCACCCGGCGCACGGCGTTGAGCATCTGCTCTTTATCTTTCACGAGGAAGAAGACCATCAGCGGCACCAGCACCAGATAGACCGCCAGCGTCAGCAGCCCCACCAGCGACGCCAGAGAGTATTTCACCACCGAATCCCCCATGGTCTGCATCCGGCTGCGCATATTCTCCGCCATGGCGTCGATGATGCCGGCATCCATCAGCGCCGGATAGCGCCGGGGCAGCGTGGCGGCAAAATCGGAAAGCTTGTTGAGCATACCCGGCATATCGCGGATCAGATAGATGCCCTGCTGCCAGGCAACGGGCATGACGACAAGGGCCATCAGCAGCAAGATGCCGACGAAAATCACCAGCACAATCGAGGTTGCCCAGCCGCGCGAGCAGCCGAGGCGCACCAGCCGGACGGTCGGCCACTCCAGCAGGTAAGCCAGCACGATAGCCACCAGCAGCGGCGCCAGCAGGCCGCTGAAGAAAAACAGAATGCAAAAACCCGCCAGCAGAATAACCAGCAGGGCTATTGCCTCCGGGTCGCTGAAGCGACGGCGATACCACTGCATTAACAACTCAAGCATAACCACACCATTCCCTGTATTGCGGACAAAAGGCCCGCAAAGATTGTATCGAACCCGCATAAAAAAACCTGCGCTTTTTAACAAGCCGATTTCAATCATGAAAACAGCGGGATTCAGTTTTCAAGCCGCTGCCCGCCAGCTACACTTCTGCCTGGCGACGGAGGAACATACCGGGGCTTCGTTGGTCAAATTTCCACACCCTCTATACAGGACTGAGGTTATGTTCAGCCAGTTCAAAACGACGCTTGCGGCAACGCTGATTGCTACGCTGACGCTGGGACAGACCCTTCCGGCGTTTGCTGACAGTGCAGATACCCTGCCGGACATGGGCACCACCGCAGGAAGCACGCTCTCCATCGGTCAGGAGATGCAGATGGGCGACTTCTTCGTGCGCCAGCTGCGCGGCAGCGCGCCGCTGATTAACGATCCGTTGCTGAGTCAGTACATTAATAATCTCGGCATGCGGCTGGTGACGCACGCCTACTCGGTGCGCACCCCCTTCCATTTCTACTTAATCAATAACGATGAGCTGAACGCCTTCGCCTTCTTTGGCGGCAACGTCGTGCTGCACTCGGCGCTGTTCCGCTACGCGGACGATGAGAGCCAGCTGGCGTCGGTCATGGCGCACGAAATTTCCCACGTTACCCAGCGCCACCTGGCGCGGGCGATGGAAGATCAGAAGCGCAATGCCCCGCTGACCTGGGTCGGCGCGCTCGGCTCCATCCTGCTGGCGATGGCCAGCCCCCAGGCGGGGATGGCGGCGCTAACCGGGACCCTGGCCGGCACCCAGCAGGGAATGATCAGCTTCACCCGCCAGAACGAAGAGGAAGCCGACCGCATCGGTATCGGCGTGCTGCAGCGCTCCGGCTTCGATCCGCAGGCGATGCCGCAGTTTATGGATAAGCTGCTCGATCTTTCGCGCTACGCCACCAGGCCGCCGGAAATGCTGCTGACCCACCCGCTGCCCGAAAGCCGCCTGGCGGACGCCCGCAACCGCGCCAACCAGATGCGCCCGGTGGTGGTGCAGTCGTCGGAAGATTTTTACATGGCCAAGGCGCGCATTCTGGGGATGTACAATAACGGCAAAAACCAGCTCAGCACCGATATGCTCGACAGTTGGGCTAAAGGCAACGTGCGCGAACAGCACGCCGCCCGCTACGGCCGCGCGCTGCTGGCCATGGGCAGAGATGATTTCCCCGAAGCCAGCAGACAGCTGCAGCCGCTGCTGGCCGCCAGCCCGCAGAACCCGTGGTATCTGGACCTCGCCACCGATATCGATCTCGGGCTGAAAAAGAACGCCGAAGCGGTGAGCCGCCTGCAGAACGCGAAGGATCTGCGCACCAGCCCGGTGCTGCAGCTGAACCTCGCCAACGCGCTGATCGAGAGCGGGCGCTTTGCCGAGGCCTCGACGATCCTCAACCGCTATACCTTCAACTATAAAGACGACCTCAACGGCTGGGATCTGCTGGCGCAGGCCGAAAGCAAGCAGGGCCACCGCGATCAGGAGCTGGCGGCGCGGGCGGAATCGATGGCGCTGACGGGCCAACTCGACCAGGCCATTTCGCTGTTAAGCAGCGCCAGCGCCCAGGTGAAGCTCGGCAGCCTGCAGCAGGCGCGCTACGATGCCCGCATCGATCAGCTCAGGCGGCTGGAGAACGTCTTTAAACCCTATAGCAAAATGTAAGGATACCCGATGAACGATCCGGTCACTATTTACCACAACCCGCGCTGCTCCAAGAGTCGCGAAACTCTGGCCCTGCTGAAGGAAAATGGCGTTGAGCCGCAGGTAGTGCTCTACCTTGAGACGCCGCCGGATGCGGCGACGATTAAAAAGCTGCTTAAGATGCTGGGAATGAAAAGCGCCCGCGACCTGATGCGTCAGAAAGAGGATCTGTATAAGTCGCTCGACCTGGCGAACGACGGCCTCAGCGAAGCGGCGCTGATTCAGGCGATGGTCGATAATCCGAAGCTGATTGAGCGGCCCATCGTGGTCCGCGACGGTAAAGCGCGCATCGGCCGGCCGCCGGAATCGGTGCTGGAAATCCTCTAACTCTCCTGCCGCAGCGCCTGCAAAAAGGCCTGCGGCGTCTTCTCTCCCAGTTTCTTCTGCGCCCTGCCGCTATTCCACAGCTCGCACAGCCGCTGCGCCAGCGCATCCGCCGTTCCGGCGGCGGGCACCAGCGCGCCGAGCGGCCGGTCGAGCGTTAGCGTAACGTGTTTCGGCGCCGCGACCTTATCCAGCCGGAAGCCTTCCCGCTCGGCCGTCAGCCACCTGCCCTCCTCAACCTCCAGCGCGCGGATCTCTGCCGGACAGCGGGACAGCGTCTCCTCCAGCCAGCGGTCCACCAGCGCGGGCGAGATCCCGGCGTACACCCGGGCGTGGCACCAGCCGCTGACCGGCTCTCTGGCCCACAGCAGGTGGTGGTCGCCGCCGTCGTCCATGGTCATCGCCAGCCGCCGGTAGCGCAGCGTCAGGGTATCCGCCCGGGCGCCGCCCTTCAGCGCCCGGCAGCCCTGCGCCGCCCTGGCGCCCGTCACCGGCCGCAGGTAGCGGTTGAGCGTGGCCCGCGAGACCGCAATGCCCAGCCCCTCATTGACCATAAACAGCAGCTCGTCCAGCGGCGCCCGCAGGCTGTCGCGCAGGACATTAATGAGCGCCGCCTGCTCAGGTATCACCGCTTTGTGTATCACTTTTGGCGTCGTGTGCAGATCGCTGACCTGCTGACGCTTGCGCCAGCGGCGGACGGTAGTGACCGAGATCCCCAGCTCTCTGGCCAGCTCCCGGTCGCTTTTATCAGACTCCTGCAGGTAGCGGCGAACGCGTGGCGTAGTGGTGGCATTGGCGTGCAGTTTGATTTCCATCGGCGAACTCTCGTCAGTGTTCGTAACTAATCATATGATACTTATACTTAACCTGTGCCGCCATTGTGATCGCATTCACCGTTCAGCGGCGCCGTTTGTCTAATAATTCCTTCGCATTGATAACACATAACGATCCGGACGATCTCTTGCGGAGCTCACAATGAACAATGTTCTGGGATTTCTTGAGGCAAAACTGATGCCTCTGGCGGCAAAAACCGCGCAGCAGCGCCACCTGTGCGCCATCCGCGGCGCCTACGTCTCCTTCATGCCGTTTATTATCGTCGGCTCGATACTGCTGGTGATTTCTTCATTTCCGCACCAGGGGTATCAGCAGTTTATGTCTCACACCTTTGGTAAGAGCTGGAGCGCCATCGTTGAGATCCCGTTTAACGCGGTGTTCTCGACCATGTCGCTCTTTATCAGCTTTCTCGTCGCCTACCGGCTGGCGGAGCACTACAAAGAGGACCGCATCTCCTGCGGCATCCTGGCGCTGGTCAGCTTCCTGATCCTGACGCCGTTTATTAAGGTGGCGGACGGCGGCGGCATTACCGTTATTCCGGTAGAGTGGATCGGCAGCAAGGGGCTGTTCGTGGCGATGATCGGCTCCCTGCTGTGGACCGAGCTGTTCTGCTGGCTGAAGCGCAAAAAGCTGACCATCAAGATGCCCGACGGCGTGCCGCCGGCGGTGCAGGAGTCCTTCGCCGCGCTGATCCCGGCGCTGGTGGTAATGATCCTGGTGCTCGCCATCCGCATCGGCTTCGAACACACGTCGTATCGCACCATCCACCAGTTTATTTATGACGTCGTCGCCACCCCGGTGCGCCACTACGGCACCTCGTACTTCGGCGCGCTGATGACGGTCTTCAGCATCACCGTACTCTGGTCGGTGGGGATCAATTCGGGCTCGATGATCAACGGCATTATCCGCCCGCTGTGGATGGAGAATCAGACCGATAACATCGCCGCTATTCAGGCGGGCGTCACGCCGCCGCACATTATCACCGAACAGTTCTTCGATATGGTGTGGATGGGTGGCGCGGGCGCTACCCTGTCGCTGGTGCTCGCCATGCTTATCTTTGCCCGCAGCAAAAACATGCGCGAGGTGGCGCGCCTCGGCGCCGGGGCGTCGCTGTTCAACATTAACGAACCGATCCTCTTCGGCCTGCCGGTGATCATGAACCCGATCATGCTGATCCCCTTCAATCTGGTGCCGCTGGTACTGGTCACCGTCCAGTATCTGGCGATGAAAATCGGCGCCGTGGCGGTTACTACCGGGGTGTTTATTCCCTGGACGCTGCCGCCGGTGCTGAGCGGTTTTATCGTCACCGGCCATCTTTCCGGCAGCCTGATGCAGATAGTGAACCTGCTGATCGGGGCGATGCTCTACCTGCCGTTTATCCGCATTCTCGATAAGCAGTACCGGGCGGCGGAGAGCGCCGCCGACAGTCACGCCGCGCAGCTGGCAAAACAGGAGTAACAGACGATGTGGGGAATTATTGCAACCTGGCGCATGGCGCTTGAGGGCGTTAGCGAATCGGCCAGCGCGCTGGCGGGCGGCGGCCGCGCCGCCGATGCGGTGGTGGAAGCCGTGGCGGCGGTCGAGGACTTTCCGCTGTACAAATCGGTGGGCTACGGCGGCCTGCCGACGGAAAACGGCGAAGTGGAGCTGGACGCCGCCTTTATGGACGGCGACAGCCTCGCCTTCGGCGCCGTCGGCAACCTGATAGATATCGCCAATCCGGTGCGGGTCGCCCACGCCCTCAGCCGCCAGCGCTATAACAGCCTGCTGGTGGGCCAGGGGGCGCGCGAGTGGGCGCTGGAGCAGGGCTTTGCCGACAAGCAGATGCTGACCGAGCGGGCGATGCAGCACTACCGCAAGCGCTGCCGGGAGACGCTGGACCGGGGGCTCAGCCCCTACGACGGCCACGACACGGTGGGCATTATCGGCCTCGATGTGCGGGGTTCGATGAGCGTCGCCACCTCCACCAGCGGCCTGTTTATGAAGAAGCGCGGGCGCATCGGCGATTCGCCCATCATGGGTTCGGGCTTCTACTGCGACAGCGAGGCCGGGGCGGCCACCGCCACCGGCGTCGGTGAGGATCTGATGAAGGGCTGCACCAGCTACGAGATCGTGCGCCGGATGGCGGGCGGCATGACGCCGCAGCAGGCGGCGGACTCGGTGGTGTTCGAGCTGGAGGATAAGCTGATGTCGCGCTTCGGCCGGGCGGGCGATCTGTCGGTGGTGTGCATGAACCGCCGGGGCGAGTTTGGCGCCGCCACCAATATCAGCACCTTTTCATTCGTGGTCGCCACCGCCGGCCAGCCGCTGACGGTGTTCCGCGCCGAGCGCGAGGCGCAGGGCACCCGCTATTGGCCGGTGGACGAGACCTGGATGCAGGCCTACGCGGCGCGCATCCGCGCCCCTATTGAGGAGTAAAAAATGGACTATCAACTAATAACCCGGCCGGCGCAGATCCCGGCGGGCAGCCACCTCATCAGCTGGCCCGGCAGCCCGCTGCTTGATGCCCTCGACGTGCCGCTGCTGGCGGAAATGCGCGCCGCCGGCGAAGGCGATGCCCGCTTCGGCTGCGCGCCCTTTGCCCGCATTACGCTCATCCCGCAGCAGGCCTGGCAGGAGCGCGCGACCGACGCGCTGCCGGTCCGGCTGCGCGCGCTGCTCAAGGCGCCGGTGAGCGACACGCTGGTACTCGACTGCACTCTGCTGGCAGCGGGCGGCGTGCGCGACGGCGCGCTGCGCGCGCTGTTTAATCTGGATCACCGCCTGAGCGATCTGAAGCTGATGACGTCCTGCCCGCAGGAGCGGCGCGTTGCCGCCCTGTTCGCCTACTGCCTGCCGCAGCAGGAGGCCAGCCTTGCGGAAAGCCTCCGCCTGCAGCACGCCGTAGCCGCCGGGATGCTGGCCGCCCGCCGGCTGGCGGATCTCCCCGCCGATCTCTGCACGCCGCAGTTCGTGGTCGAGCAGGCCACGCGGCTCACGGCCGACTCTCCGGCGCTGCGCTGCGAAGTGCTGGACGAGGCCGCCATCCGCGAACAGGGCCTCGGCCTGCTGCACGCGGTCGGCAAAGGCGCCGGCTGCCCTCCCCGGCTGCTGGCCATTCATTACGACGGGACGAGCGTCGGGCCGGTGCGCAGCTACGTGGGCAAGGGCGTCACCTTCGATACCGGCGGCCTGTGGCTCAAGGAGGGCGCGGGCATGTATACCATGAAGTACGACATGTGCGGCGCGGCGAACGTGCTGGGGCTGATGCTCAGCATCGCCCGGCTGGCGCTGCCGGTGCGGGCAATGGGCGTCCTGGCGCTGGCGGAAAACGCCATCGGGCCGAACGCCATGCAGCCCGGCAGCGTCGCCCGCGCCTGCAACGGCATGACGATAGAAATCAACAATACCGACGCCGAGGGCCGCCTGGTGCTGGCGGACGCTATCGCCTGGGCCAGCCGCCGGCATCCGCAGAGCCGCTACATTATTGATATCGCAACGCTGACCGGCGCGGTGGTAAAGGCGCTGGGCTACGACCTGAGCGGACTGATGACCCAGGATGAAAGACTGCGCGCGGCGCTGACGGCGGCGGGGCTTAAGAGCGGAGACGAAGTGTGGTCCCTGCCGCTGGATGCGCGGCTGAAGCCGCAGACCGCCAGCCGTATCGCCGACCTGTGCAATACCCCGACCAACAACGCGGCCATCAGCGCTTCGGCGGCATGGCTGCTGCACCACTTCTGCCCGCCGGAGATCCCGTGGGCGCATCTGGACGTCAGCGGTACGGCGCTGTGGCGCGAAGAGGGGCACAGCGTGGCGTCAGGAAGGCCGATCCCGCTGCTGGTGCAGCATCTGCTGGATGATTTGGGGGGTGAGGTTGGCTTTGTTGAGGCAGGCTCTGACAGTTGAACCTCATCCTGGACGGGTGCTGTCTCTTAATCACATTCGTATTGAGAGATAGTGTGAGGATGCTAAAAAATAATATGTTATGAATGGTGGAATAGTTCCGTTCACTATAAGAACTCCGCTTCTCTGTCAGGCTTTCCGCGGTGAACGTGTCAAGGGAGCTCGCCGT
>NZ_BCZS01000048.1 GCF_001598855.1 Pluralibacter gergoviae ATCC 33028 = NBRC 105706 | reverse complement strand
TGGTCACCCGCTCCCAGTCGACGTCAGGGCGCGCCGGATGCGAGAGCTTCGCCAGCTCCTCGCGCAGGGCGGTATAGTCCGGCTGCAGGCGCGGGTCGCCGCCGGTTTTCAGTTGCTGAGGCAGGGTCATAAGAAGTGTCCGTCGGTAAAGGGAATAAGGGATTTACTCAGGCAGCAGCGGCGCGAGCAGGGTGAAAAAGGTCTCTTCATTAAGGTCCGTCTCCGGGGCTGAAGGCAGCGCGGGGCGAGCGCAGACCCGGTCCGGACGCATCAGCAGGCGGCCGAGCGGCGTTCGCCTGCCGTCTGCCCGCAGGCTGACCGCCAGGCAGCCCGTCACGCCGTGGCCGTAGAGAAACAGCGGCGTGATGTTAATGCTCCGTTCCTCATAGCGCAGCCGGATACCCGGTACGGGAAAGGACGCCTGCCCGGCCAGCAGGTCGGTGAGCGTCTCTGCGGTGGCTTCGGTTTCAATCCCGGTGCCGTCCAGCCACGCCTCCATGCTGACCTGAAGTGCGCTAATGCGCTGGCTGAAGGTGGCGATATCGGCCTGCACCCGGCTGTCGAATGGCCGGGGGGCGGCCCGGTGCGCCTGCAGTTTTTGCAGGAACTGCGATTTTGCTGAGGTCATGGATTGTATCTCCCGTCAGAGCCTGGCGCGGTTGTCCAGGTACTGCTGCTGCTTCAGGTGGCGCAGCAGGACCCTGCCTTCAGGCATAAAGTCGGTGCCGTAGCGCACCAGGCCGATGCCCTTCAGCTCGGCGTCGATGGCGTAGCGCAGCTCGCCGGGAATGGTCTGGTCGAGCATCACCACCGTCACCCTTTTCAGCCGCGGCTCGTACTTCAGCAGTACGTCAGAGAGCATGCTCATCAGCTGATGGGCGGTGCCGGGCAACCCCTGAAGAATTTTCGTCATGTCCGGCAGGCCGTAGTCCGGGAGGTGCGCCAGCGCCCCGGCCCGGGCGTTGAGGATGCGCTGCATGTTATCGAGCACCGAGAGGATGACCTGGTTTTCTTCGCTGACCTGGTTAAGGTCGAGCCCCCCTGAAAAGTTGCCGTACAGCATCTCGTACAGCGAGGGGGCGTTGTGTTCATGGGGCATCACTCCTCCTTATCCGCAATCAGCGTCAGCCGGTTATTGCCGGCTTCGATAATCCGGGCCCTGTCAGGGTCAAGGTCATCCAGGGACAGTACCAGCCGCCAGGTATTGCGGGCCTGGTCCGGGGCGATAAACATCCCGGCCACGGCGACATACTTCGCTGATTTTTCCATCGGCACGTCGACGCTGACCGCGCCGCCCGGCATCAGCCGCACGTCCTTCTCAGCCAGCAGGTCTGCGGCGATGGCCTGGCTGTCGCCGGCGAACAGGGACGGATAGTCCGTCTCATCGAAGGTTTTTCTCTCCTTAAGCTGGTAGATGCGGATAACCGTCGACAGCGCCTCGCCGCGGGCGTTGCTGTTGACCGCCTCCCGGGCGCGGATGTCCAGATGCAGGGTTTTCACCTGTTTATAAAAAATGGATTTGGTCACGCTGACCGTGCCGTCAGTGATTTTCTGGGTCAGCCCGCAGCCGGCCAGCACCACCGCGATACCGGATATCAGAATAAAAAGCAGTGGCTTACCAGCGGTAATCGCCATCTTCATCGCTCTCCCTTCGGTGAATGTTTTCCTGTACGCGCTGATAGCGCCCCAGGTTAATGGTGATGATATTGTCAGACTGCGCCGGGTCGGCATTCAGCAGCTTCATGACCGCCGTGCGCCCCAGGCTGCCGCCCTTCAGCGACGGCCTGCCATTGACTTGCGCATCCGGCAGCAGGCTTCTTTTTACACACAGCTGCAGGCGCACATCCAGTCGCCCGCCGAGATACACGTGCAGCAGCGCCATCAGGTCGGTATACAGCCCGCCGCCGGGCAGCCAGCCTTCAGCCTCCTGCGCACAGGTGGTGGTCAGGCGCAGAAGCACCTGGCTGTTAACATCGGTGGCGTATGCGCCCATCACGGGGCGACCCTTCAGGCTCACCGGCTGCAGGACGCTCATCGCCAGCGTTTTTCTCAGCGGCACCCGGCGCCGGTCGAAGGCCTGAACCTGCGCCCGGGTCTCCGGGGCCAGCAGTCCGACCAGCGCAACCAGCCCCTCCGCCGTGCGCCCCGGCAGGATCATCAGCGGCAGCAGCGCCAGGAAGCGCGAAACCGGCGTGGCGATATTCTCCGCGCAGCCCTCAATTCCCAGCCCGGCGAGCCCCAGCAGGTACTGCGAGGTGTTGTCTTTCCCCCCTTCCTCAAAGGTTGCCGGATACGAGTATTTACGCCAGATGCGGTAAAACTGGGCAATCAGTCGGTGGTTGAAGATATCGAGGAAATCCGTCGTGGCTTCAACCCCCTCCCGGCGCTGAACGATATCATCTACGTAGTGCGTGGGCAGCGGCGACTCCACGCCGTAGAGGCCCATGAAGCTGACGAGAACCGTGGGCGGCAGATATGCCTCTTCCCGGAAGTCCGCCCCTTTAATTTCCGCCGCCGGAAAGCCCATCCCCGGATGGGGGCGAAAGCGCACCGGCTCCGCCCGGGCCCGCCAGCCGCTGCCGGTCACGGCTTCACCCGGCCGGCTCTGCTCCAGCAGCTGACAGAAGCGATAGAAGTGGGTGTACGGCAGCCGGTCACCCAGCTGGCGTATCAGTCGGGCAGACGCGGCGTATGATTCTCTTTCCACCGGATGCATTTTCCTTCTGGCTGAACAATCAGGGTAAGCTGGTTGAACTGGTTCATGTCGGTGTAGAGGGCAAAAAAGCGGTTCAGCAGCTCGCCGAACAGATGCAGGTCCCCCTCGCCGGTAAAGCCGCTGCTGTCGAGGGTGACCTCGATGTCCAGGCCGCGCAGCAGAAAGCCGTCCTCAAAGCGCTGAATGCGGTGATGCTGGACGCGCTGGATGGCGTCGAGGCGTCGGCTGTTCAGCTCATCCTCCTGCCAGTTATACAGCGCCAGCGTGCCGCGCAGCACTTCTGCGCTGCTCATCATGTTGAGAAAACCGGAACCCAGATGGCTCAGCACCCGCCAGTGGAAGCGGTCTTCCGACGGCGGATAGACCGGCAGCGTCGGTTTGCACAGGTTACGTACGCTGACCGGCGTCTGGATCACCTGCTCGCAGCGGTCCAGCAGGGTGCTCTGCAGCGCCCGGCGCGGCAGCTGGCCGTTGGTCCCGGTGATGAGCAGGGAGATGGCCTCGCGCTCAAAGCGCCGGTCATCCTCCCACTGGTAGCCGCCCAGAATAAGCCATGTATCGTGCAGGCCGCTGACGCCCCGCCGCACCCGGGTATGGAAGTAGCGCGGCGGGGCCTCCCGGCGCATCATGCCGCCCTTATGGCGAAAGCTGCTGAAGGGCACGTACTGCGCGTCGCCGGTGCGCCCTGACCCGGTGACCGCATCCACGGAATAGATTTCGGTGTGCCCGTCCTGCAGTCGCCTGGGCCGCAGCAGATATTCGCACTCCAGCCCGGTAATGGTGAGCGGGTCGGCCTCCAGAGTGAACAGATTAATCACCGGCACGCAGTGCAGGCGAATATCGTCGTCGCTCAGCGGTAAATCGGACGGCCACTGCTGGCTAAACACCACCTCGATGTCCAGATATGCCGTTCCCGGCGGCGGCGTAATGCCCTCCAGGCCGTTGAGGTGGACGAACATAAACTTCTCCCGGAAGGTGAAATACTCCAGCAGCAGCTGATACCCGCTGAACGCCGTATCGCCCTTTGGCCACAGGCCATCGTCGTCGCCAAACCCGCCCGGCGAGAACCAGGCGTCAAGGCGAATGCGCTCCCCCTGCCCCGCCAGGCGCAGGTAGACTGCCGCCTGCCGGCGGGTGAGCATCAGATGCAGATGGCTGCTGACCGGCGCCTCCGCCGCCAGATAGAAGCTCAGGCGGCGGAGGTCAGCCTGCGTCCAGTCGGCCTGCCCGCTGCACGCCAGGCGAAGGCGCAGCAGCGAGCGCCCGTCGGGTTCGGTAGTCATGGTGACGCCCGATACGCTGAGCGGGTTGAGCATCATGTCCCGGGTGGTGCGGTAGCGGCAGACGGTCTTCTTCGGCCCGACGGGCTGAGAGTAAACCTCCAGCCCCGCCGGTACCCGCTCGGCCATCTTCATTGCCTGCAGCTCAGGCGTGAAGGCCACTACCGACATGGACGGGATCGTGCGCAGGTAGTGCGGCCAGAGCATACTGACCAGCCCCTCGGTCAGCTCCGGCAGATCGTCGTCGATTTTCTCCCGCAGGCGGCCCATGGAGAAGGCAAAGCCTTCGAACAGGCGCTCCACGTAGGGGTCGGGCGTGCCCGCCTTGTCGAGATCCAGCATCGCGGCGCGGTCGGGGTGGGTCTGCGCGAACTCCTTTGCGGCGTCGCGCAGGTAGCGCATTTCGGCGTCGTAGTAACGCAGGGTTAAATCGTCCATATCGCTCTTTTTCCTGAAGGGTTAACCGCACAACACCGCCGCCCGCGCCGGATCAATGGCAATCAGCCCCGCCAGCAGCGCTTCCATCACGGGTGACAGCCGAACCTTATCCGCCTCGCTGCGCCCGGCGCGCATCCGCAGCAGCTTCAGGTGCCGCGCCCGGACTTCAAACAGCAGCTCCGGCTCCCACGTTGCCAGCGTCACCGCAGCAGCCTGTTCACCCAGAGAGGCCAGCAGATGCACCGCCAGCTCATTTTTGCCGTACTGTTCCGCCACGCGTGCCATCAGCAGGCGCAGCAGCCAGCGCTGGCGCCCGGAGACGATCCCGGGGCGGGTCTGTAACCAGCCCAGCGCCGCATCGGGGCCATCGCTGTCTGCCAACGCGATAGCTTCCGGCTCCAGACTGAGGATATCGCTGTCTGACTCACTGGCCACCGCGCTCACCACGTGGCTGTCGCGGTATTCCGCGGAGAGCAGGACCTCTTCCTCCAGCCAGCGCCGCGTCACCTCGTCGGCAAAGGGCGTGCCGTCGCTGAACGCCAGCGTCTCCAGACCGCGCAGACGCGTCAGCAGCCCCTTCAGATCGGCGGCGATAATATCGGCCAGCGCCTGCTGGCCGGATTTCACCAGCGCCTGATGCATGTACCACTGTAAGTCGAGCCAGAGATGGCTGGCCCCGCGGGCAAACTGGCTGTCCGCCTGCTCCAGAATTTCGCTCCAGCTCTGCTGCAGATACAGCCGTCTGAGCAGCGCTTTCTGATCCGCTTTCGGCGGATCGATCCGGGTGCGGCCATCGGCGGTCAGCGCCGGAAGATCCGTCAGGGTGTCGTGACGCAGGCTCTTCATCAGATGGTGGGCGGCGAGCCAGCCGCCGGGCTGCTCGCGCAGATACGCCGCCAGCGTGCGCCCCTGGGTAAGCAGATCCTGCCCGGAGGTAATTTTATTCAGCGCAGGCGGGCAGCTTTCCATCGGCGATGCGGAGGATTTACTCTCACTGACGGTCTGGGGTACGACCGACTCCATACCGCCGGATTTCACCAGCCGGGTTTCCAGCGCGCTGAGCAGGCTACCGAGCTGCGGACGGGAGGCTTCCGGTTCATTCTCCAGCATCCGGTCTATCGCCAGCAGCGCGCCGGCGGTGCGCTGCGCCTCTTCCCTGACCACTTCCGGATACAGGGAGAGGCTGTCCAGCATTCGGGCGCTGGCCAGCCACTCCAGCGCCGCTTTGCGGCTGCGCTCGCGCTGCGGGTGCAGCGCTTTGCCAAAACGGGTCAGCAGCCCCGCAAGCAGCTCAAGCCCGGCAGCCAGCCCCGGCTCTCCTTCCTGATGCAGCTTCGCCCAGCAGTAGTAAGTAGCCACGCGAATGTCTTTCGCAGCGGTGGTCAGCACTTTTTCTGCCAGCTGGCAGACCAGCTCAGTATTGGCACCGGAAAGTTTATTGACCTCCTCACGCATGGCCTGGAAGTCATCATCGTAGCCGGGATCGTCCCCCGTGGCCGATGCTCCCGGCAGGGGAGCAATCCAGCTATCCCATAATGCAATACGCTCTGTCGTTTGCCGCAGCGCGCTGTCAGGGTCAACATGACACGCGTCCAGCAGGGCATAAATTAATGACATCAGTACTCCTCATCCCCGTTGTTGATATCGCCTGCTGCAGGTGACGTTCCGGGAATAAAAATCGACTCCGGAAGCCGGAAGTTGCGTAACTTCAGCAGGGCCAGCGGCCCCTCTCCGGCTTCGGTACGCAGGGTGTAGTTGAGATTTCTGCCGTCCGGTGCTTTCCAGCTCAGGCTATAGCTACTGCCCACGCCGGGGCTGGCGCTGACGGCGGCCTTGTCCAGCAGGCGTATCCAGCCCCAGGCCCCCGACATGTCTCCGTACAGCCGGGTGCCCGCCTGGGTGCTTATCCAGCTCAGGGCGGCCCCCGGCGCTTCCGTATCCGCAGGCCAGGTAAAGCGCTTCCAGGCCGGCATCTGGTTAACGTAGGTGAGCTTCTGACCGTCGATAACCAGCGTGGTCTGCATCACGCCCGCCGCGGTGCCGGGGCGCAGCTCGAAGCTCATCCCGGCGTCGCCTTCGGTAAAGGCGACATCGGAGATGTGGCTGAGGGTGTTCACCGCTTTCAGGAACGCCGGGTTAAAGTTCAGCCCCTGGGCGTTAATGCGGTCCGGCACCCAGTGGCTGCCCTCCTTGTGCAGGATGCCCTGCAGGCGGGTCTGCAGAAACTGCGCGATGCGCCCGGAATCGGCGTTGAGGTATTTCGCCAGCAGCGGCAGGGAGACGTCGCTGCTAGCGTTATTAAACGGATAGCGCCCGCCAAACGCGCTGTTCCAGTCGCTGACCACCGCCTGCTGCCACTGGGCGTTGAGGCTGTCCGCCGCAGGCGAAAGCACCTGCTGCCAGGCCTGCTCCATCGGCTGGATAAACACCGTGCGGCCAAAGCCGCTCCACTCCTGCCCCAGCCCGGCGGCCACCAGGCTGCCGTAGTCGCGGGTCTCGGTAAGATCTACGGCGCGCCCCTGAAATACCGTCTGGGCCAGGGCCTGAGTCATCGCCTGCGGGTCGGCGGCGTTGGTCACCTGCTGCAGGCGCAGGCGCACCTGGGTGACGCGGGTCAGAAACACCTGCAGGCTCTGGGCCTGACCGCCGCTGTTCCTATCCATCAGCGCCAGCACCGGGCCGAAGGTGTCATCCAGCGGCCCGTGCGACCCGGCGCTCTGGTCGATGGCGGTTTTACCGTCACCGCCGAGCAGGTTTTTCGCCGACCTGACCAGCGAATCAGAGATAGCCTCGCCGGTCTGCCCGGTGCGCCCCTGCACGTTGAGGGTGTTCATCAGGGCCACCAGCGGCGACTGGCGCACGTCGGCCATCAACGTCAGCTGGTCGATGGCGTCCGACAGGGTAGCGGCGCGCTGCCAGCGCAGGCTGTTAAGAAACGCAAGCCAGGCGCCGGAAAAGTCGGCGAAGTAGCACGTCGTCAGGCGGGCCTTCAGCGCCTCCGGGGAGGCGTTCTGCTGCGGGTCCTGCCTGCCGTCGGTCAGCACCCAGTCCAGCTCATCGCGGCGCGTTTCCACGACTTTATCAATGGCGGGCTGCACCGCCTGCTCCCAGGCCTGGCGGGTAAACATGCCGGGCACCACTTCGTCGGTGGTGAACAGGCGGGCGGCATCGCGGTCGGCCACCATGTCCTCCAGGCGCATGTCGGCGTACTGACGGGCGACCTGCGCGAGCATTTTCTGGTAGAGGGTGGTTTCGCTGTTGCGCATACCCGTGAGGCGGACCAGCATGGTGCGGGCCTGGCTGACCAGCCCCTCATCTGCGGGCAGGCGCCACTGCGGATGGCGCGCAAGCGCCGCGCCGTAAAAACTCAGCAGCAGCGGGCCCGAGCCCTGCCAGAATCCGTCCTTAACCGCCTGCCGCCGCGGCCAGGTCTCCATCAGCGCGCGGCTGAACCAGGCCGGGCCCATGCGCGCCGGCCGGGCCAGCATCAGGTAAAGCTTCAGCTGGTCATAGGCGACCTTCGCCCCCTGCTCGCGCAGCGGGCTGTCGGGCGGCAACTGAATAAAATTCTCAAGCTGCTGCCACAGATAAATCCCCGCCGCGTCGCGCAGCAGCGGCTGCGCACTGTTGCTGTAGTAAGGCCAGAGGGCGGCCAGTAGCGTATCGTTCTGGCTGAGCCCGGCCCGAGTGTACCAGGGCGTACCGTGGTCAGCGCGGTATTGCAGGCGCGCCAGCGTTTTTTGCAGCGTCAGCAGCGCATGGAGGCGTTCAGACAGCGGCTGCTTTGGTTCTGATACCGTGGCGACCTGCGCCTGAGCTGCATGAATCAGACTGCGGTTGCTGGTAAAGGATACGGCTATCCAGGTAGCGCAGAGCACTATCGCCAGCGCGGCTATCGGCGCCATCAGCCGTGACCAGCGAAAGCCCGGCCGACAGGGGCGCAGTGCGGGAGGCAGTGAACGCACCGAGTCCGGCAGTACCTGCCAGCGGCGGTCCATTCCAAAGTGATGTTTTGTCTCCCTCCCCGCCTCTGGCGATATCTGGCTAAAAACGATCCCCGCCAGCGGCAACGGCCGGTACGGACTGAGCATGACGGACAGAGGAATGGTCAGCGTCTGCGGCTCGCGAACCAGCCGGTCCGCCAGCGTCAGCAGAAAGTTGTGCTGCGATGCACCGCAGACCTGCTGTACGCCGGGAGCAATGAGCCGCCCGGCAAGCGCCTGAAGCTGCTCTGCCAGCAGGTCTGCATTATTTACGCCTGGCAGCAGGCAGCCGGTAGCCTGGGAGGTTCTCCCGTCGGCCATACCGGCACCGGGGTGCAGGGACCAGACGTACAGTGGCAGCTGCCAGCCCAGCGCCGTCATCCGGCTACTGACGGCATGAGCCAGCGTTTCCACGGCGTCCTCAGTGAGCGCGGGCCGGAGCGATGTGTCCTGCCGGTCGAAGGCGGACGTCACCCAGACCACGCCGTCTGCCGGACGATATCGCAGCTGGCGCAGCGCCTTCAGCCACAACTCATCGACAGGCGTACTGAGGTCACCGCCCCACAGCAGCAGCGTGCCCTTATCTTCCTGCCAGAGCTGCGCGGTCAGCCCCGGGGTCAGCATCTCCACATCGGCAGGTTTACCGGCAAGCATCAGAATGCGGACTTTACGCCTCCAGCGGCGGCCATACAGGTGGCGCATCGTCAGGCAGATTTCTCCCACGGTGACGCTCCGCGGCCTTGTCAGCGCCAGCCGGAGTTCATCCTCCGGCAGGGCATTTTTTTTCTGCTCCTGCCAGCGGTGAAAGCGCGCTCGCAGATAGCGGTTCAGAAACGGTCCGTAGCGCAGCAGCAGCACAATACACCAGATGCCGATAAAGACGGCAATCTGTGCCGGGCGGGTTTCCACACCGTATTTCGGTCCGAAGCGGACAATACCGGTCCATATTCCGGCTGACATAAATACGGCAATGCCCACTATCCCTATCCTGCTCCATGAAAGGCCCGGTATCATTGTTTTTCACTCCCTGGGGTAATGGTACTGACAAAATGGTCTGTGTCTGAGGTAAACAGGCCTAAAACAGGTTTGTTGCTGACGGATACGATGTCGGCCAGTAATGTGGCTAAAAGCCACGCACTCCCGGCCCCGGGAATACCGTTATACTTTTCCAGTACATCAATTTCCCGCGGCGCCCACGGTGTCAGATGTGATTGAGATACCGTCATTAACTCAGCAAACAAGTCATTCCAGTCCCCGTAGTCACAAAACACGTTTGATGCCTGACTGGCGGTCGTTTGTGTTTCAAGGAACAAACCCATATCAGCCTTGAAATTTGACATGTCCAGCGACATCGGTCGCAGGATTCGGGCAACATGAGGAAGCTGATATTTTTCAGCAAGATCATCGCTGGTAAGTATCATGGTCGCGAGTGCATCGGAATAATGTTCAGCCCCGTGATTCTGCAATATCAGAATTAAATCGATATCGAAAACAGGATTTTTAAGGCGCTCTTCAATCCAGGCGAAAGAAAGGATTCTACAAAACGAAACCGAGCCTGTTAACGTACGACCAGGGTAAATTCGTCCCCATGATTCGTGAAACTGGGCCTTAAAGGCTGACGAAATAATGTCGCTCACAATAGTGACGTTGAACGGCACCGTAACAGGCAGCATCGAGATCGCAGTTTGTACACCGGCCAGCCCCAGTTCGAGCAAGGAGGTGGTAGTCGCCAATTGAGCATCAAAATGACTGGTCAGTGAAAGAAATTGCGGCGCATCTGCAGTATCCGATTTAGCGATGGCGTCAGAGGTCACTCCGGAAGGTAGCAGTATGCTACTTCCAAGCACAGCCAGATAGCGTCCTGCCCAGGCTTCCCACTGTTGCTGTCCGTATTCGGCTTCCTTCTGCAAAAATTGATGTTCATTAACTGTTCTGCCCCACTGCCATCCCCGTAAACAAAACAGGAAAAACCAGCCAAGAACCGGGCTGGATGACAGCCACCAGATATTAAATGCAGCCAGCGCCTTAACCATGCCTGACGCATGGAGGATAAACAGCAAAATGCCCACAACCGCCGCAATACCTCCTGCCAACAGCCATCCCGTAAAAGATGGCTGAGGTGGTAACTCCATCGTTGTTGCTTTCGTCCTTTCCCAGCCCATTGATTATCCTACCGTGCTGTGCTGAGCACTTGAAATTACAGTACAACCGCACTGACATTTGCAGCCATCGACGACAACCGCGCGACCGTTAAATGTTCGGTGCGGCGCACCCTCTACGATAGGATTACTTCCATGCCCACCTACCGGACAACTCACTAAATCACCCACTAACGCAACTTTTTTTCCATCGACAGTCATGCTGGAAGAGGCGGAGATTACTTTTCCACCGTGAGAAGTTTTGTCTCCGAGTAAAACGACACCGTTAGACATAAAAAGCCTCAACTAATATAAATTTCACTTCACATTAATTTTATTAAAATCAGGAACAATTGTACCTTTTGGTGCCACACTACCGTCTGGATAAATTATCTGCGCATGTGCTCCAGGCTCTTTTTTTTTCACACCTATATACCGCGTTATTTTCGTTTCATCTAATGAGGGCATAAAAACCACTTTAGTTGCTGCCTCTCCTCGCAAAAAAATAAAATTTCTCTCCCCCAATAAAGATAGAGTGGTTTCAGTGGAGTTTAACTTTCGCTCTCTTATATACGGATAATATGTTGGAGACAAAGTAATATCACCATGAACAGTTTCAAACAGACCATTTTTTGTTGCATTATCATCAAACGCAATTGTTGCACCAACCTCTGTTCCTGGCACTAGACCCTTACCAAGGTGAGTAGCATCAATGTATTCAATACCCAGATTGAACTCACTCAGTTTCCAATTACATTTTCCACCGCCATTTTTTGCTATTTTCGCGACCCAAACATTTGAATCATGTTGATTCTGAAGTGGGATTTTCACTGGATTGAGTCCCACCTTCTCATAATACTGGCCATCTCGCATACTCATTAACTCACGCCTACATGTTGTTGATATATACAACACTTCAAGAGGGAAAGGCTTTGTATATTGAGATGGATTTTTTATCTCAACATTAATCCAATCAGAGTCTGATGGTGGTGATAACGTTCTGTCAGTTGTCTGAGCGCGTCCACTTAGCAAAAAAAACTGGAGAAAGATGAATAAGTTTAATTTCTTACACATTCTCTTTATCCTCTTCCCCATAAGAGCCAAATCTTTTAAGCGCATTAGATCCGGATGTAGCAAAGATAGCTGAGTTAAGTAAATTTTTTAAAAAATCATCGAATAATCAATCCATTTGTGATCCTCTGGTGGAGATAATATTTTGTTTACGTCCCGGCTTATACTACAACCTGCTACAGTAAACAACACTAAGGAAAGCAGAGTAGTTTTTGATTGATTATACATTTTCCATTATCTATTCCCTATACGGATAAAATAAAAAAGCATAGCGTTGGCACACAGATATAATAGTTAATTAATCCGATACATCTTATTGATAATATTCCCATTATTATTTATCCACCTCCATTTTATCAACTTTATCAAAATCAGGGAGAAGCGTTCTTGCAGGCGCAACACTTCCATCCGGATAAATTATCTTGGAATACACACCATCAACTTTTTTTTCTGGCTCTATGTATCTAACAACCTTCCTCTCATCAACCAAAGGATGAAAATAAATATTATTAAATTTAGATACTCTATAAGAAAGGAAATTTTTTTGCCCTAATAGAGAGAGTGACTTCATTTTCTCTGCTATTCTCCTTTCTCTAATATATGGATAGTATTTAGGCGAAATATTTAAGTCACCTGTATAGAAAGTGAATTGGCCATTACGCGAAGCATCATTATCAAAAGCAAGAGATACACCTACCGCAGTACCGGGTACCAAATCTTCACCAAGATGTGTCGCATCTATATACTCGATACCTAAATTGACCGCACTCAACCTCCATTTACACGCGCCTCCGCCAGTCATAGCAACTTTTGCTTTCCAGATATCCCCACTTTCTTGCTGCATAGGGATCCCACTAATGTTATAGCTTGGCTCCGTGATAACTGAGCCATCAGCTCCGCTGATTCTTTTTTTCTTGCATTCATACGAGATGTATCTGACTTCCAGCGGGAAGGGTTTTGTATACTGAGACGGATTTTTTATTTTAACATTCACCCATTTGGTATCCACCGGTGGAGATAACGTTTTGTTTACGGCCCGGCTTATACTGCACCCTGCTACAGTAAACAACACTAAAGAAAGCAGAATAGTTTTTAATTGATTATACATTTTCCATTACACTCTCTAAATATTAATTCAATAATGAAATTATACCTCTGCCATACAAGCGTAATAATTAATTATCCTGACACACCCAACATACTAATTATCAGCTCAGCATTATTTATTGACTTTCATTTTATCTATCTTATCAAAATCAGGGAATACAGTCCCATCGGATATAATACTGCCATCTGGATACTCTATTTTTGAATACCCTCCTTTAGCTTTTTTTTCTATCCCGATGTATTTCACAATCTTGCTTTCATCTATTATTGGTGCAAATTTAATTTCATTTGCATTATGAACACGTAAGAATAGGAAACCTTCTTTACCTAAAAGGGACAACTCTTTCTTTTTTTCTCCAATATTCCATTCGGATATATAGGGGTAATATTTTGGTGATAAATTTAAATCGCCTTTAGTTGCAGTATATTTCCCGTTTCTGGAAGAATCATTATCAAAAGCAAGTGAAACACCTACCACTGTACCAGGTACAAGATCTTTACCAAGATGAATAGCGTCTATATACTCGATACCTAAATTGACCGCACTCAACGTCCATTTGCATGAACCGCCACCAGTCATGGCCACTTTTGCTTTCCATATATCTCCGCTTTCTTGCTGCATGGGGATTCCAAAAACGTTATAGCTGGGTTCTGTGATAACTGAACCATCAAATCCACTGATTCTTTTTTTCTTGCATTCATACGAGATGTATCTGACTCCCAGCGGGAAGGGTTTTGTATACTGAGACGGATTTTTTACTGTAAAATTGACCCATTCCGTATCTGCTGAGGGAGATAACGTTTTGTTAACATTCCTACTCATGTTACATCCTGCCACAGTAAAAAACACCAAGGAAAGCAGAATATTTTTTTGATTATACATTTTCTATTACCTCTTCTCCATATTGAGCAAAGCGCAAAAGCGTATCGTTGCCAGACGGCATTGACAACGTAGGGGAAAGCGATACATCCAGTAGTCCTTCTAAATTCAAAAAGATGTTGTTTCTTGCTAACTCTCTTTCCGGTACGCTATTTTTATTTTCCGCCATCTGCTCCCTGAATGCATCAACATTATACCGATGCTCAGTAAAGGTACGCTTTTCGACTATCCCGGCGTTATCAATTAGTTCTAATACTTTGTTATACATATAGGGCATATAAGACGTCATAGAGTGTTCAACAATATTTAAATTAATGCCTCTGTCAGGATTACTGCCTTTAGGGAAAAAGTTAGTGAGATCGGCCTGCGTCAGTGACGCTTTAAATTCTTTCTGCTTTTGACCGGCCTGCTGCATTTCCTGCTCCGCCAGCGCAGGGACCAGGTAAAGTTTTGCCTTAACGGGTAGTAAATTCCTGATGGTAATACACCCTGCCGGCGTTGGCAGGTCTCTCTTGTCACCCAGTGACCAGAAAAAGCCCAGCGTTACGCCAAACCATCCCCATAATTTATATAGCTCGTTATCCAGGTTGGCTTCTGCCGGTACGGCTGAAATCGGGTCGTTATCATTGGCATGGTGGAAATGGGTAATCTCCGATAGCTGCTTTAAGGCATCGCGGGTAAAGGTTCGAGGCATCCCATAAGTATAAAGGAGTGGAATATAATTCTTCAACTTTGCTGCATGTATTAATGCCAATGCTCCTCCTAAGCTATGCCCACAAATAAAGTATTGATGCTGTTTCACCGGTCGCACTAGAGACATCATTATAAATCTCACCTTCAGCGGTCGTAATTTTATATGTGGTGAAAGGCTTAACTACTCCGCTGGCTGATGACGTTGTAGTAAACCCTTCGCTACATCCTTGCGAGAAAGTCACTGGTAGTGAATCTAAACTTACCAGAATAGTTTTTGATTGATTATACATTCTCCATTATACGATATAAATATTAAGTCAATAATAAAACTATATCTCTATCATACAAGCGTGATAATTAATTACCCTTACACACCAAAAATAATAATTACCAGCTCAGTATTATTCATTGACTTTCATTTCATCAACTTTATCAAAATCAGGAAAAAGAGTTCTTGCAGGAGCAATACTCCCGTCCGGATAAATTATCTTGGAGTACACACCATCAACTTTTTTTCTGGTTCAACAAATCTAATAACTTTCTTTTCATCTAATAATGGTTGAAATGAAATATTATTACCATCAACAACCTGATACAACAAAAAATCTTTCTCACCAAAGAGAGTCAACTCATTCTTATTTCGTATTAATCGCCACTCTATTATATATGGATAATATTTTGGTGATAAATTCAAATCCCCTTTCACAATTTTATATTGTCCATTTCGAGAAGCATCTCCATCAAAAGCGAGCGATACTCCTACCGCAGTACCAGGAACAAGATCCTTACCAAGATGTATAGCATCTATATACTCGATACCTAAATTAACCGCACTCAACGTCCATTTGCATGAACCGCCACCAGTCATGGCCACTTTTGCTTTCCATATATCTCCGCTTTCTTGCTGCATGGGGATTCCAAAAACGTTATAGCTGGGTTCTGTGATAACTGAACCATCAAATCCACTGATTCTTTTTTTCTTGCATTCATACGAGATGTATCTGACTTCCAGCGGGAAGGGTTTTGTATACTGAGACGGATTTTTTACTGTAAAATTGACCCATTTCGTATCTGCTGGGGGAGATAACGTTTTGTTAACATTCCTACTCATGTTACATCCTGCCACAGTAAAAAAAACCAAGGAAAGCAGAATAATTTTTTTTGATTATACATTTTCTATTACCTCCTCTCCATATTGAGCAAAGCGCAAAAGCGTATCGTTGCCAGACGGCATAGACAACGTAGGGGAAAGCGATACATCCAGTAGTCCTTCTAAATTCAAAAAAATGTGGTTTCTTGCTAACTCTCTGTCTGGTACGCTATTTTTATTTTCCGCCATCTGCTCCCTGAATGCATCAACATTATACCGATGCTCAGTAAAGGTACGTTTTTCCACTATCCCGGCGTTATCAATTAGTTCTAATACTTTGTTATACATATAGGGCATATAAGACGTCATAAAGTGTTTAAAAACATTTAAATTAATGCCTCTGTCAGGATTACTGCCTTTAGGGAAAAAGTCAGTGAGATCGGCCTGCGTCAGTGACGCTTTAAATTCTTTCTGCTTCTGACCGGCCTGCTGCATTTCCTGCTCCGCCAGCGCAGGGACCAGGTAAAGTTTTGCCTTAACGGGTAGTAAATTCCTGATGGTAATACACCCTGCCGGCGTTGGCAGGTCTCTCTTGCACTCATGCCACTCCCGGCTCTGGGTGACCGTAAGAAAGGCCACCGTATTACCGTGATGCCAGAAGCAGTCCCCCCAGGCAACCATTTGGTAGAAAAGAAGCTCACCCAGTGACCAGACAAAGCCCAGCGTTCCGCCAAACCATCCCCATAATTTATATAACTCGTTATCCAGGTTGGCTTCTGCAGGTAAAGCTGGAATTGGATCGTTATCATTAACATGACGGAAATGGGTAATCTCCGATAGCTGCATTACGGCATCGCGGGTAAAGGTTCGAGGCATCCCATAAGTATAAAGGAGTGGAATATAATCCTTCAACTTTGCTGCATGAATTAATGCCAATGCACCACCTAAACTATGGCCACAGATAAATAATTTAAGATTTACCAGCAAATCTTTTAATGTTTCAACTTCCTCTTTAAATTTCTTCTCAACCCGACTATATCCACTCCAGAACCCGGTATGCACTTTCCCAGCAGGTAGTAACGGGGCGCACTGCGTTTTATCGAAATCACAAACTTCAGATCTTATCGGTCTGAACGCAAGATCGGTCCCCACGTCAAATAAACCGGCCGTTCCACGCCAAGCAATAATAACCTTATCCGCGTTATGGACATAGTAAAGCTGCGTATCACCATCTGCCTTTGTTGCAGCAATATCGCCCTCTGCCTGCGCTGCTCCATGGGGATTCTTCTGATCGATATTAGGGGAAGTATCCCGTGAGGTATCCATAAATACCGGGGGATGATAGCGATCACTAAAGGGAACATCCTGTACTAACGTATTCCATGCTGAGCCGTCTTTATAAAGCTGGGGTAAGCGGGAGAGATCCTGGCACTGGTTAATAAAAAATCGCGTAATTGATACCGTATCCAGAGTACTGTCATTTGCATAAGCAAGCGTCGCTGCTGCTCCAAGGTTAATTCCGTTAGCAATGGAATAGTCCTTTTGATGATGCAGAACAAGCTCCCAGGCTCTGAACGGACATATTTCAATTACATGGCGTTTTTCAAGTTGATTAGCTCTTATTACCACCCCTTTCATAACTTTATTCTGCGGGAAATGGAATTTTGGCCAAACTTCATCTTTCCTCAATTCAATGGAAGGAAGCGTTCTACAAAGCTCACCGATCACGGCATAATGCCAGATATATCCTTTCTCTTCAGCTTCAGGACGCACAACAGAATCATTTTCCGCATCGCGGCTAACGCGCAAGGCACGTTTTTCCATTTCCGTAGCCAGCTGATTGCCATCTAACGTCAACCTCAGCTCCAGCCCATGGGGCATATCGACTCTGATTAGCCCGTCAGCATCGCTCTGACCAGAATAAGTGAATTCCTCCACCACCCCGGAAACTGGATGAGCGCTTTCTACAGTCCATGGCATATTTGCCACGGGCTCCCCCTGCTCATCGAGCAGTTGAATTTCGATCCAATATGGTTTCTGCTTTCCCGTCATGGCGTCAGCGTTACTATGGGTTATAGATGTTACCAGTGAATTAGTTGCCATAAAATTAAACCTCTATCCTTGAAAGCTTTTAGTATACGTCCGTTATAATTCAACTATGTCGGAGCATAAATAACGTGCAGTAAAGAGCGACTATGGAACCTAACCTAGATATGTTTTTTATTTTATAAAATAAAATACTAATAACTTTTAATTTAAGAGCATCCTCACTGATATTTATCTCTATCATAATAACAGATCTGCTAATTTTCATTATCCATCAAAATAAAAGTTCCAATTTTAATTACCTCTGAGATTAACACAATAAGAAAGAATATCACTCCAAAACCAATCGACATAAATTTAAATACCCATAGTAATATAGATATTGAAGGAATCATGAAGAATAACCTAAATGGCGCTTGAGCATAAACCAACCAACGCGCATATTTCCACCCATTTAAAAACATCATAAAGGAAAAGATAATAGACAAATTAAGCAATAAGGAAAAAGAAAACAAAACTATCGAATATACGCCCTGCTGTGGATAGATCTCACTGAAAGACAATATATCATCAACTAAAGGCAACCTCCCCACAGAGATATTTAGCCAAACAAATCTACAGATGTAAAAGAGGTCAAACATAGCCCAAAAGTACAGTACAGACCTCCGTTTTAAGATGGTTCTCATCTATTTGCCTCATAGACATCATCAGCGATAACGGGTTGCCAGTGCCATGATTGGCCAGTAACAGCCCAAGCATCGTCACCCTCCAGGAAAGTTTGCGTTACTTTTCGCTGCTCGCCATAGCGATGCACTACTGATTGATGTTCTATATTGTCAGAAATATCAGATGGCAAAGGCTGCCATTCCTGAATTTTATCTCTTTTGGTATTCATATAGTCTTTTCCTTCAGAACCAAAAACACGCCCCTCATCCCCCATGGAGGTCAAGCGGTTAATTGCCATAATAGCAGTATTTTTCAACCCGTGATAATCATGATCGACTGTAACCCAATGCCCAGGACCTTCTTCCTTTTGCTCGCGTGGAAATTCAATTTTCATTTCACCTGGAGTTAACGAATAAAGGGGAGCAGTTTTTCCTGACGAATCCGACACTCCTTCATAAACATCTCCTTCGGGTGAGGTAACCTTATATTTAGTGAAGGGTTTAACTTCACCTGTCTCTGTATTCTTAATAGTGAAGGAGCCCGAGTATCCTTTGGGGAAAGTTATTGGAGGTGTATCTAAACTGGCGGGGCCTGTCTGATTAACATTTGCCGCTTTCAGTAAAATATTTCCCGGACAACCCAGTTCAATATTCCCACCGCTAAGCTTTATATAAGCGCCACCGCAACTTAAAATCAGCTCCTTACTAGCATTAACCTTCACGCTTCCCTGACCGCTGGCGACAGTGATGTCCTGTAATGCCGAGACATTCATGTCATCACCCTGTGCCTGAATATCAACCTTCCCTGCCCCTGCATACATTTTCATTCCTGCAGCCTGTGCAAACAAACTTACCGCCTCGCTTGCCGCTACAGTGAATGACAGACCCGCGCTGATATCGGTATTTTTACCAGACACAAGGCCAATACTTGCACCACCGGAAGCCAGTCGGACTGTCTCAGGACTGAGGATACCTATCCCAGCGGGTGCACTGACCAGCACTCCCGGCATTTTCAGATACTTCAGGGAGCTATTAAGCGTCTTTTGGCTGTCGATGTCAGATACTGTTGCCCGCGCTCCCTTCGCGGCTACCTGAAGGCTCCTTGCAAGCGTGAGGGCCTGTTCTAGTTGTTCTATAGCCCTGTCCATTTCAAGCATTTTACTGCCGACGTCAGGCTGTGCGTCTGCTGTAAGCAAAATTCCCCTCCCCCCACGAACGCTGACCCAGTCATTCGTTCGCAGTTCTGCCCCCTCGCCGCGAAGAACTCTGCTTGCATTGACGTTGTGCCCTAAATTAAGCTGCGTCTTACCCCCGTATTCAGTACTGAGCTTGATATGCTCCTTTCCTCGCTCATCTTCCATCCTGAGCTTATTGTTGGTCGGCGTGCGTATCACGTTGCGGGTATGGTTCTTCTCGGTGACGTGGTCCACGTGGCGGGAGTCGTGCATCGCGTGGGCGATATAGGGCCTGTCCGGGTCGCCTTCGTGGAAGGCGATGGCAACTTCAGTGCCCTGGATCAGTGGGAAATGGAAGCCGTAGACGTCGCCGCCGTAGGGCTTGGCCAGCCGCACCGGCATACTTTCCTGGCCCTGGCTTTTGCCGTCCCGGTCGGCGTCAAACTTTACGCGGTACATGCCGGACGCGTCCTGCCAGGCGTAGATGTCGTTGCTTTTGGCGCTGGTGACGCGTGCCGTCAGCGTGCCGCTGATTACCGGGCGCGGACGTGCCGGCGGCCGCCAGCAGCGGGTTTCGCTGTAGGGCATTCCCTCCCACATCACTATCAGCGCCTCTTTCCGGCTGGCCATGTAGCCCACAGATGTGATGATAATGCCGTTTTCCGCTCCCGAAGGCAGCGTGGGGGGCACCGCGACTTCACTGATCGTCAGAACCTGCGCCGGGGACAGCGTGGCGTCGGTGCTGTAGCCGGTAACCGTTGTCTGGCCCGACAAAAATCGCTCATGCTCAAGGCGGGCGAGGAAGTTACCCGTTTCGGCAGCCGGCGTGATTTTCGCACCGGTTTCAAGGTGGCGTGCACGGTAGTGGTACACGTCGCCGTAGGTAACGCCTTCGCCTTCACCATAGGTCATGTCCGCCGGCGCCGACATCAGGATCTTCTGCGCCTCGCGGTGGTTATAATCATTGGCGGTTACCGAACGTTCGATAACGTTGTGCCGGACATCGATCCCCCATACCGAACTCACGCCGTTGTCATTCTCACCTGACGGGCTGCTCAGCGGCAGGATTTTGTCAAACTGCCAGGCGCTCTGCTTATCGCCAAAATTGACGACCTCGGTCTGCGTCTCCGGGTGCAGGGTAAAGAAGTAGAATATGCCTACCTCTGACAGCAGGCGTTCGATGAATGCAAGATCGCTTTCCCGGTACTGATTTATCTGCTCACGTACCGGATAGTCCGCCTTCAGCACAAAGTGATACTCCCACTCCTTCAGACCATGATCCCGGAGCACCTCCTCAACGACATCCGTGACGGATTTATTGACGAAGAAGCGGTGGGTACGGAATTGATTGCGCAGAAGA
Organism: Pluralibacter gergoviae ATCC 33028 = NBRC 105706; assembly: GCF_001598855.1. Taxonomy (GTDB): domain Bacteria; phylum Pseudomonadota; class Gammaproteobacteria; order Enterobacterales; family Enterobacteriaceae; genus Pluralibacter; species Pluralibacter gergoviae. Next base: position 2,207 of record NZ_BCZS01000048.1, on the reverse strand, counting down.
GACAAAAAGGGCTCAAGGGTAATCTGATATTTCGCCTGGTCGCGGGAGCCGCCGATCCGCTTAAAATGCGTCACCACACCGGGCACGACTTTTTGTCCTGAAAGCGCCATCAGCGGCCCCGTACCCATTGTCAGGGTGGCGGGTTTATTCAGCATCTGTACCGGGCTGATATTCAGGTCAGTACTGGTAAAGAGAACAGTATAGTGATACAGCTCACTCATAAACTCCCTGCCGCTGAACTCTTCCACATCCAGCGGTGAAGAACATAAGGGGATATGCAGATGATAGCGGTTCAGGCCAACACGCTCTGTTAAAGAGGACAGGCTATTTGTCAGATTCATGATATTAGCTCCACAGGGTTAACCTGTTATCCATAAATTTTGTTCGGCATGTTGAAAGTCGGAATATTACAATGCAGCCATTCACTCTTCAGGGACTTCAATAGAACCATATGGCCTTGCTATTTCGCGATCTGATAGAGGGAAGTTATAAACCTGATTATCATTAATTTCGATACCGACAACAAATTTTCTTGGCTCACTACTCTTTCTGGCTGAATGAAGGACAAATTCAATGATATATTTATTACCCGTCACAAAATGATAATAGGAAAAAGGGATACACAGTGAACCTTCAACAATTTTTAAATCCGGAGAGAAGTCAAATTTTTTCTTCTTTGAAGGGGTCCTCCGAAGGTTTATCCCAATATCAACTGGTTGATAATCTTGTGCATCCGCAATGCTCAGACAAATACTGTCTCCCTTTCTGCTGGCCGAAGCAGTTTCATCAAGGCGCATTCTGTCACCTGCGCCGGGACATCCAGCCAAAGCCACCAGACAGACCACGGATAAAAACGCAGGCCATAACCTGCGGAAAATAACACTCCTCACCATGGGAAGCCTCTCAGTACATTTTTATAACCTCTGCGTATTACTGATTCAGAGAGATCACCATCGAGAGTAATATCAGGATAATTTCCATTTCTCAGATGACGCCAGATTTCATAGCCGAAGGTTTGTAAAACAAAATTATCTGCAATTATCTGTGCCTGCTGTTCCATGGGGTATTCACTTAACAGACGCCCATCAAGTGTATAACGATAACTGACCATCCAACTGATTATCCCTCGGGTAGTGACACTCATCCCCCTTGCCCGTTGCCAGACATGACTCATTTCATGGATAAAGAGATGTTGCAGATCGTCTGTTGACTTTGAAAAATCATCCCGGTACTCATTACGAAAATAAATTTCTCCGTTTGGCGTCATTGCAGTATGTTTATCGTGAAGATTAAAAGGAAGATAGCTATCCTTATGGATCCATACCTTCTGATATTCAATCGTGGAAGCAAAGACACCTTTTGCCAGTCTGATCTCACCTGTAGTCAGCAGCCTTTGCCCCCCTTCTTTTAATTTATCCTCTGTCTTCTCAACCATGTGTAAACTCCAGCCCGATGCCCTCCTCCTCATCCCAGCCCAGGGTCAGCGTCTCCGGCCTCTGCCCCGCCGCCATGTGCGCCAGCAGCTGCCGGCTCAGCGCCGGCAGTATCTGCTGACTGAGCAGGCTGTCGATGTTGCGCGCCCCGGTGTCCGGCAACAGGCAGGCCGCCGTCAGGGCGTCGTACAGCCCCGCGTCGATATCCGTCGTCAGGCCGTAGTGGCGGCGCAGCCGCTGGCTGACCTGCGCAAGCTTCATCTCCACGATGGCGCGCATCGCCGCCTCATTCAGCGGCCGGTAGATTACGGTCTGGAACCGCGCCAGCAGCGCCGGCTGGAAGTGGTCGCGCAGGACGGGTCGCAGCAGTTCCTGCAGCTCGCCGTCCGCGGCGTCGGGTTTCTCGTCCAGCAGTTCCATGATGGCGTCGCTGCCCAGGTTGGCGGTCATCAGGATGACCGTGTTCCTGAAGTCAATCTCCCGCCCCTCGCCGTCGCGCATGAAGCCCCGGTCAAACACCTGGTAGAACAGGTTCATCACGTCCCGGTGCGCCTTCTCCACCTCGTCCAGCAGCACGATGCTGTAGGGACGCTTGCGCACCGCCTCGGTGAGCACCCCGCCCTGGCCGTAGCCGACGTAGCCCGGCGGGGAGCCCTTCAGCTGGCTCACCGTGTGCGGCTCCTGGTACTCCGACAGGTTGATGGTGATGAGCGACCTCTCCCCGCCGTACAGCGCGTCCGCCAGCGCCAGCGCCGTTTCGGTCTTGCCGGTGCC
>NZ_BCZS01000047.1 GCF_001598855.1 Pluralibacter gergoviae ATCC 33028 = NBRC 105706 | reverse complement strand
CCGGCGTTCAGGGCGGTGAGCTGCTTCTGCAGGTCGTCGGCCTTTTTCTGGCTTTCCGCCAGCGCCTGCTGCAGCTTCTTACCGTCCTGCTCCCGCTGCGTTTTGCCGGCGTTCAGGGCGGTGAGCTGCTTCTGCAGGTCGTCGGCCTTTTTCTGGCTTTCCGCCAGCGCCTGCTGCAGCTTCTTACCGTCCTGCTCCCGCTGCGTTTTGTCGGCGGTCAGGGCGGTGAGCTGCTTCTGCAGGTCGTCGGCCTTTTTCTGGCTTTCCGCCAGCGCCTGCTGCAGCTTCTTACCGTCCTGCTCCCGCTGCGTTTTGTCGGCGTTCAGAACGGTGAGCTGCTTCTGCAACTCGTCGAATCGTTTCTGGCTCTCTGCCTGCATCTGACTGCGATCTTTGTCCTGAACAATGGAGATGGCATCGAGGCGGGCCTGCAGTGCGCTGACGCTCATTCGGCTCTCGGCAAGCGCAAGACTCAGACGCTGGCTCTCCTGACGCTCCTTCGCACCGGCAGATTCCAGCTGTTGCTGAAGCTGGGTGACTTGTTTACTTTTATCGAGCAGCTGCTTGCGGATGTCGTCATTCGCCGTAGCGCCGCTCTTAGCGTTTGCCAGAGAGGATATTTGCTGTTCAAGCCCGGCGCTTTTGCTCTGACTTTCGGCCAGCGCTTTTTTCAACGCGGCGCGCTCATTGTCAAATGCTGTTTTCTGCCGCGCAAGCGCGGCACTCATTTCATTTACCGAGTCCTGAAGCTCTTTCAACTGGCTGCGGTCGACCGCGGCGTCGGCGGCAGATCGTGAGGCTGGACGGCTGATCCGCAAACGACGCACCGGTTTTCTCTCTTCGGCATCAGGCAGAAGAGAGGGGGATGTCGTCGGTGGCGTAATCAGCAAAAGCGCCGGGACATCATTGGACTGGCGGGTAATGGCCTCTAGTGATTCTAACGTTTGCGCTTCGCTGGGCGATCCCCTGACAGGCGAAGGCATCAGCATCCCTACAAGAGGAAACGTCAGTATAAAAAAAAACCCGGTTTTAGTGTTGGCTTACTCATTTCACGCTTTCCCCGCGACGGATCAGGCCTTCCATTACCGCCCGTTGGATCTCTCCGCACATTTGGTTGGTCTTGTATTTGTACAAGGCATCCAGCGTATCTTTGGTTTGTGCGTTGATATCACCACGAACAGAGGTGTACACCGATGCATTACGCACCAGATTATCGAATGACGCTTTTTTGGCTGCGTAGACAGCCGGATTAATTTTTTGCAGTGAGGCAAGCTCACTCTGGCAGAGCCCAATACGCCCGCGTTCAGCAGACGAAGGGGCAGCAGGCTCTGCGGCGGGCGACGGGACCGGCGTCGGCGGCGTTGCTGCAACGCGTTTCTGCGGCGTCCTAAGCGTTGACGCAGCGGTGCCCGGCCTGGATTCTGACCATTTGAACTTATTCTGACACCCCGTCAGCAGAAAAATACAGCCTGTAAAAATTAGAAAAATGCCTACTGCTTTATGGTTTTGCACCCGCATATTCTGAACCTTTTTCACTCAACGACTCCCTTGTATTTCGTGCAAAGAAATCCCTTAACAGCTAAAGAATTTTCTGAGAAAAAAATCAGGCTTTAATTGCACGCGCGCAGATAGTGTGGTTATTATCCGCCAACGCATCTCTTTCGCGCAATATCCAATTGCTCTCATCGAAGGTCCAGCGCGGTAATTTAAGCATTACTTAAATCACAATTTTTAATTCACATATCCTGTTCCGGACAAAATACGATTAGAAGGTGACATTTTTACTGATGGAGAAAAGCTCGAAATCATTCATCGCCCCCAGCTTACGCATGGCATTACATTTATGAGTACTCACCGTTTTAATACTCCGGTGCTGGAGCGTCGCTATCTGGCCCAGGGTCAGGCCATTAAAAAGATAGCGCAGCACTTCATTCTCTCGCCGCGTCAACGTACTCAACTGCGCATTGGATACCTGTACGGCACTCTCTTTCAGGCAGTTGGCGATGAGCGGGCTGTGGACACTTCCCCCACTAAATATCTGTTTAAAAACCACTTTCATCTGTTTGAGCGGCTCAAAACGTGAAACAACACTGACGTTGAGCATTTCTGTCAGTTCGCGAAGGACTACGCCGGATTGGATGCGGGTGTAGACCACAATATGCAGCATGGGCAGAGATGCGCTGAGCGCAGATAACTGGCTAATGCCCTGCGAGACAACATCCTTACCTCCGCTAAGCTCGGTAATCAACAGGTCAATCTGATTTAAGAACAGCGGTTCGCCAATATTAGCCAGACTATTGCGCTGCAGCACAATTTCACTTTGCGGCGCGAGGGAATGAATAAAGTATGACAGTCCACTTAGGGTTAGTGAACAGCGGTCAACTAAAGCAATCCTTAACTTTTTATCCATAATATCATCCTCCTTAAATACCCGGCTTCAAAATGCCAGGCTGTTTCCTCGTTTAGCCATCCATCCGCCGTAAGTAAATAATTCACTGTCGCTATGGAATCCCAGCTTAAACATGGCATTGCGCTTATAGGTGCTGACTGTACGAATGTCGAGATGCATTATCGAAGCCGTACTGGTTACATTTTTTCCACTAAACAGATAATGCAGGACATCTAATTCACGGGCAGTTAAGTGCTTCACCACGGGCTCCGCCTGGGCAATGATCTCCTGAACTTTCGGACTGTATGCCCGCCCACCGGTCAGGACGGCGCGGGTACACTGCACCAGCGCAGAGAGCGGTTCGTACCTTAGCACCACACCGTTAACGCCTGATGAGACCAGCGCCTTAATGCCGCGGACATCGCTCAGCTCGGTACAGACAATCACCTGAGTGAGCGGCCAGGACTCATTGCAGCGGGAAACCAGACGCAGCCCATCCAGAACCGACTCATCGCAGCCATACAGTTCCATCATCAGCACCCGGGGATGATGGAGCAGCAGCAGCCCGTAGATATCAGATAGCCTGTTCGCCTGAAGCACACCACCGCGGATCCCGCACTCCTGTTCCAGCATCAACCCCATGCCCAGCGCCGTCACCGGCGATGTCTCCATCAGCAGTGCGCACTCCCCCTTGATGATGGTAGAGAGGCGTGGCTCATCAGGCAGCAAAGGCTGATAATGAGGGGCGGATAATATCGCGGGCTGATTATTCATACTTATGCATCCTGCAGTTGATAACTAACTCCTGTCGCGTCCGTCAGCTGAAGCTTATGCGCTGTTCATGGCCTACTCACGGCGTGCCCTACACTGTTCTTTGTATCAGCCTGCCGCCACCCGGCAGCAGGCGTCATCCTTATAAGCATTATTGATAGGTAAAGTTGAACTGTACCTGGCTCTCAATCGTGCCCTGTGTAGCGCCCCCTTTTTCACTGTATAGCCGGGCGCGCATCGCAAACATGGCCGAACCATCATCTGAGACATCCACGGTCATCGTGCTGCCATTACCCTGGATCGCATCAGGGTTAGCATTCTGGGCCATCTGTATAGCGACATTCTTTGCTGAGCCCGTGTTGGCGTACAGGGTATTGGCATCTCCCGCTGGGGTGCCCTGGAATTTCGCCGTCAGCTTGCCGCCGGGTATTTTCGGACAGTTGATGACTTTGATATCAAATTTCTTCCAGGTATGCCCGCTGTTGGGACTTGCCAGACCACTGGTGCTGACGTGTCCCATATCAACGGTCTGGCTTACCGAGTCAGGATCCACTTCGCAGGGAAAAGCGATAACGGTCCCTGTAATATTGAAGTCAGAGGTCGCCGCCATCGCCACGCTACTGAGTAACCCCGCAGAAAGCAGCATAACTGCGGCCTTCAGATAGTAATTCATGATGCCTCCCGATACCGCCAGGTTAACTGCTGGTCTCAGCCAGTAAATTCCACCGTCAGCAGGACAGTGGAGTTGATATTACCGGGCGTCGCGTTACCTTCTCTGCTGTGTGCTTTCGCTTTGAGATTGAGAACGCCGCCGCCGGAAAGGCTATTTGGCGCAACGTAGGTGCCGCCATTTTTCAGCACATTGTCGCCGCCCGCGTCGGTATTGGTCACCACGATCTGAACATTCTGCGCCGAGCCGGCATCGGTGCTGTTTTTGAAAAGCATGTTATCAACAGGATCGGTATCGCCGCTGAACGTCGCTTTATAACCCTTTGTTGTCGTCGGGCAATCGCTGAATTTGATGATGAATGCCTTTTCGTTAGCGTCACTGCCCGCCGCCTGCAGGTCAGCCCCTTGCACCGTCCCGAGATCGACTGTGCTGCCGTTATTGCCGACCACGTCAGTGATACATTCAGATGCCACGACTTTGCCGATGATATTAATCTGCCTGTCGAGGGCGAAAGCGCTGTGGCTTAAACCTAAACCGGCCATAACCAGCAGTGCTATTGTTGATGTCTGCGTTGTTCCTTTCATATTTTTTCCTTGCTCTATTTCCACTCAAACGTTGCCGTTATCGCGCTGTCGATACTGCCAGCCGATACATCTTCACCAGATTTCATCTGATGGGCGCGAGCTCGCAGCGCAATTTTTGCCGCTTTAGAGGCGGCATCCACCGTCCAGCTTTCACTCTGATTATTTCCGAGGTTCTTACCACTCAGGGACTGCAGCTCAATATCGACGTTTCCCGCATCGCCTTTATTGGCATAAAATTTATCTGCAACCCCTTCAGGTGAGGGCGTGCCGGTAAACGTCACATTGACCGTCTCGGTTTGATCCGGGCAATTAACGACGTCAATTGTAAAATTCTTCCAGTCGGCGCCGCCGTACCCGCCGTGGGTAAAATCGGTGGTATAAAGGGTGCCGAGATCCACAGGTTTTGGCGTCAGTACTTCACAGGGCGCCGCCGTAATAACAAACATAAAATCCAGACGGGTAGTACCTACCTCCGCCACCGCCGCGCGGCCGGGCAGCATTATCATGAGCAGCGGCCAAAGTGGGCGAAAGCGCGTTATAAAGCCGAGATTTTTCATAGTCATATCCTTACGCTGATTGTCTCTGCGGCAGATCGTCACTCTAACTGAACGCCAATTGTCGCCGTGGCCGTATAAGATCCCTTCTGCGGTTCCTTGCCCGTAGTGCTAACCGGCGCCACCTTAATTGACGTCGACCCCGTAGACCGCAACGTTCCGTTTAAGTAGGTAAAGGGAATGGCGGTAGCGGGGAACGCAGTTCCGGGCGCCGGCAGCGGTGGAACCTCTCGTCCATCCGCGTCAATAAAGCGGATGCCAATATCCGGATTCCCGGTTTTTAAGAAGCGAGCATTATCACTCGCGGGCTCGCCCTGGAGGGTATATTTAAAATGCACCTTATCGGGTAAATTATCGCATACGATATCTAAATTAACGGTCCGCTCTTTATTATCCGGACCTTTGCCGACCTCCTTCCATCCGGTGGTCGATTCCATATTGCCAAAGTTAATCACCGGCAGAACGGTGCCCGCGTTGAAATTACAGGTCTGATCGACCGTTATGCGCCCGGAGAGATAGACTTCCGCGATAGGAATAGAACCATAGTCACTGGCCGTTGAGGCATATAACGACGCCACGAGCCGCGAGGGGATTATCGATTCGCCGAGAAATGGCTTAATAATATAGAGAGAAAGCGAGACCTTACTACCCGAGTAATATTGATACGAAGGTTTTGCCGCATAATATGCGTTTGAGACGTTGTTAAACGGCACGCCAATAAAGTTTGTCGATGACGAGGTTCCCCCGCCGTATAAAACGCTTATTTTAACGCCCACGGCAAGGTTGTCGTTTACCTTATAGTATTCCAGGCCATCGATCTTATCGACATATTCTCCACTTGCCTTAGCCGTAAAGTAGGTTTGGTTAATTGCACCACATGCTTCCCTCGGCACGCAGGCCCCCGCATAACCCGCGCCGACGCTCTGCATCGAGTCCTTGATGGGCGTCTTTCCTGAAGCGTTTTCAGAAGGCTCGGCAATATGCGCGTTCCACACGTAGTTAAATACCTCTGGCCCGACAAGTTCGCCTTCAAAGGAACGCTGAATCGGCGTAGCGTGGGCAGCCGCGCCCCAAATGGCTAAACCGACAAACAGAGCGAGTCTGGAACTATTTTTGGCCGCCTTAGCTGCGGAATAATGTCGAATTATTGTATTACGCATTTTCTTCACCATTACATTAGCGGCATTCAACAGTTGCCATCTGAATACCCGACTCTTTTGACTCAGGTAAGGAATAAGTTGCCTGGCACTGCTGGGCGGCGCTGCTGCCCCATTTCACCAACAGCGTGCCGGTTGCCGACATACCGCTCATATAGACCTGGCCACCGTCGCCAACAATACTGCCGTTATTGGCCGGATTACCTACATCGGTCACCATTGCCCCGAACGGAATAGGCTGCCCGGCGCGCATCAGCGTCAGCAACGCACGTATCCCGACATTAGGCTTGAAGTCTGCCCGCACGATAGCGCCGCGCGTAGGAATAACCGACTGGGTCGTCATCGTCATATCGACATCATCACCGAGCGTTTCGGTATTCATCGAAATTTCAGTTTTGCGGTAAGGCGTGACGTAAGGCACGACGGCATAGCCGCGCCAGTCGGTGGTAACCCCGGTGTTGTTGCTGATACGGGCCCCTGACGCACCTGGCGCCTTCACCAGTACTGCCGTTTCGTTGACTGCCTGAGACAGCGTGATGCCGTTTTCATGAACAAGCACGCCCCCTTCAATGCCGTAGTTCACCTGGCGCGAACTGTCGTTATAGCTGTAGCCCAGGTTGACATCCCCCTGGCCGCCGCGATAGTTGACGCTGGCGTTGCCGCTGTAGCCGGAGCCCTTCGTCCCATAACTCTGGTTGATGTTGTAGTTGAGGTTATGGTCTTCCAGCAGGGTGCCGTACACCCCTGCGTTGTGCGTTGTATTGCCTTTTTTGCTGGTATACAGGTTATAGCGAGCGTAGGCATAGTTGCTGTCGGGCAGCCACTTGCTCAGCGGCACGCTGACATTAAACGAGAAAATCTGATCGTTATTGCTGACGCGCTGGCCGAAGCTGTCATAACCATTTTTGCTGTAGGTATAGTTCAGGCCGTAGCTGATACCTTCCCAGCTGTTGTTATAGCCAATGCTAGCTGATTCCGTTTTGCGACTGCTGTTCCAGTACTCTTCGCGAATACCGCTGAGCGTAAATGACCCGAAGCCATCGCCCAGGTTCTGACTGATAGAGACTTCGGCACGGCTCTTTTTGTGGTTGTAGTAGTACATGTTGCCGGCGTTGTTATACGAATCCAGCGCCTCCTGCATACTATAGAAGCCTTCCGTGGAGTAGCGATAACTCGCTAAGCTGAAGTTCGTGCCGGTCTCAACGAAGTTTTTACCGTAGCGCATACGCCACGACTGGCCGTTGTCCTTTTTGCCTGAATCTTTGATCTTGCTCCACGCCTGAGTGACGTCCGCCGAAATGGCGCCGATGATACCCAGGTTCTGCCCCCAGCCGAGCGCCAGCGACTGGTATTTACTGGCCGCCTGCACGCCGCCATACAGTGTTGCCCCCCAGGGCAAACCGTACATCACCGTACCCTGCGAGAAAGGCGTCTCTTCAATACCGCCGCCTGAGGTACGGTACTTACCGCTGCTGACGCTATACTTCAGCCGACCTTCGCGCTGAAGTATGGGTACAGCAGCAAAGGCAACCGTCATGTTCTGTTCAGAGCCGTCGGATTCTTTAATTACTACATACAGGTCGCCACTGCCCGCCGTCGGATAGAGGTCTTTGATTTCAAATGGCCCCGGCGGAACATAGCTCTGATAAATGACATAGCCGTTCTGACGAATGGTGACCTGCGCGTTGCTGCGCGCAATCCCACGCACCACCGGAGAGTAACCGCGCAGACTGTCCGGCAGCATATCGTCATCGGAATAGAGCTGGATGCCGCGGATCGGCAAGCTATCAAAAACTTCGCTCGGTGTGGTGGAGTCCCCCATCACCAGCTGGCTCTTCAGGGCAATAATGTCACGCTGCAAATAGGTATTGATCGACTTCCAGTGGCTACCACCTTCGCTGTCGCGGTTCCAGGTTGAGTAGTTGCGCAAGCGCCAGGCGCCGAGGTTAATACCCGAGCGCAGGTTAAGATAGTAGCTGTTGGTGCTTTCTACATCTCTTTTGCGCCCCTCACTATTGGCACCGCTGAAGGAGTAGTTGGTCAACAGGACAGGGATCCCCTGATCCCACTTATCCGGCGATACGTATCCGCGAGCTTGCACGTTCATCGCCGCCTGAGGCACAGAGATATTGAGGCGCTGCTGGTTAAATAGAAAATCGCTGCTGGCCTGTGGAATGGCCTGTTCAAGGTTGATACAGCTACTGTCAGTTTTCAGTGAGGGATAGAGTGCGACCCGGACACCAAGATCTTCCAGCTCCGCGCGTGACAAACAGGGCTGGAGCTTCTTCTTACCGGTTACGTCAGGCATCATCGCAAACTCGATGTCGCGCGTATCAACCATTTCCTCATTAACATAAAGATCGACGCGATACTTTCCAGGCGCCTGCGATCCCTCTTCAAAAACAGAGAGATCGGCACCGGCTTGCGCCGGATTATCAATTTCTAGCAGTGCCGGGTTAAAAAACTCACGGGACTGAGCAACGCCAGACATTCCAAATACAATGGCAATTTGAGAAGATATTAACCAGGCAAGAGGCGAGTATCTAAACCCGCTAATTTTAGTGCTCTTATTATAATTCATCCTTGCGGCACTCCATTTGCAAAAGAGTTGGCTTATAATTTAAGTGGTCATTGCACGAGGTTATTTATTAACCTTCTTTAATAATAAGAATAATGATTTTTATACTGTTCCATTGAACTCTTTACTGGCGCCGCCAAAGTCATTAATAATTGACCAGCTAATAGAATTGCCCGCCGGAGCCGGGAAGCTTTCCGTAGCAAAGGGCGCCACCATGTTGCTGTCTTTTACCTCAACGCCATTCACTTTGACGCTAAAAAAAGTCAGGTAAAAGGGTGTCGGATTACTGACCTGGAGACGATTACCGCTGCGCTGCCACTTAAGCTGCGCAGCACCATCCTCCGGTTTTCCCTGTACGCCCGTGGGGCGAAATATTAATTTTATCCGGGTCTTTATGGCTATCTGGAGCGTGTTCTCTTTCTTTTCCGCTGACGGAATGGCCTTCACATTCAGCCAAAACAGGGACTCTTTATCACCAGGTAACGCGCCGCCCGCGCGGACAACGCGCAGGATATTATTTTGCTTAGCGTCAAGACGAAATAGCGGCGGAGTAATGACAAACGGAGCCCGCCCTGAAACGCCTTCGGGCATATCAACCCAGGATTGAATCAGATAGGCGATATTATCGGGATTACGCAAGCCCAGTGACGACTCTTTTTTCTTGCCGTCATACACTAAACGCGTTCCTCCCACCACTACGCCAGCCTGAGCGGCGGTGGTTACCGTTAAGAGTGCTGCTACCAGCGTAGTACGCCATATGCTCATCTTTATACCTGTCCCTGTTCTTTATACATTACTTAATGCCGTTACCCGGACATTTAATAACATGCCGGCGGCGGGAAGATGTTATCTCTCAGGTCAGGTAAGCCCTTTCTGAATGAAAAGGCTTACCGTTTTAACCTGATAAAACTATTTCAACGGCAACTTATTTGTAATTGATAGAGAATTGGGTCACCGCATTCGCCGTACCGGCGCCCACGCTGGCTGCTGTCGCAATATAGCGCGCAGTGAAGCGCAGTTTGTTAACGGTTGGACCGCCGGTCACGGTATAAGTGCTGGAGTCTTCCTGCATATTAACGACGTTGTTGCTGGCATCTCTAATCTGAATACCGACGTTTTTAGCATCTGAAGCACTGTCCAGCTTCAGGATACTGCTGTCGCCATTGTCGATATCGCCATCAAAGTTTACGCGCACGTCTTTTGGTGTGGCAGTCCAGGCTGCCGGGCAATTCGTTAATTCAATAACAAAGGGTTTTGCCAGAGAAGTTGAACCTTTTCCGCTAAAAGAGTTGCTGCCAGCAACCCCCATGTCCACGGTCAGTGCTTTGGAGTCGCTGGTCACTTCGCACGTCTCGTCGGTAATACTGCCGTTAAACGTAACCGTACCATCTGACGCCATAGCCGAAGCACTCATTACAGCTGAAGCAACCAGAGCTGCTGCGATGATTTTCTTTTTCATACTACTTTTCCTTATGAAACAATGCATTTTGCATACATTTAAAATTTCTTTTTGACATAAAGTTCATGCCGTTCCTTGTTATTTAGTCCAATAGAAAACCGCCCGGCCAAATAATGTTGGGTATGATAATCATTAAGGCACGATGAACCATTGCGAACTAAATTAGGCGTACTCTAAAATTTTGTTGCTGAACATTGCAATGTCTGTATCCGGACTGTTAGTGTGGGATAGTGAACTTTAGTTAAAAGCTTTAATCGTTGACAATGAGAATAATTCATCAGGTAAAGCATATGGCTAAAAGTGAAGAAAAGAATAGCCGTTTATTTATGATGTGAGAGTAAGATTTAGAGAATAAAAAAATATTTATAAACCTTCTCAGGCGGCTAAATGCTGCGACATGACGTATTTATTCCTCGCCGTTAAAATTCGCGGTGAAGATTTATCAAGGTGGCTGCTTACGGAATTGTTGTACCGCAGCTACTGCTGTCGCGTAAAATAGGATTTTTCTTGCAATATCTGAAGGTTAGCCACTGATAGCATGGTATCCTTGAGGTTACGCAGGGCGATATCCTTATGATTTAGCAGTATTAAAAATACAATTAATTCCTGCTGCATGGTTCAGTGAAAAATAGCGAGCTGAAAGATCTGTTTGCCCGCACAGCGGTCGCTGTGAAGCGCCGCTGAATAAAAGGGAATATTGGACTAGCGCTATATTACCGCGGCAGCGCCCTGCTGCTGCTGCGCAATACCGGGGTATCCTACAGTTAAGCATCGCTGATGATGGTTATCCGGATACCGTCGATAAAACGCGGCAGCGCAACGCGCCGGCCTACTGTTGTCCGCGTAATTTGCGCCACTTGCGGCCAAGATCCACCGCGATGCGTTCGAAGGAAGCATACTTATCAAGGCGGGTATCAATCAGGGTGACATCCCCTGCGGCAGAGAGCGTGTGCAGCCCCTGCGTAAAGGGAGCGCTGGCAGCAGGCGCCTGCAGATGCGCGCCCGCCTCAAGAACCGGCGCGCGCAGCGACGCTTCGCTCATCTCAAGCAGACGTAGAGCCCCCCCGTAGCTGCGGCTGCAATCCTGGGTCGGCAACACCAGCTTATCCCGGTGGCGAAAGGGCGTTCCCCCCATCCGCGCGCCGCTTTTATCCACGCGGATAGGCTCTGCGCTAACATTTTCCCAGGGGCCAAACAGCTGCGGGGCGGTGGCGAGCATCAGGGCGCTGGTGCGCGCCGCCTTCGGTGCAGGCGGTGTGTAAAACATCCACCAGCGGCCGTCGGCATACAGCGGAGAGGGATCGATAGCGGCACAGGGGAAGCTGAACCCAGGCTCTTTCTCCCAGCGCCAGGGAAACTCAACGGCACGGTACAGCGACAGGGTTCCTGACTTGTAGCCTTCCGGCAGCATCCAGATCTCACCGTCGGCCTCAAAGACGTTCGGATAAGAGAGGTGCCAGGGCTCATCGAGCACCGTGCGATGCTCGAGGACGTTAAGATCGGCATCAAGCTTCCAGGCGACAATATTGCCGCGCCGGGTGCGATAGTCGTACGCCTCGGCAAAGAGATAGAGGTAGCCATCGCGCCACAGCCCAAAAGGATCGGCCAGAAAACAGAGGGAGCGATCGGCCTCGATCCATTTAATCGTAAATCCGTCGAGCGTGCCGGCCGCGGCAATTTGCTCAATCGGCGCCCGAACGACGCCGACGCGCCAAATTTCAGTGACCAACATATCCATCAGTTTACGTTCTCTTTGTGTGCAGATTTTCACTCAGCCTGTCGAGAATGGTGGCAGCGGCCTGAGTATAGCGCTCCCGGCTAAATTTATTCAGCACATAGTGCCGCGCCTGCTCGCCGAGTCCCTCCAGCTGCTGCGGTGAAGCGAAAATACGTTCCAGCACTCCGGTCAGCGCCTCGTTCAAATCGCCGTTCAGCACATAGCCGGTCTCTCCGTCCGTGACCGCATCGCGTATCTCCCCAACCGGCGTGGCGATAACCGGCAACGCCGCGTTCATCGCCTCGTGCACGGCCAGGCACATCCCTTCGTAGCGAGAGGTCTGAATATAGACGTGAAGCCCTGACAGGAAGCTTGCGACATCGGCTGAAAAACCGGGCAGCGAAACCACATCGCTCAGCGCCAGGCGGGCGATTTGCGCCTCCAGCGCTTCCCTCTCCGGACCATCCCCGAGGATAGTAAAGTGCAGACGCGATCTGAGCTGCGGATGGTTTTGCAGAAAAGCGGCCAGGGCATCCAGCAGACCTGCATAGTTTTTTACTTCGTGCAGCCGCCCGACGCTGCCTATCTGCAGCACTGACTGACCGTCCCAGGGACGTGCCCTGGGAAAATCAGGACAACCCTGAAACAGCGGCCAGACCAGCACCTGCTGCGGAGGAATGTGCATCTCTTCGCGCAAAAAGTGCTCTACGGTTTGCGAATCGCCTACCCACAGGCGCGACATATTGCGCATCCGGTAGGTATAGCGGCGAACGCTGGCGCTGTGCTTGAAGCTAATGACCGGAATACCGGTGATGCGCCCGACCCACTGGCCCACGCGGTTACCCCAGCTCAGGGAGGTCCAGATAACGTCCGGGCGATCGGCGAGTACCTGTCTCAGATAGGCTGCAACCATCACCGGCAGCGTGCGGCGCCTGCGCGCGAGCAGATGCCAGGAGAGGCCCGCAGCCTCCAGCCGGGGTGCCGCGCCCATATCCCTGGGTTCGCAGGCAATAATTGAAACCTGGTGCCCAAGACTCTGCAGGGTTTTAACGATATCCGGGATAGCGAACTCGGCGCCGCCGGTTTCAAGACTGGTCACCAGATAGTGGATCTTCATACTCTGCAAATCTCCTTAACGAACCTGACTGTTGTGTAAAATGCGAAGGTAAATACACGTCCTTTTAGCGAGCCCTGCGCCATCAGTTTCCACCTGGCTGATGGAATACAGGGAAGATCATACCTGTCGATAACTAAACTCTGAATATACACAGGAGGCTTAACGTCGGGCAAACTCAGGGTAGCACTCTTTTTCCAAAGCGAAAGGGAGCAGTTCACACTCTTTGCAATTTTGCAATGGCCTCGCCAGGCGCCGTCTTTAACCGCGAAAATGTCATCATGGAGCCCCGGCTTTGTTAAAATACGGATAATTGTTATCGGCCGGTTCGTTAAATTAAAAATATAAATTACCAGTCAGTAAAATAATTCCGATACGATCTTACCGCAACGGCGCTATTTTGCGCATTCATGATAAAGAATAAGTCAGGTACTTTTAAAAAACGCTGCGCATTCTCAAATATAGGTCAATACTTTAGGCATTAGTGCCCTGCCCCCTGAAATAGGCAGGCAGAGCGTATATAATTTATCGCTATCAACACGCTATACAATAAGCTTTAACATACTGAAAACAAACAAAAGATGTCCCGCCATGGGATAATTAAACGCGGTTTTTCAGGACCGTGCATTAACCCTCACGTGAAAAGAAATAACGAAGATGCCGCTAACCATTGTCGTTCTGAGTTTTATCATCGCTATTGTGGTGACCGTGGCGCTAGCGCGCCTGCTGCCGCTAAAAATCCCCCTCCCCCTGCTGCAGATTGCCGCCGGTGCGCTGCTCTGCCACTACGGCTTCTCGGTGGCTTTCGATCCGCACCTGTTCATGCTGCTGTTTATTCCGCCGCTGCTCTTTTTAGACGGCTGGCGCATGCCGAAAGAAGCGCTGTTCAACGAATTTAAGCCGATTATGTCGCTGGCCGTAGGGCTGGTGGTGATGACCGTTATCGGGATCGGCTTTTTCATCCACTGGCTGGTGCCGGAGGTCGCCATCGCCACCGCCTTTGCGCTGGCGGCGATCCTGTCACCGACCGATCCGGTTGCGGTTTCAGCCATGACGGTCAACTCTCCGCTGCCTTCGCGAATGGCGCATATCCTGGAGGGCGAATCGCTGCTCAACGACGCCTCAGGGCTAGTGTGCTTTAACTTTGCGGTGATCGCCGCGCTGACCGGCGAGTTTTCGCTCTCTGATGCCGTGAAAGAGTTTCTCAAGGTCTCTACGGGCGGTATTATCTGCGGGCTGGCAGTGGTGTGGTTAATCGGCCGCGCCAACCGCTTTTTAGTTAAGCGCACAAAGAAGGAGGAGCCCTCGGTACAGATCCTGATCAGCCTGCTGATCCCGGTAATTACCTATCTGGTTGCCGAAGAGATCCACGTTTCGGGCATTCTGGCCGCCGCCGTAGCGGGGATCGCGATTCACCACGAAGAGCTTGCCGGGCGCTTTTCCGCCGCCACGAAGATGCAGAGCAATGCGGTGTGGGACACGGTTCAGCTCACGCTTAACGGCATTATTTTTATCCTGCTCGGTGCCCAGCTGCCGCGCATGTTCACTTATATGCCCAACGTTGCCCGCGAGGCAACCGCCTCTAACGTCTGGATGCTGCTGGGATACATTACCGCTATCGGCGTGGCGCTCATGGTGGTGCGCTTTTTGTGGATTTGGCTGTCGATGTCGCTGAAGGTATTCAAAGATAAGCGAAAAGATAAGCAAACCATAAAGCCCAATTTGCGCAGCGTAGCGGTGATGGCGGTTTCCGGTATTAAGGGCTCCGTCACCCTGGCCGGTATCCTGACGCTGCCGCTGTTTATGCCGGACGGCTCGCGCTTCCCGGACCGCGACTTCGTTATCTTCCTCGCGATGGGCGTTATTCTGTTCTCGCTGATTGTGGCTACGCTATTTCTACCGGTGCTGAGTAAAAATTTGCGCGACGAGTGAGATTTACCCCGCGAAAAGGCCGCCTCCCTTCGGGACGCGGCCTTTTTTTCGCCATCTACGCTGTGCCGTTAGTGCGTAATTGTGATCAATGTCACGCAATCCACAATGGTGATTTTTGCCCTGTGATAGAATCGGCCGCCATTTTATGCCCCACAGGATAGGTAAAAGATGAAAATTATCCAGCTGCGCTGCTTCATCATTCTGAGTGAAACGCTGAGTTTTTCGCACACCGCAGAGATCCTTCACCTGACCCAGTCTGCGGTCTCGTATCAGATCAAGCGGCTGGAATCGATCCTTAAGTTTCAGCTATTTAACCGTAATAATAAAAGCGTTGAGTTAACCGAGGCCGGGAAGTATTTCTACCGCGACGCCACCGAGATCCTCTCCCGGCTGACGCTTGCCATCAATAATGCCGCCGCAATCGATCAGGGCCTGTCGCGCACCATTAAGATAAGCTACGGCGGCTACGATCTTGAGCGCTACAACCTGCCGGAAATTATCGCAAAAATTAAAGAAGAGCTGCCGAAAACGGAAGTCATGGTGCTGCTGTCAGACCATCGGGAGCAGCGGGCCGCCCTGCTCTCCCATAAGGCGCACATTATTCTGACGCCGCGGGATAACATCGAGGACGCCGACGGCGTTATCTATAAAGAAATTATCTCCTCGGGGCTGGACTGCATCATGTCGGAAAGAAATCCGCTGCATGAAAAGACGATGGTGAATGTTGAGGATTTAGCCCGCGAAAAGCTGATGCTGCTGGATCCGACCCGCAGCCCGCGCGAACTGTCGACGTTTGCTAAAAGTCTGCAGCAGCTGCTGCCGGAGAGCCACTACACCTACGTGGACTCTTCGGCCTCTGCCAACATCCTGATTAAAAGTAACTCCGGCGTGGCGCTCATCCCTGAGTTTGCCCGTTCCCTCGACTCCGGGCTGTGCCGCGTGCCCTTCAACTTCGACGCCACGGTCTCCTATGGCGTCGCGTGGTTGAAGGAGAACGATCATCCCGATGTCGTGCACTGCGCGAGGCTGATTCACCAGTGCTTTCAAAAGGCCTGATTACTTCCAGCCGCCGCCCAGTACTTTATAGAGCGTGACGTCCTGAGAGAGCTGACCTAAGCGCGCGTTAACCAGATCCTTTTGGGCCTGGTAATCGGAGCGCTGGGCCACCAGCACGTTGAGGTAGCCGTCAATACCCGCCTGATAGCGCGCCTGCGCCAGCGAGTAGTAGCGATGGCTGGAGTCATTTTCCTGACCGATTGCCGTCACCTGATTGCGCCAGGTCTCTCTACCGGCAAGTCCATCTGCCACCTCTTTAAATGCGGTCTGGATGCTCTTCTCGTAGGTCGCAACCTCTTCTTTCTTCTGCAGCTCAGCCAGTTTCAGGTTCGCCGTATTGCGCCCGCCGGTGAACAGCGGCAGGTTGATAGACGGCGTAAACGACCAGGCCCCGCTGCCGTTGCCGAACAGATGGCCAAGATCGTCGGATGCCGATCCGGCGTTGGTCGTCAGGCTGATGGACGGGAAGAACGCCGCGCGCGCCGCGCCGATATTGGCGTTGGCCGCTTTCAGACTATGCTCAGCGGCGATAATATCAGGACGCTGGGTCAGCAGGCTGGACGGGACGCCTGCCTTCAACTGCGGGAAGTTGTAGTCGTCATTAAGCGTAGCTTTCGCTATCAGGCTGTCCGGAATTTTGGTCCCGGCCAGCAGCGTCAGCGCGTTCTGGTTCTCCTGCATCTGGCGGGAGTATTTCTCCATATCCGCCTGGGCATTGCGCAGGCTCATTTCCGCCTGGGCCAGCTCCTGATCGCTGGCCGTACCAATCTGATAGCGGCGCTGGATAAGCGCCAGCGAGTTCTGCTGGCTCTCAGCCGTCTGTCGGGCGATCTGCAGCAGATCGCGGTTGGCCGCCAGGCTCAGATAGCTGGAGGCGACTTCAGAGATCAGCGAAATCTGCGTCGCCTTCTCGGTGGCGGCCATAGAGAGGAACTGCTCCATCGCATTCTCGTTCATGCTGCGAATGCGGCCGAAGAAGTCAAGCTCCCAGGAGGTGATGCCGACACCCGCCTCATACTGGTGCCAGGTTTCTGAGCCTCTGTCTTTAGTGTTGTAGAGATCGCCCGGCGTCCGCTCTGCGGTTTCGCTGGCGCCGGCCGAGACGGTCGGCGCTAATGCGGAACGGCTGATGCGGAAGCGCTGTTGCGCCTCCTGCACTCTTAATGCCGCGACCCGAAGGTCGCGGTTGTTATCCAGGGCCAGGCTAATGACCTGGCGCATGGCGGGCTGACGATAGAACTGCTGCCAGGTCACCTGGTTGACGCCGCTCTCGCCAATGGCGGCCGACGGATTCCACTGATGGGCAACCGGCATCTCCGGACGCTGGTAATCCGGTATCAGCGAACAGCCGGTGAGAATGCCGGTTATCAGTACGGCAACCAGCTTTTTAGATGGTTTATTCATGATCGTTATTTCCGGCAATCTGAGCCTGCTCTTTCGGCTTGGCGTTAAAACGGCTGAAGAAGTTCATGACCACGACGTAGAAGAGTGGGACAAAGAACACCGCCAGGAAGGTAGCTGACGTCATACCGCCAACAACGGCAGTACCGATTGAGTGCTGGCTCCCGGCACCGGCCCCGTTGGAGATCATCAGCGGGTATACCCCGAGGATAAAGGCCAGCGACGTCATGATAATCGGGCGCAGACGTAATTTAGCAGCCCCGATCGCCGACTGAATAAAGCTCTTGCCCTCTTTCTCGTGAATATCCTTCGCGAACTCGACGATAAGGATGGCGTTTTTCGCCGCCAGACCCACCGTGGTCAGCAGACCAACCTGGAAGAAGACGTCGTTCTGCATGTTGCGCATCAGTACGGCCAGGACGGTACCCAGCACCCCGAGCGGAACCACCATCAGTACCGAGATAGGTACAGTCCAGCTCTCATACAGCGCCGCCAGGCAGAGGAAGACGATGATCACCGAAATGGTGTACAGCGTGGTGGTCTGCGAACCGGACAACTGCTCTTCATAAGAGAGGCTGTGCCACATAATGCGGTAGTCCTGCGGCAGCTTTTTAGCGATCTCCAGCACCGCTTTCGTTGCGTCACCGCTGCTGTAGCCTTTGGCCGGAGAACCCATAATCTCAACCGCAGCAATACCGTTAAAACGTTCATAGCGCGGTGAACCGTAGATCCATTTACCGCTACCGAAGGCGGAGAACGGCACCATGGTTCCGACGTTGTTACGCACGTACCAGTTGTTCAGATCTTTCGGCGCAAAGCGCGAATCAGCCCGCCCCTGGATGTACACGCGCTTAACGCGGTCATGGTACATGAACTGGTTGATGTAGCTGGAACCCCATGCGCTGGACATTGTGGTGTTGATATCATCAATAGATACCCCCGCCGAACGCGCACGCTCATCATCGATAATCAGTTTAAACTCCGGCTCATCGTCCATACCGTTATGACGCACCATGGTCAGACGCGGATCCTTATGCGCCATATCGAGGAACTTGTTCATGGTATCCATCAGCGCTTCGTGGCCGTGGCCGCCCAGATCCTGCAGGAAGAAGTCGAAGCCCGTAGAGTTACCCAGCTCCATAACCGCAGGCGGGATCAGCGCAATCGCGACACCTTCCTTCATGGTGGCAAAGTGCTTCATCGCGCGGTCGGCAATGGCGTTAAGTTTCATCTCCGCCGATTTACGATCTTCCCAGTCCTTAAGCATTACGAACGCCATACCGATGTTCGGTCCGCGGCCCGCAAAGCTGTAGCCATTGGTCGTGAACACCGACTCAACGGTATCTTTTTCGTTCTGGCGCATGTAGTTACTCATGTCATCCAGCGCCAGCTGCGTGCGTTCCGGCGAAGCGTTCGACGGCAGCGTCACCTGCAGCATCATCACCCTCTGGTCTTCATCCGGCAGGAAGGTGGTTGGGATGCGGGTAAACATGAAGCCGGTAGCGACGACGATGCAGACGTACACCAGCATAAACAGGCCGCGGCGGTTAACGATAGTGGTTACGCCCTGGGTGTACTTCAGCGTGCCCTTATCAAAGTTGCGGTTAAACCAGCCGGCAAAGCCGGTCGTTTTGGCATTCGGGTTGGCCGGCTTGAGCATGGTAACGCACAGCGCGGGCGTAAAGATCAGCGCCACCAGCACCGAGAGCGCCATCGCGGACACGATAGTGATCGAGAACTGACGGTAGATAATACCGGTTGAACCACTGAAAAATGCCATCGGCAGCAGCACCGCACTCAGTACCATCGCGATACCAAACAGCGCGCCCTGCACCTGTTCCATCGACTTGATGGTGGCCTCTTTCGGCGGCAGATGCTCTTCGTGCATCACACGCTCGACGTTTTCCACCACCACGATGGCGTCATCCACCAGCAGGCCTATCGCCAGCACCATCCCGAACATCGTCAGGGTGTTAATGGAATAGCCGGAAATGGAGAGAATGGCGAATGTCCCCATCAGCACCACCGGCACCACCATGGTGGTAATGATGGTGGCGCGCAGGTTCTGCAGGAACACCAGCATGACCACGAACACCAGCCCGATAGCTTCTACCAGCGTTTTGACCACCTCATGGATAGAGGCGCTAACCACTGGCGCGGTTTCATACGGGAAGACTACGTGTACGCCGGCAGGCAGCGAGGAACGGATGCCGTCGATGGTCGCTTTTACCGCCGTTGCGGTTTCAAGGGAGTTGGCGCCGCTGGCGAGACGCAGCGCGATACCGGCAGAAGGTTTGCCGTTATAGGTAGCGGTAATGCTGTAATCTTCCGGGCCGAGGTCGACGCTGGAGATGTCTTTCAGGCGCACCTGAGAACCGTCAGGATTGACCTTCAGCAGGATGTTCTCGAACTGCTCTGTCTTCTGGAAACGAGTTTTACCAATGATAGTGGCGCTGTACTGCGCATCTTTAATGGTCGGCAGACCGCCTAAACGCCCTGAGGAGACCTGAATGTTCTGCTCTTTAATGGCTCTCGATACGTCGCTCGGTACCAAGTTGAATTTATAGAGTTTGGCCGGATCCAGCCAGACGCGCATGGCGTATTCCGCCCCCATCACCTGGTAGTCACCGACGCCTTTAGTACGCAGGATAGGATCCTGAAGTCTGGACACCAGGATATCACCAACGTCACCGTTACTCATCGACGGGTTATCGGAGTAAACCCCGACCACCATCATGTAGTTAATCTGGTATTTGTTGATTTTAATACCCTGCTGCACCACTTCGTCCGGCAGACGCGCGGTCGCCAGAGAGACCTTGTTCTGCACCTGAACCTGGGCAATATCCGGGTCGGTACCCTGATCGAAGGTGAGGATGATCTGTGCGGTACCGTCGGCGTTACTGGTGGATTCCAGATAGCGCAGGTTATCAATCCCGTTGAGCTGCTGTTCGATAACCTGAACGGTCGTGTTCTGGGTGGTTTCCGCACTCGCCCCGGGATAGGTAACGTTGACCTGAATCGCCGGCGGCGCAATGTTTGGATACTGGTTAATCGGCAATTTTACGATGGATATCACGCCCATCAGCATAATCACGATGGCGAGTACCCAGGCAAAAATAGACCTTTCGATAAAGAACTTAGACATGCTTTATACCTTACTGTGCAGAAGGATCGGCGATGGTTAACGAGATATCGTTTTTCGCTTTCGCGGTCTCTTTCTGCTCTACCCACTTAACCTTGCTGCCCTCGGAAATGCGCTGCAGGCCGTTAGAAATAACCTTCTCACCGGTAGTCAGGCCGCTGATGACCTGCCATTGGCCGTCCTGCATCTCGCCGGTTTCGATCTGGCGCTGTTTAACGACGCTGTCCTTATCCACGACCCAGACAAACGGATGGCCTTTGTTGTCGTGAATGACGGAGGCCTGCGGCACGAGGATGGTTTTTTCCTGTACGCCCTGCGCCAGGTCGGCATGGACGAACATGCCCGGCAGCAGCGTGCGGTCGGGGTTAGGGAAGGTAGCCCGCAGCGTGACGGAGCCGGTGCTCTGATCGACGCGGACTTCGGAGAAGTCTAAGCGCCCCTCCAGCTGATACGGCGTGCCGTCTTCCAGCATTAGACGGATGGGTGCTTCATGGGAGTTCAGGGTACGAAGCTGTCCACTGGCAATCTGGTGGCGCAGGCGCAGCAGATTGCGGGAAGACTCGGTAATATCTACGTAGATGGGATCGAGCTGAGTAATGGTCGTCAGATAATTTTGCTGACCATTAGTGACCAGCGCCCCTTCGGTGATAAGCGAACGGTCGATGCGTCCGGTGATAGGGGCTCTGACACGGGTGTAGTCCAGATTGATGCGGGCCGTAGCAAGCGCAGCGCGGGTCTCTTCGGCGGCAGTGACGGCATCGTCATAATCCTGCTTACTGATGGCCTGTACGCCCACCAGTTGACGATAACGCTGCGCCAGCGCGGTGGCATTTCGCCATGCGGCCTGCGCCTTATCCACGGCGGCCTGGTAAGTAGACGGATCGATCTGATAGAGCTGATCGCCGGCTTTCACTTCGGCGCCCTCGCGGAACAGACGCTTTTGCAGAATCCCGTCAACCTGAGGGCGCACCTCAGCGGTGCGCATGGAGACCGTGCGGCCCGGCAGCATGCTGGAGAGCGTCACCGGCTCTGTATGCGTGATAACGCCCGCGACTTCCGGCGGTGCCGATGGCTTCTCCGCTGAACTTCCCGAGTTATCACAACCCGTAGCCAAAGTTGCGATGATCAATAATGGTAATATTTTCTGGCGCATTTATATTTCACCGATGATGGATTTTATTTGATGGATGCGAAACCTGAGTAATTTCCGAACACGCAGTTTTAAACTTCCTGCGCCCGACGAAATAGCTGATGAGGTATAACAAAAAAGTAACTGGCCGAATTAACGGCCAGTTAAACCTCATGTTCTCGGACGAAAACTGAGCAAGGCAAGAACGATGACCATACGATAAGTTATGCGTCACCACCCATCATTCAGGGATATGTCACGGATAAACAACTACGATTCGACGACCATACATAGATAACAACAGAGACAGTTTTTGAGCTGGCTGAGGGCCATATCTCTCCATAGACGCGCCCCCAGCCTGCTCAGGTTTAGCAAACAGTAATAATGGTAGATCAGCACCAAATACTCTCAACCGCATTGCTAAATTTGGAAAACAATCTGCATTATTGTTTCCGCGAGTATAATAACCAAAGCAATCATAAATGTTTAATTTGATTTTTTCATAGGCGATAAAATTATTTTATAGCAATATTTCACTGAGCAATATATGAGCTAAATCCACAGGAAAAAGGAGGGCGCCTGAAATATAAGATTACGATCATTACATGATGATACCGAATAAAGCACTGATTGCTTATAATTTATAAAAAAAGCGGGGAACAAGAAGGGATCAACTACACAGCGCATTCTTTCTTAAATCAAAAGCCGTTAAAAAAACGCGCCGCATCCTGTCCTGATGCGGCGCGCATAAGCACTCTGTTAAAAGCCGGGCTTCACATCGCGCATATCGGGAAGCTTGTGGGCAATGCCTTTATGGCAATCAATACAGGTCTGCCCCGCCTTCACCGCCTGGTCGTGCATCTTCGCCGCGACGCTTTTCTGCGCGGTGAGATCCATAAAGTCAACGTTATGGCAGTTGCGGCACTCCTGCGAGTCGTTGCTCTTCATGCGCTGCCACTCGTGCTGCGCCATCGTCAGGCGGTGTGCTTCGAACTTCTGCGGCGTATCGATGACGCCAAAAATCTTCCCGTACAGCTCCTTGCTGGCCTTAATTTTACGCAGCATTTTGGGGCCAAATTCGTGGGGAACGTGGCAGTCAGGGCAGGTGGCGCGCACGCCGCTGCGGTTATTGTAGTGCGCGCTCTCCATATACTCCTGGTAGACGGTATTGCGCATTTCATGGCAGCTGATGCAGAACGCCTCGGTGTTGGCCTTCTCCATACCGGTATTGAATCCGCCCCAGAACAGGATGCCTGCGGCAAAGCCAATCAGCAGCAGCGTGCCCAGCGCCAGCCGGCTCGGCCGGCGCCACCACTGCCACAGGCGGCGGATAACGCCGGGCTTGCGGTTAAAATTATCCATATGTCCTCTTATTTTCCGTAGCCCTTCGACGGCGTAAAGCCGTTGCCGACAATCGGCGCGACGTCGGCCTGCGGCACGTGACACTGCAGGCAGAAATAGCGGCGCGGCGTAACGTCGGCCTGTACTTTTCCGCTGCCGTCCATGAAGTGCGTCGGGCTGATGCGCGGCGCGCCGGTGGTGCGGTAGCTCTCCACGCCGTGGCACTGCAGACAGCGGTTGGTATTGGTCGTCACCTGATAGCCCTCCACGCTGTGCGGGATCATCGGCGGCTGGTTAACGTAGTTCAGCGGCATTTTTCCCTGCTCTTTCGGCATGCGGATAGCCCCCTCCTGCGTCCCGGAGACCTCCGGCGACTGGCTCAGATCCACGCCATTCACCGCCCAGGCGGCGGCGCTCGCGGCCAGGGCCAGCGCGGCTACCCACGGAAACAGCGCTTTTTTCAGCTCACGGCTTTTCATTATTTCGCTCCAGACTTCGTATGGTTAGGGTAAAAACATTCTCGGCGCAGACATCCACGCAGCGTCCGCAGAGCATACAGTCGCGGTCGCTCACCTGCGGCGAATGCTGCGCGTCCAGCACCGGGCCGCGCAGCACCTGCGGCTCCGGACAGACGTGAAAGCAGTCCATGCAGCGGCTGCACTGCGCCCGGCGGCGGGCAGTCACGGTT
>NZ_BCZS01000046.1 GCF_001598855.1 Pluralibacter gergoviae ATCC 33028 = NBRC 105706 | reverse complement strand
GGGTGATTAGCTCAGCTGGGAGAGCACCTCCCTTACAAGGAGGGGGTCGGCGGTTCGATCCCGTCATCACCCACCACTTCGGGTCGTTAGCTCAGTTGGTAGAGCAGTTGACTTTTAATCAATTGGTCGCAGGTTCGAATCCTGCACGACCCACCAATGTAAAAAGGCGCCCTAAAGGCGCCTTTTTGCTATGCGCAATTCTTGACGATTCGAACCTGCTGCAGGTTCGTGTCGAACGTAGTGAGACAACGGAGCCGCTTGCGGCGACGGCCCGCAGGGCGAGCGAAGCGAGTCATCCTGCACGACCCACTTTCTTAGGCCTCATCCCCGGCAAATGCTTCTTTCCGTTATGTTAAGCCGCGATTAAAATCCACCGGAGTACGCTGTATTTTTACAGATGGACTCAGGAGAGATTTTAAACGTGAAAAAAGTGGTATTAAGCGCGATGATTTTTGCGCTCGGGGGCTGCGCTGACCTCGGCCGCGTCGGGATGCATCCTGACGTCAGGACAGCCTCTTTCTCAGCGCCCAAGTCTGACATTGAAAACTGTCTTTATTCGTCTGTGTCCAGGGTACATCTTTCCATTTCGAGAGACGACCCTCTCGCCGGCGGAACCGACAGGTTCAATCTGCTGGATCGGAGCGACGAAAAGGTCGCCTGGGTTGAACTCTCCTCAGTCAGCCGTAAAAGCACGGCGATGAGCGTCTACTACGCGCCGCACTCTGCGGAGATAAAAAAAGCAGTGGATGCCGTCATCACCCGCTGCCGGGCAGAGTTTGACTGATTTCAGGTCCATTAAACAGAAAGGCTGATATGTCATACAGGCAATTTATCTGCTGCACTGCAGCCCTGATGCTGGTTCTGAGCTATTTCATTCTCCCGCGCGTGCTTGAGGGCGTTAAAAAAAATCCGGACATCGATTACATGATGGCGCATCCGGACAGGGCATTTGATACCTACAGCGAATGTAAGAAGCAGGTCGCCGATGCCGACCGCTGCTACAACGCCTACAGCGCGGCGGTACTACTGGCAGAAACGTCAAGCTGTACGCCGTCTGGCATCGAGCGTAAACGCAAATTCAAGCGTCTGACGGAACACGCCAGTAATGAGACTATTGAGCAGGAAATCGCCAGGGCGTGCCCTGCTTCCCCGCCCGTCGGGTCAAAACCCTGATTGCACTCAAAAACCGATTCCCGTATAACAGCAGCTACCGAGGGGTGTCCTGTCCGGACTGAGATGGCGTAAGCCGAACCCTTTGAACCTGATCTGGGTTATGCCAGCGAAGGGACGGAGCGGCTTTACGGCCGCGACAGCCTGTTCACGCCTCTGCGCACCCGGATCTCCGCTTATTCTTCTGGAGGTTCCGTGACTGTTCCCGCTTTTACCGACGGTTTTTATGGCCGCCTGCGCCAGCGCTCCCGCGACTGGCAGGCCTACGTTGAGCACGATTTTCTCCGCCAGCTGGCCGACGGCAGACTGCCGCAGCGGGCGTTTCGCCGCTACCTGACCCAGGACTATCTGTTTCTGATCCACTTCGCCCGCGCCTATGCCCTGCTGGTCAGCAAGCTGCGCACGCTGCCGGAGATGCGCGCCGCCGCCGCGTCGCTGGGCGGCATTCTCGCCGAGCTGCCGCTGCACGTCGGCTACTGCGAAGCGTGGGGGCTGAGCGAGGCGGAGATGGCGGCCGAACCGGAGGCGGCGGAAACCATCAACTACACCCGCTATGTGCTGGATATTGGGCACTCGGGCGATGCGCTGGATTTGATGGTCGCCCTGATGCCCTGCGTGGCGGGCTACGCCGAAATTGGCCTGCGCCTGCTGCACGACCCGCAGACCCGCTTTGAGGGCAATCCCTACGCCGACTGGATCCGCAATTACGGCAACGAAGAGTACCTGCGCGGCGTCAGCGCGTCCCTGAATCTGCTGGAGAGCCTGTGGCAGCAGCGCGGCGGCGACGCCAGAGTGGATGAACTGTGCGAAACCTTTAATACCGCCGCCCGGCTGGAGGCCGACTTCTGGCAGATGGGGCTGAACGCCGCCGGTAGCGCAGCATGAGCGCGCCCGGTATTGAGGTCAATGATCTCAGCCTACGCTTCGGCGAGCGGGAAATTTTCAGCCGCCTGAACTTCGCCATCCGGGGCGGCGAATGGGTCTCGCTGCTCGGCGCCAGCGGCTGCGGTAAAACCAGCCTGCTGCGGATCGTCGCCGGGCTGGCGGCTCCGACATCGGGGACGGTGAGGGCCAGCGACGGCGGGCCGCTCGCCGCCCGGCTGGCGTGGATGGGGCAGCGGGATCTGCTCTATCCGTGGCTGAGCGTGCGCGATAACGTGGCGCTGGGCTCGCGCCTGCGCGGTGAGAAAGTCGATGGCGGCCGGGTAAACGATCTGCTGGCCCGCGTCGGCCTCGCGGAGTACGCCGATGCTCAGCCAGCCGCCCTCTCCGGCGGGATGCGCCAGCGGGCGGCGCTGGCCCGCACTCTGTATGAAGACCGGCAGGTGGTGCTGATGGATGAGCCCTTCTCGGCGCTGGACGCCATTACCCGCACCCGCATTCAGACCCTGGCGGCGGAGCTGCTGGCGGACCGCACCGTGCTGCTGGTAACCCACGATCCGCTGGAGGCCTGCCGCCTGAGCCACCGCCTGCTGGTGCTCTCGCCGCCGCTGGGCATTGATGACAGCCACCGCCTTGCCGGCGCGCCGCCCCGCGCGCCGGACGAGCCGGCCCTGCTGGCGAGCCAGGCCCGGCTGCTGCGCCAGCTGGCGGGGGGCGAACAGTGAACCGCTTCCCGCTGCGCGGCGCCATCGTGTTCTGCGGCCTGCTGCTGGTCTGGCAGCTGCTGACGCTCACCGGCATTCCCGCCTTTCTGCTGCCCTCCCCCGCCGCCGCCGCCGCCGCGCTGTGGAACAACTGCGGCTATCTGGCGGAGCACGGGCTGATTACCCTCAGCGAGATCCTTACCGGCCTGCTGCTGGGCTCCCTGCTCGGCGTCGCCCTGGCGCTGGCGATGATCCTCTATCCCCGCCTGCAGCGCTGGCTGATGCCGCTGGTCCTCACCAGCCAGGCGATACCGGTATTCGCCCTCGCGCCGCTGCTGGTGCTGTGGCTGGGGTTCGGCATGAGCGCCAAGGTGGCGATGGCGGTGCTGGTTATTTTCTTTCCGGTCACCTCCTCGTTCTTCGACGGCCTGCGGCGGGTCAGCGGCGACTATCTCGATTTGGCCCGCACGATGGGCGCCTCACGGCTCGCGCAGCTGCGCCACGTCCGCCTGATGGCGGCCCTGCCCGCGCTCGGCTCCGGGCTGCGGATGGCGGCGGCGGTGGCTCCCATCGGCGCCATTATCGGCGAGTGGGTCGGCTCCTCCGGCGGGCTGGGGTACGTGATGATTAACGCCAACGCCCGGCTGCAGACCGATGTCTGCTTCGCGGCGCTGTTTATTTTAGTGCTGATGACCGTCCTGCTGTGGCTGGCGGCGGACGCCCTGCTTAACCGGCTGATCGCCTGGTCGCCGGAATGATCCATTAAGGAAAATACGATGCGTAAATATGCAGTTACTGCTCTGCTGCTGGTCGCCGCCTTCGGCGCGCGGGCGGCGGATAACATCACCCTGGTGCTGGACTGGTATATCAACCCGGATCACGCTCCGATTATGGTCGCCGATCAAATCGGCGCCTTTAAAGAGGCGGGCCTTGATGTGACCATTGTCCCGCCGTCGGACCCGGCGCTGCCGCCGCGTCTGGTGGCCGCCGGCAAGGCAGATCTGGCGATCACCTATCAGCAGCAGCTCTACTTCTTCGCCCAGGACAGGCTGCCGCTGGTGCGCGTTGGCACGCTGGTGGATACCCCGCTCGACACGATCATTACCCTCGATAAAAGCATCAAAACGCCCGCCGACCTGAAGGGCAAGCGGGTCGGCTACTCCATCGGCGGCACCGAGGGCGCGACGCTGGATACCATCGCCAGGCACGTCAACCTCGACCCGAAAAGCATTCAAACGGTGAACGTCAACTTCCAGCTCACCAGCGCCCTGCTGGCCGGGCAGGTTGACGCTATCCTCGGCGGCTACCGCAATATCGAGGCGGTGGAGCTCGCCCTGCAGGGGAAAGATCCGCAGGTGATGCACGTTGAGGATTACGGTATTCCCGCCTACGACGAACTGGTCATCGTCGCCAACCGCGATGAGGCCAGCGCGCCGAAGATTAAGAAGTTCCTCGCCGCGCTGGAAAAAGGCGTCAACTACCTGCGCGCCCACCCGCAGGAGAGCTGGCAGGCCTTCGCGAAAGCGCACCCGGAGCTGAATACCGAACTCAACAAGCAGGCATGGTTCAAAACCGTGCCGCTGTTCGCCGCGCACCCCGCCGCGCTTGACCGCAGCCGCTATGAGGCCTACGGCCGCTTCCTCCTCGACAATAAGCTGATTAAAACCCTGCCGCCGGTGGACGACTACGCCATCGAACTCAAATAGCGGCTACGACCGGTAGAGCGGGTCGTGAACGCGGGCGCGGGTCAGGACCTGCGCCTCGCGGGCGACCACGTCCCACAGCGCCTGGGCGGCGGTGGAGAGCGAGCGGTTTTTGCGCCGGGCGAGCATCAGCTGGCGCTCTACTACCGGCGCCAGGCGCTTGACCACCAGCCGGCTGCCCTGGGGCAGCGGCAGCGCCAGGGCGGGCAGAATGCTGATGCCGATCCCGGCCTCGACCATCGGAAACAGCGTCGCCGGATGGCCGATCTCCTGCACGATGCTGGCGGCAATCCGGTGCTTTTCCAGCGCCGCATCGATCAGCGGACGGCTGCCGGAGGCGTAGTCCTGCAGCACCAGGCGGCTGCCCTGCAGGGCCTGCCACGGCACGCTGGCCATAGCGGCGAAGGGATGATCCTCGCGGCAGAGCAGAAAGAACGGCTCGGAGAGCACCGCCTCGCAGGCCAGGTCGCTCACCGCCCCGGGATCGATAACGATGCCGAAGTCCACTTCGCCCTGGCGAATGCTCTCCAGCACCCACTGCTGGGGGCGGTCGTGGAGCACGAAGTCGATGTCCGGATACTGCCGGCCGCTGGCGGCAATGCACTGGGGAATGAGGTGCGCGGAGATAGTCTGGCTGGCGGCGACCCGCACGGTGCCAGTCAGCTGCTGGCCGACGCGCCCGGCGTCGCGCAGGGTGCTGTTCAGCTCGTCGAGCAGCCGCTCCAGCCTGCCCGCCAGCTGCTGGCCCGCTTCGGTGAGCACCACTTCGCGGGTGGTTCTGTCCAGCAGGCGCACGCCGGTCTGGTGCTCAAGCTCTTTGACGCTGTGGCTTACCGCCGACTGGCTGAGGCCGATTATCTCGCCGGCCCGGCTGAAGCTGCGGGCGCGGGCGACGGTAACGAAGACTTTAAGCTGACGCAGGGAGTAATTCATCTGTTTTATTCATAGATGGATGCAATAAATCAATTTTATTTCTCAAAGTGGAAAAAGCACAATAGCCGCATCGATTTCCAGGAGCGTTTATGAAACTTTTCCGTATTCTCGATCCCTTTACACTCACTCTGGTCACCGTGGTTCTGCTGGCCTCCTTCTTTCCGGCGCGCGGCGCCTTCGTGCCGTTTGTCGAAGGGCTGACCACCGCCGCTATCGCCCTGCTGTTCTTTATGCACGGCGCCAAGCTCTCCCGCGAAGCGATTATCGCCGGCGGCAGCCACTGGCGGCTGCACCTGTGGGTGATTTGCAGCACCTTCGTCGTATTCCCGATCCTCGGCGTGCTGTTTGCCCGCTGGGCGCCGGTCAATGTCGACCCGGCCCTCTACAGCGGCTTCCTCTACCTGTGCATTCTGCCCGCCACGGTGCAGTCGGCGATTGCCTTTACCTCAATGGCCGGCGGCAACGTCGCGGCGGCGGTATGCTCGGCGTCGGCCTCCAGCCTGCTGGGGATTTTTGTGTCGCCGGTGCTGGTGGGGCTGCTGATGCACCTCCACGGCGCGGAAGCCAGCCTTGAGCAGGTGGGGAAAATCATGCTGCAGCTGCTGCTGCCGTTTGTGCTCGGCCACCTGTCACGGCCGTGGATCGGCAACTGGGTGGCGCGCAATAAGAAGTGGATCGGTAAAACCGACCAGGCGTCGATCCTGCTGGTCGTCTACTCGGCGTTCAGCGAGGCGGTAGTGAACGGCATCTGGCATAAAGTCGGCGCCGGATCGCTGCTGTTTATCGTGGTCGTCAGCTGCATTCTGCTGGCCATCGTTATCGCCATCAACGTCTTCGTGGCCCGCCGGTTCGGTTTTAATAAGGCGGATGAGATTACGATTGTCTTCTGCGGGTCGAAGAAGAGCCTGGCCAACGGCATCCCGATGGCCAATATTCTCTTCCCGACGTCAATGATAGGCATGATGGTGCTGCCGCTGATGATTTTCCACCAGATCCAGCTGATGGTCTGCGCGGTGCTGGCCCGCCGCTATAAGCGCCAGACCGAGGCGCTGCAGGCCGAGGCCCGCGCTGCCGACAGCCGCGAGGCGAAGGCCTAGCGGCGCTTGAGGGGCTGAACCAGATGGCTCAGCCCTTCGGTTTTGATCAGCAGCGTAATCGCCATCAGCTCGCCGAGCCGCCCGGCGGGAAACTCGTCCTTGCGGGCAAACCACAAAAGATACTCTTCCGGCAGGTCAATCAGCATCCGCCCCTTGTATTTGCCAAAGGGCATTTCGGTGTTGGCTATCTCGATAAGCTGCTCTTTTTCCACCTTTACGCTCCCAGCAGGCGCAGCATTTCGGCTTCGTCGATCACCTCAATGCCCAGCTCCTGCGCTTTCACAAGCTTAGAGCCTGCGGCTTCCCCGGCGATCACCAGGTCCGTTTTCTTCGATACGCTGCCGGCGACTTTCGCCCCCAGCTCAACCAGCCGCGCTTTGGCATCGTCGCGGGACATCTGGCTGAGGCTGCCGGTCAGCACCACGGTTTTGCCGGCGAACGGGCTGTCTATCTCATCGGCGTTAATCACCACCGGCGCGGGCCAGCGGACGCCTTCAGCCTGCAGCTGATGGATAACGTCGAGGTTGCTCTCTTCAGCAAAGAAGTTGAAGACGTGGGTTGCCACTACGATGCCGACGTCGGGCACCTTCTGCAGGTCGTCAATGGAGGCGGCGGTCAGCGCCTCCAGCGAGCCGTAGTGGGCCGCCAGGCCGGCGGCGGTCGCCTCTCCCACCTCGCGGATGCCCAGCGCGTAGAGGAAGCGGGCAAAGGTGGTCTCTTTCGATTTCTCCAGCGCGTTGACCACGTTCTGCGCCGACTTCGGCCCCATGCGGTCGAGGCCGGTCAGCTTACCGGCGCTCAGGCGAAACAGATCGGCGGGCGTGTGGACGTACTCTTTTTCCACCAGCTGGTCGATAATTTTGTCGCCCATGCCGTCAACGTCCAGCGCCCGGCGGGAGACGAAGTGCTTGAGCGCCTCTTTACGCTGGGCGCCGCAGATCAGGCCGCCGGTGCAGCGGGTGACCGCCTCGCCTTCAACGCGCTCGACGTCGGAGCCGCAGACGGGGCAGTGGGAAGGAAACTCCACCGGGCGGGTGTCGTCCGGACGCTCGGAGAGCACCACGTTGACCACCTGCGGGATCACGTCCCCGGCGCGGCGAATGACCACCTTATCGCCGATGCGCAGGCCGAGGCGCTCAATTTCATCGGCGTTGTGCAGGGTGGCGTTGCTGACCAGCACGCCCGCCACCTGGACCGGCTCAAGGCGGGCAACCGGCGTGATGGCGCCGGTGCGCCCCACCTGGAACTCAACGTCGCGCACGAAGGTCATCTGCTCCTGGGCCGGGAATTTAAAGGCGGTCGCCCAGCGCGGCGCGCGGGCGACGAAGCCCAGCTGCTCCTGCAGCTCAAGCGAGTCCACTTTAATCACTACGCCGTCGATATCAAAACCCAGGGTCGGGCGGTCCTCTTCGACTTTATGATAGTAAGCGAGCACTTCCTCCGGCGTATCGCAGAGCTTCACCCGGTCGCTGACCGGCAGGCCCCAGGCCTTAAACTGCTGCAGGCGGGCCATATGGCTGCCCGGCAGCTCGCCGCCCTCCAGAATGCCGACGCCGTAGCAGAAGAAAGTGAGCGGCCGCTTCGCGGTGATGCGCGGATCGAGCTGGCGCAGCGAGCCCGCCGCCGCGTTGCGCGGGTTGGCAAACACTTTGCCGCCGGTGCGCCGCGCATCGTCGTTGATCTTCTCGAAGCCCGCCTGGGGCAGAAACACTTCGCCGCGCACTTCAAAGCGCGCCGGGATGTTGTCGCCCCGCAGCTTCAGCGGAATGGCGCGGATGGTGCGCACGTTGCTGGTGATGTCCTCGCCGGTAGTGCCGTCGCCGCGGGTCGCGGCCTGCACCAGCACGCCGTTTTCGTAGAGGATGCTTACCGCCAGGCCGTCGAGCTTCAGCTCGCAGCAGTAGGTCAGCGCATCGGTGCTTTTCAGCCGATCCTGCACCCGCTTGTTGAAGGCGAGAAAGCTCTCTTCATCAAAAACGTTGTCCAGCGACAGCATCGGCACCTCGTGGCGCACCTGGCTGAAGGCCGTCAGCGGCGAGGCCCCGACGCGCTGGGTCGGGGAGTCCGGCGTCACCAGCTCGGGGTGCGCCTCTTCCAGCGCGCGCAGTTCGCGCATCAGGCGGTCGTATTCGGCGTCCGGCACTTCCGGGGCGTCCATAACGTGGTACAGATACTCGTGATGGCGAAGCGCGGTTCGCAGGTCGGTAAGCTGTTGTTCGATTGAGTGCATAGTCTTTCACCACCAATGATAAAAAACCCCCGACTGGCGGGGGTTCTGAAAAAACGGTTACAGCAGAGGGCCGTCAGGCGTTGGCCTCTTTGACCTCGCGGATGCGGTCCTGGTACTCGCGCACCTTCTGCGGGGTGATCATCCGGCGCTGGTCGTCCAGCACCACGCCGCCCACTTCGTCGGCAATGTACTGGGCGGACTGCAGCATCAGCTTGAAGTTTTGCAGCTCGTCGCCGAAGGAAGGCACCTGCATAAAGATAGTGACGCCCGGCGTCTGCATCTCCGCCATGCTCTCCGGATCGAAGGTGCCCGGCTTGACCATGTTGGCGAGGCTGAACAGCGACGGGCCGCCGCCGCCCGGATTGAGGTGGCGGTGATAGATGTTCATGTCGCCGAAGACGAAACCGGCCTGCTCGATGCTGTTGCGCAGCAGTTCGCCGTTGATGAATGACCCCTGATGGGCGGCGACGCTGAGCACCACCACGGTTTCCGCGCGCTCTTTCTTAACCGGCTTCGGCTCTTCCGCAGGCGGCGCGACGGGCTCAGGCTGCTGAGGGACCGGCTGTGGCTCTACGGGCTGTAGTGGAGCGCACGGTACGGGCCGGAAAGCCGGCTCCGGCTGCTGCGGGGGAACCTGAGGCTGCTGCACAGGCTGCTGCGGCTGAGCGGGCTGCTGCGGCTGAGCGGGCTGCTGCGGCTGAGCGGGCTGCTGCGGCTGAGCGGGCTGCTGCGGCTGCTGAACGGGCTGCGGCTGCACCGGCGCCTGGCGCGGCGGCTCTTCATAGCGCTGGGGCTGCGGTTCGCGGCGCGCAGGCTGCGGAGCCTGACGTTCGTAAGGTGGCTGATACTGGTGCTGAGGCTGACGAGGCGCTTCATGCTCCCCGCTGCCCGCGCTCTGGACAGGCTGTGTCCGGTGAACGCGAACTTCACCTACGCTATCAACATCATCTTCGTCGAAGTCGTCATCCGACTCGTCGCCGTCGCGAGAGCGCATCCGCTTCAGCGGACGATCGCGGAACATGGAAGAACGCTCTTTGCGGCTGGTCCAGAAACCGTGTACCAGCAGCGCAATTATGGCTATCGCGCCAACGATGATTAATATCAGACGCAAATCCTGCATCATTATATTCTCTGTTGTTCTAACACCTTGCCACCACGGCAAACATTTACTCACTAAGAGTATTTGTCCATTACGTCAAGTGCAAGTGCGGACCAGAAATTCACAGCATAAAGATGAACTAAAACCACCTTTATGCTGCTTTTTCGACCATTTCTTAACTGGTTATTGCCTGACAAATCGATAATATAGTCGCGCATTGCTCAGGGTATTAAAAAGGAGTACCTCCTGATTATGGTAACACCGACCTCCCCCGCGCCGCGCAGCGGCGTGTATTACTTTTCGCAGGGCTGGCAACTCATCGGCCTGCCCGGCATTCGCCGCTACGTCTTTTTGCCTCTGCTGGTTAACGTCATTCTGATGGGCGGCGCATTCTGGTGGCTGTTCAGCAAACTGGGCGAGTGGATCCCGGCGATGATGAGCCACGTGCCCGCCTGGCTGCAGTGGCTTGACTATCTGCTGTGGCCGGTGGTCGTTATCTCAATATTATTAGTGTTCGGCTACTTTTTTTCGACCATCGCTAACATCATCGCGGCCCCCTTCACCGGCCTGCTGGCGGAACAACTTGAAGCGCGCCTGACTGGGGCGACGCCGCCCGATACCGGCATCCTGGGCATGATGAAAGATCTGCCGCGCATTATGAAGCGCGAGTGGCAGAAGATGGCGTGGTATCTGCCCCGGGCCATCGCGCTGCTTATCCTCTATTTTATTCCCGGCATCGGTCAGACCGTCGCCCCGGTGCTGTGGTTCCTGTTCAGCGCCTGGATGATGGCCATCCAGTACTGCGATTATCCGTTCGATAACCATAAAGTTCCGTTTAAGACCATGCGCCTGGCGCTGCGGACGCAAAAAGTGATGAACATGCAGTTCGGCGCGCTGACCAGCCTGTTCACAATGATCCCTGTCCTCAATCTGGTGATCCTGCCGGTAGCGACCTGCGGTGCGACGGCCATGTGGGTTGACTGCTATCGCGGTAAGCACGCCCTCTGGAAGTAACGTATACATTTGTAAAAGTGGCGCGGCTTATACCGCGCCTTATTCCATACTGATAACCTTTATTTCACATCAGCATATCGATATGCGAAATCTTTCCTTCCGCACGAAGATCATCCGCGTATGCTGATGGCATTCCCAAATTTCAGACAGTTAAGGACGGGCTATGAGTAAGATTTTTGAAGATAATTCCCTGACGATCGGTCATACGCCGCTGGTTCGACTGAACCGCATCGGTAATGGACGCATTCTGGCAAAGGTGGAGTCGCGCAACCCAAGCTTTAGCGTTAAATGCCGTATCGGTGCCAACATGATTTGGGACGCAGAAAAACGCGGCGTGCTGAAGCCGGGGGTTGAGCTGGTCGAGCCGACCAGCGGCAACACCGGTATTGCGCTGGCCTATGTGGCGGCGGCGCGCGGCTATAAGCTGACCCTGACTATGCCGGAAACCATGAGCATCGAGCGCCGCAAGCTGCTGAAGGCGCTGGGCGCGAACCTGGTCCTGACGGAAGGTGCCAAGGGCATGAAGGGCGCTATCCAGAAGGCGGAAGAGATTGTCGCCGGCGATCCGGAAAAATACCTGCTGCTGCAGCAGTTCAGCAACCCGGCCAACCCGGAAATTCATGAAAAAACCACCGGCCCGGAGATCTGGGAAGATACCGACGGCCAGGTTGATGTGTTTATTGCCGGCGTCGGCACCGGCGGTACGCTGACCGGCGTGACCCGCTACATCAAAAACACCAAAGGTAAAAAAGATCTCATCAGCGTTGCCGTTGAACCGACCGACTCCCCGGTTATCGCCCAGGCGCTGGCCGGGGAAGAGATCAAGCCCGGCCCGCATAAGATTCAGGGCATCGGCGCCGGCTTTATCCCCGGTAACCTCGATCTGAAGCTGATCGATAAAGTTATCGCCATCAGCAACGAAGAGGCTATCTCTACCGCCCGCCGCCTGATGGAAGAGGAAGGCATTCTCGCCGGTATCTCCTCCGGCGCCGCCGTGGCCGCCGCCCTCAAGCTGCAGGAAGATGAAGCCTTTACCAATAAGAATATTGTGGTTATCCTTCCCTCCTCGGGTGAGCGTTATCTGAGCACCGCGCTGTTTGCCGATCTCTTCACGGAAAAAGAACTGCAACAGTAGTGCCAGACTGTAAAAATCGCGTAAAAAAGCACCCATAAGGGTGCTTTTTTGTGGCGTTCATCATACTTTTGGCTCACCTGGCATTGCCTCATCCGCGCGGGTCTGGTATTTAACCTGTCAATTATTTCGATGCGCGAAATTAATCATCGTTTGATTTGCCTCTGCTGAATCGATTATATGATTTGGTTCAAATCTGGCTTTCGCTGCATAATGTTTAATGATGAGTCATACGTCTCCTGGTCAGAATCGTTACTCAGGATTTGCTCTGACCCTCTGCGTCGACGTTGTCCATACCGACGCTGACTATACTGACCCGAATGCCGCCGTCAGGTAGCGTTCTGGTTCCACAACACTAAACCTATAAGTTGGGGAAATATAATGTTCCAGCAAGAAGTTACGATTACCGCTCCGAACGGCCTGCACACCCGCCCTGCTGCTCAGTTTGTTAAAGAAGCGAAAGGCTTCACCTCTGAGATCACCGTGACCTCCAACGGCAAAAGCGCCAGCGCTAAGAGCCTGTTCAAACTGCAGACGCTGGGCCTGACTCAGGGCACAGTGGTAACCATCTCCGCAGAAGGTGAAGACGAACAGAAAGCAGTTGAGCATCTGGTAAAACTGATGGCAGAACTCGAGTAAGTTCGCGAGTTCCTTTAAGAATCAGTCAAAAGTAAGGTAGGGTTATGATTTCAGGCATTTTAGCATCCCCGGGTATCGCTTTCGGCAAAGCACTGCTGCTGAAAGAAGATGAAATTGTCATCGACCGGAAGAAAATTTCTGCCGACAGCGTCGACGAGGAAGTTGAGCGTTTCATAGACGGTCGCGCCAAAGCCTCCGCGCAGCTCGAAGCTATCAAAACGAAAGCAGGTGAGACGTTCGGTGAAGAAAAAGAAGCCATCTTCGAAGGCCACATCATGTTGCTGGAAGATGAGGAGCTGGAGCAGGAAATCATAGCCCTGATTAAAGATAAGCACATGACTGCTGATGCAGCAGCCAATGAGGTTATCGAAGGCCAGGCCACTGCCCTGGAAGAGCTGGACGATGAGTACCTGAAAGAGCGTGCCGCTGACGTGCGCGATATCGGTAAGCGCCTGCTGCGCAACATCCTCGGCCTGAACATTATCGATCTGGGCGCCATTCAGGATGAAGTTATCCTCGTCGCCAAAGATCTTACCCCGTCCGAAACCGCACAGCTGAACCTGAAGAAGGTGCTGGGTTTCATCACTGATATCGGCGGCCGCACCTCCCACACCTCGATCATGGCCCGCTCTCTGGAGCTGCCGGCTATCGTGGGCACCGGTAACGTCACGTCCGAAGTGAAGAACGGTGATTACCTGATCCTCGATGCGGTTAACAACAAGGTCTACGTTAACCCGACCAACGACGAGATTGAAACCCTGCGCAGCGCGCAGGCTCAGGTCGCCGAAGAAAAAGCTGAACTGGCGAAGCTCAAAGATCTGCCGGCCATTACTCTCGATGGTCATCAGGTTGAAGTGTGCGCTAACATCGGCACCGTGCGCGATATCGACGGCGCAGAGCGCAACGGCGCGGAAGGCGTGGGTCTGTACCGCACCGAGTTCCTGTTCATGGACCGCGATGCCCTGCCGACGGAAGAAGAGCAGTTTGCAGCCTACAAAGCCGTGGCAGAAGCCTGCGGCTCCCAGGCGGTGATTGTCCGCACCATGGACATCGGCGGCGATAAAGAGCTGCCGTACATGAACTTCCCGAAAGAAGAGAACCCGTTCCTCGGCTGGCGCGCTATCCGCATCGCCATGGATCGTAAAGAGATCCTCCGCGACCAGGTGCGCGCTATCCTCCGGGCCTCCGCGTTCGGCAAGCTGCGCATCATGTTCCCGATGATCATCTCCGTGGAAGAAGTCCGCGCCCTGCGCAAAGAGATTGAAGCTTACAAGCAGGAACTGCGCGACGAAGGCAAAGCGTTTGATGAAGCCATCGAGATTGGCGTGATGGTGGAAACCCCGGCGGCAGCAACCATCGCCCGCCACTTAGCCAAAGAAGTAGATTTCTTTAGTATCGGAACCAATGATTTAACGCAATATACTCTGGCAGTTGACCGTGGTAATGATATGATCTCACATCTTTACCAGCCGATGTCACCGTCTGTCCTTAACCTGATTAAGCAAGTTATTGATGCTTCTCATGCTGAAGGCAAGTGGACTGGCATGTGTGGTGA
Source organism: Pluralibacter gergoviae ATCC 33028 = NBRC 105706 (assembly GCF_001598855.1). GTDB lineage: Bacteria > Pseudomonadota > Gammaproteobacteria > Enterobacterales > Enterobacteriaceae > Pluralibacter > Pluralibacter gergoviae. The sequence continues at coordinate 11,323 of NZ_BCZS01000046.1, read as the reverse complement.
GCTTGCGGGCGACGAACGTGCTACACTTCTGTTGCTGGGTATGGGTCTGGACGAGTTCTCAATGAGTGCCATTTCCATCCCGCGCATCAAGAAGATTATCCGTAACACGAACTTCAAAGATGCGAAGGTTTTAGCAGAGCAGGCTCTTGCTCAACCGACAACGGACGAGTTAATGACGCTGGTTAACAAGTTCATTGAAGAAAAAACAATCTGCTAATCCACGAGATGCGGCCCAAATTACTGCTTAGGAGAGAAGGCTAATGGGGTTCTTAAGTAAACTTTTCGGTGACAAAGGTAATAGTGATACCGGAACCATTGAGATCATTGCTCCACTGTCTGGCGAAATCGTCAACATTGAAGACGTGCCCGATGTCGTTTTTGCTGAAAAAATCGTTGGCGATGGTATTGCAATCAAGCCGACCGGCAACAAAATGGTTGCTCCGGTTGACGGAACTATCGGTAAGATCTTTGAAACTAACCACGCGTTCTCTATCGAGTCCGACAGCGGCATTGAGCTGTTTGTCCACTTCGGTATTGATACCGTTGAGCTGAAGGGCGAAGGCTTCAAGCGCATCGCCGAAGAAGGCCAGCGCGTTAAGGTTGGCGATCCGGTTATCGAATTCGATCTGCCGCTGCTGGAAGAGAAGGCCAAGTCTACCCTGACGCCGGTTGTTATCTCCAACATGGACGAGATCAAAGAGCTGACCAAACTTTCTGGCAGCGTGACCGTTGGCGAAACGCCGGTGATCCGCATCAAAAAGTAAGCAGCAGCTGAGATAAAAAATGGCGCCGGGTGGCGCCATTTTTGTTTGCATTACGCGGGCAGGATCAGCTCGTCGTAGCCTTTTTCCAGGGTGTGGCGCATCACCTCAACCACTCTGTCTCCCGCCGCCTGTACCGCGTCCGCCAGTTTGTCGCCTTTTACTACGGCGCTGATAAGCTCCGAGCAAAACAGATCGCCGGTCCCCTTCAGATCGGTCTCTACCCGCGGCCAGCCGAAGATATTAACGCTGTCGGCGGTCACCAGCACCACGTGGATGTCGTTATCGCCGGGCACCGGCGCGCTGGTAATCGCCACCCACTTCAGCGTTTCTGAAAGCAGGCTTTTCGCCGCCGCAATGGCATTCTCCATCGTGTCGCAGGGCTTGCCGCTCAGCACGCCAAGCTCAAACACGTTCGGCGTGATCCCCTGGGCCAGCGGCAGCAGATGCCGGCTGTAGGCCTCGGGAATTTCCGGCTTCACGTAGATGCCGCTGTCGGTATCGCCAATTACCGGATCCACGAGGATAACCAGCTCCGGATGGCTTTCCCGCAGCGCCTTAAGCCACTGCGCCAGTAGCGCAATCTGGCTGGCGCTGCCCATATAGCCGCTGGTAACCGCCTTTAACGTGCGGATCGCATCGCGCTCCTCCAGCGCCCGCAGGTAGCCGCTGAACCAGTCGTCCGGAATGATACCGCCGTAAATCGTTTCATAATGCGGGGTATTGCTGAACAATACGGTCGGCACCGCCAGCACGTTCAGGCCGCGCTGCCTGATGTTCGGTACCGCCACGCTGTTGCCCACGCTGCCATATACCACTTGCGATTGCACAGCGACAATATCCGCCTGCTGCGCCCGGGTTTTGTCCCGGAATAGAATCATTTCCATGGCCGTTAGATCCCCGCCCCCTGACTGTAACTCTCTTCACCAAAAACACCGGTAGACAGATAGCGGTCGCCGCGATCGCAAATAATCGCTACCACCACCGCGCCCGGATGCGATGTTGCCACCCGCAGCGCGCCTGCTACCGCACCTCCGGAACTGACGCCGCAGAAGATACCCTCCCGCACCGCCAGTTCGCGCATGGTATTCTCCGCTTCGCGCTGGTGAATATCCATGACCTCATCCACTAAAGCGGCGCTGAAGATGCCCGGCATGTACTCGGCGGGCCAGCGGCGGATGCCGGGAATGCTGCTGCCCTCTTCCGGCTGCAGGCCGACGATGGTGACCGCTTTCGGCTGTTCGCGCAGAAAGCGCGACACGCCGGTAATGGTGCCGGTGGTGCCCATGCTGGAGACGAAGTGGCTGATGCGCCCGCCGGTCTGCCGCCAGATCTCCGGCCCGGTGGTGGTGTAGTGCGCGTAAGGGTTGTCGGGATTGTTGAACTGATCGAGCAGCCGGCCTTCGCCGCGCGCCGCCATGGCCTCGGCCAGGTCGCGGGCGCCTTCCATTCCCTGCTCTTTGCTGACCAGAATAAGCTCGGCGCCGTAGGCGCGCATGGCGGCCCGCCGCTCAATGCTCATGTTGTCCGGCATCAGCAGCTTCATACGGTAGCCCTTCAGCGCGGCGATCATCGCCAGCGCAATGCCGGTATTGCCGCTGGTGGCCTCAATCAGCACGTCGCCGGGCTTAATTTCACCGCGTTTCTCCGCTTCGACGATCATCGATAGCGCCGCGCGGTCCTTCACGGAACCCGCCGGATTGTTGCCTTCAAGCTTGAGCCAAATTTCGCTGCCGTTGTCCGGCCCCATACGCTGGAGTCTGACCAGCGGCGTATTGCCGATGGTATCCTGGAGTGTTTTCACTGTTTTCGCCCAATAAAAAGCCGGGTGGCGCTTCGCTTACCCGGCCTACAAAGTGACATTTGCTGTCGTGATAACGATATCGGGTAAAACTATCAGGCGGTTTGCGCCAGAGCAAGCTCCTCGCGACGTTCAATCTGCACCGGGGCATCGGCGCGGTTCTCAATCCGCTGCTGGGCGTTGTAAAGGCGGGCGTGCTGCAGGCCTACGAACAGCCGCTCGCCGCGCTGCGGCGCGTCGTCGCGCATCACCACGGTGAGGGGGTCGTCGTACCAGCCCAGCGGCTGCACGACCAGCTGGGTGTAATGGCCTTTGGGGCTGGCCTCCAGCACCTCTACCGGCAGCGGCGAGTCGAGGCTGGTGCGACGGCTGATGTCCACTTCCCACGGGCGCAGGAAGAGATCGACCGGCCCCTGGTAAGCGGGCGTATAGCCCAGCGGCCAGCGGTGGGCCCCGACATGGAACTGTCCGCCGCGCACTTCGCCCTTGAGGCGGTTCACTTCGCCCATAAACTCCAGCACGAAGCGGGTGGCCGGGTCGCGCCACACCTGCTCCGGTTCATCCACCTGCTCAATGTTGCCCTGGCTCATCACCACCACGCGATCGGCGACTTCCATCGCCTCTTCCTGGTCGTGGGTAACGAACACGCTGGTAAACTTCAGCTCTTCGTGCAGCTGGCGCAGCCAGCGACGCAGCTCTTTGCGCACTTGGGCATCCAGCGCGCCGAAGGGCTCATCAAGCAGCAGGATCTGCGGCTCAACGGCCAGGGCGCGGGCCAGCGCCACGCGCTGCTTCTGGCCGCCGGAGAGCTGGGCCGGGTAGCGCTCTGCGAGGTGGGCAAGCTGCACCATCTCCAGCAGGCGGGTCACTTTCGCCTTAATGGCGGCGGCGTCGGGACGCTCGCGCCGCGGCAGCACCGTCAGGCCAAAGGCGATGTTGTCGAACACCGTCATGTGGCGAAACAGGGCGTAGTGCTGAAACACGAAGCCCACTTTGCGGTCGCGGGCGTGCAGGCGGCTGACGTCGGTGCCGTGAAAGCGGATCTGGCCGCTGGTCTGGTGCTCCAGCCCGGCGATAATGCGCAGCAGCGTGGTTTTACCCGAGCCCGACGGGCCGAGCAGCGCCACCATCTGGCCCGAGGGAATATCCAGCGAGATGTCATTCAGCACCTGGGTGCGGCCAAACGATTTTTTAATGTTGACGATCTCAATGCTCATGTTGCTTCTCCTGCCGCGCGCGTTTCTCCTGGTTCTCCAGGCGCCACTGCAGCATGCTCTTCAAAAACAGGGTCAGAATGGCCATCAGGGTCAGCAGGGCCGCGGCGGTGAAGGAGCCCACGGTGTTATAGTCCTGCTCTAATAATTCAATTTGCAGCGGCAGCGACAGCGTCTCGCCGCGAATGGAGCCGGAGACCACCGACACCGCGCCGAACTCGCCGATGGCGCGGGCGTTGGTCAGCACCACGCCGTAGAGCAGCGCCCAGCGGATGTTGGGCAGCGTCACCCGGCGGAACATCTGCCAGCCGGAGGCGCCCAGCAGGATCGCCGCTTCGTCTTCGTTGCTGCCCTGGCTCAGCATCACCGGCACCAGCTCGCGCACCACAAACGGACAGGTGACAAAGATAGTCGCCAGCACCATGCCAGGCCAGGCAAACATAATCTGGATATTGTGGGCGTCCAGCCACGGGCCGATGGGGCCGTTGGCGCCGTAAAACAGCAGGTAAACCAGCCCCGCCACCACCGGCGAGACGGCAAACGGAATATCCAGCAGGGTCAGCAGCAGCTGGCGGCCGGGGAAGGTGAAGCGCGTCACCAGCCACGCCAGCAGAGTGCCGAACACCAGGTTCACCGGCACGGTGATAAGGGCAATCATCACCGTCAGCCAGATGGCGTGCAGCATGTCCGGATCGGCGAGGTTGTTGAGCACCGGCATCAGCCCTTTGCTGAAGGCCTGGACGAAGATATAGATCATCGGCACCAGCAGGATAAAGGTCGAGACCAGCATCCCGGTGCCTATCAGGAACCATTTTCCCCAGTTAATGCGGGGCGCGTCATAGCGTTTCAATTGCGTAACTTCCGCCATCAGTGACCTACCACCCGCCGCCCGAAGCGGCTTTGCAGCGTATTAATCGAGAACAGCAGCAGCAGCGAGGCCGCCAGGATCACCGAAGCAATGGCGCTGGCCGCCGGGTAGTCGAACTGCTGCAGGTTGACGAAGATCATCAGCGAGGTGACTTCGGTCTTCCAGGCAATGTTGCCGGCGATAAAAATCACCGCGCCGAACTCGCCGAGGCTGCGGGTAAACGACAGGGCGATGCCCGCCAGCAGCGCCGGGTAGAGTTCCGGCAGTACCACCTTGCGAAAGCTCTGCAGCCGCGTGGCGCCGAGGGTTTCCGCCGCCTCTTCATACTCCGGCCCCAGCTCCTCCAGCACCGGCTGTACGGTGCGCACCACGAAGGGAATGCTGGTAAAGGCCATCGCCACCGCGATGCCGAGCCAGGTATAGGTCACTTTGATATCAAACTTCGCCAGCCACTCGCCGTAGAAGCCGTTGACCGAAAACAGCGAGGCCAGGGTCAGGCCCGCCACCGCGGTCGGCAGGGCGAAGGGTAAATCCATCAGCGCGTCAAGCAGCGTGCGCCCCGGAAAGCGGTAGCGGGTAAGGATCCATGCCATCAGCAGGCCGAAAACGCCGTTGAAAATCGACGCCACAAAGGCCGACAGCAGCGTGACCTTGTAGGCCGCCACCACCTGCGGATTGGCGATCACCTGCCAGTACTGCGCCCAGCTCATCTGCGAGAGCTGGATAACCAGCGCGCTCAGCGGCAGCAGCAGGATCAGGCAGACGAACAGCAGGCTGGTGCCGAGGCTCAGGCTGAAGCCCGGCAGCACCCGCTTGGTAGAGACTGCAAACATTACTTATGCCCCGCCGCCAGCAGCTTATCCAGCTCGCCGCCGCTGGCGAAGTGGACCTTCATCACTTCCGGCCAGGAGCCAAACTGATCTTCCACCCGGAACAGTTCGGTCTGCGGGAATTTGTCCTTCAGCTTCTCCATCACCTGCGGGTTGTTCACCCGGTAGTAGAAATCGGTGATGGTGGTCTGCGCCTGCGGCGTATAGAGCCAGTTCAGATAGGCCTTCGCCGCCTTTTCGGTGCCCTTCGCCTTAACGTTCTTATCGACCCAGGCCACCGGGAACTCCGCCAGAATATTGGTTTTCGGCACCACGACCTCGAATCCCTGGTCCTCATACTGCTTGCGGATGTTGTTCACTTCGGATTCAAAGGTGATCAGCACGTCGCCCAGCCCGCGCTCGACGAAGGTGGTGGTGGCCCCGCGTCCGCCGGTATCAAACACTTCGACGTTTTTCAGGAACTGGGTCATAAACTGCTCGGTTTTGGCCTTGTCGTTGCCGTCGGCCTTCGCCGCCGCGCCCCACGCCGCCAGATAGGTATAGCGGGCGTTGCCGGAGGTTTTCGGGTTCGGGAAAATCAGCTTCACGTCCGGGCGCACCAGGTCGCTCCAGTCGTGGATATTCTTCGGGTTGCCCTTGCGCACCAGAAACGCCATGGTGGAGTAGAACGGCGAGCTGTTGTTCGGCAGGCGGCTCTGCCAGTCGGCCGGGATCAGGTTGCCCTTGTCGTGCAGGATCTGCACGTCGGTGACCTGATTGTAGGTGACGACATCGGCCTTCAGGCCCTGGAGGATCGCCAGAGCCTGCTTGGAGGAACCGGCGTGGGACTGCTTGATGGTCAGCTTATCGCCGCCGTTGTCCTTCGCCCACTGCTGTTCAAACTGCGGGTTCAGCGCCGCAAACAGCTCGCGGGAGACGTCGTACGAGCTGTTCAACAGCTCCGTTGCCTGCGCCTGGGCCATCAGCAGCAGCGCGCCTATGGCCAGCGTTCCTTTTTTCAGTGAGTTAACAACCATCGCGCACCCTTATAAATGTGATGACTATCTTATGATCATAATATTTATAACGAGGAGCAAAGCTGTAACGGTTTTATATACCGTTTGGTGATTTGGAAGTTAAAAACAGAATAAGAAAGAGAGTGACATCGGAGGTGCAGCCCGGAAGCGATTTTCCGGGCTAAAACGCAGGGGAACCTACAGCTTCAGCAGCCTGTCGAGAGACGGCGCGAAGTAGTAGCTGCCAGTGACCGGCCGGGTGAAGCGCAGCATGGCGTCGCGCTTGCCGTCGGTATCACCAAACATGCTCAGCAGCTGCTGCTCGATGTTGTGCAGACGGGCGCAGTAGGCGCAGAACATCAGGCCGTGCGTGCCGCTGGCGGTCCCGTAGGGCAGGCTCTGGCGAACAATTTTCAGGCCCTTACCGTCCTCTTTAAGATCGACGCGGGTCAGGTGCGAGGTGACCGGGCGCGCGTCGCCGTCAATCTCTTGGTTGGCGGCTTTGGTGCGGCCAATCATCATCTCCTGATCGTGCGTGCTCATGCGGTTCAGCTGGTCGAGGTTGTGCTCCCAGCGCTGGACCAACACGTAGCTGCCGCCCGCGTCTTCACCGTCGGCGATAATCGCCACGCCGCGGCGGGTCTCTTCCCCGGTCGGATTTTCGGTGCCGTCGACGAAGCCGCTGAGGTCGCGGTCCTCCACCCAGCGGAAGCCGTGGATCTCCTGCTGAACCGCAATGGCGCCGCCGAAGGCCTCCAGCGCGGCCTGGGCAATCGAGAAGTTGATGTCGTGGCGCAGGGAGATAATGTGGATCAGCAGGTCGCACTGGGTGGCCGGCGCCAGGCCCTTACCGTAAGGGATAAAATTTTTCAGCTCCTGCGCGCCCGTCCCGCCGCTCAGCTGGCGCCACGCGTCGTGGCCAAAGGCCACCACGCCGCCGATGCCGGCCTCGGGATACTGGCTCTCAAAGGTTGCCAGCCGATCGGCGAAGACGCGGCTCGCTTCGCGCAGGGCGCTGACGTCGCCGCTGATGTTCGCTTCAATCCACACTGCCGCCCGACAGTGCTCCGGTAAGATACCGCTCTGAACCTGTGACATGGTTCCTCCTGAAATAACGATGCCGCGACAGCGCGGCATTTGATGGCGCGCATTGTACGCGCCTTTTCAGGCGGACAGCTTGTCCTGACGCAAAATTAGCGGCGCCAGATAATCTTGCTGACTTTCCAGGTTCTGAGGATGTCATCCGGCGGCATCAGCGCCTGCGGGCCGCTCCAGCTGCCGGTGAACAGGTAGCTGATGTGCTGGCTGCCTTTCGCTTTACACGCTACGCCGCCCGCATCGTCGCCCTGCCCTTTCTGGCAGTTATCAAAGGCTTTGCTGTAGATATCGCGAAACGGCGTGCCGATTTTAGTGCCGTCTTCGGCGGGGATGCCGCTGTCCATCACCTCAACGCGGCTGACGCTGCCCGACTCGCCGTTAATCACCAGCGCCACCTTATCCTCTTTCAGCGCTTCAAAATACTTCACGATGCTGCCATTGGCGGTTTTCATGCCGCTGCGCAGGCGGTAGCCGCCGCCGAGCGCGTCCTCAATCGCCTGCTCGTTGAGCGGCGTCGCGGCGGTCAGTTTGCCGACGCCCTGCTCCGTCACCTCGGCTGAAGAGCCGAACCAGTTCCACGGCCAGGCCGACGACCAGTTCACCGAACTGAGGGTAGAGCAGCCCGTCAGCGCCAGGGGCAGCGCGCAGAGCAGTAAACGCATAGGTTTCATTGCAGATCCTTTCTCCTTAAAACAACGCCTGTTGGAGTCCAAAAAGCGAAAAAAGTGCCGCTAATCTTGCACCGACGAGAAACAGGCCCGCAGCCGGCCGTCGGCCAGCAGCCACCAGAGGGCAAACGCATCGGCAATCGTCAGCAGCAGACCGGTCGCCGACAGCGGCTCTCCCGCCAGCCACAGCGCGGGCTGCCAGGCCAGCAGCAGCGTCTGGGCGGCCACCAGCAGCCAGCGCAGCGCGCGCCACAGGCGCGGAAACTGCTGGCGGCGTCCGCTGAGAAAAAAGGCCATCACCGCCGGGATGCCCGGCAGCAGGCCCAGCCAGAAGCCGTCGCTATCGGGGTAGAACAGCGCCAGCAGCGCGTCCCCCTGCTGGCGGGAGGCGGCGGCTACCGCGAACAGTACCCAGGTCCGCGCCTGCAGCAGCAGAATTAGCCAGAAGAGAACGGGCAGCCGCAGCCGCCCGTGTTGGTCATAATCGGCGGGAAGAAACTCAGTACTCTTCATCTTCGATCAGGCGCTTGCCCAGCAGCAGCGTATCGCTGTGCTCATAGCCCAGCCGCTCGTACATGCCCAGCACCATGTCGTTCTCTTCGCGCACCATGATGTTAATTTTCGGACAGCCGCGGGCGATAAGCTTTTTCTCCAGCCGGTTGAGCAGCGCGTTGGCGATACCGCGGCCGCGATACTCCGGATGGACGCCGAGATAATACGCCGAGCCGCGGTGGCCGTCATAGCCGCCCATCACGGTGCCCACCACTTCGCCGTTGACTTCGGCCACCAGAAAGAGGCTGACGTCGTGATGGATCTTGCGCTCAATATCCATCTCCGGATCGTTCCACGGACGCAGCAGATCGCAGCGCTCCCAAAGGGTAATCACCTCTTCAAAATCGGACTGGCGAAAAACGCGTATCTCCATGGTATTGCCCATCTTTTGGTGGTTAATAATCGGTGATTATGGCCCGAACGTGCGCAATATCCAATATCTGACGAAAAACAAGGCAAAAAATGGCATAATGCCGCCCTGTCATGTATTGAAATGAAAAGTAAAACAATTCTCATCTTCCAGGGTCGTAACCGAAAACGCGATACGATATAACACGTTGACCCATTACATTAACAACGCAATTCAGGCCGCATGAGCACTTTTAAACCCTTAAAAAAACTCGCATCGCGCCGTCAGGTGCTGAAAGCTGGCCTTGCCGCACTGACGCTGTCAGGCATGGCCGCCGCCTCCGCCAGGGAACAGACGCTGAAAACCAGCAACGGCCACAGCAAGCCCGCCGCAAAAAAAGCGGGGGCCAGGCGCATTGTGATGCTCGACCCCGGCCACGGCGGCATCGACAGCGGCGCTATCGGTCACCAGGGCTCGATGGAAAAGCACGTGGTGCTGGCGATCGCTAAAAACGTCCGCGCTCTGCTGCGCAGCCGCGGCATCGACGCCCGGCTGACCCGCACCAATGACACCTTTATTCCGCTGTATGACCGCGTAGAAATCGCCCACCAACACGGGGCCGATCTGTTTATGTCTATCCACGCGGACGGCTTTACTAATCCCAGCGCGGCGGGCGCCTCCGTCTTCGCGCTCTCTAACCGCGGCGCCAGTAGCGCCATGGCGAAGTATCTCTCCGACAAGGAGAACGCCGTGGACGAGCTGGCCGGCAAAAAGGCGCTCGATAAAGATCACCTTCTGCAGCAGGTGCTGTTCGATCTGGTCCAGACCGACACCATCAAAAACAGCCTGACGCTCGGCTCGCACATCCTCAAGCAGATAAAGCCGGTGCACAAGCTGCACAGCCGCAACACCGAACAGGCGGCATTCGTGGTACTGAAGTCGCCGTCCATTCCCTCGGTGCTGGTGGAAACCTCGTTCATCACCAATCCCGGCGAAGAGAAGCTGCTCGGCACCACGGCGTTTCGCCAGAAGATAGCCAACGCCATCGCTTCCGGGGTGATCAGCTACTTCCACTGGTTCGATAACCAGAAAGCCCACAGCAGGAAACGCTAATGAAGCCGGACGTTAACGTCGTTAAAGCCTTTCTGCTCGGCCTGCAGGATGACATCTGCGCGAAGCTGTCTGCCGTGGACGGCAGCGACTTTGTTGAGGACAGCTGGCAGCGCGAAGCCGGCGGCGGCGGGCGCAGCCGGGTGCTGCGCGACGGCGGCGTCTTTGAGCAGGCGGGCGTCAATTTCTCCCACGTCCACGGCGACAGTATGCCCGCATCTGCCACCGCCCACCGCCCGGAGCTGGCAGGCCGCAGCTTTGAGGCGATGGGCGTGTCGCTGGTGGTGCATCCGCACAATCCCTACGTGCCCACCAGCCACGCCAATGTGCGCTTTTTTATTGCCGAAAAGCCGGGCGCTGAACCGGTGTGGTGGTTCGGCGGCGGTTTCGATATGACGCCGTACTACGGCTTTGCAGAGGATGCCGTGCACTGGCACAGCGTCGCCCGCGATCTGTGCGCGCCCTTTGGCGATGACGTTTATCCGCGCTACAAAAAATGGTGCGATGACTACTTTTATCTCAAGCACCGCAACGAGCAGCGCGGCATCGGCGGCCTGTTTTTTGACGATCTTAATACCCCGGACTTCGACCGCTGCTTTGCCTTTATGCAGGCCGTCGGCCGCGGCTACTGCGAGGCCTACCTGCCTATCGTCGAACGTCGCCGGGCGCTGGCCTGGGGCGAGCGGGAGCGGGAGTTTCAGCTTTACCGGCGCGGGCGCTACGTGGAGTTCAATCTGGTGTGGGATCGCGGGACGCTGTTCGGGCTGCAGACCGGCGGGCGCACGGAGTCGATTCTGATGTCGATGCCGCCGCTGGTGCGCTGGGAGTACGGCTATCAGCCGGAAGAGGGCAGCCCGGAGGCTGCCCTGAGTGAGTTTATTAAGGTCAGGGAGTGGGTTCCCCCTCACCCCGGACCTCTCCCTACGGGGGCTGTCTCTTAGTCACATTTTTATTGAGAGATGGCGTAATAACCAAAAAAAACAATATGTTATGAATGTTGGTATAGTTCCGTTCACTATGGGAACTCCGCTTCTCTGTCAGGCTTTCTGCGGTGAACGTGTCAAGGGAGCTCACCGT
>NZ_BCZS01000045.1 GCF_001598855.1 Pluralibacter gergoviae ATCC 33028 = NBRC 105706 | reverse complement strand
AAATTGAAAGACCTGCACCAGTCTTCGGGGCAGTTCACTACTCGACAGAGAGTAGGACAAAAGCGAAAGCTTTTGAACGTTGCTTCAGCAACGGCCCGAAGTGATTCATAAACTGCCAGGCATCAATTTAAGAACGCGACCTCAGCGACGCTGTGGACGGTTCGACAGTTAAGTGTGCTGATATGGCTCAGTTGGTAGAGCGCACCCTTGGTAAGGGTGAGGTCCCCAGTTCGACTCTGGGTATCAGCACCAGTTATACGCAGTAAAAAGTAAAAGAATTTGTCTGGCGGCAACAGCGCGGTGGTCCCACCTGATCCCATGCCGAACTCAGAAGTGAAACGCCGTAGCGCCGATGGTAGTGTGGGGTCTCCCCATGTGAGAGTAGGGAACTGCCAGACATCAAATAAAACAAAAGGCTCTGTCGAAAGACAGGGCCTTTTGTTTTATCTGCTGTTTGTCGGTGAGCGCTCTCCCGGAGTAGGACAAATTCGCCGGGAGCGAATTTGCACGGCGCGCAGCGCCGCCCGGCAAACCGGCGGCGCTGACGCCCGACTAGTGGATGACCTGCGACAAAAACGCCCGCGTACGTTCGGACTTCGGCCGGGCGAAGAACTCATCCGGCGGCGCCTGCTCGACGATCTCCCCGCGATCCATAAAGATAACCCGGTCCGCCACCGTCCGCGCAAAGCCCATCTCGTGCGTTACGCAGAGCATGGTCATCCCGGACTCCGCCAGTCCAATCATCGTATCCAGCACCTCCTTCACCATTTCCGGATCCAGCGCCGACGTCGGCTCATCAAACAGCATAATTTTCGGCTTCATGCACAGCGAGCGGGCAATCGCCACGCGCTGCTGCTGGCCGCCGGAGATCTGCCCCGGAAACTTGTGGGCGTGTTCGGCAATGCGCACGCGCTCAAGATAGTGCATGGCCAGCGCTTCGGCCTCCTTCTTCGGCATCTTTCTGACCCAGATCGGCGCCAGGGTGCAGTTCTGCAGCACCGTCAGATGCGGAAACAGATTGAAGTGCTGAAAAACCATGCCGACTTCCTGGCGCACGCGTTCAATATTGCGGATATCCTCGTTCAGCTCGATACCGTCGACCACGATCCGCCCCTGCTGATGCTCCTCCAGGTGATTGATGCAGCGAATGGTGGTCGATTTCCCCGAGCCCGACGGCCCGCAAAGAACGATACGCTCTCCCTGCCTGACGTGCAGATTGATATCCTTCAACACGTGAAACTGCCCGTACCACTTATTGACCTTATCGAGCGTAATCATCGCTTCGGCTGACTGCTGTAATGGTTGACTCATAGTGTCCTCAGTGCGGCGTACGCCCGGTGTTAAAGCGCTTTTCCAGATGCTGGCTGTAGCGCGACATGCTAAAACAGAAGATCCAGTAGATCAGGGCGGCAAAGACGTAGCCCTCGGTCGACATCCCGAGCCAGGCGGGATCGACGGTGGCCTGCTGCACGCTGCTGAACAGATCGAACAGCCCGATGATGATCACCAGGCTGGTATCCTTAAACAGCGCAATGATGGTATTCACCAGTCCGGGAATAACCAGCTTCAGCGCCTGGGGCAGGATCACCAGCCCCTGGGTTTTCCAGTAGCCCAGCGCCAGCGACTCGGCGGCTTCATATTGTCCCTTCGGCAGAGCCTGCAGCCCGCCGCGCACTACCTCCGCCACGTAGGCCGACTGGAACAGGATGACCCCGACCAGGGCGCGGATCAGCTTGTCGATAGTGGTGCCTTCGGCCATAAACAGCGGCAGCATCACCGAGGACATAAACAGCACGGTGATAAGCGGCACGCCGCGCCAGAACTCAATAAAGATAACCGACAGCACGCGCACCACCGGCATGGTCGAACGGCGGGCCAGCGCGAGGAGGATCCCGAGCGGCAGCGCGCCGGCAATGCCGACCGAGGCGATAACCAGCGTCAGCGTTAGCCCGCCCCACTGGCGGGTCTCCACCCGATCCAGCCCGAGGAAACCGCCGTACAGCAGCACCCAGACCACCACGGGATAGGCCACGGCCCAGCAGGCGATATAGCGGCCGCGCCGGGGCAGCGCGCGCCAGAACATCGGCACGATGCTCAGCAGGCCGACCGCCAGCGCAAGGTTAATGCGCCAGCGCTGATCGTGCGGGTAGAGGCCATACATAAACTGGCCGAAGCGCTGATGAATAAAGACCCAGCAGGCCCCGGATTTGGTGCAGTCGGCGCGAGTGGTGCCTATCCAGTTTGCCTGCAGGAATGCCCAGTTGAGCAGCGGCGGCAGGATCTCCGCCAGCATCCACAGGCAAAACAGCGTCAGCAACGTATTCAGCCAGCTGGAAAACAGGTTTTTACGCGCCCAGCGCAGGGCGCGGCCCGGCCCGGTAATTGCCGGACGGTCGGGCTGTGACAGCAGAACTTTCATCATCATGATCTCTTAGCGCTCTATCAGCGCCATTCGGCGGTTATAGATATTCATCAGCAGCGAAATGCCGAGGCTGATAATCAGGTACACCGACATGGTGATGGCGATGGTTTCAATGGCCTGGCCGGTCTGATTCAGGACGGTGCCGGCGAACAACGACACCATATCCGGATAGCCGATAGCGGCCGCCAGCGAGGAGTTTTTAACGATATTCAGGTACTGGCTGGTCAGCGGCGGGATGATCACCCGCAGCGCCTGGGGCAGGATCACCTGGCGCAGGGCGATCGGATGGGGCAGCGCCAGCGAACGCGCGGCCTCAAGCTGTCCGTAGGGGACGGACTGAATGCCGGCGCGGATGATCTCGGCAATAAAGGCCGAGGTGTAGACCGACAGCGCCAGAGTCAGCGCCGCCAGCTCCGGGATCAGCGCCATGCCGCCGCGGAAGTTGAAGCCGCGCAGGGCCGGTACATCCCAGTGGATCGCCGCGCCAAATACCCAGTGCGCCAGCAGCGGCAGTACAATCAGCAGCCCAATGGCCGCAGGCCAGGTGCGGCGCAGGCGTCCGGTTCGTATCTGCAGGTTTCTGTTGTAGCGGTACAGCCCGATACTCAGCAGCGCGGCCAGCGCCACGGCGCCGAGAAACGCCAGCAGGCCTTCGCCGAACTGCGGCGCCGGAATATAGAGGCCGCGGTTGCTGAGGAACATCAGATCGAAGGCGCTCAGCGCCTGGCGCGGGCCGGGCAGGTTGCGCAGCACCGCAAAGTACCAGAAGAAGATCTGCAGCAGCGGCGGGATATTGCGAAAGGTCTCGATATAGAGGGTTGAGAGCTTGCGCAGCAGCCAGTTTTCCGACAGCCGGGCGAGGCCGAGAAAAAAGCCGAGAAACGAGGCAAAGAGAATGCACAGGGCGGAGACCAGCAGCGTATTGAGCAGCCCGACCATGAACACGCGGCCGTAAGTATCGCCTTCGCTGTAGTCAATCAGGTGCTGGACGATACCGAACCCGGCGCTGCGGTCGAGAAAGGCAAATCCGGAGGTGATACCGCGGTTGCTCAGGTTAATGATGGTGTTGTGGATCAGATAAATAAAGACAGCGGCCACGGCTGCCAGCGTAACTATCTGAAAGAGCCAGGCGCGGACCGTTGGGTTTGAGAGAGAGAGCGAGCCCTTCACGGCTGGGCGGCGATGAGACATAGTGGAACCTCAATAACGGGACTCTGAGTGGGCGCCGCCGCAGCGGCGCCCGTTACCGCCTGATCCTTAACGTACCGGCGGCGCGTACTGAATGCCGCCGTTGTTCCACAGGTTGTTCTGCCCGCGCTTAATCTTCAGGGCGCTGTCCTTACCGACGTTGCGATCGAAAATCTCGGCGTAGTTGCCGACCTGCTTAACGATGTTATACGCCCACTTATTATCGAGCTTGAGGTCCTTACCGAAGTCGCCCTCTTTGCCGAGCAGGTGCGCCATATCCGGCGTGGTCGGATTGGCCGCTTTCGCGTCAACGTTCTTCGAATCAATGCCCATCTCTTCGGCGTTAAGCATGGCAAACAGCGTCCAGCGCACGATGGCGAACCAGTCATCGTCGCCGCGGCGCACGACCGGACCCAGCGGCTCTTTGGAGATAACCTCCGGCAGCACGACCCACTCGTCGGGCTTGCTCAGCTTGATGCGCAGGGCGTAGAGCTGAGACTGATCGGAAGCCAGCGTGTCGCAGCGTCCGGACTCCAGCGCCTTCGCCGACTCATCGGAGCGGTCAAAGGTCACCGGCGTGTATTTCATGTTATTGGATTTGAAGTAGTCCGCCACGTTCAGCTCGGTGTCGGTACCGGCCTGAATACAGACGGTGGCGCCGTCCAGCTCTTTGGCGCTTTTCAGGCCCGCTTTGTTGTGGGTCAGGAAGCCGATGCCGTCGTAATAGGTGACGCCGGTGAAGGACATGCCCATGCCGGCATCGCGGGAGGAGGTCCAGGTGGTATTACGCGACAGCAGGTCTACCTCGCCGGACTGCAGGGCGGTGAAGCGCTCTTTTGCCGTCAGCGGGGTATATTTTACTTTGCCGGCATCGCCGAATACGGCGGCGGCCACGCCGCGACAGACATCAACATCAATGCCGGTAAACTTGCCGCTGGCATCGGCATAGGAGAAGCCGGGCAGCCCGTCGCTGATCCCGCACTGTACGAATCCTTTCTTTTTTACCGCGTCCAGGGTGGTGCCGGCGTGGGCCTGATTGGCGACGGCGAGCAGTACGCCAGCCGCTGCGAGGCTGGCGATCATCATCTTTTTCATAATGCATCCTGTGTGGCGTTGAAATTATCGTTATATAAATCGCTCTTCAGAGCGTGAAAAACCTGTCTGTGGCTATGGCCATTTTCTGTCAAGCAAATGGAGTGCCAATGTTGCAATTACCGAAATAAAGGAGCCAGAAGTGCAACAGAGTGAGTGTAGACAGGAAAGGAAAAGCCGCGCGCGCCGGACTGGTGCAAATTTGCAACTTACGCCACAAAATGGAGCAAAATAGTTTCAATAAACCGCAATAAGAAAAAGATGATTTCGCGGGTGAATATTACTGAGAAAAAAGATAGCGGGGCAATGTGAAATTCATCACAGAGATGCAACGCGGTAATAATAATTAAATCGATAAGGGATGGGGATTAGCAACAAAAAAAAGATTACCAGCGCGGAGGGGGAAATAACGTGCACGATAACAGTGCAAAAGCGCGGTAGCCCGCGCTTTTGCAAACACTATTTAGTCAGCGCCACGATACCCAGCGTCAGACCCGCTAACGCGGCGGCACCGCCGGCGATGGCGCCCGCCGTTTCCCAGTTATCCTGCGTCGTGCCCTTCACACAGGTATTGGTATGGACCAGGCGGCCCTGATCGTCATATACCGGCACGCAGGGGGAGTCGTGTGCGCAACCGGCAAGCGTCGCGGCAAGAACCGCAACGGAAATTAATCTTTTCATGATAATACCTCTCTTTAACCGTCGCCGATGATTAACACCAGCCTTGCGGAATGAGGACAATTTTATCACCGCGTAAGCCACGTGCGCAGACGTAAAAAGTCTCAATTTATGAGCTGTGTAAAAAGCATGGAGGTATTTAACGCAGATTTCACCGATTATGGAGAAACTGTGCAGAATAAAGTTCTGATTATCTTGCAGAGAGAGTTCAGACTGGCTGAGTTTTTAAATAGGGGCACCGCAAGTGCCCGCTAATAATATACCAGAGTCGTTTAATCTGCTATTTGAATACTGCTGGCGCACATCGGCTTTCCAAGGAAATAGCCCTGCAGCGTATCGCATCCGAGCGCGGTCAGAAATTCCAGCTGCTGCTGCGTTTCAACACCCTCCGCCACCACATTCAGCTTCAGCGTGCGCGCGAGGGCGACAATCGCCGAAACGATGGTGGCGTCCTCGCCTTCGCCGGCCAGCTCCTTCACAAAGGCACGGTCGATTTTTAGTTCGCAGGCCGGCAGCCGCTTAAGGTAGAGCAGGCTGGAATAGCCGGTACCAAAATCATCAATCGATGCCTTAATGCCGATCTGCGTCAGACTGTTGAGCATCGCAATACTCTGTTCCGGATTGCGCATCGCCGTGGTTTCGGTGATCTCCAGAATCAGCAGTTCTGGCGGGATCTGATGGCGGGCAAGCGCCGCGGTGACGATAGCTACAAGCTGCTGATGCTCGAACTGGAGCGGGGAGAGATTGACCGCTATCGACCACCTCAGTTTGCCGGCCGAACGCCACGCCGCCAGCTGGCGACACGCTTCATTGATGACCCAGTTGCCTACCGGGATAATTGCACCGGTTTTTTCTGCCAGCGGCAGGAAGAGGTCCGGCGTCAGCAGCCCCTGATGCGGGTGCCGCCAGCGCAGCAGAGCCTCAAAACCAATGAGTTCTTTGCTGGTAGTCCGGAATTTCGGCTGGTAGTGCAGGCTCAGCTCCTGGCGATCGATGGCGCTCCACAGATCGTTAGTCAGCTGCAGCTGGTGCCGGGCGAAGGTGTTCATCGACGGCTGGAAAAAGTGGTAGCCGTTGCGCCCCGCGTGTTTGGTGTGGTACATCGCGGCATCGGCGTTGAACATCAGGTCACGCTCGCTTTGGCCGTCGAGCGGATACAGGGCAATGCCGATGCTCAGGGTGACCACCAGCTCGTAGCGCCCGATGCTGAACGGTCGATCAATGGTCGCCACCAGCGTTCCGGCGAGGCGGGCAGCATCTTCCGGGGCATCAATTTCCGCCAGCAGCACAAACTCATCACCGCCGATGCGCGCCAGCGTAAACTGGTCCTTAAGCGGTATCTGCAGACGCTGCGTTACCGCAACTAACAGCCGGTCGCCCGTTTCGTGACCGAAGGCATCGTTCACCGCCTTGAAGCCGTCCAGATCGATAAACATCAGCGCGAACTGGCTGCCCGCGCGCTTAGCTTTGCCTATTGCCTGCGCCAGACGGTCTTCGAAAAGCACCCGGTTTGGCAGGCGGGTTAAGGTGTCCTGCAGGGCCAGTTGAGCAAGCTCCTGATTCGCCTGCGCCAGCGAAGAGGCCAGCAGCGCGGTACGGGCCTGAAGGCGAGCGTCGAGCATGGAGAGCAGCAGCGTAATTGCCAGAATAAACAGCGTGACGATGCTTACCATTGCGGCAAGCCAGCTGCCGTGCATCCCGTCGTGCGCCATCGCCATCTGCGGTGGCATCTGCGCGGCCATCATGCCCGCGTAGTGCATGCCGGCGATAGCAATACCCATCAGTATGGCGGCGCCAAAGCGCATCAATGCGACCTGGGCGGCCTCCAGGCGCAGGCGGAAAGTGAGCCAAAGTGCGGAAAAGGAGGCCAGCAGCGCAATAATGACCGAGGCGATAACCCACCCGTAGTGCCAGATAATAGGCGAGCTGACTTCAATAGCCGCCATGCCGGTATAGTGCATCACGACGATACCGGTACTCATCACCAGCGAGCCTGGCAGCAGCCGGCGCGGAGAGAGCCGGTCTACGCTTACCAGCCACAGGGCAAAGAGCGAGGACGCAATGGCCACGATCATGGAGAGGCTGGTTAACCACAGGCTATAGTGCATGAGCATGGCGTTATCCATCGCCATCATGCCGATAAAGTGCATCGACCAGATACCAATGCCCATCGACACGCCGCCGCCGGTTAACCAGAACGCCGCCGTTTTCCCGCGGCTGGTAGAGACGCGCCCGGCCATGCTCAGCGCAGTCCAGGCAGCAAGAATGGCGATCACAAATGAGATCGCGACGAGAAGGGGGTTGTAGTGGCTAAGCGGCATGGAGTCATCAACCGGTTTTCAGAGCTGCGACATTACCACTCTCTCTTCGCCCGGCATAGTGAATTTAAACCACCGCATTTAAGGGGTAATGGCGATACAATCACTCTTTTTATCGCGTTTAAGCGCTTATTCACCCATGTTCAGATCGGAACACTTCACTAACTTCAGTGGGTTAACTGAATCCATATTGCGACACTTGTCATACTCGGTTGTCAGCACTTCAATCAGGTGCATGACGATGCCCTCAAAGAGAAACATCAGGAGAGCAAATGCGATAAGCCATCCGTACTTTCTGAGCATAAGCCGCTCCGCGCTGAAGAAATGAAGAAGGAGTCTGGCAATATACACGAAGCGCGGGCCCACAAAAGGCGCCGCACAAAATAATCTTCATCTTCTGGTCTGCGTCACTATGGCTGGTCATCGCGAACCTTCGTTTCCGGAGGCGTCAGGCGTAATGATTTTCACAGAACCGTCGCGGCACTGGGACTCATACTCCGGCGGGATCCTCCTGTCGCTTATCAGAATATCAAACGTCGATAGCGGGCCGATACTGGCGGGCGCAACCTCGTCAAACAGACTGTGCCGTGCCAGCACCACCTTACGCAGCCCCCGTCGTACGGCTTTTTGCTTGGTCATCAGGTCGTCCGGGTTAAACCAGCTGACGCCAAAATGCGTGTGTATACCGCTGGCGGAGATAAAGACTTTGCGCGGATTGAGCGAGTCGAGCGGCGAAGGATTATTGGGATCGTAAAACGCATCGCTCTTTGGCCGGTAAGTCCCGCCGCACAGGATGGCGGTGGCATTCGGTTTCTGATCTAACGCGATGAAAACCTGATGTGAATAGCATATGCCGGTAAACGTCATCTCATCGGGGATCATGCCGATAACCAGCGGCATTTCGCTGCCGTTGTCAAAAAACACGACATCGTGCTCGCTGACCAGGCCTGCGGCCAACTCGGCAATAGCCAGCTCGCCCTGCTGACTTTTTTTAACCGGCGCTGCAGCAGGCAGGGAAGAGGCCGGCTTATTGACCATTACGATATAGCCACCCAGCAGAGAGAGCGGTAAATCCGTATCTTCCTGGTTCAGATCGCGGCGGATGGTCATGACGGAGACCTCAAGCATACGCGCTGCGTCCTTGAGATGAATGCGGTCGGTCTTCTTCAGGAGTGCCATCAAACGGCGGATGCGCTCTTTCTGCTTTGTTTCCATTAGCTTCTCTCTGACAGAGGCAGTAAATGTTCTTCTGGTAACATTATGGTGAGGGAAATCACGTCTGAAGAATCACTATACGCCCGCCTCCCAGGCTTGAAAAGCGACGTTGCGGCTTTCTTTGGATATAAAAGAGTTATTTTTCATCGAATTGACGATTTCTAAGTGATGTTTGTCACAATTTTATTCCCGGACAGCGTCAGTTAAATAAGCAGTACGATGTTTGTTCAATCGCGATCATAGTCACAAATGATAATAAAATAACATGATAATGTTATTTTATTATCATTGCTATGTGACAGTTTCAGAGAGGAAGGAAAATGGATATCGCGGTTATCGGCTCCAATATGGTGGACCTCATCACCTACACCAACCAGATGCCTAAAGAGGGTGAGACGCTGGAGGCACCGGCCTTTAAAATCGGCTGTGGCGGCAAAGGGGCAAATCAGGCCGTGGCGGCTGCGAAGCTCAATTCAAAGGTCATGATGCTGACCAAAGTCGGCGATGATATCTTTGCCGATAACACTATTCGCAACCTCGAATCGTGGGGCATCAATACAAGCTATGTGGAAAAAGTCCCCTGTACCACCAGCGGCGTGGCGCCTATTTTTGTAAATCCTAACTCAAGCAACAGCATCCTGATTATTAAAGGTGCCAACAAGTTTCTCTCACCGGAAGATATCGATCGTGCGGCAGACGATTTGAAAAAATGTCGCCTCATTGTCTTACAGCTTGAAGTGCAGCTTGAGACGGTATATCACGCTATCGCCTTTGGCAAAAAACACGGTATTGAAGTGTTGCTTAATCCGGCGCCCGCGCTGCGCGAGCTGGATATGCACTACGCCTGTCAGTGTGATTTCTTTATCCCTAACGAAACTGAACTGGAAATTATTACCGGGCTGCCGGTAGACAATTACGACAGTATCCGCAACGCAGCCCGTACATTGCTCGATAAAGGTCTTAATAACGTTATTGTGACCATGGGCGAAAAAGGTGCGCTGTGGATAGCGCGCGATAAAGAGGTCCATGTCCCTGCATTCAGCGTCAATGCGGTCGATACCAGCGGCGCTGGCGATGCATTTATCGGCTGCTTTGCCCACTACTATGTCGCCACCGGCAATGTAGAAACAGCAATGAAAAAAGCGGTACTTTTTGCGGCATTAAGTGTGACCGGCAAAGGTACACAATCATCTTATCCGAGCATTGAGCAATTTAACGAATTTCTGATGCTCAACGAAGAATAACCCTGCACGGTAAAAGGTAGCACTATGAACGATCAAAACATCATTCAGATGCCTGATGGCTATCTGAATAAAACCCCGTTGTTCCAGTTTATTTTGTTATCCTGTTTATTCCCGCTCTGGGGATGCGCAGCCGCTCTTAATGATATTCTTATTACGCAATTTAAAAGCGTATTCGCACTCAGCAACTTTGCCTCGGCATTAGTGCAGAGCGCTTTCTATGGTGGCTATTTTTTGATTGCCATTCCGGCATCGTTAATTATAAAAAAAACCAGCTATAAAGTTGCTATTCTCATTGGGCTTACGCTCTATATTGTTGGTTGTACGCTCTTTTTCCCGGCCTCGCACATGGCAACCTATACCATGTTTCTGGCGGCTATCTTTGCGATTGCCATCGGTCTGAGCTTCCTGGAGACGGCAGCGAATACCTATAGTTCAATGATTGGACCCAAGGCCTACGCTACCCTGCGCCTGAATATCAGCCAGACTTTTTATCCGATCGGCGCCGCCTCCGGCATTTTACTCGGTAAATATCTGGTGTTCTCGGAGGGTGAGAGCCTGGAGAAGCAGATGGCGGGAATGAATGCTGAACAGATCCATCACTTTAAGGTGCTGATGCTGGAAAACACCCTTGCGCCGTACAAGTATATGGTTATGGTGCTGGTGGTGGTTATGCTGCTATTCCTGCTCACCCGCTTTCCGACCTGTAAAGTAGCTTTCTCGGGCGAACGCAAGCGCCCATCAGCGCTGGATACCCTGCGTTATCTGGCAAAAAATGCCCGCTTTCGCCGTGGTATCGTCGCGCAGTTCCTGTATGTCGGAATGCAGGTTGCGGTCTGGTCCTTCACTATCCGCCTGGCGCTGGAGTTGGGGGATATCAACGAACGCGACGCCTCGAACTTTATGATTTACAGCTTCGCCTGCTTCTTTATCGGCAAATTTATCGCCAACATTTTGATGACGCGCTTTAACCCGGAAAAAGTCCTCATCCTCTATTCGATCGTCGGCGCATTATTCCTGGCCTACGTGGCGCTGGCGCCGAACTTCAGCGCGGTATATATCGCCGTGCTGGTGAGCATTCTGTTCGGACCGTGCTGGGCGACGATCTATGCCGGTACGCTGGACACGGTGGACAACGAACATACTGAGATGGCGGGGGCCGTGATTGTGATGGCCATCGTCGGGGCGGCGGTCGTCCCGGCGGTACAGGGCTTCGTTGCCGATATGTTCCACTCGCTGCAGATCTCATTCCTGGTTTCAATGTTCTGCTTTGTCTACGTCGGGATCTACTTCTGGCGCGAAAGCAAAGCGCGCGGCGCGCGGGCCTGTGAAGCCGCCTTATCCTGAGGAGAATAGCGATGAAAACGCGTATTGCCCTGTGGCGTGAACTCTTCGCTGAACATCCACGCAGCCTGGTACAGAGCCGGACGTTCAGCATCAGCGCCTTTCGCTACGCCAGCGGCGTCGAGGGGCTGAAGATTGAGAACAGCCGCGGCCATTTGATCGTGCTGCCCTGGATGGGGCAGATGATCTGGGATGCCTGCTTTGACGGTCGGGATCTCACCATGCGCAACATGTTCAGCCAGCCGAAGCCGGCGGCGGAGGTGGCGGCCACTTATGGATGCTTTGCTTTTCACTCCGGCCTGCTGGCCAACGGGTGTCCGTCACCCGAAGATACGCACCCTCTGCACGGCGAGATGCCCTGCGCGCCAATGGATGATGCCTGGCTTGAAATAGAGGACGACAGCGTTACCCTGCGCGGCCGCTATGAATACGTGATGGGGTTTGGCCACCACTACCAGTCTGAACCTGGCGTGGTGCTGCGTGCCGACAGCGCGCTGTTTGAGATCCAGATGGCCGTAACCAATCTGGCTGCAGTCGCCATGCCGCTGCAGTACATGTGCCACATGAACTACGCCTATGTTCCCGGGGCGACGTTCAGTCAGAATATTCCCGATGCGGCGCTGATGCTGCGCCAGTCGATACCGGCGCACGTGAAGCCAACGCCGTCGTGGCTGGCGTTCAACCAGCGCATTATTGACGGTAAGGAGGCGCTTACTTCTCTGAATGCCCCCGAGCATTATGACCCGGAGATCGTCTTTTTCGCCGACGGGCTGGACGCCTTTACGCCGGTGCCGGAGTTCAGAATGACGGCACCGGACGGCACGACATATCTCACCCGCTTTCGCAGCGCGGAGTTCAATTACGCAACGCGCTGGATCCTCTATAACGGCGATCAGCAGGTGGCAGCCTTTGCGCTCCCGGCCACCTGTCGCCCGGAAGGCTTTCTCGCCGCGCAGCGCAGCGGTACGCTGATCGTGCTTGAGCCGCAGCAGACGCGCCGGTTCCACGTTACGACAGGGATTGAACAGCCCTGATTTAGCGTCATTCAGCCAATAAAAAAGGCGCTTCCCCATGCCGGTTCGCGCCTTTTATATCAACAACATAACTGACTTGTATCAGTTCATGCCGTACTGTCCAAATAGGCGTTCTCATGCTTTTCCGTAATTTTAATAATATATTTTAAATCAGTATGTTAGGTTAAATATCAACTGTATATTGTTCCAGTGTTTTTTGTTGTTTATGCTATTATGCAAGCAATTCTGTATAAACATTTGTATAAACACTTTGGGCTGGGTGGTGGTCTATGGCTGGCGAACTTAACAAGCTGAGCGACAGGAAGTTAAAGGGATTACATGGCATCCCGGCCAGTAAGATTGAGTTTTATGCTGATGGTGCCGGGTTGAGCGCTAAGGTAACGAAAGCTGGTGGCATTAGCTGGGTGTTTACTTACCGACTCGACGGGCAGAAGCTGCATCGGCTGACTCTGGGGCGCTACCCTGATATGAGTCTCAGAGAGGCCCGTTCTTCGCGTGATAAATGTCGTCAGTGGTTGGCCTCTGGTAAAGACCCAAAGCACCAGTTGGCGTTAACTACTCAGGAAACGCTTAAACCAGTCACGGTGCAGGAAGCTATCGAATACTGGATACGCGAATATGCGGAAGAAAACCGTGCGAACGTTGAGCGGCATAAAGCGGAGCTACGCAAGCATATTTACCCTTACATTGGAAAAATGGCGCTCGCTGACTGCGAAACCCGATACTGGCTTGACTGCTTTGACAGGATGAAAAAGAAAACGCCAGTTGCTGCGGGTTATGTATTTCAGATGTGTAAGCAGGCTCTGAAATTCTGCCGCGTTCGCCGTTACGCCGTCAGTACCGCCCTTGAAGATTTGAGTATTCCCGATGTTGGTAAAAAGCAGGCGAAAAAAGATCGGGTACTGAAAGATAAAGAGGTTGGGGGATTATGGGCTGCTATATCGTCCGGCGATACTTTTCTGCCTTACTACACAAACTTGCTCAGGATCACCACTTTGTTTGGTTGCCGCACCCAGGAGGCCAGATTGTCAGAGTGGGCCGAATGGGATATGGAGGCATGGGTGTGGACAGTACCAAAAGCGCATAGTAAAGGCGGTGAAAAGATTGTGCGTCCAGTTCCAGAGGCGATGCGTTCATTTATTGAAATGCTCCACGATGAAACAAAATCATCCGGCTACCTTCTTGGGGCTGTGAAGAATAGCGAAGCGGTTAGCCAGTGGGGCCGTAGTGTTTATAAAAAACTGAGGCATTCTGAACCCTGGACATTGCATGATCTACGGCGAACGCTTGCAACGCATATGAATAATATGGGTATAGCTCCGCACGTTGTTGAACAGTTGCTGGGCCACTCAATGCCAGGGGTTATGGCGATTTATAACCGTAGTCTGTATCTGCCGGAGAAACTGGACGCGCTGAATAAGTGGTATGATCGCTTAGAACTTCTTGCGGGTAATCATCAAAATGTGGTTCTGTTAACTGTAGCGAATAGAGATTAAACTGGTCTTGCGAGTCTAGGTCGGCCAACCGAAAAGCGGGAAACCCTACCCGCCTGGCTCGCAAGTTAATTAGGGGCGTTGAGGGTAGCGTTATGGCAGAAAAAGAAATAAAGATTCCATTTTCATATTGTAGATTGTCCAGAGGTGCATCATTTCTGGGGGTTGAACCGTCAGATTTGATCAACCTTGCTATTGAAAATAAAATCGAAATAAGCATGATGCTGAAAAGGTTTCACTGCCGAATCCTTCTTCGTGAAGATTTTAGTGATGTAAAGGATTGGTATTCATCACTATACTTTCCTCGTACTTTTAATTCTATGTCAGGGCAAACCCGCGCGATAACGAATCACTCTTTTATTGAATTTACTAATGGCCGTTATTTTGAACCTGATAAACTATTATCTGGTTCAGACATCTTTACGGAACAAGAAAGTAAAGGGTTCCTTGTCGGATATGGCTTTGCATTAGGTCTGTGGCGGGTAATGCCCGATCAGTTTGAGTCATCTTTACCTGTGAAGGATTTTTTCCCCGGATTTTTCCCGTGCCTCACGGGCGGTGAAACTCCAGTAATTCAGATTCTGCCAGCCCAACCCTTTATCGATCAGTCTAATGGCAAGAGGTTTAATTTCGACCCTTATGAGTTTGAAGCCGGGTATGATGATTTATGGGTTACTAATTATGATATTAAACGGCTTATGGAAAGCGGCCTTGATTTCGATAAGCTGCCAATGCTCAATGATATTGAACGACCTGATTTAGACTCTGATTCAAAAAATAGTATTAATAAACGCTCAGAAAGTGCAAAAGAAAAACATGCACGAAATGAACTATTAATTTTAAGTGCTGCAATAAAATTCAAAGAAACAAGTTCTGATATTTTCAATGAAAAGTGCTTGAAAAAAGATGGGAGCTACAATTTCTCAGCATGGGCCAGAGAACTTTCCGACAGAGTGCACTTATTTCCTGACGGACAATGCCCGGTCAAGAGCGTTGACACAATTACCTCATACATTAGTAGGCACTTTAAGTTTTAATTGTAGGAGCTTCTAAACGTTAGAAAGGGTGTTCTAATCATTAGATTACCCTTTTTAGAATTAAACACGCCTTTTTAAATTTTAGAAGCCATTTTTATTAATTTACTTTAGACAAATACTTCCCCCACAACGCAAGAACAGACAGGAAAGGCTCCTTCTGATTGCGTTAAGTGGAGGAAGCATGTCAAATACTCGTTTTACCCCGCCAACACCAGAACAACGCCGCACCATTCTCACAGAATATGGGATTAAGTTTGATCGCCGTATTCGTGAAAGTGAATGCTTCGAAATAACCAGTCTTTCCCGTTCCACCCGCTGGTATATGGAGAACGAAGGTAAATTCCCGCCACGCTGCCACTTTGGCCGTAATAGTTGCGCATGGCTTCTGTCAGATGTTCTTTGGTGGGTTCGCAATCCACCTGCTGTTGAGAACGTCAACACCCCTTACAACCGTAAATCCGCGTAAGGGGGGCGCTATGCAAAAATTAAATGAGTTGGTTCCGGTTAACCCCGGAAATATTGGCGGCGTGACGGTATCGCTGGTCAGTGCAAAAAAACTCCATGAGTTTCTCGGCGTTGGGCGTGATTTCACCACATGGATTAAGGGGCGTATCAGCCAGTATGGTTTTACTGCTGGTGTAGATTTTACGGTGGTTGAAAATTTGAGCGCCCCCGTTTCGGGGAGCGCAAAATATCGCCAACAAATTGCACATGATTACCTGATCACCATCGACATGGGTAAAGAGCTGGCAATGGTTGAGCGCAACGAAAAAGGGCGGGAGGTGCGCCGCTACTTCATCAACTGCGAACGCCAGGCAAAAGCCGCCGCTAATATCCCCCAGACGTTACCGGAAGCCCTGCGCCTTGCTGCTGATCTGGCCGAAAAGGCAAGCGAACTTGAAAACCGGCTGGTGGCCGCTGCGCCAAAAGTTGATTTCGCTGATCGCGTGGCGGAGATCAGTAAGGGGATTTCCATTCCAAACTATGCCAAAGCCGTAGGGCTTGGCCCCATCAAATTATTCGGCTGGATGAGGCAACAGGGGATTCTCATCAATGGTGGCCAGCGCCACAACCTGCCTATGCAGCGTTATATCGATAGCGGTTATTTTGCCGTTCGCCAGGGAACGTATGAAACGAATGGCGAGGTAAGAGCCTCATTCACAACGATGCTGACGGGGAAGGGTGAGCAGTGGTTAACGAAAAGACTGATCGCTGGTGGTGTATTGCCGGAGGTGCCGAATGCTGACGCTGAATAAAACAAAGGCAGCTTTGCAGAGCTGCCAATGTCACTACGAAAAACCGAAACAGATTAAGCATACCAGGGTTAATGCTGGTGGTCAAAGAATGAGCGCTCCTGTGATTACGGGAACCGCGCCAATGGCGCAGTTAAACAGCGCTCTATTCCTTAAGCCAGATCTGGCGGAAGGGTGTACTCCAATAGAGCGATTAAACCACAACCTGATGATTTCAAAGCAGAGCGTAATATTGCGCTGCGTTCTGGCTAACTCTGGAGTTGCTGATTTGCAACTCTCTAAGGGGTGTCCGCCGATGGCGCATACCCCGGACAAGTCAGATCAACCCTTTGGTTCAATACCACGCTGCTGCAACTCTTTGCGGATTATTCGCTTAATCCATGCTGCCAGAGATTCATCACCATCTTGCTGTTGGGCCTGTTCCATTAGCTCACGTAACTCAGGATCTAGCCTGAACTGGAATGGTGGGTTACCACGTCTCTCGTTTTTGTGTGTTGACACGTCAATTACACCCGATGTAATGTGTTTATGTGTAATGACACATTACATACATGTGTTGCAAATAGCAACGCCCCGGAGTGCGGGAACACTGCCGGGGCGTCTAACCAAACAGTTAATCGAGGTAACAGTTATGGCTGAATTACAGCATACCCAAACTCACCCCAAATTTACATGGCTCTTTCTGGCAACCCCTAAGGGCTATCCCGATTGTTCGCCGGTGGTTCTGCGTTTTGATGCTGACACTGAAGCGACTGCCCGCGCCGCCTTTCCCGGATGGGATATGGTCTTTGCCGCCAAAATCCGTGCAGAGCCTCCTTGCCGTGTTGCTTTCTTCGATTACACCACACGACGTGGATGGGAGTTCGATAGCGCTGCTGCTCAGGAGGTACGACATGCTTAATCTCAAATGGTCAGAAATCGATATTGAAGACGAGCTTCGTACTATGGAAACGTTGTTATCCGCATCGCTGTACATGGACGATGATAACGAGACTGAGCACGATATAGCGGTGGCCCTCGTGGATAAAGTTCTGATCCGTATTCGTGAGTTGAAAGCTGCCAGCGAGGTGCATCATGCGTGATATCTATCATCAACTTGTCAAAGTCAACCCGGATTTTGAAAACTATTCGGCGGATTCGCTGGTGGAATGTCGTAATGCTTGTGGTGACGCTGTTTTTGCGATTACCAGCACGTTGACCCTGATCGGCAACCTCACTCTTAATATTTCTATGTCTGAAGAATACAGTAACGAGGATGCCAGGCGTGATCTTGAGTTATTAGGGTATACCCTACGGCACTTACCGCGAATGGCGCAGGCGCTGGAACAGAATAGCGCAACGGCAGATTACGTTCTTAAGCAACGTAAGGATGGTGTTCAGTGAAAAATGCACCGAATGTAAAGGCTTTACCAAAGGACAAATTTACTGAGGCGATTATCTTTGCCGGTGCGGACGCCTGGAGCCATGCCAAAGGTTGGGAAGAAGGAATGGGTAAACAGGTAGCCGGTGATACCACGCCTCCGGTTTATCTGGGCCCAAAGCAACTGGAGGAACTGGACAACCTGCGCATTGTTGATGATGGCCGAAAGGTAGCGCGGGTTTACCTGGCTGGCAGTATCGAGCAACTGATGATTAACGCCATTGGTGCCAAGCTGGCAAGCGCCGGGGTAGAGGATGCCAAACTCTATAAGGGGATTCCAGACCGTGAGCCGGAGGACTGGCACGACTACCTGAAACGGCTACGTGAGCAACCGGAGGATGAGGAAAGAATCGTCCTGCAACTGCCAGTAGTTCGGAGGGAACCGGTACATGTAGAGGTAAGCCCTGCACTCAATCAGATGGGGGCAAGCCAACGGGGCGAGGTACTGTTGGCGCATTTCGATGGTGATCTGGCTATTCACGCAGACTCGGACATGGTTCACCACTACAACGGGGTGATCTGGAATCCGCTCCCGGATAAAGAGCTGCAACGCGAAATGGCGCAGATTTACATCGATGCAGATGTGGCCTATTCACAGAATGCGGTCAAGTCAGCAGTGGAAACCATGAAACTGAGCTTGCCAGTGATGGGAGTAACGGCCCGCAATCTCATTGGCTTCAGCAACGGCGTATTTGATACACGGACGGGGCAATTCAGGGAGCACAGTAAAACCGACTGGCTGCTGATTGCTAGCGAGCTGCCTTTTAGTCCACCGGCGGAGGGGGAGACGCTGGCCAGCCATGCGCCGAACTTCTGGAAGTGGCTACGCCGATCAGTAGCCAATAATGACCTCAAGACTGATCGTGTTCTGGCGGCACTATTCATGGTGCTGGCGAACCGGTACGACTGGCAGCTGTTCCTTGAGGTTACAGGCCCAGGCGGCAGCGGTAAAAGTGTGATGGCGGAGATATGCACGATGCTGGCGGGCAAGGCCAATACAGTATCGGCCAGTATGAAAGCGCTGGAGGATGCGAGGGATAGGGCGCTGGTGGTCGGCTACTCACTGATCATCATGCCGGATATGACCCGCTATGCTGGCGACGGCGCCGGGATTAAGGCGATTACCGGCGGTGATAAGGTGTCTATCGATCCGAAGCACAAAGCACCGTACTCAACCCGAATCCCTGCGGTGGTGCTGGCCGTCAACAACAACGCTATGACCTTCAGCGACCGTAGCGGAGGTATATCGCGCCGACGGGTGATATTCAACTTTACGGAGGTAGTGCCGGAAAACGAGCGAGATACGATGCTGGCTGAAAAGATCGAGGGTGAGCTGGCCGTAATCATTCGTCATCTGCTGACCCGCTTTACCAAGCAGGACGAAGCCAAACGACAGCTGCACGAACAGCAGAAGTCAGAAGAGGCGCTGGCTATCAAGCGGGAAGGTGATTCGCTGGTGGACTTCTGCGGCTATCTGATGGCATCGGTAGCGTGTGACGGAATGTTTATCGGCAATGCGGAGATCGTGCCGTTCAGCCCGCGAAAGTACCTGTACCACGCCTATCTTGCATACATGCGGGCCAATGGTCTGAGTAAGCCGGTATCGCTTATGAGGTTCGGTACTGATATGCCTGGTGCAATGTCTGAGTACGGCAAGGAGTACCACAAGCGCAAGACCAAACACGGCATACGCTCCAACGTCACCCTACACGATGATTCAGGGGAGTGGATGCCATCATGTGCAGCTACCTCAGAAAATGGAGGGGTAGAGTAAAGTTATAGATAAAGTGTTCACCAGTATTCACCATGTTAAAAAACTCATTTATTACATGGTGTTAATGGGTGAACACTTATTTATAAAGTATTCACCAAAGTATTCATCTGTTCACCTTTTGGTTGTTTTTTGCCCTAAAGGGTGAAGGGTAGGGTGAACACTAGTGAATACTTGAAAGAGAAGTATACGCCACTTAACCGTATGAATTTGCTGAATAAATTAGCGATGGTGAACAGGTGAACACTTATACGCATATTTTTAAATTTTATAGCAGAATAAAAAAATAATTGATGGAGGGTAATTATGAACGTTAGTGATTTTATGGACGAGTCTGAACTGTTCACACTGCTGGACAAGAAGAAAACAGCCGTGTGGCGATTACGCAAAGATCATGGATTTCCCAATCCAGTACTCACCCATCCCTCACGCTACAGCCGTAAAGCAGTAATGAAATGGCTTGAGGAAGGTGGCGTAAATAGAATTAATAATTTGGTTGTTTGCACGATAAAATAATGAGGTAAATAATGAAACTAATTGGCAAAGACAACGGCATTATGAGCGATCTCAAATTTCTCTATAGCGCCGTTGATGAGCTTTCAAATAAAGATGAGATTACAGTGACGGACTTTCTGGCTCTGAGTGCTTTTGTCACTTCTGAAAAGCTTGATCTGGAATCGTACCAGTCTGGGCTGGAAGAAGGTGGGCAAGAGTTATCGAAAGACGCCAGCGCTTATCTCGATCTTCTTCAGAGGATGGCGGCTGATTTATCGTACCCAACCTCTGGCCTTGAGAACGCTATCCATAGCGCACAATCAACGGCGAGCTGGGCTTTTTATCATTGGGGGCTGGATAAAGAGTAATCATTGTATCAGGTGTGCAAAAGGCCTGGTTTTCCCAGGCCATTTTTTAAAGCAAACCTAACAGCGTGGAAATACCAGCTCCAACGATACTGGCAACGGTGCTATTTTCCAGTAATTGTTTCAACACTGATTTAGCCTGTGGATCGCCAGATTTAGCCACTTTCTCGACAAGTTCAGTAATACTGATATTCACCAGCATATGATTACTTTCACCTATTTGAACTTGCTCACCACTGACGGAGCCAATATTAAAAGTATTCATGTTCTTTGCTGTCCTGTGTTCATCGGAAGAAAGATTCTCTATTGATAACGTAAGCATATGGGGATGTGTTGTACCTGCGTTTAGAGTTCCATTTTTTAAAATTTTAATATCGACTACTTTAAGTCTTAATTCACTACCTCCAATTTTTTGAGTTAAAATATCACCTAATTCAATTTGCGGAAGATCTGTATATGGGATATTAACTTGATTTTTATCTGTATTGCGGCTTCCTTTAAATTCTTTACCAGAAATTAAAAAGATATCGGGGTATGCCATTTCATTAAAATCGAAATCCATAAAAGTTTCCTTTCTTATTTTACTTCGTTTAACACACCATTCTTTATAAGAATTCTTACTGTGTTTTTAACATTTTCTTTAAGATTGATATGCTGTGATTTTAATACTTTTGCATATGCTATGAGTGAACCATATTGTGCAATTGCTTTGTCCTTATGTATTTGTAGTTGAGTTTCAGCGTATATCCCTTCCCAATGTTCATATTTTTGCAGTAGATCATTATTCATTCTATATGAGTCAATTAATCCCTTTGCAAGAGTATACGTTTTAATAATGCTTTTTCTTAGATCATTGTCTTTTATTCTGCCAAGAAGAAACGCATTACCATTATAAATAGTGAAGAAATCGCTTACGAGCGGATAATAAAAAAGTAATGGAGTGTTATCCTCTAAAGATTCTAATCTTACCCCCATGTTTTCATGATAATTATCAAAAATCGTCTCAATTTCATCATGAATTGATTGTAGCAGGCTAGTTATTATGTTTTTTTCGTTTTCATCTGCAATTCTCTTCTGGTTTTCATGAGCTTCTTTTGTTGCTTTGAAAGAGTAATACCCAGCAATTGCCCCGCCCACTACCGCCCCAGCAATGGTAATAATGAATGTTATGAGATTATTCACGTCTGCATCCTTGAGTGGCCTTGTTACTCATTTTATATAGCCAAAACGAGACTTTGTAAATTATTTGTTCTCATGTTTTCACAGATGTTTGTGACAACAAACAGGTGTTTACTCATTGATTGTTATGTATATCTTAAAGAGTGGCACTCAGACGTGAGCCGCCACTGTCCACCTGGTTTTCTCCCGTTCTGCGACGGTTTCCTTTCCAGGTGGACATCCCTCCAAGCGCTGGTTTCACGTCTCAACGTTAATTGTTACGGAAACCACTCCATGAAGAAATTACTTGAATTACGCCAGCAGAAAGCCGCACTCAAAACCCAGATGCGTTCCATGCTGGAAAAAGCTGACAGCGAAAAGCGAAGTCTGAACGATGAAGAGGGCAAGCAGTTCGATGAACTCCGCGCCCAGTCTGATGCGCTTGAAGTTGAAATTACCCGCCTTGAGGCCATCGCCGACGATCAGCGTAATTTGCTTGGCACTTCTGTTGAAGGTAAAGGTGTAAGCAACGATGAGCTGCGCCACTACATCATGACCGGTGATACCCGCTCTCTCTCCACGTTGGTGCAGGCTGACGGCGGCTATACCGTTATCCCTGAGTTGGACAAAGAGATAATGCGCCAGTTGCAGGATGATAGCGTTATGCGCTCCATCGCCACGGTGAAGACCACCAAAACCAACGAATACCAGAAGCTGGTATCTGTGGGCGGCACTACCGTTAATCGCGGTACCGAAGGTGAGGCACGTACCGAAACCAGCACACCGAAGATGGAGCGCGTTGATATCAAACTCAACCCGATCTACGCCTACCCGAAAACCACTCAGGAGATTCTCGACTTCTCCGAAGTTGATATTCTTGGCTGGCTGTCGTCCGAAATCACCGACACCTTCACTGCTACCGAAGAAACCGACTTTGTGAACGGCGACGGTGATAAAAAATCCAAAGGGTTCCTGTCCTATCCGCGTGCGGCCACCAGCGATAAAACCCGTCCGTTCGGAACGCTGGAGAAGATGGAAGCCGCTGCCGTTTCCTCTGATGACCTGATCGATCTGCTGTATAAGCTGAAAGCCAAATACCGCAAAAATGCCGTATGGGTGATGAACTCCAATACCGTCGCCACGCTGCAAAAGCTGAAAAACGGCAACGGGGATTATATCTGGCGCGATCGTCTTGTCGCTGACTCACCTGATACCCTGCTGGGCCGTCCGGTTCAGTATCTGGAAACCATGCCTGATGCGGCTGCGGGTGAAGCGTTCCTGGCGGTGGGCGACTTCAAGCGCGGTTACTTCATCGTGGATCACACTACCGGCGTGCGTACCCGCCCCGACAACATCACTGAACCGGGTTTCTACAAAGTGCATACCGATAAATACCTGGGCGGCGGCGTGGTGGACTCCAACGCCATCAAGGTACTTGAGCTTTCCGGCTCCGGTTCCTGATCTGACGTTTAAGGGGCTTCGGCCCCTTTCTTCCCTCTGTGGAGTCCTCCAATGAAAAATAATGATTTTGAAATCCGCACCTCCGAACTGAGCGCCAGCAACAAAAAGCTGGTGGGGTATGCCGTGCGCTGGAACAGCCTTTCAGAAGTGATCTGGGATGAGTTCCGCGAGCAGTTCGCACCGGGGGCGTTCAAAGACAGCCTGGCATCCGGTAGCGATGTGCGGGCGCTGTACGAGCACAACTATACCCAGCTACTGGGGCGTACCAAATCCGGCACGCTGGTACTGTCAGAAGATGATACCGGGCTGCGCTTTGAGCTGACTCCGCCAAACACCCAGCTTGGTAATGATGTGCTGGAGCTGGTGGAGCGCGGTGATATTTCCGGCATGAGCTTTGGTTTTCGGGCGCTGAAGGATGCGTGGGATATCGCCCAGTCTCCTTACCTGCGCACCGTGATCGCCGCCGAACTACGGGAAGTTACCGTTACCTCTATGCCTGCTTACCCTGAGTCTGGCGTGGAAATTGCGCACCGCTCGCTTTTCTTCCAACATCCTGAACTGCGCCGCGCTGGCGATAACCGCCGCCGCTGGGCTGAATTAGCGGGGCTTTGATATGTGGAATATCTGGCCGTTTGGCCGCAAGTCTGAACCCTCTGAGCAGCGCAGCATGACCATTGATGAGTTTCTGGCGATGGCAGGGATTCCAAATACCGGGTCAGGTGAATATGTGTCTGCCGGTACTGCGGAATCTCTGCCGGCGGTCATGAACGCCGTATCAGTTATCAGTGAGGCGGTGGCGACCATGCCCTGTTATCTCTATCGCGTGCGCAACGATAACGGTCGGGAAGCGCGGGAGTGGCTGAGCAATCACCCGGTGGATTTTCTGCTGAACGAGCAGCCGAATGACTGCCAGACGCCTTACCAGTTTAAGCGCACAATGATGCGTCACTGTCTGCTTAACGGTAATGCTTATGCGGTGATCCAGTGGGGCCGCGACGGTCAGCCGCAATCCCTACACCCGTATGCGCCGGGGGCGGTTGTTCCTGAGCGTATCGGAGAGCACCGGTACAAATACACCGTTACTGAGCCATTTACCGGGGCAGTGCGCACCTACCTGCAGGAAGAGATCCTGCATCTGCGTTACGCCACCGACGATGGTTTTTTGGGGCGATCTCCGATCACCATCTGCCGCGAGGCGCTGGGATTAGGTCTGGCTCAGCAGCGACACGGTGCCAGCATCATGAAAGACGGCATGATGGCGGCGGGCGTGGTTACTACAGCTGACTGGCTCGATAGCGTGAAGGGCAAACAGGCGCTGGACGCGCTGGAGCGTTACAAAGGTGCCAGAAACGCCGGGAAAACACCGATCCTTGAAGGTGGCATGGACTATAAGCAGCTGGGCATGAGCAATCAGGATGCCGAGTGGCTTGCCTCCCGCCGGTTCACCATTGAAGACATTGCCCGCATGTTCAACGTGTCGCCTATCTTCCTGCAGGAATACAGCAACAGCACCTACAGCAACTTCAGCGAGGCAAGCCGCGCCTTTCTCACCATGACAATGCGCCCATGGCTGGCGAACTTCGAGCAGCAGATCAAATCTGCGCTGCTGGTGGCATCACCTGCACCAGGCATCCGTTATCAGGTTGAGTTCGACTCTGCCGATCTTCTTCGTGCCACACCAACCGAGCGTTACACAACTTATGAGCGCGGTATCAAGAACGGGATCATGAACCCGAACGAAGCCCGCGAGCGCGAAGGGATGCCGCCGCGTGAAGGTGGCGACGAGTTCAGCCAGGCGTGGAAGCAGGAGGTCAAGGTAAGCAAAGACGCTAAGGAAGGCGACGAGTGAGGGTTGGGAAGATGAAGAGACGAATCACTATCCAGAAGTTTGTAAGCCATCGTGACCCGGCTACCGGGGCCGTGGTTAAAGAGTGGGTTGATGACGTTACCATCTGGGGGGAAATAGCCAGTCTCAGTGGCCGTGAGCTGGTCGCGGCTCAGGCCGAACAATCAGAAATAACGGTCAGAGTCTGGATCCGCTACCGCAAAGGGATCACCACAAAAAACCGTCTGACCTGTACTGAATCCGGGATGCCTACGACCATCTATGACATCAAGGCAGTTCTGCCGGATTCGGATCGTACCCGCCTCGAAATTATGTGCACCGGAGGGCTTACCAATGGCTGAACGTATAGCGCTTGCTGAAGCGAAACTTCACTGCCGCATTGATAACGATGACATCTACGAAGACTCAATGATTCAGGCGTATATCGACGCGGCACTGGAAGTCTGCCAGAAGCATATTGGTAAACGGTTTGATGATGGGCTGGAGTTTACCCCGGCCATCAAAATTGGCTGTCTGATGTATATCTCCCAGCTGTACGAATACCGCACGATGGTCAGTGACGTAGAGGCGAAAGAGGTTCCCCTTGCTATCTCCGCGCTGTGGTCTGTCTACCGTGACGTGGGGGTGTACTGATGCCGTGGCAACCAATGCGCCGGTGCACTGAGCCGGGATGTAATAAGCGGGTGAAGTCCGGTAAGTGCGACGAGCACAAGCGGGAAGCCTGGCGGGCAGAGGATTCCA
>NZ_BCZS01000044.1 GCF_001598855.1 Pluralibacter gergoviae ATCC 33028 = NBRC 105706 | reverse complement strand
TATAGCGCGCGAAAAAAATTGATACCGATTTGAATAAAAATTGATACCGCGAAAAAATTAAAGGGAAATAACATTTGATACCGGATTGTCGCTACTTACTTCAGTATCAAAAAAGGTTGTTAGGGAAGTAGTCGCTGGATTCACACTGTTTTTGTGACCGTGACTCTTCCTGAGCAAGGGCTTCTATATCGAAATAGTCTTGGGCCACAACAATCTCATCAACTCTGAGTGCATCATTGTTAAATTCAGCCAAAGCGCTACAGGCGTCTCGAAGTAAGGCCGTGCGTTCAATGAAGCCCAGATCAACCGAAACGTCTGTAGCTGTGTAAGTCATACCAGAAACACCCACTACAGACATAGTGAGCGTATGCTCCTCTTCATAAATCGTCATAATTTTATCCTCTAAATACTCGCCACGCCGTTCCGTTCCACTTTGCTTTAACTGTGGTGAACGTCATAGAAGGTGTGTGGGAAAAGGATTGGGAACCATTAACCAACACAGTTGAGGTTACGCATGCAAACGTAACGGCACCAGTACCAACAAGTGTAAATTCAATTTCCTGCCCTGAGACAAGGCTGGTCGAGGGTAATAAAACTGAAAATGCATTACTGTTATTAAGCTCATAGCATGCAGTAGACAAGGCAGCTACAGACCCTGATGCCATGGAACCATAGGTACTCCCTCCCCTGATTCTGAAACCGTACGGCGTCAGCGCCGAAGGATAAACTGAAGAGCCTGGGTATCGCCAGAGTATAGAATGTTGAGTATTGGACCCGTTGAATAAGAAGCCAGTCGGAGATGAGGTTGATTCCTTAAAGGCTGCCTCATCAGCTGGTCCACCGACGCCATCAGATGCAACAAAGGCCCCCCATTTTGCCCCTTGTGAAAAAAAACCAGCCATCCATCTTGCAGAAGGACCACCTGCGCGTGACAAAAATGATGTATTGCAGCCATATGCTGACTGAGGCAAAACAACCGCATCAATACAGTTAACTTCATTGCTCATAGGAACAGCATTATTCACCATGCCCAGCTCCATGAGTGCTGCCTTTGAAGCCTTACAGGACGGATCCATAAACAGGTTCATGTTTAGAACCCAGATTTTATCCTCAATGTTAACGTAGAGACCCACGCCATCTTCAGGCGTGACGACGGTATCACCGTCAATTGCCCATTCGTCAACATAAACAAAACCCTCATGCTTATCCGTGACTATTGCCCAGCAGCGAGGGGTGTGGTTGGTTCTTACAACGTCGCCAACTTTAATATTTTCGTAGGTTTGAATGGATGATGGCTTAAAGCTATTAGCCGTGTATGTTGCTGTTGAGACAACCTCCCATTCTTCAAAAGTTGCACTACGATTATCAAAATACGCGCTCGCACCATCCATTGAATTATATTTTGCAATATCACGAGCACGAGACACGCCTGTAATCTGAGGGTTAAAAGTACCGGCACCAGACTGATTCATGCGCACAGACAGGCCAACGGCATTTCGCCTTACGCCTCTGGTTCGTTTTCCGAGAAATAAACCACCATAATGCAGCAGATCTTTACCAGGAACGACCGACTGCTCATCAAAAATTTGCTTATCCTCTACAGGATTTCTTCCAAGATAAGAAAGGGTTGCACCTATATCTTCAACAGCGCCGAGGCGAGAGAGAACTTTATAGACATCATTATATTTATAACCTAAAAGAGTTGCTCCATCCGGCTTTGCAACATCTTTTCTGAAAAGGTCTGATACTGATTTTATCGCTTGAGATAACTGGTCAAACCTGGCTTTATCTGGAGCCTCACCGGCTAGCTCCAGAATGGCCAATAACTCAGCTTGAACAATATTGAACCAGTCAGCCCCTGGCCAGCTTATTCCACCTTGTTCGACACTCTCGCCAAACCAGCGTGGTGAAACAGACTGTGTTTGTTTAGGTTCAGGCATCTCGGGGACGCCACTTGTATTATCAAGATGGTACATGACGCCTCCTTATGGCTTCTGGGGCCAGGCGATATCGGCGCTGGCGGTATCAATACGGCTCAGGGAAAGGCGATATTCCTGCCATTTCGCCAGCATCACGGCTTCTTCGTCAGTCGCCTGACCGCTGTCGGCCGCATAGGTCAGCACGGCGATTTGCTGCGACGCCTCGGCCAGCAACTCGGCCTTGCGGGCCTCAGCCTGCTCCTGCAGATATTCAGCCTCCAGCGCGAGGTTCTTCACCCAGGCAGAGCCATCCCACTCGTCGAACTGGCCCGGAATCAGCCGCGTATAGCCGTCAGGAACCGGGCCAAGCTCGATGATCGTGGACGCCTCTTTGGTTGAGGTGTTCCAGACCGTAAGCCCGCGCAGGTCCTTCACGTAGACCCATTCCGTCCCGTTCCAGCGGGTCACAAACGTCGGCTTGGTCTCCGGCGGCTCGACAAACGTGCAGCCTGCCGGAAGCGTGAACCATGCGCTGGTGACGATGTGCTTAGTGCCGTCGCTCTCGTAGAACGCACTGCCGGTTTTATCCTCTACCTGCAGCCACTGGCCATCGGCGAACTGCAGGACGTGTCCTGGCTCCGCAGCCGGTGGCTCTGACGTAATAGCCCAGTCCGGCAGCGCCTCGCTCAGGGACGATATAACGAACCCGGAGCCGTGCTCGTCCCAGTAGCGCTGGCCGCGAATATCATCGACGTACTGCCACTGGCCATCGGTGAAAATACCCGTCTGGCCCTGCGCGGGCTCACAGGGCAAATGGGTGGTACTGGCAGGTAGCCCGGTGCCCGCCGGGATAGTCATAAATACGGAGCCGATATAAACGCCGTCGGCATCGTACTGATAAATCCAGAGCGCCTGCGGGCTTTGAGAAAATTCGAATGACATTACGCTAACCTCACAATTGCGTTAAACGCGATATTCCTGACGGTGTTTTCACTGTTGCCGAAGTTATTAACCGTGACCGCGTGGCCGTGGGGGCCGATATAAACCGTGTGGGCATGAGGGCCGATATAAACCGTGTGAACATGATTACCCGCATCCTGCATCGTGGCTGCATTCCACAGTCCCTCCATCGCAGCAATGCGATATTCAGTCGTAGGATTAACATCATCCGAGTCGCCGGTGCTGCCGAGGTTGTCTATATCGCTGGACCGGGCCCCCAGTTTATTAAACCGGGCATCATTAACGTGGTTATGCTGGCCGTTCTGGCTGGTCTGCTTCGTGCCCAAATCGGTATTAGCGGTGCTGGCGGTGCCCAGGTCGGTCGATGCGACGCTGGCGCTGTGCGCGTGGGACTTCACGCCGTCGGCCTCCAGCGACAGTAGCGCGCGGCCCGTCGCGGGCAGAAACTTGATGGTCTGGCCGCGCATGTCCGGGATGATGCCGGACGGGTAAGCCTGCGCCAGGCGCGGATATGCAGCCTTATCGAACGACTGGCCCAGCGCCAGCGCAAAGCCGGTCGGCGCAGTCGCGCCCGGCCACGGAAGCGGTATGCCGGGCGGCAGCATATAGTCGGAGGAAAACATGCGGATAGCCTGGGCGAACTGGTCCATTTTTGATTTAACCGGCGTGATATTTGCCAGCCTCAGGACGTTCATCATTTCCATCTGAATAATATTGAACCAGTCCGCGCCGGGATAACTCGGCGCAATACCGTCACCGCCTTCGGTGAAATAACGCGGCTCGGTAAATAAGACCTGATGGACCGGCGGCAAATCCGGCACGGAGGAATCATTATCCAGGTAATACATAATCAGACCTCATATAGAAAATCGTAGGCGTGCCCGGCCAGGCGGTAGCGCCGCAGAAAGCATTCCAGTATTTGCGCCTGCAGGCTTACCAGTGGCGTCAGGACGTTGCTGATGCTGCGAAAGCGGATCATCGGCATGTCGGTGACCGTCACCTGCAGGAGATAGCGGTACTTGTGACCGTATATCGGGTACATGATGTTGCGCAGGACGTGATGCGGCAGGATCTCCGTCACCTCGATAGTGAAACCGAGCGCGTCATAGACCGCCTGCTCAATCTGCCAGGTGGCCAGCCCACCCTTGCGGTGGTACTTCTCCACCACGGCGTCGCGGCGGCGCTCAAAGCCATCAGGGATGGCGTTACAGTCCGGCAGGCCGAGGTAGTCTTCCCAGTCGGCCAGCAGCAGGTCGGTGGTCTCCGGGCGCATCTCTGGCATCAGCAGGTCGGCGTTCGCCTCGGCGTAGTGCAGCCTGGCGCTAAAGCCGCGCAGCAGCGATATCAGCGCAGCCGTCTGTTCGCGCGGCCACGCCTTACCGCGCGGCATCAGCTGCTGCAGAACCTGGTGCCAGTCGTCTACACGATGCGCCATGTGACCGCTCCCAGCGTCAGCAGCTCGTAGTTCTGGCTGCTCTGGTTGTTAGTGATATCCAGCTCGTAGTCGGTGACGCCGGTGGCAGAACCGATGGCCGTGCGGATAGCAGACA
The DNA here is from genome assembly GCF_001598855.1 of Pluralibacter gergoviae ATCC 33028 = NBRC 105706. Taxonomy (GTDB): domain Bacteria; phylum Pseudomonadota; class Gammaproteobacteria; order Enterobacterales; family Enterobacteriaceae; genus Pluralibacter; species Pluralibacter gergoviae. The sequence goes on along the minus strand of NZ_BCZS01000044.1, from coordinate 28,694 downwards.
GCAGCAGCGTATCGCCCGGCGACAGCGAGCGGAACAGCGCCTGCAGGCTGAGCATGACCGCAGAGCGGATGGCGGCGGTGTCCGGGATGACCCGGATAGTGAGCGGTACGGGCTTCAGCGTCAGGGGGATGGGCCAGACCTCAATACCGCCTGGCTTGCCGACCCACGTACCGGTGGCCGGGTCCTGGTGGCGGTAGAGGTAGGAGAGCATCGACTCGCGGTCCGTCCCGGTCGGGATGATGTCGTCGCGGTGGTCATAGACCCACGCCAGGCCGACGGTGCCCCGACCGTGCCAGTTATCGAACGCCCAGGCGCGGCTGATGCCCGGCAGCTCCGTGGCCCAGAGCACGTAATCATGCAGCGCGCCGCCGGTGGGCGGGTTGCGCTTGCGGTACAGCAGGCGGGTCAGCAGCTCGGGAACGGACTCGACGTCCGCGCCGCCGGAGATACCGGCAGCGGCCACCACGCCGTCGCTGTTCACTCCGGGGATCGGAGAGATGAGCGTCAGGACGTCGCCCGCCGTCAGGTTGCCGCTGAGGCCGGTTTCGTCGGCCTGCACCAGCACGGTGATTTTGCCTGCAGACGGATCGTTGGTCGCGGTGACGTGGTAGCGCACGCCATCCTGCGTCTGCATCTCAGTATCGAGCGGCAGCGGGCGGGTGCCGGTGAAGGTGACCGGGCCGTTTGCGAACGACGCAGCCTTGCGGATGACGCCCTCGTAGCGGGCGGTATCAATGATGGTCTCGTCGGCGGACTCTTCCGTCGGGATTATCTGGTTTTTAATCCAGGTCTGATAATCGTAGAGGTCGCGTAGAGCGCCGCTAAAAGCAATGTTTAACGCGCGTTCAACGCCGACAATCGGCAGCTCCTGGTCCAGCTCAATTTCAAGGTCCTGAATCCCGGCGCGAATAATCTGGCGCAACGTCGGGACGCTAAATGTTGCCATTTTCAATCGCCTCCCAGCGTTTCTTTATTTCAACGGTTAATTCGGTTTTATCCGGGCGGGTGAGAATAATCGTCAGGCCGAGGACATACATGCGGGGAATGGTCGCTATGACCTGCGCATTTCGCGCGTATCCGTTGCGTAATAGCGGCTGCATGGCAAGGCGGGCGTAATTCTCAGCGCGCAGCCGCACCTCTTCGGTGAGCTTTTCACGGTCAAGCAGCCAGAGCTTTGAGCCCCATTCAAAATCACTGTAAGAATTACCGCACCAGCCGCGACGGTCGTCAGTGCCGTCGGGAATAATATCGCTGGTATCCGCCCGCGCATCGGTAAACAGGCAGATATACACTAAAGAAACAAGGCCCTCGTCAAACGAAAGGCCATTGTGTTCAATCTCTATATCCGCGCCTGCGGGCAGGTGCCAGTTTAGTCTGATGGTCATGATGGCGGCTTCGTAACGGACCCCGTTTCCGGATGAACATGACCCAAAAAAGACTTTCCGCTAACGGTAATATCGTCGCTGAATGACGTCGGGCCGGTGACAGTAATTTGCTTACTGATAATTTCACAGCTCTCGTCGGCAACCAGATTTACCTTTTTCCCTGTTATTTCGATAACGCCATCTTTCAGCAGGCGAATAATATGACCTTCCTGATGATAAATACAGACGTCGCCTTCTTCCGCGTTCTGCGGCCTAAGACTTTTATTCTCTACGGCGATGGCCACCATACCGTCGCGGCGACCGCCGACGGCCAGGACAATAGCCTCTGACCCGACCGGCGGATGGCTGGAAAACCCGTAGTTCTGGAAACGCTCGACGTCGTCGTTAGTCTCGTCGGCCAGCGACTGCAGCTGCAGGTTCTGGCGACCCAGGCTGTCCTTAACCATGCGGACCAGAGCGCGGTCAACCACCAGGCGCATACGCCGCCCGAGCGCCGCCAGCTGCCCCGGAATGTTTACGTTCTTCAGTCCCATGTTGCCCCCACGGTGGTTGTCGATTTCTTCTTGCCTTTCGCCTTCGCTTTCTGTGACGGCATGTCGAGAGAGTCCGGCGGCACCAGGGAGAGAACGGTCAGACGGCCCTGGTCGCCCTCCATAAACGACACGGTCTTAATCAGCCAGGTAACGTCGAGCTGCTGGATTGCGTCGGTGATTTTCACCAGCCGGTTCGTCTGCCAGAGCGGGCCGCTGACGCCGTTCTCCCGCCAGCCCGCTACGGTGATTTCGGTCGTGGTGCCTTCGCCCTGCATCCGGGTCTTGTACCACTCCCCGCGTGCGCTGGCGCCGCCGACCGTCAGGCTGTCTTCATTGACCAGAATCTTCGGGCGGTAGCGCGTTATTTCCGGGTCGCTGACGATGGTCTGACGCCCGCCAATCATCTTCACCGGCTGGCTGTCCCAGGTGTCGCCGCCTGCGCTGACGGAGCCCTTGACGATGTACTGGCTCGCGCGCTCGCGCCAGCTGAAGCGCCCGCGTGCCGCGAGGATATTCTCACCCAGCACCAGCGAGACACCGGCGCGCTGCGACGACGCGCGGGTGATGACCAGGCGACCGTGGGCGTCAGAGGTCACCAGAACGCCGCGCTGCTTTGCCAGCCGGTCGAGCAGTTCAAAGCCGGTTTCGCCCTGTTCAAGCGTGATGCTGCCGAACGCCTCGCCGGTGTCGGTCTCGTTAATCACCTCGATGCCGTAGGGCCTGCAGATGGTCGCCGCCAGCGCCTCGAGCGTCTGGCCCTTCCACTGCCCGGACTTATCGACGACCGAGCTGTCCACCAGGTCGCCGGTCTTGTCACGTCCCATCACGCGCAGGGAGACGTTGTCAGCGTCGTAGCTCGGGATGAAGTCGTCGATGTACCCGGTCATGACCCGGTCGCTGCCGATGGCGACCGTGCACGCCTGACCCGGCCTGATGGTGCGGGGCGCGGCCTCAGACCAGCGGGCAGTGACGGTCAGGTCGAACTCACCGGCGATGGACTCCAGCGAGCGGTTAATGGTCATGTCGGTCCAGCCGCCCCAGACCTGGCCGCCAACGTTCAGGGTCACTTCTTCAGTCATTGCTGATGATCTCGATGGTCTGTGCCGGGGTGATAAAGGCGGGATAGCGCAGGCGGTTGCGGGTGACCAGCTCGTCGCGGTTTTCCGCATCACCGGTCTCACGGTAGGCAAGGAGCATCACCGGCACCGTGCGGGCAGGCGTCACGCGGCGCAGCTCCGGGAGCTGGATGCTGCGGATGCGCACGTCGTTGACTACCGCAAAGCGCAGGTCGCGCAGGGAGCGCCACAGCTCGCGCAGGCCGTTTTCCACGGAGTCGGTGGCCATCTCGCCGAGCTGCTCCGCCAGCTGGTCGCCGGTGGTACGCGCGTCCTGGCCAGTCTCGAAGTCGGCGACGGCCACAACCTCGGCCTGTGCAACGAGCGTGGAGACGATCACCAGGCGGCGGAAGTCTTCAATATTGACCTCCATAGCCGCCGTGGTCTCGGGCGTCGAAGCGGGAGTCACGCTGCTGGCGAAGCCGGTGTCCGGGTCAACGATGATGTTATCCACCAGGGACTTCTTCGCCGCTTTGGCAGCGCGGTCGCCTTTCCACTTGTCGCGCAGCTGGTCGTACACGCGCAGGGCGAACGGCGGCTCAGAGACCAGGTCCTTCATGTCGCTGATGAGGTCGGTGATATCCCGGACCATCTCGCCCGGCGCGGCGGCAACGATGCCCGCCATGTCCTTGAAGCGGTTCAGGCGGTCCATCCATTCGCTCAGCGCATCCGGCAGGCTCGGCAGGCTGGTAACAAAGCCCTCCATGTCTTCCAGCAGGGTGTCCACCATGCTGCCCACGCCATCCAGCGCCGCAAACCAGTCGCCGTTAGCCATCGCCTCCTTGACGCGGTCTGCCGCGCTGAGCGCCTTGGCGCTGGTATCTTCCGCGCCGGAGGGAAAGAGCTGCTCGCCCGCCTCGTAGACCTCAAACGAGATGTAGGCGACGCCGCCTTCCTCGGTGGACAGCCGGTGCGTAACGCGGCCCGCCTGCACCTTCTGCACGCCGAACCAGGGATGCACCAGCTCACCGGGGCCGGGCGTGTTCAGCGCCGCCAGCAGGCGGTTCATCTGGTCGATGTAGTCACTGCCGAGCAGTACGGCGTTAATCTGCTGCTGCGTCAGCACCGCGCCGTGGTCTTCCGTCCAGCCCACTTCCTTTTTGGGGTACGCGTGCGGGATGGCGCGGCGTCCGCCAGCGCCCTCCACGTCGCGGAAAAAGAACGGGACGCCCCGGAACGAGGCGTCGCGCAGGTCTTCCCATCGGGTTTTTGCCATCAGTTCTGCTCCACGCTGGAGACGCCGGACGACGCGCTCATGGTCACCCCGGGCGTGTTCACCTTGACGCGGTTGACCTGCACCCGGTCATCCTTAACCACCACCTCGATATTGCCCTGCAGCTGCTGGGGCAGGAACGGGTAGCCTGACTGGCTCTGAGGCTGTGACGCGGCCCACGGGCGAGGGTCGGTAATCTGCGGGTCGCTGCCGATGGAGTTAAACCAGTTCGTCAGAGACTCCCACTTCCTGGCCATGTACTGGCGGTTGCGCTGGCTCTGGCTGGCAAAGTCGCGGTCCTCCGGCGAGGCGCTGTTGTCGGCAGCCGTCTGCCTGGTCAGATCGTCGATGCGTCCCGGTAATTTGTACTGGGTTTCCAGCTCGTCATACAGCGCCAGCGCACCGACGACGGGAGCAGCAACCTTACCCACGCCGCGAAAGACCTTAGCCATGCGCCCCGCGCCAGCACCGGCCCCGGCACCTGCGCCACCAGGTCCGCCCGGCAGGTTACCGGCTCCGCCCATACCGCCCGCGCCCATGTTCACCACATAGACCGGCATCACGCCGGAGCCAAAGACGTCGGCAACGCTTTTGGGAATGCCTTTACCTTTGCCGACGCCGAAGAGATCGAGCGCGCCCTTGCCGAACTGGAATGCTTTGCGGGCAGCGATGATTCCACCTACGGCAAGGGTGATTTTTTTCCCTACATCCAGCCAGTTTTGCACCGTCTTCTGGTCAACTGAGTTAATGGCATCTGCCAGCTCCTGTACAGGGCCAGCAAGGTTGCCGTTAGCAAACTTTTTCCAGGTGGTGTTCAGGGCTGACATTGCTGACGTAAAATCTTGGGCAGCATATGCCGCGTCCTTCAGGATCCCCTGCCCATCGGCTACCACACCGTTATAGCGCTTCAGGTTCTCAGCACCTTTCCCGGAGGTCACGCTGCTCAACAATAAGATACTGTCCTGATTGAACCCGGCCCCCAGCAGGCGATCATTCTGGGTTGCAGCGCCTTTATTGCCAGACTTTTGTGCTATCTGCTGCATAAGTAACGGCAGCGACTGAATTCTTCCATCTTTGCCGAAAACGTTAATGCCATTGCGGCGCAGCTCTTTCACTACCTTGGGGAGCTGAAGGTCACGGATTAAATTTTCGACTGCTGTCGATGCTGTCGCTCTATCGCCCGTGGCATCAATAGCACTCTCCATGGCAACACCAACGTCTTTGATACCTTTCACCCCAATGCCACCGGCAGCTGAATACATAGAAAATGCACGGATACCGCGCTCGGCAATATCCTTCAGTTCGAATGCGCCTTCTTTACCGAGCTGATTCAGCGTATCCATTGCCTTCAACGTGTCTTTTTCATCACTGACATTAAACTTCTGAAACTGAGCAAACAAAGCACCTATGCTTTCACCGTCTGCACCGGATGCGGCAATTGATGGGGCGATGATATTGCGATTCTTAAAGCCAAAATCAATATCACCAGTTACCGTTCCGACCTTTTCGATTGCGCTTACTACTTCACTATCATCAACACGGAACTTGATAGCAGAGTCTTGCATCCCCTCAAACATACCGGCCATTTCTTTACGGCTTTTCTCGGCGGCCAGGCCCATACGCGTAATGCGCCGGTCTGTTTCGGCAAAATTCTTCAACATCGCACCGCCCGCAAAACCGGCAATCATGGTGGTGTAGCGGTTACCCAGCATGTCCAGTCCGCGACCTGCAGCCGCCGTCGTTGCCTTAACCACGTTCATCGCCCGCTCATTGCGGCGGGCGAACTCGGACATATTGGCACCGTACTGGCGGGCTTTGGCGGTCAGGTTCCCCGCCAGGTTGATGAGAATCTCAGTTGTGAGGCGGTTTGCCATGTTGCTTCCTCAACTGCTCTGTAATGCGCAGCAGGTGCCGGAGAGGCATCTGCTGCAGGTAGTCAACGCTGAAGCGCTGGGAGAGATTGACGATGAGGTTACTGAGCGCCGTCGCCATCGGCATCATCTCGCCCCCGGTCAGCCGTCTCCGTCAGCAGGCCATCGACGTCGCCCGCACGCGCCGTCAGCATTTCCAGGTCTTCCGGGTGGAAGGCGTACAGCTGCTTAAGGGAGAGCGGGCCGGGAAGCTCACCGACCTGCAGAATTTGGCGTCGCAACAGCTCAACGCCCATCAGCACTTCGGAGCAGTAGGCTACCGCCTTACCGTTGTCACTGATGACCACGCGCTCCGCTGCCAGCTGCGCGTCAATTACATCCTTTGATGTCAGCTCCCGGAAAGTCACCACCCGGTGGCACATCTCGTCATCGGTGCCCTTGCCGGTGATGTAGCCGTGCTTAAGCGTCATTGTCATCTGTGCCATGACTTACACCTTCACCAGTTTCTTGCCGATGAAGTTGGCGCTGATGGTGCCTGCGTCTTCATCCAGGGTGGCCGGGTTGTCGGTCGCCGAGCCGGTCATCATGTAGGTCAGGCCGTTATCGCCTTCAAACATCACCGTCACTTCCTCCCAGTTGCTGATTTCGATGACGTCCATGTCCTGCGCGGCGGCGATGGTCATCTGGATCGAGGGACCGGCCATCTTGCGCGAGTTGCCCCACACCTTGCCGCCCCCCATGTGCTGCGTGCGGGCGTAGCCGCCGGGGTTGAGGGTGGATTTCCCCTCGGTCTTTATCTCGCGCCCGTTGATGCGGATGGACGCCATACCCAGAATGCTCATGCGGTGCTCCTTAAAGTTTGAACTGGATGAGACCGGCCAGAATGCGCAGCTGGTTTACCAGGTTCGGATGGCAGATGAAGTTCAGGCGGTTCTTGTCGCTGCCGTCGAGATAGACCTCCAGCGTGTCCTTGTAGTCGTCGAAGTCCTCAACCAGGCCCGCGGGGATCAGCTCCGTCAGCGCGATGTCGAGCAGCTCGGCGCGGGCAATCTTCGGCGTCATCACAGGCTGGCCGGGTTCCAGCAGCTCCAGCACGTCGTCTCCGGCGAGCTTGTGGCGCGGATAGCGGTTAGTGAAGCGGTTCTTGATGACGTAGCGGATGCGGCCGAGCGTCGCCGGGGACTGCACGTCGAGGTAGGACGTATCGGCGTCGCCGAACTGGTTCACGCGGTACATGGTGATCTCACGCTCAATGCAGACGTTGTCGCTCGCATCGGCGTAGTGGGTCGCGATGCCGTCGTGCAGCAGCAGGTTGCGCTCCTGCATGTCCCAGCGCACGGTTTTGCCGGGCGGCAGAATGCCAGGCAGGACCAGCGTCTGCAGCGGACGTGCCGGGTCGTTGGCCAGGTAGTATGCCGCGATGCCGCCATAGGATGCGGCCCACAGCCAGTGCGGCTGCGGCGCGATGTTGGTGCCGATGCAGGAGATAAGCCAGTCATTGCGCGCATCGCCAAAGGTGCCACTTTCGGCGTGAGTCCCGCGAAACGCGGTCCAGAGCTGCGCCTCGATCATCTTCAGCGGGCCCCAGCGGGTCAGCAGCTCGTCGCGGATGGTGTTCAGGCTCTGGGTATCGTTGAACGGGAACACGATATCGGTGTACCAGTCATCGCCCAGGGCGGCCACAACCGCCGCGATATCCGGCGTGCCGGTGCCGCCAGCGAAGGTGGTAAGGGCCACCTCAACGCCTGCGGGCGTCTGTTCGCCGGTGTAATAGTTCAGGCGGACGTCCATCGCGTTCGCGGTCGCACCCTTCCAGTTCGCCGTAAGGGTGACGTCTGCAGTAGATTCTGCCTTCAGCGCGGCGGTGACCTGGGTGTCCGGCAGCTTGTTGACGGCGGCAATGACTGACGCAGCGACAGCATCTGCCGTTGCTTCCGCGCTGACGCCGACCTGGACGGATACGCCGTTAACCAGCAGCGCCAGCGTACCGGCCGCCGCCGCCGGGCCGGTGATCGCCAGCTCAGCCTTCGCAGCGGCACCGGCGGTCAGGTCTTCCAGGCCCATCGCCCACAGCTCTGTATAGCTGTTGGCGTGGCGCAGGGTCTTCAGCATCCCGGCGAGCATAGAGCCCTTACCGTAGAGCTGGTCTGCAGTGCCGTCGCTGGTAATGCGATTTTGCGTCAGAACGGCGGCAGTGCCGGTCGCACTCTGCTGGCCGATGACGATGATTTTGCGCGACTGGGCCGGTGCCCCGGACAGCGCCTGTGAGTTATCAATGTCGATGTAGACCAGCGGGACGCGGATATCATCGGGGATGGTGCCGAGAGCCATATTACTTCTCCTTTACCAGGCGGGCCGGGCGGGATTCCGCCGGGGTGTTTTCTGTAGCTGGCTGAATGGTGGTGATAACAACATCACCCTCTGTCTGGCGGCGCAGCCAGAAAGCCGTCACCTCCAGCGGCTCACCGGCTGGTGACAGATGCAGGCCGTCGGGCTTGCGGACATTCAGGCCCTCGCGGGCGGGTTTAATGTGCTTTTTCATCAGTCGGGTTCTCTTACGTTAATCGTGCCGTCAATTGAGGTGGCGCCATCATTGACCTGCAGCGTGGCCCCCAGGCGGAGGAACTCAGGGAGCGTGGACAGGTCAATCTCATCGTCCAGTTTGAACTCCTGCTCCCACGTCACTGCCCACATCGTTAGCCCCAGATCGTTCAGGCCACCCGAGTAGATATTCTCTGCGCTGACGGAGCTGGCCATGCGCTCGGCCTTCATGCCCGCTGCAGAGCCGCGCATCACGATGCGCCGGACCAGCTTCCCGACCAGCACTTCACAGCGCGCGTCGCGCGGATAGCCCCAGGCGTCGGTGGCCATCACGTATGCCGCCCAGGTAACGTCTCCGGTGGTGCCGCCTGCATTCGCCCGGACGTTGCGCACGCGCAGCGCCGCCAGCCGGATGCAGCCGTCGCGGTCTGACAGATAGGTTTTGACCTCTGCCGGAGTGCTGAACTGGCCTATGTGCCGCTCAATGACGCTGACCCGGTCGGGTGAGAGCTGTTTCTGCTCGCGCAGCAGTTCGGGCTTCAGCCATTCCACGATGTGCCCGGCGGCGGCGATGGTGGAGCCGGTGGTCAGCAGGGTTGGACGTTCGTTACTCACGGTAAAACCTCACTCCAGAAGTCACCGATGACGTGCATCAGCTCTTCGCTGTTGGCGGTGGACAGCCCGAGGAACTCGCGCTGCGGAATGTTCATCATGCGGTTATGCGCCCCTACGGACTGCCAGACGGGGTGCTTCAGCGCCCGGCCAAATGCCTGATGGATCAGGCGGCTGTGGGCACTGACCTGAACGCTGCCGCTGAATCCGTCCTGATGGACGCCGCTGTAGCTGAGCGGCGAACCGACGCGAACGTGGCCGCGCTCAACGACGTACTGAATGCTGTCAAGCAAATCGCCGTTGCCCTGCAGAAGTCCCTGATTGCCGTTGCGGGTCTTGCGATAGCCCGGCGACCATTCCTCCCAGCGCTCGCCTGCAGGCGAGGTTTTCTCATCCGTAATGCGGCGGCGGGTCTGCGACTCGACAACGGCACCGATACTCTCCAGCAGCTCATGCTGCAGCGAACTGTCGGAGAGCTTCTCGATGGCCATGCGCATCTGCGCCAGCTTCTCCGCGCCATAGACTTCAACCGAGATACCCATCAGAGAACGCCCTTGAGGTTGTTGCGGGTGAACAGGCGCTTGTTATCAGAGACGACAATCATCCTGCCGTTGTCGGTTTCCGGCGCGGGCTCATCAGTAGGCAGGCCGAGGTCGCGCGTGCCGTTCGCCATCTCCTTGAGGGTCTGGATGGCGGCTTCGTAGCGCTTCTGAATCAGGTCGGTGATCTGATTGTCGCGCTCCGACAGCCAGTAAATGGCAATAGATACGGCTACCCGGTGCAGCGGGCGCGGAACGGTGGTGATGTTCAGCGGCAGCTGATAGCGCTTCGACAGGAACGAGTTGATCTCCGCATCGGCATCGTCGATGGCCGCACCAATCTTCGTCTCGTCGAGCTGGTCAGTTGACTTGTCGATGGCCATATTCCAGACCAGCGAACCGTCCGCAGCCAGCAGCTCATCGCGGGTAACGTAGATGCCCATTTACTCAGCCTCCCGGTCCTTCTTTAGTACCGATACCCGCAGATTGGGATCGGACTTCAGACGTGCAGCAACAGACTTGCTGATGAAGCACTCCGCGACCACGTCGCCCTCCAGCGCATTTGCCGCGTTATCAGCATCGGGATCGTCACTGGCAAAAACGTGGACCGGCTCATGAGGCCACCAGCGACCGCAGCGCCAGAAGCCCTGAGTTGCGACTGCGCGCACCTCAAGCACTTCAACGTCATCCGTGCCCGGCATCAGCGGTTGTTCCGTGGTCACGCCAGCGGAGGACGAATCCAGCGCAGCGTCATTCCCCGGCACTGAGTCTGGCAGTTCAGCTCCCGGCAGGTCAGTCGCATTAACCTGTGCCACTTCCTGCGGTGAAACCGCGCCAGCGTTATCTTTAGCGCTTTGCTTACCCGTTGCTTTTTCTTTCGTTCCACTCACTGTTCCATCCTCTTTTAAGGTGGGTTACAGCAGGCTAACGCCCGCTGTAACGGCCAGGGGTTAACTTACGGTGCCGGAGCGGCAGGCGTGGTGATGAACGGAGAGTCCACAATCTCCACGTCTTTGTAGTAGATGTTGGAGTTGCCGCCATCGACCAGCATTGCGTCGATAACCCGCTTCGCCGGTGCCCGGTTGTTCGGCCCCACGACGAGCGTCGTCGGACGGATGCCCAGCGGGAGACCGCTGTCACGCTTCATGCCCTGCAGGACCTTCACGGCGGCCTCATAGTTGGCGGCATTCAACGGCGCACGTGAGGCGACGGCGGTCTGCCAGAATCCGAAACCGACGTTGCAGCGGCCGTCCACGCCAAACAGGAACTCGTTTTGCAGGAAGGTGTGCTCGCTGTTGAGGTCGTCCAGCGACTTGAAGTCGAACGCGCGGCGGTCCTGATACAGGATCGGTTTCAGCACCTGGCTTTCATCAATCAGAAACCACGGTTCACCGGCATCGGTGGTCACGTCGCCGACGATATTGCTGTAGGTGCCACCGGCCATCGGATGGTCGGTGTCGAAAAAGTTCTGGCCGTCGAAGCACAGCGTACTGAATCCGGCAACCAGCATCGGGAAGCTCAGGGTGTCCGGGAACTCAGAGACCTGCTTACCGTACGCCTGCGCAATCACGCTGTACTGACCAATCTGGTCGTCTTCGATACTTTCACGCTTGACACGAATGGAGCTTTCCCAGGTCTTGTTAGTGATGGTGTAGCCCTGCTCAGAGAGCCTGACCAGCTGGCGCTCGCCGACCCATTCCTTAATGCCGGGCAGCTCAGAGAGCCAGCCATAGGTATTGGACGCTGCGCTGCTGGGCACGACCGTTGCGATGCGCAGGTACTGCGGCGTAACGCCTGCCAGTCCCTTGGTGAATGCAGCGCTCAGCGAGGTAGAGAGCGCGTGCAGGATTTCTGCGGACGGTTGCGGCATTGTTATTGCTCCTGTTTCGGTTTAGCGGCGAGGTACTCGGCCTGGGTGAGGCCCATGCTGCGGCACATCGCCAGCTCGGTCGGAGTAAGTTCACCCTGGGTCTCAACCTCTTTCGGCTTGGTCGGGTCCGAGTTGACCAGCACCGGCGCGGTTTTCATGTAGTCGCTGAACTGCTTGCGGCCTTCTTCGCTGCGGCAGAGGGACAGGTACATTTCACGGTTGGCCGGGGCTACCTTCCCGCCGGTGATGGCCCCCTCGACCAGGTCCTTTGCGGCCTGTTCGTCAAGCGCCTTAAGCCGACCCTCTGCCGTTTCGGCACGGTTCAGCGCCAGCTGATGGGTTTCAACGGGAATAAACTTCGTCAGGTCGGGATGTTCGGCGCGGTTCAGCGCCACCTTTTCACTGCTTTTGATGGTCTGGATCGCGGCCACGGCGTCATCAACTGACGCGGCGGCAGCAAGACCCAGCGCCGTTGCAATCTGCAAAGGTACGGTCATGGTGCTCTCCGAGTTAAGGGCGGGTAAAAACAGGTTGGGTTTATTGGTCAGGCCGACGCTGGACAGGCGGGTCACCTGCGCATCGGCGGTATTGAAGAACGCGGGGCTGTAATAGCGGTACTTTTTACCGCGCACCAGCGCTTCGCCGTCGGGCGTCCACTCGATGTGGCCGTCAATGCTGCCGTTCTCATTCACGCGCAGGGCATCGACCCAGGCATAGGCCGGAGCCTCTTCGCCCTTCGGGCCGAGCAGTTCAGTGGAATGCTCCGCATCAAACGGCAGCTTGGGATAGCGAAAGGAGGCGTTAACGACGGCGGTTGGGTCAGCGTTGACCCAGGAGCGCCCGTCGCGCCCGGTAAATGCGCCTGCCGGGATCATCGGCAACCACTCCGGCAGCGGTGTGCTGGCATCAGAGATGTCGGGCAGCTCAAAGCAGAGGGCCAGAAGTTCGGGCTGGGTGGTTTTCATGGTGCTGTCCGTCGTCAAAAGTAACTGACGGACAGTGTCGGCGAAGCTGATGATAAAACCGGATTTACCGGTTTCCATCTGTTTGATGAGGGATGCTGCTCAAACGAAGCGGGGAACCACGTTTAAACCACGTTTAAAAACGCCGTGGCGCGTTTAACAAATTTTCAGAGCATCATCGTACCACAAAAGCCGTTGAAGTCTCAGAGCGCCGCTGAGGCGCTTTACCACCTCGTTTACTTACCACTGTCGAACGCCTTCTGCTTAGCCGCCAGCTGCCGCTGCAGTTCGGCCTCCCGACCCATTCCCGGATTATAGTCCCAGCCAGGGTCAATACCCTCCGGCACCATCTCTTCTTCGCCGGTGCGCCGGTTGAGCCACTTCACCCGTTTAACCGCCGGGGCCTCGGTTCGCACCGGCACGGTCTGGCGCACGACGTGCCCTGTCGGCTGGCCGCTGGCGTCAAGCTGCTGCACGTTACGCGTGACGCCATTCTTCAGCAGCTGCTCGTACTCATACTTGCTGACCTGACGTACGCCGCACTTACAGCCCCAGCCGTTGGGGCCGATGTGCGTCAGCCAGAACGGATCGTCAACGGGCAGGCAGAGGTCTGCCCACTTCAGGTGCTCGGCGCGGTGCTCGCGGGACGGACCCAGCGTATAGAGCAGATAGGGCATCGCACGCCTGGTTCGCTGGATGCGGTCCCACTGCCCGGCACTGCGGGCGGTGCGCATGTTGGTATCGTAGAGGGTGCGCAGGCGTCGGTCGCTGCCGAGCTGTACCGGCTTTGTTTCACCCGTCAGCGGGTCATCCATCAGCTGCTGCCCCCACCAGCCGCGCTTCACCAGCAGGGGCTTCAGTATCTCCCGGAACTCGGCGAACGACTGGCCGCTGGCCATCGCCTCTTCAACGAGCGTTTTCACGTCAGAGAGCAGGTCGAGCTGCGTCATTTTCGCCACCGTAAACCCGGCACTGTGCTCCTGGCGCCAGACGTCGCGGTAGTCAAAACCCGGCGTCAGCTTTTTTGACTTCAGCCAGGCCAGCGCCTCCTTCGGGATAATCTCTGGTGCCTTAGCCATCGTTAGCATCCCCCAGTGCCCGCGCCTTAAAGCTCAGCTGCGCCAGCTGCTCGACGAACGCCGACGGCTCCAGCGTCTTCTGCAGGTCCGGCAGGCGCGAAAGAAACTCATCGAAGCTCCCGACGCTTTGCGCCAGCTGCAGTACCGGGCTGGTGAATGCCTGCCCGGTCTGCTCCCAGTCGCTGAGCGCCTCGCTGACCATCGCGTCAATTTCGTCACCCTGGGCGCGGTTGAGCGCCAGCTGCTCGCGGTTGAGCGCCGGGGCCGGGCTGAAGGCTGTAAAGCTGTTTGCCGGTGCAAGGACGTTCGCGTCTTTCTCCGGCTCGGCCAGGCCGAACTTGTCCCGGACCTCGGATTCCTGCACGCGCAGACCGCGGTCGATAAGCGGAATAAGGGCATCAACAAACGCCTTCAGGTCTTCCGGTTCGCTGATAGGTAGCCTGACCAGCGGGTAGCGCTCCTGCGGGCCATAGTTGAACTGGATAAACGGCCTGACCAGAAACTCATTGAGCGTGTTCTCCAGCTGGCGGGCATCCCATTTTGCGATATCCATGCGCACCCGGTCGTGAACGTCCGCCTGCGCGCGGGAGCTGCCGTCATCGGTTGTCATGGTCTGGCCCAGCACGGCTTTACTGGTCTGCGCATCGCACCACTCGGCCATCTCCTTAAACAGCGCGCCGCCGTTGTTGCGGCTGGCGGTCTCCTGCATCTCCAGCTGCATACTCTGCGGAATGGCGCAGCCCGCATCGGAGGCGATAGACGCGATGGCGTCTATCAGCGTCTGGATCTGTTCCTGGCTGGCGTTCGCGCCGTACTTGCCGATGACAATCGGAATGCCAAATTTTTCAGCGAAGGCCCACCAGTCCCGGACGGTGAATGACTTCAGCATGTACATCACGGCAACCAGCCGCGCTAGACCGTTGCGCAGCGGCAGACCGGACTTGAGGCGCGGGTAGTGCAGCACGTACTTGCCTGGCGACAGCGGGATGCCGTTGACCGGCTGGTCATCGGTCAGCAGACGAAACTCGCGCAGCGTGTCGCTGTCGGGCTTCAGGAATCTTGGGTCAACCCACTCATAATCGTAGGGCATCCAGCCGTCGCGGGTGCTCCAGAGAATTTCACAGACGCCCACGCCCTTGCCCAGCCCATCCAGCAGGTCAAACAGCAGCTCGGGGATTTGCGGCTGCTCCATCAGGTTACGGACGGCATCGGCCAGCATGACGTCGCGCTCGTCGTCGCTTGCAGCTTCCACGCTCGGCGTGATGCTGGCCACGGTCAGTTTACGGGTACGCAGCACGCTGGCGTAGTGCAGGTCGCGCTCTTCCATCTCCTCGGCCAGGATGAAGTAGTCGCGCGCGTTGCCTTCGGTCACGTTACGCAGAACCCCGGCCAGGCGGGCCGGGGAGAGCGTGCTTGCCACGCTGATGCCGGGGGACGGTTGCCTGACGCTGGCGCGCCTTGCCCGCGCCTCCGGCTGCGTCATTGCAGCCTCGTTGACGGTGATGGCCTCGTCGGTAGCCGGATTCAGCAGGCTGCGGATTGCGCCGGTGAGTTTTTTTAGCATCAGAGTAGTCCCCGCTGATTTTTCAGGCCACGGGTGATGCGCAGCTGGCGGTGGCCGTCGCTCTGGCGCTGCTGCTGTTTACTGTTGAGGCGGTGCAGCTCGTAGCGCTGGCAGTCCTCCTTGCTGGCCAGAAATGCCAGGAAAATCGCATAGGCGCTGTCGCCGTGTCGCTTGTGGCCATCGCTGCCGGTTGTCTCCCGGTCATCAATACCCGGCACCCCGCGCAGGATCACAATCTGCCCTAGGTCGGCGATCACGTCTTCGTGCTTCGGCAGCACCAGCTCGTCATCCTCAAATGCCGCCTTAAAGCGCGGCATGTTCTCGCGGTAGTGCCCGACGGATGGCATTACCACCTCGACCTCAGCGCCGTATTTTTCCGCCGCCTGTTCGGCCAGGTAGTTACCGTTCCCCCGGCCATCGAGCTTGATACCGTCCCGTCGCGGGAGCCGGTCGCAGATAAAGAACAGCGCCTGCTCCTGCTGCGTATAGGGAACGTTCGCCAGCTCCACCAGGAACGGCACCGTGCGGGTGGTATCGTCGTTTACGGTCATCGGTGCAAAGACGGTCAGATGGCCCGACCGCGCGAAGTCCTCGCCGAGGCAGTGGCGCAGGTTCGGCGGAAGCCGGTTCAGCTCGGGGAGGACCGTCTGCTCAAGCCACTCCTGCATATCCAGCGCCCGCATCCCCTCTGGCATGGCGTTATAGTCAGCCGTGCCGGTGAAGCGCAGAACGGGGCCGCCGCCGCGCGCCGCGCGCTCGCGAATCGAGCGAGCCAGATAGGTGCCGCCGCCGTTCTTCGGCTCGCAATAGTATTCCTCGCGGGCATCTTCTACGGTGGCGGTATCGCTGAGCAGGTTAGCCAGCCACTCGGCCTCGGCCGCCGGTGACCACTCTTTCCGGGTCACCTGGCAGATGCGACGATAGAGGCCCTCGCTGATAGCCAGCTCGATATCAATACGGTGAACGGAGTAGCGTTTTTTACCCGCGCGGCTGTCGGTAATGATGGTGTTGAACAGGTTCTCGATGCCGTTATGGGTCGAGATCAAACGAACCTTCGAACCCCACATGGTCAGCGCCAGCGCCGCCTTGAGCACTGCGGCCAGGTCTTTCTGGAACGCGGACTCGTCGATAATAACGTTGCCCTGCATACCGCGCAGGTTGGACGGGTTGGACGACAGCGCCTTGATTTTGAAGCCGCTGGCGAACTGGATGACGTAGACCAGAATGTCTTTGTCTTCGTCCTGCAGGACCTCCTCGCCGATATCGGATGCCGCCCAGTCGTAGGCTTTGGCCCACATCGCGCAGGCGTCGATAAACTCGCGCGCCATGTCTTTTGTGGTGCCGACATAGAAGGTGTCGCAGCCACAGGCGCTGGCGGACATTGAGCCGTTCAGGGCGGCATCCGCCGCCTCTGCCCAGGTCAGCCCGGTGCGGCGGGATTTCTCGGCGATTTTGAGCTGGGATGTGTCGGCTATCCAGCGGCGCTGATACGGCAGCAGAACCTGGTCTGCATCGAACTCCCCAGACAGGATCGCCGTCGCCGACTGGTTACGCAGCTGCTCCTGCGCTGACAGGCTCCCGGTCATCATGCAATCCCCAGAATCTGGCGACGGATATCAGCGGCGGTTTCCGCAGACAGCCCGGCCTGTTTTGTAATTTTCTCCGCCTGCGCGGCGGCTTCTTCAGCGAACGCCTGGCGGATTTCTTTCTCACGCTTGTGGCTGGCCATAGCAGCGGCTTCGAGACGCTGGGCGACCAGGGCAAGCTGGCCGAGCGCCTTCGGTTCAACGGTCTTCTCGCTTTCGGCCATCGACATCGAGGTCTCAAAGGCGAGGGTTTTGACAAACTCCAGCAGCAGCTTTCCGACGTCGGACGTTGGGGCAGAGCCGAGCTTAGCAGCCCAGATTTCGGCCATCTCTCGCGAGGCACGGATTTTGGCGCCGAACTCCTCCATACGGCTTGCATAACGGTTCAGCCCGGTGCGGCTGAGCTTCATCTCCTCAGGGAGGTTATGACCGTCGATTAGCTCGTTGATGGCCTCGCGGATCTCCTCCTGGGTATGGCGCTTCTCGCGCAGCATCTGATGGAGCTGGTCGCGAACGCCATCAGGCAGCAGGTCGATTTTGGACGGACGACCTCGGGTGGGGCGTTGTTCAGCTGTCACGCGCGCTCCTTTTCCATTCTGGCGGCAAAGTCTTTGCGGGTCGCTGCAATATCTTTCTGCAGCAGACGCCATGCGCGCCGGATTTCCGGCTCGGCACTCAGGAATGTATTGAGGTAGCTGTCAGGGGCATTGCGGTCATATGGCTTACCGGTTTTCTCTTCGAGAAACTTCGCAATCACCTGCGTTTCCAGTTCAGCGCAGACGAATGCGGCAGCAAGGTGCCTGATAGTGCTACGTGCGACGGGCGCTAATGGTCTTTGTTTTTCCATCGTCAGCCCCTCGCGCGGGGCTTTTTCACCCCCGGAACCGTAGCAAGACCGCTGGCGACGTCATCGCCACGCCCGGTGATACTGGCCACATAGCAGCCGGAGACGTCCGCCAGCGTCACTAGGCCTTGCTCTTTCAGCCAGGCCAGATGCGTGCGCACGGTGTCCCGTGAGACCCGGTGCCCATAGGTCTGCAGACAGGTCTGCAGAATGGACTCGTTCGCACTGTCGCCGCATTCGATGAGAGATCGCAGAATGACCAGGCGCTGGTCCTGGTCGAGAATGTCACGCATAGTCACCTCATTTTTCCTTTAGTTCGTTTTCAAGAAGTAAATCGCTGATACGTGATACCTGGCGGATTGAGGGTGCCAGTTCGCGGAGCTCGCCACGCAAATCGCGCATCTCCAGCTGTAGCTGATGCAGGTCTTTTTGGTTAGGTAGCCCGGCGATAGTGCTTTCCATTCCCTGCAGGCGCGTGCGCAGCAGTTCCAGCTCCTCGCGCTTAACGTAGGTTTTGGCCAGCAGCAGTTGAATGACGTTCACCCCGGACATAAACAGCGCCCAGATGATGGCCCAGTTACCCTTAATGACCTCCCAGTCCATGCTTCCTCCTGTGCTCTCTGATGGCCTGGCAGGTAACGCAGGTCACTGCATCAGGAAGCGCCTGAAGCCGGGCTGCAGGAATTGGCTGTTCACAGTCGTTACAAAATCCGTAACTTTCCGGCAGCTCTTTAACGCGCCTTAAATGCTGGTTTAAGAGCCGCTCCCGCTCTTCCATTTCAAGGTCGCTGGCGCGATCAAATGCTTTAGTCATTTACCCACCATGACCTTGTGTTTGCTGGATTTGCTGTAGCGGGCGAAGCCGTCCAGCGTCCTGAACCCCAGATACCCCAGCGCGGGCGTGGCCAGCATCAGGGCAATATCCCAGTCCGGCTCCGGCATCGTGAAGGGATGCCCGAACGCCCCGGCGGCGGCTCCGATTTGCTGCCCCAGCGACATCAGCATCACGTAGGCGATGCTGCTGTAAAGAGAAAGACGGGCCATCAGTGGCCGGGTCTGGCGGACATATTCATCCGTGGCGTTGTCGCCGTTGCGGATGGTCTCCTGCTGCTCATGCTGCGCTGACTGCTGGTCTGCCAGCTGCGCCTTATCCCGTTCAAGCTGAAACTGCTGCAGCTGAACCTTCAGGCTCTCCAGCTGCACGAGCTGTTCCGGCGGAAGCTGGGCGAGCTTCTGCTCAAGAACGCGCTGCTGGTCAGCGGGGTTGATGGCGCTGTTGACGGTTTCGACGATGCTGGCGACGGAGTCTGCAGCCGTCGCCGTGTCCTTACCAAAGAGGCCACCGATGGTGCGGACCAGAGACGGGCCCGCTTTCAGCAGGGCTGATGCGATGGTGGACAACGTTATCGGGTCCATTTAAGCGGCTCCCTGTGAGAAACCCAGAGATAAACCAGCGCGCCGGAAAGCACGCCAGCGGGTCCGAGAAAGATGGCGGGCAGCGTGTTAGCGAATATCGGCGCAACTGCCAGCAGCAGCGCGCCGATTGCCCACATCACCCATGACACCAACCCTGACCATCTCCATGTCGTGGGGCCGGGCTGTAACAGGCGATACGGCAGATTCCCCAGGCCGACGCTGATACCGACCAGTAACGTACCGGAGAACGCCAGCCACCAGACCGCAAACGCATGTCGGCCAGAGAACCAACACAGCAAAAGCGACACCGTAACTAGGATGATAATCGTCCATCCTGAGCGGAGGACCTGAAGCAGTGCCAGCTGCCACCCGGCAGTAAAAGCGTTAATCATTATGTTTTTCCTTATATCGCTGGCACTGCCAGACGATGTCTCTGATATCGACGGAGTCCCATCCCCGGCGGTAATAGCTGGCGTGGGTGCCGTCGTGGCCTGTGTAGTCAAGAGGAACCGGCGGCGGGCCACCGGCAACGCGGTGAAGCACTTCCTGCCGGAGCCGGTCGCGCCGCCCCGCACGCATACTGCCGTCCCAGCCGTTGCCCATATCGTCAGCTCCGGGTTACGGAAACCTGGCCGCCGATAACCTCCTGACAGGCATTCGCCAGCTCATCGAGGCGGTTATACCAGCCGTTGAGGTATTTACCCTGGGCCGGGTTGGCTTTGATAATGTCGGCGTAGTAGCGGGCCCGGCGCAGGAAGCAGCGGGTCAGAAGCCATTCAGGATCGGTACTGGTGACAGCTGTGATGGTTTTCGGGCCGACGATGCCATCAGCAGTGACGCTGACCGCATCCTGAAGCAACTGAATCGCCTTTTTAACGCCGTACTGAACAGCAGAATCGAAAACAAAAAGGGAGATGCCATCCGGCCAGCGAGGGCAATAAGAGGGATACCAGTAGTCGCGGTAATAAATTTGCCCGGCCTGCTCTTCGGTCAGGTCTTTAATTCGGGTATCGGGCTTGCCGTCGCCATTGACGTCGGTCCTGCCGTCGGCCAGGCCATCCCGCTTATCGGAAATACCGTATTTGGTTTCACCACCATTATCGGTAGGATCGTTAACATAGCCGCCCTCTTTAGAGAGAACAAAATCCAGGGCGTGCTGAAAGGCGGGGGACAAAAGCTGCGTGGTCATTGGCACCTCAAGGAAAGTGATAACACTTTCCTCAATTTATGCCGGGCGAAAAAAAAGCCGGATTTACCGGCTTCATTGATTAAAATGGATGGTTACTTAGGCTTCATAGTACATGCATAAGAGTACAGATTTGAGCCAATGGTTCCCATTTGGATTTCAAATCTAAATCCGTTTATTATTTCTGTATCATGCTGCGTATTATTAATTGGCTCAGCGCTTAAAGCGTACTTAAATGCGCGCTCAACACGTTCAAAGTCTTGCTTATCATCACGAGAAAGGACACTTTTAACCAGCTTATAGCATGATGAAAGTGCCGCTACCCCTGAAAATGATGGGTCCTGAATAGCTGCAATTGAAACGACTCCAGCTTGTTTAACGCCAAGCAGCCATGAGCTTTTTATAATATTATCCTCAGTACGTGCTGAGTAGACTTGAACTCCATCGACAACATTCCCTTTTTTCCACTCATCCCGTTTCAAAACACCTTGCATTTCAAACTGAGAGATTAAAACTTCATTAGATGGAAGCTCTTTCGCCTCAGACTTGAAGAAAAATGATGCGACCCAAATCACAAAAGCAATAAAACATATATTCCCGATGAGTTTCATAGGCTATTCCTTGTCAAATAAATCAGGTTGATACTTGCGCTGTTCCAGTCGCCGCATCCGTTTGATAGCTTTATACACCGTTTTGTAGGTCACCTGGTAGCGCTCAACCAGCTGCGGAATGTTGTTCCCCTGAAAATCACGCCAGATGCGCATATCTCTGACCAGCTGTTCCAGTACCTGGCCGCGCGGGAAGTAAACCTGCATCCCGCCGATTTTACTGCTGATTGCCGCTACCAGCTCAATCGAATGACGCGGGTCATACCCAAGCCTCTCCAGCTCCTTACGCAGCAGGGCGTTGAGTTCTGCCAGCAGAGAGGGAAAGCGGGAGCTTTCCATCTCATCGTCAATGTGGTCAAGGATGCTGTCGTCCTGAACATCACCAAAGAGATCGTCGTTTATTTCCACGTTTTCGCCGCCTCTGAAAAAGCCCAGCAGATGGTATCGTAATCGCGATACTCGTCACCGGAGCGTGGGTTTACAGGCAGGCGCAGTTTGTGCGCCTGCAGGGCCTTTTTCATCTCACGGATGTGCCACTGCTTCAGGCTCTCCAGCAGGTTATCTTCTGCCTCATCCCGCAACCATTCAAGGGTTGCCACCCCGGCACCGCCGTTGAGTAAGCGGGTCTGTCGTTGCACGTACCGGTCCAGCGCTGCGTCACTGCCGTCCCTGATAAAGCCGTCGCTGAGCATTGCCCGCCAGACCGCCCGCACCTTCTTGCTAACCGCTGAGGGAGACGACATCCGGCGCCTGGCGCTGGAGCGCGGCTTGCTTTTGAAACCCTTTGCCTCCAGCGCTTTGATAACGCTCTGCAGCTCGACGATAGTCATGTCCCGACAGCTCGATTTACCCGTAACGACTGCCCCCAGCAGCGTGCGATAGGTGTCGTCGTCAAGCGACAGCTGGTTTCTGGCGATATGAATCAGCTGGATAGCATCAGTTCGCGTCATACTTTAGCCTCCTTCTGGCAACGCTCGGTGTACTGCTGCTCGCGCATCATGCGCTGCGCGGCCTGCATCAGCAGGCTCACGGCCATTCTTGCGCGCGCTGCCGCAAAGCGGTTGCTGGTCTTCGGATCGAGATAGAGCGTTTCCGCCAGGCTGAGCTGCTCTCCCGCTTCTTCAAGCAGTCCCTGAACGGATGGCCAGAAGGGATTCACCGGCTGCACATCAACGCCGACAGTCTGTGCGAGTCGGGTCATTTTGCGGCTGACTTCGTGGTCAATCATCTGACCCATGCCGTTATGGCGAAGCTGGGCAATCATAATTTCGACATCAGCAGCTTCCTCAGCCAGCGTGCTGCTGTCCGTTTTATGATTGATAAAGCGCGCGCAGGCAGCAGACAGCTCGCTTGACTCTTCAGCCAGAACCAGCACCTGAGAATCAAATCCCCACTTAGTTAATGCCGCGTCGAAAATAGCGGTGTTTTTGGCGTTCATAATAAGTCCTTATTGAATTTCGGCGTGAGCGAACCCACGGCGCTACGCCGGAATTAAAATTTAAATTAACTAACGAATAATCAGAGCTTGGCTAAATCCAGCGATATCTGCTGATATCCGCCATCTGCCTGACGCTCATACAGACGCAGATATTGGCTGGTGCCCGTCACCTGAATGGCATCAGCCACGGCATCCATTGCCTCATTCCATTTAATATCGTCAATGTTCAGCTGCCGCAGCCCGAGCACCTGGTTAATATCAATTTTCCCCTGCTTGTTGACCCGGAAGGCATGATCGACGAGCGCCATGATTTTTTCATCAGCACCGCCTGACCATTCGCTGATGCAGGTGTCAATCAGCGTCTTCGCAGCCTGAATGCGCTCATCAAAAACGCGATGCTCACCGACTGCGCGAACCAGTTTGTAACGGCCATCAAAGCTGACCAGAGTAACGTTGCCCTTGGTGCCGCCGTACTCCACGCCATACTCGGCGGCAGAGACGTCGATAAAGTCGGCCACCTCTGACATCGCCTGCAGCTTAAACTCGGCCATAGCCTGACGTTGCTTTTTAGCGGCTTCAATAATGCGTAGGACGACATCATCCCGCAGCTTATCTAACGGCTTAACCTGCGACTCTGGCACATAATGCCCCTGGGCATTAATACGGTATCCTGCCGGTATGGTATTTGCTGTAGTCATGCGACCCTCACTGAATTAACAACTTCTGAATAAACGATGCCCGAAACGGTGCGACGGCTTAATTCCATCTTCTCGGCAATAACGGGGATCGTCAGCCCTTCTTTATAAAGCTCACGGCATAGCCAGGCGTCATGCGCGTCTGCCGACTGCACCAGCATTGATATTCCCCACCGATGCGCCTGCGCGCAAACTGACTGACGCGAGCGGTTAAGCCTGTCCGCAATTTCCTGAGTGCTCAGCTTACCTGCATGGTCACGGACGAACTGACGTTCAGCTTTCGTCCACTGACGGCGCGTGGGAGCACCTTGCGCGCCTGAAGGAATTACCAGCAGTGACACCCCCCAACGGGTCGCCTTGACGCGAACTGCACGGCATGAGCGGTTGAGCCTGGCGGCAATCTGCTGAGCGGTCAGCTTACCGGCGTTGTCGTGGACGAACTGACGATCTGCTGTAGTCCAGAAACGGGGCTTATTCATCATCCTCTCCTTTTTTCCAGATATTCTTTAGTGACAAGGTCAGTAAAACGAATTAATGCAGAGCAGGCCTCATGCTGGTTATCAGCCTCGGGTACTCCAGGAACCAGTAATTGTTCATTCGTCCGCGAATGCCTGGCCCAAATATCAATTAACTCCCGGACGCGTCTTTCATCACCGGTAACAATAGGCAATGCACCCTCGGGATAATTACGACCAAACTCAATCAGCCCCGACGCCCAGGCATAGGCCGTGATTTTTGCCGTCATAGCTACCTCCATATCACGTGGCAACCGGCGATGGTGGCCATCCAGACAGAGCGCGTGCCGGTCGGGCAGCGTTCAATCAGGTGGCTGGCGCGATTTACCAGCTCTGATGGCGGGCAGGTAATCTCAAGGCACGGACGGCGCATCCACACACGCATGTCGGTAACGCGGCTACCGCGCGCCAGCAGCCAGGCCTGCGCGGCGTTGGCCATTCCCAGATGGTCGGCAATACGTTCGGTAATCATGATGAGCGCTCCTTAGTGAGGTCATAGAAGCTCTTACCTCCACAGCGAGGACAAACAGAAGTAAAGACCTTGATTCCCCGGTAAGACTTATCCCTGACGCTTACGCGCTCACCTTCATCATGGATATTACGGCAGCGCGTACATTTCACAGGTTTCATGCTTTCCATAATCAACTATCCCCTCAGTAACGTTGAGACATCTACATCGAGATCCAGATCGCGCAGCGCCTTGCGGATATAGCCCTCGCTGACCTCATGACCTGCGCCGTGGGCAGTCATTGCCGCCAGGCGCAGGGAATGGCTGAGGATGCGCAGCGCACCGGGTTTCTGCGCAATCTGCTGCAGCAAATCTCGCTCTTTTTCTCCGGTTATATGCCAGGCATCGGCAATCGCGGTTACGTCCGCTTTTTTGGTCTTATTGATAGCCACCCGCTTCGCGATACGGGAGAACAGGCGGGCGAACTCGACGGTGCGGTTTCCGCCGGTCATGTTGCTGTAGACGCGGTGATTGCCCATCAACACCAGCCCGACGCGCGTGGCCTCCTGCAGCAGGCGCAGTTCCTCCAGCGTTTCTGCCCCGAGGTGGTCAGCCTCGTCGATAATGACCAGCCCCTGCGTACCATCCAGGCGACGGCGCAGCGCGCGGGCCAGCGGTCCCTTGCGGCGCGGTGCATCGTTCATCCCCAGCTCATAGGCCAGTTCAGTCAGGCACTCAAGCACGCTGGCGCAGGACGGAGTTACCGTTATCATCCAGACGTTATCGTTGTTGCGGCGGTATTCGCGCGCCGCTTCTGACTTACCGACGCCGGGGTTACCACATACCACGCCGATACATTCGGTCAGATGCGCGTAGCGAAACGCCGTCCAGATCTGCTTAACCGTGGGCGTCTCAATAAAGCGGGGAGGCTCCGGCAGTTCGGCGGCGGACTGCTGCTTATTGACCCAGCGAGTAAGCGCCTTTTCCACCCGGTCGTTATCACCGGCATATTTATTATTCATGAAGCTGGAGACCACGCCGGTTGAGAGACCGGTTTCGCGGGAAACCTGGGCAAAAGTCCAGCGGCCACCGTCAACGAGGTTGCGCAGAACCTCGCGAATATCAGAAATATTCACATCAGACATAATTCACTCCGTTTTTTTGAATTACATTAAATCGCGCTTAAATAGCGTTTTTACGTTTATTTGATTCCAGAATATCCAGCGAGTTATTCAGATATTCATCCTCGCTGTATTCAGCCTCCTCCAGCTCAGCCAGGGCCATCGGCGTAGCTCCGCGCTGCGGGCGATAGACATTCCCGCGCAGCAACTCCTGCTCTGCCGGGGCTGGCAGCGTCTGGACGTTCTCTGCCTCCGCCAGGCGGACCTTCTCCTCACCGCGTGCACGCATCCCCTTGATGCGCTGCTGGCGCTGGTGATACTCGGCCGTGACCGGGAATGCCTGCTGTTTATTACCGTCCCAGATAGCCTCACAAATAAAGGAACCATCCATGCGACGAATAACAACTTTGTTTGCATCGTGTATATCGTAATTAACGAGCACTTTATTACCGTGCTCGTTGTTCAGCTCGGCTGAGTAATACAGGTTATTGAACAGACGCACCTCGCAGCGGTTAACGGTACGCTCTATCTGCGGCATGAACATTTCGCGCAGCTCCAGCTCCGACAGCCACTCGATTTCGGTCTTCTCGGTTTCCAGCTTATAGCGGCGGAACTGTGCGGGAGTGAAGTGCTCGCCGTCGCTGCGCAGCGGCAGAGACTCGTGCGGGCGGTTGTTGTACCACTCCACCCCGGCCTCAATGTGCTGAATCAGCGATTCCCAGGACGGCAGATCGCGCAGAGTCGCCTGCTGCTTTGCCGTCAGCTCTTTGCCTTTATTCGCGGCGTTAGTTGCCGATGCCAGGCTTTTCGTCATCTTACCAACGGTGCTGCGGTCTGCGCCGGTGCCGTAGTAGGTGGCAAACTGGCGCGATATGCGCATGGCCAGAGAGCGGTTAAGGCGTTCGATGATGCCACGCCCCTGCGGATTCTCCGGAATACCCAGCCGGTGATCGATACCGAGGCGGGGAAGGATACCGGTTAACTCAGCATCAAAGGTATTGTTGGTCTCACCGCCGCCGTTATCCGAGTAGTACAGAAAAGGCTTGCCGTGGTTTTTAATACCGTGGCGCAGGGCGTCAGCGACCGCAATTACGCTTTCAGACAGCGCCAGGCTCCAGCCGACGATATAACGGCAGCTGCCGTCCAGAATAAATGTCACCTCCGGCGAGAACGGGTTGCCGTGGTCGGGGTGAGCCACCTTCATCTTCATGCCGTGGCCGTCACCAATCCAGACGTAATTAACCGGCAGGGACTCCCAGTCACGGCGGACAAAGCCCTCATACTGGCGGAACTCGCTGCCGGTGATTCGGCCTTTTTGCTTCACAACAACAGGCAGCTTGTTCATGGCGTAGCACACCTGGTCGTAAGAGGGGATCGCTGCGGCCATCATGGCGTCACCCTGGTAACGCTCAGCCCAGCCCGCAGCAAAATCGTCGTAGGCCTCCTGAATACCGCGCCCGTCCGGACGGCGGTAAAAACTCAGGAACTCTGGCAGCCATTTGATTTCTTCTGGTTTGACCACCTGCCGCTTGCCTGGGGCCAGCAGCAGAAGCCGCTCAGCGGCAGAGCGCGTCTTATTAAAATCAGCCACCCAGCGCTTAAGCGATATTTCACTCAGCGAACGCGATGCGCCTTTCTTTGCATTCGCCATCGAGACGGCATCCGCCAGGCGTTGGGGTAATTCACCGGCCTGCGCCTGACGCACAATTTCGCGGATAGCCTTCGCACGGCTATACCCAGGCAGTTCGCCGAGGCGCAGAACTTCGACGACAAGCGCCATACGCGCATCAGCAGTCTGACGCTGCGCCGCCGTGAGGCAGTTCAGCTTCTGCTCCATGAGAGCCGGGCATTTGCGATAGACCTCTATTTTGGCTTCTTCGCTGCCTTTAGCTCGTGGTGATGATGGTTCGACTAACTCACCGGAGGGCGTGGCCATCAGCTCTCTAATCTGACGGGCGCGCAGCGCGTGCTGAGCGACCTCAGGTAAGCAGTCGATGTGATATTCAAAGGCCTTACTACCAGCGCGTTTTCTTATGAGGCTCTCATTGCCTTCAGCAAACTTGTTCAGCTTGTTTCTAATATTGTGCTCGCGGCCAGGAAGACCGGGTAACGAGATACACTCACGTGCAGTTAACCAGAGAGACATTCCCTTCCTCCGTCACTCACCCAGTTTATGATTAGAAACGTAGCGGCTTGGCCAAATGATGTCTGGCTCAACTCCGATTTTTTGTGCGATCACTTCCTGGTAACGAACACACTTACGGTAGAAGGCATTTCTGACAGCTCCAGTCTTAAGTCCAAGCTCCTTCTCGATATCCTGGAGATCCACGCCTTTTTTATCCAAAGCCGCGATAATTGCCTTGCTGGACCAGTCTTGCCCAGGCTCTATGAACACTCGCGTCAGGTCTTGCTTCATCAGCTGCATCGTGTGATCCTACCCGTTTTATCTAATTCGATAATCAAAACCGATTATCGTATTAAACAACTCTACTCGAACAATAATCCGAAAACAAGTTTTTTGTGCGGTTTATTGTGCGAGGAAGCCTAAACCAAAACTTCTTGATATAAAGGATTTATTTTCAATGGGTTATGTCAAAAAAACCGAAGCAGATGCAAAAGAACGAGATCGGATTATTGTGGAGGGTGGAATAACCCGCTTTGGTGAGCGCTTGAGAAGCGCAATGAAGGGAATGAGCAATAGTGAGTTATCACGCCGGAGTGGTATGTCAGAGACATCTATTAGAAAGTATCTGAAGGGGGATATGTATCCAGGCATAGACAGCGCAGTTGTAGTTGCTGCTGCGTGTAATGTGTCTCCTGTATGGCTGATCTGTGGGCTCGAACAAAAGGGCGAGTTCGAAGCTGATTCACCAGCACTGACGAACCACGATCCACTCTTAGAAGTTATACTTACTCGACTGCCCCCTGAGCAAAGTAAGGCCTTGGTAGACGCAATAATTCTTCATGGGGTAACTGGTATTTTACTTGCATTGCAAGGTAACTCGAATTTGGCGGACTTCATGCAACTCACAGAAAGTGAAAGAGATCGGGTTCTGCGCCTTTATCAACAGATTAAAGAGGGGGACGCTGAGACTTGTGATGTAGTACAGACGACCGCCTCATCAGGCGATTCTAAGAAGGCCGGATAAGGATGTCTGGCGCTGAGTATCTTTAGAATCCTCCATCAGGATACTTGCTTTATGCTAAATCTCCATTTGAGTGCTGAATCTGGAAAACCTATTTTATAACATGTAGTTATAGTCAGTTTTGATGTCTGAGCTGCATAAATTTAAAAGAACATCGTTGTTCTTTTCTGGTTGTGCAAAAGAAACATCATATGCAATGACTAAGATTTTTTGAATGCTGCCATGACAGGGCTTTGAACGCCGTTTAAACTCCCAATGCCGATGAACACGAAGTATCAATAGTTTTCCAAATTCTGACGATTCTCAAAGTTTGGTATCAAATGCTGTTTTTGGTCGAACCCAGTATTCCCGCGTGTTTCCGGCTATTCCCTCTTATTCCCGGTAGTATCAAATGATTCCCTTCATAA
>NZ_BCZS01000043.1 GCF_001598855.1 Pluralibacter gergoviae ATCC 33028 = NBRC 105706 | reverse complement strand
TTCTTCGGCGAAAAAATGAAGACCGCGCGTATCCTTATCAACACCCCGGCCTCGCTGGGCGGTATCGGCGATCTCTACAACTTCAAACTCGCACCTTCCCTGACGCTGGGATGTGGTTCCTGGGGTGGTAACTCCATCTCTGAAAACGTTGGTCCGAAACACCTGATCAACAAGAAAACCGTTGCTAAGCGAGCTGAAAATATGTTGTGGCACAAGCTTCCGAAATCCATTTACTTCCGCCGCGGCTCTCTGCCGATCGCGCTGGACGAAGTCATCACCGACGGTCACAAACGTGCCCTGGTGGTCACCGACCGCTTCCTGTTCAACAACGGTTATGCTGACCAGATCACTTCCGTGCTGAAAGCAGCCGGCGTTGAAGTTGAAGTCTTCTTTGAAGTTGAAGCGGACCCGACCCTCAGCGTTGTACGTAAAGGTGCCGAGCTGGCTAACTCCTTCAAGCCGGACGTTATCATCGCGCTGGGCGGCGGTTCCCCGATGGATGCCGCGAAGATCATGTGGGTGATGTACGAGCATCCGGAAACCTCGTTTGAAGAACTGGCGCTGCGCTTTATGGACATCCGTAAGCGTATCTATAAGTTCCCGAAAATGGGCGTGAAGGCGAAAATGATCGCCGTAACCACCACCTCCGGTACCGGTTCTGAAGTCACGCCGTTCGCCGTCGTAACTGACGACACCACCGGCCAGAAATACCCGCTGGCGGACTACGCGCTGACCCCGGATATGGCGATTGTTGATGCCAACCTGGTGATGGATATGCCGAAATCGCTGTGCGCATTCGGCGGCCTGGACGCCGTGACCCATGCCCTGGAAGCCTATGTTTCCGTACTGGCCTCTGAATTCTCTGACGGTCAGGCGCTGCAGGCGCTGAAGCTGCTGAAAGAGAACCTGCCGGCCTCCTATCATGAAGGCGCGAAAAACCCGGTTGCCCGCGAGCGTGTACACAGCGCCGCCACCATCGCCGGTATCGCGTTTGCTAACGCCTTCCTCGGGGTATGTCACTCCATGGCGCACAAGCTGGGCTCGCAGTTCCACATTCCGCACGGCCTGGCCAACGCCCTGCTGATCGGCAACGTTATCCGCTATAACGCGAACGACAATCCGACCAAACAGACCGCGTTCAGCCAGTATGACCGTCCGCAGGCGCGCCGCCGCTATGCTGAGATTGCCGATCACCTGGGCCTGTCTGCGCCGGGCGACCGCACCGCAGCGAAAATCGAGAAGCTGCTGGCCTGGCTGGACAGCATCAAAACCGAGCTGGGTATTCCGAAATCCATCCGCGAGGCCGGCGTGCAGGAAGCTGACTTCCTGGCCCACATCGACAAGCTGTCTGAAGATGCCTTCGACGATCAGTGCACCGGCGCCAACCCGCGCTACCCGCTGATTTCCGAGCTGAAGCAGATCCTGATGGATACCTACTACGGCCGCGATTACGTTGAAGGCGCTGCCGCCGAGAAGAAAGAAGCCGCTCCGGCTAAAGCAGGTAAAAAAGCGAATAAAATCGCCTGAGTAACCGCCTGACAACGAAACCCGCCAAATTGGCGGGTTTTTTTATTGTCGCGCATCAGGCGAGCGGTACGGCAAAGGCTGTGCGTGGCTCATGAGGCGCGATCTCCCCTTACCCGCTGCTGTATCACGGTCAGAGAGCCTTCAGCCAGCGCCTCTTTATAATGCTTGCGACAGACGGAGACATAGCGCTCATTGCCGCCAATCACCACCTGCTCACCCTCGTTATAAGGGCGGCCAGCCTGATCCAGGCGCAGCACCATACTCGCTTTGCGCCCGCAGAAACAGATGGTTTTCAGCTCAACCAGCTTATCGGACCAGGCGAGCAAGTACTGGCTGCCGGTAAACAGTTCACCGCGAAAGTCGGTGCGCAGCCCGTAGCAGAGTACCGGAATATCCAGCTCATCAACGACCTCAGAGAGTTCATACACCTGCTGGCGCGTCAGGAACTGGCTTTCGTCCACCAGCACACAGTGGATAGCCTCCTGCGCGTGCATGGCGGCTATCTCATTGAACAGAGATGTATTCTGGTTATAAAGCCTCGCTGGCGATGAAAGGCCAATACGCGAGCTGACCTTACCGGCGCCAAAGCGATCGTCTATCTCGGCGGTATAGACCAGGGTACGCATTCCGCGCTCCTGGTAATTGTAGGAGGACTGCAATAGCGCCGTCGACTTACCGGCGTTCATTGCCGAATAGTAAAAATATAGTTGTGCCATTTACAGCAACACCCCAATCGTCGTAATTTCATCGTCGGCGATTGTACCATAATTGCTTCCGGTTACCGCCGGCAGCGCCCCGCCGACTACCACCGTTCGCATAAGTATTTAAGCATTATTTGCTAACAGCATCATCCATGAGAATGATTTTGTAGCGGCGTTATCAAACCTAAGTTAATGGATGTTTGTCGGTTAAGCATCTGTATCATCGCCTGGAGAATAGACACCCAGGCGCTATCCACAGCGACTAATTGGCAAAGCGGATTCTTATATTACAGGATATATACTTCGTTCAGCGCATTCTGAAAAGGCATACTTTGCCCAGGTGTTTTAAGCATTTTCCACTGCTGCAATGGGATGCGACGCGCAGAATTTAAGTTATCTTTATTAATAAATATGACAAGACAACAGCTATTTTGAATTCATTACAATCGAACCTATTGCACATATGAAATTAACGCTCTATTATTAGTCCAACAAACCACCCCACAATATAAGTTTGAGATTACTACAATGAGCGAAGCACTTAAAATTTTGAACAACATCCGTACTCTTCGTGCCCAGGCAAGAGAATGCACGCTGGAAACGCTCGAAGAAATGCTGGAAAAATTAGAAGTTGTTGTTA
The DNA here is from genome assembly GCF_001598855.1 of Pluralibacter gergoviae ATCC 33028 = NBRC 105706. Taxonomy (GTDB): domain Bacteria; phylum Pseudomonadota; class Gammaproteobacteria; order Enterobacterales; family Enterobacteriaceae; genus Pluralibacter; species Pluralibacter gergoviae. The sequence continues at coordinate 32,280 of NZ_BCZS01000043.1, read as the reverse complement.
ACGAACGTCGTGAAGAAGAAAGCGCAGCTGCTGCTGAAGTCGAAGAACGTACGCGTAAACTGCAGCAGTACCGTGAAATGCTGATCGCTGATGGTATTGACCCGAATGAACTGCTGAATAGCATGTCAGCCGCTAAAGCGGGCACCAAAACCAAACGTGCAGCACGTCCGGCTAAATATAGCTACGTCGACGAAAACGGCGAAACTAAAACCTGGACCGGCCAGGGTCGCACCCCGGCAGTGATCAAGAAAGCAATGGATGAGCAGGGTAAAACACTGGACGATTTTCTCCTGTAATAATTCGAATTGCTAACGAATCCCGCTCCGGCGGGATTTTTTTTGCCCGGCATTTTAGCCGGGATTAAGAAACGAGCTGATTCTGTATAAATCCCAGGCAATAAAAAACCGGGAAGCCTGACGGCCACCCGGCGCATTTCAACCGCAGTAACGCACTTTTAGTTAACTAACGGTCTTTTCCAGCCAGGCTTTAAAATCAGCGCCAAGCGTATTATGGCGCACGCCATATTCTACAAACGCCTGCATGTAGCCCAGCTTATTGCCGCAATCATGGCTCTTACCTTTCATGTGGTAGGCCTCAACCGTCTCTTTCTCAATAAGCATATCGATAGCGTCGGTCAGCTGAATTTCGTCACCCGCGCCCGGAGGGGTTTTCGCCAGCAGCGCCCAGATTTCGGCGCTGAGTACATAGCGGCCAACGACAGCCAGATTAGACGGCGCCGCCTCTTTCTTCGGCTTCTCAACAACGCCGACCATCGGTACGCTGTCGCCCGGATTAAGGTTTTCGCCTTTGCAGTCAACCACGCCGTAGGCCGTCACGTCTTCAACCGGCTCAACCATGATCTGGCTGGCGCCCGTTTCATCGAAGCGCTTGATCATCTCGGCGAGGTTATCGCGCGAGAGGTCCGATTCGTATTCATCCAGAATAACGTCCGGCAGAATAACCGCTACCGGCTCATCGCCGACGACCGGATGCGCGCATAGCACCGCGTGTCCGAGACCTTTCGCCAGGCCCTGGCGCACCTGCATAATCGTTACGTGCGGCGGGCAGATAGACTGAACTTCTTCCAGCAGCTGGCGCTTAACGCGCTTCTCCAGCATGGCCTCAAGCTCGAAGCTGGTATCAAAGTGGTTCTCAATGGAGTTTTTAGAGGAGTGCGTGACCAGTACGATCTCGGTGATACCGGCAGCAATACATTCATTAACGACATATTGAATCAACGGCTTATCAACCAGCGGCAGCATTTCTTTTGGTATCGCTTTCGTGGCGGGCAACATCCTGGTTCCCAATCCCGCGACCGGGATGACGGCCTTAGTAACTTTCGAATTTAATGCAGCCATTTATATCTCCTGAACTGTTCAACTCTTGAACGTATTCGTTAATTATTAACGCGTTAAGTATACCAGCAGCGATGAGCCATTCTGGTCTGAAAATGAGAGCGGGACCAGAATTAGGATATTTCTAAACACAAACGCAATGCTATCACCCCTTAGAGTTCGGGGTAATCACTATGTTTTGTAGTTAAAGTCAGGTGGTTACTCTGCAGACAGCATAAGGCGCAGCCGCCCGCCGCTTCCCCAGATCTGGCACTGCCAGGCGTCACAGCGCTGGCTGATCTGATTTAAATAGGTATTGCCCATGGTGCCCAGCGGCACACCGTTGCTTATCTGTATCTGCCTGTCTCCGGCATTAAGCGTTCCGTTAAGGCCGGCAGAAACCAGGATTAAATTTTTAATCCCGCTATGATAATAGCCTACCAGCAGCGGAAACTGGCCGGGAAGGCTCACCTGACGCAGCAGTTGATTGACCTGCTTGAGCAGGCTGCCAAGTTCAGGCAATCGCTGACCGCGGTGAGCCAGCTGCTCCTGCAGCAGGCTGTTAAAAATCGCGCGCAGTAATAGCGCAGCGAGAACGCCGTTATCCCCTGCCCGGGTGACATCCAGGCAGTAGAAAGCGAGATCATTATCAGATAAAGGCGCAATATCGAGCACCAGCCCAGGTTTATCCGCAGAAACGAGCTGGCGATAGTTAACGCGGCAGTGAGATATCGTCTGCTGAACCGGGGGCTGAAGCTCCTGAAGGAGTTTTGCCGCCGCCGTTGGATTGCTTACCAGGGCGTCCCAGTCCTCGAAAAGCCGCTCCTCTTCTTCGACCCGGGAATTAAACATATTGGGATAAAGGCAGGCAAAAACCGTCTCCCTGAGCTTGTCGAGATCCTGCACCGGTTTCAGTAATACATCCTGCACGCCTAAGCGAAGCGCTTTGGCAATATCAGCCATATTTTCGGTGGCAGAAATAACGAGGATGGGCAACTGATGGCCGTTATTTCGCAAATATTCAACCAGCTTAAGGCCGTTCATTCGCGGCATCGCGATATCGCAGATCATCAGGTCGGGAGTGAGGGTTTCCATCTTTTCCCGCGCGTCTTCACCATCTTCGGCCAACGCCGTTACTGCGCCGAGTGATGAAAGCCACGAATCCAGTAGAGAGCGGAAAACGGGTTCGTCTTCAACGATTAGAATGAGTTTTCCCGCCAATGGCTGCGTCATGATATCTCCCCTGGCTGACGATAAGTCAATAGTGACATGCTATCTACCCCACCGCCTGTCAGATTTTGCTGAAGTCGTCGAAAAAGTGCTTAGCGAGGCGCTGGCACTAACGGTAATAGTTCATCCATCTTTTTCTCGACTGCCTGCCGGCCGGCGACGATGGCGGCGTCGGCCCGGTGAAAATCGAGTGTGGATATTTGTGGGCAAAACGGTTGTAACAGAATATCGGGAGGATCGCCTGCCATACGGTTTCGTTTCAGCCGGTTTTCCAGCACCTGTATTGAGGTTGACATAATCTCCGTCGCCGTCGGCGTCGCGGTTGCCAGGCGCGATGACTTCCGCTCCGCCCGCCTGCGCCAACGATCGTACCAGGAGAGCGAAGATTCCCCCTCAACTGACTGCAAATCCGGCTGAAGGTTCACCGATAGCAGGTCCTGCTGCATCAGGTGCGCATCGTGCTGCAAATCCACGGCTATCACAATATCGGCGCCCAGCGCGCGGGTCAGCGAAATCGGCACCGGATTGACCACGGCGCCATCCACCAGCCAATAGCCGTTATGCCTCACCGGGGCCATCAGGCCTGGGATGCTGCAGGAAGCGCGGATGGCATGATTAAGGTCACCTTCAGTAAACCAGAGCTCGCGTCCGGTACTGAGATTGGTGGCTACCGAGGCGAAGCGGCGGTTGCAGGCTTCGATTTGATCCACCGGCAGCAGTTCGCTGAAGTGGCTGAACACGCGTTCACCGCGCAGTAGTCCACCGCGGCGCCACGAGAGATCCATCAGGCGCAGGACATCCCAGTAGCGGAAGGCCGTCACCCACTTCTCCAGCGCGTCCAGCCGATCGCAGGCATAGGCAGCCCCGACCAGCGCACCAATTGAGCAGCCTGCGACGATATCAATTTCAATGCCCGTTCTTTCCAGCGCTTTTATGACGCCAATATGTGACCAACCCCGAGCGGCACCTGATCCCAGCGCCAGACCTATTTTTAATTTTCTCATTACTGCAGGTGGACATCCTCCACTTCTTATCGTAGCAAGATCGCCACTGCTCAGTTAACATATTCGCCGCCCGGCGCTCACGCGTCTTCATTATTGACTCACGGGAGGCGTCAATGCATCAACTTTGCCCATGTGGTAACGCTGTCGAGTATAGCCTATGTTGCCAGCGATATCTTTCCGGCTCGCAGCTAGCGCCAACTCCATCACAGCTTATGCGTTCACGCTATACCGCTTTTGTTAAAAAAGATGCGGCGTACCTGGTCGCCACGTGGCACCCGCAATGCCGCAGCCAGAGCCTGCATCAGGAGCTTGAGCAGGGCTTTGCCGGCACGGAATGGCTCGGATTGACGGTTTTCGCCACCGACGCCGGCCGCAATGATAGCGAAGGATTCGTCAGTTTTGTTGCCCGTTTTCGCGATGGTCAAAAACAGGGTGCGATAATCGAACGCTCAAGATTCATAAAAGAAAATGAACAGTGGTACTATATCGACGGTACCCGCCCGGCAATTGGCCGAAATGACGCATGTCCGTGCGGTTCGGGTAAAAAATTTAAAAAGTGCTGCGGCCAATAGGGCCAGGCATCTGAAGTCGCAAACACCTTCAACAGGATTTTCCTCGCAATGCATTCACTACAACGTAAAGTTCTGCGCACTATCTGTCCGGATCAAAAAGGCCTGATCGCTCGCATCACTAACATCTGTTACAAGCACGAGCTGAACATCGTGCAGAACAACGAATTTGTTGACCACCGTACCGGCCGCTTCTTTATGCGCACCGAGCTGGAGGGCATTTTTAATGATGCGACGCTGCTGGCCGATCTGGACAGCGCCCTGCCCGAGGGGTCGGTTCGCGAGCTGAACCCCGCCGGACGCCGCCGCATCGTTATTCTGGTGACCAAAGAGGCGCACTGCCTGGGCGATCTGCTGATGAAGGCCAACTACGGCGGGCTGGATGTCGATATTGCCGCCGTGATTGGTAACCACGACACCCTGCGTTCGCTGGTTGAGCGTTTTGATATTCCTTTCGAACTGGTCAGCCACGAAGGCCACACCCGCGAAGAGCACGATGCCTTAATGGCAGACGCCATCGAAGCGCATCAGCCGGATTACGTGGTGCTGGCGAAGTATATGCGCGTGCTGACGCCGACATTTGTTTCCCGCTTCCCGAATAAGATAATCAATATTCACCACTCGTTCCTGCCGGCCTTTATCGGTGCCCGCCCCTATCATCAGGCCTACGAGCGCGGCGTGAAGATTATTGGCGCTACGGCACACTACGTGAATGATAATCTGGACGAGGGTCCGATTATTATGCAGGACGTTATTAATGTGAATCATACCTATACGGCGGAAGATATGATGCGCGCCGGTCGCGACGTTGAGAAAAACGTTCTCAGCCGGGCGCTGTATCAGGTGCTGGCGCAGCGGGTGTTTGTTTACGGTAATCGGACGATTATTCTTTAATCCCTTATGAAATTAGCTGGTTAGGTTTGCGTCGTTACGCATAAAAAGCAGGCAACCAGTTCATTTTTATCAAAGGAGTGCTTTACAGAGGCGCGTCATTTGATATGATGCGCCCCGCTCCCGCAAGGAGCAGGCCAGTAAATAGGTGGGGTTCCCGAGCGGCCAAAGGGAGCAGACTGTAAATCTGCCGTCATCGACTTCGAAGGTTCGAATCCTTCCCCCACCACCACTTTCGCTACTACAACGTAGCAAACCCGGATGAATTGGCTGATGTTGATATCAACCGGGGAAGGGTGAGAAGTGAAGCGACGAATAATGCTTCTCCCACCACCACTACTCTTACGAGAGTTCCACAATTTGATTTTACCCCTGGTGGGGTTCCCGAGCGGCCAAAGGGAGCAGACTGTAAATCTGCCGTCATCGACTTCGAAGGTTCGAATCCTTCCCCCACCACCATCACTCTCTGAAAGCACTCCGCAAATTTTCACGTTAAGATTCCATTTTTCTCCGGCCGGGGAAGGATGAGAAGCTTCGACCAAGGTTCGATTCGAGCGCAGCGAGAAAGCGTTGCCGCAGGCAACGACCCGAAGGGCGAGGAGCGTAGCGACGAGTAATCCTTCCCCCACCACCATCTTCTTAGAAAGCACTCCGCATATATTCTCTCTAAGATTCCATTTTTCTCCAACCGGGGAAGGATGAGAAGCTTCGACCAAGGTTCGATTCGAGCGCAGCGAGAAAGCGTTGCCGCAGGCAACGACCCGAAGGGCGAGGAGCGCAGCGACGAGTAATCCTTCCCCCACCACCATCTTCTTTTGAAAGCACTTCATAAAATATTCACGCTAAGACTCTCTATTTCTCCAGCCGGGGAAGGATAAGAAGTTCCGACTAAGACTCCCCTTCTCTTACGCTCAACGACCAACGCCTCCGCCATAACCAAAGTCTACACCACCGCTTGCGCAACAATGCTTTCCCAATCCAGAAAGGAAAATCGCTATGAATTTACGTACGATTATTACCGGGGGGCCCGGCGCCGGAAAAACGACATTAATTGAGACTCTCGCGCAGCGGGGTTTCGCCGTGTGCGACGAATCGGGACGCGCCGTCATCAGGGAGCAGATGTCGATCGGCGGTTGCGGCGTACCCTGGCGCGATCCGCAGCGCTTTGCCGGGCTGATGCTGGCGCGGGACATTCGCGCATGGCACCGCAGCAGCGGCGCAAGCGCTCCCGTGTTCTACGATCGCGGTATCCCCGATATCGCCGGTTACCTGACCCTGTGCGGTTATCCTATCCCGCCTCGCCTCACGGAAGCGATTAGCCGCTATCGTTACGCCACCGACGTGATTATTCTGCCGCCGTGGCGCGGCGTCTATGCCCAGGATAACGAACGCAAGCAGAGCTGGCAGGAGGCCGTCGAAACCTGGAAAGCGATGGCGGCAACGTATGAGCAGCATGGTTATCGCCTGACGACGCTGCCGCCGGCGCCTCCCGCTGCGAGGGCCGCTCAGGCGATGGAGATAATCTCCGGGCGGTGAGCCGCTACCAATAAAAAGGCCCTGCAAATGCAGGGCCAGAAGCAAAAATACCAAAGCCAACCGATCAGCGGCGGGCGCGCACGATCTGGTATTTGCGGGTCAGATACTCTACCGGCACGCTCCAGATATGCACCAGGCGGGAGAACGGGAACAGCAGGAACAGCGTCATGCCCAGCACCAGGTGGATGCGGTAGACAAAGGCCACGCCGTCCAGGTAGTGCGCCGCGTCGCCGCGGAAGGTCACCACCGTCTGCGCCCAGTTGACCAGCTTCATCATTTCGCTGCCGTCCGGATGCTGGGCGGAGAAGTGAATCGAGGTCAGGCCAAGCGCGCACTGCACCACCAGCAGAGTGAGGATCAGGATATCCGCTTTGGTGGTGGTGGCGCGCACGCGCGGGCTGAGCAGGCGGCGCTTGAGCAGCAGCGCGCCGCCTACCAGGCACAGGACGCCGGCGGCACCGCCGCCGAACATCGCCATTTTCTGCTTCACCGCCAGCGGCAGCCACGCTTCATACATCCAGTGCGGAGTCAGCATACCGAGGAAGTGGCCGGCAAAAATGCCCAGGATGCCGAGGTGAAACAGGTTGGATGCCAGGTTCATTCCCTTGCGGTCCAGCATCTGGCTGGAGCCCGCGCGCCAGGTATACTGGCCGTAGTCGTAGCGCAGCCAGCTGCCGATCAGAAAGACCGATCCCGCAATGTACGGGTAGATATCAAAGAAGAAGATATTCAGGAAGTGCATTAGCGCTCTCCTCCGTTAGAGATATTCAGATACTGCGGTGCGACCGCTCCGGCGAAGCGGCGCTGGTGCGCCGCAATGTCCGAATCCGCACAGCCCTGGTCGGCAAAAAACTTGACCTGCTCTTCTTCCCAGACCGCGTCAAGCGCCTGCGGCGTATCGTCCCGGGCCTCGTCGGCGATTTTTGCCGCCACTTTATCGCTGTCAACGGCGCTGTTGGCGACCGCCAGCAGGACGTCAAACAGCACCGCGTAGCGGCTTTCGCGCTGGCTCAGGCGGGCGCTGAGCAGCGCCAGGATCGGCGCCACGTCCTGCAGGCCGCCGATAGCCTCGGCCTGCGGCAGCTGCGCCAGGTACTCCAGATAGAGCGGCAGGTGGTCCGGCAGCTCGCGGCTGTCCAGCTCCAGGCCGTACCGGCGGTACTGCTCCAGCAGGTCGACCATTGCCTGGCCGCGGTCGCGGGACTCGCCGTGAACGTGCTCGAACAGCAGCAGCGAGGTCGCGCGGCCGCGGTCGAACAGTTCGCTGTAGGCTGCCTGGGCATCCAGCAGATCCTGCGCCGTCAGCTCACGCAGAAAGACGCACAGCCTTTGCGCATCTTCGCGCGCCAGCAGCGTAGACGTCGCCAGCTCGTCGTGGATCTCCTGCTGATGCTGCCACAGGGCAGCGTCCGGGTACTCCAGCAGGCGGGAGATAATCATCAGCGCTTTCATGGATGCGGCTCCGTTTTGCTGCTCACGTCGACGGCGTCGATGCGGCGGCTGTTAAACAGGTTGAACTTGCCGTCTGAACCGTGGCAGCCGTCGCCGAAGCTGAAGCCGCAGCCGCCCTTCTCCGGGAAGGCGTCGCGGGCGAGCTCCCGGTGGCTGCTCGGCACCACGAAGCGGTCCTCGTAGTTGGCGATCGCCAGATAGCGGTACATCTCCTGCGCCTGGGCTTCGGTCAGGCCGACTGCCTCCAGGGCGCGCACGTCGGTAACGCCGTCCACGGTTTCCGCCCGCTTGTAGTGGCGCATCGCCAGCATCCGCTTCAGGGCGTTGAGCACCGGCGCGGTATCCCCGGCGGTCAGCATATTCGCCAGGTACTGGACCGGAATACGCAGACTCTCGACGTCCGGCAGAATGCCGTTGCTGCCGATAGTCCCGGCATCGGCGGCTGACTGGATCGGCGACAGCGGCGGCACGTACCAGACCATCGGCAGCGTGCGATATTCCGGGTGCAGCGGCAGAGCAAGGCGCCACTCCATCGCCATCTTGTAGACCGGCGACTGCTGCGCGGCGTCGATCACGCTCTGCGGCACGCCGTCCTTCAGCGCCTGTTCAATCACTTTCGGGTCGTTCGGATCGAGGAACACGTCCAGCTGGCGCTGATAGAGATCTTTTTCACTCTCGGTGCTCGCCGCCTGCTCGATGGCGTCCGCATCGTACAGCAGCACGCCGAGGTAGCGGATGCGGCCCACGCAGGTTTCGGAACATACGGTCGGCTGACCCGCTTCAATACGCGGGTAGCAGAAGATGCACTTCTCGGACTTACCGCTCTTCCAGTTGAAGTAGATTTTCTTGTACGGGCAGCCGGTGATGCACATCCGCCAGCCGCGGCACTTGTCCTGGTCGATCAGCACGATGCCGTCTTCTTCACGCTTGTAGATGGCTCCGCTCGGGCAGGTCGCCACGCACGCCGGGTTGAGGCAGTGCTCGCACAGGCGCGGCATGTACATCATGAAGGTGTTTTCGAACTGGCCGTACATCGCCTTCTGCACGTTGTGGAAGTTCCGATCGCGGGAGAGCTTCTCAAACTCGCCGCCCATATCGTCTTCCCAGTTCGGGCCTTTGGTGATTTTCTCCATCCGCTGGCCGGTGATTAGCGAGCGCGGGCGGGCGATCGGCTGCACCTTGCTCTCCGGCGCGCTGTGCAGGGTCTGATAGTCGTAGTCAAACGGCTCATAGTAGTCTTCGATGCCCGGCAGATGCGGGTTGGCGAAGATCTTGCCCAGCAGCAGGGCTTTGTTACCCATCCGCGGCTGGAGCTTGCCGTTGATTTTGCGGATCCAGCCGCCCTTCCACTTCTCCTGGTTTTCCCAGTCGGTCGGGAAACCGGTGCCCGGCTTGGTTTCCACGTTGTTGAACCACGCGTACTCGACGCCTTCGCGGCTGGTCCAGACGTTCTTACAGGTCACCGAGCAGGTGTGGCAGCCGATGCATTTGTCGAGATTCAGCACCATGCCGACTTGTGAACGAATTTTCATTTTACGCTCTCCTGTACCTGGTCTTTGCCTTCGCCGTCTAACCAGTTAATGTTCTTCATCTTGCGCACCACTACGAACTCATCGCGGTTGGAGCCCACGGTGCCGTAATAGTTAAAGCCGTAAGCCAGATGGGCATAGCCGCCGATCATGTGGGTCGGTTTCGGGCTGATGCGGGTGACCGAGTTGTGGATACCCCCGCGCTGGCCGGTAATTTCCGAGCCCGGGAGGTTCACGATGCGCTCCTGGGCGTGGTACATCATGGTCATCCCTTCCGGCACGCGCTGGCTGACCACCGCGCGGGCGGTCAGGGAGCCGTGGCTGTTAAACACTTCGATCCAGTCGTTGTCCGCAATGCCGAGGGACTTCGCGTCAATTTCGCTCATCCACACTACCGGCCCGCCGCGGCCCAGGGTCAGCATCAGCAGGTTGTCGCTGTAGGTGGAGTGGATGCCCCACTTCTGGTGCGGCGTCAGGAAGTTGAGCGCCTTCTCCGGGTTGCCGTTGGACTTCTTACCCATCACCGCCTTCACCGAGCGGGTATCGATCGGCGGACGGTAGACCAGCAGGCTCTCGCCGAAGTCGCGCATCCACTGGTGATCCTGATACAGCTGCTGGCGACCGGACAGGGTGCGCCACGGGATCAGCTCGTGAACGTTGGTGTAGCCCGCGTTGTAGGAGACGTGCTCATCTTCAAGGCCGGACCAGGTCGGGCTGGAGATGATTTTGCGCGGCTGCGCCTGAATATCGCGGAAGCGGATCTTCTCCTCTTCTTTATTCAGCGCCAGGTGCGTATGGTCGCGCCCGGTGGCTTTGCTCTGCGCTTCCCAGGCCTTGACGGCCACCTGGCCGTTGGTTTCCGGCGCAAGCGTCAGGATCATTTCCGCCGCATCAATGGCGGTATTGAGCATCGGCTGACCTTTCGCCGGGCCGTCGGCCTTGACGTAGTTCAGCTTGCGCAGCAGATCCACCTCGCTCTGGGTGTTCCACGAGATCCCCTTGCCGCCGTTGCCCAGCTTCTCAAGCAGCGGCCCGACGGAGGTAAAGCGCTCGTAAGTCGCCGGATAGTCGCGCTCGACGGTCATGATATGCGGCGCGGTCTTGCCGGGGATCAGGTCGCACTCGCCCTTCTTCCAGTCCTTCACGTCCAGCGGCTGGCCCAGCTCTGCCGGGGAGTCGTGCTGAATCGGCAGGGTCACCACGTCGGTCTCTTTACCCAGATGGCCGACGCAGACTTCGGAGAAGGTTTTGGCGATGCCTTTATAGATCTCCCAGTCGCTCTTCGACTCCCAGGCCGGATCGACTGCCGCAGAGAGCGGATGAATAAACGGATGCATGTCCGAGGTATTCATGTCGTCCTTTTCGTACCAGGTGGCGGTCGGCAGCACGATGTCGGAGAACAGGCAGGTGCTCGACAGGCGGAAGTCGAGAGTAACCACCAGATCCAGCTTGCCGTCGAGGCCGTTGTCCTGCCATTCGACTTCTTCCGGCTTAATGCCGCCCTGCTGGCCGAGATCCTGGCCCTGAATGCCGTGCTCGGTGCCCAGCAGGTACTTGAGCATGTACTCGTGGCCCTTACCGGAGGAGCCCAGCAGGTTGGAGCGCCAGATAAACAGGTTGCGCGGGTGGTTCTTGCCGTTTTCCGGCTGCTCGGCGGCGAAACGCAGGGAGCCTTCCTTCAGCGATTTCACGGTGTAGTCCACCGGGCTCATACCCGCTTTCGCCGCATCGGCGGCCAGGGTCAGCGGGTTGGTGCCCAGCTGCGGCGCGGACGGCAGCCAGCCCATGCGCTCGGCGCGGACGTTGAAATCCAGCAGATGGCCGCTGTAGCGGGACTTGTCCGCCAGCGGCGACAGCAGCTCCTGGGCAGTGACCGACTCATAGCGCCACTGGCTGGAGTGGTTGTAGAAGTACGAAGTGCTGTTCATATGGCGCGGCGGGCGCGCCCAGTCCAGCGCAAAGGCCAGCGGCAGCCAGCCGGTCTGCGGGCGCAGCTTCTCCTGGCCCACGTAGTGCGCCCAGCCGCCGCCGCTCTGGCCGACGCAGCCGCAGAACACCAGCATGTTAATGATGCCGCGATAGTTCATATCGAGGTGGAACCAGTGGTTCAGACCGGCGCCGACGATGATCATCGAGCGGCCGTGGGTGCGGTCGGCGTTATCGGCAAACTCGCGGGCGGTGCGGATAATCTGCGCCGCCGGTACACCGGTGATCTGCTCGGCCCAGGCCGGCGTATACGCCTTAATGTCTTCATAGCTGCTGGCGCAGTTATCATCGCCCAGGCCACGATCGAGGCCGTAGTTGGCCAGGGTCAGATCGTAAACGGTGGTCACCAGGCGAGTGCTGCCGTCGGCCATCTGCAGGCGCTTAACCGGCAGCTTGTGCAGCAGGACGTTTTCCAGCTCGACGCTGTTAAAGTGCTCGGTGCCCTCGCCGCCGAAGTACGGGAAGCCCACCTCGGCAATATCGTCGTGGCCGCCGAGCAGGGAGAGGCGCAGCTGCACCTCTTCGCCGCTCTTACCGTCGCGCTGCTCCAGGTTCCACTTGCCCTTGTCGCCCCAGCGGAAGCCGATGGAGCCGTTCGGCGCGGTTAAGTCGCCATTATCGTTAATGGCAACGGTTTTCCACTCCGGGTTGTTCTCCTGGCCCAGGGAGTCCACCAGATCGGAGGCGCGCAGCATGCGGCCCGCCGCGTAGTAGCCGTCGCGCTCTTCGAGCGTGACCAGCATCGGCATATCGGTATAGCGGCGCACGTAGTCGGTGAAGTACTGGCTCGGATTGTCGAGGTGGAACTCGCGCAGCATCACGTGGCCCATTGCCAGCGCCATCGCCGCGTCGGTGCCCTGCTTCGGCGCCAGCCACAGGTCGCACAGCTTGGCGATCTCGGCATAGTCCGGCGTCACGGCAACGGTCTTGGTGCCCTTGTAGCGTACTTCGGTAAAGAAGTGGGCGTCCGGGGTACGGGTCTGCGGCACGTTGGAGCCCCAGGCGATGATGTAGCTGGAGTTATACCAGTCGGCGGACTCCGGCACGTCGGTCTGCTCGCCCCAGGTCTGCGGCGAAGCCGGCGGCAGGTCGCAGTACCAGTCGTAGAAGCTCAGGCAGGTGCCGCCGAGCAGAGAGATGTAGCGCGCCCCCGCGGCATAAGAGACCATCGACATCGCCGGGATCGGCGAGAAGCCCGCCACGCGGTCCGGGCCGTAAGTTTTAATGGTATAGACGTTGGACGCAGCGATCAGTTCGTTCACTTCCTGCCACGAGGAGCGCACGAAGCCGCCGCGGCCGCGCGCCTGCTTGAAGCTTTTAGCCTTATCGGCATCTTCGATAATCGAGGCCCAGGCGTTGACCGGATCCGGGTGCTGCGCCTTCGCTTCGCGCCACATCTTCATCAGGCGCTTGCGCATCAGCGGATACTTGAGGCGGTTTGCGCTGTAGAGATACCAGGAGTAGCTCGCCCCGCGCGGGCAGCCGCGCGGTTCGTGGTTCGGCATATCCGGGCGGGTGCGCGGATAGTCGGTCTGCTGGGTCTCCCAGGTGACCAGGCCATTCTTAACGTAAATCTTCCAGCTGCAGGAGCCGGTACAGTTTACCCCGTGCGTCGAGCGCACAATCTTGTCGTGCTGCCAGCGCTGGCGATAGCCATCCTCCCAGTCCCTGTTGGTTTCCAGAAGCTGGCCGTGCCCATCGGCAAAGGTTTCGCCCTTCTGCTTGAAGTAGCGAAACCGGTCCAGAAATTTGCTCATCGGGTCTCTCCTGTATGGAGCCTGCGGCTCTCTGATAAATCGACATTGCAATTTGAGTTGCGGCGACAGTAACGTCCTGAAAGGCGAGCAGAATTGATGGCGATCAAGACGGGAGAGCGTCTGGTCAAAGGTGCATAAATGACCTACCACCATAGAGTTATCAGCTAAATCAGGCTAATTTATTGTTTAATAATGGTTTTATCACTAAGTTGTTCGAATTAGCGGCGCGAGAGCCCGGCATAAGGTATTAAGGAGTAGGCAATAGTATGTTGTAACTAAATAACGCGCTAAAAAAGACGCGGCGAACCGCGTCCCGGGGTCAGGTTAACCTGCCGTTACTTCGCTTTACGTCCGTAGACTGCCCAAGTGATGACCACGCAGGCGATATAGAACACGAGGAACAGCTTCATAGCGCCCGCAGGCGAGCCGGTCAACGCCAGCGAGGTGCCGAAGGCTTTCGGGATAAAGAAGCCGCCTACCGCGCCGATGGCCGAGATAAAGCCCAGCGCCGCCGCCGTATCGGTGGCCGCTTCGCGGGCCGCCTCTTCATCGCTGCCGCCCTGTGCCTTAACGCGTTCGGCGGTCTGCTTGCGGAAGATGACGGAAATCATCTGGAACGTGGAGGCGCTACCCAGCCCGGCGGTCAGGAACAGCACCATAAAGACCGCGAAGAACGCCTGGAAGTTGCCGCCCGCGCCGTTCACCGGCAGGGTCATAAAGACCAGACCGCAGAAAATCGCCATCAGCACAAAATTCACCAGCGTCACGCGGGTGCCGCCGAGGCGGTCAGAAATCGCGCCGCCTGCGGAGCGGGCAAGCGCGCCCACCAGCGGGCCGAAGAAGGCGTAGTGCATGATGTTCACGTCGGGGAACTGGGTTTTCGACAGCATCGCAAAGCCGGCGGAGAAGCCGATAAAGGAGCCGAAGGTCGCCAGATAGAGCAGGCTCATGATCCACAGGTGGCCGCGCTTGAGCACCGGCAGTTGCTTGCTGAGCGAGGTCTTTGACGCCGCAATGTCGTTCATACCGAACAGCGCGGCCAGGGTGAAGATGACCAGGAAAGGCACCCAAATCCACGCCGCATTTTCCAGGTAGATGCGGGAGCCGTCGGCCTGCTCAACGCCGTGGCCGCCGAAGAAGCTGAACACGCCGAGGGAGATGACCAGCGGTGCAACCAGCTGCATCACGCTGACGCCCATATTGCCGAGGCCGCCGTTGATCCCCAGCGCCCCGCCCTGCTTCTCTTTCGGGAAGAAGAAGCTGATGTTGGCCATACTGGAGGCGAAGTTCGCCCCGGCGAAGCCGCACAGCAGCGCGATAATAATAAAGGTATTAAATGACGTGGTCGGATCCTGAACCGCCAGCCCGAGCCACACGCAGGGAACAATCATGATCCCGGTGCTGAAGGCCGTCCAGCGGCGGCCGCCAAAAATCGGCACCATGAAGGAGTAAGGCACGCGCAGCAGCGCCCCGGAGAGCGCCGGCAGCGCCGTCAGCAGGAACAGCTGATCGGTGGTAAAATTAAAGCCGACCTTATTCAGGTTGACCGCCACGGCGCTGAACAGGATCCAGACGCAGAACGCCAGCATCAGACAGGGAACGGAAATCCACAGGTTACGGCTGGCGATGCGGTGCCCGCACTGCTGCCAGAAGGTGTGATCTTCAGGGCGCCAGTCGGTGATAACGGCGCCTTGCTGCTTTTCCGGCACGGAGGAGTGACTCATAGAAACCTCTAATGATTGAGACAGATGCTGCAACATTAGGGCCTGCCGGGCAAGGTAAGTTGATATAAATCAAAGGACAACGCGAGATAAAATTGTGCGAAAATCGCGCATGACTCTTAGTGAGTAGTCTTTTCTGGCCATGAATCCGCGGATTATCATACCCACAGGGGGATTATATCGGACCCGCCACATTTTCCGATCCCTTACGGCAATTAAGAGGTAATACTTTATAGGTATGGGTATACTCCAGAGGATGGCTGAAAATAGCCGCAATCCGGGCACTTCTCCCGGTCAGGAGTTCCGCATTTCATGTTTAAACGCCTTTTTACGCCGCTTACGCTGGTCAACCAACTGGCGCTCATCGTCCTGCTGTCGACCATTATCGGCGTAGCCGGTATGGCGGTCTCTGCCCGGCTGGTCTACGGCGTTCAGGGCAGCGCCCACGCCATTAACAAAGCGGGCTCACTGCGGATGCAGAGTTACCGGCTGCTGGCGGCGGTTCCCCTGAAAAGCAGCGACGCTGCCCTGCTTGATGAAATGAACGCCACCGTTTTCAGCACTGAACTGATTGAAGCCGCCCGCCGCGATGGGCAACGTACCCAGCTCAGCGCCCTGCAGCGCTACTGGCAGACTGAGCTGCTGCCCGCGATGCAGCGCGCCCGCAGTCAGCAGGTGGTGGCAAGCCAGGTCGCAGGCTTTGTCAACCGTATTGACCAGCTGGTGACCGATTTCGACCATACCACCGAAGAGCGTATCGCGCACGTCGTGAGGCTGCACCGGATCATGATGCTGTGTATGGGAATGCTACTGCTGTTCACTATCGTCTGGCTGCGCGCCCGCCTGCTGCGCCCCTGGAAGCAGCTGCTGGGGATGGCCCGGGCGGTCAGCCGCCGGGACTTCGGCCAGCGGGCGAAAATTAGCGGGCGCGACGAGATGGCAACGCTCGGCAGGGCGCTGAATAACATGTCAAAAGAGCTGGCGGAAAGCTACGCGGTGCTCGAGCAGCGGGTGCAGGAGAAAACTGCCAACCTCAAGCATAAAAATGAAATTCTTGCCTTTCTCTGGCAGGCCAACCGCCGCCTGCACTCTCAGGCGTCGCTGTGCGAGCGCATCTCGCCGGTGCTCAACGGCCTGCAGGATCTGACCCTGCTGCGCGATATTGAGGTCCGGGTATACGATACCGAAGACGAAGATAACCATCAGGAGTTTATCTGCCACTCCGCCGCCAGCTGCGATGAGCGCGGCTGCTTCCTCTGCCCGCGCAATCTGCCCGCTGAAGCAACCGGCGGCATCACCTTAAAATGGCGGCTGACCGATGCCCACAACCAGTATGGCATCCTGCTGGCTACCCTGCCCGCCGGGCGTCACCTCAGCCACGACCAGCAGCAGCTGGTGGATACGCTGGTTGAACAAATTACCGCCACGCTGGCGCTGGACAGGCACCAGGAGCGCCAGCAGCAGCTGATCGTCATGGAAGAGCGGGCCACGATTGCCCGGGAGCTGCACGACTCCATCGCTCAGTCCCTCTCCTGCATGAAGATGCAGGTGAGCTGCCTGCAGATGCAGGGCAGCACGCTGCCCGAAGAGAGCCGCACCTTACTCAGCCAGATGCGTAATGAACTGAACACCTCCTGGGCCCAGCTGCGGGAGCTGCTGACCACCTTCCGCCTGCAGCTCACTGAACCCGGCCTGCGGCCCGCGCTGGAGGCCAGCTGCCAGGAGTACAGCGCCCATTTCGGCTTTGACGTCCGGCTCGACTATCAGCTGCCGCCGCGTCTTGTTCCTTCCCACCAGGCAATACACCTGCTGCAAATCGCCCGCGAGGCCCTGAGCAATGCCCTCAAGCACGCCCAGGCCACGGCGGTGACCGTCAGCGTCATCCAGCAGAACAATCAGGTCCGTTTAACCGTTGCTGATAATGGCCGCGGCGTGCCGGATAATGCAGAACGCAGCAATCACTACGGACTTATCATCATGCGCGACCGCGCCCAGAGCCTGCACGGCGACTGTCAGGTCAAACGGCGAGATGGCGGCGGCACCAACGTCGTTGTCACCTTCATCCCCGAAAAATCCCTCCCTCAATCTCAAGGAGACTCCCATGACTAATCAGGAACGGGCAACGATTTTGCTCATCGACGATCATCCCATGCTGCGCACCGGCGTGAAGCAGCTCATCAGCATGGCGCCGGACATTGAGGTGGTGGGCGAAGAGAGCAACGGCGAACAGGGCATTGAGCTGGCGGAATCGCTCGATCCGGATCTGATCCTGCTCGATCTCAACATGCCGGGCATGAACGGTCTGGAGACCCTGGACAAGCTGCGCGAGCGCGCGCTCTCCGGCCGGGTGGTGGTGTTTAGCGCGTCGAATCACGAAGAGGACGTGGTGACTGCCCTCAAGCGCGGAGCCGACGGCTATCTGCTCAAGGATATGGAGCCGGAAGATTTACTCAAGGCGCTGCAGCAGTCCGCCGCCGGCGAGATGGTGCTGAGCGAGGCGCTAACGCCGGTGCTGGCCGCCAGCCTGCGGGCCAATCGTGCCACCTCTGACCGCGACATCAATCAGCTGACGCCGCGCGAGCGCGATATTCTCAAGCTGATTGCCCAGGGCCTGCCCAATAAAATGATCGCCCGTCGCCTTGATATCACCGAGAGTACGGTCAAGGTGCACGTCAAGCATATGCTGAAGAAGATGAAGCTCAAGTCCCGGGTTGAAGCCGCCGTCTGGGTCCATCAGGACCGGGTATTTTAAGGCTGCCACAGCGCATCGTCTGAAGGCACACCCGGCAGCGTCGTCAGCGGCTCTGTCAGCACCAGCGTTATCTCGTTCGACGAGACGCGCTGGCCTTTTTCATCCTCAACCACCACCGACAGATGCCAGCGGTTGCTGGCCCCTTCGCTGCTGTCCCAGGCCGGCATAATGATGCTCCAGCCGTCGGCGCTGTTGCGGTTTACCGGCGGCGTCAGGCTCAGCGCCTGGCCGTCACCCTGCCAGGTCAGGGAGCGTATCTTATAGCGGCTGCGCACCTGCAGCTTCAGCTGCACCGTCTCGCCCGGCTTGAGATCCCACGGCGGCGTGGCGAGAAAGACCGACAGCGTTTTACGCTGGCGATACTCCACCACCGGCAGTTGATTGCGCTCCGGCGCATCGTAGCGGCTGCCGCGCAGGGAGGTGAAGGCCGCCACTTCGCTGGATTCAAGCTGCTTTTTGAGCGGCACGCCGAAGCGGTAGTTGAGCTTCATGCCGACGTTATTCTGACTGACGCCGCTCTCGCCCTGCTTGTGCTCCGCCGTCAGGGTCATCAGCGGCACCGGCGTGTAGTTGAGCCCCAGCGAGACGGCCACCGGATTGCGGTAGCCGGTGCCGGAGTGAAACAGGTCGACGCTGTCGCCAAAGTACTGCTCAAGGCTAAGGCTGGTATTGACGTAGCGGTAAAACGGCAGACGCGCCTGGGCCGTGACGTCGTAACCGCGCGCCATGCGCTGCTCTTTCAGATCGCTGTCGCTGCGCCAGCCGCTGAGCGGCTGATAGTAGTTGGCCGACAGGCGCAGATACTCGCTCCAGGCCTCGGCGCCGAAGCCGCCGCGCCGCAGATTGTCGTGAAGCTGTGCGTCATAGAAGGTGTTGTAGCCAAGCAGCCAGCTTCCCGCCACCCAGCGCTGGCCAAGGCCAAGATTGCTCACCGTACCCTCGTCCTGGCGGGTAAAGCCCACCTGGCTCCAGGTGAGATAGCGGTCATTATCCGCCAGCGGCACAAACCAGCTGCCGTGGCTGCCGGTAAAGTTGCCTTTATCATCCACCAGCAGCTGGGCGCTGGCGTTGCCCCACGGCGAAAGCCAGTAGTCGAGCTGCTGATTAAACTCGGTGTTAAACCGCTGGTTGATTTTATCCAGCGCGAACTGGCGGGCGCGCTCGCCGGTGGCGAGGCCGTTATCGACCATGCTGGCCTCGCCGAAGGCCTTCACCATCTCAGCCAGATGCTTCTGATCGTCGCCACTTTCGGGTGCGATGCCCATATCCGGCAGGGCTTCAGCCGCGCTGACGCTGAACGGATTTTTCGCCTGCTCGACATAAAACTGGCGCACAGCGGCAGCGCTTCCTGCGAGAGGCAGGAGCAGCAGCGGAAGGCAGTGTCGTAAACGCAAAGTGGTCAAAACGTCAGCGGGTTCCTGTCAGTTATGTGACATAGGGCACAGTTAATAAGTTTACCGACAATCGGCAGCGATTTCAGCCTTTGACTAAATTTCAGGAAAAAACCGAGTGCTGGTCTACAGTTAGAGTACCCACACATAATGAGCGCTTTTTATGCAGCACACACTATCTTTTACTCTTTGCGCAGGGATGCTGTTCGCCGCCGCGTCGGCCGGGGCCGCGGATCTCTTTATCCTGCAGTCGCCCGCCTTTGCCGATAACGGCATGATGACGGCGAAGTATGCCGGCAATGATAAGCAAAATCCCAACTGCAGCGGCGAAAACAACTCGCCGCCGCTGGTATGGAGCAACCCGCCGCCGCAGACCCGGAGTTTTGCGCTGGTGGTCCACGATCCGGAAGGCAATAAGGGCCTCGGCGTGACCCACCTGGTTGCCTACAACATCATTCCGGCGGCGACCGGCTTCTCGCCCAACGCTCTGCGCGACGGGAAAGGCTTCACCGGGGGTAAAAACAGTAAAGGCACCGGCGCCTGGTACGGTCCCTGCCCGCCGCCGGGCAGCGGCGCGCACCACTATACGTTTACGCTTATCGCCACCTCGCTGCCGCCGGATCTGCCCGCCGGGCTGACCCGCGAGGCGCTGTTTGACAAACTCAAGGGCCACCAGCTGGCCGCCACCGGCCTGATTGGCCGCTTTGGACAGTAAGCGCCGAACGCAGTAGCATAGGAATAGCCAGATAATTTCAGGAGGAAGGATGCAACGTATTGTGATTGTCGCCAGCGGCGCGGCCTACGGCAGCGAGTCGCTGTTTAACAGCCTGCGCCTCGCCATTGCCCTTAAAGAGCAGCAGCAAATCGACCTGAAGCTGTTTCTGATGTCCGATGCCGTTACCGCCGGCCTGCGCGGGCAGAAGCCGGCCGAGGGCTATAATATCCAGCAGATGCTGGAGATCCTCACCGCCCAGAGCGTGCCGGTGAAGCTGTGCAAAACCTGTACCGACGGGCGCGGCATCACCGGCCTGACGCTGGTTGACGGCGTGGAAGTAGGAACCCTCGTGGAACTGGCGGAGTGGACGCTGGCGGCGGATAAAGTGCTGACGTTCTGATTCGCGCCGCCCCCGGCACCCGCCGGGGGCGGCATTCTCTATTCTGTTCGAACCTTTACCCCGCTCGCCCACTGCCACCAGTCCTGCCAGCGTTCTGCTACCGCCTCCGGGGCGTAGCGCGCCGCGCGTTCGCGCGCTGCGGCGGACATTTTTTGCCAAGCAGCGTCATCGCTCAACACGGCGATCAGGGCGTCGGCCAGCGCCAGCTCATCGTCCTGCGCCACCAGCACGCCGGCCCCGCTGTCGGCCAGCAGCTCGCGGGGGCCATATTTAATATCGAAGCTGACCAGCGGGGTACCGTATCCGAGCGACTCGAGGCCGAACAGCGAAAAACCCTCTTCCCGCGAGCAGAGCACGGCGCAGCGGCTCTGCCGCTGGGCGGCGACGATATCGGCAGAAAAATCATTGATGGCTATCGCCGTCTCAAGACCGGCGTCGCTGACCTGCCGGCGCAGTGCATTGCGCAGCGGCCCGGTGCCGTAGCACACCAGTCTGGCGTCGGGCAGTACGCTGACCACCAGGGCAAAGGCGCGGATCAGCAGCGCATGCTGCTTTTCCGGCGCATAGCGCGCCATGCACAGCACCTGACGCCCGGCGGCAGATTTCCCTTCAGCCGTCGGAAGTGAACCGCCGTGTGGGATCGCCAGCAGGCGCGCGGCGCTGACCCCTGCCAGCGCCAGATCGTCGCGCTGCTCTCCGGTCAGAGCGACGATTTTGTCCACGGCATCAACCGCATCAAGTAAGTGGGCGTAGCTCCACTTCACCCGGCCATCCGCCAGCAGGTGAGTACTGTGCAGCATCGCCGTCAGCGTCGAACCCGCCGGACGCAGCGCGCGGTTCAGGGCGAAATCGCGCCACGCCGCGTTCTTGTCGATAATAAAATGGCGACCGATCGCCGGGTCGAGGGCGGCAGACAGCAGCCAGGCGCTGATCTGGTCCTCCCGGGTCGCCGTCTCAATGTTGCCGCGTTCATTTCGCCACTCGGCGCGGGACAGGTTTACGCCATCCCGCCGGGCCTGATAATACTTACGCAGCAGCACCTGCCCGTAAGCGTCGATGAAATCCTCCTGAGCCAGCCTTCCCTTATGCTCCCCCTCCTGGTGTAAAACCTGACGCCGGTAGAGCGCCGGCGGCACCGGCAGCCGGCGCGGCGCCCGCTGCTCAAGCGGCTGCAGCCTGCCGAGATCGCGCAGGCCAGGCAGCTCATCATAGACGTGGCTCACCGCCACCTGCCCGGGCAGCTTACCGGCGGTCCGCAGCGCATCGGCAGTTTGCCGCCAGCCCGGGTTCCAGCGGCAGAGCACCAGCCTCGTTGGCAGATGCAGATAATCAACAAAAAGCTGCGCCCGGCGGAGCATTGCCACCTCGATGCCGTTACCCACCTCGCGCAGATCCTCACCGAGAAACAGTACCTGCGGCTCATCGCCGGCGGGCAGCCGGTGCTGCATCTTCAGCATCCGGTGCCAGGCGGTCAGCCCGGAGAGGTAGTGCTCCACATCATCAATGCGTACCCGCCAGGCGTGGTGGCGGATAAAGAAGCTGCCGACAATCCGCGACGGTCTGGCGAAGAACATTGCCAGCTCCGGCCAGAAAAAGCCGTTCATCAGGTAGCGGGCGCGGTGGGCCAGCGCCCGGTCGAATTTCTCCGTGTCAAAATCATCGAGCAGATGGCGGTGCTCGCTGGCGGCGAGACGCACCAGCATCTGGCTGGCGGCCATCATCAGCTCCAGCAGCGTCGGATAGGTAGTGATGCGATTAAGCACGAAGTCGAGATGATCGCGCACGTTGTCGAGGCCAAAGCGGAAGTAGCGCTCCTCCGGGCAGTAGGCCACCAGTTCATTGACGCAGTAGCTCAGCCAGTGGTCGTGGGCGCACCAGTGCTCGCGGGCGATAAAGCTGTCGAAGGCCTTGTGCACCATCTCAAGCAGCCAGGCCTGACCGGTAAGGCCATACAGCCGCATCAGGGCAAAGGCGGCCTCACCATCGTAGTAGATGATGCGCTCGGCCGCCTTCAGGCTCAGATCCGGATAGTTGATAACGTGGACGAAGGCCCCGGTTTCCGGATCCTGCATATAGCGCAGGGTGCGCGCCAGGCGCAGCATCTGCGGCAGATAGCGGGTATCGCCGGTGAGGCTGGTGTACTTCGCGAGGGCGAGTATCGCCAGCGCGTTGCCGCCGAGCTTGACCTCATTGCCGACATCCACCAGGAAATCGGCCATTTTGCCGCCCGGCAGCGGGCGGCTGTGAATAAGCTCAGTGGTCAGGTAGTGCAGCGCGCGCTCAATGGCGGCAAACTCGGCGGGTTCCCGGGTGTGCTCCCAGCCCTCCAGCAGCGCGTAGGTGGAGCTGGCGTGGCGCAGGGCGTTATAGCTGGGGATCGGCTTATCAAAGCAGGGAAACCAGCCGTAGTCGTATTTGCCGCTGTCGTGAATCTGCGCCGCCAGAAAGCGGCTGGCGCTGGCAATGGCGTCGTTAAGATGGCCGCCCGGCCAGTCGTTAAGTTCGCGATAGCCCGCCTCGCGGCCCTTATCGCAGATGGAATAAAGGCTGTCGCCCTCGGCGAAAATCGCCGCCGTTTTAAACCGCCAGAGGGTCGCCTCATCCTCGCCAAACGCCAGCGCCTCGCCGAAGCGCCGCTTTGCGTAGCGGGCCAGATTAGCGTCATTCAGCGCCGCCACCGGCGTCTCGCTGCGGTAGAGAATAGCGTTGCCGGAAATCTCCTGCTCCAGCAGCGCGCGCCGGAACCGCGGGTCGAAGCTCAGGCCGAAGCGAAAATAGCTGCGCTTAGTGCGCGAACATTTCTCCTTGAGCGCAGCGACGCTGAGCTTTTCCGTCCAGTTCACCACGTCCACCCGCAGCCAGGTGGGCTGGCGGGCATCCGCCGCCAGCAGTGCGTCAAACGCCTGCCGCCATGCCTCATCAAAGCTGCCGCCGCAGCCGGTGGCAACCCGCGCCCGCGCCTCCGGCTCGCCGGCGCTGATAAACAGCACGCAGTCGGGATGCGGCGCGGCAAGAGAGGCAGTGTGCAGCGCACGCGCGGCGTCGGCGATGCGCCTGGCCCACGTCGGCTGGCGGTGAAAATCGGTTTGCTCCATTAGCGCTCCCTCAGGGCTTCTTTGGCTTTGTTAAAGGGTTTAATCAGATAATCCAGCACGGTCTTTTCGCCGGTTTTAATATCGACGTTGGCAATCATCCCCGGCACAATGGCGAACTTTTTGCCGGCTTTGTTTTTCAAATACGCGTGGTCGGTGCGGATAAACACCCGGTAGTAGTAGATTTCCGGCTTGGCCTCGTCCTGTATCGTATCCGGGGAGATGCTCTCCACCACGCCGTGCAGGCCACCGTAGATGGCGTAATCATAGGCGGTGATTTTCACCAGCGCGGGCTGATCCGGATGGATAAAGGCGATGTCGCGTGGCGAGAGCCGGGCCTCCACCAGCAGCCGGTCATCAACCGGAACGATCTCCATCAGCTCGCCGTTGGGCGGAACCACGCCGCCGAGGGTGGTTACCTTAATGTTTTTGACGATGCCTTTCACCGGCGAGCGCACCGTCATGCGCATCACGCTGTCCTCCCGGCCGCGGATCACTTCGGCCAGCGAGTTGGCCTCGGCGGTGGCCTTCGCCAGCTCCTCGCGGGCCTGCACCCGGTACTGGGCGCGCAGGTCGAGCTGCTTGAGCTGCAGATCCGCAAGCTGACGCTCCAGGCGCAGCACCTCAACGTTACTCGCCGCGCCGGTGTTGGCCAGCCGCCGGGTAATGGTTAATTCGTTCTGCACGGAGGTGATGGCGTCATTAAGCCGCGCTTTCGAGTCAGCAAACTGGCTTTTACGCATCGTGTAGAGCCGGGTTTCCGAGGCAATCAGCAGCGGCGCGCTGTTCAGCTCCGGCGGAAAAGTCAGCGGCAGGTCGTTGACCTCTGCCGACAGCCGGCTGCTGGCGGCGAGCGCGGCCTGGTAGCGGGCAAGGCTTTCGCCGACGCTGGACTGGGAGCGCGTCGGATCAAGACGGGCGACCACTTCGCCGGCGTTGACCCGCTGGCCTTCGCGCACGTTGAGCGCTACCAGCACGCCGCCGTCCAGCGACTGCAGCACCTGCTCGCGGGAGCTGGGGATCACTTTGCCGGTACCGGTAGAGACTTCATCCAGCGTGCCGAAGGTGGCCCACAGGCCGGCCGCCAGCAGCAGCGCGCCGCAGAGCGTAACGATCCGCCCTGAATGCGCCAGGGCCTGGTTATCCGGCTCATCTTCCAGAGCGTGGTTCTCCGGGCCGGGCCGGGCGACCGCGGCGGCCGCCCCGCTCTCTTGCGCCGCAGAGTGGATGTCGTCAGGCTGGTTTTCTTTCATTGCTGCCCGCCCCTCCGCTTTCTGAATTCTGGCGCGACAGCGCCTTCTCTTTTGGCATATCCATCACCAGGCTGCCCTCTTTCAGCACCAGCACGCGGTCGATAATCGCCATCACGGCAGTGCGGTGGGTCGCGACGATCAGCGTCCGCCCCGCCAGCCAGTTTTCCAGCCTGGCGAGGAACGCCTTCTCAGTATGTTCATCCAGCGATGCCGTCGGCTCGTCCAGCAGAACAATATTCGGATCGCGCAGGATCAGGCGCGCCAGCAGAATGGACTGGCGCTGGCCGCCGGAGAGCCCGATGCCGCCCTCCATAATCGGATGATCCAGTCCGTGGGGCAGCTTGCGCACGAACCCGGCGGCGCCGGCAATCTCCAGCGCCTCAAACACCTCTCGATCCTGGGCCAGCGGCGCGCCGAGTTTCAGGTTGTCGCGCAGGGAGCCGTGAAACAGGCGGGCGTTTTGCGTCAGCAGGCCGATATTGCGCCGCAGATCGGCGACGTCGATATGCGGCAGGCTCAGCGAATCAAGCTTCAGCTCGCCCTGAGTCAGCGGAATACCGCCGATCAGCGCCTGCAGGAAAGTGGATTTCCCGGCGCCGTTGCGCCCCAGCACCGCAATGCGCTCCCCGGGCTGAATATCCAGGTTCGCTACCCGCAGCGGGACGGTCGGCGAGTCGGGCTGGTAGCGGAACGCCGCGTCGGTAAAGGTAAAGTGGCCGTGGAGCACGTCCTGATGCAGCGCCTGGGCGTCGAAGCTGTTTTCGACCGGCAGTTGCATAATGCTGTCAATACCTGCCTTCGCCGCCTTCGCCTGCTGCCAGCGGGCCAGCACGCCGCACAGGGCGGTCATCGGCGCCACCATGCGCGATGAGAGCTGCGAGGCGGCAATAATGGCCCCGGTAGTAATATCGCCGTCGATGACCATCGGCGCGCCGACGACGATCACTACCGCGTAGACCAGCCCCTGTACGCTCATGCCCCACGCCAGCAGTCCCTGGGTCACCCGGCGAGTTTTCAGACCAGACTGGGCGGTGATGCGAATGTAGCTGTTCCACTGCTGCAGGAAGTGGTTCTCGGCCTGCATTAGCTTGATATCCTCCATGTTCTGCACGCTCTCCACCAGCACAGCGTTACGTAGGGTCGACTCCTCGACGTGGTCGCGGGCCAGCGCCGCCAGCCGCTTCTGCAGCAGCAGCCCGGGGACGATCATGATGATGGCGGCGAGCGGCGCAATCCACGCCAGCTGCGGAGCGATAATCGCCAGCACCAGCAGGAACAGTACAAAAAATGGCAGGTCCGCCATCACGCTGACGGTGGTTGAGGTGACCATTTCGCGAATCGATTCCAGCTCGCGCAGCTGCGAGATAAAACTGCCGGTAGAGCGCGGAATAGCGCTGGTTTTCAGGCGCAGGGCGTGGCCGAAGACGCGATCGGAGATGCGCATGTCCGCCTGCTTACCCAGCAGGTCGGTAACGCGGCTGCGCAAAAGCCGCATCAGAAAACCGAAGAAGACGGCGATCAGCACGCCGATAAACAGCACGTAGAGCGTGGGATAGGACTGGGCGGGGATCACCCGGTCATAGACCTGCATGGAGAAGAGGATCCCGGCCATCGCCAGAGTGTTTATTATCAGCGACGCCAGCATGACATGCCAGTAGGGCCGCAGCTTCTGCAGTACCAGGCCGCGCAGCCAGCCGGGGTGCCACTGGGAGAGATAATTTTTCACCCGACTGTCGCCGGCCATCGTCGCCGGACGCAGCGCTACCGCAACGCGCACCTCGGCCAGCAGCGGCAGCAGCGGCAGCTGGGTCACCAGATTATCTTCGCTGCTGAAGCTGACGCCGACCATCGACTCGCCGTCAAAGTGCTCAATGACGCCGACCTGTCCGTCGTTAAGCTGAACGACCAGCGGCAGCCGCCAGCCGGAGATCGCGGTGACGCCCCCGTCGAGCATTCTCACCGACAGCCCGGCGTGCCGGGCCATGTTTTTCAGCACCGTCGGCAGCGCTCGTCCGCGCTGCCAGCGCGCCACAGATTTGACGCTGCCCGGTGAGTAAGAGAGCCGGTAGTGGCCAGCCACCCGGCATATCGCCTGCACCCAGCCGTCAACATTCTCTGACGCCGCCACCTGCGGTTCCGGTGTCGCTTTTATGTCGCTCATGGCCGGATCTCCACGCCCTGAATGGACCGGTTTTCCAGCGCAAACAGGTGCCGGGTCAGTCCGGTGTTATAGAGACAGTCGAGCTGCAGACTGCGCCACTGGGTCTCGGTTTGCTGCTGCATAAAGCGGGTCTGGTAGACCTCCTGTTCGGCGTTAAGCACATCCAGCAGCGGCCGGTTACCGAGACCGAGATACTGCTCTTTATAGAGTTCCTGAGTTTGCTTATTCAGTGCGAGCTGCCTGACCTGCAGGGCCAGGGTCTGCTCAAGGCTGAGCGCTTCGTTCTGCGCGGCCATCAGCTGCTGGCGTACTTCAATGCGGGTAGTGCGCACCGCCGCCTCGGCGGCCTCAAGACTGTGCTGGGCCGCATTGCGCCCGGCGGTGAGTCCGCCGCCCTGGTAAATCGGCATCTGCACCCGGACGTAGGCCGAATACTGCGTGCGGTCGAGCTGTTCATGGTTGGCGTAGCGGTCATTGAGGTAGTGGGTCACCTCCGGTTCAAGCGAGATGGTGGGCTTCATCTGCGCCTCAGCGCCGGAGAGCTGGGCGGCGGCCTGGGCCATCTGCGCCTGGGAAGCCAGCACGGCGGGGACCAGCGCGTCATCTACTTTCGCCCGCCGGCAGGACTGACCAAGTTTTTCGGGAAAAAGGTTATCGACGCGCCCGATGCGCTCCCACCCCAGCCATGAGGTCAGCGTGGCGCGCCAGCGCTCGAGACTTGCCTGATATTGGGTAAGGGTGGCGCGCGCGCCTTCAATACGTGCATTGGTCTGCACCACGTCAGAGAGCGAGCTGGCGCCCTCGTCGTTGCGCTGCTTCTCCAGCCGGCCGATGGTTTCCAGCGCGTCGAGCTGTTCGCGGGCAATCTGCACCAGTTGCTGAAAGCCCTGCACCTGCACCAGCGCCGCGGCGCTGTCGTGGGCCACTTTATCAATACTCAGCAGGACGTTTGCCTGCTGCTGGGCCAGCGCGCTGTTGGCTTCGCGCACCGCGCTGTCGACCTTGCCAAAGTCATACAGCATCTGCGACAGAGAGAGCACCAGCGACGGCGAATAGCCGCCGTCGTTATAGGTATTGGTGACACTGTTATTAATCCCGCCGCTGATTTGCGGATAATATTTCGCCCGTGCGATATTAATGCGCTCCGAGGCGGTAAATAATTTTCCGACCTCGCTGCCAATATCGGGATACCACTGCACCGCCCGTTCCACGGCCGCATTCAGGCTCAGCAGCGCGGGAGCCGACACCGCGCTTTTTTCACCCGGGCGCGAGCCGTCCAGCGCCGGCAGCGTATCTGCCGGCGAGAGCTGTTGCGGGCTGATGCGTGCGGCTTCAGCCGGATCTCTTTCTCCCCAGATAGCCAGGGCAGCGGGCGAGAAAGAACAGGAAAACAGCGTCAGCAGGCCCGTAAAGCAGAATCTGCGCGTTCTTAAGCAGCCCATAATTTATTCCAGCGTCAATTATTATGATCCCACAATTTCATTACTCATTACGCGATAATGCCGCGTACGGCTCGCCGTCTCGTCCTGATGCGCGCGCCGCAAATAAGACCAAAAGTGCGGGCCCGGTCGGCGGTAAGCAGAACCGGGTCCGCCGGGGGAGCGTGCCCTCCCCCGCGATGTCACCCTCAGCTATGACCCGAAGTGGTGTGATGCTGAATTAACTCCTCCAGCGTCATATTTGTGTTCTCCAGCGTAATCAGTTCCGTGGGCTGGAAGGCAGCGCCCGCTGAACCATCCCGGTCTATCGACACCACGGTATCGCCGCTCTCAGTGTGCTCCACAGATAAATATTGCCCCAGATCATCATTATTACCATCCCAATCCGTCAGTAACTCACTGACATCTATACGATCTCCATCACTGGCCGAGAAATCTTGCCAGGTGTCGTGCCCGTTACCGCCCGTCGCGTCGGCATTGTCCAGCAGGTGGAAAATTACCGAATCTGCGCCGGCACCGCTGGTGAAGGTGTCGTTATAAGCCGTACTGCCCATCGTGTCGGCATAGGCGCTGCCGGTGAGCTGCGGGTGCAGATCGATGGTCAGGGTAGCGCTGGCACTCTGATCCGATGGGCCATTCAGCGTGTAGTTGAATACCTCTTTGTGGGTCAGGTTGTTGAGGTTAGTCTCCGTCATCGTGTAGCTGTAGCTGCCGTCACCGTAGACCGTCAGAGTGCCGTAGCTGCCCTGGACCGTGTGCGGCGCGCTGTCGTTCTGCGCCACGGTAATCGACGCACCGCTGCCCTGAACGGTCAGGGTGGTGCCGACGGAGATCACATTGTCAACGTGATTGTCGGAGCCCGAGCCGTCGAACAGGTTGCCGGTCGCGGTGACGGTCTGCTCGGTGGTGTGGTAGTCGCCCAGCGCCACTTCGGTGCCGTGGATATTGGCGCTGATGGTTGCGTTACCCGTGACATCCAGGAACGCAGCTTTTGGCGAGAGGGCATGAATATGGAGCGTATAATCTCCCTCGGCCAGGTTGACTCCGGTAAGCGCAACATTAACCGTTGAGCCCGTCGTTAAGCCGCTACTGGTCGAGAGTACAGACGAACTGCTGGCAACTGTCTGCCCCGCGCTGTTCGTTATGTAGTAACTCAATTGCAGCCCGATATTTGCCAGAATATTGTCGTCTGACAACACATACTGCAGCGTAATATTCTGCAGCTGATGCCCGTCTGTAACGTGGAAATTCCCCTGGAAGTCTTTAGTAACGTCCTGCGACTTACTGTTTGCCAACGTCGCCGTCGTCACACCATCCTGATTATTTGTCGTCAGGATATTGGTAAACGCTACGTCTCTGCTAACGCTGTCATCCACCGCGTCCAGTACAGGATGCTGCAGATTTACCGTCAGCGTCGCCGAGGCCAGCGTGCCGTCCGGCGCCTTCACCGTATAGGTGAAGGTTTCTGACTGACCGACCGTTGACAGCGACTGCCCCGCATTCAGCGCATAGGTATAAGCCCCGTTGGCATTGATGGTCAGCGTGCCAAACTCACCCTGGATCACCGTCGAGCCGGTTGACGACACCGCGATACCGTTAACGCTGCTCAGCACGCTGCCCGACGGCAGCGTATCCATTTCTCCGCCCGCGCTGTCCCCGGCAATAACGTTGCCGCTAACGCTGCCGCTCTCCGTGGTGACCAGATAAGAGACATCCTTATCGAGCACCAGCGTATAGCCGCCCGCAACCGTAACGCCGTTGCTGATATTCATCAGCAGCAGGTAGTCGCCCTGCCCAAGCGTGTAATCCAGATTACTGGACTTACCGCCAAGCACTGCAAGGAACCAGTCCTTCTGTTGCTTAAACAGCTCATAATTGCCGCTGGTTTCATTGTATTTGTAGATATACAAATCAAATGTTGCCCCGAGCATAATACCGCCGGCCGTGGCGTGCATGCTGACGTTACGCACTTCGTCGGCGCCAACAGAGAGACGGATCTGGTCGTTAAAGTTCAGCAGCGACAGATCCAGCACATCGCCAAGCCCGGCCTTAAGCAGTGCGAATCCGGTTTTACTGCTGGCACCATGATCGACCGTCTCAGGTAACGCATCCACCTGCAGCGTTGCGGTATCATCTACCGCGATAACCGGCGCAGCCTCACCCTGCGTACCCAGCGTGATATTCAGGTTAGCGCTGGAGCTGTGCGTGCCGTCGCTTAAGGTATAGGTGAAGTTTTCCGATTTCCCTTCCGCCTGTGCAGCCGATGTGGTCAGGGTGTAGACATATTTACCGTCACTGTAAATTGTCAGCGTGCCATATTGGCCGAGGATAGTCGTTCCGCCGGCGGCTACGGCGTGGGATAGCCCCTGAGCATCGGTGACGCTGCTGACCACTGTTCCGACCGTGATCGCATCAATACCGTGAACGGCATCGCTATCGGTGATCACGTTGCCGTTGAGGCTGCCGTGCAGCTGATCCGGCCCGGTATCCGTTACGATAACGCTTACCGTGGTGTTTGACGCCAGTCCCAGCAGCGTATTGTCGCTGTAGCCGATCGCCCGGTACTGGCCGACGCCCAGATCGTCGAGGCGCAGGGTCACGCGATTGTTGTCAATGATAACAATCAGGCCGCTGTTCGCATGGCTATCCGCCACGGTTTCCCACTGCCCGGTGGTGCTGTTAAAGCGCTGAATCAGCACGTTAACCGAGTTCAGAGCATTGAGTAAGGATGTGCCCTGGACATTCACCTCAATATCGGCGGAGTGGCCTTCGCTGACCACAAAATTGACGGCAGCGTTCTGATTACCAAGCAGCGTCAGCAGATTGCTGAGCGCGCCGACCAGCAGGAATCCGCTGTCGGAATGGATCTCAGTGGTAACCAGCGGCGTTTCAATCATCACCACATCGTTATCCTGCGCCTGCAGCGTATCGCCGGTACCGCCGTCGGGGCCCTGGCCGAGCATCACTTCCAGCTGGGCGCTGGAGGTGGTCATGCCGTTGCTCAAGACGTAGGTAAAGACATCGGTTTTACCCGCGTTAGCGCTTGAGACATTGGTTATCTCATAGCTGTAGCTGCCGTCTGCCTTGATAGTCAGGACACCGTACTCTCCCTGAATGGTTACCGATTCACCGCTCGTCGGCACCGTGACGATCGTACCGTCGCTATTAATGATCTGGCTGACGACGGTGCCCGGAGGCACCGAGTCGCTTCCGTTAACGCCATCATCGTCCGTAATGGCATTCCCCACCGCCGTGCCGCTGATAACCGGTCCGCTATCGGTAACCTGAACGTCAACATTCGTGGATGACAGTACCCCGAGCAGCGGGTTATCGCTGAATGCCACCACGCGGTACTGGCCCTCACCGAGATCGGCCGCATTAAGGGAGACGGTCTGGCCACCAATTATCGTAATCAGCGACGGACTCGACACGCTGTCTTTCACCGTTACCCAACTCTGGGCCGTGTTATCCCAGCGCTGCACCGCCACGTCGAGGTCATTGATGGCCGACAGCAGCGAACCGCCGGTAATATTTGCCACAATGTCAGCCGAATGCCCATTGCCCACGCTAAACTGCGCCATCGCCGTACCGCTACCGATATTCAGCAGACCGCCAAGCAGACCAATAAAGACGGATCCGCTGCCAGTATGATTACTCTGTTCTGTTGCCGTGGACTCTGTAACGGTCAGCATTACCCGATCGTTGCGGGCTTCGAAATCGGAGTCGAAATCGGAGTCGCTATCGGAGTCGCTATCGGAGTCGCTGTCGGAGTCGCTATCGGAGTCGCTGTCGGAGTCGCTGTCGGAGTCGCTGTCGGAGTCTGAGTCGGAGTCACTGTCGCTGTCAGAGTCTGAGTCACTGTCAGCATCCGAATCGCTGTCAGAGTCAGAGTCGCTGTCGGAATCCGAATCACTGTCAGAATCCGAATCACTGTCGGAGTCAGAGTCGCTGTCAGAGTCAGAATCACTGTCGGAGTCTGAGTCGCTGTCGGAATCCGAGTCGCTGTCCGAATCCGAATCACTGTCGGAGTCCGAATCACTGTCGGAGTCCGAATCACTGTCGGAGTCC
>NZ_BCZS01000042.1 GCF_001598855.1 Pluralibacter gergoviae ATCC 33028 = NBRC 105706 | reverse complement strand
TGTCGTTTTCAGAAGACGGCTGCACTGAACGTCAGAAGCCGACTGCACTATAGCAGCGGAGGGGTTGGATCCATCAGGCAACGACGGGCTGCTGCCGGCCATCAGCGGACGCAGGGAGGACTTTCCGCAACCGGCCGTTCGATGCGGCACCGATGGCCTTCGCGCAGGGGTAGTGAATCCGCCAGGATTGACTTGCGCTGCCCTACCTCTCACTAGTGAGGGGCGGCAGCGCATCAAGCGGTGAGCGCACTCCGGCACCGCCAACTTTCAGCACATGCGTGTAAATCATCGTCGTAGAGACGTCGGAATGGCCGAGCAGATCCTGCACGGTTCGAATGTCGTAACCGCTGCGGAGCAAGGCCGTCGCGAACGAGTGGCGGAGGGTGTGCGGTGTGGCGGGCTTCGTGATGCCTGCTTGTTCTACGGCACGTTTGAAGGCGCGCTGAAAGGTCTGGTCATACATGTGATGGCGACGCACGACACCGCTCCGTGGATCGGTCGAATGCGTGTGCTGCGCAAAAACCCAGAACCACGGCCAGGAATGCCCGGCGCGCGGATACTTCCGCTCAAGGGCGTCGGGAAGCGCAACGCCGCTGCGGCCCTCGGCCTGGTCCTTCAGCCACCATGCCCGTGCACGCGACAGCTGCTCGCGCAGGCTGGGTGCCAAGCTCTCGGGTAACATCAAGGCCCGATCCTTGGAGCCCTTGCCCTCCCGCACGATGATCGTGCCGTGATCGAAATCCAGATCCTTGACCCGCAGTTGCAAACCCTCACTGATCCGCATGCCCGTTCCATACAGAAGCTGGGCGAACAAACGATGCTCGCCTTCCAGAAAACCGAGGATGCGAACCACTTCATCCGGGGTCAGCACCACCGGCAAGCGCCGCGACGGCCGAGGTCTTCCGATCTCCTGAAGCCAGGGCAGATCCGTGCACAGCACCTTGCCGTAGAAGAACAGCAAGGCCGCCAATGCCTGACGATGCGTGGAGACCGAAACCTTGCGCTCGTTCGCCAGCCAGGACAGAAATGCCTCGACTTCGCTGCTGCCCAAGGTTGCCGGGTGACGCACACCGTGGAAACGGATGAAGGCACGAACCCAGTTGACATAAGCCTGTTCGGTTCGTAAACTGTAATGCAAGTAGCGTATGCGCTCACGCAACTGGTCCAGAACCTTGACCGAACGCAGCGGTGGTAACGGCGCAGTGGCGGTTTTCATGGCTTGTTATGACTGTTTTTTTGTACAGTCTATGCCTCGGGCATCCAAGCAGCAAGCGCGTTACGCCGTGGGTCGATGTTTGATGTTATGGAGCAGCAACGATGTTACGCAGCAGCAACGATGTTACGCAGCAGGGCAGTCGCCCTAAAACAAAGTTAGGTGGCTCAAGTATGGGCATCATTCGCACATGTAGGCTCGGCCCTGACCAAGTCAAATCCATGCGGGCTGCTCTTGATCTTTTCGGTCGTGAGTTCGGAGACGTAGCCACCTACTCCCAACATCAGCCGGACTCCGATTACCTCGGGAACTTGCTCCGTAGTAAGACATTCATCGCGCTTGCTGCCTTCGACCAAGAAGCGGTTGTTGGCGCTCTCGCGGCTTACGTTCTGCCCAAGTTTGAGCAGCCGCGTAGTGAGATCTATATCTATGATCTCGCAGTCTCCGGCGAGCACCGGAGGCAGGGCATTGCCACCGCGCTCATCAATCTCCTCAAGCATGAGGCCAACGCGCTTGGTGCTTATGTGATCTACGTGCAAGCAGATTACGGTGACGATCCCGCAGTGGCTCTCTATACAAAGTTGGGCATACGGGAAGAAGTGATGCACTTTGATATCGACCCAAGTACCGCCACCTAACAATTCGTTCAAGCCGAGATCGGCTTCCCGGCCGCGGAGTTGTTCGGTAAATTGTCACAACGCCGCGGCCGCAAAGCGCTCCGGCTTAACTCAGGCGTTAGTCCCATCACCCGCTTTATGCGCGCAGCCACTTATTTCAGCGCTCCGCCCTGTTCCAAAGGCTTTCTAGCCTTTTGGGCCTCCAGCGCTTGTGCAGCAAGCGCCACCAGCTATCCTTCTTGCAGCGCTGCGCCGCTTTCGTGGTCCAGCGGTTTTTCTTGGGCTGCGCCCTTCTTCAAGGCCGGGCGCTCCCTTTTGGCCTTCGGGTCTAACTCTGCGGTCAAGCGGACCCGCATTCTGCGGGCCGCTTACCTTGGCCGTTAGACATCATGAGGGTAGCGGTGACCATCGAAATTTCGAACCAACTATCAGAGGTGCTAAGCGTCATTGAGCGCCATCTGGAATCAACGTTGCTGGCCGTGCATTTGTACGGCTCCGCAGTGGATGGCGGCCTGAAGCCATACAGCGATATTGATTTGTTGGTTACTGTGGCCGTAAAGCTTGATGAAACGACGCGGCGAGCATTGCTCAATGACCTTATGGAGGCTTCGGCTTTCCCTGGCGAGAGCGAGACGCTCCGCGCTATAGAAGTCACCCTTGTCGTGCATGACGACATCATCCCGTGGCGTTATCCGGCTAAGCGCGAGCTGCAATTTGGAGAATGGCAGCGCAATGACATTCTTGCGGGTATCTTCGAGCCAGCCATGATCGACATTGATCTAGCTATCCTGCTTACAAAAGCAAGAGAACATAGCGTTGCCTTGGTAGGTCCGGCAGCGGAGGAATTCTTTGACCCGGT
This sequence comes from Pluralibacter gergoviae ATCC 33028 = NBRC 105706, assembly GCF_001598855.1. Taxonomy (GTDB): domain Bacteria; phylum Pseudomonadota; class Gammaproteobacteria; order Enterobacterales; family Enterobacteriaceae; genus Pluralibacter; species Pluralibacter gergoviae. Next base: position 32,482 of record NZ_BCZS01000042.1, on the reverse strand, counting down.
TCCTGAACAGGATCTATTCGAGGCGCTGAGGGAAACCTTGAAGCTATGGAACTCGCAGCCCGACTGGGCCGGCGATGAGCGAAATGTAGTGCTTACGTTGTCCCGCATTTGGTACAGCGCAATAACCGGCAAAATCGCGCCGAAGGATGTCGCTGCCGACTGGGCAATAAAACGCCTACCTGCCCAGTATCAGCCCGTCTTACTTGAAGCTAAGCAAGCTTATCTGGGACAAAAAGAAGATCACTTGGCCTCACGCGCAGATCACTTGGAAGAATTTATTCGCTTTGTGAAAGGCGAGATCATCAAGTCAGTTGGTAAATGATGTCTAACAATTCGTTCAAGCCGACCGCGCTACGCGCGGCGGCTTAACTCCGGCGTTGGGCGCACAATAAGGCTCCTTGCAGAGTTGCTTGAAAGTTGTTACGATTCAAATTCAATCATGAGATAGTCAGCAGATGAGCACTTCCAAGAACGCAGACAAGTAAGCCGCAGCAACCTTCATTTTTCGGTTGTTGCGGCGTTCTCATGAATCCTTTTGCTCTACGGGAGCGCCGCCAAATCCTTTGTTCAAGGAGATGGTTTCGTGAGCTCAAAAAACTTTAGTTGGCGGTACTCCCTTGCCGCCACGGTGTTGTTGTTATCACCGTTCGATTTATTGGCATCACTCGGCATGGACATGTACTTGCCAGCAGTGCCGTTTATGCCAAACGCGCTTGGTACGACAGCGAGCACAATTCAGCTTACGCTGACAACGTACTTGGTCATGATTGGTGCCGGTCAGCTCTTGTTTGGACCGCTATCGGACCGACTGGGGCGCCGCCCCGTTCTACTGGGAGGTGGCCTCGCCTACGTTGTGGCGTCAATGGGCCTCGCTCTTACGTCATCGGCTGAAGTCTTTCTGGGGCTTCGGATTCTTCAGGCTTGTGGTGCCTCGGCGTGCCTTGTTTCCACATTTGCAACAGTACGTGACATTTACGCAGGTCGCGAGGAAAGTAATGTCATTTACGGCATACTCGGATCCATGCTGGCCATGGTCCCGGCGGTAGGCCCATTGCTCGGAGCGCTCGTCGACATGTGGCTTGGGTGGCGGGCTATCTTTGCGTTTCTAGGTTTGGGCATGATCGCTGCATCTGCAGCAGCGTGGCGATTCTGGCCTGAAACCCGGGTGCAACGAGTTGCGGGCTTGCAATGGTCGCAGCTGCTACTCCCCGTTAAGTGCCTGAACTTCTGGTTGTACACGTTGTGTTACGCCGCTGGAATGGGTAGCTTCTTCGTCTTTTTCTCCATTGCGCCCGGACTAATGATGGGCAGGCAAGGTGTGTCTCAGCTTGGCTTCAGCCTGCTGTTCGCCACAGTGGCAATTGCCATGGTGTTTACGGCTCGTTTTATGGGGCGTGTGATACCCAAGTGGGGCAGCCCAAGTGTCTTGCGAATGGGAATGGGATGCCTGATAGCTGGAGCAGTATTGCTTGCCATCACCGAAATATGGGCTTTGCAGTCCGTGTTAGGCTTTATTGCTCCAATGTGGCTAGTGGGTATTGGTGTCGCCACAGCGGTATCTGTGGCGCCCAATGGCGCTCTTCGAGGATTCGACCATGTTGCTGGAACGGTCACGGCAGTCTACTTCTGCTTGGGCGGTGTACTGCTAGGAAGCATCGGAACGTTGATCATTTCGCTGTTGCCGCGCAACACGGCTTGGCCGGTTGTCGTGTACTGTTTGACCCTTGCAACAGTCGTGCTCGGTCTGTCTTGTGTTTCCCGAGTGAAGGGCTCTCGCGGCCAGGGGGAGCATGATGTGGTCGCGCTACAAAGTGCGGAAAGTACATCAAATCCCAATCGTTGAGAGAATGTGGCAAGCTATCGCCCAACAAATCGCTGCAGCCGACCCAAAACCGCTACGCGGTTTCGGTCGGCTGAGCTCAGGCGTTAGATGCACTAAGCACATAATTGCTCACAGCCAAACTATCAGGTCAAGTCTGCTTTTATTATTTTTAAGCGTGCATAATAAGCCCTACACAAATTGGGAGATATATCATGAAAGGCTGGCTTTTTCTTGTTATCGCAATAGTTGGCGAAGTAATCGCAACATCCGCATTAAAATCTAGCGAGGGCTTTACTAAGCTTGCCCCTTCCGCCGTTGTCATAATCGGTTATGGCATCGCATTTTATTTTCTTTCTCTGGTTCTGAAATCCATCCCTGTCGGTGTTGCTTATGCAGTCTGGTCGGGACTCGGCGTCGTCATAATTACAGCCATTGCCTGGTTGCTTCATGGGCAAAAGCTTGATGCGTGGGGCTTTGTAGGTATGGGGCTCATAATTGCTGCCTTTTTGCTCGCCCGATCCCCATCGTGGAAGTCGCTGCGGAGGCCGACGCCATGGTGACGGTGTTCGGCATTCTGAATCTCACCGAGGACTCCTTCTTCGATGAGAGCCGGCGGCTAGACCCCGCCGGCGCTGTCACCGCGGCGATCGAAATGCTGCGAGTCGGATCAGACGTCGTGGATGTCGGACCGGCCGCCAGCCATCCGGACGCGAGGCCTGTATCGCCGGCCGATGAGATCAGACGTATTGCGCCGCTCTTAGACGCCCTGTCCGATCAGATGCACCGTGTTTCAATCGACAGCTTCCAACCGGAAACCCAGCGCTATGCGCTCAAGCGCGGCGTGGGCTACCTGAACGATATCCAAGGATTTCCTGACCCTGCGCTCTATCCCGATATTGCTGAGGCGGACTGCAGGCTGGTGGTTATGCACTCAGCGCAGCGGGATGGCATCGCCACCCGCACCGGTCACCTTCGACCCGAAGACGCGCTCGACGAGATTGTGCGGTTCTTCGAGGCGCGGGTTTCCGCCTTGCGACGGAGCGGGGTCGCTGCCGACCGGCTCATCCTCGATCCGGGGATGGGATTTTTCTTGAGCCCCGCACCGGAAACATCGCTGCACGTGCTGTCGAACCTTCAAAAGCTGAAGTCGGCGTTGGGGCTTCCGCTATTGGTCTCGGTGTCGCGGAAATCCTTCTTGGGCGCCACCGTTGGCCTTCCTGTAAAGGATCTGGGTCCAGCGAGCCTTGCGGCGGAACTTCACGCGATCGGCAATGGCGCTGACTACGTCCGCACCCACGCGCCTGGAGATCTGCGAAGCGCAATCACCTTCTCGGAAACCCTCGCGAAATTTCGCAGTCGCGACGCCAGAGACCGAGGGTTAGATCATGCCTAGCATTCACCTTCCGGCCGCCCGCTAGCGGACCCTGGTCAGGTTCCGCGAAGGTGGGCGCAGACATGCTGGGCTCGTCAGGATCAAACTGCACTATGAGGCGGCGGTTCATACCGCGCCAGGGGAGCGAATGGACAGCGAGGAGCCTCCGAACGTTCGGGTCGCCTGCTCGGGTGATATCGACGAGGTTGTGCGGCTGATGCACGACGCTGCGGCGTGGATGTCCGCCAAGGGAACGCCCGCCTGGGACGTCGCGCGGATCGACCGGACATTCGCGGAGACCTTCGTCCTGAGATCCGAGCTCCTAGTCGCGAGTTGCAGCGACGGCATCGTCGGCTGTTGCACCTTGTCGGCCGAGGATCCCGAGTTCTGGCCCGACGCCCTCAAGGGGGAGGCCGCATATCTGCACAAGCTCGCGGTGCGACGGACACATGCGGGCCGGGGTGTCAGCTCCGCGCTGATCGAGGCTTGCCGCCATGCCGCGCGAACGCAGGGGTGCGCCAAGCTGCGGCTCGACTGCCACCCGAACCTGCGTGGCCTATACGAGCGGCTCGGATTCACCCACGTCGACACTTTCAATCCCGGCTGGGATCCAACCTTCATCGCAGAACGCCTAGAACTCGAAATCTAACGTCCGTTCGGGCATCGAGGTCCATGTCGGGGTGGGACGGGCCCGTGGCTTCAAGATCACTTGCAGTCCGACCGCGATGTCTTGGTTGCGCGAGAGGTTGTCGATATCCTCCACTTCCATCATCAACCCTGGATAATGCCGCCGCCGTCATCGCCGCCGACGCCCGTGCCGGGCTTTTCGGGCCTGTCAGGCTTGCTCGGCCTTCAGCCTGCCTGGGCGAGATCTCCGGCGGACGGATTAACGGCGGAGCTTCGCCGCCTTTCGTGCGTGTGAAGGCCGAAGATAGTTCTCTCAAAGGCTCTGTTGCAAAAATCGTGAAGCTTGAGCATGCTTGGCGGAGATTGGACGGACGGAACGATGACGGATTTCAAGTGGCGCCATTTCCAGGGTGATGTGATCCTGTGGGCGGTGCGCTGGTATTGTCGCTATCCGATCAGCTATCGCGACCTTGAGGAAATGCTGGCGGAACGCGGCATTTCGGTCGACCATACGACGATCTATCGCTGGGTCCAGTGCTACGCCCCGGAGATGGAGAAGCGGCTGCGCTGGTTCTGGCGGCGTGGCTTTGATCCGAGCTGGCGCCTGGATGAAACCTACGTCAAGGTGCGGGGCAAGTGGACCTACCTGTACCGGGCAGTCGACAAGCGGGGCGACACGATCGATTTCTACCTGTCGCCGACCCGCAGCGCCAAGGCAGCGAAGCGGTTCCTGGGCAAGGCCCTGCGAGGCCTGAAGCACTGGGAAAAGCCTGCCACGCTCAATACCGACAAAGCGCCGAGCTATGGTGCAGCGATCACCGAATTGAAGCGCGAAGGAAAGCTGGACCGGGAGACGGCCCACCGGCAGGTGAAGTATCTCAATAACGTGATCGAGGCCGATCACGGAAAGCTCAAGATACTGATCAAGCCGGTGCGCGGTTTCAAATCGATCCCCACGGCCTATGCCACGATCAAGGGATTCGAAGTCATGCGAGCCCTGCGCAAAGGACAGGCTCGCCCCTGGTGCCTGCAGCCCGGCATCAGGGGCGAGGTGCGCCTTGTGGAGAGAGCTTTTGGCATTGGGCCCTCGGCGCTGACGGAGGCCATGGGCATGCTCAACCACCATTTCGCAGCAGCCGCCTGATCGGCGCAGAGCGACAGCCTACCTCTGACTGCCGCCAATCTTTGCAACAGAGCCTCCGTCGCCATGCTCACCTCGCTTTGGTGCACACGAGTATTGAGCATAGTCGAGATTGGTGCAGATCACTTCTGATATTGAACTGTCAGGAGCTGGCTGCACAACAGCCATTACGCCCAATCAACTGGTGCAGTCGTCTTCTGAAAATGACACATGGCATCTGACATCAAGTTAGGGTATGCCTCAATCTGACGGCTGCGAACCGCCAGGGACAGGCGCAATGTCAGATTCTGTCGCGGCCTTGGCGCGTGCCTGGAAGCGTTCATAGCAATCCAGCCCGCAGAAATGTTCGACGTATTCCGCGCCTTCCGGGGTGAAGGCGGCATCGAGCGGAATTTCTTTGCAGCATACGCAGCAGGTGGTGCAACTGGCAGTGTTCGGGGCGTTTGCGTTCATGGTGGTACTCCTCCAGATTGGTAGCGAAGCTCAAAGCTGCCCACTCTCGGCTGGCTGGGAAGCGGTCATGATCTTCCCTTGAAGGCCCGCAGCAGCCGCGTCACAGACAGGACAAACAAGCCGGTCAGCGTGAGGGCTGCAATACCCCAGTGCTCCCCGATGAACGCGCCGGCCGTCGTGCCGGCTAGCACAATGGCGAGAATCGGCAAATGGCAGGGACAGGTGAGCACGGCCAGCGCGCCCCACAAGTAGCCGGTGATCGGTTTGTGCGTCTCAGACGGCAAGTGCTCTGGGCTGTTCATGGCAGACTCTCCGCGTGCTGTGCCGGTTCGGTTGGCATGGCGGCCAGTTGCATTTCGAGGCTGGCCAGGGCCTCGCGCCGACGCTCGACGAGTTGCCGCAACACGGCAAGCTGCGCAGACGCACCGTCACCGTCCGCAGCATCCAGCGCCCGGCACAGCCGCGCCAGTGCGTCCAGGCCGATACCCGCTTCGAAGGCAGCCCGTACAAAGCGCAGCCGTTGCAACGCGGTGTCATCGAACAAGCCGTAGCCGCCCGTGGTGTACGCGACCGGCCGTAGCAATCCGCGCAGCAGGTAGTCGCGCACGATATGCACGCTCACCCCGGCATCAAGGGCCAGCCGGGACACTGTGTAGGCGCTCATTGAACACCTCCTTTTCCTCATCCGGCGCAGCACGAAAGCTGCTTCACGTCCTTGCTGAAGGTCTGCGCCGCGAGCTTCAGCCCTTCGACCATGGTCAGGTAGGGGAACAATTGGTCGGCCAGTTCCTGCACGGTCATACGGTTGCGAATGGCGAGCACCGCCGTCTGGATCAGTTCACCCGCTTCCGGGGCCACCGCTTGCACGCCGATGAGCCGTCCGCTACCTTCCTCGATGACCAGCTTGATGAAGCCGCGTGTGTCGAAGTTGGCAAGCGCACGCGGCACGTTATCCAGTGTTAGCAGGCGACTGTCGGTCTCGATCCCGTCGTGATGTGCTTCCGCCTCGCTGTAGCCCACGGTGGCGACCTGCGGGTCGGTGAACACCACGGCCGGCATTGCGGTCAGGTCCAGGGCCGCATCGCCGCCAGTCATGTTGATCGCCGCACGAGTGCCGGCCGCTGCCGCCACATAGACGAACTGCGGCTGGTCGGTGCAGTCGCCGGCCGCGTAGATGTTCGGGCTACTGGTGCGCATGCCCTTGTCGATGACGATGGCCCCCTGCGCATTGACGGCTACCCCCGCCGCTTCCAATGCCAGGCTGCGCGTGTTCGGTGTCCGGCCGGTGGCGACCAGCAGCTTGTCGGCGCGCAATTCACCGTGCGTGGTGGTCAGCACGAATTCACCGTCCATATGGGCGACCTGGCTGGCTTGCGTGTGCTCCAGCACCTCGATGCCCTCGGCACGGAAAGCGGCTGTCACCGCCTCGCCGATGGCCGGGTCTTCACGGAAGAACAAGGTATTGCGCGCCAGGGCCGTGACCTTGCTGCCCAGCCGGGCAAAGGCTTGCGCCAGCTCCAGCGCCACCACCGACGAGCCGATTACGGCAAGGCGTTCGGGAATGGTGTCGCTCGCCAGGGCCTCGGTGGAAGTCCAGTAGGGTGACTCTTTCAAGCCCGGAATCGGCGGGACCGCCGGGCTGGCACCCGTGGCGACCAGGCAGCGGTCGAACATCACGACGCGCTCGCCACCCTCGTTCAAACTAACGATAAGGCTCTGGTCGTCCTTGAAACGCGCTTCACCGTGCAGAACGGTGATGGCTGAATTGCCGTCCAGGATGCCTTCGTACTTGGCATGACGGAGTTCTTCGACACGGGCCTGCTGCTGGGCCAGCAGCCGCTCGCGCAAGATCGTCGGCGGTGTGGGTGGCATGCCGCCGTCGAATGGGCTTTCCCGGCGCAGATGGGCGATGTGGGCGGCGCGGATCATGATCTTGGACGGCACACAACCGACGTTGACGCAGGTGCCGCCGATGGTGCCGCGCTCAATCAGCGTGACCTGCGCGCCTTGCTCGACGGCCTTCAGTGCTGCCGCCATCGCGGCTCCACCGCTACCAATGACGACGACCTGCAACGGGCGTTCGTTGCCACTGGGCTTATCAGCGGCCCCTATCCAGCCGCGCATCTTGTCGAGCAGGCCGGCGCGGTTGTCCGTCGGTGGCGCATCGGCAAGCGTTGCCTCGTAGCCCAGTCCGGCCACGGCGGTAGTCAGCGCATCCGATGACGTGCCCGCCTCAATGGCGAGTTGCGCTGTGCCCTTCGGATAGGACACCAGCGCCGATTGCACGCCGGGCACTTTCTCCAAGGCTTCCTTGACGTGAGCCGCGCACGAGTCGCAGGTCATCCCGGTGATTTTCAGGGTGGTCATGTATTTTTCCTTTTCTGTGGTGGCTACGGCTGTTGCCGTCAGCCACGTTGTTCTGGCAATTCACAGCTGTCCGGCCCGCAGCGGCGATGTGCTGGCGAGATGAAATCCCAGACCGACACCCCAACCATCAAGGCCAGGCCGACATAGAGCAGTCCACCGCTCTGCCAGCCGTAAGCCCGCATTAAAAACACCGCTGCCAGCACCAAGATCGGGCCTATCGTGCCGAGCGCCGTGCGTCGCCACTGTCGATGATTGAGCCAAGCGATAGCATTGGCGAGTAACGCGATGCCGGCGAACATCGGCAGCAGGATGCCAATGAATAGCCCCTCGTACTGGCTCAAGAAGCCCAGTCCGATGGCCGCGCCAAAGCTGGCGATGGCAGGAAAACAGGCGGCGCAGCCCATCGCGGAAACGACGCTGCCGAGCGCGCCGGTTTTGCCAGCGATGCGCGTGATGAGTCCCATGTGTCGCTCCCGAGTTCGGTTAACGGATCAGCGTTTGAGGCTGGACGGATAGCCCGCGTCCTCGGTCGCCTTGGTCAACTTCTGGACGTTGGTCTTGGCATCGTCGAAGGTGACGACGGCCTGGCGCTTGTCGAAACTTACGTCGGTCTTGCTCACGCCCTCAACCTTGGAAAGCGCGTGCTTGACAGTGATCGGGCAAGAGGCGCAGGTCATGCCAGGCACGGACAGCGTGACGGTCTGGGTGGCGGCCCACACGGGGGCAACAACGGCAGCGAGGGCGAGGGCGGCAAACAGTTTTTTCATGATGAACTCCTGTGATTAATAGAAAAATGGCATGACGTAGGGAAATCCGAGCGAGACCAGGACCAGCGCGGCCACGATCCAGAAAATGAGCTTGTAAGTAGCTCGCACTTGGGGAATCGCGCAGACCTCACCCGGTTTGCAGGCTTGCGCCGGGCGGTAGATGCGCCGCCAGGCGAAAAACAGCGCGACCAGCGCTGCGCCGATGAAGATCGGGCGATAGGGTTCCAGCACCGTCAGGTTGCCGATCCATGCCCCGCTGAACCCCAAGGCGATCAAAACCAGCGGCCCCAGGCAGCAGGCCGACGCAAGAATGGCGGCCAGCCCACCGGCGAAGAGCGCGCCGCGCCCGTTTTGTGGTTCAGACTTTTGTGGTTCAGACATACGCTTGTCCTTTCAAATTTGGTTTGGATAGCTTAAGCTTACTTCCGTAGTTATGTACGGAGTCAAGCGATATGCAAATTAATTTTGAGAATCTGACCATTGGCGTTTTTGCCAAGGCGGCCGGGGTCAATGTGGAGACCATCCGGTTCTACCAGCGCAAGGGCCTGCTGCCGGAGCCAGACAAGCCCTATGGCAGCATTCGCCGCTATGGCGAGGCGGATGTAACACGAGTGCGGTTCGTGAAATCGGCCCAGCGGCTGGGCTTTAGCCTGGACGAAATCGCCGAGCTACTGCGGCTGGAGGATGGCACCCATTGCGAGGAAGCCAGCGGCCTGGCCGAGCACAAGCTCAAGGATGTGCGCGAGAAGATGGCCGACTTGGCACGCATGGAGGCCGTGCTGTCTGAACTGGTGTGCGCCTGCCATGCGCGGAAAGGGAACGTTTCCTGCCCGCTGATTGCGTCACTGCAAGACGGAACGAAGCTCGCTGCATCGGCGCGGGGGAGTCACGGGGTGACTACGCCTTAGCGTGCTTTATTTTCCGAATTCTGAGACGACCCCTGGAAGACGGGAAGTTTCGGCCCTTACGGATGCCCGGAAAACCTTAGCGTACGATTTTTTCCGAATTCTGCGGGCTCCCCTATCTCATCTGCGCAAGGCAGAACGTGAAGACGGCCGCCCTGGACCTCGCCCGCGAGCGCCAGGCGCACGAGGCCGGCGCGCGGACCCGCGCCACGGCCCACGAGCGGACGCCGCAGCAGGAGCGCCAGAAGGCCGCCAGAGAGGCCGAGCGCGGCCGTGAGGCTTGGACGCTAGGGCAGGGCATGAAAAAGCCCGTAGCGGGCTGCTACGGGCGTCTGACGCGGTGGAAAGGGGGAGGGGATGTTGTCTACATGGCTCTGCTGTAGTGAGTGGGTTGCGCTCCGGCAGCGGTCCTGATCAATCGTCACCCTTTCTCGGTCCTTCAACGTTCCTGACAACGAGCCTCCTTTTCGCCAATCCATCGACAATCACCGCGAGTCCCTGCTCGAACGCTGCGTCCGGACCGGCTTCGTCGAAGGCGTCTATCGCGGCCCGCAACAGCGGCGAGAGCGGAGCCTGTTCAACGGTGCCGCCGCGCTCGCCGGCATCGCTGTCGCCGGCCTGCTCCTCAAGCACGGCCCCAACAGTGAAGTAGCTGATTGTCATCAGCGCATTGACGGCGTCCCCGGCCGAAAAACCCGCCTCGCAGAGGAAGCGAAGCTGCGCGTCGGCCGTTTCCATCTGCGGTGCGCCCGGTCGCGTGCCGGCATGGATGCGCGCGCCATCGCGGTAGGCGAGCAGCGCCTGCCTGAAGCTGCGGGCATTCCCGATCAGAAATGAGCGCCAGTCGTCGTCGGCTCTCGGCACCGAATGCGTATGATTCTCCGCCAGCATGGCTTCGGCCAGTGCGTCGAGCAGCGCCCGCTTGTTCCTGAAGTGCCAGTAAAGCGCCGGCTGCTGAACCCCCAACCGTTCCGCCAGTTTGCGTGTCGTCAGACCGTCTACGCCGACCTCGTTCAACAGGTCCAGGGCGGCACGGATCACTGTATTCGGCTGCAACTTTGTCATGCTTGACACTTTATCACTGATAAACATAATATGTCCACCAACTTATCAGTGATAAAGAATCCGCGCGTTCAATCGGACCAGCGGAGGCTGGTCCGGAGGCCAGACGTGAAACCCAACAGACCCCTGATCGTAATTCTGAGCACTGTCGCGCTCGACGCTGTCGGCATCGGCCTGATTATGCCGGTGCTGCCGGGCCTCCTGCGCGATCTGGTTCACTCGAACGACGTCACCGCCCACTATGGCATTCTGCTGGCGCTGTATGCGTTGATGCAATTTGCCTGCGCACCTGTGCTGGGCGCGCTGTCGGATCGTTTCGGGCGGCGGCCGGTCTTGCTCGTCTCGCTGGCCGGCGCTGCTGTCGACTACGCCATCATGGCGACGGCGCCTTTCCTTTGGGTTCTCTATATCGGGCGGATCGTGGCCGGCATCACCGGGGCGACTGGGGCGGTAGCCGGCGCTTATATTGCCGATATCACTGATGGCGATGAGCGCGCGCGGCACTTCGGCTTCATGAGCGCCTGTTTCGGGTTCGGGATGGTCGCGGGACCTGTGCTCGGTGGGCTGATGGGCGGTTTCTCCCCCCACGCTCCGTTCTTCGCCGCGGCAGCCTTGAACGGCCTCAATTTCCTGACGGGCTGTTTCCTTTTGCCGGAGTCGCACAAAGGCGAACGCCGGCCGTTACGCCGGGAGGCTCTCAACCCGCTCGCTTCGTTCCGGTGGGCCCGGGGCATGACCGTCGTCGCCGCCCTGATGGCGGTCTTCTTCATCATGCAACTTGTCGGACAGGTGCCGGCCGCGCTTTGGGTCATTTTCGGCGAGGATCGCTTTCACTGGGACGCGACCACGATCGGCATTTCGCTTGCCGCATTTGGCATTCTGCATTCACTCGCCCAGGCAATGATCACCGGCCCTGTAGCCGCCCGGCTCGGCGAAAGGCGGGCACTCATGCTCGGAATGATTGCCGACGGCACAGGCTACATCCTGCTTGCCTTCGCGACACGGGGATGGATGGCGTTCCCGATCATGGTCCTGCTTGCTTCGGGTGGCATCGGAATGCCGGCGCTGCAAGCAATGTTGTCCAGGCAGGTGGATGAGGAACGTCAGGGGCAGCTGCAAGGCTCACTGGCGGCGCTCACCAGCCTGACCTCGATCGTCGGACCCCTCCTCTTCACGGCGATCTATGCGGCTTCTATAACAACGTGGAACGGGTGGGCATGGATTGCAGGCGCTGCCCTCTACTTGCTCTGCCTGCCGGCGCTGCGTCGCGGGCTTTGGAGCGGCGCAGGGCAACGAGCCGATCGCTGATCGTGGAAACGATAGGCCTATGCCATGCGGGTCAAGGCGACTTCCGGCAAGCTATACGCGCCCTAGGAGTGCGGTTGGAACGTTGGCCCAGCCAGATACTCCCGATCACGAGCAGGACGCCGATGATTTGAAGCGCACTCAGCGTCTGATCCAAGAACAACCATCCTAGCAACACGGCGGTCCCCGGGCTGAGAAAGCCCAGTAAGGAAACAACTGTAGGTTCGAGTCGCGAGATCCCCCGGAACCAAAGGAAGTAGGTTAAACCCGCTCCGATCAGGCCGAGCCACGCCAGGCCGAGAACATTGGTTCCTGTAGGCATCGGGATTGGCGGATCAAACACTAAAGCTACTGGAACGAGCAGAAGTCCTCCGGCCGCCAGTTGCCAGGCGGTAAAGGTGAGCAGAGGCACGGGAGGTTGCCACTTGCGGGTCAGCACGGTTCCGAACGCCATGGAAACCGCCCCCGCCAGGCCCGCTGCGACGCCGACAGGATCTAGCGCTGCGTTTGGTGTCAACACCAACAGCGCCACGCCCGCAGTTCCGCAAATAGCCCCCAGGACCGCCATCAATCGTATCGGGCTACCTAGCAGAGCGGCAGAGATGAACACGACCATCAGCGGCTGCACAGCGCCTACCGTCGCCGCGACCCCGCCCGGCAGGCGGTAGACCGAAATAAACAACAAGCTCCAGAATAGCGAAATATTAAGTGCGCCGAGGATGAAGATGCGCATCCACCAGATTCCCGTTGGAATCTGTCGGACGATCATCACGAGCAATAAACCCGCCGGCAACGCCCGCAGCATCGCGACCGTCATCGGTGAGAAGTTCGGCAGGTATTGGGTGGTGACAATGTAGGTGCTGCCCCAAATGGCAGGTGCTATCGCTGTGAACAATAAATCGGGCGTGCGTAATGACATGCGATTACAAGACCTCCGCTACGGCGATGGGTTTTTGAGAGTTGCAGGCGCCGCGATGACCGCACCCTGACTTGGACTGGCCCTGCCTCGCACCAATCCACCTGCGGCTATGGCCGCGATCATGCGAGGCCCGAAAATTACACGACCTGTACACGTCCGCCGAACCCGGAACGCAACAGAGCTTCGTGGGCATCCCGATCCGGGTCGTAGCAGCAGTCCTGGACCAAACGCACGTCGTAGTCCGCATCACTAGCCCAGGCGACGCTTGAAAGAACAACGCCGGTGGTGCTTATCCCGGCCATGACAAGCGTGCTTACGCCGCGCGTCCGAAGGTCGGCGTCGAGCGCCGTGCCATAAAAGACGCTGGCTCGCGGACATGCATAGAAAAGGTCGCCCCGTTCGATCGCAAGCCCTTCGACGGGCAGACCGGTGCGAAATCGTCCGCTCGGGAGATACGGTGAGATTTGGCGATTCGTCGCCGGCGGCGCATGTTCATACTCTTCGCCGAGCGAAAAGTTGGGGAACAGCACGGGCCGGCCGCGCAAGGCGTGCTGGCAGCCGTGCAGACCCTGCGTGAGATGAACGCCGACAACCTGCGCAAGGTGCCGGCCGATGCACCCACGGCCTTCATCAAGCCGCGCTGGAAGCCGCTGGTGATCACCCCGGAAGGCCTCGACCGGAAATTCTACGAAATCTGCGCCCTGTCCGAGCTGAAGAACGCCCTGCGCTCCGGCGACATCTGGGTCAAGGGCTCGCGGCAGTTCCGCGACTTCGACGACTACCTGCTGCCGGCCGAGAAGTTCGCCGCACTCAAGCGCGAGCAGGCCCTGCCCCTGGCGATCAACCCGAACAGCGACCAGTACCTGGAAGAGCGTTTGCAGCTGCTGGACGAGCAGTTGGCCACCGTCACCTGCCTGGCCAAGGACAACGAGCTGCCCGATGCCATCCTCACCGAGTCAGGGCTGAAAATCACCCCGCTGGATGCGGCGGTGCCGGATCGGGCGCAGGCGCTGATCGACCAAACCAGCCAGTTACTGCCGCGCATCAAGATCACCGAACTGCTGATGGACGTGGACGACTGGACGGGCTTCAGCCGCCACTTCACCCACTTGAAGGACGGGGCCGAGGCCAAAGACAGGACGTTGCTGCTGTCCGCAATCCTCGGTGATGCGATCAACCTCGGGCTGACCAAGATGGCCGAGTCGAGCCCCGGCCTGACCTACGCCAAGCTGTCCTGGCTGCAAGCCTGGCACATCCGCGACGAAACCTATTCGGCGGCCTTGGCCGAGCTGGTCAACCACCAGTATCGCCACGCCTTTGCCGCCCACTGGGGCGACGGCACGACCTCATCCTCCGATGGCCAGCGCTTCCGCGCGGGTGGCCGGGGCGAGAGCACCGGGCACGTCAACCCGAAGTACGGTAGCGAGCCGGGACGGCTGTTCTATACCCATATCTCCGACCAGTACGCGCCGTTCAGCACCCGCGTGGTGAATGTCGGCGTCCGCGATTCCACCTATGTGCTCGACGGCCTGCTGTACCACGAGTCCGACCTGCGGATCGAGGAGCACTACACCGACACGGCCGGCTTCACCGATCACGTCTTTGCCCTGATGCACCTGCTAGGCTTCCGCTTCGCGCCGCGCATCCGCGACCTCGGCGAAACCAAGCTGTACGTGCCGCAGGGCGTGCAAGCCTACCCGACGTTGCGCCCGCTGATCGGCGGCACCCTGAACATCAAGCACGTGCGTGCCCACTGGGACGACATCCTGCGCCTGGCCAGCTCGATCAAGCAGGGCACCGTCACCGCCTCGCTGATGCTGCGCAAGCTCGGCAGCTACCCGCGCCAGAACGGACTGGCCGTGGCCCTGCGCGAGCTGGGCCGGATCGAGCGCACGCTGTTCATCCTGGACTGGCTGCAAAGTGTTGAACTGCGCCGCCGCGTGCATGCCGGCCTGAACAAAGGTGAGGCGCGCAACTCGCTGGCCAGGGCGGTGTTCTTCAACCGCCTTGGGGAAATCAGGGATCGGAGCTTCGAGCAGCAGCGCTACCGGGCCAGCGGCCTCAACCTGGTGACGGCGGCTATCGTGCTGTGGAACACGGTGTACCTGGAACGCGCCACCCAGGGGTTGGTCGAGGCCGGCAAGCCGGTGGACGGCGAGCTGCTGCAATTCCTGTCGCCGCTGGGCTGGGAGCACATCAACCTAACCGGCGATTACGTCTGGCGGCAGAGCCGCAGACTGGAAGACGGGAAGTTTCGGCCCTTACGGATGCCCGGAAAACCTTAGCGTACGATTTTTTCCGAATTCTGCGGGCTCCCCAAATATGCCACACGGGCAGGGGAAAAGTTGCGCCAGGAAAACCGCCTGGCGAAGGTGGTAACGGTCTTTATCCGCAGCAGTGCTTATGACGCCGGCGGTGTGCCCTACAGTAACCAGGCTACGGAAGTGCTTCCCGTGCCAAGCCAGGATACCCGCGACATCATCGCCGCGGCGCAGCTGGGGCTGTCGCGTATCTGGCGTGAGGGCGTGCGGTATGCAAAAGCCGGCGTGATGCTCAGCGATCTGCAGGGATATGAAACCCAGCTGGATCTGTTTTCGCCGGCTGCAGTGCGGCCGGGCAGCGAAAAACTGATGGCCACCATCGACAAAATAAACAGGGAAGGAAGGTCAAGGATCTTCTTCGCCGGAGAAGGTATTGATCCGGAATATGCCATGCGCCGTGAAATGTTGTCCCCGGCCTACACCACGCAGTGGAAGGATATTCCCGCGGCGTTTATGCGATAACAGCGATGTGCAGGCCAGTCTGTCAGGCCTGCAGCCGTTCCTGCTCCTGCAGCAATGCCAGATGGTATGCGGCAATGGCGTTCACCACCCCGGCCGTCATCCGTGCATCGGCGATCGCCGAGTGTGCCTCCCCTTCCCAGGTCAATGCTGCCTGACTGGCCGCGCTGGCCAGCGAAATGGTGCCATAGCGATTGGTGGCCCCAAAATACCCTGCAGCCAGCTCCATCGCGCAATACACTGTCAGTTCTCCCAGCCAGTCGGCCGGATCGCCATGTGCGGCGGCCGTCTGTTTCAGAATGCGGGTATCAAAGGGGGCGTTAAAGATAATCACTGGCCGGGCCCCGATGGCGTGGCGCAGCTGCAGCGCCACATCTGGCCAGGATGGTGCGCCGCTGAGTGCCGGCTCATCGATACCATGCACGGCGGCGGCCTGCGCCTCGATGGCGACCGTCGGCTTCAGGCGGGTTTCAAATATCACCCGGCCGGCCGCATCGGTCAGGCCGATTTCCAGCGCTTCTGCGGTATTACCCAGCCCCGTTGTTTCGGTATCCAGAAAGAGCGGCGCCAGACTCAGCCAGTCGTGTGCCCGCCGTGCCATCCGGCCACTGGTGCTGTTAAGCCGGGACAGGACGGAAAGACGCAGGCCGGCCTGCTGCTGCTTCTCGGTCGGCGGCCGTTTTTCCCGCATCGGAACACAGTCTGCAATGCGGTATACGGCGTACTTGCCGCCATAGGCGCTTTTGTACCATTTCACCGGCTCAGCACCGGGAGCCGGCTTCATTCTGAATTCATCGCGCAGGCGCCCTTTCGTGAAGCACCGATCGCCGGCTATCGCCTCTGCGCGTCGTGTGGCCAGCTCATCATTCTTCATGGTTATTCCATCTCCGTCAGGCGTTTGTGATAAACCTCTCTGGCGATCTCCAGGCCTGCCTCTGTCAGCCCAAACGCGAGCGTCAGTGACTGATTATCCCGGTATTTGCTGAGCAGGCCGTGACGGTTCAGCGTATGGCAGGAGCGACGAAAATTGGTATCGGCAACGGGCTGGAGGCGTCCCTTATTGAGGATGCTGAAAAGCTGCATCGCCGGGAACGGGCCCGCCAGCTGACGTTCTGCCAGACCATACAGAACAAACAATACGTCTTTTTGCACACCGGAGAGCCGCATCGAGGGGGCTTTACTTTGCATCTTATTCATGTGTCACATCATTAAGGAATTAATGACAAAGTAACCTAATTGATGTGAGACATCAATAATATTGTGTTCATAACGGGAAATCAGAAGTCCGAAAAAGAAAATGCCGCTCTTATCGGCGGCTTGTTTTCCCTGGTGTCGGGAGAATTATGGTTTCTGGCTTAGGTCAAGGCGCATGGCGCTGTCTGTGATCTGATCCAGTGCTGTCGTCAGATGCTGACTCCGCCCGCCGTGATAATCCGGCCAGGGAAGAAAGGGTTTTGACGCATCAGACATGAACATGATACCGGTCGGGCAGCGCCACTCCGTAGGGGTTCCCTTGTTGTAATGAACCAGCAGTACCGAACGGTCGCACTGCACGTCATTACTGTCATCGTTGTTCAGCACAAAAGTGGCCACGATGCCGGCATCGGGCCTGGACACGAAAAGCAGGCTGTTGGCAAAAATAACGGCAATCACCACTGAGGCAATGGCCGCACCGGTATACCAGAAACGGCCGTTTTTCCAGGCACGATAGCCATACAAGATGCACAGCAGAATGGCGGCGGCGATACCTGCCCACTGCGCACCAACGGACAGCCTGGAGAGTGCATCCATCGAAACAGGCCGGCTCAGCGTATAAAATGTGGCAAAGAAAGGTGATGCCAGCGCCAGCGTTAACAGAACTAAGGCGAGCGGTATGAAGCGGTTGCCGGCGAAACTGCCATTGCCGATCGCCGTCATCGTGCGGAACATCTCACTTAGCGCCAGGATCATCATAAAACTGCATAAAGCCATGTATAACATTAAAACCTCTCCTTACTGCCCGCGTGATAGGGTCGTATTTCCGGCTAATTCCAGATAGTCCCGGCCCCTTATCGCGGTGCATAGCCCTCTTCAGCCAGTGCTTTCATGATCTGGTTGATTCCATCCATCATCAGATATGCCTCAATATCTGACGTCGCCAGGCCGCGGCAGTCACTGAATCCCAGACGCTTAACCAGTTGCGCCAGAGCCTGCGCTTCTCTGTGTGTCAGCTGTATATTCACTTCAACGGGTTTTTCGTGGCGAATTTCATCTTTCATGGTCAGAGTCCTTTTTTGATGTTTCGTGAAATGTACCAGGCTTCTTTTGCCTGAGCTACAGCCCAGATCCAGACGAGAGTTGACACAATGCACAGCCCCGTCATGTTCCAGAAATGACCTGTCGTATATTCATGGCCATGAAGCAGGAGGCCGGCGCCGGCCGCCAGGCTCATGACCAGGAAAAGGACGGCTGCGCCGGCGTGATAAATGATGCTGAACATGTAAAACCCCCTTCTGGCGACGGTAGCGCCAGTCTCTGTCTGTATTAAATGGTCGCCGCCTGCCGGGCGTCTGCCTGCATCATGGCGTCAATCAGGGCGCCGGCGCAGGCAATATTCAGGCACGTCATGTTCGATTTCAGGGTCGCCATCATGTCCGCGCGGCTTCTTTTCAGAAACGGCTGCAGCGGACCACGATAGCCCTGTGAGGTCACGATAATCAGCTGAGCGGCCGCATCATGCAGTGCCGGCACGCCGGCCAGAATATCCTGCTCAGCCGCGCTGATATACACGGGTGAACCGGCGATCACAAAGCGATCGTCCGGGCAGCGTTGCATCAGCTCAGCCAGGGAGGCGCAGCGGCCCGCCAGCGGGGGCCGTGCCGTCAGTGAGCCCCAGACGGTCGCCGGCGCGAAGGGCATGGCGTGAAACGTTGCCTCATACGCGACCGCCGGATCGGTATGGTGGCGCAGCCCCAGACCGGCCGACATGGCCCACAGCTCGATGCCCGGCCACCGCGCCGCGATACCGCGGGCACGCAGCCAGTGTGCGCCCCGGTAAAGCTCTCCCGTTTCCTGCAACCTGCCAGGACGGCGGGCGGCCTGGGCGATCAGCCTGTACCAGCCGTCAAAGGCGTCATCAAGGGAAGCGTCGCCCGGAAAAACGGTATCCTCCACGCGGCCCGCCTTGCGCTGTGTACAGGTGGTGATGAGGTGGAGGCGTCTGTTCATTCCGGGGCTCCCGGCTCTGGCGATTCGCCGGCGCCGGAACCGGTGCTTTTTCCGCTCCGCCAGGCCGTATTATTTCGACTGACGATGGCAGGATCGACATGTTCGCTGTCTACGATGCTGTTAATGAACGTCACTGACTGTTCTTCGCTGAAATCAAAGTCGCGCTGTAACAGGGACAGCAGCCTGTCATGCCAGTCTTCTTTCACGCGACTGGCGGCATTAACCATGAACGTGACGTTCAGTACACCGGCCAGTAAACAGGCAGCCTGGTCGGGCACATACAGGCTGAAATATTCAAGCACCGCCTGTTCAAATGCAGCGGGATCGCAGCAGACCACTTCCACAGCTCCCAGCGACTGCAGAAACCGCCGGGAGTTTTCGGTCACAGCGTCGGCGGGATTGAGGGCGATGGCGCGGCCGCGCTGTGACAGGATGTCAAATGTGACGATACGCTCCGTGACGGGCATCCGGCCGTGATCGGCGATGAAGCGGTAAAGCTGCTCCACCGCTTCCGTGGCGGTCATCCCCATTGCCTCCAGACGCAGTTCGGCGCGTTTCTTCAGCTGCTCATCGAGACGCACGGTCAGCTGGGCGTTTTTGGCCCGTTTTTTACGTTCAAACAACCCGGTCATGCTCCTTCCTTTTTGTACAGTCATCTGGCTTTACATAATGTACAGCCATTTGTACCGCACTTTTGCGCGCGGGACCACATTTTTTCACCGTTGCGGTTTAGCGGTATTCTCCGCAGCGCCGCCACTTATCCACCGTTTCTGTGGATAACGCTATATGTAGTGGCTCCGTCAGCTGAGAACGGCACAAGATATGGTGTCCGCGCCGGCAGCCGCGCGACCGTTCCCCTGCCTTCCTCTCCCTGTTGATTTCGTTTTTTTCGGTATTTGCGTTTTTTCCGCAATAGCGGCGCCGGCGAAAAGGTATTTTCCGGTGATTACGGGCGTAAAAGTCACAGGGTGAAAAGATAAGTGGGCGAATCATCCGGCGGGGTAAATCGTGCGGTCGTCACGCAGCGTGATTATTACCAGTGTGTTGCTTCAATCAATTGGCTTTTAGTGCTAAATCTAAATATTTATAATTTACGCATGAAACCTAATTTATTAGAGTGTGGTTATTCAGTAAACAACGGCAAACGGAGTGAACGGGATGGAATATGAAGCGTACAAGGTTCGCGGCTACGGCTTCGGACTGAAGAAAGAGATCACCGGCGTGCTGGGTCGTTACCCCACGCAGGAAGAGGCGCAGAAGGTCGCGGACGACTACACGCAGGCCTGCCTGCCGGATAACCTGCCGGACAGCTACGATATGGGCATGGTCCGGCCGGTCGCTGCCGGCGAACCTGCCGCCCTCGATACGGACGTTTTTCGCGGTCCGGGCGCGCCGTTCACTATCGATGCTGGCCATGCCCCGACAGGCCATACGCTGCGCTCCGGCAAACCCTCTGACCGGTAAATAACGGGATCACAATGAACACTATCTGGAAATATGTACTTGAACCACAAATCACCCTGGATATGCCCGCCGGCGCGACGATCCTCAGTGTGGGCACGCAGGGCGATGATATCTGTCTCTGGGCGCGGGTTGACACTGACGCGCCGACTGAGCCGCGGCGCTTCCTGGTGGCCGGCACGGGAATGCCGCTGGCTGAGTCCTTCACTGGCGCCAGGTTTATCGGGACCGTGCAGATGGTGCAGGCCAGCGTAAACCTGGTTATGCACGTTTTTGAAACGGAGGTGTAGACGCGATGGCCACCAAGCATATTAATGACGAGCTCTGGCATCGTATTGAAGTTCTGACCGTCCGGGCAAATGCCAGGCAAAACCTGATCCGCCCGGTCAAAGAAGCGGACGTGCTTCATCTGGTCCTGCAGCGAGGCCTTGAGCTGCTTACAGACGACGATCTGCTGCAGCTGGGCAAGTACCGCAGGCCCATAGGATTTGTGCTGCGTCGGCCGGGCATGGAGATGCTGAAGCTGGATACACTGAGTATGGCTGACGCCGCTACTATCCTCATGCGCAGCGGACCGGCAACGCTGTGCATCTGGAGTCGTGACGATATCCTGCGCGAGGCCAGTGAAGCGGTGATCCGCGAACGGCTGCCGGATGCAGCCCTGCTGTCGGAGGGGGATGACCGGGCCCGGTTCCAGACGCTGCTGCCCGGATTCTGGAACGCCGCGCACCGGGGCGAAACGGCCGTGATTTCCCTGCGTGCTGACAATGCGGATCTCGCTATTGCACGCATCACTGACCTGATGTGCGAATCCCTGCTGGGTTATAAGGGGCAGCGGGCATACCGGGCAGGTGAAAACGAACAGGGAGAAGAGTCATGAACATGCGAGGCATTCTTTTTGTACTGCCATTGTGCGCCGGGCTCCTGGCGGGCTGTGATAACAAACAGGAAGCGCTGAAGTTTGAAGCCGCCCGCATGGCGGCGCTGAAGGCCGACGATCCGTTTCTGGCGCTGGACTCGTTCGAACAGCAGTCCGGCGACTACGGCCGGGACTGCGACTCGCTGGGGGCATTTCTGTTTGGTAATTTTGCTTCCACGGATAAAGCATGTCGGGCGCGGGATGAGGCCACGCGGGATATGGTCCTGAAAGCCGTTGAAAAGGGTTCCGTACCGGCACTGGTGTTCCTGTTTGACCCAGGCAGCAAGACGCCGGATGTGTATCCGCGCGATATTGATCCACAGAAGGCCGGGCAGGCGGCTGAGCGGCTTGTTGCACTGGCAGAGTCGGCGCCGGTGGACAGCAAAAATCAGGCGTTGCTGATGCGTGCCGGCGATGTACTGCAGGCGGGCCAGTACGTTCTGCAGGATTCCCGGAGAGCGGCGACCCTGTACGTCAAAGCCTGGCAGGCGGGCGATCAGCGTGCCGCGGGCGAGCTGGTCAACGTCTATCGTTTTCTCAAGGACAGCCGGCGTACCTACTTCTGGGAGGTACGGAGCAAAGACGTGCTGCAGCTGGACAGTCGGGACCATCTGACCGGGGATGAGATCAGTGCAATTCAGAAACTTGCCGCGGACAGTTCTCGGACCGACATTTGATGAAATGAATAAGGATATACAAAAGGCGTCCAACTGGTGAGGAAGGGCGCCTTTTAATTATAGACCTTTTTACTACTTAACTTTCTGTCGGAGTAAACGGAAAATTAATCTGTTAATCACTGTCAGTATAAGTACCCGATAAACGTGGTGCAACTCCGTATCAGAAATTACCGCCAGTGCTTGAATCCAGCGCCCTGAACAACAGGGTTTCCTGTGCGGCTTCCAGAAGACGACCTGGCAGACGGACATCATTCACGCGGTAGCTCTGTCCGGTCTTTGTGGTCACGGTGAGGTAATACTGATCGTCGAACTGCTGACCGGCACCGATATGCACAATGGTGGCTGTGTCGATCCAGCACAGGTTTGTGCCAGCCGCGTCCTCAAGTGGCTGGATTCGGCCTTTCAGCCATTTCTGCAGATGGCCTGGCCGGGCTTTGATCGTGATGCCGTACTTATAGCCGCGGGTTCTGGCCACAAAGGCGGCAATTTTATCTTCATCCAGATCCTGCGACGGGGTGAGCTTACTGAAGCTGGACGGAGAGAAGGTGTACTGCAGTTCTTCAAACAGGTTCAGGTACGTGGCTTCATCATCCAGGCTATCCCCGCTTTCTTTCAGCATGGAGCCCCAGATCCTCTCCATTTCGCCCTTCAGCGCCAGTTTAACCGCCTCAAATTCTTCCTGATGTTCATCGTAGTAGTTGATATCCATCGCGTCTCCTGTTGTGTTTATGGCGAATTTGCGGAATTAATATACATAAAAAATGTTCAAATATGAACATTTTCAGGCTATAAATACAGGCAGATTATAACAGGCCAGCCCACCAGGATTCGGCCAGGAGCTGAGTACGTATGATGAAGAAACCACTTATTGCCGGCATCATGCTGGTTGTGGCGCACACCGCCGGCGCTGCGCAGGGTGATGATACCAATCTGCAGCAGATTTATACCGAGGCGGGCATTCAGGGGATATGCAGCGCCGGGATGCTGGCTGTGCCGGAAGGGGCCAGGGATGAAGTTGTCCCGCAGAACGTCAGACACCTCCTGGTTCAGTGTGCCTATTTCGACGAGCAGCAGTTGCGCCGGCGTGCCGGCCTGCCGGCTCAGACATTTAGCCACTGGCGTGACCGCAATGCGGTCCTTAATCTGTCGTCTGACCAGGTATCTGATGCGCTCTGGCTGTCAGCGTGGCGTGATTTCCGGGCACAACTGGCCTCGGCCTA
Source organism: Pluralibacter gergoviae ATCC 33028 = NBRC 105706 (assembly GCF_001598855.1). Classification (GTDB taxonomy): domain Bacteria; phylum Pseudomonadota; class Gammaproteobacteria; order Enterobacterales; family Enterobacteriaceae; genus Pluralibacter; species Pluralibacter gergoviae. The sequence continues at coordinate 9,478 of NZ_BCZS01000042.1, read as the reverse complement.
CCCGGCCCCGGCGGAAAAAAAGGCACAGGGGAAAGAGGCCGTACCCGCCGGCACGAAGCCCGGCACTGAGCATGGGAGTGCGGCGGATTGACCGGCTTTGACTTGATCCTGTGGCGACGAGGCCTGAACTGGACCCAGGAACGCGCCGCGGCTGAGCTCGGTATCAGCCGTACCAGCCTGGTAAAATATGAGGACGGTGAGACAGTACCCCGGACCATACAACTTGCCACCGTCGCGCTGACGCTGAAAGCGGAATGGCCCACCCTGAAAACCATGAGCAAAGACAGGCTGCTGCGGCAGCTGAAGTATGAAGTGCTGAGGATCGATAATGAATGAGTCCATCCATGTTGTCGGCTCTTTTATCCTTGCGGGTATCCTGCTGTATGGCCTCTGGCAGGGTACACGGCGACGCCGGCGCCGGCACGAACGGAAACAGGCCAGCGCGGTACGTGTGATCGATAAAATTAATACGTTTCCGCATTTCGGGCAGAAAATTGCCTATCTGCGCAAGATTGACCCGTTTGTGTTCGAAGAGCTGCTGCTTGAAGGCTTTGAACGCCGGGGCTTTGAAGTGATCCGTAACCGCCGGTATACCGGTGACGGCGGGATTGATGGCCGTGTGAAGATTGATGGCCAGACCTGGCTTATCCAGGCCAAACGCTATACCAGCTATATTGCCGTTGGCCACGTCCGTGACTTCAGCGACCTGCTGAACGCCACCGGTGCCCGCGGTTTTTTCTGCCATACCGGCAAAACGCGCGAAGGCACCAAATCGCTCATTCGCGGAGACAGCCGCATGATCCTGGTCAGTGGCCAGAAGCTGCTAGACCTTATTGCCACCGATGCGCCGTTTATCCCGTATCCGGGATACCGGCCACCGGCCGAAATGGTTCATCCTGAACAGGAGACAACATGAAATTCAAAGGATACGTCGCCGCCCTGCCGGCACTGCTGCTGACAGGGTGCGCCATGCTCCCCGGACAGCCCACCGATTATGACCGCTTCTGTAACGTCTCAGGCATCGCCAGCCACGGCGAAACCTACCGTGTCAGTGACAGCCAGGATTTCTGGTTAACCCCGAACGGCCGCTATCTCAGCCAGGCTGAGTACAGCAGTCCGGCAGATACGCTTCAGAAACTGACGGGTGTGGTCAGTGGTGAAGATCCTGACCAGGTGCGGAAGAACGCCGTCAGGGTAAGGGTGTTCCGCGTCGAGAGTGAAAACAGCCATAAAGGTGCGTGCCTGCCTGTGCGTTATGACGATAATGGCGCACAGCGTAAAATGGATTCACTGACTAACGGCCGCCGTATGGTGGTATTCAGTGAAGATGAAGGTCAGTCTGGTCAGCAGATTTACAACAAAAGTCGTGGTACAGGATTCAGTTACAGGTTGTTATGAGTGGATTGAAAGGCCGCCGAATCAGCGCGGATATGTTTGCTATGATGTTAAAAGTACCTGTCGGGGAGCTGGTTTTTGCCGCCCGACACAACCAGCCGCTACACGGACAGGCGCTACCTCCCTACGGGATCGGCGGCGGGAAAAGCTGGAGCTCGACCGCTTCCACCCGCAGTATGACGTTTGATATGCAGGAAGCGGTCGATTTCAGCGAGAAATTTCATAAAATTCAGTCGCCTGACGGCTGATTAGCGGATTTTAAAAAATTGAACACTTTCCCCCTGCAAATTTCTCAGAATTCACGTAGCGACGCCATCGGGACCGGGCGCGTGACATATGCCTACTTCGATTATGCCGATGCGCTGGCGCTGCGGGAGATGGCCAGCCAGGCTGATTTACCCAAATACCTGCTGGCCCCGGAGGTGTCGGTGTTTCTGCGGTATGTGCCAGACCTGCGCCAGCAGGTCCTTTTCGATACCCTCTGGAACACGGGCGCGCGTATTAATGAGGCGCTGGCGCTGACCGGCGCCAGCTTTCAGCTTGACGGTTCCCGGCCGTTTGTCCGGCTGAAGACGCTTAAACAGCGTCAGCGTGGCCGCGGCAGGCCGGGCAAGGATGAAGAGGTGTTCCGTCTTGTTCCTCTGACCGATCCTCAATATGTCAGGAAGGTGCGTGAATTTCTGACCACCTTGCGTATTGGTAAACAGCAGCTGCTCTGGCCGGTGCAGAGTGATAACACGCCGCGTAACTGGATCAGGAAGGCACTGGACCTCGCAAAACGTGACTCTGTCACTTTTAGTATCCCTGTTACCTGCCACACGTTCCGTCACAGCTTCTGTATGCACCTGATCCAGCATGGGGTTCCGCTGAAAGTTGTACAGGCCTATGCCGGGCATTCCCGGCTGGAAACTACAGAAACCTACACGCGCGTGTTTGCGCTCGATGTCGGCCGTCAGTATGGCGTCCGGTTCAGCCTGCCAGACAGTCATCTAACGCTTCCGGAATAATCCGTATTCATCCCTGTTATTTCCTTATAAATCTAAAATAATCTCTCATCTTTCTATATCAGGCCGTTTTGAGGACGGCCTGACCGTCTTTTGTTGATTTTTATTCGTTATATTTCTGTATTTTTCTATATTGGTGCGTCTTTTTGTCTTTACACGTCAGCAGGGATGCGTAATAATCCATTTGAAAGCTGTATTTTTCCTGATTTCTACGGTTTTTTTCTAAATAATGTGAGGTTCAAAATGCGTATTTTTGTTGACGACGGTTCCACCAACATCAAACTGGCATGGATGGAAGATGGTGCGGTCAAAACGTTGATCAGTCCGAACAGCTTCAAGCCCGAATGGTCCATGACGTTGCTGACAGATTCATCGGTGCCGGCTTCCGCCAACTATGAAATTGACGGGGAAAAGTACAGCTTTGACCAGCTGAGCCCGGATGCCGTGCGCACCACGGAAACCCGCTATCAGTACAGTGATGTGAATGTCGTCGCTATCCACCATGCCCTGATGCAGTCCGGCATTGAACCGCAGCCGGTTGATGTTGTGGTGACGCTGCCGCTGGGCGAGTACCTGGATGAAAACGATCAGCCTAATATGGCCAACATCGAGCGGAAAAAAGCGAACGTGAAGCGCGCGGTGGCCGTTCAGGGGCGTGAGAGCTTTACCGTGCGTAAAGTCAGCGTACTGCCAGAGTCGGTCCCTGCAGGCTTCAGTGTGCTGAAGGATCTGGACGATCTGGACTCCCTGCTGATTGTGGATATCGGTGGAACCACGCTGGATATCGCGCACGTTCGCAGCAAAATGTCCGGCTTCACCAAAACGCATTGCGATCCTAAAACCGGCGTATCCATCATCACCGAAGCCGTAAAACATGCACTGGATACCAGCGTGAGCACCCGTACCAGTTCGTATTTTGCCGACCGTCTGATCCAGGCGCGAAATGACGAAACGTTTCTTTCCCGTTACCTCCAGAATGCTGACCAGCGGGCCCAGGTGATGAAGGTACTGCATGAGCGGGAAAAAGCCCTGACGCACCGTGTCACCGATTCAGTTGGCCGCTTTGCCGGCTTCACGCACGTCATGGTTGTCGGTGGCGGCGCCAGCCTGGTCGCCGGCGCAGTGAAGCAGGCCACGGGGGTGAGTGACGATCGTTTCTTCGTCAGTGATAACCCGCAATTCGATCTGGTTCTGGGTATGGTGGCAATGAAGGGCTGAGTATGACTGATAACCGTAAGTGCTCGTTTTATATCTACCCGGAGCGCAATGCGGCGGACCGGGTAGCCGACGGCTTTCTTGAGAAACTGCCTCAGAAAGAGCGTGGCCGCGCGATGCGCGCCATGATGCTCTGTGGTGCCGCGTTGATGAAGCAGGACGAACGCCTGCCGTTCCTGATCGCTGAATTCCTGACGGAGAGCACCTCGATGCAGGATATTCAGCGGATCATCAGCAGTACGCTGCCGCAGCAGGATACAGGAGAAATGGCGCGTCTGGTTGAGGCGTTTCTGCAGGCCACCGGCGGTGGCAGCAATACGGTGTCGCCGGCAGGCGGCGCTGCGCCGGAAAACAGTCCCGCCGTGGCTCCCGAACCGGCAGCACCGGAGGATAAGAATCTGGAAGAAACCCGTAAGAACGTCCAGCATCTGTTCCCGGATGATGATTAAGGGGGCAGCGTGAAAAAATATGTGCTGTTAACCCTGACCCTCATCGCCGGCGCCGTGGCAGCAAACCCGGTAACAGCGGCCGGCAATGTTCAGGCGCAAACTGCGACTGAAGTGAAAACCGGGTTTTCACCCGGCGGGACCGCATTAAATCTGGTTCTGGATTCAATCGACCACGCGCAGCATGAGATTCTGGTTGCCGCGTACAGCCTGACCAGTCGTCCTGTTGCCGGCGCGTTGCGTGCCGCAAAAAAACGGGGCGTATCGGTGGTGGTGGTGGCCGATCGCAAAGCGAACGACAACCGGTACACCGAAGTGAACTTTCTGGCCAATAACCGCGTGGCGGTGCGGATCAACGATAACTACGAGGCCATGCATGATAAATTCATGGTCTTTGACCGCCGCGCCGTCTTGACCGGATCGTTTAACTTCAGCGCCAGTGCAGACAGTCGTAATGCGGAAAATGTGGTGCTGATCAGCGGCGCGCCTGCAGTAACTGAAGCCTACGTGAACGAGTTTTCCCGTTTATGGGGCGAAGGAAAGGACGTGGCCCCACGGTACTGACCTACAGCAGCGGCAGAAACTCTGCCGCCTGATTTTTAACTTGATTTATATGGCTCATTCGTCGTATTATCAAGGCTCATTTTTCGGTAGCGCCCCGACTGGCGAAGGAGTAAAACCATGCAATCATTCCCCCTGTTCGTTTCCCGTGTCGTACCTGTGATCACCCTGAGCCATTGCCTGCGGCAGCGGCGCTGGTCCCTGCACAACACGCCATGCCAGATTGACCTGAGATCAGGTTGTCACCTGCGCTCACAGCCTTTCGGCACGCTATCCAGACGGGAAATAAGCGACCGGCCACCGGCTATGCCCCGCGGTTACTGGTTCAGGCAATGCAGCCGGGATGTCATGTTTACGGGGCGCATCGATCAGGCAGATCCTATGAAACAGGTCTATTACAACGAAGGCTGGAGCGGTCCGAACAAGTATACGTTTGAAGTTTATCAGCTGGAGAACGGGAGTTACCGGGCGCTGGCCCGCAAATGGAATGGCAAAATCAACAAGGTGCAGCAGGAAACGCAGTACCTGTCTGACACGCGGGAGGGGCTGAAGCACCAGGACTATCCCCGCACGCGCCAGGTGAAAATTTTTCTGAATTCAGACTTCTGGGAGAAGGGTAATGATTAAGATGGTTAGCGTCGTTCCGCAGCCGGAAACAGTGAAGACGCTCCGGGAAAAAATGGGCATGACTGAAACCGCATTAGGGGCTGTCATGGGGTACGAACTGCGCGCCTGGCAGCGTAAGGAAGCTATCAGCGACGATCTCAGCCAGTACAACAAGACCAGTCTTCGCCCAGGCGAATATAACATGCTGATGCTGATCGCCGGCGTGCATCCTGATTACCGCCTGAACAGGGCATTCAGTCCGGATGATATGGTCAAAGATCCCGCCACGGCCGAAGACGTTCGCCGCCTGCGTCTGGCGCTGGGGCTGAAGCACGCTGAAATTGCAGCGCTGTTTGGCTATAAACCGGCGTCATGGCAGACCAAAGAAAAGGCTGCTCAGCGCGGCGTAAAGCTCAAGACCGGGGAATTCAATTTCCTGTTACTTCTGGCCGGTGAGCATCCGTCACTGCAGCTGGTTGAGAAGGCGAAATAAGGCCTGCGGCGACCAGAGAGGACCCTTTATGATCACCACACGCCGAATGTTAATGCTGTATGCCTGCCTTGTGCCCGTAGCCCTGACAGGGTGTGATCTGGCTGATTATTTCCCGAATGTGCCACAGCCCGTACCCGTGATTTCGCCCGGCTATCAGGTTGATATCGATGGCCACCCGGTCCGAATATCAGGATTTGATGACTGCCCGCGGGAAAAAGATGAAGCCCGGCACGCAGCTGCACAAGATGAGAAAGGCTGCATTGTGCTGTCTGCAGAGCGTTCCGAGGTGAAGGTCAGACTGTATCAGCCAGCCGGCGCCGTCACCGAAACCTGGCGGATCATCCGGGAAAAAGACGCTCGCCAGAACGATATTATTCGCCTGCAGCGCCCGAACGGTGCGCTTGTGATGCAAAATTTACAGGGGAAAGAGTCTCCTTAAACCAGGGAAATAACAAAATTAACTTGATTTATATGGCTCGTTAGACGTATAATAATTACATCGAAAGGCAATCCGGTCTTTCGACGGTAGCGCCCCGACCGGCGCAGGAGTCACCTTATGACTGCTCTCAATTCTCAGCAACAGGCTGATGTTGCCCGCTATATCCGGGAACATGGCAATAAAACCGTTATTTCCCCTGAATGGTCACTTATTTATTTCTCGCTGTGTCAGTGTGAATTACATCAATCGCATGAAGCCATTATTTTTCATAATGGCCGACCTGCAGGGCTATTTCTTCTGAATGAAACAGGCGAGCTCACCGAATTATATCTGCTGGGGTCGCTTTCTGACATTCTCACCGCCGCTGCGGTCAACAAATAGCTTTCAGGGAGTCAATACACTATGACCATGCAATCAGAACTTGTTTTTACTGATCCTATGCTCAACGTCGTTATTGCTGAAGTTAAGCGTTTTAATTGCCCGCTTCTTTTTGTCAAAGATCATGGCGTGTATGTGATGGCGGCGAAAGGTGAGAAAAACAGTAATGGGATGCACAATGTCTGTTACGCCAATGGTTTTAATCCGGATACAACGGATTTTGACGAGCTCTGGGACCGGATGCGTGATGCCTGTGGCGGAGATGATTTTTGCGAATCCCTGGAGCTCGATCCGAGGTCGATTGAACTTCTCAGCCGTACCAAACCCTGCCTGAAAATTATGCTTTCAGAGACGGAACTGGAAGTTATTGCAGGGGGACAGAAATAAACCATAAAAGCCCGTTAAATCGGGCTTTTTTATATATCACTGTGTTTACATCTAGGACAAAATGTCCTATTATATATTTGTGGCCGGGCATGGTGCTCAGGTCCCCTAACGAGGGAAATATATGAAATTTTCAGCAGAAGAACTCAACATTATCCGCCAGGCGGACGCCATTATTGCCGGTAAAATTACCACAACGGATTTTATCACCGGCGCCGACGCCGCGCGTTCCTTACTGCGGTTTCGTCTTGCTGCAGAACCACGCGAATCATTCTGCGCGTTCTTTCTTAACTGCCACAACGGCGTGATTGCGTTTGAAGAACTGTTTAAGGGAACTATCAGCAGCGTCACCGTTCATCCGCGTATCGTCCTGCAACGCGCCCTGCATCATAATGCCGCCGCCGTGGTACTGGCGCATAACCATCCTTCCGCTAACACTACACCCAGCCAGGCTGACAAGCTGATCACCGAGCGTCTGGCGCAGGTGCTGGGGATGGTTGATGTCAAAGTCCTCGATCACCTGATTGTGGGCGGCAGCGATATTTACTCTTTTGCTGAACATGGTCTGATTTGATAACCGCGGCCGCACAGTGGTGCGGCCGGCTCTGGAGGCTTGCTATGGGCAATAAATATACCGTGCCGCTTAACGTGGGCGCGATCCGCGAAAGCTGTTTCCGTCCCGCTGATAAATGGACCCCGCCGACGGGGGATGAACTCCGCTATCTGCTGGAAAATGTGCTCAACCTGAGTCAGGAGGGGCTGGCGCGACATGTCGGCGTGAACGGCAGAACGGTGCGCCGCTGGGTGAACGGAGAAAGTGACATCGCGTATTCCGTCTGGTGCGTCCTTTGCATCGATGCCGGCTTACCGCCGATCTGGAAATAGCAGCGCAAAACACCGACGCGCAAACGTGCTTCCTGAACGTATCGGATATACGAAGGAAATATTATGAATACTGATAACTATTTTTTCAGAGTCCCGGCCACACGCGGAATACAGGGCGGCATAGAACAATACATGCTGACGGTTCCTATGGTCGTGTTACGTCGTATTCTTGCAATGGACAATGATGGCGATGTTATGGATCGCAGCCAGCGAGAAGCGAACAAAACGCGGGCCAAAAAAATACGGAATTATGTTGCCGGCGCAACATCAAAACGAGCTCCCTATATTTTGCCGTCAATTACCGGAAATATTGATAGTCATGTTGAATTCCTTCCCAGCGAACTCTCGCCGGCAGTGGGGATTCTTAAAATTCCGATGGACGCTGATTTAAAATTATTCGATGGCCAGCACCGTGCGCTGGGTATTTTTGAATTTGTACGCGATTATTCCAATACGGAAGATACGATCAGCTTGTTGCTTACCGTTGGCCTGCCACTTGAGTTACGCCAGCAGTTTTTCGCTGATATTAATAACAACGCGAGCAAACCGGCAGCGGCGATCAGTATGGCATATAACAACAATGATCCGGTCAACCAGCTGGCAATGCATCTGGCCCGAACCGTCACCGGGCTGGCGGGCACAGTGGATTTTGAACACAACGTGGTCCCGGCGAAAAGCTCACGGCTGATCAGCTTTAAAGCACTGAACGATGCGACGAAAAAAATGCTCAACCTGCGGGCCAACAGCATTCCCTCGACGCAACAGCGTGATATGGCAGAAAAGCTCTGGACTGCCTGGGCACAGGCGATGCGCTGGAATGATATTGCCCAGGATGATATCGCTGCGGAGTACCGTCAGGAGGCGCTGGGACTGCATGGCATCATGATAAATGCGATCGGTATGGCAACGGCCAGGATGTTACGGCACAGAACACCTGAAAGCATCGAGAACCTTCTGGCCTGTGCGGAAAACGGTGACAACGGTTTTCATTATCGGGAGTCGTTTGTACCTGAGTGCTGGGAAGGGAAGTGTGTTGATCCGGAGACTGGCACCATTAAAACTGACCGGCGGGCGCTTGAAGCAACAGCTGAAGCGTTGCAAAAGCTGATAGACCCGTTCGCAGATGCGCTGTGGTTGCGTGCTTATCTGCCAGCTGAAGAGGCGAGTGATACGGCATTACTGAAATATGCTGCTGACATCGAGAGTTATAAGCAGCGCACAGCTGTGCCGATGATCAATATCGTGGAGAAGCTGAAGGCGCTGGGTGACGGCGAACCGCAGTTCAGAGCATCGGTGCTGGCTTCCCGTGAGGGGCTAAGCCGCTATCTGGCCGGGGCTGAAGGCTGACGCGGTGGTTGCCGCCTGCAGGGCTATACGGGCATCGAACCCGTATTGCCCTGAAACGCGCTGAGCCGCTTTCTGAGCGCGTGTTTAAAAACCCTGTACCCTTCATCGTTTTTATGACTTTGACGAGTCCTGTCCCCTATTCTGGCCCATTTTGATGTGATCCCGCCCTGGTGTCTGCCAGTTAACTTAATTTTGACGCCCGCACAGCGTGTCTTCCCTGTTCATTTCTGCTCAGTTGCTGGCGTTTTCTGGGTAAGCGTGCAGCGAGAACCGTATTGACGGGGATGTGTTATTCAGTTGGCAGTGCTACGCGCCAGGGGAGTAG
>NZ_BCZS01000041.1 GCF_001598855.1 Pluralibacter gergoviae ATCC 33028 = NBRC 105706 | reverse complement strand
GCTTGCGGCGCAGGTTGCGACTTGCATTGATTAGGTGGCGGGGACTGGCAATTTTATTGCCGTCCGATTTGATGACAAAATGCGCCAGCCCCATATCCAGCCCTGTCACATTTGATATCAGTGCGGGCTTCGCCGGCGCTTCCATCCCGTCGTCACAGAGTAACGACGCGTAGTATTTCCCGGTTGCGCTGCGGCTCAGCGTGATACTTTTCAGCGTTCCCGTAATTTCACGATGTAAACACGCTTCAATCGGCGAGATTTTCGGTATTTTTATCGCACCATCAAGGACTTTTATGCCAACACAATGATAGCTCGATTGTCTGCCGTGTTTACTTTTAAAGGCAGGTTTACCTGCTTTCAGTTTCGGATTGAAAAAGTTAGAAAAAGCCACATCGAGGTTAATCACCGCCTGCTGCAACGCAATAGAATCATATTCTTTAAGCCATCCATACCTGCGGGATTTCTTCGCCACAGCAAGCAGTGGTTTGAGGTCTTTACGCGGGTTTAAATTTACGCGGTGCCGCTGGTAAGAATGTTTCTTGATATGCAGAGCTTTGTTATACGCAAAACGCACCGCACCGAACTGGGCGTTGAGAAATTCAGCCTGTTCAGGAGTCGGATATATGCGTACTTTTGTAGCTCTTAACATAATCAGCGCTCATTGATATAATTTTTTTATTTTAATACTTTAGGTGAATATATCAATTGAGTAATCATGATGATTCACTGGCGGGATTTCTCCGAAAACGACACAGTGTCAGTAAGCTGGTTGAGCACCTTATTTTTACGACAAAGTATCGACGCAAACTATTCGACGGTCAGATGATCGCTCAGTTGCGTGACGCATTTGGCTCCGCTGCGGCAAAGCTTGAATGCAAAATTATTGAGATGGACGGGGAGTCAGACCATGTACACCTGCTGGTTGCCTACCCGCCAAAACTGGCGGTCAGTGTGATGGTCAATAATTTAAAATTGGTATCATCACGTTTGCTACGCCAGCAGAACGCGCATTTACGTATGCAGAGTAAAACGGGGCTTTTGTGGTCGAGATCGTACTTTGTATGCAGCACCGGAGGGGCAACGATTGAAACGCTCAGAGCCTACGTTCAGAGTCAGTCAACGCCGGATTGATCTTTAAAGCCCTGCGGGCTTTTCGCCTTATATCCCCGCCCGCATCGGGCGAGGGTTTATGGCGTTTTTCGCTAACTGGAGCAGCTCACCTCCAGCCGCTTGCCCCACTCAGGGGGGCGGGCAACGTAGTCATCGTCGCGGTCGGCGAACGGCGTGCGCAGCGCCTGGTGCAGGCGGGCAAACTCCGCGAAGTCGCCGCTCTCCGCCTGCTCGATGGCCCGCTGCGCCAGCCAGTTACGCAGGACCATCGCCGGGTTATTCTCCTGCATACTCTGACGGCGCGCGTCGTCGCTTACCTCCTCGCGCTGCAGCCTGCTGCGGTAATCGCTAAACCAGCGGTCGAAGGCGTCGCGGTCGATAAACTCATCCCGCAGCGGCGAGGCCGCGCTGTGCTGTTCGGTCAGGCTCAGCGAGCGGAAAGTGCGGGTAAAATCGCTGCCTTCGCGCGCCATCAGCTCTAGCAGGCCGTTGAGCAGGTCGTTATCGCCCTTCTCTTCGCTGAACAGGCCCAGCTTGCGGCGCATGCGCTGCCCGTATTCGGTGAGCAGCGCAGGCTGGTAGTCGTCGAGCGCGCGGTTGAGATCTTCTGCGCGAATAAATGGCGATAGCGTCTGGGCCAGGCGCTGCAGGTTCCACAGCGCCACCGCCGGCTGGTTATCAAAGCTGTATCGCCCCTGATAGTCGGAGTGATTGCAGATAAAATCCGGCTGCCAGTCGTCGAGAAAGCCGAAGGGGCCGTAGTCGAGCGTCAGGCCGAGAAGCGACATGTTGTCGGTGTTCATCACGCCGTGGGCGAAGCCGACGGTCTGCCAGCGGGCGATAAGCCGCGCGGTTCGCGTGACAACGTCACGAAACCAAATCAGGTATTTATCGCTATCCTCTGCCAGATGCGGCCAGTGGTGGCGAATGGCGTAATCCGCCAGCAGCTGCACCTTCTCCGGCTGCCGGCGATAGTAAAAGTGCTCGAAGTGGCCGAAGCGCAGATGGCTTTCGGCAATGCGCATCAGCATTGCGCCCTGCTCGGCGCGCTCGCGGTAAACCGGCGTATCGCTGGTGACAACCGACAGCGCGCGGGAGGTCGGGATGCCGAGAGCGTGCATCGCCTCCGAGGCCAGGCTTTCGCGCAGGGTCGAACGCAGCACCGCCCGGCCGTCGCCCATGCGCGAATAGGGCGTCAGCCCCGCGCCTTTGAGGTGCCAGTCAAAACGTCGGCCGTCCGCCAGCTGCTGTTCGCCGAGCAAGATGCCGCGGCCGTCGCCGAGCTGCCCGGCCCAGACGCCGAACTGGTGGCCGCTGTAAACCTGCGCCAGCGGGCGCATACCGGGCAGCAGCGACTCGCCGCCCCAGACGCCCGCCCCCTTCTCAACGGCGAAAAGCCCGGCCGGAAGATCCAGCGCCTGCGCCAGCGGCGCGTTGTGCCACACCAGCCGGGCATTATCCAGCGGCGTTGGCGACAGTTCAGTATAAAAATCCGGCAGCTCATCGCGCCAATGGTGGGTAAAAGACAGGGTCATGGTTCCTCCTGCCAACAGTGTAGTCTGCGGCGGCCGGGATAAATACCGGCGAAGCGAAGGGTTATTCCTGAACCAGCTGCGTCAGGTGCCCGACCTCTACCGCAGGCCAGAGGGTGCCTTTCATGGCGTACAGCCCCCAGGGCATCAGCCGTTCAAGGGTAAACCGATCGTCCACGCCCGCCGCCATCACGGCGCAAAACGCCGGGGCCATCTGCGCCATCAGCGCGCGCATAAAGGGTGTAAATGAGGCGCGGGAGATCTGGCGGTGAATAAAGGCCGCATCAAAAAAGACGGCGCTGAACAGGCCTGAAAAGGCGAAACCGGGGGCAGCGTCGCCGGCGCCAAAGTTGGCCAGCACCAGCGGGAAGTGCTGCCTGAGCCCCTCAAGCAGCGCCGGGTCAGAAAAGTCTTCGCTGACCAACAGCGCCAGAAAGGGGAACCGCCTGGCGCTGGCCAGCAGCGCCGCGTCGGTATTAAGCGCGGCGGCGATTGCCGGAGTAATGGCGATCCAGGCAGTCAGTTCGCGTCGGATAAAAAAAAGTTCGCTTTGCGCAAGCAGCGCCAGCTTGTCGGTAAAAAGGCTAACATCGTTGACGGAGCGGGCATCCGGGGCAAGGTGAATAATTTCCAGCCCGATGAGCGCCATCCTGCTGTCTCTGACCGGCTGCAGAAGCAGCCGCCCACGACGCGCGTTGTCCAGAGACACAATCATGGCAGATGCTCCCGGTTCACGGTCTGGAAAGACCGCCAGCGCGCCGCCTTATGCGGAATAACACAAATATCTTTCAAAAAGAGGCTCTCATACTGTTGGCCCGGGCACGAAAATGCGGTGGCGCGCTACGTAATTAGTGTAATCCATAGGCACAGCCCCGCACAATCCTTGCAGTCTGTATGGATAAGGGCGGGTGTCGAAGGTTTCGGCTTAACGGCGAGCCGTCAGATGCGGCGCGCCTGCCAGAAGTTTTTTCGCCAGTAGACGTTATTGAGCGAGGAGCGGGTCACGCCGCGGCTGGTGGAGGCGTGAATAAACTGGTCGTCGGTATCGTAGATCCCTACGTGCAGCCCGCTGTCGCCGGAGCCGGTTTTAAAGAACACCAGGTCACCGGGGAGCAGCTGCTCTTTGTCGATCTCCGTACCTATTTTTGCCTGCTGGCGCGTTTCGCGCGGCAGCTGAAGGTCAAATTTATCGCGGAAGGTCATCATTACAAACGCCGAGCAGTCGAGGCCGCGCCGGCTGGTACCGCCGTAGCGATAGGGCGTCCCGCGCCAGTTCGCCAGTTGGTCGTTAAGGTTGGCAATGACGGTTATCGAGTCCGACAGACGCGGGTTTGGCGGCGGCGCCCGGTGGCTGCTGCACCCTGCTAAAACCAGCGCCGTCACTAAAATAAGTAAGAAACGCATATCCTGGCGAATCCTCTGAATTTTTAATTTCCCGACAATTTAGCCCGAGTGCGCGGGCGGTTGCAAGCTCTCTCCCGGGCTCCCGGCGGCGACGATAAACCGGCGATCGCCGGCCTGCAAAAACTGAAACGGCATCCGGTACGCCGCCGTCAGATTATCCGCCGTGAGGACGTCGCGGGTTTTGCCGCCAGCAAGTAGTCTGCCGTCGCGCATCAGCCAGACCTGTTCTGCATACCGCAGGCTGTGATTCAGATCGTGGCTGCTGGTCACGATGGCGATCCCTGCCGCGCTCAATCCGGCCAGCAGGCCATCAAGCGCGCTCTGCTGGGCGACATCCAGACTGTTCATCGGCTCATCGAGCAGCAGAAGCTGACCCTCGGGATTAATTTGCGGATGGATCTGCAGCACCACCGCCGCCAGCCGCACCCGCTGCCATTCGCCGCCGGAGAGCTGGTCGGTCGGCCGCCCGAGCTTATCACTCAGCGCCAGCGCGCCGCAGACCTCCTGCATTAAGGCGTCCGGAACGGCGGCGGGCTGGTGCAGCGCCAGATAGTGCCAGACGGGCATTGCAAAAGGCGGCATCTGCTGCTGGCACAGCCACGCACGGCGGCGGGCAAGCGCCGCCGCGGGCCACTCATCGAGCGGCCTGCCGTTGAACAGGATACGCCCTTCCCCGCGGCTCATCCCCGCCAGCCGGTTGAGCAGCGTACTTTTGCCCGCGCCGTTAGGGCCGACTAAATGGAGCGTTTCCCCCGGATCGACGGCTGCGTCAATGGGCCGCAGGCGCCGCGCCTGTGCAACGCCCTGCAGCTGCATCAGCGGCATCTTATTTCGCCAGCGCCAGTTTAATGGCCTCCATTACGATAGGATCTTCCGGCGTCATGTCGGGGGAAAAGCGCTGGACCACTTCGCCGTCGCGGCCGATGAGGAACTTCTCAAAATTCCACAAAATATCGCCCGGCGCTTTCGGCGCCCGGCCTTTGCTGGCCATTCGCTCGTAAAAGCCGCTACCTTCGGGGGCAACCGCCACCGGCGCCGCGGCAATCAGCTTGCGATAGAGCGGATGGCGCTGTTCGCCGTTGACCTCAATCTTGCTGAACATAGGAAAAGTCACGCCGTAGGTAGTGCTGCAGAAGGTTTTAATCTCCTCATCGCTGCCCGGCTCCTGGCCGAGGAACTGGTTGCAGGGAAAGCCGAGCACGCGAAAGCCCTGCGCCTCCCAGGCTTGCTGAATATTCTCCAGCTGCTCATACTGAGGAGTAAGGCCGCACTGAGAGGCCACATTAACAATCAGCAGCACATCGCCCTTAAACGCTTCCAGGCTGGTTTCCTTGCCGTCAATGGTGGTGACGCGGGTGTTCAGGATCGAGTTTGGCATAGCTTCCTCTTGTGTGGTCAGGGTAATCCGGCATTTGCGCGGCGGCAGCATCAGAATAGGCGCTTTCTCAGAGCCACGCAGTGTTCATAACCGTATGCTATATATCATGCATGGAGCATCAGCTTCCCGCCAGAGATTACTGCGGGCAAGCGACAGCACGGAGCGTATAAAAATTTGTACGGTCTGATGATTATAATGCAAACGATAATCACTCTGCAGTCATGAATGGATTGAACAGCACTATAATTTTGGTTTCGAGGATTTACTTATGATGAACATAATCATGCTATGCGTCGCTATTGTGCTGCTGGTGGTCTCCATTTATTACCTGGTCTCTTTTATACTTGAAAAGCGCCGTCAGCCTTTCGCTTTCCGCAAAAAAAAATGATCTCACCGGTCGTTTTACTTTCCCTGCTTCAGCAGTAGCCAGATAAATACCGGGGCCCCCAGCGTTGCGGTCACCACGCCGACGGGCAGTTCCGCCGCAGAGAGCACCATCCGCGCAAGGATATCCGCCAGCAGCAGCACGCCCCCGCCCGCCAGCGCACAGGCGGGCAGCAAAGCCCGGTGGTCGGTCAGGCCGCTCAGGCGCAGCATATGCGGCACGACCAGCCCGATAAATCCGATGGCCCCGGCGAGGGCCACGCTCACGCCGACCAGCCAGCCAATAATCAGCACCAGCACCCGCCGCCACAGCCACAGCGGCAGCCCCAGTTGACGTGCAGAAACCTCCCCCAGCGCCAGCAGATTAAGCGGTCCGGACTGCAGGCAGATCCAGATAATGGCCGGCAACAGCGCCAGCATCAGCCACCCCTGCTGCCAGTCAACGCCGCCAAAGCCGCCCATCATCCAGTACATCAGCTGGCGTAAATCCACCGAGGTTGAGAAATAGACCGCCCAGGTCATCGCCGCGCTGCAGATAATGCCCAGCGCGACGCCCGCGAGCAGCAGGCGACTGGTTGAGAGATGGCGGCGGGTGAAGCGCAGCAGAATAAAGGTGATGACCAGTGCCCCGACGATGGCACACAGGCTCAGCGCCCAGCCCGGAAGCAGGCTATGCCCCAGCAGCACCGACGCCACCAGGCCCAGCCCTGCGCCGTTCGAAACGCCGAGCAGCCCCGGCTCCGCCAGCGGATTTTCAAACAGCGCCTGCATAACGGCGCCGCTTATCGCCAGCGATGCCCCCACCAGCACCACCGCCAGCGTGCGCGGCAGGCGGATTTGCCAGACGAACAGGTCAGCGAGGGGCGTTTTCCAGGCGGAGGGGAAGATCCACTGCTCGCCGGCGCAGAGGCTGAGGATAACCGCGGCCGCCAGCAGCAGCGTTAAAATACTGAGCCACCGTCGGTCGTGACGATGCTGACGTTTAGCAAAGTTCAAATGCGATTACCTTCGCGCCGGGAAAACCCTGATTTTACGGCGAGAGGTCCGGGGTTAAAAGCAAAACTGCCGCGCGAATCGCGGTAAGCCAATGTTCTGCCCGCGATCCGCTTATTATTTCTTCTCAGAGTGACATCAGCAGATGAAACAGCACGGCGAAAAGAACGATATTCGCGATAACGATCGCCCAGCCGCTGTAGAGCATATATTTAAGCTGCGTAGACTGCGCCAGCCCCATCTGTCCGAACATATCCGAAGAGGGAAAAGGGCCAAACCAGTCTACCTGGGAGGATGCCAGCAGTACCGCCGTCAGCCCCTGCGGCGGTACGCCGGCGGCCATCAGCATCGGACCGAATATCTTATGGGTGAAGGTCATCTGGGCGACGGCAGCGCCGGGCACGTGACCAATAATATTGAAAGCAAAAATGCTAAAGCACAGCCATGCGGGTGAAATACCCTCCAGCAAAGGCCGGGTGTAGTCCAGCAGCCCCTGGTAGGCATGCAGGCCGTCCATCAGCTCGAGGATCGGATTGTAGAGCCAGTAGAGGATAAACATCCACACCAGCCGCCCGCATCCCTTATACAGCGCCTGCAGGATTTGCGTCGGGCGCAGGCCGCCTACCAGGCCGGTGATAAGCGCCACCAGCAGCATGACGATAATGGCAAAGCTGAATCCGGCTTTGATGATCACGCCGACGATTGCCATCACGATAATTGTCGCGGCAAAGGCCAGCGCGCTGAGCCTGCGCCGGCGCGATTCTCCGGGATTCTCGTCCTCGCGCGGCTGAGCGCAAGCCGCCGCGTGATACTGCATTTTGCCCGCGGTCATTTTCTGAATACGTCCCGCCATAAACCAGCCCGTCAGCAGCGTGACGGCGCTCATGGGCAGCCCGGCATACAGCAGATAGTCCGGGTAGCCCTTGGCTGCCTGCCCAGCCTCGGCCTGAGCCTGGTGCCCGGGATCGTTACCGATTTTTATCAGCAGAATGCCAACCTGGTGATGACGCTGAGTACGGAACACACTGAGATGCTGATCAAAAAACTCGCTCTGCTTGAGATCGATCTTGCTCTCACGCTGCAGCCCTGTGAACAGGGCGACATCCTCTCTCACCCTATTGCCGACGTTCCGCTGGTGTATATTGACCGCGACTATCGCCAGGGCAGCGTGAATATTGAAGAGATCGATCAGCGCCGCTGGATCTCCCCCGGCAACCATTCGCTCTCCAGCGCCATTGCCCAATACCGGCATTTTTCAATGACCCGGCTTAATGTCCAGACCTACTACATGGCGACGGAATTCGTTAAGCGCGGCATGGGATGCAGCATTACCGATATTTTTTCTGCCCGTAGTAACCTGCCGCCGCAAATGATCCATCCGCTGACGCCCGCGGTTAAAGTCACGCTCTGCCTGCTGCGCCGCGGCGATATCTCCCTCAGCCCGGTGGCACAAAAGTTCGTTGATTTTCTCTGCCAGACGCTGCGTCAGCAGATCGCTGCCATTAACTCTGAGTTATACCCCGAAAATAAAAAGTCAATTGCGCCCTGCGGGTAAATGCTTTGACATAGTTCCATTGCAACTATCAGCAGTGGACCTTTCAAAAAATGAAAAAGCATATTGTTATCGTCGGCGGCGGCGTCATTGGGCTGGCGACGGCCTGGACCATGATTAAACGCGGCCACCGGGTCCAGCTCCTGGAGCGTAATACCGCCCCCGGACAAGCCACCAGCTATGCTAACGGCGGACAGCTCAGCTATCGCTATGTTGCGCCGCTGGCCGACAAAGGGGTTCCGCTTCAGGGTCTCAAGTGGATGGGCAAGGCCGACTCACCGCTCAATATGCATCTGCAAATGTCGGTGGCGCAGTGGCGCTGGCTATGGCTTTTTTTGCGCGCCTGCAACAGCCGAACCAATAAGCTCAACGGCAGCCATATTCTCCGCCTTTCTCTGCTCAGCAAGCAGATTATGGAAAACTGGCGCGAGCAGGATGGTCTGGCTGATTTTGCCTGGCGCCGCTCGGGCAAGCTGATTGTTCATCGCCGCGAGGCCGATTTTGTCAAAGCGGCGCGGGGCATCGATCCCCGCTATCAGCAGAGCCTCGATGCCGACGCCTGCCTCGAACTGGAACCCGCTCTCAAGCATATCCACCCGGACCTCCGGGGCGGGATCTACTCGCCGGGGGACGAAACCGCCGACTGCGAGAAATTCTGCGATGCGCTGTTTGCCAGGCTCAGCGCCAGCGCGGACTTTACCTTCACGCCGGGCTGTGAAGTCACCGGTTTTCGCACGCGCGGCGGGCGCATCGCGGCCGTCAGCTGCCGGCAGGGCGAAATAGCGGGCGATGAGTTTGTCGTAGCCGCGGGCAACGGCAGTAGCGCGCTGCTGGCGCAGGCCGGCGTACGGGTTTCGCTCTGCGCGCTAAAGGGCTACAGCCTGACGCTGCCCTACCCTGCGACGCCGGGTATTGCCCCCGACGTCAGCGTCACCGACTACGCCCATAAGGTGGTCTACGCGCGCCTGGCCGATCGGCTGCGCATCGCGGCCATGGTTGACATTGGCTACGACGGAGACGACCTGCGCCCGGCGCGGCTGCAGGCGCTAAAGCAGATCGTGCAGCAGAGTTTTCCTGAACTGGAAGGCGTAGACAGCGCCATCTGCTGGACCGGCATGCGCCCGTCCACCCCCGCAGGCCCGCCGCTGCTCGGTCGGGCAACCTGCCCTAATCTGTGGATGAATATCGGCCAGGGCAGCCTGGGCTTTACGTTAGCCGCAGGCAGCGCGGCCGTGCTCGGCGCGCTGATTGACCGGACCACGCCCGCAATCTCACTGGATGGACTAACATGGAAACAGACCGCATGACGATAAAACGTAATAATCCCCAGCCCCGGCTCTCGGCCAGCGTCGAGTACGGCAATCTGCTCTTTTTATCCGGACAGACGCCCGTCAGCGGTGCGGATGATATCGAACTGCAGACCCGGGAGGTGCTGGAAAAAATTGATGCGCTGCTCGCGGCCGCCGGCAGCGATAACCGGCACATCCTGTCGGCCCAGATCTGGCTGAAGGATCTGCAGCGGGATTTTGCACGATTCAACGATGTGTGGGTGGAGTGGCTTGCGGAGGGCACGAGCCCGGCGCGCGCCACCGTGCAGGCCGCAATGGCGCGGCCGGAAATCCTGGTCGAGATCATGATCACGGCCGCCAAAGCGCGATAGACAGACAGAAAAAAGGCCGCTAAGCGGCCTTTTTAGTTAATCAGAAATTACTCTGCTTTGGGCGAAGCGTTTTCGACGCGGCTCTTTAACTTCTGTCCGGGTCTGAAGGTCACCACGCGCCGGGCTGTAATGGGAATATCCTCGCCCGTTTTCGGGTTACGTCCGGGGCGTTGATTTTTATCACGCAAATCGAAGTTACCAAAACCGGACAGCTTGACCTGCTCGCCATTTTCAAGAGCGCGACGGATCTCTTCGAAAAACAGCTCAACCAGTTCTTTGGCATCCCGCTTGCTAAGCCCAAGCTTATCAAACAGATATTCTGACATTTCAGCTTTTGTAAGCGCCATAGGTTCAATCCCTCAATGATGCCTGGAATCGCTCTTTTAATGCCTCTACACATTTGGCGACGGTAGCGGCAATCTCCTCTTCTTCGAGTGTACGGCTGGTATCTTGCAGGATCAGGCTGATGGCAAGGCTCTTCGAACCTTCCGCCACACCCTTACCGCGGTACACGTCAAATAAGTTTACGCCAACTACCTGATTTACGCCAACTTTCTTACACTCGGCCAGAATATCTGCTGCCGGGACGTTTTCCGCGACGACGACGGCGATGTCGCGACGGTTTGCCGGGAAGCGCGAAATCTCTTTCGCTTCAGGCACCACGCGGTCTGCAAGACTGTTCCACTCCAGCTCAAACACCAGCGTGCGGCCGTTGAGATCCAGTTTACGTTCCAGCTCAGGATGAACAACCCCAATAAAACCAATGCGTTCACCTTTCAGATAAATCGCGGCTGACTGGCCCGGATGCAGCGCCGGATTGGCCTCTGCGCGGAACTGGATATCGTCCAGTTTGCCGGTAAGGTCGAGCACCGATTCGAGATCGCCTTTTAAATCATAGAAATCAACTGTCTCTTTCGCCAGGTTCCAGTGCTCATCCACGCGGTTGCCGCAGATGACGCCGCCCAGCATCAGGTCCTGGCGAATGCCCAGCGGCGCCTGAGTGTCCGGTACAAAGCGCAGGCCGCTTTCAAAGATGCGCACGCGGTTCTGCTGGCGGTTCTGGTTATACACCACGGTGTTCAGCAGGCCGGTCCACAGTGAGAGGCGCATCGCCGACATTTCGCTGGAGATAGGGCTCGGCAGGATCAGCGCCTCTTCGCCCGGGTGCAGCAGTTGCTGAACTTTCGGGTCGACGAAGCTGTAGGTGATCACTTCCTGATAGCCTTTGTCGTTGAGCAGCGTTTTTACGCGCTTAAGCGACAGGTTGGCTTCTTTATGCTCACCCATGATAAGGCCAGCCTGCACCGGCTCGTTGGGAATGCTGTTATAGCCGTAGACGCGGGCAACCTCTTCCACCAGGTCTTCTTCGATCTCCATATCGAAGCGCCAGCTCGGGGCAACGGCCTGCCACTGGTCCTGGCCCTCGGTGACTTCGCAGCCGAGGCGGCGCAGAATGTCGCTCACCTGAGCGTCGGCAATGTGGTAGCCGATCAGACGATCGAGCTTGCTGCGGCGCAGGGTGATAGTCGCACGTTTCGGCAGCGTCGCATCATTGGTGACGTCGATAACCGGGCCGGCTTCGCCGCCGCAGATATCGATCAGCAGGCGAGTCGCGCGCTCCATGGCCTTATACTGCAGGGCCGGATCGACGCCGCGCTCGTAGCGGTGGGAGGCATCGGTGTGCAGACCGTGGCGGCGCGCGCGGCCGGTGATGGCCAGCGGGCTAAAGAAGGCGCACTCCAGCAGCACGTTTTGCGTTTCGTCATTCACACCGGAGTGTTCGCCGCCGAAGATACCGCCCATCGCCAGCGCTTTACCGCGATCGGCAATGACCAGCGTATCGGCATTCAGTTTGGCTTCGCTGCCGTCGAGCAGCGTCAGGGTTTCGCCCTCTTTCGCCATGCGCACTACGATGCCGCCGTCGATGCGGTCGCGGTCAAAGGCGTGCATCGGCTGGCCCAGCTCGAGCAGGACGTAGTTGGTGACGTCCACCACCGCATCGATGGAGCGAATGCCGCAGCGGCGCAGCTTCTCTTTCATCCACAGCGGCGTCGGCGCCTTAACGTTGATGCCTTTCACTACGCGGCCCAGGTAGCGCGGGCAGGCGTCCGGCGCCTCAACGGTAATCGGCAGCGTGTCGGCAATGGTTGCCGCAACCGGCGCCATCTCCGGCACAGTGAGCGGCTGCTGGTTAAGCACCGCCACGTCGCGGGCGACGCCGATAATGCCGAGGCAGTCGGCGCGGTTCGGGGTGACGCTTATCTCGATGGTGTTGTCATCAAGCTGCAGATAGTCGCGAATATCGGTACCGATCGGCGCGTCCGCGGGCAGTTCGATAATGCCGCTGTGGTCGTCGGAAATCCCCAGCTCGGAGAAGGAGCAAAGCATCCCTTCCGACGGCTCGCCGCGCAGTTTGGCAGCCTTGATTTTGAAGTCGCCCGGCAGCACGGCGCCGATGGTGGCAACCGCCACCTTCAGGCCCTGGCGGCAGTTCGGCGCGCCGCAGACGATATCCAGCAGGCGTTCGCCGCCGATGTTGACTTTTGTCACCCGCAGCTTGTCAGCATTCGGATGCTGGCCGCACTCGACCACTTCGCCCACGACCACGCCGTGGAAGCTGCCCGCAACCGGCTCGACGCCGTCCACTTCCAGGCCCGCCATGGTGATCTGGTTCGACAGCGCGTCGCTGTCAATCGCCGGGTTAACCCACTCGCGTAACCACAGTTCACTGAATTTCATTGTTCTGTCCTGCCCTTATTTAAACTGTTTGAGGAAACGCAGATCGTTTTCGAAGAACGCGCGCAGATCGGTGACGCCGTAACGCAGCATGGTCAGACGCTCCATGCCCATGCCGAAGGCGAAGCCGGAGTAGACTTCCGGATCGATGCCGACGTTGCGCAGCACGTTCGGGTGCACCATGCCGCAGCCCAGCACTTCCAGCCACTTGCCGTTTTTCCCCATCACGTCAACTTCAGCGGAAGGCTCGGTGAACGGGAAATAGGAGGGGCGGAAGCGGATCTGCAGGTCTTCCTCAAAGAAGTTGCGCAGGAAGTCGTGGATGGTGCCCTTCAGGTTGGTAAAGCTGATATTGGTGTCCACAATCAGACCTTCCATCTGGTGGAACATCGGGGTATGGGTCTGGTCGTAGTCGTTACGATAGACGCGCCCCGGGGCGATGATGCGGATCGGCGGCTGCTGGTCCTTCATGGTGCGGATCTGCACGCCGGAAGTCTGGGTGCGCAGCAGGCGGGTGGCGTCAAACCAGAAAGTGTCGTGGTCAGCGCGCGCCGGATGGTGGCCCGGAATGTTCAGAGCGTCGAAGTTGTGGTAGTCATCTTCGATTTCCGGTCCCGTCGCGACGGTAAAGCCGAGCTCACCGAAGAAACTTTCAATGCGGTCGATCGTGCGGGTCACCGGATGCAGGCCGCCGTTTTCGATGCGGCGCCCCGGCAGCGAGATATCGATGGTTTCCGCCGCCAGACGCGCGTTAAGCGCCGCGCTCTCGAGGTCGGCTTTACGGGCGTTCAGCGCCTGCTGGACCTGCTCTTTGGCTTCGTTAATCACGGCCCCGGCCGCCGGGCGCTCTTCCGCCGGCAGATCGCGCAGGGTGGTCATCTGAAGGGTCAGCTGCCCTTTCTTGCCGAGATACTCGACGCGCACGTTGTCCAGGGCGGCGACATCTGAGGCTTCGTTAATGGCTGCCCTGGCGCTGGCAACCAGGTCTGCGAGATGTGACATGATTTTCCTCATTATTGGATATTCGTAAACTGCGGGTATAAAAAAAGCCTCCACTGGGAGGCTTTCTGGCGCTGTTTTCCGTTTCTTCTTTCACGCGCTAGCCTCCCGGGTTCAGGTGCTAAAGTAAAAAAAGAAGCGGAAAATAGCAGCATTCATGCTTGCGTTACCTTGTGAGGCCGATTTTAGTGACGTTTATATTGAAATGTCTTCGACGAAAAAAGTCAACGTATTGATGACCTTGAAACGAAAAGAGGGAGGCAAGCCCCCCTCTTTCAACTGGCTTATGCCAGTGCTGCTTTCGCTTTTTCGACCAGAGCGGTGAACGCTACTTTGTCGAATACGGCGATGTCAGCCAGGATCTTACGGTCGATTTCAACAGAGGCTTTTTTCAGGCCGTTGATGAATTTGCTGTAAGAAATACCGTTCTGACGTGCTGCTGCGTTGATACGCGCAATCCACAGTTGGCGGAAC
Source organism: Pluralibacter gergoviae ATCC 33028 = NBRC 105706 (assembly GCF_001598855.1). Lineage (GTDB taxonomy): Bacteria > Pseudomonadota > Gammaproteobacteria > Enterobacterales > Enterobacteriaceae > Pluralibacter > Pluralibacter gergoviae. The sequence goes on along the minus strand of NZ_BCZS01000041.1, from coordinate 21,414 downwards.
TGACGCTTTTTCTGACGACGGTCACGATAAGCGTACTGACCAGCTTTGATAACAGCCTGGAAGGCAACGCGGTATACGCGAGAACGCGCACCGTAGTAGCCTTTAGCTTGTTTCAAAATTTTCTTGTGACGTGCACGTGCAATTACACCACGTTTTACGCGAGCCATGATGCTCTCCTGTATCTATATTCTAATTAAAAAAGTTAAACGTTAACGAGACTTATGCGTACGGCAGGCACGCAATAACCAGGCCCAGATCGCCTTTGGAAACCATGGCTTTCGGACGCAGGTGACGTTTACGCTTGGTAGCTTTCTTAGTCAGAATGTGACGCAGGTTAGCGTGCTTGTGCTTAAAACCACCTTTACCGGTTTTTTTGAAGCGCTTAGCAGCACCGCGTACGGTTTTGATTTTTGGCATTTTTTAACTTCCACTTCGCATTGTTAAATAAACGAAACATAGGCGAACACTGCCTGCGGACAGGCAGTGCTACTTGAAGGCCTTACTGTTTCTTCTTAGGAGCGAGCACCATGATCATCTGACGGCCTTCGATCTTCGTTGGGAAGGATTCGACTACTGCCAGCTCTTGCAGATCGTCACGGACGCGGTTAAGCACTTCCATACCAATCTGCTGGTGGGCCATTTCACGACCGCGGAAACGGAGCGTGATCTTGGCCTTATCGCCATCTTCCAGAAAGCGAATCAGGCTGCGGAGTTTTACCTGATAGTCGCCATCATCGGTACCAGGACGGAATTTAATTTCCTTCACCTGGATAACTTTTTGTTTCTTTTTCTGTTCCTTTGTGGACTTACTCTTCTCATAAAGGAACTTGCCGTAGTCCATGATACGACAAACTGGCGGCTCGGCGTTAGGGCTGATTTCAACTAAATCGACGCCAGCTTCTTCAGCTTTCTCGATAGCTTCTCTCAGACTCACAATACCCAGCTGTTCGCCTTCCAGACCCGTTAAGCGAACTTCCTGGGCGCGAATCTCGCCATTGATACGATTCGGACGTGCCGTTTGAACTCGTTTTCCGCCTTTAATACCTTATTCCTCCAGTTGTTGAAGACTGCGGCTACGAATCTCTTGTAGCAGCTTCTCAATCACTTCCTCTACGCCCATGCTCCCGAGGTCTTTACCGCGGCGGGTACGAACGGCAACCTTGCCTGCTTCTACCTCTTTGTCGCCACAAACCAGCATATAAGGGACACGACGTAAAGTGTGCTCGCGGATTTTAAAGCCAATCTTCTCATTTCTCAAGTCTGCTTTTACGCGAATGCCTGCATTTTGTAATTTACGGGTCAATTCGTTAACGTATTCAGACTGTGAATCGGTGATATTCATTACCACCACCTGCAACGGCGCCAGCCAGGTCGGGAAGAAGCCGGTAAACTCTTCGGTCAGAATACCGATAAAGCGCTCCATCGACCCGAGGATTGCGCGGTGAATCATCACCGGCACCTGACGTTCGTTGTTCTCGCCGACGTAAGACGCGCTCAGGCGCTGCGGCAGAGAGAAATCCAGCTGTACCGTACCGCACTGCCAGGCGCGATCCAGACTGTCGTACAGCGTAAATTCAATTTTCGGGCCGTAGAATGCGCCCTCGCCCGGCTGATACTCAAACGGGATGCTGTTCTCTTCCAGCGCCACCGCCAGATCAGCTTCCGCGCGATCCCACATCTCATCGCTGCCGATGCGTTTTTCCGGGCGCGTTGACAGCTTGACGACGATCTTATCGAAGCCAAAAGTGCTGTACATATCATAGACCATACGGATACAGGCGTTCACTTCATCGCGAACCTGATCTTCGGTACAGAAAATATGCGCATCATCCTGAGTGAAGCCGCGCACGCGCATCAGGCCGTGCAGCGCGCCGGATGGCTCGTTGCGGTGGCAGCTGCCGAACTCGGCCATGCGCAGCGGCAGATCGCGATAGGACTTCAGGCCCTGGTTGAAGATCTGCACGTGACCCGGGCAGTTCATCGGTTTGATGCAGTATTCACGGTTCTCTGACGAGGTGGTGAACATCGCATCCTTGTAGTTATCCCAGTGACCGGTTTTTTCCCACAGCACGCGGTCCATCATGAACGGGCCCTTCACTTCCTGATACTGATACTCTTTCAGCTTGGAGCGGACGAAGGTTTCCAGTTCACGGAAGATGGTCCAGCCGTCGTTATGCCAGAACACCATACCAGGCGCTTCTTCCTGCATGTGGTACAAATCGAGCTGTTTACCGATTTTACGGTGGTCGCGCTTGGCGGCCTCTTCCAGACGCAGCAGGTAAGCATTGAGCGCTTTTTTGTCGGCCCAGGCGGTGCCGTAGATGCGCTGCAGCATTTTATTGTTGCTGTCGCCGCGCCAGTAGGCCCCTGCGGTTTTCATCAGCTTAAAGTGATGGCAGAAGCGCATATTGGGCACGTGCGGCCCGCGGCACATATCGACATACTCTTCATGATGATAGAGACCGGGCTTATCATCATGGGCAATATTTTCATCAAGAATAGCGACTTTATAGCTCTCGCCGCGGTTGACGAAGGTTTCACGCGCTTCGTTCCAGCTGACTTTTTTCTTAATGACGTCGTAGTTGGTCTCCGCCAGCGCGTGCATGCGCTTTTCAAGGGCGTCGATATCTTCCTGAGTCAGGGTATGGTCAAGATCGACATCGTAGTAGAAACCGTTGTCGATAACCGGACCGATGGCCATTTTGGTGTTCGGCCACAGCTGTTTAATCGCATGCCCCAGCAGGTGCGCGCAGGAGTGGCGAATAATCTCCAGACCCGCCTCATCTTTGGCGGTGATCAGCGCCAGAGTAGCATCCTGCTCAATGAGGTCGCTGGCATCGACCAGCTCGCCGTTAACGCGGCCGGCGATGGTCGCTTTCGCAAGACCGGGGCCGATATCAAGGGCAACATCCATGGGTGTTACAGCGTGGTCGAAATGGCGTTGGCTGCCATCAGGAAGGGTAATTACAGGCATTTCATATCCTTATTTGCAGTGGTGTCCCACACGAAAGAACACATGCAAAACAATGTTTTGTATTCATATCAGCCGCGCGCAAGGTTTTATCTGCTTCACTCTGCAAACCGGGTACACGAAGATGTACATACCTTCGCCTGCTGATAACGAGCCCATAATAGTACACGTCATTGCAAACTTATAAAAGCAGAGGATATTGTTGAGTGATGAAAGGAGTGGTCCGCCACCGGAGCCTCGAACCCCGTACTACAACCTCAAGGTTGTCGCTCTTCCCGATGAGCTAGTGGCGGTTATTTTGTCTGCAGCGGATGCTGGCTTGCTGCGGGGGCGAGATAATACATAAATGAAATTAGCCGCACAATCCCTTAATTTTAGTAGCCCTGTTCCGACGCGGTGAAAATGAACGGGCCGGATTACGCCGGCCCGCAGGCTACATCTTATATCCAAGCGTCACGGTGGTTCGCTTATCGGTATGTTCCGGCGCCGAGGAGGGCGGCTCGGAGTTCCAGGTCAGGTTATAGGCGACCTTGAGTCCGAAGTTGTCATTAATCGCCACGTCCAGCGCGGTTTCCGAGTTGACGGTGGTGTCCCCTGCCCCGAAGACGGAGACGCCCTGGGTAAACTTGGTGGTGTCTGTCATCTGCCAGGCGTAGGTGCCGGACGCATAGCCCAGCGGCTGCGTTTTGGTGTTGCCGTTGGTGTGTTCGTCATAGCGTACGCCGGGACCGAATTCGAAACGCAGGCTGTGCACCGGGCCATTCCAGTACTGGTGACCGTAACCGGCGGTGAAGACGTCGCGCTGTCGATAGCCGTTGAAGCGATCGGTCAGCCAGCTGGCCTGGCCAAACAGATAATCAAGATCGGTCATGTTGTAGCGTGAACGGCCGCCGGCCGAGTAGGTTTCCGACGAGCGGTCGCCGTTCGATGAGGTGTTACTGGCATTCCCCCACAGGGACCATGCGGTATTGATGCCGTACCAGGTCAGGGTGGAGTCGGCGGTCAGCGAGGAGCTTTTCGAGTTCCCGGACTGCGCAAGGTAGCCGCCGTTAACCTTACCTTCAAACGGTTTTTTGGCGGTGGAAGGATCGTCCATGACAGTAAAAACGGTATTATCAGCCAGCGCGTGTAGCGACGCAAAAAGGCTCCCCGTCAGCACAATAGCTGCGGGTACTGTCTTAAAAAGCTTCATTTAATTTATGAGTCCGTACAACAAAAAAAGAGACCATGACGGTCCCGGAAACTTTCGCGAGGACAAGCGACAGACGGTCCTTAGAAAGGCGAGAAATTATAAAAAGGCGCCTTAAACTTATCAATCAAATCTTATTTCATTTTTTGAATAAGCAGCGCATCTGATAGCGTTGAAATGTATAACTCGCCGGCGCAATGCTGGCCATAAAAAAAACCACAAATCATAATGTTATGTTTAACGTCTGCGAACGCGCCCGCGACAGATATCGCCTTAATCCGGAAGCGCCCGCGCCGCTTCTCGCAGGGTTTCTGCGCGGTGGGCAAAAGTCGCCAAATAGCCGCAATCGGCTATGCTATAAAAACTCCATTAATAACAACGAGGTGATCGATGAGCGATGTGACGCGCTATGTAATAACCGTCCGCTTTCATGAAGAGACGCTGACGGAAATTAATGAACTTAATAATCATCTGACCCGCGCCGGGTTTACGATTACCCTGACGGATGATGAGGGCAAAGTTCACGACCCTGGCACCAATTCTTTTGGCTGGATCGGCCCGCAAAGCGCTGAGGAGATTAAAGCACTGGCCGCCGGCCTGGCTGACACCGCCGTTAAGGGAGAGGCAGAGGTCACGGTGACCACGCTTGAGGCGTGGCTGAAGGCGCAGCGCGCGGCGTAAAAGCGCGCAGTTGTGCGTCAGTTCGAGTTTTTGTACCGCGCTTGTGCGCTAACCTGATGATCTGACAGACAACATGGGGAGAGAGAGCATGTGGCACGCAATCACCAGCCTGCTGAAAGAGCACGGCGACGGCGAAATCGAACTGCGCAACGAACTGCCCGGCGGCGAGATTCACTCCGCGTGGCACCTGCGCTTCGGCGGAAAGGACTATTTCGTCAAAAGCGACGAGCGGGAGCTGCTGCCGGTATTTACCGCCGAAGCAGACCAGCTTGAGCTTCTCTCCCGCAGTAAAACCGTGCGGGTACCTGAGGTGTACGCCGTGGGCAGCGACCGCGACTACAGCTTCCTGGTGATGGAGTATCTCCCCACCCGGCCGCTGGATGCCCACGGCGCTTTTCAGCTGGGCCAGCAGCTGGCGCGGCTCCACAAATGGAGCGATCAGCCGCAGTTTGGGCTTGATTACGACAACCACCTCTCCACAACCCCGCAGCCCAACGCGTGGCAGCGCCGCTGGTCAACCTTCTTTGCCGAACAGCGCATCGGCTGGCAGCTGGAGCTGGCGGCAGAAAAAGGGATCACCTTTGGCGATATCGACGCCATTGTCAGCCATGTTCACCAGCGCCTGCAGAATCACCAGCCGCAGCCCTCGCTGCTGCACGGCGATCTGTGGTCGGGCAACTGCGCCCTGGGACCGGACGGCCCCTGCATGTTCGACCCCGCCTGCTACTGGGGCGATCGCGAATGCGACCTGGCCATGCTGCCGCTCCACCCGGAGCAGCCGCCGCAGATTTACGACGGTTACCAGTCCGTGCTGCCGCTGGCGACGGATTTTCCCGACCGCCAGCCGATTTATCAGCTCTATACCCAGCTCAACCGCGCTATCCTGTTCGGCGGCCAGCACCTGGTCAACGCCCAGCAGGCGGTTGACCGCGTGATGAGCGCCTGATCCTGCCAGCGCAGCCCCGGGGCTGCGCTACTGCTTCCTGAACAGCGCCCGCAGCTCAACGCCGTTGCGCAGCATCCCCACCAGCGTACCCAGCAGAGCGTAAAACGCGCCGAGAAACAGCAGCATCAGCAGGTCGTTCATGACGTCGGCAAAGCTGAGCCCCATCTGGTTGACGCCGGCGATAGCCTTGGTGGCCCAGGTGGAGGGCAGACAGGAGGAGACGCCGCGCACCCATGCCGGCATCGCCTGCAGCGGCCAGATGGTGCCGGAAATATAGAATACCGGCATGGTAATAAATGACAGCGTCAGGTAGATAAGCTCCACCCGCCGCAGGCACTCCGTCACCAGCTTGCCGAGTCCGAGGACCGCCAGCAGGAAGGGAAAAGTCAGCAGCAGCACTTCAGGGATCGGCGCGGTCTGCCGGTATCCCAGCACCCACGGCCAGAGCACGAACAGGACAATCGACAGAAACAGCCAGATAGGCAGCAGCGCCGACAGCGCCCCCAGGTAAACCGGCAGCGTCGGCTTGCCGGATGAGCGTATAGCGATACTCACCCTGACGCTGGCAATCAGCAGGGAGTGCTGGAGCAGCATCACCAGCAGGCCGGGAAAGATGATAGCCGCGAAGCTGATGCCGGGGTTGAAGACGTCCAGCGTCTGGCCAACGATAGGCTGGATGACCAGCTCCGCCTGGCGCTGGTCAAATCCCGCCCGCAGCAGGATGCCGGTGTTATAGGTATTGAGCAATTGCTGGTAGGCCGCTATCACATCCTGTTGAATCTGGCCGTTGGCGAGGCGGTTGGTGGCATCGCCATACACCGGCACGGTGATCGCCTCGCCGTGGAGGATTTTTTTCTCCAGGTTGACGGGCATGATGATCACCGCAAACAGCCTGCGCCAGGCGAGATCCCGCTGGGCCTCCGGCAGGTTATCGTAAATCCGGGTAGCAATTTTGGGCGTGGCGTCGAGGCTGCGGATGAGCTGGCGGCTCACGCTGCTGTGATCCTGATCGATGACGCCAACCGGCAGATCCCATACCGAATGTTTGGCGTAGACCATGCTCATCAGGCACAGCGAGAGCAGCAGCAGCATCCACATCGGTTTATCCAGCATCCCCAGCAGAACCCGCTTCAGGGTGCTCCAGTAGCTCTTCATCCCTGCTCCTCTTCGAACTGATAGCGCTTAAGCAGACGCCTGCGCACCAGCAGCCAGGTAATGAGCGGATAGACCATCAGCAGGGCGCAGACGCCAAAAATCGCCGTCGCCGGCACTTCGCGCAGAAAGACGTCAAACATGGCGTACAGCGCGTGGGTCAGCGGTTCAATATTGGAGATAATCTGCGCGGGGAGCGGCATCGACAGCTCCGGCACCGCGAGCCCGGAAAAGGTCAGCGCGATGCTGACCAGAATACCGATCAGCGTGTAGGCGGTGATCACCGTTTTCGTGAAGGTGAACAGCAGAATGCCGATGCTCTGCGCCGCGATCACGTAGAAGAAACCAATCAGCAGCATAAACAGCGGATTACCGCTGACCCTGGCATCAAACACGAAGACCAGCAGCGCGATTTCCGCCATCAGCAGCGTGGTGTAGCTCAGGGTATAGGGCGCCAGCTTGCCAATCACCGCCAGACCAAATGGCCTGGCCTGCATCAGCGCCCGGCGCTGATTAAGCACGTAGATCATGCAGGTGACGGTAAACAGCTGCAGCAGGTGGATCGTGGCCGCGAACTGCTGGTAGTAGATAAAGCTGCCGCTGGCGTTAAACAGGCTGCCGTAGTTCAGCGACACGCTGGCCAGCGACGGCGGCTCTTTACCGACTGTTTCGGCAATGATCGAGCGATAGCGGGTATTGAGTTCGCTCATCAGGCCGGAGAAATCCTGCGTAGAGTAGAGGCCAGCGCCGTAAAACAGGGCGTTGTAATACATCACCACGCTGGGCTGTTTACCCGCCAGCACGTCGGATTCGAAGTGCACTGGAATATAGAGCATGGCGTAATCCTGGGCGCTGCGCAGCCTTTTCTGCGCCTCGGGCAGACCGCCTTCATAGGCTGAAATGCGGGCGTGGGATCCGGCATCCAGCTTGCGGGTAAGCTCCTTCGAGAGCGGGCTCTGATCGTTATCGACCACCGAGACCGGCAGGTCCAGCAGCGTGCCCTCGGAGAAGTTGCTGGCGATCAAAATGAACAGCAGCAGCGGGAAACACCAGCCGAGCCAGTGGATCACCGGCGAGCGGATCGCCACCCGCGCTTCTGCCTCAAAGGCATGGCTGAAGCAGCGCCAGCCGGCCCTTACTCTTTCCATTGCCATAGCGCGCTCATTCCCTGACGCAGTCCCGCCACCGGCTGGGACGGGTAGAGGCGGACCTCAAAGGTTTTCAGATCGAAATCACCGGTTGCGCGGGTCGCGCGCTTGGTGGCGTAGTCGCCGAGCGGCGCAATGTAGCGCACCTGCGCATCGATGATTTTATCCTTCAGGGCTGGCACCCTGATGCGCACCCGATCGCCCTTGCGCACGCCCGCCAGAATATCTTCACGCAGGTTAAAGACAAAGTAGGCGTCCGGCAGGCGGATAAGGGTCATCAGCGGACTGGAGGCGTTAAGCAGCTCGCCGACCTCCGCCGGGATCGGCCCGACCTCGCCCGGCACCGGGGCGCGAACCTGCAGATCGTCGGTCTGGGCCTTAAGCTCGATAATATCCTGATTGGCCTGGCGCACCGCGGCGGCATAGGCTTCGCGCTGTTCGATACGATCGCCGTGAATACCTTCATCAAGGCTGGCTTTGGCGGCCTTCACCTGCTCAAGCGCCGTGTCACGCGCCCGCCGCGAAGCGTCCAGATCCGATGCGGAGACGTAGCCCTGTTTCGCCACGCTAAGATTGCGCTTATAGTCACGCTGGGCGTTAGCGTACTGCGCTTCGGCCTGACCAAGATCGGCGCGCAGGGAGCGGATATCCTCCTCGCGGGTGCCGTTAAGCGACTGATCCAGCTGCGCCTGGGCCTTATCGCGGGCGGCCTCCAGCGATCGCAGCTGCGCCATCAGCTCGGGGCTTTCGAGAGAAATAAGCAACTGCCCGGCCTTCACATCGTCGCCGCGCTCGGCGTAGCGGGCAATCACCCTGCCCTTGGCCTTGGAGGTAATGATGACCTCCGGAGCATCGACTTCACCCTGCAGCAGCAGATCCTTTCCGTGTGAGCGGAATAGCACTGCCAAAGATACGGCGATAACGATCAGCAACACCGTTACCCAGACTCGTTTGGTCATAAGGTTCCCTTGCTTAAAATTTGATTACCTTCACGCACAGCCGCCAGCGCATGCGGCTGTAAACAGAAAAGACACGACCATCCTAATGATAATTAACTGTTTCATAAGTTGCAAAACGTGCAGCCTATGTAAATAGCAGGAAAATTGTTGCAGGGGGTGACGGTGAGTGAGAAAGCATCGGCGGCCATCGCCCGCCGATGCCTGGAGGATTAATCGACCTGGACGCCGTTAAGGCGGAAAACGATGTTCATGGTAAGGCCGTTACCCGGCTGGCCCGGCTGGTAGCGCCATTTGCGCATCGCGTTTCTCACCTCGCGCTCAAACATGTTCGCCGGCTTGGCCGAGAGGATTTGAATGTTGTCAACGCGGCCGTCGGCCGTAACGTCAAACTTAACCCTCACGCTCCCTTCGATCCGCAGCGCCTGGGCGCGCGGCGGATAAACCGGATCGCCGCGGCGCAGCGCGCGCGGGCCGGTAGGCGCCACCACGTTGGGTTTGCTGGCCGATGTCTGATTGCTGTTATTGGTCGGGCGGCTCTGGGCGCTGCTGCTGTCAAACGGCGAGGCAGGCCGCGGCTCGGCGGGCTTAACGTCCCGCTTAGGCTGCTCAACCTTTTTCTCCGGTTTGGGCTTAGGCTTTGGCTTCGGTTTGGGTTTAGGCTTCGGCTTATGGATGACCACCGGCGCCTCTTTCGGCGGCTCCGGGATAGGCTCCGGCTCCACGACCGGCTCAGGTTCCGGCTCGACCACCGGCTCTGGCTCAGGCGCAGGCTGGGGCGGCTGCAGATCGGCGGGAGACACCATCGTCACCGAGATGGGCTGCGCAGGTGCGGGCAGTTCAATAACCTGATGTACCGATGTGTAGAGTAAACCCGCCACAACGGCACCATGGATGCACACGGACAGCAGCGTGGGCCACGGAAAACGGCGAGGTAAATCAAGGGTCATTGAAGTCATAATTGTCGCAGTTAAAAAGTGAGAGCATGATTGTAAATGCAAATAGCAATCATATTCAATAAGGCATCTTATCCGGCATCAACTTTGTCGGCGCCCCGGCGAAAAAAGCGGCCATCAACTTTGCATTGCAGAGCGCGCGGGTTTCAAATACCGTACCGGAACAACGTTTGATAAGGAGCTGTGCCGTGTTGTATGTGATTTATGCTGAAGATATCGCCGATTCTCTGGAAAAGCGACTCTCCGTCCGCCCCGCTCACCTTGCCCGCCTGCAGCTGCTGCAGGATGAGGGCCGCCTGCTGACCGCAGGCCCGATGCCCGCCGTTGACAGCAGCGATCCAGGCGCCGCGGGATTTAGCGGCTCAACCGTCATCGCCGAGTTTGAATCGCAGGAAGCGGCACAGGCCTGGGCCGATGCCGATCCTTACGTCGCGGCCGGCGTCTATGATAACGTCAAGGTGCGGCCCTACAAAAAAGTGTTCTGAATCGTAGAAAGCAAACGGGCACCGCCCAGGGTGCCCTTTTGGGTATCAGAATTCGTAGAAGGCAAACAGCAGCGAATTGCGCTGGCGGTTGGTCAAACATTTTCTGATAGCGTGGATGCGCATATTGCGACGCGACTGGGCTTCCAGCCAGCGCACCTTACGGCGGCTGGTTTGCCGGGACATGCGCCAGCGCCCCACTTCATTTCTGCTACGCTTCATTTCAACATCTCAACGATGAAAGGGTCATTATTATAAACCCTTGCGCCCGCCTGACCAGCGCTTTTCCCCGCAGTTTTGTTTGCCAGCGCACAGCGAGTGCGTAAACTGTAAAGAACAGACTTTCAAAAGGATTTTTTCATGACAACCTTCTACACCGTAGTGAGTTGGCTGGCCATTCTGGGGTACTGGTTGTTAATCGCGGGTATCACCTTACGTATCCTGATGAAGCGGCGCGCCGTCCCCTCGGCGATGGCATGGCTGCTAATCATCTATATTCTGCCGCTGGTGGGGATCATCGCCTACCTCTCGCTCGGCGAGCTGCACCTCGGCAAGCGCCGGGCCGAGCGCGCGCGGGCGATGTGGCCCTCCACCGCCAAGTGGCTTCACGACCTGAAAGCCTGCCACCACATTTTTGCCGAAGATTACAGCCCGGTAGCCTCGTCGCTGTTCCGTCTGTGCGAGCGCCGCCAGGGCATCGCCGGGGTCAAGGGCAATCAAATTCAGCTGCTGACCGACTCCGATGACGTGATGCAGGCGCTGATCCGCGATATCCAGCTCTCCCGCCACAATATCGAGATGGTGTTCTATATCTGGCAGCCCGGCGGCATGGCCGACCAGGTGGCGGAGTCCCTGATGGCTGCCGCCCGCCGCGGCGTGCACTGTCGCCTGATGCTGGATTCCGCGGGCAGCGTCGCCTTCTTCCGCAGCCCGTGGGTCGGGATGATGCGCAATGCGGGCATCGACGTCGTCGAAGCGCTGAAGGTCAATCTGTTCCGCGTGTTCCTGCGCCGCATGGACCTGCGCCAGCACCGCAAAATGGTGATGATCGATAACTATATCGCCTACACCGGCAGCATGAACCTGGTAGATCCGCGCTTCTTCAAGCAGGACGCGGGCGTCGGCCAGTGGGTCGATTTAATGGTGCGCATGGAGGGGCCGGTCGCCACCGCGATGGGCATTGTCTACTCCTGCGACTGGGAAATTGAAACCGGCAAGCGCATTCTGCCGCCGCCGCCGGACAGCAATATCATGCCCTTTGAAGAGGCCAGCGGCCACACCATTCAGACCATCGCCTCCGGGCCGGGTTTTCCGGAGGATCTGATCCACCAGTCGCTGCTCACTGCCGCCTACTCGGCGCAGGAGTACCTGGTGATGACCACGCCCTACTTCGTGCCCAGCGACGACCTGCTGCACGCCATCTGTACCGCCGCCCAGCGCGGCGTTGACGTCAGCATTATCCTGCCGCGCAAAAATGATTCGCTGCTGGTGGGCTGGGCCAGCCGGGCGTTCTTTACCGAGCTGCTGGCCGCCGGCGTCAAAATCTATCAGTTCGAGGGCGGCCTGCTGCACACCAAGAGTATCCTGGTGGACGGCGAGCTGTGCCTGGTGGGCACGGTTAACCTCGATATGCGCAGCCTGTGGCTCAACTTTGAAATCACTCTCGCCATCGACGACGTCGGTTTCGGCGGCGATCTGGCGGCGGTGCAGGACGACTATATCTCGCGCTCCCGGCTGCTGGACGCCGGTAAATGGTTAAAACGCCCGCTCTGGCAGCGGGTGGTTGAGCGACTGTTTTACTTCTTTAGCCCGTTGCTGTAAAACGTGCCCATTGAGCTTAAACAGGGTGCACTCATGGAAATGGATCTGAATAACCGCCTGACCGAGGATGAAACGCTTGAGCAGGCCTACGATATCTTCCTGGAACTTGCCGGCGATAATCTCGAACCGGCGGATATCATTCTTTTTAACCTGCAGTTCGAAGAGCGCGGCGGCGCCGAGCTGTTCGACCCGGCGGAAGACTGGCAGGAGCACGTTGACTTTGATCTCAATCCTGACTTTTTCGCCGAGGTGGTGATTGGCCTGGCGGACACCGACGGCGGTGAGATCAACGATGTGTTTGCCCGCGTGCTGCTGTGCCGCGAAAAAGATCATAAGATTTGCCACATCCTGTGGCGTGAGTAAGAAAAAGGCTGCCGCGGCAGCCTTTTTTACGATCGCTACAGCGGATCTACCTTCAGGCAGGAGACCGCGTGGCGGAAACTGCCCTCCAGCAGCGGCCGCGTCTTCGCGCACTCCGGCCCCGCCAGCGGACAGCGGGTGCGGAACACGCAGCCCGACGGCGGATTAATCGGCGACGGCAGCTCCCCCTCCAGCAGTTGGATAGTTTTGTTCTTCTCCAGATCCGGGTCCGGGATCGGCACCGCCGACATCAGCGCTTTGGTATAGGGGTGCAGCGGGTTGTGGTACACCTCGTCGTAGGTGCCCAGCTCCACCGCATGGCCGAGATACATCACCAGCACGCGGTCGGAGATGTGCTTCACCACCGCCAGGTCGTGGGCGATGAAAATCAGCGACAGCCCCATCTCGCGCTGCAGCTTCTGCAGCAGGTTCACCACCTGCGCCTGAATGGAAACGTCCAGGGCCGACACCGGCTCGTCGCAGATAATCAGCTTCGGCTCAAGGATCAGCGCCCGGGCGATGCCGATGCGCTGGCACTGGCCGCCGGAGAACTCGTGGGGATAGCGGTTGATCAGGTTCGGCAGCAGGCCGACCTTCATCATCATCGCTTTGACCCGGTCGCGAATTTCCTGCTTCGCCATTTTCGGATGGTAGGTGCGCAGCGGCTCGGCGATGATATCCCCGATGGTCATGCGCGGGTTTAGCGAGGCCAGCGGATCCTGGAAAATCATCTGGATATCGCTGCGCACTTCCCGCCACTCTTCCGGCTTCATGCCCAGCAGATCTTTGCCCAGCCACGCCACGCGGCCGTCGGTGGCCTTCACCAGCCCGATAATGGCGCGGGCAAAGGTTGATTTACCGCAGCCGGACTCGCCGACCACGCCGAGGGTTTCCCCTTCATAGAGGCGCAGCGTGACGCCGTCGACGGCCTTGAGGCTTTTTGCCGGCTGCCAGAACCACTGCCTGCCGTCTTTAATGTCGAAATGCACCTTCAGATCGGCGATTTCGAGCAGGACTTTTCTCTCTTCGGTTGCGGCACTCATACCAGGTCTCCCACAGGTTTAAAGCAGGCGCGCAGGCGGCCCGGGGCAAATTCCTGCAGCGGCGGCGCGCTGTTGCACACCTCCATCGCGTACTGGCAGCGGGGCTGGAACGGGCAGCCCTTCGGCAGGCGCAGCAGGTTCGGCGGGTTGCCGGGGATGGTCAGCATCTCCTCCCCTTCCGCATCGAGGCGCGGGACGGCCTTCAGCAGGCCGATAGAGTAAGGATGCGCCGGCTGATAGAAGACATCGCGGGCCTGACCGTACTCCATCGTGCGCCCGGCGTACATCACCAGCACCTTGTCGCAGATCCCCGCCACCACCCCGAGATCGTGGGTGATCATAATAATGGCGGTATTAAACTCGCGCTTGAGATCGTTGAGCAGGGTCATGATCTGCGCCTGGACGGTGACGTCCAGCGCCGTGGTCGGCTCATCGGCGATCAGCAGCTTTGGCCTGCACAGCAGCGCCATGGCGATCATCACGCGCTGGCGCATACCGCCGGAGAACTCGTGCGGGTACATGCGCATGCGCTTGCGCGCTTCCGGCATTTTGACCGCGTCGAGCATGCGAACCGACTCTTCAAACGCTTCCGCTTTGCTCATGCCCTTATGCAGCATCAGCACTTCCATCAGTTGTTCACCGACGCGCATATAGGGATTAAGGGAGGTCATCGGATCCTGAAAAATCATCGAAATCTGCTCGGCGCGCAGCTTATTCAGGTCGTGCTCCGGCAGATTGAGGATCTGGCGGCCGTTAAAGGTCGCCGAGCCGCCGATGCGGCCGTTGGGCGCCAGCAGGCCCATCAGCGCAAAGGCGGTCTGCGATTTGCCGGAGCCGGACTCGCCGACGATGCCCAGCGTTTCGCCCGCCTTAAGGCTGAAATTCAGATCGTTCACCGCCGTGACGTCGCCGTCCGGCGTGGCGAAGGTGACGCGCAGGTCTTTGACGTCAAGCAGCAGGCCGGACTGTTGCCCCACCGGGGCGCTAACCATTTCTGTGGTGCTCATGGCGAACTCCTTAGCGGTCTTTCGGATCGAGGGCATCACGCAGGCCATCGCCGATAAAGTTGAAACAGAACAGGGTTACCACCAGGAAACCCGCCGGGAACAGCAGCAGCCACGAAGAGACCTCCATGGAGTTGGCGCCGTCGCTGAGCAGCGCGCCCCAGCTGCTGAGCGGCTCCTGGGTGCCGAGACCGAGGAAGCTCAGAAAGGATTCAAACAGGATCATGCTCGGCACCAGCAGCGAGGCGTAGACCACCACCACGCCCAGCACGTTGGGCACAATGTGGCGCATCACGATACTGGCGGTCGAGACGCCGCCGACCTGCGCGGCCTCAATGAACTCTTTGCGCTTGAGGCTCAGGGTCTGGCCGCGCACGATACGCGCCATATCCAGCCAGGAGACCATGCCGATGGCGACGAAAATCAGGAAGATATTCTGGCCAAAGAAGGTCACCAGCAGGATGACGAAGAACATAAACGGGAAGGAGTTCAGGATCTCCAGCAGGCGCATCATCACCGAGTCGATTTTGCCGCCGAGATAGCCGGAAAGCGAACCGTAGAGCGTGCCGACCACCACCGCGACCAGCGCGGAGGCGATGCCCACCATCAGCGAAATGCGTCCGCCGATGGCGACGCGCACCAGTAGATCGCGCCCCGAAGAGTCGGTGCCGAAGTAGTGCCCGGACTCCATGTCCGGCGCGCTGGACATCATATTCCAGTCGGTGTCAAAGTAGCTGAACGGGGAGAACATCGGCGCCAGGGCGACGAACAGGGCAATCACCACCAGCACGCAGAGGCTGGCAACCGCGGCGCGGTTGTGCATAAAGCGGCGGCGGGCGTCCTGCCAGAGGCTGCGGCCTTCGACCTCCAGTTTCTCACTGAAGCCTTCCAGCGCCTCGCTGTTTTTCTTACTCAACATCATGGCGTCCTCCGGCCTCAGTAACGGATTTTCGGATCGATAACGGCGTACAGCACGTCAACAATCGCGTTAAACAGGATAGTCAGGCCGCCCACCAGAATGGTCAGGCTCAGCACCAGCGAGTAGTCGCGGTTCAGGGCGCCGTTGACGAACAGCTGGCCGATCCCCGGCAGACCGTAGATGGTTTCAATCACCATTGAGCCGGTAATGATGCCGACAAACGCCGGTCCCATATAGGAGAGCACCGGCAGCAGCGCCGGCTTCAGCGCGTGGCGAAAGATGATGCGCCGCATCGGCAGGCCCTTGGCGCGGGCGGTGCGGATGAAGTTGGAGTGCAGCACCTCAATCATCGATCCGCGGGTGATGCGCGCGATACTGGCAATATAGGCCAGCGACAGCGCCACCATCGGCAGGATCATGTATTTAAGCGCCCCGCCGTTCCAGCCGCCCCCGGGGAGCCAGTGCAGGGAGATGGCAAAGATCATCACCAGCAGCGGCGCCACGACGAAGCTCGGGATAACCACCCCGGTCATCGCTACCCCCATCACCGCAAAGTCCCATTTGGTATTCTGCTTGAGCGCCGCAATAACGCCCGCCGTCACGCCCAGCACCACGGCCAGCAGGAAGGCCGCCGCTCCCAGCCTGGCGGATACCGGGAAGCTCGAGGCGACCAGGTCGTTAACCGAGTAATCTTTGTATTTAAATGAAGGACCGAAGTCGCCGTGGGCCAGCTGCTTCAGGTAGTTAAGATACTGGACGCCGATAGGATCGTTGAGGTGATATTTGGCCTCAATGTTGGCCATCACCTCCGGCGGCAGCGTTCGCTCGCCGGTAAAGGGGCTTCCCGGCGCCAGCCGCATCATAAAGAAGGAGATAGTAATAAGAATGAAAAGCGTCGGAATCGCTTCCAGACAGCGACGTAGTATGAATTTTAACATTGCCCGTACCTTATGGCGTGTGCCTTTGCACTACATGAAAATAAGACACTGAGGGGCGGCCCAAAGCCGCCCCTCCTCGTTGCCATTAATGCTTAATAATGTACATATCTCTGGTGTAGGTATTATCCAGCGGGTCCTTGCCGGTGTAGCCACCGACCCACGGTTTTACCAGGCGGGCGTTGACATAGTAGTAAACCGGAACAATCGCGGAGTCTTTATCCAACTGCTGCTCGGCTTTATCATAGAGCGCGCTTCTCTGCGCCTCATCGGTGGCTTTAATGGCGTCGGCAATAATCTTGTCAAACACCGGGCTCTTATAGTGCGGCGTGTTGCTGGAGCTGTTAGATACCATCATATTGAGGAACGACGTCGGCTCGTTGTAATCGGCGCACCAGCCGGCGCGCGCTACGTCATAGGTGCCCTGATGACGGGTGTCGAGGAAGGTTTTCCACTCCTGATTTTCCAGCTTAACGTTAACGCCGATATTTTTCTTCCAGATAGCCGCGGCGGCGATAGCCAGCTTTTTGTGCAAATCGGAGGTGTTATAGAGCAGATTAAAGGTCAGCGGTTTGGCGTCAGTATAACCGGCTTCAGCCAGCAGCTTTTTGGCCTCGGCATTGCGCTTCTCCTGGGTCCAGCCAAACCATTCTGGTTTGGTTAATTTTGCGCCATCGGTATAGGGCGGCGTAAAACCAAACGCGGCGACATCGCCCTGGTTCTTCACTTTATTAACGATGATATCGCGATCGAGTCCGAGCTTCAGCGCGGTGCGAACGCGCTCATCGGTAAACGGTGCCTTCTGGTTGTTAATTTCGTAATAGTAGGTGCAAAGATAGGGATCAACATGCACCTCTTTCGGGATCTCTTTTTTCAGCTTCTGGAAGAGTTCAATCGGCATATTGTTATAGGTCATATCGATCTCACCGCTGCGGTAGCGGTTCACATCAGTGACCTCTGAGGAAATAGGCAGATAGGTGACTTTATTGATGACCGTTTTAGCATTATTCCAGTACTGCGGATTACGCTCCATGACGATACGTTCGTTAACGACCCAATCCGTTAATTTATAAGCACCGTTGGTCACGATGTTTGCCGGCTGGGTCCACTTATCGCCATATTTCTCAACGACGGCCTTCGGTACCGGAGAGGTGGAGGGGTGAATAAGAAGTTTGTAGAAGTAAGGGACCGGCTCGCTTAACGTGACTTCTAAGGTATGATCGTCAATGGCTTTAACGCCCAACTCGCTGGTCGGCTTTTTCCCCGCGATAATATCGTCAACGTTCAGTAAATGACCATACTGAAGATAGCTTGCATACGGCGATGCGGTTTTGGGATCGGTAATACGCTGCCAGCTATAAACAAAGTCCTGCGCGGTGACCGGATCGCCATTTGACCATTTTGCATCTTTACGCAGATGGAAGGTCCATACTTTAAAATCTTTGTTTTCCCACTTTTCCGCCACGCCCGCTACCGGATGTCCGTCCAGGTCGCTCACCAGCAGGCCTTCGAACAGATCGCGGCTGATATTGGATTCCGGAACGCCTTCAATCTTGTGCGGATCCAGCGATTGCGGTTCGGAGCCGTTATTGCGAACCAGCTCCTGCTTAGCCGCCAGCGTGACGCCGGCCGGTACATCTGCCGCCAGTGCGCTTCCTGCAAGTAGCGCCGTCAGAACACCTGCGGCGATAAGGTTTTTTTTTGTGATGATGGTCATTGTGTTGATACTCCGCTCATTATAATTACTGGTGCTACCCAGCCTGTGTTATCCCCTTGCGGGTGCCTGTCCGGCGCAGGAGTGAGTGCGTCCGTCAGGTGTTATTTTTACTGCTGCTATCATCGACTTCTTTATTACGACCGCTCTTTGCGGCGGCCTGGCGTCGATTCTTTCCGCTATCCCCCTGCCGGGATGCGCTATTCTGTTTTACCGTCAGATGATTTATTTGATAATAATTCTCATCTAAGAAGATCATTCGGCGTGATACCCGCCGGAAAGTATCAAATGCATTTCCCGCCCGCCAATACATTTTGCAAATTTGTTAACCAATTCTCTTTTGTTGTGACTGAGTGCGCGAAACAGAGTAATCCATGAGGGTATCTATTTTTTAATTATCATTAAATATCAAATGCTTATATTAATTACAATGGTTAATCTTTGTCGCGGCAGTTTGCCGGCTATTTATTACACGAAAGATTAACATTTGGTCATTATTTAGCACATTACTCTGCACCGGGTATGAAATTACTAATATCATTTCGGATATCGCGCATCAAGCCCGATGGCGCTATGTGAAAGAAATACCGATGATAAAGCCGTCGAAAGCGGCGGAGGAATGTTATAAAGCGCTGAATTACTGACACAATACGCCCCCGCAGCGCCCGGCAGGGGAATCGCTTTTTCAAAATTATTGATAGGTTTTGCTAATACTGGCAAACCGCCGCGCGCGACCTGAATCGCGCGCGGAAGCGGAGATCAGGAGAGCAGTCCCGGGAAGCTCGATTTGATCCCGGCGACGATAAACTCAATCCCCAGCGACATCAGCAGCAGGCCCATAATACGGGTAATCACGTTAATGCCGGTCTGCCCCAGCAGCCGCACCAGCCAGGGCGCGATGCGAAACAGTCCCCAGCAGCAGGCGGCAAAGAGCGCAATGGCAACGGAGAAGCCAATCAGGTGGGCGGCATTATGGTAGCGCGTGCCCCAGACTATCGTCGAGCTGATGGCACCCGGCCCCGCCATCAGCGGCAGCGCCAGCGGAACGACCCCGACGCTTTCGCGGATGGCGGTCTCTGATTTCTCCTGCTTGTTCTGCTTATCCTCCCCGAGCTTGCCGCTTATCATCGACATGGCGATAGTGACCACCAGGATACCGCCCGCAATGCGGAAGGAGTCAATGGAGATACCGAACGCCTGCAGAATACCGTCGCCGAGAAACAGCGAGGTCCAGAGGATGATGGCCACCGACAGGTTAGCCGTCAGATTGGTTTTGTTACGGGCCGGGGCGGTCTGGTAGCTGGTCATGCTGATAAAGACGGGAATGATGCCGACCGGGTTGACCAGCGCGAACAGGCCAATAAAAAACTTAATATAAGTAGGGAAGTCGAAAAGCGTCTGTATCACGGTATCTCAGCGGCCTTATCAAACGGAAAGAGAAGCAGGAGTTAAGTATAAAATTGTGCTGAAGATACGCTTTTTATCGGCGTTGTTCACTACAAATCTGTCGCCAGTCATGACAAAGCAGAGGTAATTTCAAGTTGATTTAAAAAGTACCGAATTCCGCCCGTCAATTTTTTACAACCACCACAATATTTTAACAATTTACAAAACCTTGCAAATCCCCGCTGCTGAAAGGTGTCAGCTTTGTTTAATCTTGACTTAGATCACTAATTTTGTACTCAGAAGTAGGTAATCTTGACGATACCAACAGGGTCCGGTCGATTGCTCTGAAGGTGTAATGGATAAGGCTTTTTTAGTAAATCAGTGGCGCAAAGCGATTAATAACTTATTGTATTTTCGCGCTTTACGTTGGTAGCAACCGCGTCGTCTATACTGACACCTCGTGCAACTGCTTTACTAAAAAAGTTTAACATTATCAGGAGAGCATTATGGCTGTTACCAACGTTGCTGAACTTAACGCACTCGTCGAGCGCGTAAAAAAAGCCCAGCGAGAATATGCCAACTTTACTCAAGAACAGGTTGATAAAATCTTCCGCGCCGCCGCCCTGGCCGCCGCAGATGCTCGAATCCCGCTTGCAAAACTGGCCGTTGCCGAATCCGGTATGGGTATCGTTGAAGATAAGGTGATCAAAAACCACTTTGCTTCTGAATATATCTACAATGCCTACAAAGATGAAAAAACCTGCGGCGTCCTCTCTGAAGACGACACCTTCGGGACCATCACCATCGCCGAACCGATCGGCATCATCTGCGGTATCGTACCAACCACTAACCCGACCTCTACCGCTATCTTTAAATCGCTGATCAGCCTGAAGACCCGTAACGGCATCATTTTCTCTCCGCACCCGCGTGCGAAAGAAGCCACAAATAAGGCCGCAGATATCGTCCTGCAGGCCGCGATTGCTGCCGGCGCGCCGAAGGACCTGATTGGCTGGATCGATCAGCCGTCTGTTGAGCTCTCGAATGCGCTGATGCACCACCCTGACATCAACATGATCCTCGCCACCGGTGGCCCGGGCATGGTAAAAGCCGCCTATAGCTCCGGTAAGCCTGCTATCGGCGTTGGCGCCGGTAACACCCCGGTAGTGGTAGACGAAACCGCGGATATCAAGCGCGCCGTAGCCTCTATTCTGATGTCCAAAACCTTCGATAACGGCGTTATCTGTGCCTCCGAGCAGTCCGTCATCGTGGTTGACTCCGTTTATGATGCCGTTCGCGAACGCTTCGCAACCCACGGCGGCTACATGCTGCAGGGTAAAGAGCTGAAGATGGTTCAGGACGTTATCCTGAAAAACGGCGCCCTCAACGCGGCCATCGTGGGCCAGCCGGCAACCAAAATTGCCGAACTGGCAGGCTTTACCGTACCGGCCGACACCAAGATTCTGATTGGCGAAGTCTCCGTCGTTGACGAGTCTGAGCCGTTCGCCCACGAAAAACTCTCGCCGACGCTGGCAATGTACCGCGCGAAAAGCTTTGAAGATGCGGTAGTTAAAGCGGAAAAACTGGTTGAGATGGGCGGTATCGGCCACACCTCCTGCCTCTACACCGACCAGGACAACCACAAAGATCGCGTGAACTTCTTCGGCGAAAAAATGAAGACCGCGCGTATCCTTATCAACACCCCGGCCTCGCTGGGCGGTATCGGCGATCTCTACAACTTCAAACTCGCACCT
>NZ_BCZS01000040.1 GCF_001598855.1 Pluralibacter gergoviae ATCC 33028 = NBRC 105706 | reverse complement strand
CGCTCCGGGCGGCGGTGGAAGGCCAGGTGCAGCGTCCCGGCAAAGGCGTGCTTCATCGGCCCGCCCCAGCCCATACCGAACAGCAGCTCGCCCAGCCCCCAGACAATCCCCGCCACCAGCAGGGCCGACAGCAGCCACTGCCCCGCCTGGTTGGGCACCAGCGTCGAGAGCGGCAGGGTGGTAATAAAGAAGGTGCCCGCAAAGGCGAGCAGACTTTTCGGCAGCCGCATCCACGGCCCCTTAGAGAGGCGCGGCGGCGGCCGGCGGCGGCGCTTATAGACAAACACCGCGCCGGTGAACATCAGCACCAGCGCCGCCGCCAGCAGCAGGTTGATAAACCCGCCGCTGACGCCGATAACGTAGTGGGCCAGCAGCAGGACCATCGACAGCACGAAGCCGCCGGCGGTGGCGACGTGGGTTTTCGACATCACCTTGTCGCGCTCGACGACGTGGTGCAGATCCACCAGATAGCGGCGCGGCATCGCCATCAGGCCGCGCAGCCGATCCACCTTGTCCGGGCGGCCCGCCCGCCAGAGTCGGGCCCGCCTGAGCATACCGAGCGCCGCCAGCAGCAGCGTGGCGAGCAGTAAAATGGGAATAAGCCTGTCGAGTATCATAAGATGCCTCTCGGGGTTACAGGTCTTTGCACAGGCGCAGCGCGTCTAAAATAGCCGCGTGGGTGTTGCGCTGCGACACGCAGTCCCCCAGCCGCCAGAGGATCATCCCCTCCTGCGGGGCGGTGAGCACCGGCTGCGGTTGCATGGCGAACAGCGTCTCGTTGTCTATCTGCCCCCTGTTGCACGACTCCGGCTTGAGGGCGTAGTAGAGCGATTCGTCCGGGCGGGTGCCGTTCTCCACCACCACCTGATCCACCACCCGCTCCTCCTTCTGGCCGGTGTACTCGTTCTCCAGCACCGCCACCAGCTTGTCGCCTTCGCGATAAACCTTCTCCAGCGCCAGATCGGAAGTCATGATCACCGCCTTCTCGTACAGGCTGCGGTAGTAGGTCGGGAAGGTGGTGCCGCCGATGCCGACGCCGGGCTTGATGTCGCCGGTGACCAGCTCCACCAGCGCCCCTTTCGACGCCAGGTAGTCGGCGGCGGACATGCCGGAGAATTCGCAGATGCTGTCGTAGACCAGCACGTTTTTTCCCGGCTCCACCGCGCCGGTGAGGATATCCCAGCTGGAGACCACCAGCCCCTCGGCGGCGCCCCACTCAGGATTTTGCTCAAGGAACGGCTGGCCGCCGGTGGCGAGAATGCAGACGTCCGGGCGCAGATCGCGCACCGTGGCGGCATCGGCGTTAACGCCGAAGCTGACAGTGACCCCGAGGCGCTCCAGCTCCATCGCCAGCCAGCGGGTGATGCCCGCCATCTGATCGCGCTGCGGCGCTTTAGCGGCGATGGTTATCTGCCCGCCCAGCTCGCTGCCCTTCTCCAGCAGCGTGACCTTATGGCCGCGCTCGGCGGCGACCCGCGCCGCCTCCATGCCGCCGGGCCCGCCGCCGACCACCACCACGTTGCGCACCGGCCCCGCGGTTTTTTCGATGATATGCGGCAGGCCGAGATATTCCCTGGAGGTGGCGGCGTTCTGAATGCACAGCACGTCGAGGCCCATATACTGGCGGTCGATGCAGTAGTTGGCCCCCACGCACTGGCGAATTTGATCTACCTGATTCATTTTGATCTTAGTTATAAAGTGCGGATCGGCGATGTGCGCCCGGGTCATGCCGACAAAATCGACGTAGCCCGCCGCGAGGATGCGCTGTGCCTGATTGGGATCCTTAATATTCTGGGCGTGGATCACCGGCACCTTCACCACCTCTTTAATGCCCGCCGCCAGATGCAGAAACGGCTCCGGCGGATAGCTCATATTGGGAATGACGTTAGCCAGCGTGTTGTGAGTATCGCAGCCGGAGCCGACCACGCCGAAGTAGTCCACCAGCCCGGTGGCGTCATAGTAAGCGGCGATCTGGCGCATGTCCTCGTGGCTGAGGCCGTCGGGGTGGAACTCGTCGCCGGTGATGCGCATGCCGACCACGAAGTCCGGCCCCACCGCTTCGCGCACCGCCTTCAGCACTTCCATGCCGAAGCGCATGCGGTTTTCGAAGCTGCCGCCCCACTCGTCGGTGCGCTTGTTAACCCGCGGCGACCAGAACTGGTCGATCATGTGCTGGTGCACGGCAGAGAGCTCAACGCCGTCCAGGCCGCCCTCTTTGGCGCGCACCGCCGCTTTAGCGAAGTCGCCGATCACCCGCTCGATCTCCTCCACTTCGATGGTTTTGCAGGTGGCGCGGTGCACCGGCTCGCGGATGCCCGACGGCGACATCAGGTTCGGCCAGTTTTCGCCGTCCCAGCGCGAGCGCCGCCCCATGTGGCTTATCTGGATCATGATTTTGCCGCCGTGCTTGTGCACGGCGTCGGCCAGGTTCTGAAAGTGGGGAATGATGCGGTCGGTGCTGAGGTTGACCGAACTCCACCAGCTCTGGGGGCTGTCGATGGAGACCACGCTGGAGCCGCCGCAGATGCACAGCCCGCAACCGCCTCTGGCCTTCTCTTCGTAATATTTAACGTAGCGCTCGGTGGTCATGCCGCCGTCGGTGGCGTACACCTCGGCGTGGGCGGTGCTGACGATGCGGTTGCGGATGGTCAGCTTATTAATGTTTAACGGCTGAAACAGGAGATCGAACTGTGACATGGCTGCACCTTACTGTTAAACGTCGCTACAGCGGATGAACGACGAAAATCCCGACATCACATCCCTCTTCGGCGGCGCTCTGGGTCTGAATTGCCCGGGTTTTCACCGCATATCCAAGGCTCCGGGCTATCTGATCCATCGCCCCGGCGAACCAGCCGGTGAACATGTAGTCCACCTTGCGGTTTACCTTGCCGTACTGATAAACGAACGCCGAGTTCTCCAGGCGCACGCGGGCGGTGCCCTGCTCCAGATCCAGCGCTTCGGTGACGAAAAAGCCCCAGCCGCGCTGGGAGAGGCGGTTCATATAGTGGGCGAAGACGTCTTCGCCGCTGATGTCGTGCAGGGCGGCCTCTTTTTCGCACCAGTGCCAGGCGGACTTGTAGCCCGCTTTGTAGAGGATTTCGGCGTAGCGTTCGGCGCCGATCTCCTCTTCGATGGCCATATGGTTGTTGACGAAAAAGTGCCGCGGCACGTACAGCATCGGCAGCGCGTCGGTGGTCCAGACGCCGGTCTCGTCATCGACGCTAATCGGCATTTCAGGGGCGTGTGTGCTCATTGACTACCTCCAGTTGCGGCGGGGCGCTATTCGCCCCACACCTCGGCCAGAACGTTTAACCAGTTTTCGCCCATAAATTTGCGCACCTGCTTCTCGGTGAAGCCGTGGCGCAGCAGCGCTTCCGTCAGGTTGGGGAACTCGCCGAGGGTGCGGATACCCTTCGGGTTGATGATTTTGCCAAAGCTGGTGAGGTGGCGGGCGTAGCCTTTATCGTGGGTCAGCCATTCGAAGAAGGCCTGATCCTGACCCTGGGTGAAGTCAGTGCCGATGCCGATCTGATCTTCGCCCACCAGGTTGTAGATGTAGTCGATGGCTTCTACGTAGTCTTCAATCGTCGAATTAACGCCGTTCTTAAGGAACGGGGTAAACATGGTGACGCCGACGAAGCCGCCGTGGTCGGCGATAAACTTCAGCTCGTCGTCGGATTTATTGCGCGGGTGATCCTTGAGGCCGGAGGGCAGACAGTGGGAGTAGCAGACCGGCTTCTTCGAGGCGAGGATCACCTCCTCAGAGGTTTTTGCCCCAACGTGGGAGAGATCGCACATCATGCCGACGCGGTTCATCTCCTCTACCACCTCGTGGCCGAAGCCGGAGAGGCCGCCGTCGCGTTCGTAGCAGCCGGTGCCCACCAGGTTCTGGGTATTGTAGGCCATCTGCACCACGCCAACGCCAAGCTGCTTGAAGATGTCGATATAGCCGAGCTGATCTTCAAAGGCGTGGGCGTTCTGGAAGCCGAACAGGACGCCGGTTTTGCCCTCCTGCTTGGCGCGGCGAATATCGGCGGTGGTGCGGACCTGGGTGACCAGATCGGCGTTGTCAGCAATCAGGTTATTCATCGCCACGATGTTGTTGACGGTGCTCTGGAATCCCTCCCACACCGAGACCGTGCAGTTGGCGGCGGTCAGACCGCCCTTGCGCATATCGAGAAACAGTTCCCGATCCCAGCGGGCGATAACCAGCCCGTCAATTACGATGGCGTCGCGGTGCAGTTCGGCAGCATTCATAGCGTCCCCTTGTCTTCGTTAACCCGGAGGTGGTTGGATGCGGACAGCATAGAATTAACGAAAGTGGGGAATTGTTCTGAAAGCGTCACCCGGCTGACCGGGAGCGCTGTGGCGCGAGACTTTTTTGCGGCTTAAAACGCGGCGCGCCGCCGGAGGGAGCGGCGGCGCGTCGTCAGCAATGAGAAAGCGCGGAACTATACGCCCGGCGTCAGCCTCACCGAACCGTAGGTCGGCTCAAAGCGGGCTTCGCCCAGCAGGCGCAGGGAGACCGAGGTTGGCGGCTCCTGCGGCTTTTCGCTGAATACCGGGAACTCGCTCAGCGCCTGCGGGCTCCTGCTGTTCAGCGGGTGACTGACGCCGCGCCGTTCCTCCCTCGGCGGAATGCCGAAGTGTTCGCGGTAGCACTTGCTGAAGTGCGGCGTCGACACAAAGCCGCAGGCTACGGCGATTTCGATAATCGAGCGCGAGGTCTGCTTGAGCAGCTGGCGGGCGCGGAACAGGCGCAGCTTCATGTAGTAGCGCGACGGCGAGCAGTGGAGGTATTTCTGGAACAGGCGCTCCAGCTGGCGCCGGGAGAGGCCGACGTAGCCCGCCAGCTCGTCCAGCTCGATGGACTCTTCAATGTTGGCCTCCATCAGCGAGACCGCTTCCACCAGGCTCGGCTGGGCGGTGCCGAGCACGTGGCGCAGCGGAATGCGCTGGTAGTCGGACTCGTTGCGCACCCGGTCGCAGATAAACATCTCCGAGATCCCCGCCGTCAGCTGATAGCCGAAGTCGCGCTGGATCATGGTCAGCATCATATCCATCGGCACGGTGCCGCCGCTGCTGGTCATCCGGTCGCGCTCGATGACGAACAGCTGATTGGTGCAGAACACCTTCGGGTAGGCTTCCTGCATTGAGGCGATACACTCCCAGTGGGCGCTGCAGTGGTAGCCATCCAGCAGCCCGGCTTCCGCCAGTAAATAGGGGCCGGTGCAGACGCCGCCGATCAGGATCTTCTTACGAGCCAGCGCCTGCAGCCAGGCTACCTGGCGGGAGCTGTAGCTGCGGGTAATGTTGATGCCGCCGACCACGATCAGCACATCCAGCCCCAGCGCGCCGGCCATCGAACTGTCCGGCGTGATAGCGATGCCGTCGCTGGCCACCGCCGGCTTGCCCTCTTCTGTTATGGTGCACCAGCTATAGAGTTCGCGGCCGCAGAGCTGGTTCGCCATGCGCAGAGGCTCCACCGCCGTTGCCAGCGCGATCATGGTGAAGTTGTTGAGGAGCAAAAATCCGACGTGGCGAACTTTCTCCGGAGCGGTGTTTCCCTGGGTTCCTGTGCTGGACTCTGACATTGCGCCTACCTCTAATTATGTTGCACCGAAAGAATTCAAAAGTGGCCTGATAACGACATCGCACACTGTGGATAATAGATGAGCAACTAATGTGCCATTAGTTATGTGTGCAAATGAGTTATTACCGTCACGAAACAAATAAAAAACATAAAATCAACATTGACGGGCCGTTCAATAAAAAATCGCGCTATTCTGGTCGGAGATCGGAGGAGTAAAACAGGCACGTTATGGCCGGAAATGGGTCAATCTTTGCACCGTTTTGCGACATGATAACGTTGCCTGTGCGGGTAATGGTGCAGCGGGGAGGATGGGCGTGGTATAAACAATTTATTAACAATACTAAGGGTTCACTGGCAGGAGGAGGTGGTCGTTCCTTCTTAGTTACGTTTCCGCCCTCATCAATCGATAAGGTGGCGGATCAATTCCATGAGTGCAATCACTGCTTTTGACAGCGCGACGACAGCCCGCAGAACGATAACGATGATGATGATGAAATCAATCATCCGTTTGCTCCCATTGTGGGAGACGAAATCTCCGGCTCTTACTCTTACGTTGCCTGTCGCGCCAGCGCCTTCAATCGTCAGATAGAAGGTCTCTCGTAACGACCTGAGTCACTGACTTAGTCCGATAATAAAACCGACCTCACCCGTCGATTTTTTTATTTCTGCCGCTCTCACACCTTCAGTATCTTAATCGTCGCCTTAATATCTATCTCATCCTCCGAGAAGATATGCGTCGTACCGTGGAAGGTGGTGATCGCCAGTTTCTGCAGCGCACGCATCTTCGGGGACCGCTTCACTGTAAACCTCGTATGACTGGATGGCTGTGGATTTTTAGCCCAGCCGAATAACGATTATTTACTATTCACCGTAAAGTCAATGACAGGCATAACAGCGACCCCCTCTGAATAAAATAAGTCAGAATTGGTGAAGGAGTACACGCGGCCGCTAAGTTTAACGTTAATATGTGCGCCGTAGCCGGTAATGCTGGCATTTGCCACCTCTGCTACCAGAAATGGACTGCGGTCTTTAAGATGATGAAGAATATCGCCCTGCAGCCTGCCGTCAAGATAATATCGATATACCTCGGAAACAGTCGCGCCCCCGCCTTTATAACGGGTTATATAGAGGTACACGCTGTCGGTGATTTCACGCTGTGCAAACAGTTCATCATCCGGTGCCTCCCGACTGAAATAGTAAAGTAAAGAGAACCCTGCAACGATAAGCAGCAGAACTGCGGTAAGCATGCAATGAAGTTTTTTAATAACCGGACTACCTTGCATAATTTCCAACTCTGTTTGAAATTTTACGTGAACTCGTTACTCTTCATGCTCATTAATGAGGTCAAACTTAATTTTTATTAAAGGAGGAGGTGGTCGCCTCCTCCTTAGTTACGTTTCCGGCCTCATCACTCGACAAGGTGACGGATCAATTCCAGGAGTGCAATCACTGCTTTTGATAGCGCGACGACAGCCCGTAGAACGATGATAATAAGATCAATCATCCGTTTGCTCCCATTGTGGGAGACGAGATCGCCGACGTTTACTCTTACATTGCCTGTCACGCCCGCGTCTTCAATCGTCAGATAGAAGATCTCTCGTTCCCGGCCCGAGCACCAGATACGGCACCACCCGTTCACCTGACCAGGACTAAAGACGGCTAATTATTTGCCGGAAACAGATAATCCAGAGCTGACTTATCGATTATATCTGCAGCAATATCTAAGCACGAGAGTAAGTAGTGTTTTGTATTGTATAATACAAATCGTTACCCTATACTTGACACGTCAGATAGAAGGTCTCTCGCAGCGGCCTGAGTTACTGACTCAGCCCGCTAAAAAAACCGACCTCACCAGTCGGTTTTTTTTATTTCTGCCCTTCTTACACCTTCAGCAGCTTAATCGTCGCCTCAATATCTATCTCATCCTCCGAGAAGATATGCGTCGTACCGTGGAAGGTGGTAATCGCCAGCTTCTTCAGCGTGCGCATCTCGCCCGGCTTCACCGCTTTCGGTTTAATGCTGTTCATCAGCAGGCCGACGGAGAGCACCGCATTTTCTTTATCAATATGCGCATCGGCGGGCACCTCTTCGCTGTAGACCACGTATGACTTGATGGCGGTGAGCTTGAGGCGTTCGCCTGCGATATAGAGGTGCTTGCTCTCCGGAATCACCTTAACCGCATAGGCCGACAGGCCCTTGGTGTTGGTGGTGGGTTCAAAGGTGACGGCGGCGTCTTTCTTGATAAGGTCTGGATTGGAGACCTTGATGACGTGAAAATAGCGGTTATCGCCGTTTTCATCTTTGATAAAGCCGAAGCCTTTGTCCTGGAACCACGTCGTGATCGTACCGTTCATTGCTGTTACCGCTTGGTTAAATGTTGTACAAATTCAGTTTTGCTGCCGGGGAGTGTAATGCAGATTGCGTTTGAGGGCTACGGGTTTAGATAGCTATGGTTGACCACTTTTTGTTCGCATCCTGGTTTGATAATCTGTACAACAATAAGCTCTCCCTTTGAATACCTACGAGTCACGCTTTAGCCTGGCACGGCAGAATGGGCGTTTAGTGCTACATCGCACGGGAATGTAAAAAACAGCGGCCCAGCAATTAACGGGTTATCCGGCGAATACCGGCCCTCACCACGATGTCCTGAAACGCAAGCGACATTAGCTGGCGGAATATCGCGGCATTCTCCTTCATTCAGCAGCACTAACGGGCACATCCTTCCGTCGCCGTGTGCCATGCTGACTCTGTTTCCCTAAGCGTCAGCGTCCTGATAAAGAGGCCCAATGATCGCGCTATGCAAAACCTGCGGCACATCTTATGAAGTAACAGGCTCCCATCCGCAACATTGCGATATATGCACCGATGAACGCCAGTATGTTCCCCCCTCCGGGCAAGAGTGGCTTACTGTTGACGCTCTGCACCGTTCGCACGCCAATAAGTGGCGGCAGCATGACGATGCCCTTCTCAGCCTCCGCACGGTACCTGATTTTGCCATCGATCAGCGGGCGTTTATCCTGCTCACGCCCGAGGGCAATATTCTGTGGGACTGCATTGCCAATCTCGATGACGCCACGAAAAAACTTATCACCGCGCTGGGCGGGCTGAAGGCTATCGCCATATCGCATCCCCACTACTACACCACCATGCAGGACTGGGCGGAAGCATTTAACGCACCGATTTATCTTCACGCCAGCGACCGCCGGTGGGTGATGCGCGACAGCCCGCACATCGCCTTTTGGGAAGGCGATACGCTGGCGCTGGCAAGCGATATTAAGATAATGCGCCTCGGCGGACATTTTGCCGGCGGCAGCATTCTGCACTGGGCGCGGGACGGCGGCATCGTGCTCTCCGGTGATATCGTGCAGGTCACGCCGGGCGCCGATGCGGTCTCCTTTATGTGGAGCTATCCCAATATGCTGCCGCTGCCGGCCAGCGCGGTCGCCGACATTACGCGCCGCCTGGGTGCGGTGAAATTCAACAGGCTGTACGGCGCGTTCGAAGGAAAAGATATTCTGCAAAATGCCGATGAGATCGTGCGCCGCTCGGGAGAGAAGTATATTGCCTGTCTCCGGTAAAACCGCTGCCATGCCGCCGGCGGCATGGCGGACATGCTCCCCCTCAGCACTCCACCCCGTTCACCGCCAGCCCGCCTTTCGACGTCTCCTTATACTTATCCTGCATATCCTTGCCGGTCTCGCGCATGGTACGGATCACTTTATCCAGGGAGACGAAGTGCTGGCCGTCGCCGCGCAGGGCCATCTGGGCGGCGTTGATCGCCTTGACGGCGGCGATGGCGTTGCGCTCGATGCAGGGCACCTGCACCAGGCCGCCGATCGGGTCGCAGGTGAGGCCGAGGTTGTGTTCGAGGGCGATTTCGGCGGCGTTCTCAACCTGCTCCGGCGTGCCGCCCAGCACCTCGGTGAGTCCGGCGGCGGCCATCGCGCAGGCGGAGCCGACTTCGCCCTGGCAGCCGACTTCGGCCCCGGAGATGGAGGCGTTCTTTTTGCACAGCGCGCCGACGGCGGCAGCGGCGAGCAGGAAGTCCACCACGTTCTCCTCTCCGGCGCCGGGCTGAAAGCGCATGTAGTACATCAGCACCGCAGGGACGATGCCCGCCGCGCCGTTGGTCGGCGCGGTGACCATCCGGCCGCCGGCGGCGTTCTCTTCGTTGACCGCCAGCGCGTAAAGGTTGATCCAGTCCATCGCCGACAGCGTTGAGCTGATGACGTTGGCGGCGGTGGCGCGCTGCAGGGAGCGGTGCAGCGTCGCCGCCCGGCGGCGGACGTTGAGGCCGCCGGGGAGCACGCCCTCGTTGCGCAGGCCGCTGGCGATGCACGCCTGCATCACCTCCCAGATATGCGCCAGCCCGCGTCGGATCTCCGCCTCGCTGCGCCAGGTTTTCTCGTTTTCCATCATCAGTTCGCTGATCCGCAGGCCGCGCTCGCGGCAGCGGGCCAGCAGCTCCCTGGCGCTGTTGAAGTCGTGGGGAACGTCGGCGGCGGCGAACGGCGAGTCGGCGGCGCTGGCCTCCTCTTCGTCGAGCACGAAGCCGCCGCCCACCGAATAATAAATCCGGGAGAGCAGCAGCCGGTCCGCCGGGCCGAAGGCGCTCAGGCGCATGGCGTTGGGGTGATAAGCCAGCGCGTCGTCGCTGAAGGTTAAATCGCGGTTCCAGTCGAATTCGATATTGGCCCGCCACGGCAGGGTCAGGGAGGCGGTCTCGCACACCGCCCTGACGGCGGGCTCGATGATCGCCGGATCGATGGTATCCGGCGACTCGCCCATCAGCCCCAGCAGCACCGCCTTGTCGGTGCCGTGGCCGACGCCGGTGGCGCTCAGGGAGCCGAACAGCTCTATCGTCACCCGGCACAGGCTGGCCCGCCCGGCGTGGCCTTCGAGCGCCCGCGTGAAGCGCAGCGCCGCGCGCATCGGCCCGACGGTGTGCGAGCTGGAGGGACCAATCCCGACCTTAAACAAATCGAAAACGCTGATGCTCATGCTTCTCTCCCGGCGTGACGCCACCTGATGTCGCCGCATTATCGCGGCAGGCAGCGCAGCGGGGATGCCGGAGAGCGACGCCCGCATATGCCCTATCGACGCGCACGGAACAGGATGTCGCAAATGGGCATCGCTTCGGCGCAGGCGAACATTAAGCATTGCCCGGCTGTGGATATTATCGCCTGACATCAGGACCCCACTTTCGGCATTGAAGGAGTAGAGAGATGTTTGCAAAGAGCGATGATATCCAGAGCTTTGACGGTGAACTCTGGCAGGCAATCGAGGATGAGACCCGGCGTCAGGAAGACCACATCGAACTTATCGCCTCCGAGAACTACACCAGCCCGCGGGTGATGCAGGCTCAGGGCACTGCGCTCACCAATAAATATGCCGAAGGCTATCCCGGAAAGCGCTACTACGGCGGCTGCGAATACGTCGATGTGGTGGAGCGGCTGGCTATCGAGCGCGCCTGCGCCCTGTTCGGCGCCGATTACGCCAACGTCCAGCCGCACTCCGGATCGCAGGCCAATGCCGCCGTCTACATGGCGCTGTGCCAGCCGGACGATACGGTGCTGGGCATGAGCCTGGCCCACGGCGGCCACCTGACCCACGGCGCCTCGGTCAGCTTCTCCGGCAAGATCTACCGCGCCGTGCAGTACGGCCTCAGCCGCGAAACCGGCGAGATTGATTACGACGAAGTGGAAGCCCTCGCCCTCGAACATAAACCCAGAATGATCGTCGCCGGCTTCTCCGCCTACTCGCGGGTGGTGGACTGGGCGCGCTTTCGCGCTATCGCCGATAGGGTCGGCGCGTATCTGTTTGTCGATATGGCCCACGTCGCCGGGCTGGTGGCGGCGGGCGTCTACGACTCTCCCCTGCCCTGGGCCGACGTGGTGACCACCACCACGCACAAAACCCTGCGCGGACCGCGCGGCGGGCTGATCCTCGCCAAAGCCAATCCTGAGCTGGAGAAAAAGCTCAATTCTGCGGTATTCCCGGGCGGCCAGGGCGGACCGCTGATGCACGTTATCGCCGCCAAGGCGGTGGCGTTTAAGGAGGCGATGCAGCCCGAATATGCCGCCTATCAGCAGCAGGTGGTGAAAAATGCCCGCGCGATGGCGGAGGTGTTTATCGAGCGCGGCTACGACGTGGTCTCCGGCGGCACCGACAACCATCTGTTCCTGCTGAGCCTGATCAAGCAGGGCCTGACCGGTAAGGCCGCCGACGCGGCGCTGGGCCGGGCCAATATCACCGTCAACAAAAATGCCGTTCCGGACGATCCGCAGTCGCCGTTCGTCACCTCCGGGCTGCGCATCGGTTCGCCGGTGGTGACCACCCGCGGCTTTGACGAGCTGAGCTGCCGCCGGCTGGCGGGCTGGATCGCCGATATTCTCGACGTGCTGAACGACGAGGCTCAGCGTGAAAAAACCATCGCCGACGTGAAGCAGCAGGTACTCGGCCTGTGCGCCGACTATCCGGCCTACCGCTAGAGGAGCAGAGAGCATGCAACGATATTCCGGGTTTGGCCTGCTGAAGCACAGCCTCAGCTTTCACGAAAACTGGCAGCGGGTGTGGCGCAATCCGACGCCGAAAAAGCGCTACGACGTGATTATCATCGGCGGCGGCGGCCACGGCCTGTCCACCGCCTACTATCTGGCGAAGGAGCACGGCGTCACCAATATTGCGGTGCTGGAAAAGGGCCACCTCGGCGGCGGCAATATCTGCCGCAATACCACCATCGTACGCTCCAATTACCTGTGGGACGAATCGGCGGCGCTGTACGAGCACTCGATGAAGCTGTGGGAGGGCCTGTCGCAGGATCTCAACTACAACCAGATGTTCTCCCAGCGCGGGGTATACCACACCTGCCACACGCTGCAGGATCTGCGCACCAACGAGCGGCTGGTGCACGCCAACCGCCTGCAGGGCGTCGATAACGAGATGGTCTACGGCGACCAGCTGCAAAAAGAGATCCCCGCCCTCGACTGCTCGCCGGACGCGCGCTATCCGATCCTCGGCGCCTCGGTGCAGCGCCGGGGCGGCAACGCCCGCCACGACGCGGTGGCCTGGGGCTACGCCCGGGCGGCGGATGCGCTGGGCGTCGATCTTATCCAGAACTGCGAAGTGATCGGCATGGAGATTAACGACGGCAAGATAACCGGCGTGAAAACCCGCGCCCACGGCACCATCAAAGCCGACCGCGTCGGCTGCGTGACGGCGGGCAACTCCGGGGTGATGGCAAAGATGGCGGGCTTCGAGCTGCCGCTGGAGTCCCATCCGCTGCAGGCGCTGGTGTCTGAGCCTATCAAGCCGTTCCTCGATACGGTGGTGATGTCCAACCACGTCCACGGCTACATGAGCCAGTCCGACAAGGGCGATCTGGTGATCGGCGCCGGGATCGACGGCTGGGTCGGCTACGGCCAGCGCGGCTCCTACAGCATTATCGAGCACACCATTCAGGCCATCGTCGAGCTGTTCCCCTGCACCAGCCGGGTGCGGATGAACCGCCAGTGGGGCGGCATCGTCGATACCTGTCCGGACGCCAGCCCAATTATCTCCGCCACGCCGGTGAAAAACCTGTTCTTCAACTGCGGCTGGGGCACCGGCGGTTTTAAGGGCACGCCGGGCTCGGGCAACGTGTTTGCCCACATGCTGGCCCACGGCAGGGCGCACCCGCTCGCCGAGCCGTTCACGATGAAGCGCTTCTACACCGGAGCGCTGGTGGATGAACACGGCGCCGCGGGCGTCGCACACTGAGGAGTTACCGCATGCTGCATATCTACTGTCCTCACTGCGGCGAGTTTCGCGAGGAGGAGGAGTTTCACGTCAAGGGCCAGGCGCACATCGCCCGGCCGCTCGACCCGGATGCCTGCACCGACGAAGAGTGGGGCGAGTATCTCTACTTTCGCAAAAACCCGCGCGGTAAGCACCACGAACTGTGGGTTCACAGTGCGGGCTGCCGCAAGTTCTTTAACGTTACCCGCGATACTCAGACCTATGAGATAGAAGAGGTTTACCTCATCGGCGAGCTGCCGCAGCAGGCGCTGCAAGGAGCGGAGAAATGAGCCAGAAAAATCGCCTCGCGTCCGGCGGCAGAATCGACCGCAGCAAACCGCTGACCTTCAGCTGGAACGGCCGCCAGTATAGCGGCTATCAGGGCGATACCCTCGCCTCCGCCCTGCTGGCCAACGGCGTGGATATCGTCGGGCGCAGCTTTAAGTACAGCCGCCCGCGCGGCATCGTAGCCGCCGGCGCCGAAGAGCCGAACGCCATCGTGCAGCTGGGGGCGAGCGAAGCCACCCAGGTGCCGAACGTCCGCGCCACCCAGCAGCCGCTGTACGACGGGCTGGTGGCCTCGGCGACCAACGGCTGGCCGAACGTTGAATCGGATCTAATGGGACTGGTGGGCCGCGTCGGCGGCAAGCTGATGCCGCCGGGCTTCTACTACAAAACCTTTATGTACCCGCCTTCGCTGTGGCCGACCTACGAGAAGTACATCCGCCGGGCGGCGGGTCTGGGCCGCGCGCCGCGGGAAAAAGATCCCGATACCTATGACAGTATGAACCAGCACTGCGACGTGCTGGTGGTCGGCGGCGGCCCCGCCGGGCTGATGGCCGCCCTTACCGCCGGGCGCAGCGGCGCCCGGGTGATCCTCGCCGATGAGCAGAGCGAGTTCGGCGGCCACCTGCTCGCCAGCCGGGAAACCATCGACGGCAAACCGGCCGCAGAGTGGATTGCCCAGACCCTGGCCGAGCTTGCCGCGATGCCGGAGGTAACGCTGCTGGCGCGCGCCACGGTCAACGGCTATCACGATCACAACTTCCTGACCATTAACGAGGACCGGGCCGACTACAAAGGCGGCGGCAGGCCCGGCGAGGTGCGCCAGCGCATGCACCGGGTGCGCGCCCGCTGGGTGGTGCTGGCCACCGGCGCCCAGGAGCGGCCGCTGGTGTTCAGCCATAACGACGTACCGGGCTGCATGGTGGCCTCGGCGGTGTCCACCTACATCAACCGCTACGGCGTGCTTCCCGGCCAGCAGCTGGTGCTGATGACCACCAACGACGGCGCCTATCAGACGGCGCTGGACTGGGAAGCGGCCGGCGGCAGCGTGGTGGCGGTGGTTGATACCCGCCCCAACCCGCAGGGCGACCTGATTGACGCCGTCCACACCCGCCGCATCCGGGTCATCACCGGCAGCGGCGTGATCGACGTGCAGGGCAAGAAGCGCGTCAGCGGCGTCAGCATCGCCGCCCTTGCCCCCGGCGCCGACGCGCTTGCCGGGCCGGTGACCACCCTGCGCTGCGATACCGTTGCCAGCTCCGGCGGCTGGAGCCCGGTGGTGCATCTCTCCTGCCATACCGGCAGCCGCCCGACCTGGGACGTAAAGGCCATTGGTTTTGTCCCCGGCCCGACCCGCCAGCGGCAGATCACCGCCGGCGGCATCAACGCCACCTACCCGCTGGCGAAGGTATTGCTGGAGGGCATTAATGCCGGACAGGAGGCGGTGGCGAAGCTGGGCCTGAAGCCGGTTGAAGTGGTAATGCCGCAGGTCAGCAGCTGCCGGGAAGGCAAGGCGATGGCGCTGTTTTACATCCCGCACAGCCGGCCGCTGACCCGGGCGCCGATGCAGTTTGTAGACTACCAGAATGACGTGACGGCGGCGGGTATTGCGCTGGCGGCGCGGGAGGGCTTCGAGGCCATTGAGCACATCAAGCGCTACACCGCGATGGGCTTCGGCACCGACCAGGGCAAGCTCGGCAATATCAACGGCATGGCCATCGCCGCGAAGGTGCTGGGAAAAAGCATTCCCGATACCGGTACTACGGTCTTCCGCCCCAACTATACGCCGGTGGCGTTCGGCGCCATCG
Source organism: Pluralibacter gergoviae ATCC 33028 = NBRC 105706 (assembly GCF_001598855.1). Taxonomy (GTDB): domain Bacteria; phylum Pseudomonadota; class Gammaproteobacteria; order Enterobacterales; family Enterobacteriaceae; genus Pluralibacter; species Pluralibacter gergoviae. Next base: position 20,198 of record NZ_BCZS01000040.1, on the reverse strand, counting down.
CCGGGCGGCACTGCGGGGCGCTGTTTGAGCCGAAGCGCTTTACGGCGATGCACGCCTGGCACGTTAAGCGCGGGGCCAAGTTCGAGGACGTCGGCCAGTGGAAGCGCCCTTGGTACTACCCGCAGCCGGGGGAGACCATGCAGCAGGCGCTGGACCGCGAATGTAAAGCCGCGCGCAGCGGCGTGGCCGTTCTCGACGCCTCAACGCTGGGCAAAATCGATATTCAGGGCAAGGACGCCCGCGAGTTTCTCAGCCGGGTCTACACCAACGCCTGGGCGAAACTCGGGATCGGCAAGTGCCGCTACGGCGTGATGTGCGGCGAGAGCGGGATGGTGTTCGACGACGGAGTGACCTCCTGTCTGGCCGAAAACCACTTTCTGATGACCACCACCAGCGGCGGCGCGGCCCACGTGCTGGAGTGGCTGGAGATTTACCACCAGACCGAGTGGCCGGAGCTGGAGGTGTACTTTACCAGCGTCACCGACCACTGGGCCACCATGACCCTCTCCGGGCCGGAGAGCCGTAAGCTGCTGGCAGAGCTGTGCGACGATATCGACCTCGATAAGGACAATTTCAAATTTATGGACTGGCGGGAAGGCACCGTCGCCGGCGTGCCGGCCCGGGTGTTCCGCATCTCGTTTACCGGCGAGCTGTCGTTTGAAATTAACGTTCAGGCCAACTACGGCCTCTACGTCTGGGAGAAGCTTTTTGAGAAGGGCGCGCGCTACAACCTGACGCCCTACGGCACCGAGACCATGCACATTCTGCGCGCCGAGAAGGGTTTTATCATTACCGGCCAGGATACCGACGGTTCGGTAACGCCGTTCGATCTCGGCATGGGCTGGGCGGTGGCCAACAGCAAGCCGTTCAGCTACATCGGCAAGCGCGGCATGGCGCGGGAGGACTGCGTACGCGGCCAGCGCAAGCAGCTGGTGGGCCTGAAAACCCGCGATCCAAAAACCGTGCTGCCGGAGGGCGCCCAGGCGGTGGCCGATCCTAAACAGCCGCTGCCGATGGATCTGCTGGGACACATCAGCTCCAGCTACTGGAGCGCTAACCTCAACCGCAGCATTGCGATGGGCTTTATTAAGGGCGGCCTTGAGCGGATGGGAGAGACGGTTTACTACCCGCTGCCCGACGGCCGGGTGATTGAAGCCGAGATCTGCAGCCCGGTCTTTTTCGATCCAAAAGGAGAGCGCCAGAATGTCTGAAACCGTAATTCCGGAAACCCGGGTGCATAAAGCGCCAGACGGCGGCGCGATCGTTATGAACCAGCTGCCCGCCGGCGGCGCCCGCGCCGAATCGCCGCTGCACCATGCGGATCTGGCCCGGCTGGCGGCGGATGCGCCGACTGCGGGCGGCGTGACGCTGCGCGAGCTGGCCCTGCGCGGCCACCTGATCCTGCGCGGCGACCGCGGCAACGCCGCCTTTACCGCCGCCTGCGCCAGGGTGCTGGGGATCGGGCTGCCGCTGCAGCCGCTGACCTCGGCGGAAAAGGGCGATATTGCCGCCCGCTGGCTCAGCCCCGACGAATGGCTGGTCACCGTGCCTTACGAACAGGCGTTTGCCCTGGAAAAGGCGCTACGCGCCGACGCCGCCGGGCACTTCTCGGTGGTCAACGTCAGCGGCGGCCAGACCATCCTGATGCTCTCCGGCCCGCGCGCGGTGGACGTGCTGAAAAAGAGCACGCCGCTCGACCTGCACCCCCGCGAATTTCCGGTAGGCAAGGTGGCCGGCTCCATCTTCGCCAAGAGCAGCGTTCTTCTGCGCCGCACCGGCGACGAGAGTTGGGAGCTGGTGGTGCGCCGCAGCTTCGCCGACTACCTCTGGCTGTGGCTGCAGGACGCCAGCCGCGAGTACGGGCTTATCGTCAGCCAGTAGCCTTATCCGGCGCGCCGCGCGCGCCCTTATCTGGAGATGCCTATGAGCACCCTGCCCGACGCCTGGATTTTTACCGCGAGCTGCCCCAGCAGGCTGGGAACCGTGGATGTTGTGACGCGCTTTATGGCCGAATCCGGCCACTACGTGAATGAGATCCACTCGTTTGACGACCGGGTCAGCAAACGCTTTTTTATCCGCATCGCCTTTCAGGCGGCGGCGAATTTCAGCCGCGAAGGCTTCAGCGACCGCTTCACGCCCCGCGTCGCCCCGTTTGAAATGCAGTGGCAGCTGACGCCCCCCGGCCACCGGGATCGCGTCGCCATTCTGGTATCAAAGTTTGACCACTGCCTGAACGACCTGCTCTACCGCCACCGCACCGGCCAGCTCAGCATCGACGTGCCGCTGATTATCTCTAACCATCCGGACCTGCAGCCGCTCGCCGAGTGGCACAATATTCCCTGGTACCACCTGCCGGTGAATGCGCAAAACCGGCCGCAGCAGGAGGCGGAGATCCTCGCCCTGATGGAGCAATACCGCATCGACCTGGTGGTGCTCGCCCGCTATATGCAGGTGCTGTCGCCGGCGATGTGCCAGCGGCTCGACGGCCGGGCGATTAATATTCACCACTCCCTGCTGCCGGGCTTCAAGGGTGCGAAGCCCTATCATCAGGCCTGGGAGAAAGGGGTTAAGATGGTCGGCGCCACGGCGCACTACGTGAATAACGACCTCGATGAAGGACCGATCATCGCCCAGGGCATTCAGAGCGTCGATCACGCGCTCTACCCGCAGGACCTGATTAGCCGCGGGCAGGATATTGAACGCATCACGCTTTTCAACGCCGTGCGCTACCACGTCGAGAAGCGCGTATTCCTTAACGGCAGCCGCACGGTCGTACTGGGTTAATCATTTACCGCCTCGGGTTTGATATTGACCGCAAAGCCTTCGCGATTTCCGGGCGGTGGGGATTGCCTTTGTATCTTCACAGGCGGCTGCCGCTGCGGCTCTTCACCGTGCTCAATCCCCCGCCGCTGGCGAAAGTGACCTGTAAGATGCCATCGTGCTGGTGCTCGCCTCTGCGGCGCGCGTGAAGGGGCCTGAGTTTCGCCGCAGGATATCCCGCATTTACCCATTGTTCACACAACCCACGGTTTCCCCAGAAATACCCGCAAAATTGGTACTTTTCCTGGCTTTTAACTGCAGTGATGTCGATACAATGGCAAAGAGAGAACTGGTTATACCAGTCAGATGGTGCGCCCTGCAGGATTCGAACCTGCGACCCACGGCTTAGAAGGCCGTTGCTCTATCCAACTGAGCTAAGGGCGCATTGAGAGGAAAACTTCGCAATGCGAAACGCGTGGAATTATACGGTCAACGTATTGTGAGTCAATGGATTTTACCCCGTATGGCGCGCCGCGGGCAGGGAAGATGATTTTATGTACCAGAAATGATTGAAAGATGCACTCCCCCTCATCTCCCGTCCAGATACGAAAAATCCCGCAGTGATTTAAGCCGCAGCCGATACCTCTGAATTCAGGCGAGCGGAAGAATATCCCGGAGCAGTCACAATAAAGACAGTAAGGCCTGAATAAAAAGCAGGCGGTTAACGCTTCCAGTATGCTGTTAATTTACAAGAGAAAAATAAAACATTACTGCACTATCCAGAAAAAAAGTAATGCGCGTCGTGCTGCGCAGGGAAAGGAGAAGACGCAATCTCCGGGCGTTACAGAGCAATCCGCCCCCCTTTCCTCAGAACGTGCTGATAGAGCATAGCGATTTGCCTGAGCCAGGCGCCAGGACACCCGAGCTTCGCGTCGTCGTTACCGGAGATCGTTTTCTGGCTGAAGGCATAGCGCAAAGCCCTGCTCCGCTCTGCTATTATCCCATCTATGGCGATCCGGAGGAGGCTTTTTTGGCGCTTGAGGAAGGTAACAGTAGCGGGGCAATTATCGATCTCGAGGGCTGGGCAATTCCCGTCATTGACCTTCTCGACAGAGTGAGAACATTACGACTGCGGCGCCCCGATCTGCAGCTTGCATTTCTTGCCTCTGAAGAGGCGAGCGACATAGAAACCTTTGTTCAGGCCGCCTGTTCGGCCATTGTCATCAATAAGCGGCAAAAGATACGTAAAATAGTGGGCCTGATGCAGTCAACATTTACCCGGGCCGAGACACAAGAGCGCGTATTGAGCCAAAAGCAGTGGAAAATTCTACTCCTGATGGCGCAGGGTTTCTCTCTACGTGCAATAGCGCGGCAGCTGCAGCTACCTTACCATCGCATAATTTATAGCATGGGGCGCATCCAGACCCTGCTGAAGCTAAATTGCCGCCAGCAGCTGATACGCCTGCTGCTGAAGCTCAGCGACAAGCATTGTTGAAAGATCGGGATTAGTTAAGCAATGTCCTAAAATAATAAGAAATTGCTTAATGTTTAGTTAAATTATTGTTAATAATTAACCATTATTTAACAATTATAACTATTCCTGGAAGATTACCCCCGCAGTTACAGGGACTACATAAGATGGTGAATAAAGTGAAAATAACAACATTACTGTTTGTGTTGACCCGGTGTCCCCCGCCTCTGTGTCGTCTATTTAATAAACAGAAGCGCGACGACCGCGCCGGGCTGCAATCGTTTACCTTCTTATATTCTGGCCCTGTGTCACATCCGGATAGTCAATAAAAGCAATAAATACAATAAGATATTTCTTCATCGTACCATCATCACATCATTTCAGGTGTCAATACGGCGGTTAAATAATTTCGAAATAAAATTAACAAAAAATCAACATCCAGTGGGTTGTTTTGTTTTTGCCGACACCAGGAATCGTTCCCGTTACCAAATCTGAAATTCGCAGAAAAACCCACCAAAAGAAAATTCCTAATTAATTTTTATTAGCACATCATAATAAGTAAAGTGCTTTATCATTTTCTACGACTTTTCCAGAAAAAGTTAAGCGGTATAATCGCTGGGCTGGAAGAATAAGAAAAAAGTACCAGGACTAGTCGTCGAATAAATGTATTCACTAATACCTTTACTTCTGTACTTAATAACAAGGGAATGATCACTATGACAGAAACACCAATATCAAAAACATCCATGATAGCACCCCACTCTCTGACAACTGGCTAATACTCCAGGCGCGCTTCCGTTTCTGGCACTTTATGTACAGAGGAATAAAAACCGCTAACAATATGATCTAACATCATAGACAATTTTGCTGATATTGGTTCCTGCAAGAACTCAGCACAACAGCACCTATATCTGAGGGACAGAAAATGAAACCGGCATCCGTTATTATTATGGACGAACAGCCTATCGTCAGAATGTCGATAGAAGTTTTGCTGAAAGCAAATAGCAACATCCAGGTAGTGCTAAAATCAGACAATGGCAGAGAGCTTATTGACTATATAAAAAAGCAGCCCGTTGACCTGGTGATTCTCGATGTGGAACTGCCCGGCACTGATGGCTTTTCTTTGCTTAAAAGAATCAATGAGTTAAGCCCAACCACTCGAGTTCTTTTTCTTTCATCAAGATCCGAAAGCTTTTACGCCGGGCGAGCGCTGCGGGCCGGAGCTAATGGTTTTATCAGTAAGCGGAAGGACCACAATGATATCATTCGGGCAGTAGAGATGTTGCTGGCCGGTTATTCATTTTTTCCCTCGGAAACGCTTAATCTCCTGAGCCACCACTCTCCAAGGCGGGGAGAAATAAATGAACTGCCATTATCTAATCGTGAGGTAACGGTACTTCGTTATCTCGCCAATGGCTTAACGAATAAGGAAATCGCCGAGCAGCTGTTGTTAAGTAACAAAACAATTAGCGCCCACAAATCCAATATTTTCTCTAAGCTGGGGGTACATACTATTGTTGAATTGATTGATTATGCAAAAGCCCACGAGTTGCTGTGAATAAATAAGCATTTAACGGTGTCTCGCCTGCCTGCTGCAGGCGACGCCAGGATCATACTTAATTATAAACAAGCTCCCACGTTGCCCAGCTGGTAATAGGGCCGCTGGTGGCGCGTAACGGCGTTGCGGTCACGTAACCAATATAGTAAGTATAGATACCACCATTGACAGCTTTATCACGTAAATAGACCTGATTCTGCTGCAGATCGCCCGGCACAATTTTATTATCCTTACTCAGCGTGTTGTTATTATTTGTGGCAAGGGCCAGATAAATATGCTGAGCGCCGTCTGGCAGCGTATTGGCCAGATACCCCGCATTTTCATTATTGACATCGTTAACCACAAAACCATCCACCCAGCGAACGCTGACCCGCCGCACCTGATCCTGGTCTGCCGGAACGTTGCCGCCGTGGCGCAGTTGGCAGTTGGACAGCTCAAGGGTGAACGGTTTTGGCTTCAGATAAGCTCCGGCACCGCTGTCGTGCACCTCCGCCAGGCTGACGGGGGGGAGCCAGACGCTGCCGCTGCCGGCATTGTGCGCGCCGTTAAGCGACACGCTGCAGGAGATATCCGTCACCCGCCCGGAAAAATCCACGCGGCCGCGGTCGTAGTTGGTTTCAAAGGCCTGCGCCTGCGCGGCCGAGAGGGCTACGCAGAGCGAGGTTGCGCGAATAAAGTCAGAGATAATGCCGTGCATCCCGCCTCCCGGATTAGTCATAGGTCAGGTTAAAGATCATATGCGATTCCACTTCACCTGCGCTGATGGTGGGGGCGTATTGATAAAAGCGGGCGCGCAGCGGGATATCGATATAGCGTATCTCCTGGTTGTTGAGCCTGGCGACGTTGTACTTTTTGTTAAATTCCAGCGGCGTCCCCTCTTTCAGTACCTGAACACCGACGCCTTCCGCCTTGCTGCTGCCGGTTTTCTCGTTCATCAACGCGCCCGTATTAGCGGAAGTACCGGTCGCCAGCGTGCCGGAGAAGGAGGTTTCAATGTTGGCATAGCCGCTATCGTTAAGGCCACCGCTGCACTGCAGCTGGATGCTGAAGTCTTTGCCGCCCGCCGTCGAACCGACGCCTGTGAGATCGCTGCGCCGGATGCTGCCGACGTCGACGTTCATATTCTTACCCCCGACGACGGTGCAGGAGGGAGAGACGATGGTGATGGCGTTGGCGCTCAGGAATGTGGTCAAAATGGGGTTGCCGCGACCATACTCCCAGTCATAGGAAGTATACTGACCCGCAGCAAGCGTACCGCTGCCGGTTAATGCCGCGGTTTTAATCACCTCCAGCGTGAAGCGGGAGCCTTCAAGGGTATAATTTGTGGTCTGCCATTCCGGCACTTGCGGTGTGTACGAGCCGGGATAGACGATATTGACGGAATTACCGCCCCGGCTGAATCGCAGGCCAATCCCCGGAACGTTAGTGGAATAGATTTTATTGCCAAGATCGCTAACCCCGGGGGCAACAATATCCGCCTTAAAGGTGTTCCTTCCGGTACAGGTATAAAAAAAGTTGTTGTTCCCGCCCGACGACGGCATTGTCCAGCTTTGCTGGGCAATAACGGCCCCCACGGCGAGGTTGGGATCGACAACCACCCTGCCCATCGCCATATCCAGGCGAACGGTCGCCGCCCTCCCCCGCGTACAATCCGCCCAGGCACTCGCCGCCCCCATCATCAGCACCGCGCCGAGGATCAGTTTTTTACTTATCGACATACTGCTTCCTTACTGTTTGAGGCATTGAGGTCAACGGCGCACTGCCCGCCGCTCCACTTGACGATGGCGCGCTTTGCCTCCGCGCTGCTGATGAACATCATGCTGCCCTGGCCGACAACGCCAATCTCCTTCCCGGCAGGATCGTAGATAGTGGCCGCAAACGGCAGCGGTTCGCCGCCGGGCTGGCGCGCCAGCAGGGTAATATTGTTTTGCACTTCGGTGGCGAAGGTGACTTTCACTACGCTGCCCTCCCACGGCACCACCTGTGCCATCGTGCGGTCAAAGGCGATATCGTCCTGGCTGCCTTTCGGATCTATTTCCACCGAATTAATGCGGTACGGGCGCAGGTACGGCAGGATGGCGTAGCCGTTGCTGTCCACCCGGGTGCCCGGCGAGCCGGGCAACATCGCGCCCTTCGCGTTTTTGGCCTCAATCAGCGCCATGGTGGTGCCGGTTTCCGGCGACAGTACCACGCCGCCGCTGTGGGCTATCAGCGTACCGCTGCCGCCGATACCGCTCTGGCGGTAGCCCGAGCCCTGGCTGTAGCTGCCGTTAAGCGTGGTCCACGGCGTACGGTAGCTGCCGTTCAGCGCCACGTCGTGCTTGCCGCCGGGGGTCGTGGTGGTAGAAACGCCGTAGTTGAGATTGTTTTCATTATCCAGCGAGCCGTTGATGCCAATCTGCGAGCTGGAGAAGTGCGAGTTATTAAAGGCCGTGTTCGACGTCAGGTTGGCCGTGCGGTTTTCGCCAAACCACAGCGGATAGCTGAAGTTAAACGATACCCGGTCGTCCTTGCTGTGGCCGGAGCTGTCTGGCGTATAGACGCGCTGGGCGCTCATTGACCAGGAGAGGCGGCCAAATGAATTGTTGTAGCTCAGCTGGTACTGCTTCTCGGTGCCGGAGCGGTTCCAGTAGTCGGAAACCCGCCCGCTGAGGTAGAAGCCCCCCCAGCCCTCCGGTAGGTTCTGGTTAACGGTGAAAGTCATGCCGTTTTTCTGCCGCCACAGCACATAGTTATTGCGGCTGTTGCGCTCCTGGTCGACCGCATACAGCGCATCGTTGAGGTTGTAGTAGCCCTTGGTTGAATAGCGATAGGCCGCCAGTACGATGCTGGTCTGGGTTTCAACAAACATCCGGTTAAAGGTGGCGCGATAGCTCTGACCGTTCTCGTCAAGCGAACCGCTCTTCAGCCGGGAGTGGGTAACGTCGAAGGAGAGCGCCCCGATACCGGTATTCATCCCGGTACCCAGCAGGAATGCCTGATAGTCGTTAAACCCGGTCACGCCGGTATAGCCGGTAAACATATTGCTCAGACCGTGCTGCCAGGTGGCCTGATAGAGCGTCGGCTTGTGGCGCAGGGAGTCATCGTCCACTTTACCGGCCGAGATCGCGTAGCGCGTCATGCCGGGCCGCACCAGCTGGGCAACCGAGGCATAGGGCACGCTGAAGACATTTACCGTACCGTCCGCCTCTTTTACCGATACATCGAGATCGCTGCCGTAGCCGGAAGGGTAAACGTCCTGCAGGGTGAAGGGACCCGGCGGAACCGTAGTCTGATAGATAATATTGTTGCCCTGGCGCACCGTCACCAGGGCGTTACTCTGGGCGACGCCGCGAATTTCCGGGGCGTAGGAGCGCATCCCGTCCGGGAACATGTTGTCATCCGTCGCCAGATTCACGCCGCGCACGCCGATGGTGTCGAAGAACTCGCCGCTGGTGAACAGCTGGCCGCCGGTAAAAATAGAGTTCATCGCCGGGATCGGCCGCTGCAGATAGGTCTGGTTGCTGTGCCAGTGGGCGCCGCCCTGCTGCTCCTGCCAGTTAAGGTTACCGATGTGCTTGAGCAGCCAGCCGTTCCACGACAGACCACCGTTAAGACCGAGGTAGGCGCTGTTGTTATCCGATCCCTGCCCTGACGTATGGTTGTTCCAGGCGTTCGCCATCCAGCCCAGATTGAGCGCCGCAATGCCCTTGTCCCAGAATTCCGGGCTGACGTAGTTTTTCAGGCGCTGATCTTCATAGATCTGCGGTACCGAGATCTCAAGGCGCAGGGAGGACTGAATCAGGTTATCCTGCACATTCTCTTCGCTGCGCCAAGCCTTGAGCGGCCCGCAGTAGCCCTCCTTCTCGCTGAGCTGGCGGTTGAGCTTATCTGCGGCAATGCCATACTGGGCCAGCATCGCTTTGGTGTAGCAGATACCGAGCTTACCGTCCGGCTGGCGCCTGACGTTCAGATCATAGCGACCTTTCCATTCGCCGTTGGTATAAACATCCAGCGAGTAAACGCCCTCACTGATAGCGCTGGTCGTAAAGCGGGAAAGATCGACCCTCTCACGGCTGCCAACGATAAAGCCATCGTTAAATTTATATTCGCCAGCCGAAGTTTCCTGTCCGTTGGAATATGGCGGAAAACAGCAGAGCGCGACGGCAATCGCGGTGCTTAATCTGCCGGTGCAGAAGACGCCCTGCTTCATCATCTTGTCCCTTATTTAACGCTGATTTTAGCCGCAACTTCGGCACCGTAGTCATTGATATTGCTTACGTTCAGGGTTTCACCCCGGTTTACCGCCGCCGAGAGCGGGATCATCAGCGAGGACTGCGGCGCAATCATCACCGTCTTGCTATTCAGCGCAGCATCGTTATTGCGCGTAATGCGGCTGACGGTGATATAAAACGGCGTGGGATTATTTATCGATAACTTGCTGCCGCTGGCGGAGAGCTGCAGTTTTTCCACCGCCGTATCGCGGTTGCCAAGCCCCGTGGGGCGATAGATAAATTTAAAGCGTGAGCGAATAGCCAGCTGCAGGACGTTTTGTCCCTCATTCTTCTGGCTGGCGACCACGGGCGGGATCTCAAGGATATTCAGCCACCACAGCGTCTCTTTATCCTTCGCAAGCCCCGCCGCACTGCCGAGCTTAATACGTAGCGTCTGGCCGCTTTTCGCATCCACCCGTGAAATCGGCGGGGTAATGATAAAAGGCGTCGTAATCGTATCGGGGGTGGCATCCGGATTACCGTTGTCGAGCCAGGCCTGAGCCAGCGCTGGCCGGTCCGCGGTATTATTGAGCTGGACCGTTATTTCTTTTTCGTTGCCTGGATAAATAAAGCGCGTGCCATTGACGATAATATTGTTGGCACTGGCGGTGAAGCTGAAAAGAGCACATAACAAAAAGGTAATACGCTTCATGCTAACCTCAAAAAATATTATATAACGGCAATTATTAATTTATTATTTTTAGCTGCTCCTGATGGAGCAGCTTTTTTACAGACAGGAATTACTGGTAGGTAATTTCGTAAGTCGCGTAGCTGTTGACCACGCCGGTGGTCACCGTATCCGGGGTGCTTGAGGCATAGCCTACGTAGTAGGTAAAACGGGCGCCATCGGCCACCGCGCTCTGATCGCCCGTGGCTTTCGGCTGGGTGCTGTCACCGGGGATGATTTTGTTGCTCAGCGAGGTTGCGTTATCGGTAGAGAGAACCAGCTGGATATTCTGCGCACCGGCAGATTCGGTGTTTGCCAGATAGCCCTGTTGCTTGCTGCTCGCCCCGGCCAGCAGGTTACCACCGGTCCAGTTCACGCCCAGTTTACTGACATCATCAAGTTTCGTACCCGCAGCGGCCTGGCAGTTAGAAACGTCAATGGTAAATGATTTCGGCTTCAGGTAGGTGTCTGCCGCCGCTGCTTTAACTTCTGTTAACGTTACAGGGGAGAGATAGACGTTTGCATCGCTGCCCTGACCGTTAACGGAAATGGTGCAGGAAACATCGGTGACTTTACCGAAGAAATTAACCTGACCACCGCCTACATTGGTATCCGCTGCGTGAGCTGCAGACATACCTGATAATAAAGCGGCGACGGCTGCAGAGAGAATAACCTTTTGCATTTCTATTTCCTTATTACAGTGAATTAATTTTTAATGCATCGACTCGTTGATTTGCGAACAGCCAATGGAGCCAGATAAAGTGATTTATCTGACGTTCTAAGGAAATTCGACAGTTCGCGTTATGACATCTATTACTGAACGGAAATAACTCCCCGCAACAGCCAGCGTAAATTAGCTAAAAATGCGCATCCTCACCACGTACGAAGTCTGCCGCTTCGCTCAGGGTCGCCTTAAACCGACCTAAGAAAAATCCGAGCAAAATTTAATCAACCGGGCGCCATCATTACCTGTAAAAGACGCGCGGGGCCTGCGCGCCACATGCCGTGCGGGCATAAAAAAGCAAACGGTGACTGACATCACGCTTCGCTTCTGCGAGAATATGCGCACTCCCCCTTTCGCAAGTAACAGACGGAATTCTCTCTCTGATGGCAGCAAAGATTATTGACGGTAAAACGATTGCGCAGCAGGTGCGCTCTGAGGTCGCTGAAAAAGTGAAGGCCCGCGTTGCGGCCGGTTTTCGCGCTCCGGGGCTGGCCGTGGTGCTGGTAGGCAACAACCCGGCATCGCAGATCTATGTCGGCAGCAAACGCAAGGCATGTGAAGAGGTGGGCTTTGTTTCGCGCTCCTACGATCTGCCGGAAACCACCAGCGAAGCCGAACTGCTGGCGCTGATTGATACCCTGAACGCCGACGGGAAGATTGACGGGATCCTGGTCCAGCTCCCGCTGCCGGCGGGTATCGACAATGTGAAGGTGCTGGAGCGCATTGCGCCGGATAAAGACGTGGACGGCTTTCACCCCTACAACGTTGGCCGCCTGTGCCAGCGCGCGCCGCGCCTGCGTCCCTGCACGCCGCGCGGTATCGTGACGCTGCTTGAGCGCTACAACATTGATACCTACGGGCTGAATGCGGTGATTATCGGCGCCTCTAATATCGTTGGTCGTCCGATGAGCATGGAGCTGCTGCTGGCAGGCTGCACCACCACCGTGACCCATCGCTTTACTAAAAATCTGCGCCATCACGTCGAGAACGCCGATCTGCTGGTGGTAGCCGTCGGCAAGCCGGGCTTTATTCCGGGCGAGTGGATCAAAGAGGGCGCGATCGTGGTCGATGTCGGCATCAACCGGCTGGAGAGCGGCAAAGTGGTTGGCGACGTCATCTTTGACGATGCCGCCGCCCGCGCGTCTTATATTACCCCGGTACCGGGCGGCGTCGGTCCGATGACCGTTGCCACCCTTATCCAGAACACGCTGCAGGCGTGCGAAGAGTACCACGACGTTAAGGACGTATAAGCATGGCCACTTTTTCACTTGGCAAACATCCGCACGTTGAGCTGTGCGATCTCCTCAAGCTTGAGGGCTGGAGCGAAAGCGGCGCCCAGGCCAAACTCGCCATCGCCGATGGCCTGGTGAGCGTTGATGGCGCAGTGGAAACCCGCAAGCGCTGCAAAATCGTCGCCGGCCAGACGGTGAGCTTTGCAGGACAGAGCGTGACCGTTACTGCCTGATTACCTGCCTCCGCGGGCCGGACTTCTGTCCGGCCCCAAAACTCAGATTTACCCCGCAGAAATTTTCGCCGCTTCGTTTATGCTTATCCCCTTTATTCAGGGATGAAAACGTATGCCAACCGTTATCACTCACGCCGCCGTGCCGATTTGTCTCGGCCTGGGCCTCGGCACCCGCGCTATTCTTCCCCGCCTGCTGCTCGCGGGCATCGCGCTGGCCATGCTGCCCGACGCCGACGTGCTGGCATTTAAGTTCGGCGTGGCCTACGGCAACGCCTTCGGCCACCGGGGCTTTACCCACTCGCTGCTGTTCGCATTTCTGGTGCCGCTTATCTGCGTCTATTTCGGCCGACGATGGTTTAAGACCGGGCTGGTACGCTGCTGGCTGTTTCTTACCGTCAGCCTGCTCTCCCACAGCCTGCTGGATGCAATCACCACCGGCGGCAAGGGTGTAGGCTGGCTGTGGCCGTGGTCAGACGAGCGCTTCTTTGCGCCGTGGCAGGTGATTAAGGTCGCACCCTTTGCGCTGTCGCGCTACGCTACGCCCTACGGACACCAGGTGATTATTTCAGAGCTGCTGTGGGTATGGCTGCCGGGCGTTCTGCTGATGTCACTGCTGATTGTTCTCAGGAAAAAATATTTTATTACAAGGAACTAATATGCTTAAACGCTCAATTATTACGGCTCTTTTCGTTACCTGTGGCGTGAGCCACGCCGGCGATATGTCGCACAGCGCAGTTTATGGCCTTTCCTCAGGCATCGTGAGCGTCGGAAGCTCCGCTCTGGTCAGCGGGATAATCCTTTCTCCGGTAATGCTGCCCGCTGCGCTGGTGATGAAATCAGTGGAAAAAGATGACCGGCAGCAAACGGCACACCTGACGGCAATAGCGCCGCAGAAGAAAGAGATTGAGATGGTCGTGCCACTCAGGGTCGTTGAAGAAGGAAACCTCAAGGCGGGCGATAAAGTGTCGCTTGAAAGCGCACCGGAAGGCACGGGGGCACTGCTTAAGAAGGGGAATAAGGTGCTTACACATATGGTTAACGAGGAGAACGCCGGGCTCTCCGGCAGCAGACCGGTTCCCACCAAATGATGCGCCGACTGCTGTTGCTTTGCCTGTCGCTGATAGCCCTGGACTCATCAGCCAACAGCGGTAACTGCGCTTGCCGTACACAGGCACCGGAAACAGTCTCCGCAATTATGCACAGGGCCGCACTGCTCAGGCAGAGCTTAGACAGCGAGCCCGATCCTGTCGTCATTCTGGCACGTCAGGGGCAGGATATGTCTGACCGGCATCTGATCTGGTCCCACACCGGTTATGCAATGCGTCAGGCAAACGGCGACTGGTGGGTTTATCACAATCTTAACCTCTGCGGCACGGACAGGTCGGAACTCTTTGTTCAGGGACTGTACGAGTTTCTGGACGATGAGCTGGTTAACCCCAATATTGCGATTCTGCGCCCTGCCCCGGCGCAGAGCGCCGCGCTGGCTGAACTTTTAACCAGCCCAATCAAGCTTAATCTGTTTCATAGCCCGCGCTACAACATGATTGCGTGGCCGTTTGATGGCCCGTACCAAAACTCTAATGGCTGGCTGCTGGAGGTATTCGCCCGCGCCAGCGATCGCGAAATATGGTCCAGAAAAGCGGCCCGAAGCTGGCTGCAGGCGCAGCACTATCAGCCTTCAATCGTTCGCGCCAGCACGTTTGAAAGAGTGGGTGCGAAGCTATTTACCCGCAATATTTTCACCGACGATCAGCCAGCCTCGCTGCTGAAGCAGGGAAAAATAGCGCTGAACAGCGGCGACAGCACGATACGCTTTCTTGCGGCCTACAGCCGCCCGGTTGCCGGTTGCGATCATCAGGGGTGGGGTCAGTCAGTGTGCATTTTCCAGCCGCCGACAAAAAGTGGACAAAAAAAGGCCGCAGAATGAAAACATGCTGCGGCCTGAGGCAAGCGTTTACTTACGACGCCAGGTCGTCCCCAGCGGGCCGTCTTCCAGCACAATGCCCATCTCATTGAGGCGATCGCGGGCCGCGTCCGCCGCCGCCCAGTCTTTCGCCTGGCGCGCTTCCAGGCGCTGTTTGATCAGGGCTTCGATTTCGGCCACTTCACCGTCGTCCGCCTGGGCGCCGCTCTGCAGGAAAGCTTCCGGATCCTGCTCCAGCAGGCCCAGCACGCCGGCGATTTTGCGCAGCTGCGCCGCCATACCGTCCGCTGCTGCCGGATCTTCCGCCTTCAGGCGGTTCACTTCGCGGGCCATGTCGAACAGCACCGAGTAGGCTTCCGGCGTATTGAAGTCGTCATCCATCGCCTCGCGAAAGCGCGCTTCGAAGGCGTCGCCGCCCGCAGGCGCGGCGGAGGCGTCGGTACCGCGCAGGGCGGTGTAGAGGCGCTCCAGCGCCGAGCGGGCCTGCTTGAGGTTCTCTTCGCTGTAGTTGAGCTGGCTGCGGTAGTGGCCGGACATCAGGAAGTAGCGCACGGTTTCGGCGTCGTAGTACTTCAGCACATCGCGGACGGTAAAGAAGTTGCCCAGCGATTTGGACATCTTCTCGCGGTCAACCATCACCATCCCGGAGTGCATCCAGGTGTTGACGTACTCGCCGTCGTGGGCGCAGGTGGACTGGGCAATTTCGTTTTCATGGTGCGGGAACATCAGGTCCGATCCGCCGCCGTGAATGTCGAAATGGGAGCCGAGCTGCTTGCAGTTCATCGCTGAACACTCGATGTGCCAGCCAGGACGCCCCTCGCCCCACGGCGACGGCCAGCCCGGCTCGCCCGCTTTCGACATTTTCCACAGCACGAAATCCATCGGGTTGCGCTTGGCGTCAACCACGTCAACCCGGGCCCCCGCCTGCAGCTGCTCCAGATCCTGGCGCGACAGCTGGCCGTAGGTCGGGTCGCTCGGCACCGAGAACATTACGTCACCGTTGTCGGCAACGTAGGCGTGGCCGCGGTCGATCAGGCGTCCGGTAATCTCAATAATTTCAGGAATGTGGTGCGTCGCGCGCGGCTCGCTGTCCGGGCGCTTGATGTTCAGAGCATCAAAATCTTTGTGCATTTCGACGATCATGCGATCGACCAGCGCCACGAAGCTTTCACCATTTTCATTGGCGCGCTTGATGATTTTGTCGTCAATATCGGTAATGTTGCGGACATATTTCAGCTTATAGCCGAGAAAGCGCAGGTAGCGGGCGACAACATCAAAAGCAACGAAGGTGCGGCCGTGGCCAATGTGACAGAGATCGTAAACGGTAATACCACACACGTACATGCCGACTTCCCCGGCATGGATAGGTTTAAATTCCTCTTTCTGGCGCGTCAGTGTATTGAAGATTTTTAACATCGAATATTCCGTTTGGACGTGTGTGGACAGTGAATAGCGTATGATACCCGTAAATCATACCGGGATCAGCCTGATTTGCGAGATGATCCAGGCGGTGGCTTATGCTATAACAACCGACTATACGTAACCCGGCAACGGGTATTCGCACCACATAAACAGAACAGGATGAAAAAATGGTCACTTTCCACACTAATCACGGCGACATTGTTATCAAAACCTTTGATGATAAAGCGCCTGAAACAGTTAAAAACTTCCTGGACTACTGCCGTGAAGGTTTCTACGACAACACCATTTTCCACCGCGTTATCAACGGTTTCATGATTCAGGGCGGCGGCTTTGAGCCGGGCATGAATCAGAAAGAGACCAAAGACGCGATTAAAAATGAAGCCAACAACGGCCTGAAAAACACCCGCGGCACCCTGGCAATGGCCCGCACCCAGGCGCCGCACTCCGCCACCGCGCAGTTCTTCATCAACGTCGCAGACAACGACTTCCTTAACTTTTCCGGCGAAAACCTGCAGGGCTGGGGCTACTGCGTATTCGCAGAAGTGGTGGAAGGCATGGACGTGGTTGACGCCATCAAGGGTGTGGCCACCGGCCGCAGCGGTATGCATCAGGACGTGCCGAAAGAAGACGTGATTATCAAAAGCGTGACCGTCAGCGAGTAATTGGTGGCGACACACTTTATTGCAGATTTACACCTGCAGACAGAAGAACCGGCGATAACCGCCGGTTTTCTGCGTTTTTTGCGCGGCGAAGCGCGCGGCAGCGAGGGTTTGTATATCCTCGGCGATCTGTTTGAAGCGTGGATTGGCGATGACGATCCCACGCCGCTGCACGCGGAAATCGCGCGCGAAATCAGGGCGCTGGTTGCATCCGGCACGCCCTGCTACTTCATTCACGGCAATCGCGACTTCCTGCTGGGCAGGCGCTTTGCGCGCGAAAGCGGTATGCAGCTGCTGGCGCAGGAGAAGGTCCTCGACCTGTACGGCCGCCGGGTGCTGATTATGCACGGCGACACGCTGTGTACCGACGATGTGCAGTACCAGGCGTTTCGCCGCAAGGTCCACACGCCGTGGATACAGGCGCTGTTTCTGGCCCTGCCGCTGTTTATCCGCCGCAAAATCGCCCGCCGGATGCGCAGCGGCAGCCGGGCGGCCAACGGCCACAAATCAGAAGCCATTATGGACGTCAATCCGCAGGCGGTAACCGCGGTGATGGAAAAGCACCAGGTGCAGTGGCTGATCCACGGGCATACTCATCGTCCGCAGGTGCACGCGCTGACGGTTAACGGGCAATCCGCATCAAGGGTGGTACTGGGCGCGTGGCATACGGAAGGCTCGATGGTCAAAGCGACCGCCGACAGCGTGGAGCTGATTGCCTTTCCGTTCTGAGCTAGCCCCGATCGTCCTTCGGGCCAAGAAAGTAAAAGCCAAACGGCAGCGAGCCGATAATAGTGAACATGATGCTGTAGATGGTCGCCCATGCGCCCTGTATAAAGAACATGGAGACGTTCCACTGGCTCATCGGCAGGTTGTACTGATCTTCTACGCCCTGGAACGTTACTTTCGTCACTACCGAAACGGCAACGATAAACACGATGACGACGGCGGTGAGAAACTTTTTCCCCTCCGGGGTGCGCAATATTTTCAGCATAGCGGGCTCCTTGATTATGCTGCGGTCAACAAAACAGCCTCTACTTTACCTCATTGCCTGCACAAAGTGATTACCCCTTTGCCACCTTAAGTCAACAGCGGCGTCACCCTGACGTTACAGCGGGCTGCGCAATCGTTTTCCTTGCCGCGTTTTCATGGTATTCTCGGAGGCCTTCAAAGCAGTGTGTTCCACACCCACAGGAGTTTTAAGACGCATGTCTTCCCGCAATAACCCGGCGCGAGTCGCCATCGTCATGGGGTCCAAAAGCGACTGGGCTACCATGCAGTTTGCCGCAGAAATCCTCGATACCCTTGATGTTGCTCACCACGTTGAAGTGGTCTCCGCCCACCGCACGCCGGACAAGCTGTTCAGCTTCGCCGAAGGCGCGGAAGCGAACGGTTACCAGGTGATTATCGCGGGCGCGGGCGGGGCGGCGCACCTGCCGGGCATGATTGCGGCCAAAACGCTGGTGCCGGTGCTGGGCGTGCCGGTACAGAGCGCCGCCCTGAGCGGCGTCGACAGCCTCTACTCTATCGTACAGATGCCGCGCGGTATTCCGGTGGGTACGCTGGCGATCGGCAAGGCCGGCGCGGCCAACGCCGCCCTGCTGGCGGCGCAGATGCTGGCAGTTCATGACGCGGATCTCCACCAGCGCCTTAGCGACTGGCGCCGGACGCAAACGGACGAGGTGCTCGACAACCCGGATCCGCGGGGTGCGGCATGAAGCAGGTCTGCGTACTGGGGAACGGTCAGTTGGGGCGGATGCTGCGCCAGGCCGGTGAACCGCTGGGGATTGCGGTATGGCCGGTCGGGCTGGAGGCCGATCCCGACGCGGTGCCCTTTCAGCAGAGCACCATTACCGCTGAAATTGAGCGCTGGCCGGAGACCGCGCTGACCCGCGAACTGGCGCGCCATCCTGCGTTCGTCAACCGCGATGTCTTTCCGATTATCGCCGACCGCCTGACCCAGAAGCAGCTGTTTGACCGCCTCGGTCTGGCGACCGCGCCGTGGCAGCTGCTGGCCGATAAAGCAGAGTGGCCGGGCGTATTTGAGATGCTGGGCGAGCTGGCCATCGTCAAGCGCCGCACCGGCGGCTACGACGGCCGCGGCCAGTGGCGCCTGCGCGAAAACGAAACCGGGCAGTTGCCGGACGAGTGCTACGGGGAGTGTATCGTCGAGCAGGGCATTAACTTCAGCGGCGAAGTGTCGCTGGTCGGCGCCCGCTCCCGCGACGGCGCAACCGTCTTCTATCCGCTGACCCATAACCTGCACCAGGAGGGGATCCTGCGCATGAGCGTCGCCTTCCCGCAGGCGGACGCCCGCCAGCAGGCGCAGGCGGAAGAGATGCTGTCGGCCATCATGCACGAGCTGGAGTACGTGGGCGTAATGGCGATGGAGTGCTTTATTACCCCCGCCGGGCTGCTGATTAACGAACTGGCGCCGCGCGTGCACAACAGCGGCCACTGGACGCAGAACGGGGCTTCCATCAGCCAGTTCGAACTGCACCTGCGCGCCATTACCGGGCTACCGCTGCCGCCGCCGGTGGTCAGCGCGCCGTCGGTGATGGTGAACCTGATCGGCACCGATCTGAATTACGACTGGCTCAGGCTGCCGCTGGTGCACCTGCACTGGTATGACAAAGAGGTACGTCCGGGCCGCAAGGTGGGCCACCTGAACCTCAGCGACTGCGATACCGGCCGGCTCAGCGCCACGCTGGAGGCGCTTATCCCGCTGCTGCCGCCGGAGTATGCCAGCGGCATCGTCTGGGCGCAGGCGAAGCTGGATTAATGCAACCTGCCGGGGATTGCCCTTCCCCGGCAACAATGCCGGAGGGACTCCTTCGGCATTCCTGCATCATCTGAGATAACGTTGTTTTTACCCGCTATCATTTTAAAAACTCAGTACTCCGGACAGACTACCCGGCTGCCAGCCATAGTCCGCTCCGAACTTGTTTTTTAACATTATGAACACTATCACATCGGGTATTTATTACGTCTTAGTTGGTCATTTCAGGAGGGGATCATTGAGGATATTAGCCTGACACTATCAAAAAACTAAAACAGATCGGGGCGTAATATTTTTTGAAAGGGAGGTACTGCCTGAAACTGTACATAGCGGAGATCGTTAACCATCCACCCGGCTCCGGAATTTCAAAATTCATCCTTTTTATTACCCACAGGTAAGCTCTGATATTTTTGCGCGCAAAAATGTTCGTTTCACTCTGGCAGAGATCCATGATGCCTGCGTGATTAAAAGATCTCTGTATGTATTCAGAATGATTAATATTCTTTAGCCTGCATTCTG
>NZ_BCZS01000039.1 GCF_001598855.1 Pluralibacter gergoviae ATCC 33028 = NBRC 105706 | reverse complement strand
TCGGGTGTGATTATCGACTCGCTCGCCGCTCTGCCTGGCTATCTCCAGCATCGTTAATTCAAGCGTGGCACGGTCTAGTATGATGGCGCTCCTGTAGCTGGCTGTTAACTGGCTGATTTTAGATAACTCTATCAGATAACCAGAGTTCACGCGCGTAACCTGTTGATTACCGCGTCCATCCTCACTTTGGGCGTTACTGACTCGCCTTAATGCTCTCCCTGAGCTGCCTTACGTGCTCATCTCCGTCCTTGATGGAATCGAATAGCTCTTTCATTTCAGCATTGCGCGGGAAGGTGTAGCCCGTCCTGGCGTGTAGCTTTCTCTCCACCTCGTCGGCGCTACCCTCTGGCGCATTCCCCGATAACTCGTCTATCAGAGCGGACAACACCATTGTGTCGAACTTATCTTCTGACTGGTTCGCCGCCATCATCTTTTTGAGTGCGCTCAGCTTCTGCTTTGTGCTCATTGTTCTGGCTCCCATTTCACGCGGCGGGGGTCTCCTGGCGGGTAATTCTCCTGCCATGCCTCACCACCAGCACTACCAAAGGGGATGTAACTTTTGCTCACAATAACAATCTCCCCGGAGGCATCTGTATCAACGCCGTTAATAATCAGCCCGGTTATCCTGTTCTCCGGCGATAGCTGGCTAATCTTCGCTTTGATGTCATCGAGTGACTTACGAACGTTCATTGAGCATCTCCTCAACCTGCTTTTGCAGCTCTTCCAGCTCGCGCTTCATCTGGTCAATCTCTGCGACTCTGGCAGCGCTGGCGGCGGCATTGATGATGTGTGAGCCAATGTCGGGCGATACTTCCCCTTTCGATATGGCAGCCAGTACGGAAAGGCTAAATCTCGTCAGGTCGGTGGTATCGGCCAGAAACTCAACCGTGGGCATTGTGGCTTTGCTCACCGGGTCGCAACGGTCAGCCCATATCTTCAGGCAGGCCGTGTCTCCGCTCTTAATGCCTTCCTCGATAGCGGTCATGGCTTCAGGTGTTAACTCCATCAGCTTGCGCCGTATCTCCGCGCCTTTACCCGGCCTGCCGCTTGGGTTTCCAGACTGCCCCTTAGCCCATCTGGTAGGGTGCTTGCTCTGTTCTTTCCTGCTATCAGGCATGTGTAAATTCCTTTGTTGCCCCTACCGTTTTCTTTCTGCGTACTGTTCGCGGTCAGGGCTTTATCTATCTGAAATCTTCGCGTGTCAGGCCGCTGGCGCTCCCACTACGGCCTGTATTGTCCAGGCTATCTGGGGCCTTTTCTTGTGTAGTGAGCGTTTAGCGACCTGCCAAAAGCACTCTGCGGCTTCTCAGCCTCACCTGCCATCTTGTTTTCAATATGCCGGGATAGTCGCTGGTTATTCCTGTCCAGGATTGGCTGTAGCTGCTCTGGCGTAATTCCCTGGACGTTTATCTCCTGGGTAATCGGGGCGTGTACGGTGGTATTGCTCTGGTTGTTATTCACGTTCTGAAGGCCAGTTCCGTACCCAGGGCGGCTAAGAGTGGCATCGAGTGGTTTACCATTACGGAATGCCTCAATATTGGAAAGGCCGATGCGGTTAACGTCCGCCTTACTGAAAACGTATTCATCTTTGTGAACCATGCCCGCTACCTGATACTTACCGCCCGGCCCGGTATAGCCGCCGGATGAAAAGCCAACGGCAGCCGCGCCCGATATGCTGGATGTAATCGTCCCCATCAGTGCGGCAACCTGCGCCATTGCCGCCAGGTTAGCCGGGAACGGCAATCCCGCCAGCGCCTGCCCCATTGCCATCGGCAGTTGCAGAGCGGCCTGAGCCATTGCAAACGCCTTCTGTGTCATGAATGCCGCTTTATAGGCCGCCGACTGCTGGCCGAACATTGTGCCCATCGAGTCGGTAATCATCGAAAAAGAGTTTTGGGCAGACTGCGCTTCAGCTGCGTAAGTGGCTGTGCTGATGGTCTGCATATTCTGCGAGCCTTTCTTATGCAAATCTTCCAGCGCCTGCTGTCTTTGCTGCTCGTTCATCGTGGTGTTTTGGGTGATGAGCTTCTCCTGGCCATCCAGCCAGGTAGCGTAATCAGTCTGCGCCTGCTTCAGCTTCTGAATTATCTCAAGCTGCGGGTCTATCTGGAGGCCGATAAAGTTCATCCCCTGGCCGGAGAGGTCGGTATTGGTCGCCCCTGATTTGAGCGTGCCGCCAGCAGCATTCACGCCTGATATCACCGAGTCTGGCAGTATGGAGTTGCTGAACAAATCGCGTGACTGCTTACCTGCCTCATCCTTCGTCAGTTTTCCGATATCAACCATCTTTTGCAGCAGCTCCAGCCGCTTTTTAAGCGCATCGTTCTGACGCAGCTCTTTGGGGGCGATGTCCTCCATCATTTTGCGGTAGTCGTCCAGCGTGGCAGTCGCTTTAGTCGTCAGCTCAAGGCGCTGATATGCGGCGTCTATCTGCTTCGCCATAGCGGAGAGTGATTGCTGCTCCTGAGTAACCGGCAGCCCTTTGGCCTGGCGCTCCTGAATGGCTTTAATCTGCTCTTCGAACTTCAGGCGCTGCTGACTAACCGTTGACAGCTTATCTGCTGAGGAAAGCTGAGCCTGGTATGCTGCGTTCTGTTCGTTAATCTGGTTCAGCAGGCGCTGTCCTGCGTCCTCGGTATATTTCTGCTGCTTTCCGCTCCCGCTGGCTCCGGGGAAAAATGTTCCACCTTTACCCTGCGCAAAGCTAATCTGATTTCTCATGTCCGTTAAATGCTTTATAAAATCGCTACCACCTTTTTTCCCGGCGTCATCGATTCTTTTCCAAGCATCTTCTACCCATGACTGAATGCCATCTAAGTCTGAGTTGGCCTCTTTCGATACGGATTGGAAAACGTCTTTAATTTGATCAAAAGCATCGATAGGGTGCGACAAATCTATATCTTTAATCCCTTTCCAAAAGTCAATTTGACCTGCGACTGCCCTTCCAGCCGCCGCAAAAGCACCTGCTACAGTGACAGCGGCTTTAGCTACATTTTTCAGCCATCCTTCTAAAGTTTGTGAAACGGCACTGAGGTCAATTCCCTTTGCCGAAAACTCAATAACCTCACTGGTGAGGTCGCTTATTGTAGGCATTAATCCCGCGGCAATCTGAGTTTTCAGACCCTGCATCGCAGATGAGGCTAGCCATCCAACAGTTTCAAGCTCTTGCGCAGAACGGATAGTTTTCTCATCAAGAATAAGACCGAGTTTCTCAGCCATTGCAGACATTTCACCAATAGCCTTGCCTCCATTCTGAAACATTGGGATCAGCGCGGTGGCATCGTTAGCTATGGCTTCCATATAAAAGGTCATTTGTGCCTGTGACACATTGGCCTTTTGCAGGGTATCAACGTACAACTGCATGGCAGCCGGGCCGGAGAGGTTTTTGAACTGTTCCGCCGTCACCCCGACTTTTGGCGCTATAGTTTTGAAAAAGTCCTGTAACTCGCCTCCGCCAGTACTCAGAAAGTCGCCCACCTTGTCGTTAACATCCTTCATGATGTCAGAAAACTTTTCCTGAGAGATACCGGCAGCATTGGCAGCGATAGCATATTTTTGAAAGTCGGTTGTGGAAGCGTTAGCCAGCTTTGATAGGCGACTAATCTCAACGCCAGCTTCAGCAGTCTGTTTAATCATCGCAGCAAGCGCTGTACTTGCCGCAAGCGCACCGGTAGCAACAGCTAAGGTGAAAGCCGCTCCTAACCGACCCGCGGCGGCTATTGTTTTTTCCCCTCCGGTCGTTAATTTCGCCAGAGAGTCAGCCAGGCTATCGGCATTTCTTTTAGCCCCGGTGCTGTCGATCACAATAGCCAGGCGGGATGTTTGTTCTGTCATTGCTAAGCTCCAACCTGAGTTAGCGCCTTGTCCACTAGACTACGGACAATAGCGTTAAGCGTAGGGGCTACTCGCAACGGCGATTTATCCCTCTCCTGCTCCTGAAGACGCTTTATCACCTCCATTTGAGACGCAGTTAACAATACCGGTTTGAACTTAGGATTATGTGCCATCGCCTACCTCTTGTGTACGAATAATGCACATCCATATTATTTCATAAAACGCAATACATCAAACAATCGTTGCACAAAATGAAACGAAATAGACATTAAAAAACCCCGAAGATCGGGGTTTGATTTTTGGTCAATTTATTGCGCTGCGGTGGGAAATCTTTCTTTTAACTCGGCCAATCTTTTGGCGTCACGTTCTGTAAATTCTGAGTCCCCAAAGATGGGATTTCCTTGCGCATCATCTATCCTAACAACCGTCACGGTGAAGATAGCGTCTTCTGGGGCTTCTACCTTGCCCCAATCTGAAAACGTATTCGGCGCTAACTTCCATTCCGCTGATTCACCCGGTTCCAAACCACCAGATATTTGATAATTGAAGGTGTCGGTATACCAAGGAACCTCCCTGCCAGGGCTCGCTATTACTCCCTTAAAGTAAGCTCGGGAAACAGCTTTATCAGTCCCATTTTTTACTGATAAAGATATGATTGGTTGATCTCGGCCATACTGTTGCTTCTCGAAGTAAAATCGAGACTTTTTGACTTCAAAAGCTTTAAGTTGAGACAAGTTTTTAAGCGAATCGGCTTGTTTTTGTTCGAGTTCGACTATTTCCTGTTTGGCCTGCTCTTTTTCTTTCTTCTCTCGCTCTTTCTTAACAGTCGACGCATAGGAGATCACATCATCGGCCGTTTTCCCCGACAGGGACTCTTTTAGCTTACCTTCAACTAATGATGGATCGTTGGCTATACCTGCCTGCATTAAATCCTTCATACTCAACTGGCTGAATGCCACTACCTTGAGGGCCTCGTCAAAGGAAGCCCTCTTTTCTTCAGGTAATGACTCTCTTACTTTGTGAATCGAGGTCTTCATTGACTCATCAGTTGATGTGTCAATCTTAGGCTTATCGCACCCTGTCAAAATAAGAGCAATTATTATCGCTCCGATCGCCTTTTTCATCATTTTCTCCGTAAAAAGCATTCACAACAGCATACAAGAGAACACCATTCACATCATCCGTTACCGATACAAAACATCCCCTAAAATTTTGTAGTAGCCACGATTAAAGTATGCTCGATTACAAGCCATCAAAAGGCGGCGTCTGGTCGTAGTCCTCATAGCCCTGCGCTGGTGGCTGCTGCTGCGCACGCCGTAGCGCGTCGGTGGCCTGCCCCTGCTGCCCGGCTTTGCCGCCCGGGCGTACCGTTCTGGCGCTTATCACGCTGTCAGCCAGCACCTGATAGCCCTGCTGCGTGCCGCCGTCCTTTCCGGTCCACTGATTCAGCTGCATGTTGCCCGCCACGCTCACCAGCTCGCCCTTCTGGTGCTTCGCCAGCGCTTCGGCCTGCTTGCCAAAAGCAATTACGCCCAGCCAGAAGGTGGCTTCTCCGTTCTCCGCCGCATTGCAGGGCAGCGCCACCGCCAGTCTCGCCATTGTCATACTGGTTCCGCTGTTGGTCGTTCTGGTCTGAGGGTCGGCCACCAGCCGCCCGTATGCTGAAATTTGTGCCGTCATTTTTTGTCGCCCCTGTAATAGGCGGTGCTGTAATCCTCACCGGATGGGGTAAGCGCCTCCGAGCCCAGATAGACAACCTGACCATTCCCCGAAATATCTGGCTCAATAACGCCCGTTCCTGTTGGCACCAGTGGGTATAATTCTTCCGGTGTCGATAGGTCACCCCGTTTCTCGTCAAAAAACGAACACTCAGCCCAACCTGCTACTGGCGTATACCACTCATTGCCTTCTTCATCGCGGTAAAGCATCCACCACCCGGAAACTGCTGGGATAATGCGATTAACTTTGTGTAACTCACTCATGGCGATCTCCAATTTCTCTATATAGATATAAAAAAGTGTGCGGGTTATACGGGTTATCGGGTTATCTTAGCCTGCTAAGTATATTTTAATCAGCTTTATCAACCAGTTAGATCTTAAGCTGTTTGACATTTAAACAAATCGTAACCCGTAAAAGTAGTCGCGTAACCCGTTTTGCTCTCCCCCGTAACCCGTTTTTGATTGAGGCTCTGCCAGCCAGGTGAAAAATACTTTCGCAGCGTTACGGGTTATTTAGGGGATAAAACGGGTTATAACGGCCCTAAAACGGGTTACTCACGGGTTACGTGAATCCTTTAAAAACATACCATTAGCATTAAAAAGACACCTGTAACCCGTATAACCCGTTAATTTTTACCTCATGTGTGAATTTTAGTTTTCCTCTGAATCATCATCCTCTGGCTGATAGGTCAGGATGTAAAAGGTGTGCTGCTTCCCGCCGATGCGCTTTAACGCCTTGCGTTTGTATCTGTCCTGGCTGGACTCTAGCATCCCTGACTGCGCCAGAACCTTTGCGAACAGCTTCGGGTTAAAGTTTTGCGCTATCTCTTTTTCAAACGTTGCCGGGAAGGTGTAGAAAACAAACTTATCCCCGTCATTCTGGATGCTTCCCGTTCTGTATCCGGCCAGGTCTTTTATCGGCAGGTCGCGCGGACAGGGTTCAGGGTATGGCATATAGCGGCTGAATCCGTATGCGTTCAGAAATGCCTCGCACTGCTCGATAATCTGTTGGTGCTCTTTGTTTCCGGTGCCGAACTCGCGCAGCCACGCGTTGTAGCTGTGCTGTACCGCGTCACGGCTGGTCTGCGCATCCCAGCCGGTTATTTCGGCACTCAGTAACAAAGCGGCTTCCAGAATGGCGAACCGGGCGGCAACGCGGTGAACCTGTTCGCCGTAGTCGGCAGGTATCAGGCTGCGCCACCGGGCTTCACACTCTCTCACGGCCTCGGTGGCCTCCTGCTGGTGGTCAGCAAGCCACTTCACCCACTGACGACCGGCAGCGCCGTGGTGATTCTGGTAGGCCTCTTTGAGCGCGTCGGCGTGCCGCTTCCCGTTCTGGCATTCGTGAAAGTTAACGGCCTTGCTGAGCGGGATGTTAAGCAGGCGCACAAGCTGCCCGGCCTTTGTCTTTCTCCCGGATGCTGCGATGAATGTTTCTAAGTCCATTTCTCCGGTGCTGATTGCCACCGTGCGCCAGCGTTTTAAATCCCGGTTGCCGCCTTCCTTCGCGCCCTGCAACTTACCGACGCCGTTAAAGAGCGCATAGGCAGACTGTGACACGCTAATCGGATCTGAGCCTTGTCCTACTTCGTCCAGGGGCATTAGTCCGTCATTGTGTGCTGCGGCTTCGTTTGCCAGCCCCAGCGCCGTGCCGTACCACGTCAGGCGCAATAAGTCCGGGTTGCCGTACAGGCTGCTGGCAACGTTCGCCGTGGTGGTCTTGCCCGCGCTCGACTGCTCATAGAAATGGATGCCGAATCCGTCAGCGCCAGCCAGCCCAATCAGCGGCGCGGACAGTGCGGCGGCGGTCGCTGTCATCATGGAGTAATTGCCGGCGGCCAGGTGCGCAACGCTGCTGCGCCAGCTCTCAGCGGTGCCCTTAACGGTATATCCGGCAGCGGCAGAGCTGCGGCCACGGAACAGCACCGGTCGTTCCGGTGTACCGATAACCTCACCGTCCGGCATGATGTACGCCCCGCACTGCCAGCCCGTCGCGTCGGAAACGCGCCACAGCTCCCGCGCGCCGCTGCGCTGTAGCCAGTCGGCCAGGATCGCCCGCAGACTGCTTTTGGTGGTGACGTTAATCCCACCGGCCTTCAGCGTTCGCCAGCCCTCGCGTTCCCCGATATCGGCCAGGGGAATAGCAGCCGTTGTCAGCGCAGCAGCGCCAAATGCCTGCCAGCGGATAATCAGGTACTGGTCTTTATCGTCCCGCCCGGTACCGACCACCTCCAGCGCTGAACAGAGCCATGCTTCTTGGTTGATTATCTCCCCGGTGCCCTGATCGGCCTTCGGTGTAACCCAGAAAACGCCGTCCTCCCTACTTTCAATGCGAGGCTTGAGAGGATCCTTCTCTGGCTGGCCGGATTTACCGCCCTCAATGGCCTGTAGCTGCGGCTTCACGCTTTCCCCCTGCGGTTGATACATCGAATCGTTAAAGGCTGCTGTAGCGGCTGCCAGCCCATGCTGCTGGTGGTAGTCGTTCCAGTCGGCTTTGTGGTCGCCCGGCGGCATCGTCACCCATCCACCCACGGCCTGCGCCGCCTTAATCGCTGCCAGCTCCCCGGTGTTTGGCTCGTCGTCGTGCCAGTCGTTATCTGCGGCAATGACAATCTGTGCCTGTGGGTACTTCCGGCGCATAATCTTAGCGACGTGTTGCAGGTTGCCCGCGTCGATTGCGGCCACCGCCAGCGCGTCAGGGTTAATTAAGTGACACGTCAGGGCGGTAGCCAGTCCCTCGCCAATGACTACCGTCTCCGGCTGTTCTGGTGCGTTAACGGCGTGGAATGCCCCTCGTTTTGCCGATCCCTTCAGGAGACGCTTTTCACCCTGTGTGGTGATGGTCTGCCCCGCTACGACTGCGCCGGAGTCGTCCACCAGCGGCAAAAGTAACGATCCATTCGGCAGGATGGGGAAGGTGAAGCCGTTCAGCCCTTTGGCAATCAGGTATTCAGATTCTCCCGGTACCGCCTTCTGGCGCGTTTCATCGTACAGCCGGGCAAACGCATCCCGGCGCTGCGCTGCGTCCTCTGCCGCCTGTTGCTGGCGTTCCTGCCCCCGGTGCTGCCGTTCGGCCTCCGCCTGCTCCCGCCTCTGGCTGCCTGTTTTCTGGTCTGTTTCCGCTGCCCGGTAATCAATACCCAGCACCCCGGCGGCAAGCTGTGCCGCCTCGGTGGTGTCGCAGTTGTTAACCCGCTTAATTAAATCCAGCCCGTCACCTGCGCCGCACTGGTTGCAGATAAAGCTACCGCGCCCGTTGTCGTCGAAACGAAAGCGATCCGCGCCGCCACACGCGGGGCATGGGGCGTGTTTACGTGGTGAATCAGGAACGTCGATATACAGTCCAGCCAGCACCTGCGGCCATTGTCCTGCGGCGGTGTGGGTAACTTCGCGGATAAAGTCGATATTACGCATGTTCACCCCCGGCGATCGTTGCGCCCATGTCGTTAACCATGCTGCCCCATATCTCAATGCCGGTATCAGTCAGGCCGCCCGCATTCACGCAGCGGGAAAGGAAGGTCACGCCGACAGATTCCCATCTGCCAGCCGGATAGTGGCCCTTCAGTGCCTCCAGCGCGTATCCGTCCACCAGGTCACGCATTCCCTTTACGCCGCCCAGAATGTTCACCCGGACAGACTCGCCGCCCGCATCAATCATGAAATACTCGCCGCCGCTGGTGGCGGTGACGTGGTTATACAGTGCCGCTGCGTACTGGTTCGCCAGCGCGTTAAGTCGAAAGTTTTTAGTAATCACGCGGCCCCCTCAGTGCGTTGTCGGCTTTGGTGGCATCCCATCGTGGTTAAGGGTGCGGATAAAATCATCATGATGTGCTGAAAGCATTGCTGAGGCGCTTTCGGACAGCCTCATTACCCCTTCAGGCACCTCAACCATCGCCATGTAAACTTCAATCGCCAGCTGGTTACCTGCCTCGCCGTAATGCTCCAGCGCCAGCGCTTCGATATGATTCGCCAGGGTCAGCCTTTCAGCTCTGGGGAAAATCGTCATCGCACCGTTTTGGCCTGCGTAAATGGCAGCAGTTTTTAGCTCACCATCCAGATTAACGGCCTCCGTCGTGCCGTTTTTCGCCATCTGCTCGATAATGAATACCGCGGCCACTAACCAGCGCCGCATCAGCAGTTCCAGCTCTTCAGATGGGGTGTAATACCCTTTATCCATTGCGGCCAATAGCGCCTGAACCATCGCCATACCGCTGCTTAAATCTTCGTCGTAAGCGCCGTTATCAAGCTGCCTGATTGCTGTGGAGTAACCCACCATGCGTACATACTGATAAACGCCATCGGCGTTCATTTCCATGACGTTAATCCCGTCAGGAGTGGCCTCAGCATGGGTTTGCCTTGCCTCCAGCGAAGTGCCGGGGAACGCGATTAAATTGCTCATTGGCAGTCCTCCAGTGCGCGGGTAGCAACATCCTCAGCGGCACCAATCAGCTCCAGCATCAGCCCTTTTTCATCTTCGGTACTGGTGAGCCACTGCGCGGCCTTCAGCAGCGCCGTTATCTTCGTCAGCGCATCCTGCGCCGCCAGGTCGCGTTCGGTTTTAGATTCGTTCTTCATGCCTTGCCTCCTGAGCGTTTCAGCGCATCCATCGCGCACAATTCCCCCTCTGCGGCGTCCATTACGTCGGGTATGCCTTCCAGCAGGGTGAGTAATCCACCCAACAGATTTGCGGTACGGTCGTCATTTGCTGTTGCTTCCAGCCAGAGGGAAAGCATTTCCTGCGCCTGCTGAATGCGGCACTTAGCGTCAGAAAGAGATACCGGACTCATGCTTTGCCCCCGCGCTGTGCCTGTTCCTCAATGAGCCAGGAAGCCAAACTCCCCGTAAGACGCTGTAACAGTGACGCCATAGCAGTAATCTCGCTGTCTTCAAAGCGGTGGGGATAGCTTTCCATCAGTCGGCAGATAGTTTCTGCCTGGCAGGCGCGTTCTGCTGCCTGCTCAAGGGTGATTTCATGGCTCATGCTGCCACCTCCTGAACTCGGGTAATGCGAATGTGAGAAAGCCCTTCACGCTGGGCCTGTAGCATTGCGTGGGCCTTAGCTGCTTTGGTGTCTGAGGATGTGATTTCGTAGCGGAGACCGACGGTCAGGCCGCGCCTGTTGACGCCGTAACCAGTGATGCGGAAGTAGTTACGCATGGGCCACCTCCGGCAACTGGTTACACTGCATGGTGCTGTAAAGGTCGCGCGTAGCCACTGACAGCATTTCTGCCAGCGCAGCCAGATAGTCATCACGGCTATCCGATTCGGTGCCGACGATATCAGCCATCAGGTCGATAATCGCAATCAGGTGGTTAATGCGCTCCAGCGGGTCATAAGGGAGGTCGTATGTTTTAAGCATGAGCCACCTCCACACGGATGCGTCCAGCGAAAAAACAGACGTGATCCCGTGCCAGTGAGCGGCGAGCTTCGTGCTCTGACGATGCTGCGATGTGGTGAATTTTTGCGGAAATTGTCGGCATATCGCGTCGAACTGCTGCGATAATCCAGATAAATTGCGTTTTTTGGGTAGGGTTGGTAGCCATGATGGCAGCCTCCGATGAGTGATGTTAGTCACCACCGGAGTTCCTACACTCTGATTGGTGGTGACGCTAACAGGGGTAGGAATACCGGCCTCATCGGATACCGGCCAGCCCGAAGGCTGCCCTGCCAGCGCCACCATTGATACTTTACGGATATAACCGCGAAATTGGGGTGTGCGATAGCCCGACACAAAAAAAGACGCAATTGGCGTCTGTGTCGCCGACGAGAATACCGGGTTCCTACGCCCGGCACCAGATTTTGCTGATGCGCTATAACCATAGACCGGGACGCCAGCAGTCCGCAAGCCCTTTTTTATGGACTCAAGAAATTCATCTTCGCGCGCGCGTACTGCGCCGAAAACTTCCGCGCGCATACTGTTGCAGGAACTCATCATGCAATCACCTCGACAGTCAGCCCGACGGCGCTATACCCCTGTACGCGTACACCATCAACCCGGTGACGTTTCTTCGTCAGCAGGGGGATGTGGTCGGCGTAGACGTGCTGCCATTTCCCATCGAGAGCCACCCGTTTAAACCACGGATGCGGCTTCGTCATGGTCTGGACAACAGGCGCGGAAGCCTTGCGCAGCGCGGGTTCTGCTGTGCATACCTCTTTATCATTCCCCGTTACACGGTATAGCCAGATGCTGGACTGCTTCCCCGTCAGCTTACGGGTGCGTACCGGCACATAACCGGTCTTGCGCATCGCCTGGCTAAATGCGGCGTCATTCGGGTAATACCGGCGGCGCAGCTCTGTAGGTACAGAAACGGCAAAGGTGCGTTTCGTCGGGTACTCCTGCCACTGGTCTACCATCGACAGGGGCAGCCCGTTAACGTCGGGTTCGATATGAGGCTTGTCAGGATGGCCCTTAGTTGAACTGAGGTTCATTGTTTTGCGGCCAGCCAGTGGCAAGCCCTTACTCTGGACGGCATTCATTGCGCCACCTCCGTAAACTCCTTCAGGAAGCGCTCTACGGGCTGTACGCAGGGGAACTGGTAGCCCTTACGGTAGAACGTCACGCGGTTGTGCCCCACAGATACAACGCTCACTACCTGCCCGTGAGCGTCTCGGTAGGTGCGATCCGGGATGGGTAAGCTGGTGGGCTTAGTCATGAGACACCTCCAGACGCTTTGCCAGCCAACGCTGAGAGAGGCGGGTTAGTTCCGATTTGCGCTGGTCGTACTCCATACCCATATCAATCAGCGTGATGTTGGTTCCCTCCAGATAGCTGAGGTGCTCAAGCTGCCCGGCGTTCATGCTATCGCGCGGCTCACCGGCAATTCCGTTCACCTGCGCCCACTGCTTTGCCGTCATTCCGCCCAGGACGATACGGGCAATCATGTTGCTCTCGTTGCTGTAATGCCGGGTTTGAGTCTCTTTCCCCAGCTCTGCGCGGGCAGCCTCCAGAGCGGCGCACATCGGCTTAAAGAGGTTGGCGGCACCAATGCGGGCCCTGAGCTGGCGGCGGTACTTAGCGGCAATTTCCGGCGCACTGAGGCTTAGCGCTTCCTCGCACTGGATAAAGTAGCGGCGAACGGCGCGGCCCTGTTCGTTGCGCTCGACCATTGCCACTTCCTTTGCCATATCCAGCGACAGCAGATAGTCATGCTCTACCTGTTGCCGGTTTTTTGTGCTCGCCCGTTTTGGCGTGCTCAAATTTTCAACACGGATAAAATCGGTTCCTGCGATAAATCCGTAACGGTCAATGCGCCCTTTAATCCAGTTCGTGAAGTCACGGCCAACACCTAACGCTTTATGTAACGCTCTGGCGCTTGCAATATTGGTTTCACGACCGCCAATCTGGCCGGAAATAACAGGAACAATTGCGGCAAAGTCATTACTGGAAATGTCGCTCTGGCTGGCTTTAGATTGAGCGATGCCCTGACCGGTTAAGGTCATATTTTCAATTTTCATTTTGTCTGCTCCGTTATGCGGCGGTGAAGTTGTCCGGGTAGAGGTTCAGAATGTCGGTAATGTCCTGCGCAGAAAGGCCTTGGTGCTGATTAATGGCGGCCATATGATTGACGTATTGGATAACCTTCAGAACGTCAGCGCGGCAGGCGAATCGGTAGCGCAGATGTGCGCCGATACCATCCGGGTTCTTTTCTTGGATACGTTCAAGATTAATATCCAGCGCACGGATTAACTCAGTTGCGTAATTCCTTCCTGACGAGAGGCGGCACTGGTGCAGGATGTCGTTTTCAGTCCATCCCTCTACGCCGGTGCGCAGCATATAGACGCGGGCGCGATGCTTCTTCGGGGTGCGGCGTGGTGCTTGAACGGTGCGTGCTGGTGGCGTAACATCAGATCCGCGAGTATCTGAGTTAGCCGCCTGCTGTACGGGGCGGTTTTCTTTTTCCATCAGGCCACCTCACCGCGCGATTCAGCGATTCGTTGATTAATCCACTCGTCAACTTCACTTTCTACGAACGCTATTGAGCGAGAACCGATTTTAACGGGCTGCGGAAAACGCTGCTGTGCAATGAGTTTGTAAAGCCATGACCTGCCATAGCCGGTACGATCTAGTGCTTCTGAAAAGCGTATTAACTTCTTTGGTTGAGTCATATAAATAACGCCTTATGCTGCGGGCACAACAAAAGAACCTAACCATCAAATGGCAGGTTTATTGTTGATTCCAAATTATAGGTACGACAAAAGCCACAACATGCATGCATGTGTGGTTAATGAGATTTCAAGACCGGATTTTACAGATACAACAAGTTACGTTTCCCCTCAGATTCTGAGGCTTTATTTTTTAAAGAGAATGACTTTTAAAAAGTGCTCACAGGAAAATACGCTCTTATATTTTCCAAAAGCATGACTATAAAAAAATAATTTTTATTAAAAAATGTTTTCGTATAGATGAGTCAAAACTTATTCAGCCACAGCCAAAATTTTAAAAGGGCACGTTAGTAAATCACTATATGAGCGCACATGGTGATGCGCTTGTGGTGTGTGCCCCCGTCTTCGGTAGGCGGCTGATTTTTAAAGAGCACAGTTCCATCACGACACTAGGTCAATCACTCGCTTTAACAGCGAGCCGCTCACAGCCAACTTATGAATATTTCAAGGATTTCGCCCTTTTTCAGGGCCAAAGTCCTGTGTATTCACAGGGCCGTGTTATTAAAGAGCATTAAACGTCCACTAAGGTGCAATATAGATCACTACTGTTTGCATGTCCAGTGCGTTATGCTCGCTTTTCAAACAATCCATGCACCACCTTCCCGCCGTTCTCCAGCGCCTCCATATAGTCGGCATACCATTGAAGCATTTCCCGGCGGCCGTCGAGATACTGCGCATGGTTGTAGGTGCCACGAATGGAGTTCTTATCGACGTGCGCCAGCTGCGTTTCAATCCACGCGGTGTTATACCCCTGCTCGTGCAGAATGGTGCTCATGGTATGGCGGAAGCCGTGGCCCGTGACTTTTCCGTGATAACCAATACGCTTAAAGACTTGGTTTATGCTGGCTTCGCTCATTGTTTTGCGCGGGTCGTTCCGGCCAGGAAATATCAATGGGTAATTGCCGGTCAGCTCCTTGATTTGCCCGATAAGAGTTAAAGCCTGGCTAGATAGCGGCACCACGTGAGGCCTGCGCATCTTCATCCGTTCAGCAGGTATTTCCCAAGTGGCTTTGGCTAAATCAATTTCACTCCATAGGGAGCCGCGTAGCTCTCCAGTTCGTAATCCAGTGATGATTAGCAGCCGGGCCGCCATTACCACCAGCTGACTGCCAGAATAACCAGATAACGCGTGGAAGAAGTCGGGTAACTCCTTAGCTGTAAGAAATGGATAATGACTCGACTCGTGGCCTTGCATTGCGCTGGTTAGGTCGGGAGCAGGATTATACTCAGCGCGGCCAGTCACGATAGCATAACGAAAAACTTCACCGCAGCGCTGTCTGACCTTCTTTGCCTTCTCTGTCGCGCCCCTCCCCTCCATACGGCGAAGCACATTAAGCAGCTCCAGCGGTTTTATTTCAGCTATTGGCTTTTTGCCTATGTACGGAAAGACATCCTTATTGAAGGCCTCCATGATGTCGGAGGCATATCCAGCAGACCATTTTTTTAACTTGCTGCTATGCCACTCACAGGCGATCTCCTGAAAGGTGTTTTTTGTTTGTGCCTCCAGGGTCGCTTTCTTCTCTCGTTTCGTTTCATTGGGATCGGTACCCCCAGCGATACCCCTTTTTGCTTCATCACGTTTAGCCCGGGCATCTGCCAAAGTTACGTCGGGGTACACTCCCAGAGCTAATAGCTTCTCTTTCCCGGCAATCCGATACTTGAGCCGCCAGTAACGCCCACCGTTAGGTTTAACGAGAAGGTAAAGACCGCCACCATCTGCCAGCTTATATGGCTTTTCCTGTGGTTTAGCAGTCTCAACCTGGCGCGCATTAAGTTTCATCTGGGGGTACCTCAGCATGACCGAACAGCAAATACCCCCATAAGTACCCCCAAAAAAGTGTAGATTTTGAGATACGCCAGTAGACGTTGAGAGACTAAAGAGAGCGACAAATGCTGATTATAAGGGGTTTTAGTGGACTTGAGTAGACTTCAGGAGATATTTGAATGGTGCCGATAATAGGAGTCGAACCTACGACCTTCGCATTACGAATGCGCTGCTCTACCAACTGAGCTATATCGGCTTTGGGGAAGCGGTGCTGCTGTGGCCTAGAAGGTTAAAACTCTGCGGGTGATACGTCAATGCCTTTGATATCAAACGGCTACTTTTGCATCACCCGCAGGTCAATTACGCGCGGATCGTGTCGTTACCGAAGCCAATCCACTTGTAGGTAGTCAGCGCCTCCAGGCCCATCGGGCCGCGGGCGTGCAGCTTCTGGGTGCTGACCGCTACCTCGGCGCCGAGGCCGAACTGGGCGCCGTCGGTGAAGCGGGTGGAAGCGTTGACGTACACCGCGGAGGAATCCACTTCGTTGACGAAGCGGTCGGCGTTGCGCAGGGTGCGGGTCAGGATGGCGTCCGAATGCTGGGTGCCGTGCTCGCGGATGTGGGCGATGGCGCCGTCCAGGTCGTCCACCAGCTTGACGTTGAGATCCAGCGACAGGTATTCGTCGTCGTACTGCTCCGGTTCGACCAGCACCACCTCAGCCGGGCCGCTGGGCAGCTGGGTGATGGCGTTCTCGTCGGCGTGCAGGGTGACGCCCGCATCGGCCATGCGCTGGCTCAGCGCGGGCAGGAAGCTGTCGGCGATGTCCTTGTGCACCAGCAGCGTCTCCAGGGTGTTGCAGGTGCTGGGGCGCTGGGTCTTGGCGTTGACGATGATGTTCAGCGCCGGCTCAATTTCCGCCGAGGCGTCGACGAAGGTGTGGCAGACGCCGATGCCGCCGGTGATCACCGGGATGGTGGACTCTTCGCGGCACAGCTTGTGCAGCCCGGCGCCGCCGCGCGGGATCAGCATGTCGATGTACTTGTCCATTTTGAGCATTTCGCCCACCAGCGCGCGGTCCGGGCTTTCGATGGCCTGGACGGCGCCGGCGGGCAGGCCGCACGCTTCCAGCGCCTGCTGGATCACTTTCACGGTGGCGGCGTTGGTGCGGCAGGTCTCTTTGCCGCCGCGCAGGATGGCGGCGTTGCCGGTTTTAAGGCACAGGGCGGCGACGTCAAGGGTAACGTTGGGGCGCGCCTCGTAGATAACGCCGACCACGCCGAGGGGCACCCGGCGGCGTTCGATGCGCAGGCCGCTGTCGAGAAGTCCGCCGTCAATCACCTGGCCGACCGGATCGGCGAGGCTGCAGACCTGGCGCACGTCGCCGGCGATGGCGCTCAGGCGCTCCGGCGTCAGGGTGAGCCTGTCGAGCAGCGCTTCGCTCAGGCCGGCGGCGCGGGCTTCTTCGAGGTCGAGATCGTTGGCCTGCAGGATGGCGTCGCTCTGCGCCTCGAGCAAGTCGGCAATTGTTTCCAGTACCTGATTCTTCTCCCGGCTGGAGAGGAGCGCCAGCGTATACGATGCTGCCCTGGCGGCAGCGCCCATCTGTTCAAGCATGTCTGGTTCCTTAGCGGGTGATCATATCGTCGCGGTGGACGGCAACCGGGCCGTATTCGTAGCCGAGAATGGCGTCAATCTGCTGCGAGTGCTGCCCGGCGATGCGCCTGAGGGCGTCGCTGTTGTAGCGGCTGACGCCGTGGGCGATGTCGCGTCCGTCAAGATCGCGAATGCGGATCACTTCACCACGGGAGAAGTTGCCTGTCACGCTTTTAATTCCTTTTGGAAGCAGCGAGCTGCCCCTTTCCAGAATCGCGGTGGTGGCGCCTTCGTCAACGGCAAGTTCCCCCGCCGGCGGCGCGCCGAAGATCCAGCGCTTGCGGGTCTCCAGCGGCGAGGCCTGGGCGTGGAAGCGGGTGCCGACGGAGATGCCCTCCATCACGTCGCCGATGACGCCGGGGCGGCTGCCGGCGGCGATGATGGTGTCGATGCCCGCCCGGCAGGCGACGTCGGCGGCCTGCAGCTTGGTGCCCATGCCGCCGGTGCCGAGGCCGGAGACGCTGTCGCCGGCGATGGCGCGCAGGGCGTCGTCGATACCGTGAACATCCTGGATCAGTTCGGCCTGCGGGTTGCTGCGCGGATCGGCGGTGAACAGCCCCTGCTGGTCGGTGAGCAGCAGCAGCTTGTCGGCCCCGGCGAGGATCGCCGCCAGCGCCGAGAGGTTATCATTGTCGCCGACCTTGATTTCGCTGGTGGCGACGGCGTCGTTTTCATTGATCACCGGCACAATATGGTTGTCCAGCAGCGCGCGCAGCATGTCGCGGGCGTTGAGGAAGCGCTCCCTGTCCTCCATATCGGCGCGGGTCAGCAGCATCTGGCCAACGTGAATGCCGTAGATGGAGAAGAGCTGTTCCCAGAGCTGGATCAGGCGGCTCTGGCCCACGGCGGCCAGCAGCTGCTTGGAGGCGATGGTGGCAGGCAGTTCCGGGTAGCCCAGATGCTCGCGCCCGGCGGCAATAGCGCCGGAGGTCACAATCACAATCCGGTGTCCGGCGGCGTGCAGCTGGGCGCACTGGCGGACAAGTTCAACGATATGGGCGCGGTTGAGGCGGCGCGATCCCCCGGTTAATACGCTGGTACCCAGTTTGATGACCAGCGTCTGGCTGTCACTCATGATTCTCTGCCATTTAAGAATAAGAAAAAGACGTTTTAGCAGGAGTCAGGCCGCTTGCCAACTGCGGCAGCGGCCTGCGGGACAAATTGTTGCAATAAGGCCAGGGAATTGAGCGGGAAGGCAGCAAAAAGCCCTGCCGTTGCCGACAGGGCCTGTAATAGCGTAACGCGCGGCGTCAGGCGGAGAGCCGCACCGGCTGCTCGACGTTGTCGGCGGGTTCAAGCGCCAGGTCGAACGTTTTCAGCACCTCGCGGGCGCGCTCGTGAAACTCACGCAGCGTCTGCTCCAGGCGCTCTTTCACCTCGGTATCTTTAATGGCGGTGGGCTGCCAGATGCCCTCTTTGTCGAACAGTCCAAACTGATAGCTGTAAGTAAAACGCTTCTCTTCGGCTTCCATTTCAAGCCACCAGCCCCAGAACTCACGCTTTTCCGGCGCCGGCTTTACGTTGACGCAAACCGCCAGGCAGTCGAAAAAAAAGCGATTGTTTTCGCACTGCTCCTCCCGGATATACGGGCCAAGCGCGGCGAGTTTCTTGATCAATTTACTCTTCGGGTGTCCACTTGGTAACGTCATTGCGATCTCCTTAGGTGATGCACTGTTTTACCAAATCAATACAAATTAGCAACTATTAACCAAATCTATGGTTGATCCAGGCAGCAATTTCTCTTAACGCCTTGTCAAAGTTCCGATACACCGGCTTGAAGGGGATCGGCAGCAGCTTTCCGTCCGACGATGAAGAGGCGATCAGCCGCGATTCACTTTCGGGGCTGAAAGGGTCGTTGTCCCAGTATCCCGATATCATCGGCGTCGGGCAGCGGCGGCCCAGCAGGCCCTGCGTCTTGAGCGAGTAGCAGTTCAGCTCCATGCGCAGCGCCTCGTCGGAGGCGTCGCTCATGCCCAGGCGCGAGGCGAGAACGTCAAGGTACATTTCCGGGATGTTGCCCTGCCCCTGCGGATTGGCCAGCAGAGCGTGCACCATCGGCCCGAGGCAGGCCACGGCCTTCAGGCGCGGCGACTCGAGGTAAGCGAGGCGCACCGCCACGTTGGCGCCAAAGCGAAAGCCGAAGGCGGCGACGCGGGTATGGTCTACCCAGGCAATGTCGGGCAGCGCCTTCAGCACCTGCTGATGGAGAAAGCTGGAGTCCTGGGTCAGCTTCCACTTCGACGAGAAGCCGATGGAGGGCATATCCAGCGTCAGCATGGCGATGCCCAGCGGCGCAAAGTAGTCGGCGTAGAGGTGGTAGTAGTCGCTCTGCAGCCCGTCGAGGCCGCCGCACATCAGTACGGTCGGGAATGGGCCGTCGCCCGGCGGCGTGTGTAAAAAGCCGATCACCGGCGCGCCGCCCGGTATCGTAAACGTCAGTTCGCGTATGCCGCCCGGCAGCCGCTTCGCCGCCTCTTCGTAGGCGCGGTTAGCCAGCGCCTGGGCCTGATCCGCCAGCTCGTCGCCCTTGAGGTGCGGATAGGCGGCGATGCTGAACAGTGCGGAGGCGTGCAGCCAGCGGCGGCCGCTCTCTATCTCGTCCTGCGCCTCGGTGGCCTGCTGCTGCCGGAGCGCCGCCTGCTTCGACCACTCGTAAATCCAGTTGCCGCTGCGGTAGCCCACCACCGTGTCGTACAGTTCGCTGTTGGTGCGCTCGGCGGTGCTCATTACGATCCGCGCCTGCACGTCGAGGATCTCCTGCGGAGTGACGCCCCGACTTATCCACATCAGGCGATTAAGCATCCGGTACCAGCGCGGCGCATTTTTACCGTCGAGGGTTGAGTGTACCGGCGTCGGCGCACGGTGGCGCGGGCGGCGTACCAGGGTCGAGGTTTCCGCATGTTTAAAACGGGGTTTAAAGAGCTGTTCGCTGAGGTTAGCTTCCGCCATCTTCCGGACTCCATGAAGACAATAGGGTTTCTATTGTACCCCGTCGGGCGCTAAAAAAAACAACGCCCGGCATTGCCGGGCGCGGGGATGACGCTGAGTTGCTTAGCGGCCGCTGATAGGCGGTACGAAGACCACGCCCATGTCCCACGGCTGCTCAATCCAGGTATCCTGCGGGATATCAACAATATAATCATCCACCAGCGGCTTACCGGCCGGTTTAGCGAAGATGGTCACGAAGTGCGCTTTCGGGTACATTTCGCGGATCGCGACTGCGGTGCCGCCGGTATCCACCAGGTCATCAATAACGATGAAGCCTTCGCCATCGCCTTCGGCACGCTTAAGCACTTTCAGCTCGCGCTGGTTGTCGTGGTCGTAGCTGGAGATACAGACGGTATCAACGTGGCGAATGCCCAGTTCACGGGCCAGCAGACCGCCAGGGACCAGACCTCCGCGGCTGACGGCAATAATGCCTTTCCACTGTTCAGCGGGCAGCAGGCGCGCGGCCAGCTTGCGGGCGTGAATCTGCAACATGTCCCAGGTGACGACGTATTTTTCGCTCATGTGATAGTGTCCCAGCCTTCTTAAAACGGCTTAAAAAATGTTCAGGGGTGAATCCAGGTTGCGCGAGATTATAGAGATCTGGCGCACTAAAAACCAGTGCTTAACGGCCCGGGCGGGAGTTTTTGCCGCC
The DNA here is from genome assembly GCF_001598855.1 of Pluralibacter gergoviae ATCC 33028 = NBRC 105706. Taxonomy (GTDB): domain Bacteria; phylum Pseudomonadota; class Gammaproteobacteria; order Enterobacterales; family Enterobacteriaceae; genus Pluralibacter; species Pluralibacter gergoviae. The sequence goes on along the minus strand of NZ_BCZS01000039.1, from coordinate 15,647 downwards.
GCCGGACTACAACGGCAGGCAGAAAGTGGTATTCTCAACCGCATCGTGCAAGTCAGGCCTGGTGCCTGTTTGTTACCGCTAACCCTTTAGCTGCAAGTGACTTTTGCAGCAAGCCGTAAGGAGACTTACCGTGTCAGAACTGTCTCAACTTTCCCCTCAGCCGCTGTGGGATATTTTTGCCAAGATCTGCTCCATTCCGCACCCTTCCCATCACGAGCAGGCGCTGGCCGAGCACATTATGGGCTGGGCGAAAGAGAAAGGCCTGCACGCGGAGCGCGACCAGGTAGGCAATATCCTGATCCGTAAAGCGGCGACGGCGGGCATGGAGAACCGCAAGCCGGTGGCCCTGCAGGCGCACCTCGATATGGTGCCGCAGAAAAATAACGATACCGTTCACGACTTCACCAAAGATCCTATCCAGCCTTACATCGACGGCGAATGGGTTAAGGCGCGCGGCACCACCCTGGGCGCGGATAACGGCATCGGCATGGCGTCCGCGCTGGCGGTGCTGGCCGACGACAGCGTCGAACACGGCCCGCTGGAAGTGCTGCTGACCATGACGGAAGAAACCGGCATGGACGGCGCGTTCGGTCTGCAGGCCAACTGGCTACAGGCCGATATCCTGATCAACACCGACTCGGAAGAGGAAGGCGAGATCTACATGGGCTGCGCGGGCGGCATCGACTTTACCAGCACCCTTCAGCTTACCCGCGAAGCGGTGCCGGCCGGTTTTACGACCTTTAAGCTGACCCTGAAGGGCCTGAAGGGCGGGCACTCCGGCGGCGACATTCATTTAGGTCTGGGCAACGCCAACAAGCTGCTGGTGCGCTTCCTGGCCGGCCACGCGGCGGAACTGGATCTGCGCCTGGTGGACTTTAACGGCGGCACCCTGCGCAACGCCATTCCGCGCGAAGCCTTCGCCACTCTCGCCGTGCCGGCAGCAAAGGCCGACGCCCTGAAGGCGCTGGTCAGCAAGTATCAGGCGATCCTGAAAAACGAGCTGGAAGCGAAAGAGAAGAACCTCACCCTGGTGCTGGAAACGGCCTCTGCGGATAAAGGCGCCCTCACCGCCCAGTGCCGCGACACCTTCGTGCGCCTGCTGAACGCCATGCCGAACGGCGTGATCCGCAACTCCGACGTGGCGAAGGGCGTGGTGGAAACCTCCCTGAACATCGGCGTGGTCACCATGGACGATGAGAAGGTGAACATCAACTGCCTGATCCGCTCCCTGATCGACAGCGGTAAAGAGTACGTGGTAAGCATGCTGGAGTCGCTGGGCAAGCTGGCCGGGGCGCAGACCACGCCGAAGGGCGGATACCCGGGCTGGCAGCCGGACGCCAACTCGCCGGTAATGCACCTGGTGCGCGAAACCTACCAGCGCCTGTTCAACAAGACGCCGAACATTCAGGTGATCCACGCCGGTCTGGAATGCGGCCTGTTCAAAAAGCCGTACCCGAATATGGATATGGTTTCCATCGGGCCAACCATCACCGGGCCGCACTCGCCGGATGAGCAGGTGCATATCGAAAGCGTGGGCCAGTACTGGATCCTGCTGACCGAACTGCTGAAGTCTATTCCCGCGAAGTAATCCCGCCTCTGGCCTTGCGCCGCCTGCGTTGTCAGGCGGCGCTGCGCTTGCCTGACCGACAAAACTCGCCCTACAGCCCCAGCACCAGCTGGCGCTCAATCTGCGGATCGAGCAGGGTGACGTGCAGGCCCACCAGCCGCACGCCGCGCCCGGCGCGGCGCTCCTGCCAGGTTTTCCAGGCGGTGGCGAGCAGATCTTCCCGGTTCAGCTGCGGCCAGACGTGCTCCTGGGTGGTGAGCTGGAAATCGTTAAACTTGAGCTTCACGCCTTGGCGGGCGATAAGCAGATCCGGCTTAACCTGCTTCAGCCGCCGCTCCAGCTCCGGATAGAGCTGGTTGTTGATGATAGCCTCGCACGCCTCCCAGTCGTGGATATCCTCGGCCAGGGTGCGCTCCACGCCGACGGATTTGCGCAGGCGGTCGTTATTCACCTCCCGCTCGTCGATGCCGCTGCTGCGCTCCCACAGCACCCGGCCAAATTTGCCGAAGCGCTTAAGCAGCGTCGCCAGGTCGCTGTTCTGCACGTCACCGCAGGTGCGCAGCCCCATGCTCTCAAGCTTTGCCGCCGACACCTTGCCGACGCCGGGGATTTTCGCCAGCGGCAGGTTTTTGATAAAGGCGGGCATGGTTTCGGGCGTGATGACGTACTGGCCGTTGGGCTTGTTGAGGTCGGAGGCGATTTTGGCGAGAAACTTGATCGGCGCCACGCCCGCCGAGGCGGTAAGGTGCAGCTCGTCGCTGATGGTCTGGCGGATCTCCCGGGCGATCAGCGTCGCCGAGCCGTGGCAGTGCACGCTGTCGCTGACGTCGAGGTAGGCTTCGTCAAGCGAGAGCGGCTCAATGCGCGAGGTGTAGCGGGAGAAGATTTCGCGGATGTGGTGCGAGGCCTCTTTGTAGGCGTCGAAGCGGCCCGGCAGCAGGGTCAGGTGCGGGCAGAGCCGCAGGGCGGTGGCGGTCGGCATGGCGCTGCGCACGCCAAATTTGCGCGCCGGGTAGTTGGCGGTGCTGATCACGCCCCGCCGCTCGCGGCTGCCGCCGATGGCCAGCGGAATGTCGCGCAGGGCCGGATTATCCCGCATCTCAACGGCGGCAAAAAAGCAGTCCATATCGACGTGAATGATTTTGCGCATACCCGGCCCTCAGCAAACAACTGGATAAGTATACAGCAAAATTATTAAAAGAGAGAAGCACAAGAGAAGGCCCGGCGGCGATCCGCCGCCGGGCCGGGCGTTACAGGATGCGGTTTTGCCGCTGCCGGGCCTCGCGCGCCTCGCGCTTTTTACGCGCATCGCAGGGTTCCGGGCAGTCGCAGACCTTCTCCAGCCCGAGGGAGGAGATACCGCCGCAGCTGCCCTGGATGCTCTTACGCTTAATCAGGTAGCCCAGCGACATGCCGAAAACCACCAGCAAAAACACCGCGAAGGTGGCGAGAAATACCGTCAGCATCATCAGCCTCCGAAATCATCAAGCATGATATTTTCATCCTCCACGCCGAGATCCTTGAGCATTTTGATCACCGCCGCGTTCATCACCGGCGGGCCGCACATGTAGAACTCGCAGTCCTCCGGCGCCGGGTGCTGCTTAAGGTAGTTCTCATACAGCACATTGTGGATGAAGCCGGTGTGCCCGGTCCAGTTATCTTCCGGCTGCGGATCGGAGAGCGCCACGTGGAAGGTGAAGTTCGGGTTCTCGCGCGCCAGCTGTTCGAACTCATCGTCGTAGAACATTTCGCGCAGCGAGCGGGCGCCGTACCAGAAGCTGATTTTACGCTGGCTGCCGAGCCGCTTGAGCTGGTCGAAAATGTGCGAGCGCATCGGCGCCATGCCGGCGCCGCCGCCGATAAAGACCATTTCGGCATCGGTCTCTTTGGCAAAGAACTCGCCGAACGGCCCGGAAATGGTCACCTTATCGCCCGGCTTCAGCGACCAGATGTAAGAGGACATGATGCCCGGCGCCACATCCGGCGCCGACGGCGGCGGCGTGGCGATACGGACGTTGAGCATAATGATGCCCTTCTCTTCCGGGTAGTTGGCCATCGAGTAGGCGCGCAGCGCCGGTTCGCTGACCTCGGAGACGTAGCGGAACAGGTTGAACTTATCCCAGTCGCTGCGGTACGCCTCCGGCACGTCAAAGTCGGCGTAGGCCACTTTGTGGCTCGGGCACTCGATCTGGATAAAGCCCCCGGCGCGGAACGGCACCACTTCCCCCTCAGGAATAGCCAGCTTCAGCTCTTTAATGAAGGTGGCCCTGTTATCGTTAGAGATAACCTCGCACTCCCATTTTTTAACGCCGAAGACCTCCTCGGGAAGCTCAATCTTCATGTTCTGGCGCACCGCCACCTGACAGGCCAGGCGGCAGCCCTCTTTCGCCTCACGTTTGGTGATGTGCGAAAGCTCGGTAGGCAGAATGTCGCCGCCGCCCTCTTTCACCCGCACCCGGCACTGGCCGCAGGAGCCGCCGCCGCCGCAGGCGGAGGAGACGAAGATGCCATTGCTGGAGAGCGTATTGAGCAGCTTGTCGCCCGCCGGGGTGTGGATCTGCTTGTCGGCTTCGTTGTTGATCTCAATCACCACGTCGCCTGAGTTAACCAGTTTGGCGCGCGCGGCGAGGATCAGCAGCGACAGCACCAGCACAATCAGCGTAAACATCGCCACGCCAAGCATTATTTCCATATCCGCTCCCTTACAGCTGCACGCCGGAGAATGACATAAAGCCCAGCGCCATCAGTCCGGTGGTGATAAAGGTGATCCCTAAGCCGCGCAGTCCTGCGGGCACGTTGGCGTACTTCATCTTCTCGCGCAGCCCGGCCATCGCCACGATAGCCAGCATCCAGCCGATGCCGGAGCCGAAGCCGTATACCACCGATTCGGGGAAGTTATAGTCGCGCTGCACCATAAACGACACGCCGCCGAAAATGGCGCAGTTGACCGCGATCAGCGGCAGGAAGATGCCCAGCGCGTTGTACAGCGACGGGAAGTACTTATCGAGGATCATTTCAAGGATCTGCACCAGCGCGGCAATGACGCCGATGAAGGTGATGAAGTTGAGGAAGCTGAGATCCACGCCCTCCACCAGCGCGCCGTCGCGCAGCACCAGGTTATAGATCAGGTTATTGACCGGCACCGAGATGCCGAGCACCACCGTGACCGCCACGCCGAGGCCGAAGGCGGTCGAGACCTTTTTCGACACCGCGAGGAAGGTACACATGCCGAGGAAGAAGGCCAGCGCCATGTTTTCCACAAACACCGCGCGCACAAAGAGGCTGAGATAATGCGCCATCGTCGATTACTCCTTCTCCTGCTGTTCCGGCTTCCACGTGCGCAGCGCCCAGATCAGCAGACCGATAATAAAGAATGCGCTCGGCGCCAGCAGGAACAGGCCGTTGGGCAGATACCAGCCGCCGTTCTGCACGGTATCCAGCACCTGAACGCCGAACAGCTTGCCGCTGCCAATCAGTTCGCGCAGGAAGCCGACCACCATCAGGATCGCGCCGTAGCCGAGGCCGTTGCCGATGCCGTCCATAAAGCTCGCCAGCGGCGGCGACTTCATGGCGTAGGCCTCGGCGCGGCCCATCACGATGCAGTTGGTGATGATCAGCCCGACGAACACCGACAGCTGCTTGGAGATCTCATAGGCGAAGGCGCGCAGCAGCTGATCGACCACGATCACCAGCGAGGCGATGATCGCCATCTGCACGATGATGCGCACGCTGTTGGGAATGTGGTGGCGGATCATCGAGATAAACATGCTGGAAAACGCCGTGACCAGCGTAACCGCAATGGTCATGACAAACGCCGTCTCAAGCTTGGTGGTGACCGCCAGCGCCGAGCAGACGCCCAGCACCTGCAGGGCGATCGGGTTATTGGCGAACAGCGGCCCGACCAGTACCCGCTTTACTTCTTTCATTTCACCGGCATCAGCCATTGTTCAGCCCTCCTTCACGGACCTGCTTGAGGAAGGGGCCAAAGCCCTGCTCCCCCATCCAGAAATCAAAACTGTGCTGCACGCCGTTAGAGGTAAGCGTGGCGCCGGACAGGCCGTCCACCGCGTACTCGTCTCCGGGCCGCGCGCCGCCCTTCACCACCTTCAGCGCCGGCATGCCGCTGTCGTTAAGCACCTTTTTGCCGACGAACTGCTGGCGCCACGCCGGGTTTTCGACCTCGCCGCCCAGCCCCGGGGTTTCGCCCTGGTCATAGTAGGTGATGCCCTTGACCGTGCGGCCGTCGGTGTCCAGCGCCACGAAGGCGTACATCATCGACCACAGGCCGTTGCCGTAGATCGGCAGGACAATCTCCTGCAGCTTCTGCTGTGCATCTTTGACCAGCCAGATCTCCACCACGTTGCTGCGTCGCTTGATGCCCGCCGGATCGTCAGCGGGATCGAGGGTGGTGCTCTGGCCCGGATCTTTCAGCGCCTGGGCCTGATTAAAGCTGCCCGGATCTTTATCCAGCAGCGTACCGCTGTTCAGATCCAGCAGGCGCGGCGTAATGCGTTCAGCGAAGACGGAGGCGACATCGTCGGCCTTCATGCCGGGCTGCGACAGCCCCGCCACCGCCAGAATGTTGCGCTGTTTATCGAGCGCCCGCTGCTCCTGCTGGCGCGGCTTGAGGCCGACGGCGGCGCCGGCGACCACAATTGAGCACACCAGGCACAGCACCAGAACCACCAGCAGCGTTCTGCCGAAACTGTCGTTATTTTTTACTTCAGCCACGCGACTTCCTCCGCTTGATGTTGGCCTGCACCACCAGATAGTCGAACAGCGGCGCAAAGAGGTTGGCGAACAGAATGGCGAGCATCATCCCTTCCGGATAGGCCGGGTTTACCACGCGGATCAGCACGCACATCACGCCGATCAGCGCCCCGTAGCACCACTTGCCTTTATCGGTAAAGGAGGCCGATACCGGATCGGTGGCCATAAACATCATGCCGAAGGCGAAGCCGCCCAGCACCAGGTGCCAGTACCACGGCATGGCAAACATCGGATTGGTGGCCGAGCCGATAAAATTGAACAGCGTTGCTGCTGCGATCATGCCGAGCATCACCCCGGCGACGATACGCCAGGAGGCGATACGGCCAAAGAGGATGATTGCCCCGCCGAGCAGGATCATCAGGGTTGAGACTTCACCGATAGAGCCGGGAATGTTGCCGAGGAAGGCGTCAAGCCAGGTCACCGGCTGGCCGCTGGTGACGTTGACCAGCGCTTCGCCGCCGTTGCTCGCCCACTGCGAGAGCGGGGTCGCGCCGGAGAAGCCGTCCGCCGCCGTCCACACCAGATCCCCGGAAATCTGCGCCGGATAGGCGAAGAACAGGAACGCGCGCCCGGCCAGCGCCGGGTTGAGGAAGTTGCGCCCGGTGCCGCCGAAAATCTCCTTGCCGATCACCACGCCGAAGCTGATGCCGAGCGCCGCCTGCCAGAGAGGCAGCGTTGGCGGCACAATCAGGGCAAACAGAATGGAGGTGACGAAGAACCCCTCGTTGATTTCATGCCTGCGCACGATGGCGAACAGCACTTCCCAGAAGCCACCGACGATAAATACCGTCATGTAGATAGGGAAAAAGAACACGGCGCCCAGCCCCATCATGCTCAGCCATCCCGCATCGGCGCTGAAGCTGACGCCGAGCCACTGGGCCAGGCTGTAGTGCCAGTCGGCGCTAATCACCTGCTGCAGCTCCTGCGGCCCGTACAGTTTGTGCAGCGCAGGGATCGTCTGCAGCCCGACGTTGTACATGCCCCAGAACATCGCCGGGAAGACCGCCAGCCAGACGAGGATCATCATGCGCTTCAGGTCAATGGCGTCGCGAACGTGGGAGGCGCCTTTGGTGACCATCCCCGGCGTGTAGAAGATGGTCGCCGCCGCTTCGTACAGCGGATAGTACTTTTCAAGCCTGCCGCCGTGGGTGAAGTGCGGCTCGATTTTTTCCAGCAAATTTTTCAGGCCCATGGCTTATCCTTCCTGCTCTATGCGGGTTAACACGTCGCGCAGCATCGGTCCGTATTCATATTTGGCCGGGCAGACGTAGGTGCAGAGCGCTAGATCTTCTTCATCCAGTTCCAGGCAGCCGAGCGCCTGAGCGCCGTCGGTGTCGCCCACCAGCAGATCGCGCAGCAGGTGGGTCGGCAGAATATCGAGCGGCATCACCCGCTCATAATTGCCGATGGGCACCATTGCCCGCTCGCCGCCGTGAGTGTCGGTGGAAAAGTTAAACAGCTTGTGCCTGAGGAAGTGGCCCAGGGTCGTGCGGGTAACGGAGTATTTTTCGCGCCCCGGCATGATCCAGCCGAACAGCTCTTTATCGCGCCCCTCGCGCACCACGCTGACCTGCAGGTGGAAGCGGCCGAGAAAGGCGTGCGGCCCGGCCGCGCGGGTGCCGCTCAGCACTGAGCCTGAGATAACGCGGTTTTCGCCTGCCGCCAGCTCGCCCGCCAGCAGTTCGTCGAGGCTGGCGCCCATGCGGGTGCGCAGCAGGCGCGGGGTGTTAACCTGCGGGCCGCCGAGGGCGATGACCCGTTCAGTAAAAAGCTCACCTTCAGTAAACAGCCTGCCGATAGCGATAACGTCCTGATAGTTGAGGTGCCACACCTGGCGAGCGAGGCTCACCGGTTCGAGAAAGTGGATATGAGTGCCCGGCAATCCGGCAGGATGCGGGCCGCTGAATTCGTTAAAGGTCACCTGTCCGCCGGGGTGGCCGCCCAGTTTACCGCCGCTGGCCTGACAGACGTGCACTTTGCCGTCGGTCAGACGGGTCAGGACGGTTAAACCGGCGTTAAAGGCGTCGCGGTGGGCGGCAATGAGCGGCTGCGGATCGGCAGCCAGCGGATTGGTATCCATCGCGGTGACAAAGATAGCCGCCGGTACGCTGCCCGGCACCGGCGTTTTACTGAAGGGACGCGTGCGCAGGCTCACCCACAGGCCGGAGGCCAGCAGCTGCTGCTGAACTGTCTCCCGCGAGAGGGTGGCGAGTTCAGCGGTATCAAAACGTTCGAAGGCCAGCGACTCATCGCCGTCAACGGCAATGACCACCGACTGCAGTACCCGACGTTCGCCGCGATGAATGGCGCTGACGGTGCCGCTGGCGGGCGCGGTAAACAGCACGCCGGGGATCTTTTTGTCCTCAAACAGCGGCTGGCCCTTTAGCACCCGCTCGCCTTCGCTGACCATCATGGCGGGCCGCATACCGGGAAACTCTTCCCCAAGTACGGCAACGTGCGCCACCGCGGTAGCTTCGGAAATCTGTTGTGACGGCGCGCCGGCTATGGGCAGGTTGAGCCCTTTGGTGATTTTAATCATGTTGTTAGCAGGTATCCGTAATTAAACCCAGAGGGGTAAAACTCAGGAGGGGAGAAAGGGGAACTTAGCGCCAAAGCCTATGAAGGCGCAGTGCAGCGCGCGGGCGTGAAGCATCCTTTCAGCCCCGATGATATAAGCGCGGGAAGTGTACCTCAAAGCCCCCCGCCGCGCAGCCTTTACCCTTTTTCTGCGTCAGTAAATGCGAGCTAGTGCGCAAAGTTTAGCTATGCGACTTTCAGAAAGTGCGAAATCCGGCGGGCGGCCTTTGTAAACCCGGCGCTTCGGGCTTGCGAAAAACTTTGTTGGTGCTAATGTGAGCGCTCAAATCAGAATAACGCTGATTCAGACCTCTTTCGCCATTGCGGCACGTTTACACCGTTTTATCAAGGAACAAGCAGTATGCGCAAAATCGCATTTTTACTTGCGATGCTTCTGATCCCGTGCGTCTCTTTCGCCGGTTTGCTGAGCAGTAATCCCGTCAGGCCCTCTGTCAGCAAAGAATATAAGCAGAAGCTCATGGGATCGCCGGTTTATATCCAGATCTTTAAAGAAGAGCGCACGCTCGATCTGTACGTCAAAATGGGCGAAACCTATCAACTGCTCGACAGCTATAAAATCTGCAACTACTCCGGCGGCCTGGGGCCGAAGCAGCGCCAGGGCGATTTTAAATCACCTGAAGGGTTCTATAACGTCACCCGCAGCCAGCTCAAGCCGGACAGCCGCTTCTATAAGGCCATTAATATCGGCTTTCCCAACGCCTACGATCAGGCCCACGGCTATCAGGGTAAATATCTGATGATCCACGGCGCCTGCGTGTCGGTAGGCTGCTACGCCATGACCGACAGCAGCATTGATGAGATTTTCCAGTTCGTGACCGGCGCGCTGGTTTTCGGCCAGCCGAACGTGCAGGTGAGTATCTATCCGTTCCGCATGACCGACGCCAATATGAAGCGCCACCAGTACTCTTACTACAAAGATTTCTGGTCACAGCTCAAGCCCGGGTATGACTACTTCGAACAGACCCACAGACCGCCGATGGTCAGCGTAGTGAGCGGCCGCTATGTGGTCAGCAAGCCGCTGAGCCACGAGGTTCAGGGCTCGCAGCTGGTGTCAAACTACACGCTCCCCGAGGTAAAATAGCGCCCACTCGCCTGGCGGGATCCGCTGCCAGGTCTCATTGCCGGTCAGCGGCTGGGTAGCAATCACCGTGACCACGTCGTTCGGCGTGGTTTCGCGCTGAAAATCAATCTCCACGTCCTGATCCAGCAGCTTTGCCACGCCGAACGGCGCCCGCCGGGTGATCCAGTAGAGGTTGGTAGAGCAGAACGCCATCACGTAGCGCCCGTCCGATAGCAGCATGTTGAACACGCCCTTCTCCCGCATTTCCGCCGCCAGCGAGGCGATGTACTTAAACACCGAGGCCATATTGCCCGGCGTGCGCGGATAGCGGCTGGTCAGCTTGTGCAGCAGCCAGCAGAAGGCCTTTTCGCTGTCGGTTTCCCCTACCGGACGAAACTGCCCGGTATCGAGTCCCTTGTAGCCTTTTAGCTGGCCATTGTGGGCGTAGGTCCAGTTACGGCCCCACAGCTCGCGGGTAAAGGGATGGGTATTTTCCAGCGCCACTTCGCCGCGGTTGGCCTGGCGGATGTGGGCGATGACCGAGCAGGATTTGATGGGATACTCCTGCACAAGTTTTGCGATGGGCGACTGGAAGCTCGGCTGCGGATCCTTGAATGTGCGACAGCCTTTGCCCTCGTAAAAGGTAATTCCCCAGCCGTCTTTATGCGGGCCGGTACCGCCGCCGCGCTGCACCAGTCCGGAAAAGCTAAAGCAGATATCGGTAGGCACATTAGCGCTCATCCCGAGCAGTTCGCACATACAACACCTCAATCACTTTATGCGCCGGGCCGCGCCCGGCGGGAGCAGAAAACTACGCCTTCGCCATCTCTTTTTCGATAAGCATAATCAGGATGTGGATCACTTTAATATGGATCTCCTGAATGCGATCCGCATAGCCAAAATGCGGCACACGAATTTCAACATCCGCAGAACCGTCCATTTTACCGCCGTCTTTGCCGGTGAGGGTAATTACCTTCATGCCCTGCGCGCGCGCCGCTTCAATGGCCTTGATCACATTGCCGGAGTTGCCGGAGGTAGAGATGCCGAGCAGCACGTCACCGGCGCGGCCCACGGACTCCACGTAGCGCGAGAAAACATACTCATAGCCAAAATCGTTGCTGACGCAGGAGAGATGGCTGACGTCAGAGATGGCAATTGCCGGGTAGCCCGGACGGTTTTCGCGGTAGCGTCCGGTCAGCTCTTCGGCAAAATGCATCGCATCGCAGTGCGAACCGCCGTTGCCGCAGGAGAGCACCTTGCCGCCCGCCTTGAAGCTGTCTGCCAGCAGGACGGCGGCACGCTGAATCGCGTGAATATTGGCTTCGTCCGCCAGAAAGTTGTTCAGCGTCTCTGCGGCTTCGTTCAGTTCGTTACGAATAAGATCCTGGTACATGAGGATAATCCTTCAGCATTGATGATTAACCCTGGCAGTGTAACGGATAGCGTCAAAACCGAGAAGCGCAACCCCGGCGAAAGCGCCCTCCTTTTGATTTTGCGTGCCCGCGCAGACACGAACTCTGTGAGCCAGGTTGTAATTATTTTGTAAACGCATTGCTAAAAGAATTCACATCCACTACAACCATATCATCACAAGTGGTCAGACCTCCTACGAGACAGGGAGCTTTTTTATGATGATTTTGAGTATTGTTGCAACCGTTGTATTACTCGGTGCGCTCTTTTATCACCGCGTAAGCCTGCTGCTCAGCAGCGTAATTCTGCTGTTGTGGACGGCGGCGATGGCCGCCGCCGGCCTGTGGAACGGCTGGGTGCTGCTGCCGCTGGCCATTATCCTGCTGCCGTTTAACTTTGCCCCGATGCGTAAATCGATGATTTCCGCGCCGGTGTTCCGCACCTTCAGCAAGGTGATGCCGCCGATGTCGCGTACTGAAAAAGAGGCGATCGACGCGGGCACCACCTGGTGGGAAGGCGACCTGTTCCAGGGCAACCCGGACTGGAAAAAGCTGCATAACTACCCGCAGCCGCGCCTGACCGCCGAAGAGCAGGCCTTCCTTGATGGCCCGGTCGAAGAAGCCTGCCGCATGGCCAACGACTTCCAGATCAGCCATGAGCTGGCCGACCTGCCGCCGGAGTTGTGGGCCTACCTGAAAGAGCACCGCTTCTTTGCGATGATCATTAAGAAAGAGTACGGCGGCCTTGAGTTCTCCGCCTACGCTCAGGCCCGCGTCCTGCAGAAGCTCTCCGGCGTCTCCGGTATTCTGGCGATCACCGTCGGCGTGCCTAACTCCCTCGGCCCGGGCGAGCTGCTGCAGCACTACGGGACTGAAGAGCAGAAAAATCACTATCTGCCGCGCCTGGCCCGCGGCCAGGAGATCCCGTGCTTCGCGCTGACCAGCCCGGAAGCGGGCTCCGATGCCGGCGCCATTCCGGACACCGGCGTGGTCTGCATGGGCGAATGGGAAGGTGAACAGGTGCTGGGTATGCGCCTGACCTGGAACAAGCGCTACATTACCCTCGCGCCGATTGCCACCGTGCTGGGCCTGGCATTCAAGCTTTCCGACCCGGAAAAACTGCTGGGCGGCAGCGAAGAGCTGGGCATCACCTGCGCGCTGATCCCGACCGGTACGCCGGGCGTGGAGATTGGCCGCCGCCACTTCCCGCTCAACGTCCCGTTCCAGAACGGCCCGACCCGCGGAAAGGACATCTTCGTGCCGATCGATTTCATCATCGGCGGACCAAAAATGGCCGGACAGGGCTGGCGCATGCTGGTTGAGTGTCTGTCGGTCGGTCGCGGCATTACCCTGCCGTCCAACGCCACCGGCGGCCTGAAGTCTGTGGCGATGGCCACCGGCGCCTACGCCCACATTCGCCGCCAGTTCAAAATCTCCATCGGTAAGATGGAAGGGATTGAAGAGGCGCTGGCCCGCATCGGCGGTAACGCCTACGTAATGGACGCCGCCGCGTCGCTGATCACCTACGGTATTATGCTCGGCGAAAAACCGGCGGTGCTGTCGGCTATCGTGAAGTATCACTGTACCCACCGCGGCCAGCGCTCGGTGATTGACGCTATGGACATCACCGGCGGTAAAGGCATCATGCTCGGCGAAGGCAACTTCCTCGCCCGCGCCTATCAGGGTGCGCCGATTGCCATCACCGTGGAAGGGGCCAACATCCTGACCCGCAGCATGATGATCTTCGGCCAGGGCGCGATCCGCTGCCATCCGTACGTGCTGGAGGAGATGGCCGCCGCACAGAATAACGATCTGAACGCCTTCGATAAGCTGCTGTTTAAGCACATCGGTCACGTCGGCAGCAGTACGGTACGCAGCTTCTGGCTGGGTCTGACACGCGGCCTGACCAGCGCCTCGCCGACCCGCGATGCCACCAAACGCTACTATCAGCATCTGAACCGCCTCAGCGCCAACCTGGCCCTGCTGTCTGACGTCTCAATGGCAGTGCTCGGCGGCAGCCTCAAGCGCCGGGAGCGTATCTCCGCCCGCCTGGGCGACGTGCTGAGCCAGCTCTACCTGGCCTCGGCCACGCTCAAGCGCTATGACGACGAAGGCCGCAACGAAGCGGATCTGCCGCTGGTTCACTGGGGCGTGCAGGACGCGCTGAATCAGGCCGAGCAGGCTATCGACGATCTGCTGCGCAACTTCCCGAATCGCGCGGTCGCCGGACTGCTGAACGCCGTTATCTTCCCGACCGGCCGCCACTACGCGGCGCCGTCCGATCGCCTCGATCATACGGTAGCGAAGATCCTGCAGACCCCGAGCGCCACGCGCAGCCGCATCGGCCGCGGCCAGTACCTGACCGCCAGCGAGCACAACCCGGTGGGTCTGCTGGAAGAAGCATTGGTTGACGTAATGGCCGCCGATCCGATTCACCAGCGGATCTGCAAAGAGCTGGGCAAAAATCTGCCGTTCACCCGTCTCGACGAACTGGCGCGTAACGCGCTGGCGAAGGGCCTGATTAATCAGGAAGAGGCGAACGTGCTGAATAAAGCGGAAACCAGCCGCCTGCGCAGCATCAACGTCGATGACTTTGAACCGGCAGAGCTGGCGACGAAGCCGCTAAAAAAGCAGGAAGAGAAAGTGCGTAAGGTTGAGGCCGCATAAATAATAAAAGCCGGGCAACGACCCGGCTTGATGTCCACATCACGTATCCATTTCAGGCGGAGGCTCTCTCCGCCTTTTTTTATTCCTCAGAAATTAAAGGCGTCGGGATGATTCTCCAGGCTGCCGGTCAGCGCCGAATAGAGCACCGTCTTGCCATCAATCGACAGCGCATCGCCAACGTTGAGCCAGGTCAGACTCTCTTTCGCCGTCTTGTCATTGACGGTGGAGAAGACGCCGCTCATGGTCTGGTTCTTCTCCGACCACAGCACCGCCACGCGCTCGGCGGCGCAGTTGTGCGGCTTACAGGCGCTCAGCACCTGATATTCGGTATCGCCGAGCTTAACGGTTTTCGCCGGCGTTGAGGTGCCGCCCTTGCTGACCCACGCGGGAAGCTTGTGCCCCTTAACCATCTTGCTGAAGGCCGCTTTGCTGTCTTTATTGCTGGCAAGATCCTGGATAGTCAAGTTATCAGCGGCAAACGCCCCGCTGGTCATCAGCACCGCCGCAGCGGCAATTATCGCTTTATACATGTTATCTCCCTGGGCCTTTCGCCCGTTTCGTTTAGCTTCTCAAGGGTGGACTCTGACGAAGCCAAATGCAAATCAGCAAGTTCCGGAAATGACTTTTTCTGCCCATTTGCTAAGGTGGTAATGTGAACATAATGACTCTTCAATTCAGGAGCCTGAAACCGTGTCTGGTTTGAAAATTACCCTACTGCAGCAGCCGCTGGCGTGGATGGATGGCCCGGCCAACCTGCGCCACTTTGATATTCAGCTGGAAGAGATTGCCGGGCGCGACCTGATCGTGCTGCCGGAGATGTTCACCACCGGCTTCGCGATGGAAGCCGCCGGGCAGTCGCTACCGGAGGAAGAAGTGGTTGCGTGGATGACCGATAAGGCCCGCCGCGCCAATGCGATGGTAGCCGGCAGCGCCGCGCTGCAGACCGAACGCGGCCCGGTAAACCGCTTCCTGCTGGTGGAGCCCGACGGGCGCGTACACCGCTACGACAAGCGCCACCTGTTCCGCATGGCCGACGAGCACCAGTACTACGAGGCGGGACACGAGCGGGTGGTGATTACGTGGCGCGGCTGGCGCATTCTGCCGCTAGTTTGCTATGACCTGCGCTTCCCGGTGTGGTCGCGCAACCGCGATGATTACGACCTGGCGCTGTACGTCGCCAACTGGCCCGCCCCGCGCGCCCTGCACTGGCAGGCGCTGCTGCTGGCGCGCGCCATTGAGAATCAGGCCTGGGTCGCCGGCTGCAACCGCGTCGGCAGCGACGGCAACGGCCACCACTACCGGGGCGATAGCCGGATTATCAATCCGCAGGGCGAGATCGTCGCCAGCGCCGAGGCGCACCAGGCCGCCCGCATCGACGCCGAGCTGTCGCTGACGGCGCTGTGCGAATATCGGGAGAAGTTCCCGGCGTGGCGGGATGCGGATGGGTTCAGGCTTGAATAGCCCTGCGGACATTTAACCGCATTCTGCCAGCGATAGTGGAATGGTTCCGTTCACCCGTAGCACTCTGCTTCTCTGTGAATGCTTTTGCGGTGAACGTGTTAAGGGAGCTCGCCGT
>NZ_BCZS01000038.1 GCF_001598855.1 Pluralibacter gergoviae ATCC 33028 = NBRC 105706 | reverse complement strand
GCAAACGGGAAACAAGATATGTTACAAAAATGACGACCATCAACGGTGCTCCCGATTAACTGACAGATGACACGCCTCCTGAAAACCCCTAGCATACGCCGCAGTGTTCATGCTAACGGCGAATTCCAGTAAATGTATTCTACCGATGTCGTAAAAGAAAATGCCTACCTTTCAGCCACCCGCTCGGGGCTGGAATCGAACGAGATCGCTACTCTTCAGCGCTCCTTGCCTTCCCGGTTTAATCTGCGGCATTTGAAAAAAAATGAATCATTAAAACTCGTACTGCAAAAGAAAGCGGGAAAATCACGTGTCGTGGCCTATAAATTTACGTCCGGTTCATTTAATTACACGGCGTATCGTATATCAGATAAAAAGTTCTATAACCTTTCCGATACTTCCGGGAAAGGCAGTCTCGATTATCCGTTACCGGCCACAGCAAGACTCAGTTCGCCTTTCAATCCTGCAAGACTTAACCCGGTATCGGGAAAAGTGAGTCCCCATAATGGCATTGATTATTCCATGCCCATGAACACGAAAATAGTCAGCGTCATCGACGGAAAAATCACCCGGGCCGAATACAACAGCACCATGGGATATTTTGTTGAAGTAACAGGAAAAGCCGGTGTTAAAACTCGCTATCTCCACCTCAATAAAATACTCGTTACTAAAGGGGCCAGGGTTACCCGGGGAGGCGCTATTGCGTTATCCGGTAACAGCGGACGTTCATCCGGTCCTCATCTGCATTACGAGCTGGTCATCAATAACAATCCTGTTAACTCACTGGCGTTCCGGGCAGCGGCACCCGCTGATAACAAACTTGAACAGCATGCCTTTGCGCATGCCAGAGACTACGAACGATACCTGGACTGATAACGGGGCCGCGACGCGGCCCCGTCTGCCGGATTAATTTTTTTTATCGTTTTCACTTCCTTGATGTTGATGATCTCCATGCCCTCCGTGGCCGTGGAAAAGATGCATGAGCGGGCAGACCAGCAATAACAGATATGGCCAGTAACCTGCCACATGTGACCAGTGTTCGCGCAGGAGGGCAAATGCCGCGATCGCGGCGACAGCAATAAGCGCATAGGTGGTACTTTTCATACTGGACTCCTTCTGTTCGTAACAGCCCCTTCACTCAGTGTTATTTCCCGAGCCTGACACTTTTCAGACGCAACGCATTCACAATGACGCTGACGGAGGAAAGAGCCATGGCCGCCGCCGCAATAACTGGCGACAGCAGTATTCCATACACAGGATAAAGCAGACCTGCAGCCACAGGCACGCCAAGTGCGTTGTAGATAAATGCAAAAAACAGATTCTGTCGGATATTGTTCATGGTGATTTCTGACAGATGACGGGCCCTGTTCAGTATCATCAAGTCGCCTTTGAGAAGGGTGACTCCGGCACTTTCAATTGCCACATCTGTACCCGTTCCCATGGCTATACCCACGTCAGCCGCTGCCAGCGCCGGGGCATCATTCACACCGTCTCCGGCCATCGCAACCACATGGCCAGACGCTTTCAGTCGGGTTATCACTGCTTTTTTGCCATCCGGCAGAATCCCGGCTTCAACCTCATCTATTCCCAGTTTCCGTGCGACTGCTTCAGCGGTAAGCTGGTTATCCCCGGTGAGCATAACGATGCGGATCCCCGCCTGACGCAAAGCTTTAAGCGCATCCGGCGTAGTTGCTTTCACGGGATCCGAGATAGCTATCAGGCCTGCAAGGTGCCCGTCTGTGGCCACATAGATAACGGTAGCACCTTCCATCCGCAACGTATCCGCAACGGCCTTTTGATTATCAATAACGATACTGTTTTCCTGCATAGCCAGTTCATTACCAATAACAACCCGTTGACCTTCGACATCGCCTGAGACACCTTTACCCGACGGCGCATTGAAATGAGTGACTGCGGGTATTGCGATCCCCTTTTCCTGTGCTGCTTTAACTACTGCCATACCCAGCGGATGCTGCGAGCCTTTTTCCACTGCGGCCGTTACACGCAAAAGAGATGTTTCCCCACCCGGATTGAGACTGATAATCCCTGTCACCGTCGGCGAACCTTCCGTGAGCGTGCCTGTTTTGTCGACAACCAGCGTGTCCACTTTTTCAAGACGCTCAAGGGCTTCGGCATTCTTAATTAACACCCCGGCCTGGGCTCCTTTGCCCACCCCCACCATTATCGACATCGGCGTGGCCAGCCCCAGCGCGCAGGGACAGGCAATAATCAGGACCGACACAGCCGCAATGAGACCGTGCGCCATCCTGGGCTCGGGCCCCCAGACAGACCAGATCATGAAAGCAACAACCGCGATAAGTATCACCAGAGGAACAAACCAGCCTGAAACGCTGTCAGCCATTCTCTGGATGGGGGCCCGCGAACGCTGTGCATCAGCGACCATCTGAACAATTCGTGAGAGCATCGTTTCATCACCGACTTTCTCTGCACGGATGATAAGACTACCTGTCTGATTAATCGTCCCCCCAATGACGGGTTCACCCTCCGTTTTGGTAACCGGCATAGACTCCCCGGTCACCATCGATTCATCCACGGTTGTTTTGCCTTCGACCACGATACCGTCGACCGGAATACTCTCTCCAGGTCTGATGCGGAGCTTATCGCCAGGCAGGACATCTTCCGCATTAATATCCGTTTCATGACCGTCATGATCCAGCCGCCTGGCGGTTTTGGGGGCAAGGTTCAGAAGTGCAGTAATGGCACCTGAGGTTTGTTCCCTTGCCCGCAATTCAAGGACCTGTCCCAGCAGAACAAGCACCGTAATAACAGCTGCGGCTTCAAAATAAATGGCCACCAGGCCATCCATGTTTCTGAACGATGCAGGAAACCAGGAGGGGAAGACGGTTGCAATGACGCTGTAAACCCAGGCTACGCCGGTCCCCATTGCAACAAGGGTAAACATATTCAGGGAGCGGTTACGTAACGACATTCCGGCCCGGGCGAAGAATGGCCAGCCACACCACAACACGACAGGAGAGGCCAGAAGTAACTGCAGCCATGTGTTGTACTGTGGCGGTACTGTATTCCTCAAAGCGGGAAACAGATGAGAACCCATTTCGAGTATCAGAACCGGAAACGCCAGCAACAACCCCAGCCAGAAGCGTCTTGTCATGTCGCGAAGTTCATCACTCGTCCCCGTGGATGCCGTAGCTACGAGCGGCTCCAGTGCCATTCCACAGACAGGACAGCTTCCGGGACCACTACGGCGTATCTCCGGATGCATCGGACATGTCCACACACCTTCAGAAATCTCTTTCTCCGCCTGGCGGTGAGACTGTTTTATCTTATCAGGGCTGACTTCATGGTGGTCGTGGTGATGGTGATGTTCACTGGCATCTTCGGTAAAATAATGATCGGGATGGGCTTTAAATTTGCTCTCACAGCTGGCGGAGCAGAAATAAAGCTGATGGTCCTGGTATCGAATGCTGCTGTGCGCCTTGTCAGGCAGGATGGCCATCCCGCACACGGGATCTCTCACCTTATGCAATACGTGGCCCTCGTCCGGGGATAATGTCTGCTCAGAAGCAGTCTGGTTGTTGTGTTGCACTGCATTGTCATTTTTCACAGTAACTCTCCTTATGCATACCGAAGCATCTTCTGTCTTCAGGGTATGTCATGGATGCGATTACCACGAATATCGCCGGCACAGGAGTGCCTGCTACCGGCGTCCCGTTATCAGCCGTTCCGCTGACTATTCGATTCGCTGGAAGACTTTTTTACTTCCATCCGGTGAGAATGCGATAACATCGTAAGCCTCTTTTCGGGCTCCCATCTCCATTCCAGGACTTCCTGCTGGCATACCGGGGGTGGCGAGACCGTATATACCCGAACCAGACTGCATGGCCTTATGTATCGTTGTCGCAGGCACATGGCCTTCAATGATCAAATTACCGGCAACCGCGGTATGACAACTTCGTAGTCCTGCAGGAATAGCATGCTTTTCTTTCAGGGCTGACAGCGCCTGATCATTCATGACGTGAGTTCGTACTTCAAACCCGTCTTTTTCCATCGCCTTGCCCCACAGGGAACAACAGCCACAGTTTTCAGATTTGTACATATCAATCACTTTTTCACTCGCCATTGCGGGCAGTGAAAGGCCGAGAGCCAGGGCCACCAGGACCACTTTTTTCATACTCACCTCTGTATATTATCGATATAACCCCTGACGTCAGGATGAATCAGTACAGAAGGGCACCCACAGGGGGTGCCCTTACAGGGTTATGACACGCTTTTTTTATGTCTGCGCAGCCAGATTAATTTGTAGGCGGCAGGAATTATGAACAGGGACAGCAGCGGAGCCGTGATCATCCCACCAATCATGGGTGCCGCGATACGGCTCATGACTTCTGAACCTGCACCGGTTCCCCAGAGTATTGGCAGCAGACCCGCAATGATCACCGCCACGGTCATGGCTTTCGGCCGGACACGCAGTACGGCACCATGATAGAGGGCTTCATCAAGACCTTCCGGTGTGAACGTCTCTTTACGGGACAATTCCGGGTGCGCTTCAATGGCATGACGCAGATACATCAGCATGACCACGCCAAACTCTGCTGCCACCCCGGCCAGGGCGATAAACCCGGTTCCGGTCGCCACTGACATATGGAAGCCCTGCCAGTACAGGAACCATATCCCGCCAACCAGGGCAAACGGCAGGCTCATCAGAATAAGTAAGGCCTCATCAGCCCGGCGGAATGCCAGATATAACAGGATGAAGATGATCATCACCGTCATCGGTACCATCAGTTTTAATTTCTTGTTGGCGTGCTCGAGTAATTCAAACTGTCCTGAGAATGCCACACTGGTCCCCGGTCTCAGTTTCACTTTCTCACTGATGGCCGTCTTAATATCGTTCACCACCGACACCATGTCCCTGCCGCGGGCATCAACATAAATCCAGCTGGCTGGCCGGGCATTTTCGGTTTTCAGCATGGTTGGTCCAGAAACGACGTTAATATCCGCGACATCGCCCAGCGTGATCTGCTGCTTCATCGGGGTCAGGATCGGCATCTGTTTCAGCGCCTGCGGACTGTTCCGGTAATCCTGCGGGTAGCGAATGTTAATAGGGTACCGGGCCACCCCTTCAACCGTCTCACCCACCATAGCACCTCCGATTGCTGAAGAGACGAACAGCTGGACATCACCTACCGTCATCCCGTAGCGGGAGGCTTTCTCCCGGTTGATATCGATATCGATGTAGCGCCCGCCCTCAAGTCGCTCAGCCAGGACAGACACCACGCCAGGCACGGTTTTGGCTACCGCCTCGATACTCTGCGCCGTCGCGTCGATATCGGACAGAACAGTCCCGGACACTTTGATACCTATCGGGCTTTTGATCCCGGTTGAGAGCATATCAATACGGTTACGGATAGGCGGCACCCAGAGGTTTGCCAGACCCGGTAAACGGACTGTCCTGTCGAGTTCATCAATAATCTTGTCAATTGTCATGCCGGGACGCCACTGATCCTCAGGTTTGAGCTGGATCGTGGTTTCCACCATTTCGAGCGGCGCGGAATCCGTTGCGGTCTGTGCTTTACCGGTCTTGCCAAATACAGAAGCCACTTCAGGAACGCTTTTGATTAACTTGTCTGTTGTCTGCAGGAGCGCTGCAGCTTCTGCCGGAGAGACGCCAGGCAAGGTCGACGGCATATACAGCAGATCGCCCTCGTTAATCTTCGGCAGAAATTCACCGCCCACCTGACTCAGTGGCCAGATAACCGTGAAAATGGACAAGGCCGCAACCAGCAGGGTTGTTTTTGGCCAGTGGAGGACCCGCAGCAGCAAAGGATGATACGCTTTGATCAGCACCCGGTTCAGGGGGTTACTGGTCTCGGCAGGAATTTTCCCCCGGATCCAGAATCCCATCAGAATAGGAATGACGATGATGGCCAGTGCGGCTGCTCCCGCCATGGAGTACGTTTTCGTGAATGCCAGCGGGCCAAACAGACGACCTTCCTGCCCTTCCAGGGTAAAGATAGGAATAAAGGACAGGGTGATGATCAGCAGGCTAATGAACAACGCGGGTCCCACTTCCACGGAGGCGTCGGTAATCACCTTCCAGCGGGTGGCGTTGTCAATCTGCTCACCCGGATGCTGATGATCCCACTCCTCAAGCCGTTTGTGCGCATTTTCAATCATCACAATGGCGGCATCCACCATCGCACCGACGGCAATCGCTATCCCTCCCAGCGACATAATATTGGCGTTCAGTCCCTGGAAGTGCATGACGATAAAGGCGATACACAGGCCAAGCGGCAGAGAGATAATCGCCACCAGGGCAGAACGTACGTGCCACAGGAACAGAGCACAGACGATGGCCACCACGATAAACTCTTCCAGAAGTTTATGGCTGAGGTTATCAATCGCCCGGTCGATTAACTGGCTGCGATCGTAGGTGGTCACGATTTCAACGCCTTCCGGCAGGCTGGCCTTCAGTGTCTCCAGTTTATCCCTCACTGCCGTGATTACGTCGCGCGCGTTTTTACCCGACCGCAGGATCACCACGCCGCCGGCGACTTCCCCCTGGCCGTTCAGCTCGGCAATACCTCGCCGCATTTCAGGCCCGGTCTGCACGCGGGCAACATCCCGCAGATAAACCGGTACACCGTTCTCGCCGGTTTTCAGGACAATGTTATTGAAATCATCAATGGTCTGAAGATATCCGCTGGCCCGGACCATATACTCCGCTTCGGCCATTTCAACGGATGAGCCACCGGCCTCCTGGTTAGACGATTCAAGTGCCTGTTTCACTTCGGGCAGGCTGATACCGTACTGGGACAGTTTTACCGGATTGACCTGAATCTGGTACTGTTTCACCACGCCGCCAACCGAAGCGACCTCAGCCACGTTCGGGATGGTTTTCAGCTCAAATTTCAGGAACCAGTCCTGCAGAGAGCGCAGTTCTGAAAGGTCGTGTTTTCCGTTGCGATCGACAAGGGCATATTCAAATATCCAGCCCACTCCCGTGGCGTCCGGGCCGATTTCAGAGCTCACACCCGCAGGCAGTTTGCCCTGAACCTGATTCAGGTATTCCAGCACGCGCGAACGGGCCCAGTACAGATCGGTGCCGTCTTCAAAAATGACATACACATACGAATCACCGAACTGTGAAAAGCCACGCACGGTTTTTGCGCCAGGTACGGACAGCATGGTGGTGGTAAGCGGATAGGTGACCTGGTTTTCTACAATCTGCGGGGCCTGTCCGGGATAGCTGGTTTTAATAATGACCTGCACATCTGACAGGTCAGGCAGCGCATCGACCGGCGTGTTAATTATCGTCCATGTGCCCCAGATGCTGAGAAACAGTGCGCCCATCATGACCAGGAAACGGTTGGCGACAGAGCGCCGGATAATCCATTCAATCATCGTCGTCTCCTCAGTGCCCTGAATGCATATTTACAGGCTGCTCAGACATTGCTGGCATACTGTTTTCTGTTTTTTCAGGGTGGCGCATACGTTCCAGCGCGCCCGTAATATTGGCTTCGGAGTCAATGAGGAACAGGCCACTGACCACCACGGTATCGCCTTCATTCAGGCCGGAGCCAATGCCGGACTGTTGCTGTGATTCATGCAGAACGTGGATCTGTTTCGGCACAAACTTGCCTTCATCATCAACAGTAATCACGCGCTGTTCTTTGCCGGTATCGATAACGGCCTGGCTTGGTATCAGCAGCATCTCCTGGCTCTTGGTATTCAGTTTCAGATAGGCATTCATGCCCGGCTTGAGAAACTCATCCTTATTAGAAACCTGGAGACGGACCTGAAGCGTACGGGTTGTCTGATCCACGCTGGGAAGAATGTTCCATTTTTCGACATGGAATGTTTTATCCGGATAAGCCGGTACCGAAATTTCAAACTGCGACGTATCTTTCAGCAGATATGCGATAGATTCTGGCACTGCAGCGCTGATCCAGACCGGGTCCATCCCCTGAATCTGAGCCACTACTTTATCTTTCGAAATATTCATTCCGGTGCGCAGGTCAAACGCAGTAATGACACCATCAATAGGTGCTTTAATGGTAAAACGGGTCTGGATTGTGCGGGTTGAACGCAGCCTTTGAATATCCTCTTCCGGCATACCAGCCAGACGAAGTCGCTCCAGAACCCCTTTTATCTGGGTTGACGTACCGCCTGTACCGGATAACAGCAGGAACTCACTTTGTGCCTCAACCCATTCAGGAATGGTGATATCGATAAGCGGAGTGCCTTTCTTCACATGATCGCCAATCGTCAGGGGATACACTTTTTCGACGAAACCGTCAGAGCGCGCCTGCACAATGACAAACTGATACTCGTTGTAACTGACATTAGCCGGGATTGTCTGAGAATAATTCAGCATTCCTCGCGTGACTTTTTGCGTTTTTAATCCCAGATTCTGAACCTGCGTTGGATCGATACGGATCCCGCCACTGCTTTTATCGCCGCTTTCATCAGCATATTTTGGCACCAGGTCCATATCCATAAAGGGAGATTTTCCGGGTTTATCAAATTTGGTATCCGGTTTCATCGGGTCATACCAGAAAAGTACCTTTCGCTCCGGTGCCTTTTGTTCGGTTTGTACTGTTTTTTGTGATGAGTTTACATACTGCCAGGCAGTAACCGATATCAGCCCCCCTGCTATGAGGCTGCTGATAATTATTGCAGCATATTTTATCTTTAAAGAAGCCATACAATTTCTCGCTGAAAAATCAAAACACCTGGCATATGCGCCCGATCATTCATTCACAGTAATCCCTTAATGAATGTTCAGGCGCACTGGATGTATTCGCTCCGGACTGATAATCAGGATTGCGTAACGTTAATGCTTTTGAGTAAGGAGATATTGCCCTGCTGAATAAACGAGAAATCGACATGGTTGCCGGTTTTCAGGGCATTGATAGCGTCGTCTGCATTAACAAAAGTGAAGCGCATGGTCATTGCAGGCCAGCCCACAGCAGAGATTGCTTCGTGCGAAATGGTAATCTTTTTACTATTCATATCAATGTCTTTAACGACACCGGTGCCCTTGATAACCTGCTGTACCGAAGCATCACTGGCAGCATTCATATCGCCATGCTGATGTGTTTCAGCATGAAGACCGGCAGAAAACATGACAGAGAAGGCACCAAATAAAACGGCTTTAAGTGAATTACGCATTTTTAATTTCCTGATTAATTAAATAAATTTACTCTACCCAACCGCCACCCAGCGCGGTAAACAGATTAATTTCGTTAACCTGTCGGGAATAGGTAAGATCGAGAATGGTTTGCTGCGTAGCGAAGAGGGAACGTTCTGCATCCAGCACTTCGATGTAACTGACAGCACCACTTGCATATAATCCTCTGGCACGCTGGAGAGTTATCTGAAGTGAATCAAGATAACGCTGCTGTGACTCAAGTTGCTGGCTAAGGCTGTCGCGCAGCGCAAGCGTGTCGGAAACATCCTTAAAGGCTGACTGAATTTTTTGTTCGTAATTAACCACCGATTGTTGCTGGCGAATTTCAGCCAGCTTCAGATTGGCTTTATTCCTGCCAGCATTAAAAATAGGAATTTCAATTTTAGGGATAAAATTCCACATTCCACTTCCTGACGTAAACAGGCTTGACAGCTCCGTACTGCTTGCAGAAAGACCACTGGTCAGGGTAATGGAGGGGAAAAAGGCCGCTCGCGCTGCGCCAATATTGGCATCAGCCGCTTTCAGCTGATATTCCGCTTCCATAATATCCGGTCGCTGCAGCAAAATTTGTGAAGATAGATTTGGTGGCAATTTTACTGGTGCGATCTCCCCGCCTTTCATCCCTTTTTCTGACGGAAGTGCGCGGTACGTTCCCAGCACCAGTTGCAGGGCATTGTTTGCCTGAGCCAGATCGCCTTCTCGTTTGGCTATTTCGGCGCGGGTACTTTCGATTTGTCCTCTCGCCTGTTCAAGTGCCAGAACGTTCGTACTCCCGGTCACGAGCTGTTGCTCAACGAAAGCATAGGACTGTTCATAATTTTTCAGCGTTTCCCGCGCAATACGGAGTTGTTCGTACGCCAGTTGCTGGCTGAAATAGCTCTGTGAAACGCTGGAGACCAGCAGGATGTGTACGGCACGACGGGCTTCTTCGCTGGCAAAGTAGTTCTGGCGATCAGCCTCATTCATGTTCTTAAGTTTGCCAAAAAAATCGAGCTCATAGCTGAGCTCCAGACCCGCGTCGTACTCCTGTGTGGTCGGCTTGTCACCTTTCAGACCACCGTTGTATGTGATCCCGGATGAGGCATTCAGCTGGGGATAACGATCTGCATCCGTGACGTTGAACTGGGCCCGGGCCTCTTCAACCTTCAGGGCAGCCATTCTCAAATCACGGTTATTAGTCAGGGCTTCACCGATCAGCCTGCTGACCTGGGGATCGACAAAAAAGTTTCGCCAGCCCGTATCCTGATAGCTGTTTACCGCAGGCGTCAGACTGTTTTTAGACAATGAAAACTGCTGGGGAACCGGAGCTGGCGGACGCTGATATTCAGGTGCCAGAGAAACACAACCAGCCAGGATGAATATGGTACTGATGCTGAGTAATTTTAATTTGAACATAACGCTTCTCGTACAGGCAGACCTGGTAAATGGTTCAAACGAAGTCCAGAGTATTGATAGGGATACTTTACCGAACGCTCTCTGTTTGCCGGGTGACAGGATAATGACAATGTTGTCATTTTTGCTGTAATCCGTTGATAACGATCGTGGGCGCAATAAAATGACATTAGCAGCCAGCCGGGGAGCATGATGAAAATATTAATCGTTGAAGACGAAATTAAAACAGGTGAATATCTCAGCAAGGGGCTGACAGAGGCGGGGTTCGTCGTGGATCACGCTGATAATGGTCTGACCGGATATCATCTTGCCATGACAGCCGAGTATGATTTAGTCATCCTGGATATCATGCTGCCTGATGTAAACGGCTGGGATATCATCCGTATGCTGCGCAGTGCCGGAAAGGGGATGCCGGTATTACTGCTGACGGCCCTTGGCACGATTGAACACAGGGTCAAAGGACTTGAGCTGGGTGCGGACGATTATCTGGTGAAGCCCTTTGCGTTTGCTGAACTGCTCGCCCGGGTAAGAACCCTCCTCAGGCGGGGAAACACGATGATCACGGAAAGCCAGCTTAAAGTGGCTGACCTCTCGGTTGATCTCGTATCCAGAAAAGTCAGCCGCGCCGGGAACCGCATTGTGCTCACCAGTAAAGAGTTCAGCTTGCTGGAATTCTTCATTCGCCATCAGGGAGAGGTTCTTCCCCGCTCCCTGATTGCCTCTCAGGTCTGGGACATGAATTTTGACAGCGACACTAATGCGATCGATGTCGCAGTAAAGCGACTCCGCGCTAAAATAGACAACGATTACGGGACAAAGCTGATCCAGACAGTCCGGGGCGTGGGCTACATGCTGGAGGTCCCGGATGCATAGCAAACCTTCCAGACGCCCTTTCTCACTCGCTCTGCGGCTGACCTTTTTTATCAGCCTGTCCACGATACTGGCTTTTATCGCCTTCACCTGGTTTATGCTGCATTCTGTTGAAAATCATTTTGCCGAGCAGGATGTCAGCGATCTTCAACAAATCAGCACCACACTGAACCGTATACTGCAGTCCCCGGTGGATCCGGATGATAAAAAAATAAGCAAAATAAAGGAATCAATTGCCAGCTACCGCAACGTTGCCCTTTTGCTCCTCAATCCCAGGGGTGAAGTGCTCTTTAGCTCAGCTCAGGGGGCGGCACTACGCCCGGCAGTGAATTCAGCAGATTTTAGCGAGCACAGCCGCGCACGGGATGTCTTTCTCTGGACGGTGGAGGATCCTGCGGGACCGATGGATACCGGGTCCGAAATGAAGATGGAAACATACAGGATTATCGCCTCCTCTGGTCAGGCGATATTTCAGGGCAAACAGCAGAACTATGTCATGCTGACTGGCCTATCCATTAATTTCCATCTCCATTACCTCGATGCGCTGAAAAAGAACCTGATTGCGATTGCCGTCGTGATAAGCCTGTTGATTGTTCTGATCATTCGAATCGCTGTCCGTCAGGGGCACCTGCCCCTTCGTAATGTCAGCAATGCCATTAAAAACATCACCTCCGAGAATCTTGATGCGCGACTGGAACCGACACGCGTTCCCATTGAGCTGGAGCAACTGGTTATCTCGTTCAATCATATGATTGGAAAGATTGAGGATGTCTTTACCCGCCAGGCCAATTTCTCTGCCGATATCGCGCATGAGATCAGAACGCCCATCACCAATCTGGTGACGCAGACTGAAATCGCACTGAGTCAGGATCGAACACAGAGGGAACTTGAGGATGTCCTCTATTCCAGTCTTGAAGAGTATAACCGGATGACCAAAATGGTCAGCGATATGCTGTTCCTGGCACAGGCAGATAATAATCAGCTGATACCTGACAGGGTCATGTTTGACCTTAGAGCGGAAGTCATGAAAGTCTTCGAGTTTTTCGAAGCCTGGGCCGAAGAACGCAATATCACGCTCAAATTTAACGGGATGCCCTGCCTGGTTGAGGGAGATCCACAAATGTTCAGAAGGGCGATCAATAATCTGTTATCCAATGCCCTGCGTTATACCCCGGAGGGACAGGCAATCACCGTCTCAATAAGAGAGCAGGAGAGCTTTTTTGACCTTGTGATTGAAAATCCGGGGAAACCGATCCCTGAAGAACATTTATCAAGGCTGTTTGACCGTTTTTATCGGGTGGATCCATCCAGACAACGAAAAGGAGAAGGCAGCGGCATCGGCCTTGCGATTGTGAAGTCAATCGTGGAAGCACATCACGGAAGAGTGCAGGTGGAATCAGACGTACGCTCCACGCGTTTTATCTTATCCGTGCCCAGACTGGAGAAAATGATCCCGGAAACCCAATGCTGAAAATAAAGATGTAAATGACAAAGATGTCATTAGACTGTCATGCAGCAAACAGAAGCCATTCGATATAATTAGTGCAACTTATCAGGAAGGCTGGATTGCTTCATCAATACCCGGCGTCAGAGTACGCCAGGAAATGAATATCCAGCCCTCTTCCGGAGAAATAAACGCTGCCGAACTTGTTTCAGTTATGGAACTGAAAACACCGGTTGTACTTCCCCGGACATCACTAATTCAGAAATGGAGAGTTATCATGAAAAATATCGTATTAGCATCTTTGCTGGGCTTTGGTTTAATTTCATCGGCCTGGGCCACTGAAACCGTGAATATCCATGATCGCGTCAACAATGCACAGGCTCCTGCTCACCAGATGCAGTCTGCTGCGGCTCCTGTCGGGATCCAGGGGACTGCTCCTCGCATGACCGGTATGGACCAGCATGAACAGGCCATTATTGCTCATGAGACCATGACGAACGGCTCGGCGGATGCGCACCAGAAAATGGTGGAAAGTCATCAGAAGATGATGGGAAATAACACGGTATCCACGACCGTCCCGTCAACGTCTTACGCGGCGATGAATGAGCATGAAAGAGCAGCGGTTGCCCATGAATTCATGAATAACGGGCAATCCGGCCCACATCAGGCCATGGCCGAAGCGCACCGCCGCATGATCAATGCAGGCTGAATGCGACGGTAGTATCCGTGCTGTTACCTTTTCCCTGATAGATTTTCCTGAAACAACGTTGCTACATTTTTGCCCCCCGTCAGGGGGCTTTTTTGTCTGACTCAGCTACACTTAACCGGTACCTGTCTGAAAGGAATTATTATATGAAAATCAAAAACACCCTTTTTGTAATATTAATGTTATCCCTGCCAGTTATTTCTGCTGAACATTCGGAAATGAAAATGTCAGATATGCACTCATCGGCATCATCACAGGAATATATGGCTGGCATGAAAAATATGCATGAAAAAATGATGGCCGCCGTTAATGAATCCAATCCCGATAAGGCCTTTGCAAAAGGTATGATCGCACACCATGAAGGGGCAATCGCAATGGCTGAGACCGAGCTCAAATACGGAAAAGATCCCGAAATGAGAAAGCTTGCGCAGGACATCATTAAAGCTCAAAAAGGTGAAATTGAGCAGATGAATAAATGGCTTGACAGTCATAAATAATGAACACTGGAGTGTTGTCTTGCGCACCCTCTTAGGGTACCCCCGGACACAAAAATATATAGCACTTAACTAATTAAAAACCCGAATAATTACGGGTTATTAATGTAACTTTCTTTTCTGAACGGAAATAATAGTCATACAGTTTAATTTTCTTGTAATTACTCCTACTTTTAATCAGGTACTGGACGATGGATAACGACTCCCGCCTGAGAGGGAAAATCCGTCTGGTTACCTGGCGCTATACTTAACCGATTGATCGACATGCCATGCTGGTAAAATATTAAAATCCTCCCCCATAAATCTGAATCACATGACAGGATTGATAGTCAGGCAGTATTTCACATTCATTGCTAAAAAAAATAAAAATAAGCATGCATCTTCTCGAAGATTAATTATCTTCCATCTTGTAAAAAAGAATCAAATCCTCTAATAATATCTCGATTCCCGCTTTTTTTAATACATCTTTCCGCTCGGCATATATTTTCCTCAACATATCTTCAAACCCCTTGCCAAGATGAATTTGTTTATGGCAGTTGCAACATAGTGATATGATATTCTCTTCCACATCCAGTGAATTCTCAAAATAGTCTTGCTTTGACATCGGGACAATGTGATGAGGTTCTGTGTAATTTAGAGGAGAGTTTCGCCTTCTGAACGTTGGATGGTCGCAATTAATTTCACATTTATAATCAGCTTTGTTAAGCGCATTTTTTGAAACAGATTTACTTCTTGGGTATGAGAGTCCATTTTTGACTTCTATTGCAGCTTTCTTAGGTTTCGCTTTTTCGCTATACTCAAATGTCTGAGTAACGTCAAAGTGATTACTTTCTTCTAGAGCAGTGATCAAATCATTATCTGAGTAAAAATCAATGCTTGAGCTTTCGTTCGTACTAAAAAAATCTAGTTCTTTTATTGCCTGAACAAGTTCTTCACGGATAGTCCATAAATTTCGCTTTGGGTTTCCTTTAATTTCTCTACTTTTCATGACTGTAATGAATTTTGTCCCGGAAGCAATCTTTCCGACTCCTTTAACCTCGAATCGGCCAAGCTGCTTCTGAACTCTTCCACCCAACCCATTGATTACACCATTAGCACTCATACTGTGCAGGTCGTACTTCTTGCCGATATCGAAACATGTACAGGAATGGTCTGGCTCAATGAACCATTTTTTTAACGCTGCAATACTTTTGTCATCAAAAACTTTTTTATCCCTTAATAAAATCTTCCATTCTTCAACGCTAATATCTATATCACAGACGTATTCACCATCAATTACTTCACATCTTTTTTCAATCATGTCCATAACTCTCTTGTAACACAGGCTTTGTAATAATGTAAAATCCGTTACACGGCGTTGTATGTAATGTCATTGTCTCTTGGACTCCTACAGTCCAAAACAACTTTGTGTTTTGTTGTCCAAAAACTTTTTGTTGCCGTGAGTTCTCACTGAGATAAATCTCGCCTTGAGCGTATCACATCTGCAGACTTCCTCTCAACCTTATGGACTTAACCCGGTCATTCTTCACGACAAAGAAAGTACGGCATTTTACATGACGAAGAGACGGTCTCAGCTTCACATGACCGGATAACGTTTTTAATGTACTTCATTATTACGGCACGGGTGTTCAACGAGTATTTTTAAATATTAATCATTTTGTTTAACGGGTGGATACCTACAAATTTTAACATTTACTAATCAAGATAGCAGTTATACGTACTTTCCCGGCAAAAATCCTGAGGTTTACAGATTCCCTCACCGTAACAGACCCGGTCATTCCCCTGGTCCTCCGGAGAGTCTGGTACGAGTGATAAACGTGAATTCCTGTACCTGAAGTTCAGCCGCTGGCAGATAAGTCGTGAACTATAATTACACTCAGTCAGATCCAAACACCTTTTCATCTGCATATATACTTTGTACATACCAGGAGATTACATGCAGGCACCCGGTATACCGGAGAATGAAGAACAGAGGCTGAAGTCCCTGTATATTACCGGCCTTCTTGATACCCGTGACGATGAGCGTTTTGAACGCCTGACGCGGCTGGCCCGCAAAGCCTTTCAGGTCCCGGTGGCTCTGATAAGCCTGCTGGATCGCGAGCGCCAGTGGCTCCTCGCCTGCCAGGGCGTCGGCGTGCGCGAAACTCCACGTGATATTTCGTTCTGCGGGCACGCCATTCTGCAGGAAGGGCCTTTTATCATTCACGATGCGGCTGCCGATGCGCGATTTCACGATAATCCCCTGGTTACCGGTGAGCCACACATCCGGTTCTACGCCGGCCAGCCGGTGAGCCTGCCGGACGGCACGGTGGCCGGCACGCTGTGCCTGATCCACACCGTTCCCCGCGCCTTCACGGATGAGGACATTGCGTCCCTCCGGGACCTGGCCTGTATCGTGGAGGACGAATTCGAGGCCATCAGCATGGCCATGACGGACAGCCTGACGGGCATTCCCAACCGGCGCGGGTTTTACCGCGCCGGCGAAAAACTCTTCCGCGCAATGAACCGGCAGGATGCGTCGTTCAGCCTCATCTATTTCGATCTGGACAGGTTCAAACCGGTTAACGATCTCTGGGGACACACGGAAGGTGACGAGGTGCTGAAGATCTTTGCCGGCTTTTTACATCAGCACCTTGAACCGGGTGAAATAGCAGGCCGCCTCGGCGGGGATGAGTTTGCCGCCCTGATCCGGCGAAACGGTAACACTCAGTCTTATCTGCACGCGCTGAGTGCCAGTCTCGATCATTACAATGACACCTCGGGCAAGCCCTACAACATCAATTATTCCTTTGGCGAACTGATCAATAACGCAGACCATTATACGACACTGGCGGAGATGATCGGTAAATGTGACGAAGTGATGTACCTGAAGAAAAAAAGAAAGACCCTGTCGCGGAAAACAGAACCGTGACGTTCTCCTTCCCGGCTGATCCCCTGACCCGGGGTTCAGCCGGACGGCATGAACAATATATTTAACCGCAGGACGCATAAAGTCATTTATATTTGCTCATGGTGCAATAGTCCACTCATCGCAACAATTACTCGTTTTTTGTGTCCATGCTGCAATAATTCCTCTTCTCCACTTCTGAGATCCGAAAAAAGGTAGTTCCGGATCTGCCGGAACCCCTCCGGCGCGCAGCGGCCCGGCAACACAAGATGTAGCGGTGTTAATGGCTGAAATTGACGCTATATATTGTGTTCCTCCCCTGCCCCGTGACCGGCCGCTCACCCCCATAAAAGGGTGCTGTGGTTATTCCGTGACCGTGGTACACTTCCGGAAAGTTGTGATACGCAGGAAAGTCGGATCTAACCGGAACGGCCGTCCGGTAATTTAACGGCGTGACTGTTTCATGGCTTATCATGTGCCACTTCCTTCACTTGTGTACAAAATGAATCATAATGTATACATTTATCGTTATTCCGGTAAGTTTGGTTTCATGTTTACTTCAATGACCATTTACCAGCCCTTAATACGTTTTGCATAAGGAAGGAGTCATGGCGAAGATCCAGGCCAGAAATGTTGACGATGCGCTGTTTGCGCGCATTGAGCAGTCAGCGATGAAAAATGAACGTTCACTCGAAGGGGAGATCCGCCTGGCGCTGGCCAGACAGTATCCTGCGGGGACCACCTCTCCGGAAATCCTCTCCAGTCGGCAACAGTGGCAGAAGGAATGTGGCGGGCGTCTGCGCGCCCTGTTTGACCGTCTGTCCGCTGACGGCTTTTTCCCGGGGGCCGGGCATCCCGGGCCGACGCGGATCGCCGACCAGGTACGGATAGCTCACCGGTTACATGTTTCCCCGGGACTGATCCTGGACTGTATCGATGGCGCCGGTGAGTTAACCCGTGATCTGGCTGAACGGATTGAAAGCCGGTTTGGCACCAGTGCGGACTGGCTGACTACCGGTGACGGGATGATGTTCTCGCTGGTGATACTGGGAACGTATTCCGGTGTCAGCTGGGAGGAATTTTTCTTCCCGGATGATGATGAAAGGTATGTCTTTGAGTTCATCCGCATCGACGGTGGGCGCCATGATGGCACCCTTATGATCCTGCGCCAGCATGAGCAGAACGGTCGTATCACTGCCGGCGTGGTAACAGAGGCGTTTTTCCTTGGTGCCGGTATGGGGTCGGTAGGGTACGGAAACCTGAAAGATTTTTTGTTGTTCCTCAGACAACACTGCGGGAATCTGGTCATGAATGCGTATGTGTTCTCGCCCCCGGAGCCGGATTTTGATTTCTGGTCCGTCATGGGTCAGCACCATCCGGTCTGGTTCCGTGACGCAAAGCGTCGCTCCCCTTCCCGCTGGCTGCAGCAGGTACTCAGTGGCGAAGACCCAGGGGAATGGTTTCAGGGCGGCTGGACACCAATCCTGAAGGAAGTGGCAGCGGCCACCGGGCCGGAGACAGCTTCCGGATATACTGACCCCCAGGAAGAATGATCCGGTACATCCGGCACGGGTTGGGATGTTTCAGACTTACTGGCCAGAATTAAGATCCCTGGGAACTGCTGGCCGAAGGTGAAATTTAACAAGCTGACAGGAAGCAACATGAATACAACCAGTGACGAAACACAGACAGGCACGGACGTGATGGACGTCGCCTTACGCACCATGCGCCAGTACGGCATGAATATCATCACCACCACGCAGCATTTGGATGTTAATGGTTACGTGAAATCTGACCCGCGGATGCCCAGAACGCGGCTGCGCCGCTACCTGGGGCAGTATGGCCTGTGCGGTGAGGCGCTGAACAGGGAGGTCAGACGTATCGTAGCGGGGCCTGAGCGACGCGACAGTAAGCTGAAGGACGGGATTTACTATACCTGGCCTTATGGCTGGGAGCCCGGTGATTTTACGCCGATGATGCGCCGTATTTTTCGCGGGAAGCGGACCCGCCATGTGATGATGTTAGATGAAATGCCAGCGCTGTTTCTCAACTAAAGTACTAACGAACAGGCCCAATCTGTGTATAAGCATACTCCCCAGATCAGGTTCGGGATGATAGAGCCCGGACAACATGGCAAGAATCTGCAGGACATTCCTGAGCAGTGTTTTGATTACGGGTTTGATCGGGAAGATCGCTGGCCGGGGCTGGTTCTGGCCTCTACGGTAACTGTGCCGAACGGTAACACCGATGGCTGGCGACTGGCGACGCAGAGTTGCGGTGGATTCAGCTGTGACGAATTTCAGGCCGCCGTTCTGCCCCTGCCAGTTCGCCCGGAGATGCTACGGTTTCTTGAAACCGTAGCGGAGGAGGAATTTTCGCCGGCGCCTCTGGATTACTTCAATATGATGGATGCCGGCGATGCCGCAGCAGTTAAAAAAGGGTACCTGTCATGTCTTCACCGCGCGGGGCTTTCCTGCAGTGAGCATAATCTGTCACTTCTGACACAGGCGCTTTATCCGGTGGATGCCACAGCGGAAAACATGAAGGTCCTGCCGGGAATTGTACTGAACTGGCTGCAATGAAGGTTCCCGGGGGACTGACGATATTTATCGTGGGTCAGAACTGTGATTAATTTGAACACAAAGGAGCAATACGCGGACACGGAGGATAACAGTCAATGATGCCGGCATTGCCAGGTCCGGGCGTTTCGTTTTCCGCTGCGCAGCTGCCGATGATGACGACCCTGAGCGCCAGTGACGGCTGTCACCTGTATTTTGAGCAGGGCACACTGGTGTGGACCGAGGTTTACTCTCAGGGCGACAAGCGCTGGCCGTTTTATGGCAGACCAGAACTGACGGGAATTACCCATTCATCCACGTAACAGTTACGCAACGGGACAAAGAGACCGGTATGGAAGCGAAAACGGCAACCTTCATAAAAACGTCTGTTGATGATAACGGCATGTGGCTGCTGACCGTCCCGGCGGGGAGTGCGGGCGACGAAACGGTGGTTGTGGTCGTCAGACGGGTGGAGGAATGTCGTTACGGATCTGAGGACTCGCCAGGGGCACATGTGTCGATCACCTCCAGCCTGACGCTGTACGGTGAAGGACAAGGAACACCGCAGACCATTGTCGCGAAGTTCGTGCCCGGCACGGTGGAACTGTTCAGTGTCGAATTTATGCTGAAAGAATTTTTACCCCGTGGTCGCAGGGTGGGCAGCTGGATCATGCAGCAGATGGTGCTCTGGACCCGCTCCCTGCCGCCGGAAACGCTGGTCGGAAGAATCGACATCTCGTCCGTGGATACGAAAAACATTCACAATCTGATCCGCCGGAGCAGACTGTGGCGCGGGCTGGGTTTCCGGTTCCCGCCGGGGGAAACCAGCTCAATGCCGATGCGGGCAGACGAACTGCAGTTGCCACGGGGCAGGTGTTCAACGCTCCGGGTGGATCCCCTGGTATCCGCGGTACGCCGGCTGGAAGACTGTTATCGCGGGCTGCAGGAAAAA
This sequence comes from Pluralibacter gergoviae ATCC 33028 = NBRC 105706, assembly GCF_001598855.1. Classification (GTDB taxonomy): domain Bacteria; phylum Pseudomonadota; class Gammaproteobacteria; order Enterobacterales; family Enterobacteriaceae; genus Pluralibacter; species Pluralibacter gergoviae. The sequence goes on along the minus strand of NZ_BCZS01000038.1, from coordinate 17,700 downwards.
ATAGTGCAGCTCGAAGGCAAAAAACGGTCGCAAAAACAGTTAATTACTTCACTTAGGAATCGTCCATTTTATCATCTGTTGCACAGGAAAGGGGGCCAGCTCCCGGACGAGAAATGTGACGCCCTGCCACTGCGGGCAGAAAAACTGTCTCTGCCGCAGAGCGGGGATTCTGACCTGGAGGTGGCGCAACGGGCAACCGGGGTTATCCGACTGGCAACCCTGTGTAGTCAGTCGCAGGAAAAAATCGTTGAGCTCAAAAGGGATCTTGCCTCGCAAAGTGAATACCTCGTTGACCTGCAGACAAAGCTCCTTTCTATCCTGTGGGAGAAAGTCGCCAACCTGACCTTATTCTGGGGGGGCGTGGTGATTTTTCTGGGCTTTATCTACTGGATGTTGGGGTCATGAATGTTCCCGTTCCATAGCCACCCACTGAAGAGGAGTGAAACCTGTGCCCGAAAATATCGTGTCTACTGTCATTGACGGGGTAGTTTTGTTTGTGACTTCGTCTGTTTTCTGGCTGGCCGTCGCTGGCTGGTTAGTCATCCTGACTCCGGTAATATTACGAAGAAAATTCTCGGCAAAGAAAAAAGTTAAAAGAAATTATGAATAACCTGGTTCCAGTTGGATCTCCGGCATCTCCCGGAACATTGCTCCCGGTGGCCATCGATTACCCTGCCGCCCTCGCCCTGCGCCAGATGGCGCTCGTGCAGGATGAACTGCCGAAATATCTGCTGGCGCCGGAAGTCAGCGCCCTGCTCCATTACGTGCCGGATCTTCACCGCAAGATGCTGCTGGCGACGCTGTGGAACACCGGCGCGCGCATTAATGAAGCGCTCGCGCTGACCCGGGGGGATTTTTCGCTGGCGCCGCCGTATCCGTTCGTGCAGCTGGCCACGCTCAAGCAGCGCACCGAGAAAGCAGCCAGAACTGCAGGTCGTGCACCCGCAGGCAGCCAGGCTCATCGCCTGGTTCCGCTTTCCGATCACCACTACGTCAGCCAGCTGCAGATGATGGTGGCCACCCTGAAAATTCCGCTGGAAAGACGAAACAAGCGCACCGGCAGAATGGAGAAGGCGCGTATCTGGGAGATCACAGACCGTACCGTGCGTACCTGGCTTAGCGAAGCGGTGGAGGCCGCAGCGGCCGACGGGGTGACGTTCTCAGTACCGGTTACCCCCCATACGTTCCGTCACTCCTACGCGATGCACATGCTGTACGCCGGCATACCACTGAAGGTTTTGCAGAGCCTGATGGGCCACAAATCGATTAGCTCGACGGAAGTCTATACGAAGGTGTTCGCACTTGATGTTGCTGCGCGGCATCGAGTTCAGTTTCAGATGCCCGAAGCGGATGCGGTAGCCATGCTGAAAGGGAATTTTTAAGTACTTAGGAGAATGATGCTGGCGAACGTCCTGCTCGCCGGTGAGGTCTGTCAGACGTTATCTGGACCAGCTGACGGGAATATCTGCTCTGTATTCCTCATACTGCTCATAGATCGCATGCTGAAGCATCGTAATACGTTCTGACAACCTGTTGGCGTCCGACATATGCCGCCATTCCCCCTCAATAGTGGTTTTCTGTCCTGAAGCCAGGCGTAAAAACCACTGGGATGTACATCCAGCACCCGACAGAGCAGGCGAACAGGCCAGCAACAGGTGTTGTCACGGATAAAGGCGTACCTCAGTCGGACAGCTTTGCGAAGTACGCCGCGGCTTTTTTTAATATGTCCCGTTCGTCGGTAACCCGCTTCAGCTCTTTCTGAAGACGGCGGATCTCGGCCTGAGCATCTGACTGTTCTTTATTAGTGGAAGAATCCGGACCATAGTTCTTTATCCAGGCGTAAAGGCTGTGGGTGGTGATATCGAGACGCGTTGCAACGCTGGCAACAGATTAACCGCGATCAACAACCTGTTTGACTGCTTCAATTTTAAACTCTTCGGGATAACGCTTACCGCTCATGGGCACCTCTCTTTAAGCCATCTTAAATGACTCTGAGGTGTCTGTTAAACCCGTGGCGATTCAAAATACGCTGATCCCGCCACCCGAGTTCTTCCATGAAGCAGATGACCTTCGCCGACGCCGAGTATGCCGGCAAGGGCAAGCAGACCCGCAAGGAACTGTTCCTGATCGAGATGGATCAGGTGGTGCCGTGGAAAGGGCTGATTGCCCTGATCGAACCGCATTATCCGAAAGGCGAAGGTAGTCGCCCGGCGTATCCCTTGATGGCGATGCTGCGTATCCATCTGATGCAGAACTGGTTCGGCTACAGCGATCCGGCCATGGAAGAAGCGCTGTACGAGACGACCATCCTACGTCAGTTCGCCGGGCTGAGCCTGGAACGTATTCCTGACGAAACCACCATCCTCAACTTCCGTCGTCTGCTGGAGAAACATGAGCTGGCAGCCGGCATCCTCTGCGTGAACAATGGTTACCTGGGGGATCGCGGTCTGTCGCTGCGCCAGGGCACTATCGTCGATGCCACGCTGATCCACGCGCCCAGTTCAACCAAGAACCAGGACGGCAAGCGCGACCCGGAAATGCACCAGACCAAGAAGGGGAACCAGTATTACTTTGGCATGAAGGCGCACATCGGCGTTGATGATGAATCGGGGCTGGTACACAGCGTGGTGGGCACGGCAGCCACCGTGGCGGATGTCACCCAGGTCGACAAGCTGCTGCACGGCGACGAGAACGTCGTCTGCGCCGATGCCGGCTACACCGGCGTCGAGAAGGGCTCCGAGCATGCCGACCGAGAAGTGATCTGGCAGGTCGCAGCACGCCGCAGCACCTACAAGATGCTCGATAAACGCAGCGCCCTGTACAAAGCCAAGCGCAAGATCGAGAAGGCCAAGGCGCAAGTGCGAGCGAAGGTAGAGCCCCCTTTCGCGTGATCAAGCGGCAGTTCGGCTACACCAAGGTACGTTTCCGAGGGCTGGTGAAGAACACTGCACAACTGGTGACGCTGTTGGCCCTGTCGAACCTATGGATGGCCCGCCGACATTTGCTGGCAAGCGCAGGAGAGGTGCGCCTGTAATGCGGAAAATGGCCGTCACAAGGTGCTCGCGACGGCTGAAAGCACCGAAATGAGCGGGTGATCCGATCGTTTTTGATCGGTTCACCGCTTTCAAAATCAGCAGTGGCTGAAGCCAGCCGGAAATACAGGGCTACTTCAGACCATTCCTCGCTAGGGCTCGTAGTTCGGCGCAAGGCTGAAGTCGCTTGGCTGCTTCGCTGTGCAGATCCATGACCCACTTTCCATCAAACTCCCGGTTGTAGTTCCACAAGCATCTCGCGAGTCTTGCCGGCCCGCTCCACTAACAAGACCACAACATCTTCAACGTTCTTGTCGTCTAGCCGGGCCTGTAATGTGGTGACGTCGTCGACGGCGATACCGTCGATGCTGATAACGCGATCGCCGGGCACGATGCCGCCTGCGGTGACCTCGACGCCGACGAGCCCGGCCCTGTGCGCCGCCGAGCCCGGCGTCACGCGCAATACGAATACGCCCTTACTGCCGGTCAGCGCCTGCAGACGCGCGTTGAGCTGCTCATCCACCTCGATGCCCAGCGCCGGACGGATGTACTTGCCGGTCTTTATGAGTTGCGGCACCACGCGCATGACGGTATCGACCGGCACCGCAAAGCCTATGCCGGCCGAGGCGCCAGACGGACTGTAGATGGCGGTATTGATGCCGATCAGCCGCCCAGCCGAATCGAGCAGCGGGCCACCGGAATTGCCGGGGTTGATGGCGGCGTCGGTCTGGATCAGGTGATCGATGGCCGGGCCGCCCGCTTCTCCCGGCAACGAGCGGTCGAGCGCGGAGACGATACCAGTGGTGAGCGTCCAGTCCAGGCCGAAGGGGTTGCCGATAGCAAACACCTTCTGACCCACCTTGAGGTCGGCACTGGTGCCGACCGGCACGGCCGGCGGGCGCTTGAAACCGACGCCGATCTTGAGCACGGCGATGTCGTGCGCGGGGCTCGTCCCCACCAGCGCGGCCTGGTAGTCGCGGCCGTCGGCCAGTTTGACGGTGGCTTCGGACGCGCCCTGGATGACGTGGAAGTTGGTGACGACGTGGCCGGCGTCGTCCCAGATGAAGCCCGAGCCAGTGCCGTGCGGCACGGAGAACACGTTGCGCGTCCAGACATCGCGTACTAATTGCGCGGTGGTGATGTAGACCACCGAGGCGCGCGATTTTTCGAACAGTTCGATGGTGGTTTTCTCGTCCGCCGCCAGATCGCCACGCGCCATCACTGTGCGTTCTGCTGCCTCGCGCGGACTGAACCAGGCCTCGATGGCGGGCAGAAACTGCCACAGCAGCATGAGCGCGGCAATGCAGGCGGTGATGAAGAGCCCGCGCCGGACGTAGCGGTCCGGCGCGGGGCGTTGGTACGGGTCGAGATAGGCCATGAGACGTCTCCTGTTGATGGGCAATCAGCGCCACAGCCCGCTCGGGCGCCAGCGCGGTGGGCGCGTCGCCAAAGCGGATTCCGGCAAAAAATGGGGCGCGCGGAGTGGCAACGCTGATGCTGGCCCAGGCGCCAACGTCAGCAGGCGTGCGATGCGCTCTTGCGTTGCCGGACGCGTGCGCAAGCAGGAGGGCTCGGGATTGCCCCATCCCGGCCATAGCCAGGCACGCCAGGAGCGGCTGACCCGCTCGATTTTCGCCAGCGCGGACGCCAGCCCCTGCGGGTCGCCAGTCAGTTCCGCCGCAAGGCGGTCAGCGTCGAACTCACGCACGCGAGACAAGCCGAGCTGTGCGAGCAGGGCCAGTTGGGGCGATGCGGCCAATAACAATAGACCAGGCCAATAGACCTCCGCCGCGCCAACCAGCAGCGCGGGCAGGCTGAGCAGGATCGCGATCTGTCCCATAAGGGCCAGTAGGCACGTGAGGCGACTGACGGAATCCGCCAGCCCCATGACACGCAGATCCTCATTAGCGATGTGCGCGACCTCGTGCGCGAACACACCCGCCAGCTCGCGTGGGCTCAGGCTGCGCAGCAGGCCATCGGTGAGGGCGATCGATGCCTCCTGCTTCGATCCGGTGGCGAAGGCGTTGACGACGGCACTGGGCACATAGTGCGGCACCGGCGTGGCGGGCAAACCGGCACGGGCGGGCAGCTCGCGCAACAGGGCCCACATCTCGTGGGCTTGTTGCGGGTGCAAGGTCCGTACGCGGTACAGGCGCAAGCTCAGCGCCGACGCGGCTACCGGGTCCAGCAGCAACGCACCTGCAACGGCAAACAGCGCGAGCCACAGGCAGCCTTCCCCAAATGGCAGTCTCCCTGCTGCGGCTGCGATCCCGACCAGGGTCAGGACCAACAGCCCGGTCTGCAGGCGGTTGAGCCAGCGGTGTTGCAAGAGCACAGTGCGCGGATCACTCGGATGATGACGGGTCATGCTCAGAGGTCTCGGCGGCGCGGTCGCCGCGCTTGCGCAGCAGCCAGTAGGTCGCACCCAGAGCCAGCGTGGCGCCTGCCAGCGCGGCTATCTTTGCGGGGCTCGCGTCGGAGTCGAGGATCACGAACTTGCGGGAGAGTGCGATCACCGCGATCAGGACCACCGTCTTAACCTGGATGATGCTGTCCCGACGCAGCGCCACGCGCACGATGGAATGCTTGAACTCCATCGCGATCAAGAGCGTCATGATCATGCCGAACACGCTCTGGAATACCTTGTGGTCCAGGGGATTGAAGGCATCGAGAACCAGCAGCGTGAAGACGATGGAGATGAGCTGGAACAGCGACACCATGATGATGACGGCGATCACCGCCGACAGCACGAGCGCGACGACCTGCTCGAAGCGCTCGTAAAAACTCATGATGGCCAATTGGTCACGCAAGACCTGAAATGGGTTAAGGCGTTTTGATTTCATGACTATGAACTCCCTGGAAAACGGCTGCTGTCGAGACGGCGGCGCATTGCGCTGATGTGTCCTTCAATCAACTCGGTCGACATGCCAAGCGTCGACATCACCTGTTCCGCCAGCCCAATAGCTGCGGCAAAGGATTGCTGATACACGCGCACGTTAGGCATGGCGCGAAATGCATCGGCCGCGGTCGTACTTCTGCATGACACCCACAAGGTTAGCGCCGGACGGCGCTCGGCAATCGCCTGGGCGATGCGCAACGCTTGCTGGGCATGGGCGAACGTTAGCACCACCAAGTGCGCATGCGTCAAGCCGGCAGCCAGCAAGGTATCGGGCCGACTGGCATCGCCATGGAACACCGGCGCGCCGGCGGCACGCGCGGCCTCTACCTTCTGCGCGTCCGCCTCCAGCAGCAGATGCGCCACGCCGGCGTGGCGAAGAATCTCGCTGACTGTCAGGCCAAGCTCGCCCGCGCCGCAAACGATGACATGGTCTCGATATCGCGTCGTCTGCGCGGCGATCTCGACTTCTTCAGCCTGGGGTGGCTGAATGACGCCGCCGGTGCGGCTCAAGAACCGGGCAAGTACATCGTGATGGCGGATCAGTAGCGGTGCCAGGGCCATGCTGAGCACCAGCGCGACCAGCATGGGTTGGACGACGGTCGCGGGGATCAGATGCTGCTGCAAGACCGTGCCCAACAACAGCAGGGCGAACTCGCCGCCGTGCCCCAACGCTATGCCCGTGCGCCAGGCATCGAGGGCGGACAGGCGCGTCGCCCGCAAGGCCAGCGTATTGAGCAGGATCTTGACCGGTACCAGCACCACCAGCCACGCCAGCACCGCCAGCGGTGCCGAAAGAATCTGTGCTGCGTCCAGTTGCAGGCCGATGGTCACGAAGAACACGCCCGACAACACATCGCGAAACGGCCTGAGGTGGCTTTCCATGTGGTGCCGGAAGTCGCTCTCGCCCAGCACCATCCCGGCGAGGAAGGCCCCCAGGGCGGCGGATACGCCGACCGCGTGCGCAGCAGCGGCGGCAGCCACCACCACGCACAAGGAGACGAGCACGAACGATTCCTCGTGGCCCCGCCGCGCCACCCAGCCCAGCAGGCCATGCAACAGACGGCGCGAGACGAGGGCCGCTGCCGCGAACAGCAGCAGCACACCGAATACTTCGAGCAGCACATGCTCGATCTTCGGCGACTCGCCGCGCGCCCAGATCGCCAGCAAGGCCAGCAGGGGCACGCTGGCCAGGTCCTGAAAGACCAGCACGGCGATGGCACTGCGTCCGTGGCGGGTGGTGAGCTCGCCTTGGTCGGCCAGTTGTCGGCTGACCAGCGCCGTGGACGACATGGCCGCCGCAGTGCCGAGCAGCGCGGCGCTCTGGCCGGGCTGCCCCAGCCACATCAATAGCAGGATCAGCGGCGGGGCCACGGCGATCATCTGCAGAGCGCCCGCCATCAGCACCGTCCTGCGGGCGAGCCAGAAGTCTCCGAGGGAGAATTCCAGTCCGACCATGAACAACAGCAGCGCCACGCCCAGCTCGGACAGAAAGCTCAGCGTCTCCCCCGGCGCGATCACGCCGATGACTGAGGGGCCCAGTACAACGCCGACAGAGAGATACCCCAGCAAGGCGGGCACTCTGAACGCCGCCGTGGCCATCGCCGCCAGGCTGCAAGCCGCCAGCAGGATTAGCGTAGTGCCGAGCAAGCCCTGCATCGGTCAGCGCCCCACTTGCGTCGACGTCCAGCGCACGATGTCCTGCGCGCCCATCGCGCCGGCCTGACGGGCGATCTCCCGCCCACCCTGGAACAGGGCGAGCGTCGGGATGCTGCGGATACCGAACTGCGCGGCCAGGTGGGGCTCAGCCTCGGTATTCACCTTCGCCAGCCGGATCCTCGGTTCGAGCTGGTGCGCCGCTTGCTGGAACTGTGGCGCCATCATCTTGCACGGCCCGCACCATGGCGCCCAGAAATCGACCAGCAGCGGCAGATCGCTGCGCTCCACGTGGCGCGAGAACGTCGCCGTAGTCAACTCGATGGGCTCGCCCGTGAACAAGGGCTGCTGGCAGCGGCCACAGTTGGGATGTTCCGATAGCTTCGCAGTCGGTACGCGGTTGATGGACTGGCAATGCGGGCAGACGAGGTGAAGATCATTCTTCATGGTTCGCCTCCTTGGACCACAGTGAGGCTGCCTCGCTTCGGGTCACAGACAATGCCGACCAATCAACGCCTTGGATCCAATCGTTCCCGTTTTTGCTTACTCCGGCCTCTTCCAGATGAGCAGCGATGAATGCTTCGGCCTGCATGAGCCACCTTCGGACAGCATCTTCCTTACTAGGAATCAGCAGGATTTCAGAGACGCTGCTGGCATTCAGCCCGTCCACACGGATAAGCAGAAAAATGCGCCGCCACAAACGCGGCATGTCCTTCAGCAGGTCAAATGCAAAAGCGAACTCGCTCGACCGATCAATCAGCTCCTCCTGTTCCGCGATCGTTGCGACATCGGGATGCTGACTGCCAGCGAAAATATCGGCCAGCTTGAGTGTGTCATCGTGCTGATAAAATTCGAAGATTTCCTCTTCCACCATGGCCTCGGCCACGTCTTGGGCATCCGGTTCGACCGGCGCGTCCAGAGAAACGAATTCGCCAAATTGCCGGCTGCTTGCCACTTCGTTATCCAGGACGGCGAACAGATGCTTCAAAAGACCGGTGTAAGCCTCTTTTTCCCCCGGCACGGATTGCCATTCCACCTTAGCTCGGACAATCGCTTCATCCACCACGTCGCGCAGCGTCGGATAATCGCGCGGTAAATCGCCGACGGCCCGCAGATAAGCCAGCTCACGCCTTGCGACAGCCTCAAGTTTCGACAGTAGAGGCATTCGGGTCACCTCGGCCTCATGGGCGGCTGATGCGGGTTTTGCGGCAATCCGCACCTTGAGCTCGCGCAAGCGCTCGCGTCGTGCTTTGCGCTTGATTTGATCCTGAGCATGCAGTCGGTCAAAATGCTTCTTGGCCTGACGGAACAACGACTGTGCGAGCATCTGCGCGAGGGGCGTCAGCTCGTCATGTGATGCAGTAACGCTGACAATCTTTTTGCCGGGCAGGTGCATATAGCCACTGGCCAGAAATTGCCGCTTGATCTTGTCGCGATCAAGGACGATTTGAAGTCGCGCTGAATCTTTAGTGTGTTTGTCGAGCAATGGCTTGAGGGCGTGCTCGATCACATTTCCCAAAGCTCTCTGCCAAGGTTCATGAAACTCTTTGTCGATAGCTCGATAGCTATATTGTATCTGCATGTATGACTCCTTCGATGTCATTTCTATGGAGGCATGAATCGAGGATGCTCATATCCATAGATTTTGGTTTGGCACGCTCTTACCCCAGGCGCGTTTGCGAAGACTCCAACTCAAGAACAAAAGCGTGACGCCATAGACTGCCGCATGGAAACCCAACAGCCAGCCTGCGGCCACGAATGACTCGACCGGACGGGTAAAAAATATCCACAAGACGATAGCGCCAAGGATAATCGAGAGCAGTCCACTGAGGGCAAGCCAGATTTCACCCTTGATTTCCCGACGCAGCCGAACGGCGGCGGATATCTCCAGCACACCGGTGAAAATCGCCCAGAAGCCCACGCTAGCCCATAAAAAAGAAGCCAAGACTATCGTGGCGACCCAAGGAGCAACCAGGACGACGACGCCCGTAAGTATGCCGACAATGCCGCTGAACAGCAGCCAGCCCCAGCGCTCTTTTTTCTGGATATGGCGCACCGCTGCAAACAAGTTGAACGCGCCATTGACCAAGGAAAATGCGCCGAACATGATGGTCATGGCCAACAGAGCCGATTGTGGCATCCAGAACGCGAGGGCTGCAAAAATCAATGCCAAGACACCGCGCAGCACAAAAAGCCACCAATTTTGGCTCAGCGAACACAGTGCTTTGGTGGGGTCATCCGCATTGGAATTGGCGATGGTGTCTGTTTTCATGCAATATCTCCTAAAGATCTATACAAAATAAAAAATCAAACACTCATGGGACAAGAGAGGGGGCGCTATGCGCCCCCTCTCCAGCGGTTTCAGAACAACCTGGACAGTTTTGCCTTGACTTCATCGAGCCAGCCTTTTCCGCAGCCTCCCCCTCCCGTCTTTTCCTTGATTTTCTTGAGTTCAGCGTACAGGGGCTCAAAGTCCTTCCTTTTTCCATAGCCCAGCAGTTCTGCCATTTCCAACTGCTGCCGGGCTTCGTTCAACAATGTCTCCAGGCGCTCATTGGATGCTTCGCTGCGCTGACCATCTTCTACCAGGGGCTCGGCGCGCTTCAGGAGCAGCTTCGCACGCAGGACGGGCAGCGGAAGCACGCTGCGCTCCTCGACCAGCGTGCTGAGCGCTGACTGCAGCGCGGCTTTGGCTTCTTCGATCTTGCCCTGATCGATCAGCGGCACGACTGCCTTCACGGCTGCGGGATAGGACGCCAAAGGGATGCTGGTGACCGTGATCACGATTTCACTGGCCAGCAAAGCCAGCACGTGGCGAGCCTGTTGCACCTCGCCATGTTTGAGGGCATCCAGCGCCTCGTCGGTCATCGCCTCAATGGTTTCCGTGTTGGCGAACAAGTCGTGCACGATGGTGCGCACATCAACGCCGGCCAGGGCGAGCGTGGGTTCGCGCGCGACGATCAGCTCCAGCTTTCCCGTCACTTCGGCCAGCGTTGCCAATGCGCGTGCAGTGTCCTTGCCGTCAAGTGCGGCCAGCGCTGATTTGGTCAGCGACAAGGCCGAGACTGCCTCATCGAGGACTTGTTTACGTTTGTCTGCCGCCTGCGAGTCCGTTTCTTTCTGAACCTCAGGCTGTACCTCCGTGACGACTTCAGGCTTGGACTCTGGACTGACAGGAAGGCTGCTTACCGCGGCCTGTTCGTTTTTTCCTTCGTTCGTCGCATTGGGATTCGGTGTTTGCTCATTCATGGTGATATGCCTCGTATGAGATAGTGAAAATAGGCGAATCTATTGGGGCTGAATGCGAACATCGCGAGACTGACCGACAGAGCAGTCAGCCCCTTCATCACCTCAAAACAGCTTTTGGATGCGCGTCTTCAACTCGTCGAACCATCCCTTGCCGCTTTTGCCACCAGCCGACTTTTGCTCAATGGACTTCACCTGATCGAAGATGGGTTTGAAGTCCGCCTTCTTGCCATAACCCAGGATCTGCGCCATCTCGATCTCCGTGCGCACGGACGACAACAAGGTGCTGAGCTCCTCGTTCTGCTTGGCATCGCGCCTGTCGGTCTCGGCCAGCTTTTCAGCTTTTGCCATCGCGGCTTCGGCCCGTAGCACGGGCAGAGGAAAGGCGACCGAGGTGACCACCAGCGTGTTCAGTGCTCGGGCGAGTTCCGCTTTGGCGTTGTCGATCTTGCCGCTGTCGATGAGCCGTGCGGCCGACTTGATCGCTGCCGGGTACGTTGCCATCGGAAGGTTGTCGGTTTGGATTACGATTTCGCTGGCCAGATTGGCAACGATGGGCCGGGCCTTTTGCACCTCGCCATCACCCAACAACTCCCGAGACAACTTGACCGCTTTCTTTACCGATTCCACGTTGGCGTGGATATCGTGGGTGATGACGCGTACATCGACCGGCGCCAAAGCAAGTTTGGCGTCGCGTGCCAATACCAGTTCCAGCTTTCCGCTGGCCAGTTCCAGCGCAGCAAGCGCCTCCTTGGTCTTGTTTGCATCAAGGAGGGTCAAAGCCTCCTGGGTCTTGGTGAGCGCCGTGATGGCGTCTTGAGTGAGCTCGGCACGCTTTTTATCGGCTTCCTGGGCGGCCTTGTCATCTACCTGTGGCTGTGCCGCCTTGGATGCGGCAGAGGGTGCTGCAGCACTTGGGCTAGAACCTGCCGCCGATTGGGCCAGAGCCGGTCCGCTCAGTCCGACGACGACCGCCAGGGCAAGTGCGGAGAAGGTGTATTGTGGCTGTTTGATATTCATGATCTTGGGCTCTTGATTGAAGTTAGTTGACTGAGATTTCAATCTGTTTCGGTTTGGCTTGCTCGGCCTTGACAAGCCGCACTTCCAGCACGCCGTCTTTCATGGAAGCCGTCACCTTGGTCGGATCAACGTTGTCAGGCAAGACAAAGCTGCGCACAAAGCGGCCATAGGCACGTTCGATGCGGTGGAACTTCTTGCCCTGCTCCTCTTTTTCCAGTTTGCGCTCGCCGCTGATGGTGAGCACACCGTTTTCCGCGCTGACGCGCACGGCATCCTTGGGGACCTCCGGCAGATCCAGCTTGAGGAGGAATGCGTTCTCATCCTCGCTGATGTCCGCCATTGGAGCCCAGTCCGCCGTGGTCATGGCTTCGTTGCCGGTACGGGCGCCCTGTCGCTGGGGTATTCGTCCGAACATCGTCGCCAGGCGGTTTTGCAATTCATCCAGTTCCCGGAAGGGGTCCCACGGAGTCAATGCAGACATATCGGTTCTCCTTGAACAATGCCGACGAATTGGATGACGCACTGAACAGAGCCGTCTGTTTACTCTGAATGGCACCTACTACTGTTTTCAGTTCCGAACAAGTCCTTGAGTCAATTGACGGATATCGCTTTCGTCGAGCGTTTCCCGCGCCAGCAGCTCGCGCGCACAGCGCTCCAGCACCGCGCGGTTGATGTCGAGAATCCGGTAGGCGCGCTCGAACACGCCCATCACGATGTCGCGGATAGCCTGATCGATGCGCGCCTGGGTCGATTCGGCCACCCGGCAACAGCCTTGGCCAGCAATGTCTTGCCGGTGCCCGGTGGGCCGACCAGCAACACGCCCTTGGGAATGCGCGCCCCGAGACGGCCATAGTCCTGCGGATTCTTCAGGAAATCGACGATCGCGACCAGCTCCGCCTTGGCCTCATCCCCCCCCGCCACATCGGCGAACGTCACACCGGTGTTCTTTTCCACGAACACCTTGGCGCGGCTCTTACCGATGTTGAGAAACCCGCCCATGCCCTGCTTCTCGGCGAAGCGGCGGAACAGGAAGAACCAGACGCCAAAGAAGGATACCGCTGGCAGGATCCACGACAGCACATCGCTCAGCCAGGTGCTCTCCAACACGCGCGCATAGGGTACGTCGTACTTCGACAGGCGATCGGCAAGATCGGGTTCGACCCTCGTTGCCACGATCGTCGTCTTGCCCCGGCTATCCGGCGACTTCAGGCGCCCGGTCACCGTACGATCCGACACCAGCACTTCGGCCACGCGCCCCTCGTCCAGCGCCTTCTCGAACTCGCTGTAGGGCACCGACTCGACGGTTTTCGCCGTCTGCCAGTAGCTCTGCAAACTCAGCAACAGCAGGAGGGCAACGATCCAGTAGCCGGTATTCCATTGATTCTTTTTTTCCATGGACCGTGTTCCTCGAAAGTCGAGTTGCCAGAGGATCAGGTGAACAGACGGGCCGCACCGTCACGCAAACGGATGGCCAGCGAGCGGGAGGGCAGTGCCGCCGCTGATGAGCAGCCCCCACGGCGTGGCCGACCGCGGATCACGCTTGTAGACGACCGCGTGACCCGCGGCCACGACCGCCACCGCGATCGATGCCAGGGAGGCTGCCCATGCCAGGCTGATGGAGTCGGACACGGCAGCCTCGCCCGCCATCAAGATGCGTCGCTCGCCGACTTCTTCTTGCTCGAGTCTTTGCCAGCGTCGCCGTGCGGCGTCTCGGTCGCCTTCGCGACATCCGGCTGCTCCGGCTCGGCCGGGGTCTGCGGTGGCTCTTTGCGTTCGAACACCACGCGTTCGGCCTTGTCGTCCCAGCGTGCGCTGGCTTGATCGCCCTTGCCGATGCCGCCACCGAGCATCTCGCGCGCCAGCGCAGTTTCCAGCTCGCTGCGGATCAGGCGCTTGAGTTCACGCGCACCGAACTCGGGCTTGTAGCCTTCTTCCGCGAAATGGTCGATCAGCGTCTGATCGAAAGTGAGCGTCACGCCCTGGCTGGCGGCGCTGCGCGCCACGCGATCGAGCTGCAGGCCGACGATGTGGCGGATCTCCTCCTTGCCCAGCGCATGGAAGACGATGATCTCGTCGATGCGGTTGAGGAACTCGGGCCGGAAGTGGCCGCGCAGCACGTCCATGACCTCGGCCTTGGTCTTTTCGTACTCCTCGCCAGCCGCCTCACGCGCCTTCAGCCGTCGCTGGATGATGTCCGCACCCAGGTTGGACGTGGCGATGATGATGGTGTTGGTGAAATCCACCACCCGGCCCTTGCCGTCGGTGAGGCGACCGTCGTCGAACACTTGCAGCAGGATGTTGTAGACGTCAGGGTGTGCCTTCTCGATCTCGTCGAGCAGCAGCACGCTGTAGGGCTTGCGCCGCACCTTCTCGGTGAGCTGACCGCCTTCGTCGTAACCGACATAGCCCGGAGGCGCGCCCACCAGCCGCGCCACGGTATGGCGTTCGCCATATTCCGACATGTCGATGCGCAACAGGGCGTGCTCATCGCCGTAGATCGATTCGGCCAATGCCTTGGCGAGCTCGGTCTTGCCCACCCCGGTCGGGCCCAGAAACAGGAAGGTAGCCACCGGTTTACCGCCTTCGCGCAGGCCGGCGCGGGATAGCCGCACGGCATCGGCCACGGCACGGACCGCCTCGTCTTGTCCCACCAGGCGCTCGTGCAGCCGTTGTTCCAAGTGCAGCAGCTTTTCGCGCTCTTCCACCGTCAACTCGTTGACCGGGATGCCGGTCAGGCGCGAGACAACCTGCGCCACGTGTTCCGCCTTGACCTCGGCACTGCCGGAGGCCCGCTCCCGCTCCCAGTCCTCGACGAGCTTCTTGAGCTCGGCCTCCTTGGCTTCGATGCGCTTGCCGAGCTCGGCGGCCTGGTCGTACTGCTTGCGCGCGGCCACGTAATCCTGTTCACGCCGTAGCTGGTGCAGTTCGGACTCCAGCTCCTGCACGGCCACCGGCCGGGCCGTGGCCGACAGCTTCACGCGCGCGGCCGCCTGGTCGAGCAGGTCGATCGCCTTGTCCGGCAGGAAGCGCGCCGTGATGTAGCGGTCGGACAACTCGGCCGCCGCGATGATCGCGTCCTCGGAGATGCTGACCTTGTGGTGCGCCTCGAAGGTGTCGCGCAGGCCGCGCAGAATCATGATGGCCTGGGCCACCGTCGGCTCGGGCACCGTCACCGGCTGGAAGCGCCGCTCCAGTGCGGCATCCTTCTCGATGTATTTCTGGTACTCGTTCAGCGTCGTGGCGCCGATCAGGTTGAGTTCACCGCGCGCCATCATCGGTTTGAACACGTTGGCCACGTCCAGCCCGCCTTCGCCACCGCCCTGGCCGGCACCGACGATGGTGTGCACCTCGTCGATGAACAAAATCAGCTCGCCCTGGTGCTCGGTCACCTCCTTCAGCACCTTCTGCACGCGCTCCTCGAACTCGCCGCGATATTTGGCGCCGGCCACCATGGCGTTGATGTTGAGTTCCACCAGGCGCTTGTCGCGCAAGGTCTCGGGCACTTCACCCGCCACCATGCGCTGCGCCAGCCCTTCGACGATGGCGGTCTTGCCCACACCCGGCTCGCCGATCAGCACCGGGTTGTTCTTCTTGCGCCGGGCCAGCACCTCGATGGTGGTTTCGATCTCCTGCGCGCGGCCGATCACCGGGTCGAGCTTGCCGTCGCGCGCCATCTTGGTCAGGTCGCGCGAGTACTTGTCGAGTTCTGGCGTGTTGGTCGGCGTCTCAGCGCGGCCATCCTCGGCGCCCTTGCCGACCACCTTGCTGACCTGTTGGCGCAGCGCCTGCGGCGTCAGGCCGTAGCGGCGCAGCAGGTTGGCGGCCAGCCCTTCGCCTTCCTCGGCCAGACCGATCAGGAAATGCTCTGGACCGACATAAGAATGGCCGAGTTCATTGGAGGCCACGAAGGCGCGGCTGAGCGCATCCTTCACGCGCGGCGACACGCCGATCTCGCCCTCGAAGGGCTTGTCCCCGCGCTTGGCCTCAGACTCGATCTGCCGCTTGAGGTCATCGACCTTGATCTTGAACTGACCCAGGATGGTCTTGACCACGTCGCTGTCGGCCAGCGCCAGCAGCAGATGTTCGGTATCCACCTCGGAGCGGCCAAATTCGGCAGCGTGTTTGGCGGCCTCCTGCAGCAAGGCTTCCGACTGTTCGCTGATGCGGCTGGCCAACCCACTGCCGCGACGGCGCGGCGCACCCGAACCTGCGGTGGCGGGCTCGCCAAACGAGGCATCGACCACGTCATCGGTATCGGCGGCAACTGGCGTCGCGTCTTCGCCGATGCGGAAGAAGTCACTGCCGAGGAAGTCCTCGAACAGGCCGCTGCGCGAGCCGAACAAGGCTTCCAGCGGCGAAACGGTGCGCTTTTGCTGGCGCACTAATTGCCGGTAATGGTCGTCGCACAACAGCATGGTGCTGTTACGACCGTTGAGATTGGCTTCCACCCGCACGGTGGCGGGTTGGCCGCAGACCTGGCATTGTTTTCTGGCCATGCTGATGCTCCTGAGAAGGTTGACAAGGTTGAGGCGACGAGGCATCGCGAGCCGCGACTCCTCGTCTCGTGCCGGGTTTTTCTTGTGACGAACGAGCCGGCGACGTCAGCCGTTGATCGGGATCGAGCGTCCCTGCTTCGGCGCGCTGACCTCGCGCTTGTCGATCGTGACCGTGAGCACCCCGTTCTTGAACGATGCCTTGATCGAATCCTGGTTGGCGTCGTCAGGCAGGTTCAAGGCACGCTGAAAGCTGCCGTAGGAGCGCTCCACACGGTGGAAGCCACCTTCCTTCTTCTCCTGTTCCTGGCGCTTCTCGCCACGCACCATCAGCACGTCGTTGTCGAGAGTTATCTGGATGTCCTTCTCCTCGACACCGGGCACTTCCAGGGTAATCTTGTACTGCTTGTCGGTTTCCTGGATGTCCAGGGCCGGCTTCAGCATGCCCGACCAATCGGATGGCCACTGCGGCATGTTCAACGCCGGAAAACCGAAGCCCCGGAATGCGTCATCGAACAGCCGGTCGATTTCCCGATGCAGTTGCAGGATCGGGCTGACTGGCCCGCTCGCCGCTGGCAGGTCATTGCGCTGCACCGGCAGGGAAGAGACGGTCTGCTGCTCTTGCTGCTCGTTCTTGAACCAGTTCCAGGGAGCCAACTTCTTGAAATCGATGTCCATGTCATACCTCCAGAAAAATTGGAAAACGAGTTACTCAAGCCCTTTGCCTGCTGTGACGGGCAGTGCGCCCAGGCGACACGGGCTGCTCGGATGACTTCTGCTGTTCACGCTTGCGCATCACCTCCTTCTTTGCTCCGGCTCGGGTCTGATCATTGATCCACTGATCGATTTCACTTTGAGGAAACCGCCACGTCCCGCCCACCTTGAAAGCCGGAATTTCCCCGTGCGCGGCGAGCCGATAAAGCGTCCGCTTGCCGACTTTCAAGTACGCAGCCAATTCATCGAGCGTGAAAATCACCTGTAGGTGCGCTTTCATCCCTGTAGGTGCGCTTTCATCTCACCCTCTCCAATCGCGTCGCTTTGCGGTTCCGGCCAAGGAAATCCTTGTAATACTTTGTAATATTAGACCTACTATGAATAACTTCAAGAGTCAATGTGCAGCGTTCTCCCGCCCCATTGATCCAGGTCAACTGCTCAGGCAAGGCACAGGGGGGCGGCCTGATCAGGCAATGGACAGCGCCTGGCTCCTCAGCCTGCGTGTGCCACAGGCGCCTCGATCAAACACCGATCCTCACGTTGTAGCCGAGTGCCCGCAGCCCCTTGCTCGTCTGCATGTTCCTTGGCGGAAACTCGTCTGGGCGCGCCCAGACGACGATTTCCCCGAGGCTGCTCAGGCCAA
>NZ_BCZS01000037.1 GCF_001598855.1 Pluralibacter gergoviae ATCC 33028 = NBRC 105706 | reverse complement strand
GCCATTATCACAGCTGAACCCGAAGCCGTCAGAGCACCACCGCTGGTTACTTTCCCCGACGGCCACTTTCCCTGTATGCGCCCGTTTCGAGGGCGGTATTGCAGGTTTACGCTCAAGCAGCAGCGCATTCTGACGCATGATCCGGTATATGCGTTTGGCATTGATAACGGCCATGTCGTCAGATTCAGATTGTCTGCGCAGCAGTGCCCATACCCGACGATAACCATAGGTGGGTAGAGCGCCGATAACGGTATGGATACGGGCCAGCACGTCAGTATCATCAGGCTTGCGCCTGCGTCGGCGATCCTGCCAGTTCTTCGTCCGACGGGCCATGGCATGCAGTTGCGCACGTGAGACCCGGAGGCAACGACTGACAAGGCTTATTCGCCATCCTCCGGCAACAAGGGCACGTGCGCTATCCACTTTTTTTGTCGGCCATATTCAACGGCTTCTTTTAGCAGCTCGTTTTCCATGGTTTTCTTGCCCAGCAGGCTCTGTAGCTCTTTAATTTGCTTCATCGCAGACGCCAGCTCCGATGCGGGTACAACTTGTTCTCCAGCAGCAACGGCGGTAAGGCTGCCTTCCTGATACTGCTTACGCCTGATCTTGACCCGCCGTTTCTGGACAGCTTTTGTATCTTAAATTAACGATGTGCACTGCTACAGTTGTTCCCTTTGAGAGTGATATCCCAGCGCGCTGTGCGGGTGTTTTTCATTGTTATGCTTGAATGCTGCTGCAAGGTTTCACAGTGCTGTTCTCAATCCTGTTTTGGCATGAACGCTATATAGTCTTCTTTCATCGTTTTCACGAACCTCCGCGTTTCATACGTGGTATACGCTGAACCGTTGTCCGTCAGCCACTGCACTGGTGTGTCCGGCAACATGTCGCCGATGCGCTTTCAGAATCACATCCCGCACCGTCGAACTGTCATAACCTCCCGTGATTGCTGCCCAGTCTATGCCCCCACGGTCGCAGAAGTCCAGCGCGAACGTGACCCGCAGTTTTTCACTCTTGTCGCAGACGAATTCTAAGCCATCTGAACACCTGAGCATCTCGCTTTCTGCTAACGTGATTTTGGCCTTATGTCTACACTTCGGTCGCTCTGGCTTGTCATGCAACAACAACAGGTTATGCTCGATCATTACCCTGTAAAGCCTTTGGCATTGACCGGGGGAGCCCCTCTGTGAGGCGTTGCTTACGCAGGATACCCCACACACGACGATAGCCGTAACTGGGCATATCGCTGATGATGTCGAGAATATCCGACAGTATTTCAGCGTCTGCTTCGTCATTACGCCGGTTACAGCGTCTGTCCTGCCAGTCGACAGAACGGTTAATTCGCAGTGACAGCTGCGCACGCGACACACCCATGGTGCGGCTGACCGATAACGGCAGTTGCTACGTAGCGGATGCGACAAGGACGTTCGCTGCTTCACTCGGGTTCATCGTGTGTACGACGCCAGTGCGTAGCCCGGAGAGCAATGGGATGGCTGAATCGTTCGTGAAAACGTTCAAGCGTGACTACGTGTATGTGAATGACCTGCCGGATGCGGTGACCGTAATGGAAAAACTGACAGAATGGATGGAAGACTATAATAACTGGCATCCCCATAAAGGACTGAAAATGCAGTCACCGAGAGAATACAGAAGCACATTACTAGCTATAAATTAACCGTGTCCGATTTAGCGGGGGCAACTCCACCTAACAGGATCCCGTTCATCTCAAAATTGGCGTTAGTGTTAGACATATATTCAAGCCTATCTCTTATCTGGAGATACAGCTACTGTCTGGTGTTTCAGGGGGCTACATCAAGTAAAAATGGCCGCTATCTCTCATGGCGCAGTTCAAATTCGTTCAACTGCTCTAACGCTTTCGCCACACTCTGGAACATCAGATGTTTTTCCTCATGCTTCTGTGACAGCCGAGAAACGAAGGTAAACACACTTCCGCTTCTCTCAGGCCAGCAGTCGTCATAAAGTGCAGGTATCAACATCTTTCTTGCTTGATGCTGCAATGCAGGAGTCGTCAGACTACAGATGTACGTTCGTACTTCAAACTGTCTTCCAGGTGTTTTGTCTAGAAAAAGTACCACATCAGATTCACTCACCCAGTGCGACAATCCGAAGCGCAGTGCCGGATAACCTTCCCAATGATTAAGTGCCGTTGTGACCTCATAACCACGATCAGAAAAGTGCTCTGTCAGAAACCGTAGGCCTTCCTCCTGAAGTGATTTCACCACAGCATTTTTCAGTAACACCGCTTCCTGAATATTACGCAAATTTTCGAGAACGAAGGTTTCTGTCTCTGCTGCAATCGTATTTTTACCCATCAGTGTCTCCAGATGTAGAATGAATTCGCGCAGCAAAACCTGCCATTTATTGAGCGGGGAAGAAATACATGCCATGCCGAGCCTGGGCGACAGAACAGAAATAAACATACTGTAGCTTATTCCTGTCCAACCGGCTGGAGCCAGTCCTTCCGGCGACAGAACCACCAGGAACGGTTTCTTATCTGGATGTTTTTGCTCCAGATACCCACTGTAATCATTGAAAGGATTGTTCAATTGGTGCCAGATTTTATTCTCCAACACCATGGCCCATTCTTTCGACTCAAGTAGCAAATCGATTCGAGTTCCTTTCTGGGTCATAACCTCACGGGCTGGTGGAGAGAGAAGTGATGCATCAACATGGGCTGGCAGGCATTCCAGAAGGGCCCCAATAACCAGTGTATTCAGTCCATGGGGCGCATCCGGATCAATAAAGAAAGCGAGTAAATCGCTGACAGGGTTTTCATAGTGTCCACGGGCACCAACCGAAAATATATTGGTCTCACTTTTTTCAGCAACAGGCAGTGATTTGAGGCGAGTCAGTAATTCTTCCAGAGCAGGCAGGTCCATTGGTTTCTCCGCAGCGGTTTTCCCTATACAGAAACATACCAACAAAAAGAGCCTTGGCATAGGGAGGCCTGTCTGCCCGCTGGCATTGGGTGCACGATAATTGCGGTGGATTTCAAAGTTAACAGCCCGCTTCGTGCTGTGAGCTCAACAGGTCGATGCAACTCTATCCTATTCCTTTCGCCGTATTAAAAGCCTCACACTCAGCGAATACAGAAAAACTATGCGTTTAAAAAAGAATGAATTATCTCCTTAGCGTGGTTTTTACACGATTGCCCCTCAAACCCCGATAACGGCTCCTGCGCAGTTATACGTCCTTCAACACCGACCTCTTCGCGACCCGGCACACGCGCTGGAAGGTGAACACATCGGCCAGGTAGTGAACACGCACCGGAGCTAAGCGTGTCGGAGATCGTTATCCTTTCACGTTCTCCGCGATCGTCGCCACCGACTCGCGCAGCTTCATCTCCACCTGATACGTTTGCCACGAGACAGGTAAATCTGTCTCACGTATGCGCCTGAAAAGCAGCTCGGCTGCATGTACGCCCATATGGTGAATCGGCTGCGCAACGGTGGAAATGCGCGGGGTGGTGAGCGTCAGCCAGTCGAGTTCGTCGAAGGCGAAGAAAGAGAGCTTTTGCGGCACAGCGATGCCGCGCTCACGCACCGCGCGCCAGGCGCCCTGGGTCATGACGTTATCCACCGCGAAAACTGCCGTGGGCGCGGCGGCGTCCAGCACAGCCAGTGTCTCTTCAAACGCGTGCTGGGCGCAATATTTGCCAGTGCGGCGGATTAAGGTTTTCTCCACCGCCACGCCCGCTTCATGGTGCGCTAGCAGGTAGCCGAGCAGGCGCGCGCCGCTTGAGTTAAGCCGGTCGGCGTTGATCGTCGAAAACTTCTCCGGCTCCAGCGCCAGTTGCGTATCGTAGTCCGAGCTTAACTCAGTGATGATGGCGATGCGACGATGGCCGCAGCTTAGCAGGTAGCGCGTAGCTTCGCGGCTGGCATGTACGTTGTCGATAAGCACCGCGTCGGCGGCCAGCGTCGGCAGCTTACGGTCGAGCAGCACCACCGGAATACCTTGGGCGATAGCCTGGTCTAGGTGGTGGCAATTGTTTATATCAGCAGGCGAGACGATAAGCCCGTCCACCTGTTTCTCCAGCAGAATGCGCACCGCCTCCTGCTCGCGCGGCACGTCTTCGTCGCTGCTGGTGATAAGCACGCCGAACTCGTGGCGACGGGCGATATCGCTGATGCCGCGCAACGCCTCGGCGAAAAAAGGGTTGCTGATGTCCGCGCCCACCACGCCGATGGTCTGGCTTTTGCCGGTGATCATCGCCCGCGCTACCTGGTTTGCCACATAACCCAGCTCTTCAGCAGCGCGTATGATTTTTTCACGCAGCTCCTCGCTGACATATCCGTAACCTCCCAGCGCCCGGCCAGCCGCCGCGGTGGAAACCCCCGCCTTGCGCGCCACGTCTTTCACGGTGATTCGGTTATTTTTTTTGTTCATAAGAAGTTTTGTCTGCTCCGCTTTTCAGTTCCCGGAGGTTATCGATTTCCGGCGAAATCATAAGAAAAAGATCATTGACAATTTTTCAACACCGGCGAATTATTCACCGTGTGATAACGTTCTCTCATTTTAGGATAATCCACCCGCTGCTGTAAATCACGGGTTTATTTTGCAGATGAACTGATAACGTTATCACATCCATTACAACCAAGACGGACAGGTAAACCAACATGACGCAAAACACCACAGTTTCACTGCCGCTGCGCCCGCTGGAAGCGGACTTCATCCCGACACTTGAGAAAGTGCTGGGACAGAAAAACGCCATCGCTGGCATCGCAGAGGCCGCCGCCTCCCGCCCGCTGAAAGATATCTATTTCGTCGGCTGCGGCGGCTCGTTCTCTTCTTCAGTGCATGCCCACGCCCTGCTCTGCCGCCACAGCAAAAAGCTACAGGCGTGGAACCTGAACGCGGCGGAGTTTATGGCGCAGCCCCCTGCCCGTCTGGGAGCGTCGTCGCTGGTGATCCTCTCATCGCACTCCGGCGCCACGCCGGAAACGGCGCAGGCGGCGCTCTTTGCGAAATCTTACGACGCGTATGTGGTCTCGCTAAGCCAAGAGCTGAACACGCCGCTCGCCAATACCGCCGACACCGCGCTGGTTTACTACAGCCCGCGTACCGTGACGCCGGGCAAACAGCTTCTGCTGCTGCAACTGGTGATTGAACTGCTGGAGCACGTGGATAACCTAGACGTCAGCGCCTGGCGCGACGCCCTGCCCGCCCTGCCTGCGGCGCTGCAACAGTACCTCGATAAACAAGAAGCCGTCGGCGACGCCATTGCGAAATCCATCGCTCAGGGCGGCGATATTTACGTGACCGCCGCTGGCGCTAACTACGGCGCGGCCTACACGCTTTCCTACTGTTATCTGATGGAGATGCAGTGGCGCAACGCCACCCCGGTGCTGGCGGGTGATTTCTGCCACGGCCCATTTGAGATGATTTTGCCGGGCGCACACCTGGTGGTGTTCCACGCCGATGACGACAGCCGCGCCATGACGCAGCGAGCCATCGACTTTGCCCGCCGCTATACCGAAAACGTCCATGTGTTTGACGCCGCTGGCTTTAGCCTGCCGGGCGCAGCGCCAGAAGTGAAAGCACACTTTGCCGCCATCGCGCTGGGCCTGATGGGCACGCGTCTTGCAGATCACCTGGAGCATCACACCGGCCACTCTCTCGATGACCGCCGTTACATGTACAAAGTGGAATATTGATAACTATGCGAATTTGTGGAGTGGGTGACAACGTGATTGACCGCTACCTGCACTGCGACCTGATGTTCGCGGGCGGCAACGCGCTTAACTTTGCGGTTTTTGGCCGCCAGGCCGGGGCGCAGGCCGCCTACCTCGGCATCACCGGCAACGATATTCCGGCGGGCGTGATTCGCCACGCGCTTTGCGCTGAAGGAGTAGACATCAGTCGCGTGCGGATCAACGAAAGCTTTAACGCGCTTTCGCAAATCGATATCGATGCCGACGGCAACCGCTTTTTCGTCGGTTCCGTGCCGCCGCCTTACCAGCTGCGGCTGAGCGAGGCGGACCTGGCGTGGCTTGCGGACTTCGACCTGCTGCACACCAGCGATTACAGCGGGCTGGAAGCACAGCTTCCCCAGCTTGCCGCCTGCGCGCCGCTCTCGTTCGACTTCGGTTCGCGCGACGACGCCTGGGCCGAGCCGCTGCTGCGCTGGGTGCAGGTCGCCACCTTTTCGCGCAGTGGCAGCGCGCCGCAGGCGATTGAAACGCTGATCGCCAACGCGCACGCGGCGGGTGTCGCCACCGTGCTGGTCACGCAGGGCGCGGACGGCGCGATTATCAGCCACCGGGGCGAACGCCACCGCCAGCCCGCGTTGCCGACGCAGATTGTCGACAGCCTCGGCGCGGGGGATGCATTTATCGCCACGCTGCTGGTGAAGCTTGGTCAGGGATCAACGCTTGCCGACGCAGCGAACGATGCGGCCCTTGCCTCGGCGAGGGTTTGCGAACGCCTCGGTGCATTCGGCAGCGGCGTGCCGCTAACGCCGCTACCGCAGGAGGCAAAACAACAACCGTAGTCGCAATGCTATAACGCACCGCCGCAGGCGGGCTGCAATCCAACCTTTTTTACGTGGAGCAAGACATGAAGATGAAAACCTTAGCCTGTTCAGTTGCGCTGCTGGCCGCAATCTCGCTTGCCTTACCCGCCGGGGCCGCCGAAAAGCTGGTGGTCGGCACCGAAGCCAACGGCATTCCCATCTCCTTTCTGAACCCGAAAACCCATGAGCTGGACGGCTTTATGCTGGATATCGCCCGCCAGGCCGCAAAGCACGCGGGTTATGAGGTGGAGTTTAAAGCGATGGATTTCTCAGCGCTTATTCCGGCGCTGCGCACCGGCAAGATAGACCTTATCGCCACCGGCATGTATATCACCGAGCCGCGCAAGAAAGTGATCGATTTCACCACGCCTGTGTATAGCTACGGCGAAGGGATGATCGTGCGTAAAGAGGACACTAAAGACTACACCTCCTTTAAAGAGTTGCCTGGTGCGGTAGTGGGCGCGCAGATGGGCACGATTTTTATCGAGCCCCTTAAGCAGGCCAACATCTTCAAGGATGTGAAAGCTTACGACACCCTCACCGGCATCATGAAAGACGTGAACGCCGGGCGCATCAAAGCGGGCTTTGGCGATACCCCTTCCATGGCCTATTACCTCTCGCTTGGCGAATATCCCAACGTGCGGCTGGTGAAGAGCTACAAGCCGGTACTGCCAGGCTCGCTCGGGCTTGGCGTGCGTAAGGACGAAGAGCAGCAGTTGGCGAAGCTTAACGAAGCTATCGCCACCATGCAGAGCAACGGCGAGATTACGGCGCTGCTGGAAAAGTGGAAGCTTAATTAAAACAAGGGGGCGTAGCCCCTGATACCCCGTGACAGGAACTGCGATGAACGACTTTTTTACCTTCAGCGCCACCGCCCTCCCCATCCTGGTGGAGGGGGTGAAATACACGGTACTGGTTACCTTTTGTTCGCTTATCCTCTCGACCCTGCTCGGGCTGACGTGGGCGCTGATGCGTCTATCGGCCCACCGTCCGCTGCGCCTGGTGAGCGGTGCGGTGGTTAACGTGCTGCGCGGCATCCCGATGCTGGTTCAGCTTTTCTATATCTACTTTGTACTGCCCGATATCGGTATCGAAATGTCGGCGCTGACTGCCGCCATTATCGGCCTCGGCATCGCCTATTCAGTTTACCAGGCGGAGGATTTTCGCGCCGGCATTCAGGCTATCGACAAGGGGCAGATCGAGGCGGCGCAGACGCTTGGCATGTCTAAGCGCCTGATGATGCGCCGCGTTATCCTGCCGCAGGCCATCAAGATTATCTGGCCCTCATACGGCAACACCATGGTGATGATGCTCAAGGACAGTTCGCTCGCCTCCACCATCACCGTGGCGGAACTTTCCCTGCAAGGGAAGCTGCTCGCCTCGGCGACATTTCAGAACACCACCGTTTTCACGCTGGTCGCCCTGCTCTATCTGGTAATGTGCTGGCCGCTGATGTGGCTGTGCCGCCGGGTGGAACACGCCATGAACAAGCGTCGGAGCCACTGATGATTGAATATCGCAATGTCCATAAAAGTTACGGTGCGGTACACGTGCTGAACGGCATCAACCTGACCATCAACCGCCAGGAGGTGGTTTGCATCATCGGCCCTTCAGGCTCCGGCAAGTCGACCCTGTTGCGCTGCATCAACGGGCTTGAGAACTACCAGAGCGGCGAGATTATTTTCGACGGCGTGCAGGTGGACGGCAGCGAGCGCGCGCTAAGTCAGGTGCGCGGCGAGGTGGCGATGGTCTTCCAGCGCTTTAACCTCTTCCCGCACCGCACGGTGCTGGAGAACGTCACCGAAGGGCCGATTTACGTCAAAGGCGAGCGCCCCGGCCCCGCGCGGGAATATGGCATGGAGCTGCTTAAACAGGTGGGGATGGACCACAAGGCGCATTCATACCCGCAGGATCTTTCCGGCGGCCAGCAGCAACGCGTGGCGATAGCCCGCGCGCTCGCGATGCGCCCGCGAGCCATTTTGTTCGACGAACCCACCTCGGCGCTCGACCCGGAGCTGGTGGGCGATGTGCTGAAAGTGATGCGCGAGCTGGCGAATCAGGGCAGGACGATGGTGGTGGTGACCCACGAAATCGCCTTCGCCCGCGAAGTGGCCGACCGCGTGGTGTTTATCGACGGCGGTGTGGTGACCGAAGAAGGCCCGGCGCGCCAGGTGCTGACCAACCCTTCCCACCCGCGCACCCGCGAGTTTTTACAACGTGTACTCAACCCCATCAGCGAGGAATAATGATGCTTAACGCCAGCCATATCTGCGCCACCAACTTTACCTATTCGCACTACCGGCTGAACCATTGCCTGGACGATGTCGCCGCGCTCGGCGTGCAGTGGTTTGAACTATGGGGCGTTGCGCCGCACCTGCATATCGACACCGTGCAGGAAGCGGACCTGCAGGCGCTCAGGCGGGAACTGGCGGAGCGCGAGCTTAAGCTCGCCTGTTTCACGCCGGAGCAGTGCGTCTACCCGGTTAATATCGCCGCCGAAAACCCGCTGCAGCGGGAGTACAGCATTAACTATTTCCGCCGCAGCCTGGAGATATGCGAAAGCCTTGAGTCGCCTCTACTGTTTATGACGCCAGGCTGGGGTTATGAAGAGGATAAGCCCGCGGAGGCGCGCAGCCGCGCGGTGGACGCCCTGGCGCAACTGGCGCACCTCGCGGAAAGCCGTGGCGTGACGCTGGTGCTGGAAGTGTTGCAGCCGCGCGAAAGCAACCTCGCCAGCACCGTGCATGAGCTGGCGTCTCTGGTTAACGAAGTCAGTTCGCCTGCGCTCGACGCGGCGCTGGATATCGTCGGCATGGCGGTGGGCGGCGACAGCGTGACCGATTACCTCAACGCCTTTGGGCCAAAACTGCGCCACTGCCATTTTATCGACGGAACCTCTGCGGGCCATCTGGCGCTCGGCGACGGCAACCTGCCGCTGAAAAGCTACCTCAGCGCCCTTCGTGAAGGTGGCTATAACGGTCTGCTGTCGCTTGAGATAGCCGGTGGGCGCTACTGGCAGGAGCCGCTAGAGCCGATGCGCCAGAGCATTACGTTCCTGCGTGACGCGCTCGCATGATAGCGCGAAGCGGCGCGGCCATGCTGCCTGCACGCAAAAGCGAGAGCCTGCTGTTGCTGGTAACGCTCTGTGCCGGGGCAGGCTGGATCTTCTCTAAAGAGGCACTTGGCGCGCTGCCTCCGGTCTTTTTTATCGCCGTGCGCTTTCTGGCGGGCGGTCTGCTGCTGGGCCTGGCGGTGCCCGCAGCCGACCGACGCGAATGGCGGCGCAGCCTGTGGCCAGCCTTCGCCATCGGCAGCCTGATTTGCGGCTCGATGATGTGCTGGATTGTGGCGCTGCATCTTACCACCGCGCTGGGCGTTGGCGCGTTTCTCACCTGCCTCGGGCCGCTGTTGGTGCCGTTCGCAGGATGGCTGCTGTTCCGCCAGGCGCTGTCGAAGCGCATCGGGCTCGCCATGCTGCTCGCCCTACCCGGCATTGCGCTGCTGGTGGGTAACAGCTTTCTCCAGTGGCGGTTCGAGGCGGGCCAGTTCTGGTTTTTTGGTGCGGCGGCGATTTTCGCCTTTTACTTCAGCCTGAATAATCGCTTCGCCACCGACCATCCGGTGGTGCTATTCGCCGCCATGCAGATGATCGCGGTGGGCCTGCTGGCGTTGCCGGTGAGCCTGTGGCTGGAGCCGTGGCCTGGCGAGCTCAACGCGGCTGGTTGGACATGGCTTGCGCTCAGCATTCTCATTCCCACCTGCTTGCGCTTCTTTTTGCAAAACTATGCGCAGCGGCTAGCCTATACGCCCAACGGAGGGCTCATCATGCTGATGGAGCCAGTGTGGGCGGCCATTTTCTCGGCGCTATGGTATGGCGAAGTGATGACTCTGTCGCAGGTGGGCGGCGCGCTGCTTATCCTGCTGGCGCTGACGGTCGCCAGAGAGGGGCACGTCAGCGCCTGACCCTCGCCTGCGGGCGAGGGTCAGGCGGCATTTCCGTTCATATAGACGGTACGACTCAGCGTTACCGGACAGGTATCCTGACAGCTCCGGGTACCGTCCGTGAACGCAGTTTCACTGGCGTCACCCCGTCCCGGGACACGTTCATACCAATATGGAACTGCGCCGCGGCAGACCTCTCCCAGTCGGCACGGGGTCGGAATACATCTCTCCCAGACTGTTATATGCCCTGGATGAAATCGTAAATAACTGCCCGGTATTGTCACTATCACGTCGCTGTTGAACCGTTTCCCTTCCAGCTCCATCATAAAGGGGGCAGTTTGAATATCGAAAATTATTGTCAGTCAAGGTTATTTTTTTGACCTTCCCACTTTAGCGGGCCTCAGTTGACGAAACCTTGGCGCAAGAAATACGGCGGGATTTATCCTTCGGAGCTGAAATACATGCGGCAGCCTGAGGAAGAGAATCTCAGGTTGAAGAAACTGGTTGCCGATCTGAGCCTCAACAAGGCCATGCTGCAGGATGTGCTGGCAAAAAAGAACTGACGCTGGCGCGTCTGCACGAATGGGGCCGAGACCTGCAGGCACGCTACGGAACCAGTGAGAGGCAGGTCTGTTTTTCGCTACGAGTCAGCCGCAGATCTTTCCGCTACCGTTCTGTAGCAGTAGACGACAGTGCGTTGCGCCTCCGTATCAGGGAGAACACCGAAACCCGGGTTAACTATGGCTACCGCAGGGTTCACGTCATGCTCAGGCGGGATAATCACAAACGCATTTACCGACTCTACTATATCTATGTGATGCTCACCTTGCTTTCTTCGTATCTCTATGGTGCGCATCAAGGAACAAAACTCTGCAATTCACTATAGGGCCACCATTTATGGCGCCCCAAAAAATAGCTGACTGGAATTATCACAAACCCGTATCGGCACAATATCACCCAGCGGATGAATTTCCCCCTACCGAGCCGCGCACTACCATCCAGCTATCAAACGTAGGTAAGGTGCCGGCGGATTGCTTGCGGATTTGGCAAATCAATCGGCGCGCGGCTTCGCGTCCCATTTCATATACCGGCTGGGCGACCACAGTCAGCGGCGGTGACATCAGCTCGGTCCAGGGAAAATCATCGTACATCAGAAAAGAGATATCTTCGGGTACGCGCAGGCCACGTTTGGTCAGACCACGCAGGATGCCTATCGCAATCAGGTTGTCCGAGGCAATCAGCGCGCTCGGTGGCTCGGCGAGCGCAAGTAGTTCAGTCAGTATCTGCTCAATGGTGGCTTCGCTGAGTGCATTAAGCCGAATGAGCGCCGGATCCAGCTCCCTACCCGCGGCCCGGTAGGCGTCAATCATTCCGCTAACACGTTGCGCAACCGGCGTTGGGCCCAACGTGATGGTCGGCGAATAAGGTGTAGCGCAGCGCATGCTGGAGATATAAGCAATACGTTGATGCCCGGCCGCCAGTAACAGCTCCGTGGCCTGTTTAGCCACTGTAACAAAGTTCGCCTGGACGGTCTCCACCTCCATCCCTTGAACTGCCCGGTCAAACATCATTAATGAACGCCCTTCTGCCAGCACCTGGCGAAGATGTTCGTTATCCTCAAACAGTGAGCTGCACGGCGCGACGATGATGCCATCGACGCGCTTATCCAGCATCACGCGCACGGCCTCCCGCTCCTCGTCCAGAGTTTCATCGCTGTTGCTCAGCAGCAAGTGAAATCCCGCCTGTCGCGCAACGTCCGCCATTCCGCGCAGCGCGAGGCCAAAATGCGGGTTTTCAATGTCGCCGACAATTACCCCAATGGTATTAGATCGGCCGGTGTTCATACTGCGGGCCAACTCGTTCGGCCTGTATCCCAGCACTTCAGCTGCCTGATTCACCCGGGTCTGCACGTCATCACTCACTGAACCATATCCGCCCAAGGCACGTGCCGCCTGAGCCTTGGAAACATTGGCTTCGCGGGCGACGTCGGCGACGGTTGGGCTTCGTAAACGAGCATTTTCATTGGTCATAATTATTTAGAATCACAAGTTGATAACAACATTATTGACGCTGCTGACAGCGTGTGCTTAATATCAATACATCCAAATGAGACCGGTCTCAACGCCAAGATCTGTCTTATTTTACACCTCGTTGAGACCGGTCTCAATAATTATAAACCGGCTTGGCGAACTCTGAAGTTTCACCTGCAAAAACGGAAGAGCCTTATGACATCGCACAAACGCTTCAATCATCTGACCGCTGCTCTGTTCGGCTCAGCTATGCTGGCTTCAGCCTGCTGGAGTGCATACGCCGCTAATGACAGCAATCCCTGGGGTTTGATCGAACCCGGTCATCTACGTGTAGCCAGCCTGGGAGACTCGAAGCCCTACACTTTCACCGATAAAAACGGCAATTTTACTGGTTTTGATGTCGAATTCTTCAAAAACGTGGCACATCGCATGGGTATTGAACAGGTGGACTTTATCGGTCAGGATTTTTCCGCCATCCTGCCGGCTGTGGCAAATGGTCAGTATGATGCCGGTGTCGCCGCCATTGGAATCACGCCGCTACGTGAAAAAACAGTCGACTTCTCTACTGGCTATCTCGCGGGCTATCTAACTGTGCTGACCCGCAGTGATTCAGGCGTGAAGAACGTTGAAACCCTGGCGCATAAACGAGTTGGGGTGATTCAGGGCACACTGCAGGAGAACTATGCGCTGCAGCATTTCAAACAGTCCGATCTGGTGCGTTTCCCCGATAACAACGCAGCGGTGTCCGCGCTAAACAACGGCACGCTCGATGCCATGTTCCTCGACTACGAAGCGGCCAAAGATTATACCACCCGCTTCAGGCTGGTCACGGCGGCGAACATCCCTTCTTTTGACACACCTGCGGGCGTCGCCATCGCCAAAGGTAAGCCTGAGTTCAAAGCTGCGCTGGATAAAGCCATCAAAGCAGCGATGCAGGATGGAACCTGGAAACAGCTGTACCAGAAATGGTTCCCTGGTTCGCCAATGCCGCAACAGTATCTGCCCGGTGGCCAATAACCCTGCGCATCATTATGCGTGAGACTGCATCCGTTGACGGCACATGTCCGTCACCCGCAACCGAGAATCGGCTATGGATCTGATCACTATTCTTTCCCGTACGTTTTTTGATATTCCATCGATGATGGACGTCCTGCCTCAGCTGCTGGCAACCGGACTGGTTAACACCATCATTATCTCTGTAGCAGCCACCGTGCTGGGCACGCTATTCGGCCTTATACTGGCGCTGATGGGCATCTCGCCCTCCCGCTGGCTGCGCGTGCCCGCGCGGCTGTATACCGATCTGTTTCGGGGCTTGCCATCCATCCTCACCATTTTGTTGATTGGTCAGGGCCTGGCGCGGTTTAGCTATCAGCTGTTTGGCCCTACTCCTTATCCGCTGGGCATTTTTGCCCTGAGCCTGATTGCCAGCGCTTACATGGGCGAAATTTTCCGCTCCGGTATTCAGAGCGTGGAACAGGGGCAGATGGAAGCGTGCCGGGCACTGGGAATGAGCTATGGCCGGGCGATGCGCCTGGTGATCATTCCGCAAGGCATCCGCCGCGTATTACCTGCGATTGTCAATCAGTTCATCGCCATCATCAAAGACTCGTCGCTGGTTTATCTGCTGGGCCTGATGACCGGTCAGCGTGAGCTGTTCCGGGTCGGTCAGGATGCTGCCGTGCTGAGCGGCAACCTGTCTCCACTGATGCTGGCCGGGCTGTTCTATCTGGTGATCACCGTGCCGCTCACCCACGCCGTGAACTATATCGACATCCGCTACCGTACCGGACGGCGTCGCGCCACTGCGCCACAAAGCGGCCTGAAGGAGCTCGATGAAGTGCAGCAAAAGCGCAATGTGGTTCCGGCGGTCTCGGTCTCCCTTACCAGCGAGCAAGGACATTAATATGGCTATACCTTCTGCGTTTCACGGCGCGAGCCTGGAGCTGTGCAATCTGACCCTGGCGTACGGCCCGATTGAGGTGCTGCGTAATGTGTCGCTGAGCATCGAACCTGGCACCACCACCTGCATCATCGGTCCCTCGGGATCGGGAAAATCCACCTTACTGCGTGGCATCAATCGCCTGCATGAGCCGAAGAAAGGGGATGTATTACTGGCCGGGCGATCTGTCCTGAAGGATAAGCCCGATTCGCTACGGTTGAGGATTGGCATGGTATTTCAGCATTTCAACCTTTTTCCCGATCATAGCGCGCTGGAAAACGTGGCGCTGGCACCGTGGAAAGTGAAAGGCCTCCCGAAAGCCGAGGCTCTGGAGATTGCCCGCCAGCGGCTGGCCGAAGTTGGCCTTGCTCAGCGAGCCGATCACCGTCCGCGCGACCTCTCGGGTGGCCAGCAACAGCGGGTGGCGATAGCACGTGCGCTGGCGATGGAGCCGGAAGTGATGCTGTTCGATGAAGCAACCTCGGCACTCGATCCTGAGCTGGTGAAAGGTGTTCTGACGCTAATGGCTGATTTGTGCCAGCGAGGCATGACCATGGTGGTAGTGACGCATGAGATGGGCTTCGCCCGGCGCGTGGCAGACCAGGTAGTGTTTATGGATGAAGGCGAGATTGTAGAAGCCGGCACACCAGAACAAATCTTTGACCGCCCGCAATCTGCACGCCTGCAGCGTTTTCTGTCGGAGGTACTGTGATGCCACATCAACAGGTTAGAGGCCCAATCCGCACGGCTCTGGTGGGTTTTGGCGTCGCCGGCAGCGTGTTTCATGCGCCGCTGATTACCCCTAACACCGACTATCGTCTCGACGTCATCGTCACTGGCGATGCCCAACGCGTAGCGACGGCGCAGCAACGTTACCCACAGGCGTGGGTGCTGCCGGACTGGCCGGCGTTGCTTAAGGCAATTGATGGCGGCGAGATTAGCATCGATCTCATCGTGCTGGCCACGCCGCCGGCGCAACATGCGGAGCAGGCTGTGCAGGCCAGCCAGCGTGCTATCCATCTGGTGGTGGATAAGCCGTTTGCAGCAGATGTACAAGCGGCCGAAATGATGATCGCCGCAGCGCAGCAGGCTAATACCTTGCTCACCGTTTTTCATAACCGACGCTGGGACGGTGACTTTCTGACATTACAGCGCCTGGTAAAACAGGAAGCCTTTGGCACCGTAAGAAGTTTTGAGTCGCGTTTCGAGTGGTGGCGACCGCAGGGATTTGGCAACTGGCGTGACAGCGTCACTCTTGCGCAGGGCGGCGGTTTGTTGCTGGATCTCGGAAGCCATTTGATTGACCAGGCCATGCAGCTATTTGGCCCGGTAGTCCACGCCACGGCGGAGCTGGCACGCCATTCCGGGCCTCAGCCGGACAGTGACGAAGACAGTTTCGTCTCATTGCTGCATCACAACGGGGTGCGTTCCCGGCTGTGGATGAATGGTCAGGCGGCATTGAATGCGCCGCGCTTCCACCTGCTGGGCAGCAAAGGCGCTTTCACCCACTGGGGGCTGGATAATCAGGAGCCGCAGCTGGCGGCTGGCATGTCGCCCACCGATAGCCAGTACGGCGTCACGCCGGCAGGTAATTTTGCCCGGGCCGGCACGGTCGGGGCAACCACAACGGTGCCCATTGAACGTGGCCACTACCCCGCTTTCTATCAGCTGTTAGCCCACGCGCTGTTACACGGCGGGCCGCCGCCGGTTGATGCACGTGAAGCGCTCAGTGTTTTACAGCTTATTGAGCAACTCCATCGGCAGCATCGCGTACGTATTGCCTGAGGGCGAACATTTTTTAACAGAAGGAATAAATGATGTCTGACAAAACCGTGGCAAAAACCGTCATCGTGCTGGGTGGCGGCATTCTCGGAGTCTCAACCGCCTGGCAGCTGGCGCAGGCGGGCGCGCAAGTCACACTGGTGACGGAAGCGGCGCTCTGCTCAGGCGCCACCGGCCGTTCCCTCTCCTGGCTCAACTCAGCTGGTGAGCGTTCGCAGCCTTATCATGCGCTGCGGATGGCGGGTATTGACCGCTATCGCACGCTATTTGCCCGCCATCCACAGCTTGACTGGCTGCGTTTCGATGGTGCTATTTACTGGGCCGCAGACGATGTCGCGGGCACCAAAGCGCGTCATGACTATGAAAAAGCGCAGGGCTACGACTCAAAGCTGATCAATCACGCCACGGTCGGTGATGTCGATGCGCAGGTGAATCCGGCCAGCCTGAGTCAGGTCGCGATTGCAAATCTGGGTGAAGGCTGGGTCAGTCTGCCGCATCTGGTTGAGCATCTGATGCAGGCATTTCGTGCGCTGGGCGGAGAAGTCGTTGAGCACGCTGGTAAAGCCAGCGTGATAACCAAAGACGGCCGGGCCAGCGGCATTCGCAGTGAAAAATTCGGTGAGCTGCAGGCCGATCAGGTACTGGTGGCGTGTGGCCCGTGGACGCCGGAAGTGGTTGCCCCACTCGGTGTGAAGATACCCAATAGCTCTCCGGTCTCAATGCTGGTGACCAGCCAACCCTGCGATCACGCACTCCAGGTGGTCTTGAATACACCACGCGCTGCGGTCCGCCCTAACCCTGGCAACACTATCGCCGTCGATCATGACTGGTATGAAGAGCATATCGTCGCTCAGGCTGACGGGCAGTACAGCATTGATACATCTGTCATTAACCAGTTGATGGCGGAAGCGGGTAGCCTGATAGGTGACGGCGAGCCGTTAACAGCCAACAGTTGGAAAATTGGTCTGAAGCCCATTCCAGGAGATGGCGAACCAGTGGTCGGCGAGTTGCAGAACGTTCCCGGCTGTTTTGTCGTTTTCACCCATTCCGGCGCCACGCTGGCGTTAATCCTCGGCGAGATACTGACGCAGGAGATACTCACCGGCGTCAAACACCCGATGCTGGCGACCTTCCGCCCGGAAAGATTTAGCTAACATTATTGCCAGCGCCACGATGTCGGTGGCGCTGAATACACTCCCTTTTGCCTGTCACACACCGCTCATTTCCCCGATATAATCTATGAGCGGACATTTACTGCAGACTACTTAATATTTTCATCATTTTAAACATAACATCACTGTTGTAAATCAATTACCTACCAAAGTATAACATCCCATCAGGTCTAAACTAGTTAACTTAATTTAGCTACTTGAATCGCCACGAATAATCTAGATACTTCTGAGCCGTCGATAATATTGATTTTCAAATTCCGTCGGTGGCATCTGATCACTCGAACCATGCCGACGCTTACTGTTATAAAACATTTCGATGTAATCAAAAATATCGCTGCGGGCTTCTTCCCGCGTTCTATAGATCTTTTTCTTTATCCGTTCACGCTTCAGCAACTGGAACAAGCTTTCTGCAACCGCATTATCGTGGCAGTTACCGCGACGGCTCATGCTGCCCTCCAGGCCGTGTGATTTAAGGAACGACTGCCACTCATGGCTTGTGTACTGACTGCCCTGATCAGAGTGAACCAGCACCTGTTTTTGGGGATTACGCCGCCATACAGCCATCAGCAATGCGTTCAGGACAATGGCCTTTGTCATCCGGGATTGCATTGACCAGCCGATAATTTTGCGTGAGAACAGATCAACAACCACGGCAAGATACAGCCAGCCTTCGTGGGTCCTGATGTAGGTGATGTCCGTTACCCAACGTTCATCCGGAGCATCCGGATTGAACTGTCGCTGGAGCCTGTTGGGCGACACGATACTGGCCTCGCCTTTACGTGCTCGCGGGCTCCGGTATCCGACCTGAGCCTTTATCCCGGCACGTTTCATCAGTCGCCAGACTCTGTTGACTCCGCACTGTTGCCCGCTGTCCCGCAGATCCAGATGGATCTTGCGATAACCATAGACGCATCCCGATTCCAGTCAGAACTGTTTAATCTGTCCTGTCAGTCTCCGGTCTGCCTGATGGCGTTGTGAATGCGGCTACTGAAGCCAGGAGTAAAAGCCACTGGGATAAACATCCAGCACCCGACAGAGCAGGCGAACAGGCCAGCAACAGGTGTTGTCACGGATAAAGGCGTACCTCAGTCGGACAGCTTTGCGAAGTACTTTTAATATGTCCCGTTCGTCGGTAACCCGCTTCAGCTTTTTCTGGAGACGCGGATCTCAACCTGAGCATCTGACTGTTCTTTATTAGTGGAAGAATCCGGACCGTACTTCTTTATCCAGGCGTAAAGGCTGTGGGTGGTGATATCAAGACGTGTTGCAACGCTGGAAACAGAATAACCACGATCAACAACCTGTTTGACTGCTTCAATTTTAAACTCTTCGGGATAACGCTTACCGCTCATAGGCACCTCTCTTTAAGTCATCTTAAATGACTCCGAGGTGTCAGTTAAACCCGTGGCGATTCAAAAAATTGCAGAGCTGATTACTGTTTAGTTAATGCTCCCGTCCCATTTATCTGGTGTGCTCTTGAAGGCCAGATCTCTTTGATATCCACCCTCTTACTGACAGATTCTCATTTTTCCACATCAATTAAGGTGACATTTCTAACTGGCTGAATCAGGTGGCATTTTAAGCTTGCAATAACAACATATGTAGTAGCTAACTTGAGATGTACGTCTCGGGGGAAGCCCTTGTTGATGTTCCCTTGGATTGTTATCTAGATTGATGGCTATGAGGATCGAGGTCCGGCCTGCATGCTGCTAGTTATATCTTAACCGGAAGCGGGTTTCATCCGGAACCGTAGCCCCTGGACTGAACATCAGGCCCGGACTGGCGAGCAGTGCGCAGCCAGTCTTCTGAATGCCGCTTTGCGGCATGGAAGCGCCAGATGAGGTTACATGCGTCTGTGGAGTCAAATGGCGCCGAAAGCCCGACGTAGCCGGTTACCGGACTATAAATTCTGCCCGTTTGCCCCCTGTCCTGGTTAGCTCTACCCCGCTATCTCGCCCTTTCGGGCGAGGTGTAGTCAAGGACACTCCGGTCCGGCGCTGGTTTGATCGCCGGGTTTTAAGGGATGTGGTGATATACGGATCCGTCTCCTATCTTCCGAATCTCGCGTAAGCGTTAACGTCAACCAACGCATCACTAGGGCTACGTCACTTGTGGCTCGTTGATGTTATGAGGTTGCCGTGTCTTCTGCGCTTTCCCCCTCCAACCCCACTAGGACAACTTCCCGCTGGGGCTTGTACGTCAGCATTGTGCTGATTGGCGCGAATCTGCGCGCCCCCATTACGAGCCTCGGGCCGGTTCTTCCCGATATTCAACGCGCCTTACACCTCGGAGGTCTTGGGGCGGAAGCAGCTGGCACCGACGGCAAACATCTCCAATTCAATGCGCAGCTGGCGACAAACCATTTCCATCAATTAGGGCTGGCCGCCTTGTGAATTCCAGAAAACGATCTTGCGAATACCTGTGCGCCAGGCGCTTTTAGCCATTTCAAAACACACTTTCCCCAGAACATCATATGGCAACGAAAGTGTGTCAGGGTAAGCTAGGTGTTCGTCAGATTTACCTACAGGCAAAGTGGCCAACACCAGCATCGGTAAATTGGCAGGTAGTAATTCTACAGCTCGCTCAATAATGCTGGCATTAATGGCAGCAAACACCCGAACCGGCAGATGAGCTCCGTGTTGTTCTACGGCGCAAATAGGTAGTACGGCGACGATATTCGCCATATCCAGTTTACTGAATTCCCGCGTGGTGAGATCACACCACTAGGGAGAAGACGGTTTAAGCATGTTTACCTCCGGTTTTGTCTAACAATAAAAGATACGGTACGTTGCATTTAGGGCATTTTAGACCGGCTCTATGTCCTGCTATGTGCTAACTTTTCCAGTTTAATGGCCTCTCGTCGAGTTGTGTGGCAACAGTGTTGCCACCGGCGGAAATCCGCCGGTTTGAATGCTTTTTTGTTCAGCAGGCGACGAGGTGCCCGTCGCCAAAATCGGTAAAGCGCTGCGGTACTCTCTGATAGCCGATGGGTTTGATCGGTTCTGGTCTTATCGGCATTGCGCTGGTGGCTCGGGGTTGCCGTCTTTGCTGAACGTCAGGTATAGGAACGGCGCTGAGCAAGTGCTGAGTATAAGGATGCTGCGGATGGTGCAACACTCGATCTCGTGGGCCGATCTCCACGAGCTGGCCGCCAAACATCACCGCTACCCGGTGGCAGATGCGCTCCACCACCGCCATATCATGGGAAATAAACAGATAGCTGAGCCGATAGCGCTGACGCAAATCTTCCAGCAGCGTCAGCACCTGCGCCTGTACTGAAACATCCAGCGCGGAAACCGATTCATCGGCGATGATCACTTTCGGGTTCAGCGCCAGCGCGCGGGCAATACAAATGCGCTGGCGCTGGCCGCCGGAAAACTGGTGCGGATAACGCCGCATCGCTTCCGCTGGCAGGCCGACCTGCTGCAATAGCTGCGCCACCCGCTCCGTGCGCTGTACTGCGGGCATCTGCTCATGAATCAGCAGCGGCTCCCCAACCAGGTCGAAAATAGTTTTGCGCGGATTGAGCGCCGCCCAGGGATCCTGAAACACCATCTGCAAATCGCGGCGTACCGCTCTTAACGCCTCGTCCTTCAGGCCGTGCAGCTCCTGTCCGTTAAGCTGCGCGCTGCCGCTAAATGGCACCATATTCATCAGCGCTTTTGCCGTCGTCGATTTACCGCAGCCGCTTTCACCGACGATGCCCAACGTCTCGCCGGGGAAAAGATCGAAGCTGACGCCATCGACGGCATGGACTTCGCGACGCACGCGCAGGCCGTCGCCGCGCACCGGAAAGCGCACGCTGAGGTCGCGGACGCTGAGCAACGGTCGCGTCGCCTCGACCGGCGCCAGCGCGGGCGCCTGGCCCAGCACCGGTACCGCCTGCAACAGCTGGCGGGTATAAGCCGCCTGCGGCGAGGTAAACAGCGTTTTAGCCGGAGCCTGCTCCATTATTTTGCCGTGACTCATGACCAGCACATCATCGGCCATTTCTGCCACCACTCCCATATCGTGGGTGATCAACAGCAGGCTGGTGGAAAACGCCTGCTGCAGTTCGCGCATCAACTCGAGGATCTGCGCCTGAATAGTGACGTCGAGGGCCGTGGTCGGCTCATCGGCAATCAGCACCTGTGGCTGGCACAGCATTGCCATGGCGATCATCACCCGCTGGCGCATACCGCCGGAAAGCTCGTGCGGATACTGTTGCAGGCGCTTCTCCACATGACTGATTTTGACCGCGTCCAGCATCGTGCTGACCCGGCTGCGCCGTTCACGGCGGCCCAGCACTTCGTGGCGTTGCAGCGTCTCTTCCAGCTGCTGGCCCACCGTCATCAGCGGATTGAGCGAGGTCATCGGTTCCTGAAAAATCATGGCAACCGACTTGCCGCGCAGCAGCTGCATTTGCCGCTCCGGTAGGCTGAGCAAATCCTGGTTATCAAAAATAATCGCGCCGCCTGGAATCTGTGCCTCCTCCGGAAGCAAACCCATGATCGCCAGCGAAGTCAGCGATTTACCGCTGCCCGACTCGCCGGCAATGCACAGAGTTTTTCCCGGCCAGAGCGCAAAGCTGACGTCATCCACCACCCGCTGTGTACCAAACTGGATCGACAGGCGCTCGACCGAGAGCAGCGGCGCCGGAAATAGGACTGCTGACATAACGCTCCTAATTAAACACGCTGTTGGGAAAATAGAACGACACCACCCAGTTAGGCCGATCGACGATTTCGCTGATGCGCAGATCGCCGCACACGGAGCAGAGCATATAGGCCTCTTCCGCCGACATCCCTTGTTCGCGGCACAGCGCATCGATGGTATAGCTTACCGCGTCGCGGGCGGCGGTCATCAGGTCAGGGCCAATGCCGGTGAAGGCGCTGTAGCCGTGCCGATCCAGATGTTGGGTCACTGGGCCAGGGGTGGCGAAACGCGGCGTTTTCAGCGGCATATCTTTAACTACTTCCAGCTTCACCACCACGTCCATCGCGCTTTCAATCGCCGTGCCGCAGACTTCACCATCGCCCTGCGCGGCGTGGGTGTCACCAATAGAAAACAACGCGCCTTCTACTTCCACCGGTAGCCATAATGTGCAGCCAGCGGCCAGATCGCGAATATCCAGATTGCCGCCCACGCGGCGCGGCGGCACCACCGAATGATGGCCCGCGGCGGCGGGAGCGACGCCGAGGGTACCGGCGAAGGGTTTCAGCGGTACGCGGCCATATCGGCCAAAGGCGCAGGGGGTTAAGCCCTGGCGGTCATATTGCCACAGCGTCAGCGCCGGATCAGAAAACTGATCGGCCAGCAGGCCAAAGCCCGGGATATTCGCAGTCCAGCCAAAGCCGCTGGGACGAAAGGATTCCAGCGTCACCTTTAGCGCATCGCCCGGCTGAGCGCCTTCCACATAGACCGGGCCACTGACCGGGTTGAGCTTATCAAACGGCAGCGTTGGGATATCCGCTGCGGTAGAACCGGCGTTGAACCAGCCGTTAGCCGCATCCAGGCAGTGAAACTCCAGTTGGCTGCCGGAAGCTACGTGCAGGACCGGGCTCAGGCTGTTATCCCAGCCGAAATGATGTTGAGCATGATGAATGGTCTTCACCAGACAATTTTGGCACATCCTGACTCTCCTTTAAGCAGCGGCGCCGTCCCGGCGCCATCAAATTATTTCAGTCCGATATAGTCGTAGTTGACTGGTACATGCACTGGATCGACATACAGCGCGTCCTCGCCCCCCATGCGTGCGGAATGTACGGTGTAGCGCTTCTCGTTGAATACCGGCACCCAGGGCGCGTCATCCATTGCAGTGATGAAGATTTTGCGCCAGGCTTCAATGCGCGCGTCCTGCTGGTCGGGTTTCACCATGCTGTCCGCCGCGGCCGCCTGCGCGTCCAGCGCTTTGTTGCAGTAGCGCGCCCAGTTCCAGCCGCCCTCTACCGCCCCGGCGCAGCCGAGGATCGGGCCATAGAAGTTGGAGGGATCCGGGAAATCGGCGATCCACGCCATGCCGCCGGACCAGACCATCGGCGCTTGGCTGGCGGAGCCGCCCGCCGCAATCACATTCGCCTGCGCCAGGGATTTGATGCTGGCGTGGATGCCCACTTTGGCCAGATCCTGCTGGATAGACTGGGCGATACGCGGCTGCGGATCGGTATTCATCACGTACAGTTCGGTAGCAAAACCGTTGGGGAAACCCGCTTCGCTGAGCAGTTGCTTCGCTTTTGCCGGGTCGTAGCTGAAACCCTGATATGCCTTGTCATAACCGGGCATGGCGGGTGGCAGTGGCTGGTTGGCCGGCGCCGCGCGTCCATTAATGATGCGCACGATGCGATCTTTGTTGACCGCCATGTTCACCGCCTGGCGGACTTTGAGATTATCGTAAGGCGGCAGCGTGGTTTTCATCGTCACGTAGCCGGTCTGCAACTGGTCGCCGGTGACCATCAGGCCCTTATAGGCCGGGTTGTTTTTAAACGACAGAAACTGTGCGGGTGGTACGCCGTCGCCGGCAATATCCACTTCGCCTTTTTCCAGCCGCAGCAGAGCGACCGAGGGATCCTGTCCCATTTCGAACTTTATGTGATCCAGCCGCGGCACGCCGGCTTTAAAGTAGTTCGGGTTTTTGCGGAAGATCAGCTCCTGGCCCAGCTTCCACTCCTGGAGCTCAAACGCGCCGCTGCCGACCGGATGCTTGCCGAAGTCGGCGCCCCATTTCTCCACCTCCTCACGGGGAACCACCGAGGCAAAGTTCAGCGCCAGCACATGCAGGAAGGTGGCGTTGGGCTCTTTCAGAGTGATTTTTACCGTATGATCGTCGACGACCTCGATACCGCTCAGGGTCGTGCTTTTACCGCTGGCCTCCTCGTCATAGCCCGCGATGGGACTGAAGAACCCGGCGCCCGGACTTTGGGTTTTCGGGTTGACTGTGCGTTCCAGAGAATATTTCACGTCCGCCGCCGTGACCTCGCGGCCGTTGTGGAATTTCACCCCTTTGCGTAGCACAAAGGTGTAGACCTTGCCGTCCTCGGAAATGGCGTAGCTCTCCGCCAGGTCGTTCACCAACTCGGTGGTGCCGGGACGATAGTCCATCAGGCCGTCGAACAGGCTTTTGATCATCGACCAGTTTTGCCAGTCATAGCCAATGGCCGGATCGAGGGTCGCCACGTCGTTCTGGTAGGTCACCACGATATCGCCGCCGGTCTTCTCGTCAGCCTGCGCGCCATAAGAGAAACAGGCCGCGGCCACCGCCATTGTCAATAACGCATTTTTCATCATCTTCCCCTGCTACTTTTTGACATCAATGCGCGGATCGACCCACGGCAGCACCAGATCCGCAATAAGGTTGCCGCCAACAATGGCAACCGCTGACACGGTGGTTACCCCGACAATCACCGGGATATCCACCTGTTGAATCGCCTGCCAGGCCAGCTGACCGATACCCGGCCAGCCAAAGACCGATTCGACTACCACCAGTCCGCCCATAAAAATGCCGATATCAATGCCTATCATCGGAATTAGCGGCAGCACGGCATTCGGCAGCACGTGACGCAGCAGTACGCGGGTTCGGCCCAGCCCTTTGGCCCGCGCGGTACGGATAAAATCCTGATGCAGCACCTCAATCATCGACGAGCGCAACATGCGTGAATACCAGCCGCTGCCGAGCAGGCCGAGGGTTAGCGCCGGTAGCGCCAGATGGCTGAAGCCGCCATAGCCTCCCATCGGGAACCAGTTGAGTACCACGGCGAAAAGATAGAGAAAAAGCATCGCGGCGATGAACTGCGGCGCCGAAACACCGATAAAGGAGAGCGCCATCAGAAGCCGGTCCGCCAGCCCGCCGCGATTTAACGCCGCCAGGGTGCCGAGGGCGATCCCCAGTACCAACTCGCAGAGAATACCCGCCGCCATCAGCTGCAGTGACGGCCCGATACGGGCGGAAACCAGTTCACTCACTTCGCTGCGCTGAATAAACGAGCGTCCCAGATCGCCGTGCAGCAGCCCCTGCAGATAACGCCAATATTGCTGATAAAACGGCAGATCCAACCCCAACTGATGGCGGATGTTTTCGACTACTTCCGGCGTGGCACTGCGCCCGGCGATTTGGCGCGCTGGATCGGCGGGCAACATAAACAGCAGCAAATAGCAGATCAACGTAACGCCAAGCAGGATCAGCCCGGCATGCAACAGACGTTTTCCCAGAAATAGCATTAGTTTCGTCCTTTTAAGCCGGGATCGAGGGCGTCGCGCAGGGCGTCACCAGCGATATTGAAAGAGAGCGACAGCAGCACAATCGCCGCGCCGGGAAAGAACACCAGCCAGGGAGCCGAAGTAAAATAGCTCTGGCTTTCAAAGATGATGTTGCCCCAACTCGGCGTTGGCGGCTGTACCCCCACCCCGAGGAACGATAGAGTAGCTTCCAGCAGGACTGTGGTGGAGATGCCTAGTGTGGCCCAGACCAGCACCGTTGGCGCCAGATGTGGAATTAAATGCACGCCGAGAATACGCAACGTTCCGGCCCCCAGGGTGCGTTCCACGGCGATAAAGTCGCGGGCGCTAAGCGCGCTAGTTTCGGCGTAGATAACCCTGGCGATCTGCACCCAGTTCACCATGGCGATCACCAGGGACACGATCCAGACACTTGGCTGGAAAATCGCCGCCAGGGCAATCGCCAGCAGCAGTGCGGGAAACGCCATCATCAGATCGGTAAAGCGCATCAGCAGCCCTCCGATACGCCCCTGCAGATAACCTGCGCTAAGCCCTACCAGGACGCCGATCAGTACTGCAGTGCCGTTGGCGACAACACCGATGAGTAACGAAGTACGAGCTCCGTAAATTAAACGCGAGAAGAGATCGCGTCCCAGCAGATCGGTTCCCAGCCAGTAAGTGCTGTTGGGAGAAAGCGGTGCGCCTTCCAGGCTCAGTCCCTCGACAAACTGTTCATCGGGATCGAAGGGGGTGAGCCAGGGGGCAAACAGCGCGCTCATCACCACCAGGAGAATAAACAGCAGCGAGAGCAGCAGGGCTGGCCGGCGCAGAAAATATCCGACTCTATT
This sequence comes from Pluralibacter gergoviae ATCC 33028 = NBRC 105706, assembly GCF_001598855.1. GTDB lineage: Bacteria > Pseudomonadota > Gammaproteobacteria > Enterobacterales > Enterobacteriaceae > Pluralibacter > Pluralibacter gergoviae. Next base: position 11,765 of record NZ_BCZS01000037.1, on the reverse strand, counting down.
CATTGTGCTCCCCGCTTGCCGGACGACATTCGTAGCAGCCACTTCTGCGCCACCTGTGCCACCGACTGGTTCGTACACATTGATTCCGAGCGCAGGCGAACCCATGCCTGTTGTTCATCAATACTTTCCGCTTGCATCTGGGCCGCCAGAGCTTGGGTAATCTGCGGCATTGCTGCCAGACGCTGGCGCAGTAGCATCTGTTGCTGTTGAATGTCATGCAACTGCTGACGCAGCCCCACTGCCATCATCAGGGTGGTATAGATGGCTCGCTGTGTAATAGGCTTGGTAAGGAGCGCTGTTGCCCCTAACTCCAGCGCGCGCTGTACCTGGTAAAGTCCCTCATGTGAGGTCAGCGCGATCACCGGTATTCCCGCCAGATTGATCTGGCTCAGGGTTAGCGGGCTGGCGAATGCCTCCAGTTCCACCAGTACTGCACAGGGGGTGAGAGGAGGTAAAGCCTCATCTCCGGTCAGGTGGTGCCAGCGGATACCCATCCGCGTCAGGTTTTTTTCCAGCGCTTCGCGACTCCTTGCTTCACAGTCTACCAGCAGGAGCGGCTGAGCATCTAAATCCGGGGACAGCAGCGTTTTCATTTAACAATCCTCAGAGCAGGTCTGGCTGCAACCGTTCGGCTTTCACGTAACTCGGTCGCGGAGAGATAGGGATCGGGCATAACCGGCAGCGGTTCGCGATGCAGTATCTGAAAGCAAGTTTGTTGCAACTCAGCGATGTAGCAGGGCAAACAGGCGTGGTTGTTTCGAGCCATTACTGAGCGAGCGCCCGGAGAATCAACGTCGTGCTGACGATGCAGTGCCGCCAGCACCGCACCCGGCTCGCTGTTTCTGGCCTCGCGCAGGCTATTGGCAAACAGCCTTACTGCCCGCCAGCCGCCGATATAGTAGTGGGAGATGCGCTGTGCGCCATGTTGCAGGTGCTGCCGCGCGCAAAAATCGAGATCGACGCTCTCAAAAAACGGTCCGCAGGAAAGCAAACGTACCGCCCTTAGTGGCGCGACTTCGGCGACTTCGGCTTCGGTAAAATTACAGCTGAGCACCGCTAACGTCCGCCGATCGCGAAGACAGGCCTCGTCCAGTGCGCGCAGAAACGCATAAGAGGTTTCGCCTACCAGGTTATTGAGCACAAAATCTACCTCTGTGCTGAGAATCGCCTCAATCAACTCGGTCACGTTGCTGTTTCTCAGGTGCAGATATTTTTCGCCCACCACCGTACCGCCGGAACCTTCCACTACCTCACGGGCGATACGATTGCTTTCCCAGCCCCAGACGTAGTTAGAGCCGATCAGCCAGGAGCGATTTCCGAACATATCCAGCGCCAGCCGCAGGAGTGGCAGCAGAGTCTGGTTCGGACAACCGCCCAGATATACGACCTGCTCGCAGCTCTCGAACCCCTCGTAAGGACAGCCATACCACAGCAGCAGGTTATGCTGCTCCAGGTCCGGGATAATCTCCTTCCGACTGGCAGAGGTAATGGTTCCGAAGATATGGCGGATGCCGTGAGCGATAAAGGTGCTCACCGCTTCACTGTAGGCTGCGAGTTCACCCGCAGGGTTGATATGTCGGGCCCGCAGCTGAAAAGGATAAGCAGGATCGGCATTGATTTCCTCTAAGGCATGGCGCGCACCAAGCAGTGTGCTGTTCGCCAGGTGGCTGTAGGTACCTTCTGTGGAAAGCAAAATTCCAATATCAATAGTTTGCACGTATGTTTGCTCTCTGCATTAATAAAAAAGCCTGATTGTCCTTATTAGGACAATCAGGCTTCATTACCTGTCGATATTTAATGGATTCAAGGCTTAAGGGTTGCCCCTGCTTGCATATACCCGACATGAAAAATTCATGCCATTTTTAAAGCACAGTTAAATCAATGGATTATTTATTTTTGGAGACACTTTTGCACCAATGGGATGCGGCTTGCTCAGTTATGGTGCAATTTTCTGATGCAGTCTGGTCTCTTCAACATGAGGTGGAGTAATGCACACCTGTTTTAGTTCCACGCACTTTTTGAGAGTTCCGGTTTTTCAGCCATCAGCAGGTGATCCTCCGGCGTCAGGTTATTCAGGGATTCATGGGGACGCTCTGGATGGAAGATCCTCGTGACGAAGCCGAATTTGCCCCCGGCCACGTGCTTTTTTTCGAGCGTAATGTTGTCCATGCATTACCAACCCTTCTTGAAGAACCCGTAATATTTCTGTCATTGGCCAGCCCTCGTCGTGATCCTGAAGATATTACCTTTGTTGACCCGAAAGATGGCACTGCCAGAACCTTTATGGCCAGAAATAATGAGTCAGCATAATTTATTTCCTAGTCCATTTATATGAAAACACTGGCGGAAGAGGGCTATGCACCGAGGTAAAGGGAGGCAATCCGTCGTCAGACGGTGTACTGTACACCGAAGAACAAAACCAGGCCCGTCAGCGCGAAGGGGCTGGTTTTGTTCAAGCGAGAATACCGCGCAATGTATTAATCAGTGCAGGCTCACGTTCAATGAGACACAGCAGTTTCAGAAGCCACTCGATGTCGGGGGTAATATCACACGAAAAGCGACGTTGCTTCAGCGCCGTCGCCAGCCACCTGGTGAGAAAGAGATTTTACTGTACTGGCGACACTATATCGCCGTTCTTCCTACCTAATGCCAGCGCAACCAGCTCGCACCACGCCAGATGGGCCGATTTTTCCTTCAGATTCACTACGAACGTTTTCCCTTATTTTTCGAGAACCTGAATGTATCTTAACCGGAAGCAGAAAGGATTCGGAACCGTTCACCCTGAATTGAATACACAGCCTGGACTGACGAGCAAGTTCTCTGAATGCCGCTTTGCGGCATGGAGGCGCCAGCAGCAGTTGAGTACAACTCTGATAGTGAGTGGCGCCGTTGCCCGGCGCAGCCGGCTACTGTGTTGACAGGTTCTGCCTCACCGACCCCCTCCCTTGTATCTAACAGTTTGTGGTGATTAGCTACCACCACTGAAGCAGAGTGAGCCGCCCCCTTCCCTTAAGGTCAGAAAAGTCGGCACCGCTGAACCTTGATTTGCAGCACATGGCCCTCCGCTTCACCTTTCACGCCAGCACATCAGGTTGAACGGTTACCGGGAGCTCGACTCCGTATGTGCAAGGCTAACAGGCGTGACGGTTTATGTGAGAGGAGTTTGACCATGTTTCCAGTCGGCATTGACGTAAGTAAAAACACCCTGGATCTTTGCATGCTTTATGACGGTATCAAAGGACGCATAAAAACCCGTAACATCCAGAATAACAGACATTCAGTTGAAAATATTCTTCGCTGGCTCAGGCTTCAACATTGCAGTCCGGAAGATGTTCATGTGGTAATGGAAGCTACCGGTGTTTATCACAAACAGCTGGCCACTGAATTACATGATGCCGGTTTCCGGGTTTCTCTGGCCAACCCTCACCGTAGTCGGGAGTTTGCGCGTGGCATGGGAATCATGACAAAAACGGATAAGGTGGATGCGTATATGCTGGCCTGTTACGCATTCCTTAAGAAGCCACACCGCTGGGAGCCGCCGGCACCCGAAATCAGATATCTCGGTGCACTCCTGCGACGGCGGGATGTTCTGCTGGGTGATGCCCTGCGTGAGGAGAACAGACTGGAAAAATACCTGTCGACAGACACACCTGCAGATATTATCAGTTCCTGCAGGCGTATGGCGCAGCTTCTGCGCGAGGAGATAAGTAATATCGAGCGGCAGATAAAAGCACATATCAAAGCCAGCCCTGCACTGAGGCGTGATTATACACTGCTGACCTCAATTAAATCGGTTGGTCCCCAGCTGGGGATGCATATGCTGATCGTGCTTCGCAGCCATAACTTTGTATCGGCTGAGCAGGCTGCCGCCTTTCTGGGCGTGGTGCCGATCGAGAAACGCTCAGGCACATCGGTCCGGCGCCGGCCGCGGATGTCGAAAATCGGCCCCCCTCAGTTGAGAGCGAAGCTTTACATGTCCGCCCTGTGCGGAAAAATCTACAATAAGCGAATGCGTAATATTTACGATGAGATGTGCCTGCGGGGTAAACCTAAAATGGTGGCCATTGGCGCGCTGATGCGGAAACTGGTGCACTGGTGTTATGGCGTCCTGAAGACCGGAACCGTTTTTAATGACGAAGACCTGAAACCGGTACTGTCAACCTGACTATACCAGGCTGGCATTAAACACAAGGTAACGCTCACTGCAATAAGTGAGCGCAGTCCGTTATGAGCGAATAGCGGAAGTTCACAGTTTGACAAAGGTATGATTAAAATAGTGCCTTGTTCAACAACAGGGAACAGGTCAAGAGATATATTCAATTGTTATCCAGGAATTTTTCAAAATATTATATCGAACATCATCTTTTCTTGTTTTTTTTTGTTGTTCATCGTTACAAGTGAATCGAGGGCTGAAAGAAAAAAATATATTTATCAATAACATAAATCTTTCTGAAATTGCTATCCCACCTCAGATTACTGGGCTGACCTAATCTATAGATCCAGTTCGCGTTATACTTTAATGTTAGCAAAATACTAAGATGATTCTTAGGGACGACCTCTTGACGGTAGAGGAAGCGTGCATTGATTTTTACAATCACTACCTTTCGCCCCCAACCTAATCCGCGAATGATGCTTTCTGTACTTGCGCGCCTGTTCTGATACTCGCCGCCAGAGCAATCAAATTGCTGATGCTTTCTGCCTGTTCAATGCGTCTCCTGTCGTCAGCACTACTGTGCATATTTGAGTGATTTCCTCTTAAGGAGAACTAGTTTCATGGGTATAAAAGCGCAGGTGAGTATCGCGCACAAGCTGGGGTTCACATCACACCAGAATGCAGTTCCGCTGTTACGTGAGCTCATCTTGCATAATGAGTCCGAAGAGACATTTCAGGATCTGACGCTGCATCTGCGGACCGCGCCAGCCGTGCTCGAAGATAAAAAATGGAATATCGACCGCCTGCTTCCCGGTACTTCACTGGATATCAGGGATCGGGATGTCAAACTTAATGCCAAATGGCTCGCCGAACTGACCGAAAGCGTACTCTGCGAAGTCACCATAAGTTTGTGCCAGGGTGAGGAAGAAATCTTCATTACTCATTATTCGCTTGAGGCACTTGCGAAAAATGAATGGGGCGGCAGCGCAATGATTGAATTGCTCCCTTCATTTATCATTCCTAATGATCCGGCGGTAGATCGTGTACTCAAGGCAGCCTCTGATGTCCTTCGCCGTGCAGGCAAGAATGACGCTCTTGATGGTTATGAAAGCAAGTCGAGAACTCGTGTCTGGGAAATTACCTCAGCTCTCTGGACTGCTGTCTGCAACCTCAATATCAGTTATGCCCTTCCCCCAGCCAGCTTTGAACGGAATGGCCAGAAAATTCGCACACCAGGCATCATTCTGGAAGGAAAAGTCGCGACCTGTCTGGATACAACCTTATTATTTGCTTCAGCACTGGAACAGATTGGTTTGAATTCACTGCTAATGCTCAGTGAAGGTCATGCGTTTGCTGGCGTCTGGTTACAACCACAGGAATTTTCGCAGCTAGTGACAGAAGACGTCTCTGCGGTGCGCAAACGTGTCGACCTAAAAGAAATGGTCGTATTTGAGACAACTCTCGCGACCAGAGCCCACCCGCCTTCATTTACTCAGGCATCTGATGAAGCGTTAAAGTATCTTAACGAGGATGTTTTTCACGCAGCCATTGATTCGCGTCGCGCGCGGATGCAGAAAATTCGGCCACTGGCTCTGGGTGTCACTCGCCTTGAAGGACAGCCTGATGCTGAGGAGGTTATTTCTCATGGGTTTGAGGACGCACCCTCTCTCCCTGATGTTGACATTGATATTGAAACAGCTGGCGAAAAAGAAGCTGGGGGCCGGCTTGTACAATGGCAACGAAAACTTCTGGACTTAACCACCCGTAACCGCCTGTTACACCTGCCTGAAAGCGCTAAAGGCATTCGTTTGATCTGTGCGAATCCGGGCCATCTTGAAGATAAGCTAGCTGAAGGCAAACGCATTCGCATTGTCCCGCTCCCTGATCTAGAGAGTGGAGGCCGCGATGCCGAACTTTATCAGCAGCTCACAAACGAGAACCTGCGGGAAGAATACGCCCAGATTGCGCTGGAACGCGGTGAAGTCGTCTCCGCAATGGAAAAATACCGCCTCGAGTCATCACTAATCGACCTCTATCGAAAATCGAAAAGTGATTTGGAGGAAGGTGGTGCCAACACTCTTTTCCTCGCTGTGGGCTTCCTTAAATGGAAAAAATCCGCTGATGATCCCAAAAGTTACTCAGCTCCACTGATACTACTGCCGATTCAGCTTGACCGTAAAAGTGTACTTTCGGGCGTGTCCATGCGTTTGCTGGAAGAAGAGCCCCGCTTCAACCTTACTCTGCTTGAACTGCTACATAATGACTTTGCTCTGACAATTAACGGCCTCGATGGCGATCTGCCCACCGATGAAAGTGGTGTTGATGTGGATGGCATCTGGAATATGGTACGGCGTGCTGTGCGCGACATACCCGGTTTCGAAGTCACCCGTGATGTCGTGATTGGCACATTCTCTTTTGCCAAATATCTGATGTGGAAAGATCTAATCGATCGGGCACCTCAGTTGATGCAAAGTGCGCTGGTAAAGTATCTCATCGAACGCGGCCAGGACAATGCCGTTCTGGATAAGAGCGGAGAAGTCATCAACGTTGAGGAACTCGATGACAACGTCAATACGCAGGATCTTTTCCTACCGCTGCCTGCAGATTCCTCGCAAATCGCCGCCGTTGTAGCCTCTGCAAAAGGGAGGGATTTTGTTCTGGATGGCCCCCCCGGTACCGGTAAGTCGCAAACCATAGCCAATATGATCGCGCATAATCTTGCGCTGGGAAGGCGCGTACTTTTTGTTGCTGAGAAGAAAGCGGCACTGGATGTGGTCTATCGCAGGCTTGAGGCTCAGGGACTCGGTGAATTTTGTCTGGAACTGCACTCGAGCAAAACGTCCAAGATGGATTTTCTGAAACAGCTAGAGCGGGCATGGGATGCGCGTGATCTACTGACTACCTCGGAGTGGAAGGAAGAAGCGGCCAAGGTGCAGCACCTGCGAGACAAACTCAATGAGGTTGTCCGTTTGCTCCATCTGCGCTGGCCAAATGGCTTAACGCTCCATCAGGCAATGGGCACGGTTATCAGGGATGCAAGTAGCGCCACGCCGCACTTTAGCTGGCCTGCATCGACTTTGCATTCTTCTTCAGAGATGACTCAGTTCAGAGAGATAGTAAAACGTCTGGAGCTGAACCGTGATACCTGGAAACAGCACGGCGATCATTTTGACCTCATCACGCAGGCTGACTGGACCAATGGGTGGCAGTCTTCTCTCATTGCTGCAGCAAATTCATTGCCTGCAATCATCGATCACCTTGAAAACGCCACCGAGGAATTACTGAAGGCGACGGGAGTTACTCTGGACTCTACTGAGCCCGAGAGGCTGTCGCAACTAACTTCATTCTGTGAATTATTGACGGAAGCTTACGGCATTGATCTGAATTTCATGTTCGCACCGGATGCCACAAGCCGTATAGAGTCAGCGAATAAAGCCGTTCACCTCCTGAAAGAGATTGAAGTGACAAAGGCTAATCTGTCAGTTACCTACCCTGGTAACAGCTGGCAGTACGTTAATGCTCCGCAGATCAGAAACGCACTTGAAGTCGCTGACAAAAAATTCTGGTTCTTTGCGACCAGTGCCCGCAAGAAAGTCATTGGTGAAGTTATCCGACAATACTCGCTAACGTCAGCTCCCGACTTATCCGTTGATCTCCCCATTGCTGAAACTCTGCAGACATTGCTGCAACGTCTGACCGAGCTTAACTCTGTCACTTTATCCCTGCCGGGATGGGCTGGGCTGGATACCAACGTTGCACAGTTGCAGACCACCCTGGAACTTGCAGAATCTATCCGCAATTCGCTTGGTGGTTTTGCTTCTTCGCCACAGCAGTTGGTCGAGATCCGCACTGCTGTAAAAAATCTGATTATTGATGCCAATGACCTTCTCGGTTCGCAGGGTGTTATCTCCGCCCTGACTCGGAAACTGCGCACAGCAATCGCCAATTTCAATGATGCACAGGTTAGCTTCTGCAATCTGATAAAACCAGCTGAGGACAAACCATCGCTCCCGGCACTGCGTGACTGCGCACTCAATATCCTGCAACATCAGTCTGCTCTTAAAGCCTGGAGTGACTGGAGCCGTGTACGTGAGGAAGCGATTTCACATGGCCTGCAGCCAGTGATCAACGCGCTGATCCATCTTAACTCAGGAGAAATAAGCGCTGCAGAGATTTTTGAAACTGCCTATTGCCGCTGGTTTGCATCGTGGATGATCGATTCAGAGCCGCTGCTGCACAATTTTGTGCCGGCTGAGCACATGAGTGATATTGAGGCTTACCGTGCTCAAACCGATCGTCTGGCCAAACTGACAGTACGCTATATCCGTGCTCGTTTATGTGGCGTCATTCCTGCAAAAAATGAGGTCAGCAAGCAGAGTGGTTTTGCACTGCTTAAACATGAACTACAGAAATCCCGTCGTCATAAACCGGTACGCCAGATGGCAGCCGAAATGGGCGATGCCATGGCCAAACTTGCCCCCTGCATGCTGATGAGTCCGCTTTCAGTCGCCCAGTTCCTGCCCTCCGACCAAGCCTTGTTTGATCTGGTGATTTTCGATGAGGCATCACAGATTGCCCCGTGGGATGCTATCGGCACCATGGCGCGTGGCAAACAGGTGGTAATCGCCGGTGATCCCCGCCAGATGCCGCCAACCAGCTTCTTTAATCGTGCAGCTAATGACACGGACGATGATACTGAAGAAGATATGGAAAGCATTCTGGATGAGTGTCTTGCTGCCGGCCTGTATAACCACAGCCTGAGCTGGCATTACCGGAGCCGTCATGAAAGCCTGATTACCTTCTCCAACCATCGCTACTATGACAGCAACCTGATTACGTTCCCCGCTTCCGAAACAAAGCAAAGTGCTGTCCAGTGGTGCAAGGTTACAGGCGTCTACTCTAAAGGGAAAGGACGTCATAATCAGGTCGAGGCAGAAGCGATCGTCGCTGAAACGGTGAAGCGACTGACTGATAAAGAGTTCGTTGCATCAGGCAGATCGATAGGCATTATCACGCTGAATACTGAACAGCAAAAGCTAGTCAGCGATCTGCTGGACCGTGCCAGACAGCATCACCCTGAAATTGAACCCTTCTTCCAGTCTGAACTGGAAGAACCTGTTGTGGTTAAAAACCTCGAAACGGTTCAGGGGGATGAACGCGATTTGATCATAATTAGCATCGGGTACGGCCCGACTGAGCCGGGCGCAAATACAATGTCGATGAATTTTGGCCCGCTTAATCGCGAGGGAGGCTGGCGCCGGCTGAATGTTGCCGTCACACGTGCGCGACAGGAAATGATGGTCTTCAGCTCGTTCGATCCTTCCTTCATCGACCTTAATCGGACCAGCGCCCGCGCGGTTGCTGACCTCAAACACTTTATTGAGTTTGCCCAGCGCGGCCCTGAAGCTCTTTCTCAGGCAGTACGTGGGTCTGTAGGCGGTTATGACTCACCGTTTGAAGAGGCAGTAGCAAATGGTCTGAGGAGAAAAGGCTGGCATGTTGTCCCGCAAATTGGCGTATCCCGTTTCCGTATTGATTTGGGGATCGTTCATCCGGATAAGCCTGGCGACTATCTTGTCGGTGTTGAATGTGACGGTGCCACTTACCATAGCGCAGCAACAGCACGCGATCGCGATAAAGTCCGCAGCGCTATCCTACAGGGCCTGGGCTGGAAATTACTGCGCCTCTGGTCAACTGAATGGTGGATTGATAAAGAAGGTGCACTCGACAGGCTGGATACAGCAATAAATCGCCTGCTGGAGGAATCCAGAGCAGCGGAAGCCGCACTGATTTCTGAAGCAGAAAAACAAAAGCAGATTACGCCAGTCATCGGTCACGTAACCAATGATGCCAGTGAAGACATACTGGTATCTGAAATTACACCTGTCGCTAATGATGAAGAAATATCCACGTCAGTAAACCCTATCATCACGCCTCCCGCCGAAGTAAGCGAAGATGATGGTGGCACTGAGTTGAAGTATGCATCTACAGCTTCTCAGAATAACAACAAGCCAGCGCATGCCGGTAAGTATGTCGTTAACGATCTTCAGGAATGGCACGACAGGACAGATGCAGAACAATTCTATATCGCTGAATATGATGAGACACTTAAAACCCTCATTGAAGCGGTGGTAACAAGTGAATCACCCGTTCTGGATACAACGCTTGTGCAACGCATCGCACGTATACACGGCTTCACTCGCGCTGGCAGACTGATACGTGAACGCGTAATGGAAATTGTGGATCAACACTATCACCTTGCAGCCGATCACTCAGGTGAAAACTTCGTCTGGCTGTCCGCTGAGCAACGTGCTGACTGGAATGCGTTTCGTTTGCCTGCCACGGATAACGACATTCGCCAGGTTGACGCGATCCCTAGTGAGGAATTACGCGCACTGGCGCTGAGTATTAAAGGTGACAATAAGATACAGGAAATGACCCGCTCGCTTGGAATTAAGCGCCTGACCAGTCAGGCAAAAAAAAGGATTGAATCGATACTTGATGTTGTTTGAAGGTCAACCGTGTGGAAAACCACTTTTAGAGACTAATAGTCTGAAATATAGAGTCTTAATCGACCATTTTGAGACCGGATGTATTAAAGTCGATTTCTGACACCTCTTATCGTGGTTTTCCACATCACCAACATCGACCAGTTGGGCGTAATTAAGGAGTACTAACCTGCTCCCCGTATTTTCACACAGACTGCTGTTAGTTACTTCCGCTTTTGGCACAAAGCAGACGTTAAGACTTACAGCATCGGGAAACTTCTGGATGCCGCGTCAGCGGCATGGAGGCGCCAGATGAGGTTACATGTGTCTGTGGAGTCAAATGGCGCCGAAAGCCCGGCGTAGCCGGTTACCTGGCTATAAACTCTGCCACCCTACCCCCTGCCCTGATTAGCCTTAACCCGCTTACAGCAATGAAGAAGTAAAAGTAATCCCTTTTAACCCCGGTGAGCGGGCTTTACGGCGTTTACGACGTAAAGGGCGTGATTTCCGGGGCCTTAGCGGCGGCAGCTTGCTGCTGACGCTTAGGGGGATGTTCTTCAGTTATTTCAGCGACACCAGGGAACTTAACACGGTAGCTGGCAAAGCCATATCCGCTTAAAACATCACAGAAGCCTCTGTACGCGGTCGGAGTGGACAGCCGCTGTCGGGGCGTATCTCCGCGTTAGCGGGCCGCAGGACCGCTTACGAGCGTGTACCAGACAACTGACCGCAGCTCCACTCACAGCTATGAAGAAGAGTAGTTACAACACCCATCATTAAAAGCGATGGTGTTCCCCGGCCTTCGGCCGGGGGCGGCGGCGCTTTTCAGTGGTGGGGAGGGGCTCCCGGCCGGCAAACCGGCGCCGGTTTTATGATGAACTTTATTATGAATGCTGTAACTAACTTAATTCTCCGGCAGGGGCCCGTCGCGGAGCGATGGGAGCTATCTCTGATACTGCCGAACCGGCGCGACCGTCAGGTCGCTGCAAGGGCGGACATTCTCCGGAGCCTGTCCACAGTGCGGGCGATGAACAGGTTATGGGTTTACAGGATTTATTAAAGGATCTTTAAAAGAGGTACAGAGCTGGTGTTTAAAAGGGCTTTGTTGAATAAATAAGATTTCG
>NZ_BCZS01000036.1 GCF_001598855.1 Pluralibacter gergoviae ATCC 33028 = NBRC 105706 | reverse complement strand
AATCATCGCCTTGGATGGATTCAGGTTCTTCACCGACTACTACTTCCTGTTTTTATCGGTGATGGATAAAACTTCTATAGTGCCTCTGCGCGGGCAGCTAACCCACGTCCTGCGCCATACATTTGCAACACAATTTATAATGTCAGATGGCAACATCCTTGCCCTTCAGAAAATCTTGGGCCACAACGACATAAAAAAGACCATACGTTATGCTCATTTGGCTCCTGATCACTTGGAAACTACTCTGCGTGTCAATCCTCTTGCCAAAATGTACAGTTGAAAATTTGTCCCTACCTAGCTAATATGTTAAATTCAAAGGACACTAAATTGAATACAATGAAAATAAATATACCATTAACTACTCTCGCCACTGGAATAGCCTTGCTTAGCGGGATAATATACATCTATGGATTATGGATTAGATTTGAGATTCCTACGAGTACCCTACTCAACTTTATAAATTTCTCTGACATTATAAAATCAAGCCTATACCCATTAGCTCTCATATCAATAATTATATTCATTGACATTCCAAAGTTTATAAAAGTACACAATGGCTCTCTGAGAGAGTCAAATAACAAAAAATCATGGGCAAATAAATCGAAGCTAAAGGATCGTATTGCTTTAATGATAATATTAGTTGGCATATGCATTCTCTACCTGTACGCCAAAGACTTTCCTAATGCGGCAAGTTTTGTTATTTTATTAATTACATTCTCTGCATCCTATTATATCAGCGACCTAGAATCCTTAATAAATATTCAGAGCAACATAAAAAATCACTCGATAAAAATAAGTTTACTAATCCCATTTTTTGCATTCCACTATGGCACTACCCAATCAGCTATAATAAAAGAGGATCCCGATGTGATGGTCATTGCCAAAGACTCACATTGTGAGAATCTTCCTCTTGCATTCATTGCTGCTTACAGCGATAAGGTTTTCGCTTACAACAAAACCAATAACTCCATTTGCATTGTTTCAGCCGATTCCGTTGAGTTAAACACATCGAAAAATCCTGAAAAGCAAAAGTCTTCGTAGATCTTGGGAAGCGTCAGTGGCGACAAAGTGGCGGCAGCGGTTGGCAGTACCCCGTAATCGCCACCTCTCACCACCAGACTAACTTATTGATTATCATACAAGTCATTGTTTTCAATAACCTATTTACATAAATGTTTTTTTGTTGGCTGAATATTGCCATGTTTGCACTCCCCTTTACCGTGGAGATCGGGCACTTAGGCAATTACCTTATTAATCCTCATACAAACGTCGGTATATCTGCACAAAAACGCCTTTTGTTGAATGGAGATTGCCGACCGTAACCTCATCGTGGGTTGCCTGGCTTTCCCAACACTCGGCTTCAACATCACATGATTTCTGAGGTTCATAGCCCGCTGATGTCAGGTAGTTCCTGATACGCGACGTTTCAACAACACCATAAAACTTCACCGTGTAGACATTCGCTTCCGAGTCTGTAATCCTTCCAAACTCAAATTTATAATCACCTGATATTCTTGGTATTTTCTTTAGTAATTCAGGCGTGTAGTACTCATATGCCCGTTTATCTTGCTCGCTGTAATATGCGCTGCTGGCAAATTCCATCCTCAAATATGGCCAACCAACGACTAATGCAATGCCGGCAATGGTAAGTGCGCCTATCAAGCAAACGGTCGTTTTCCTCATAATCCCATCCTGCCGTTGCTGGCTCCCAGTATCAAAAATGTCCCATCGTGCTTAGGTAGGATCACGTTTCCGGACCGAAAATTGCTGACAGCGCTGACAACTACAATATCACACCCTCCTTGCTGCCTTCGCTGTAGTCTGATTTCGGAATTTATGCACCCTATCGCATTTCCAGATATCAACACTTATCGCCTCACCGCACATTGCGCTCAGCATCTTGCTTAATCATCAAGAGATGCCTATGATACCCTTCATTAGATACTAGTATGGTAGATTTCACCCACCATGACACCCACAGGTAAGGTAAACAGATTATGCAGATGACAATGCGCTGGTTTGGCCCCAAGGAAGACAAAATCCCGCTGGAGCATTTTCGCCAGGTCCCGGGCGTAGAAGGCGTCGTGGGCGCACTTTATGATGTGCCGGTCGGCGATGTCTGGCCGACGGATAAAATCGAGGCGCTGGTCGGTCAGGCCCGCGCCGCGGGCCTGACGATGGAGGTTATCGAGAGCGTTAACATCCACGACGATATTAAGATTGGCGCGCCGAGCCGCGACCGCTACATCGACAACTATAAGCAGACCATCCGCAACCTGGCGCAGTACGGCGTTAAGGTCATCTGCTATAACTTCATGCCGGTCTTTGACTGGATGAAAACCGACATGAACTACGTTCTGCCGGACGGTTCGCTGACCATGGCGTTTGAGAAACACGGCGTCGATAAGTCGCTGGAAGAGGTGGTCAAAGAGGTGCTGGACAATTCCAACGGCTTTGCGCTGCCGGGCTGGGAGCCGGAGCGGCTGGCGAAGGTGCAGGAGCTGTTCGCCCGCTACGCCGACGTTGACGACGACAAACTGCGCGAAAACCTGTTCTACTTCCTGCGCGCGGTGATCCCGGTCTGCGAAGAGGTCGGCGTCAAGATGGCCATTCATCCGGACGATCCGCCCTATTCCATTTTTGGCCTGCCGCGCATCGTGAAGAATCACGCCGATCTGACGCTGATCTGCGATACCGTTAACTCACCGGCCAACGGCATTACCCTGTGCACCGGCTCGATCGCCGAAGATCCGGATAACAACGTCTACGAGATCCTCGCCGACCTGACCCGCCGCGGGCGCCTGCACTTTGCCCACGTGCGCAATATCAAGATAATCAAAGACAAAGACTTCTATGAGTCGGCGCATCCGTCGCAGTATGGCTCGCTGGATATGTTCCGGGTAATGAAAGCGCTGCACGATAACGGCTTTGACGGCTATATCCGCCCGGACCACGGCCGCTTTATCTGGGGCGAAACCGGCCGCCCGGGCTACGGCCTGTACGACCGCGCCCTCGGCGTTACCTACCTGCTGGGGCTGTGGGAGGCGCTGAAAAAAGCGAAGCAGTAAGCCAGCACTACCGGGACGTCAGGTCCCGGTAGCGGCACATCGGCGGTACGAACGCCTTCGGTTAAGGCCCCAATTTTGCTACGCTTAGGGCTTCTTCTGCTGCAAGGCTGTTAATGGATGACGACCCTCTCTTCCCGCAAGGCGCTGCGCCTGCGCATGTGCGCGCTGTTTATGTTTTTCTTTCTGCCCGGCCTGCTGATGGCCTCCTGGGCGACGCGAACCCCGGCTATCCGCGATACGCTGTCGGTCAGCACCGCCGGCATGGGCGTGGTGCTGTTCGGCCTCTCCATCGGTTCGATGAGCGGCATCCTCTGCTCCGCCTGGCTGGTCAGGCGCTTCGGCACCCGCCGGGTGATCCGCACCACCATGTCCTGCGCGGTGGTGGGCATGCTGGTGATGAGCCTCGCCCTGTCCCTGGCCTCCGCCCCGCTGTTCGCCTTTGGCCTGATGATCTTCGGCGCCAGCTTCGGATCGGCGGAGGTGGCCATTAACGTCGAGGGCGCGGCGGTGGAGCGGGAGATGAATAAAACCGTGCTGCCAATGATGCACGGCTTCTACAGCTTCGGCACGCTGGTCGGCGCCGGGATCGGTATCGCGCTGACCGCCGCCGGGCTGGCGGCGACCCTGCATACGCTGCTGGCGGCGCTGGTGTGCATCATCCCTATCGCCGTCGCCATCCGCGCCATACCCGACGGCACCGGCCAAAATAGTGCGGAGGGCAATAAGCACGCGGAAATGATGCGGCCCTTTTACCGCGACCGGCAGCTGATGCTGATTGGCGTCATTGTGCTGGCGATGGCCTTTGCCGAAGGCTCCGCCAGCGACTGGCTGCCGCTGCTGATGGTTGACGGCCACGGCTTCAGCCCTACCTCCGGCTCCCTGATCTACGCGGGCTTTACGCTCGGCATGACCGTCGGCCGCTTCGGCGGCGGCTGGTTCATCGACCGCTACAGCCGGGTGGTGGTGGTGCGCGCCAGCGCGCTGATGGGGGCGCTGGGCATCGCGCTGATTATCTTCGTCGACGTGGACTGGATTGCCGGGGTGTCGGTGATCCTCTGGGGCATGGGCGCCTCGCTCGGCTTCCCGCTGACCATCTCCGCCGCCAGCGATACCGGCCCCGACGCGCCGACCCGCGTCAGCGTAGTGGCGACCACCGGCTACCTGGCGTTCCTGGTGGGGCCGCCGCTGCTCGGCTTCCTCGGCGAGCACTACGGCCTGCGCAGCGCCATGCTGGTGGTGCTGGCGCTGGTACTCACCGCCGCGCTGGTCGCCAGGGCGGTGGCCAAACCTGAAACATCACCGGCAATGGAGAGCGCATCATGAGCATCAAGCTGATCGCCGTGGACATGGACGGCACCTTTCTTAACGATGAAAAGCGCTACAACCGCGAGCGTTTCCTCAATCAGTACCGGCAGATGAAAGCGCGGGGCATCCGCTTCGCGGTGGCCAGCGGCAACCAGTACTGGCAGCTTATCTCCTTCTTTCCGGAGATTGCCCACGAGATAGCCTTCGTGGCGGAAAACGGCGGCTGGGTGCGGGACGCGGGGGAAGACGTTTTTAACGCCGACCTGTCGCGGGCGCACTTCGCCCGCGTGGTGGCCTTTCTGCATACCCTGCCGGAGGTGGAAATTATCGCCTGCGGCAAGCGCAGCGCCTACACCCTCAGCGGCTATCGCGCCGCCCTGAAGGAGATCGCGGCGTGCTATTACCACCGCCTTGAGCTGGTGGACAACTTCGACAATCTCGACGACACCTTCCTCAAGTTCGGCCTCAACCTGCCGGACAGCCGCGTGCCGGAGATGCAGCAGATGCTGCGCGAGCGGCTGGGCGACATGGTGACGGCGGTGACCACCGGCCACGGCAGCATCGATCTGATTATTCCCGGCATCCACAAGGCCAACGGCCTGCGGCTATTGCAGGCGCGCTGGGGGATTGAAGATGATGAGGTAGTCACCTTCGGCGACAGCGGCAACGATCTGGAGATGCTGCGCCAGGCCCGCTTCGGATTTGCGATGGAAAACGCCAGCGCCGAGGCGAAGGCGGCCGCCCGCTACCTTGCGCCGGACAACAACCAGCAGGGCGTCCTGCAGGTCATTGACCGCATCCTCAACTGCGAGCCGCCGTTCGACTGAGTCCCCGACAGCGGCTAACGGTTGCCGCTGCCGACGCGCTTATCCTTAAGGAAATAAATAATCAGTCCCAGCCACAGCGCGCCGCTGAGCAGGTTAAACAGGCTGAACAAACCGCTGCCGCCCAGCTGATAGGCGTGCTTGCTGATTTCAATGCCGACGGTAAAGATAAGCATCTGCAGAACGCCCATCGCCGACGACACCGTACCTTTACTCATCTCGCTTGCAAACAGCGTCAGGCGCACCAGGCCCGCATTGGAGATACCAATGCCGAAGGCGTAAATGCTCAGCCCGGCGGTCATCCACAGATAGGCGTGAGACGAAACGACCGTTGCCAGCGCCGCCACCAGCAGGCCGGTCATCGCCGGCCAGCCGCCGGCGATAATCAGCCAGCGCACGCTGCAACGCGCCGTAAGTTTCGCCAGCACCAGATTGCCGGCGATCAGCGCGCCAAAGATAGGCACCTGCAGCATGCCGTACTCATAGCTGCTGGCCTGCTCGCCGCTGATGATAATCACCGGCGACTGGGCTATCCACGCCAGCAGCGGCAGGCTGATAAAGCCGGTCGCCAGCGCGCCCGCGACGAAGCGCAGGTTCTTCAGCACCAGCCCATAGTCGTGGCCAAGCTCCTTGAGCGACAGCCTTTCGCCAAGCCGGGTTGCGGTCTCCGGCATCGCCCGCTGCAGGCCGACAAAGGCCACCGCCGCCAGCGCGGCAAACAGCACAAACATGCTCTCCCACGACGCCGCGTGGACCCAGGCGGCGCCCACCAGCGGGCCGAGCAGCGGCGCAATCAGCGCCACGTTAGCCATCAGGGCGGTGATTTTAATACTCACCGCCTCTTCATAGGACTCCTGGATCGCCGCATAGCCCACCGCGCCGACAAAGCACAGTCCGCACCCCTGCAGGAAGCGCAGCAGGGTAAACTGTTCGATGTTCTGTACCAGCAGGGTAGCGAGGCAGGTGAGGATGAACCACACCACGCCCGCCAGCATCACCGGACGGCGGCCGACGCGGTCCGAGAGCGGCCCCAGCAGCCACTGCAGGAACATGCCCCCCGCCAGGTAGGCGGTCATTGAGGTCGGCACCCACTCGGTGCTGGCCTGAAACTCTGCCACCACCGCCAGCATGCCGGGCTGGATCATGTCGTTGCCGATATAGGTTGAAAACTCGTACAGGACGAGGCACAGCGGGAACAGCAGGGCCGAGCGGCCGAGCCGCTTGCCGGAAAGAGCGTGGTTTTGCATGAAATCTCTGAGTGAAAGTATAAAACGCCTGAAGTGTAATAAAGGATGTCTGCCGGAGATAGCGAAATCTCCACAAATCGCCGCCCGCAGGCACTTTTTCGCTACCTCAGCAGCCGGGGTGCAGCATATTGTCCCCATGAGGCGGCGCTGGCGCCCTTCATTCCCGCTGCCGTAACGTTATAATCATAACCTCCCGACAATTAAGATAAACTCCCTTTTCTTGCCGGTTAATGCTTTTTAAGCTGCCACATCATCATTTTGTAAGAGTCTGTCCGCTATGCTGGAAAATTTGAATTATTCGCTGTTTTACTGGATCAACGCGACGCCCGCCTCGCCGCAGTGGGCGATCGCCCTGGCCACGTTTATCGCGAAAGATATGATTTTACTGGTCCCCGCGCTGGCGGCCGCCATGTGGCTGTGGGGCCCCCGCCGACAGGTTAACGCCCGGCGCCACCTGGTGCTGAAAATGGCGATGGCGATAGCCTTCAGCCTTGTCCTCTCCTGGAGCATTGGACACCTGTTTCCGCACGCCAGGCCCTTTGCGATAGGCGCGGGCTACAACTTTCTGCACCACGCGGCGGACGACTCCTTCCCGAGCGACCACGGCACGGTGGCATTTACCTTCGGCCTCGCCTTCTTCTTCTGGCACCGCCGCTGGTCAGGCGCGCTGCTGCTGGTCGTGGCCGGGATGATTGCCTGGTCGCGTGTCTATCTCGGCGTACACTGGCCGCTGGATATGCTGGGCGGTTTTCTTGCCGGGCTCAGCGGCTGCCTCAGCGCCCAGCTGGCGTGGAACTTCTGCGGCGAGGCGCTGTACCGCCGCCTGTGCCGACTCTACCGCGTCTGCTTCGCCCTGCCCATCCGCAAGGGCTGGGTGCGTGACTAAGGCGCGCGGCGCAGGTAACATTCCCCACTGACCGCCTGCATGAGGCAGGCGCCAACGGGGTGATGATGCAACATGGAAACCAGACGCGATGAGCGAATCAGCCAGCTAGTCCAGGCGCTTAAGCGCAGCGACAGGCTGCATCTTAAAGAGGCCGCGGCCCTGCTCGGGGTCTCAGAGATGACCGTTCGCCGCGATCTCAGCAGCGCCCCCGGCCCGGTGCTGCTGCTGGGGGGCTACGTGGTGCTTGAAGCGCGCAGCGTCGGCCACTACCTGCTAAGCGATCAGAAAACGCGGCTGGTCGACGAGAAGCGGCTCGCCGGTCGCCGCGCCGCCGGCCTGCTCAAGCCCCACCAGATGGCCTTCTTTGACTGCGGCACCACCACGCCGTGGGTTATTGACGCTATCGACAGCGAGCTGCCCTTTACCGGCGTCTGCTACTCGCTCAACACCTTTCTCGCCCTGCAGGAGAAGCCGCTGTGCCGCCCTATCCTCTGCGGCGGCGAATTTCACGCCAGCAACGCCATCTTCAAACCGCTCAGCCCGCAGGACACCCTGAGCCACCTCTGCCCGGATATCGC
This sequence comes from Pluralibacter gergoviae ATCC 33028 = NBRC 105706, assembly GCF_001598855.1. GTDB lineage: Bacteria > Pseudomonadota > Gammaproteobacteria > Enterobacterales > Enterobacteriaceae > Pluralibacter > Pluralibacter gergoviae. The sequence goes on along the minus strand of NZ_BCZS01000036.1, from coordinate 31,166 downwards.
CTTCTATTCGGCCGCGGGCGTCCACGCCCAGCAGGGCGTGACCTGTTTTAATCTCGATGAGCTGCCGGTAAAGCTGTGGGCGATGGCGCAGGCGCAGTTTCACGTGCTGGTGGTCGATCACAGCAAGTTTGGCAAAGTCAGACCGGCAAAGATGGGCGGGCTGGAGCAGTTTAACGCAATTGCCTGCGACCGCCGCCCGGAGTGCAGGCTGGCGGCGCAGGCGAAGCAGCACGGCATCGCGCTGCTGGCGGATTAATCAGGAAAACCAGCCGCCGAACCACTGGTGGAACTTCATCAGCACGAAGTCCATCATCCGGCTAAAGACGCCGCCCTCGTTCACGGCCTCCATCACCACCAGCGGGCGCTGCTCGATGGTTTTATCATTCAGCTTAAAGTCGATAGTGCCGACCACCTGGCCCTTTTTCAGCGGCGCGGTGAGCTGCGGCTCGCTGAGGGTGTAGCTGGCCTTGAGGTTTTTAAGCTGCCCCTTCGGCAGGGTTATCGACCCGGCATCTCCGGCGCCCAGCTTCGCCTCGCTGCTGTCGCCGTACCAGACCCGCTGTTCAACGAAGGTGGCATCCGGCTTAATCGGCGTCACGGTTTCGAAGAAGCGGAAGCCCCAGGTCAGCAGTTTTTCCGATTCGCTAAAGCGGATGCGGTCGGTTTTGGTGCCCAGCACCACCGCGATCAGGCGCATGTCGCCCTGGGTGGCGGAGGAGACCAGGTTATAGCCCGCTCCCGCCGTGGTGCCGGTTTTAACGCCGTCGGCGTTGAGGCTGGCGTTCCACAGCAGGCGGTTGCGGTTCTGCTGGCGGATTTTATTGAAGGTAAACTCTTTCTCTTTATTGACCGCATATTCGTCGGGCACGTCGCGAATGCTGGCCTTGGTCAGCAGGGCCATATCGCGGGCGGTGCTGAACTGCCCCGGCGCGTCGAGGCCGTGGACGGTTTTAAAGGTCGTGTTGGTCAGCCCCATTTTCTGCGCATAGCCGTTCATCAGGTTGATGAACGAGTCCTGGCTGCCGGCCACGTAGTCGGCAAGCGCGATGCAGGCATCGTTGCCGGACTGGATAATGACGCCCTTATTCAGATCTTCAACGGAAACCTGCATGCCGGGCTTGAGGAACATCACCGACGAGCCGCGCAGGGCCGGATTACCGGTCGCCCAGGCGTCTTTGCCGATGGTCACCATGTCGGTGAGCTTAATTTTATTGGCCTTCAGCGCCTGGCCGACCACATAGCTGGTCATGATTTTCGTCAGGCTGGCGGGATCGAGCTTTTCGTCCGCATTGCCCTCGCTGAGCACCTTGCCGCTGGCGTAGTCCATCAGGATCCAGGCTTTGGCATCGACGGCGGGCGCCGCGGGCATCGCAGCCTGATCGGCCGCCTGCGCGAGAGGGGAAACCAAAAACAGTAACAGTGAGCCTGCGGCGAAGCCGCGGGAGGAGATAACAGAACGCGTCATGAGAGCCACCCAAGTATCCATTTCAAAAACACGACGCCGCCGGCATCGAATAACCACCGGCGGTGAGTAATAACGCAGAAATGACCTTAAAGAAACAATGCGTTGGTAAAGTTTTTAAAGTTTACGCAAGAACGGCAGCTTGCGCTAAAAACAGGACAATTTTTTTGATCGCCGTTGCCTGAATCTTTAATTTCCCTCACCATAGCAGCAGCATTTTACGCCGTTAACCTTTTTGCAACCGGGAGTGCTTATGATCACGCTATGGGGCCGCAACAACTCAACAAACGTCAAGAAAGTGCGCTGGACTCTGGAGGAGCTGGACCTGCCCTACAACCAGATCCTCGCCGGACTGGAGTTCGGGCTGAACCACGAGGCGGAGTATCTGGCAAAAAATCCCAACGGCCTGGTGCCGCTGCTGATTGATGATGAAACCCAGACCACGCTGTGGGAGTCGAACAGCATCGTGCGCTACCTGGCGGCGCAGTACGGCATCAACCGCCTGTGGATTGACGCCCCGGCGCAGCGGGCGCAGGCGGAAAAGTGGATGGACTGGGCCAACGGCACGCTCTCCCCGGTGCACAGGATAATCCTGACCGGGCTGGTGAGAACGCCGCCGGCGCAGCGCGACGCGGCGGCCATTGAGGCCGCCATTGCGGAAGCGGAAGCGCTACTGGCTATTCTTGACGCCGCGCTGGGCGAGAGCGAATGGCTGTCGGGCGCAGAGTTCGGGGTTGGCGATATCGCCGTCGCGCCCTTTATCTGGAACATGATGGGCGCGGTCGACCGCTGGCAGCCGCACCCCAACCTGCAGCGCTGGTCGCAGCAGCTGTCGCGCCGCCCGGCCTACCAGAACGTGGTGATGATCCCGGTTACCTGAAGCCGGGCCGCGGACTGACCTTCAGCAGTTCGCCGTCGGACTCGTCGGTTAGCACGTACAGGTAGCCGTCGGGGCCGACCCGCACGTCGCGGATGCGCTGCCTGCGGTCGCCGAGAATGCGCGCCTCTTCGGTGATCCGGCTGCCGTCAACGTTCATCACGATCGCCGTATTGTCCTTCAGCGCGCCGATGAACAGCTTGTGCTGCCAGGCCGGGAAGGTCCTGGCGTTGTAAAACGCCATGCCGCTCACCGCCGGGGAGACTTTCCAGACAAACGCTGGCTGCTCGGCGCCCGCCAGCGTTTCGCCCTTCGCTTCGGGGATCGCCAGGCCGCTGTAGTTCACGCCGTGGGTGGCCAGCGGCCAGCCGTAATTCCTGCCTTTCTCCGGAATATTAATCTCATCGCCGCCGCGCGGGCCGTGTTCGGTGAGCCACAGGGCTTGGCTCCAGGGATTCATCGCCAGACCCTGCGGATTGCGGATGCCGTAGGCCCAGATTTCGGGCCGGGCGCCGGCCTTGCCGACGAAAGGATTATCCGGCGGCACCTCCCCCCGGTCGGTCAGACGCACCACCTTGCCCTGCAGTTTGTCCAGCGCCTGGGCGGTAATGCGCTGATTATTCTCGCCGAGGGCGATAAACAGATAGCCTTTACCGTCGAACGCCAGCCTGCCGCCGAAGTGGTTGCCGGTGGAGAGCTTCGGCATCTGGCGGAAGACGACCTTAAAGTCCGCTAATGTCCGCATATCGTCGCTGAGGCGCCCGTAGCCTACCGCCGTGCCCGCTTTGCCGTCGGGGCCGGCCTCGGCGTAGCTCAGCCAGACCCGCCGCGACCTGGAAAAGTCCGGCGCCAGCGCCACGTCCAGCAGCCCGCCCTGCCCCCGGGCCCACACCTTCGGCACGCCGGCAATCGGCGCCGACACGCCCTTGTTCTCTACCCAGTGCAGCAGCTCGCCGCCGCGCAGGGTAATCAGCGCCCCCTGCCCGTCCGGCAGAAAGGCCAGCGACCACGGGTGGTCAAGCTTGTCCTGCACCACCTCAACATCCACCTGTTGCTCCCCGGCCTGGGCGGCGGCGGTAAACAGCGTTCCCAGAAGTAAAGCACCCGTTGCATAGCGCATAGCTGACTCCTTGTTGAGCGAATGCGTTAAGGGTAGACAGGCGGGCCCGCGCCCGGCGGGACTTTTACGAAAACTTAACTGCCGGTGCATTATCTGTACGAAGCGGCGGGCAGAATTGAGCGCGGTAATGGCAGGATCTAACGGTGAAAACATGCTCCACAGAGGATTATCGATAGTATTGCTGATCTGCGCGCTCTTTTCCGGCCAGCTGCTGGCAAGCAGCAACGGCCACGCCTTCTATTCCGTGCAGAATCCCGACCACCAGCTGCGCCACGAGGCGGACAGCGATGAGATCCGCGGCCGCGCGCGGGACGCGGCGGATGAGCTGAGTGAAGACCATCATCAGCTCAAATCGCGCAGGCCGCCGCAACCCCTGCGCTGAGTCCCCGGCTACTGCAGCTGGCTCAGGATATGCCACGCCGCCGTGACCCGCTGCGGGTTGGGATAGTTTTTATTCGCCAGCATCACGATGCCGACCCGCCGTTCGGGAATCAAGGCGATGTAGGCGCCGAAGCCGTTGGTGCTGCCGGTTTTATGCAGCCAGCTGGCGGGCAGCGGCTCGCGCGCCGGCCGCAGCGGCTCGACTGACGCGGGCTTCAGCGCGATATCGTTGGCGCTGGCGGCAATCAGCCGCTCAGGGTTCACCGGCAGCGGCCAGCTCTCCCAGCCCAGCCCCTGGTACATCTCGCCCGCCCGGTAGTAGCCGCTCTGCGCCGCGCCGATGGCCTTTGCCAGCAGCGGATCGCGGTTTTTCAACCGCGGACCGTCGATATTGGCCTGCATAAAGGTCGCCATATCCGCCACCGTGGTCTTGATGCCGTAGGCCTCCGCGTCCAGCATACCGGGCGTGACGCGCAGCGGTTTACCGTCGCGGCCGTAGCCCCAGGCGTAATTGCTGGCCTCTGCGTCGGGCACCCGGAAGAAGGTGTGCTCAAGCTTAAGCGGCGTCAGCACGTGCTGCTGCAGATACTGCTCAAAGCCGAGGCCGCTCTTTTTCACCGCCAGCGCCCCGAACAGACCGATGCTGGCATTTGAGTAGCGGCGCATCGTTCCCGGCGGCCACTGCGGCTGCCAGCCCCGGTAGTAGTCCCACAGCTGCTTCTCATCTGTTACCGCGTCGGGCAGCTGCAGCGGCAGTCCGCCCGCCGTGTAGGTCGCCAGCTGCAGCAGGGTTATCTGCCGCCACTGGGCGCCCATGAGTTCCGGCCCGTATCCGGCGGCCGGATCGTTAAGATTCACCAGGCCGCTGGCGGCGGCATAGCCTCCCGCCGTACCGGTAAAGGTTTTGCTCACCGAGCCCAGTTCGAACAGCGTATCGCGGGTCACCGGCCGCTGCCGCGCAACGTCGGCCTGGCCGTAGGTGAAGAACCAGGGTTTGCCCTGATAAATTACCGCCACCGCCATGCCGGGGATCTGCTGCTGCTGCATCAGCGGGAGGATGGTTTCGCTGACCAGCGCCTGCAGCTGCGCGGGGGCAGCCGCCATCGCCGACGCCGGCAGCGCGCACAGGACGGCGGCGGCCAGCCGCCGCCAGCGCGGCCGGAGCCGCAGTCGATTATTCATTATGTTCTCCTTCATTTTGCCGCCGAGTGTACGTCCTGCGGCGGCGCGCTGCCAGGCGGCCGGCGGAAATAATCGCTAACGGTTAAAACGGAATGGTTATTATTGTTATGTTATAACATTTAAATTACGATACACATGCCGTCCCGAGGGACAATGAAGAAGCGAAGCGCCAGGAGCGATGATTTATGAGTGAACCGATCCACGCCGGCGGCGACCGCCGCCTGCCCGTCACCGTGCTGTCCGGATTTCTCGGCGCCGGCAAGACCACCCTGCTGAACCATATCCTCAACAACCGCGAGGGCCGCCGGGTGGCGGTTATCGTCAATGATATGTCGGAAGTGAATATTGACGCGGCCCTGGTGCGCGAAGGCGGCGCCGAGCTGTCGCGCACCGATGAAAAGCTGGTGGAGATGAGCAACGGCTGCATCTGCTGCACCCTGCGCGAAGATCTGCTGCTGGAGGTCAACCGGCTGGCGAAAGCGCAGCGCTTCGATCAGCTGGTCATCGAATCCACCGGCATCTCCGAGCCGCTGCCGGTGGCTGAAACCTTCACCTTCGACGACGATGAAGGCCAGAGCCTGTCCGACGTGGCCCGCCTCGACACCATGGTCACCGTGGTTGACGCCTACAACTTCCTGCGCGACTACGGCTCCGCCGACAGCATCCGCTCGCGCGGCGAATCGCTGGGCGACGAGGACGAGCGCAGCGTCGTCGATCTGCTGATCGACCAGATAGAGTTCTGCGATGTGCTGGTACTTAACAAGGTCGATCTGATCGACGAAGCGCAAAAAGAGACGCTGATGGCGATGCTGCACAAGCTCAACCCGCGGGCAAAAATCGTTATCGCGCAGTTCGGCCAGGTGCCGCTGGCAGAGGTGCTCGATACCGGCCTGTTTGATTTCGACCGCGCCGCCCAGGCCCCCGGCTGGCTGAAGGAACTGCGCGACGAGCATACGCCGGAGACCGAAGAGTACGGCATCACAAGCTTCGTCTTTCGCGCCCGCCGCCCGTTCCATCCCCGGCGCTTCTGGCAGCTGATGCAGCACGATCTCAGGGGCGTGGTGCGCTCCAAGGGCTACTTCTGGCTTGCCAGCCGCCCGCAGTACGCCGGCTCCTGGTCGCAGGCCGGCGGCGTCACCCGCCAGGGCCTCGGCGGCATGTGGTGGGCCAGCGTGCCGGAACACCGCTGGCCGACGGACCCCGAGTCGCTGGAATTTATTCGCTCAAAATGGATAGACGGCATCGGCGACGCCCGCCAGGAGCTGGTGTTTATCGGTATGGATATGGACGAAGCCGATCTGCGGTCAAGGCTCGACGCCGCCCTGCTCACCGACGCCGAGATGGCGAAAGGGCCGAAGGCGTGGCGGCACTATGACGATCCGCTGCCGGCCTGGTTTGCGGATTGAGTCACGGACCCGGGCCGGCGCTCCCGTGACCGCCCCTGCGAAGAGGAGATCTCCCGGCACGCCTTTTGCTTCCCCCTCCCCATCACAGCGTTTTGTGCAGGAGGAGACCATGCAGGCGATAGACTATCTCTATGCCAGCCGGGAAAGCGAAATTGCCAGCCTGCGGAGGCTGCTGCTTACCGGTGAGTTCATCACCAGAATCAGCGAGTTAATACATCTCCTTCAACGTGAGAGAGGGGTGAGCAATATCTGGCTGTGCTCCGGCGGGCAACGCTTTGGCGATGAACTTGCCGATCGCGCCCGCGATGCCGACCGCGGCCAGCAGCAGATGATGCAGGTCCTGCCGCCGACCCAGCCGCAGCCGGGCTACAGCCGCTTTTGTCTGCTGATTGCCGCCGGATTACAGGCGCTGGAGGGACTGCCCGAGCTGCGCGCGCAGATCGCGAACCAGAGCATTTCGCATACCCGGGCGATGGACGCCTTTAATCATATTATTCGTACGCTGCTCAATCTGGTGTTTGAAGCCGCGGATACCGCCAGCGAGCCAGAAATTTCGCAGGCGCTGATTGCCCTGTTCAGCTTTATGCAGGGAAAAGAGCTGGCGGGACAGGAGCGGGCGACGGGATCGGCCGGGTTTTCCGTCGGCCATTTTACCCCGGAACAGCGCCAGCACATGCAGGAGCTGATTGAGGCGCAGGAGCAGAGTTTCGCGACATTCAGCCAGTTTGCCGACGCGCAGAACCTGCAGCGCTGGCAGCAGATTGCCGATACGGGCAGCGAAATAGAGCGGCTTCGCCGGATTGCCTGCACCGGCGGACGGCACGGTGAGGACGGCGTGTTGACCTGGTTTCGTCTGCTGACGGCGCGGCTGGATAATATGAAGCTGATTGAAGATAGCCTGAGCCGCCTGTTAATGGCGTGCTGCCGCCGGGCGATAGCCTCCACCCAGCGCCAGCCCCTTCCCTGCGGCACGCTGACCGACAAAACGGAATTTACCCTCTACGTAGCGGGCGCCAATTGGCTGGGCGGGCAGGATACCGCCCTGAGCAGCAGCGGCCTCGCGCCGCAGCTGGGGCGAACGGTGCTGTCGATGATCGGCGAGCAGGCAAAGCGCCTGCAGGTCCAGGCCGATGAACTCGCCAGTATGCGGGCCTCGCTGAATGAGCGTAAGACCATCGATCGGGCGAAAGCCTGGCTCATGCAGCAGCACGGCTACAGCGAACAGGAGGCCTGGCAGATCCTGCGCAAAGGCGCGATGAACCAGAATAAACGGATACTGGAGATCGCGCAGGCTATCCTGGCGGTGGCGGCCACGCTGGACCCGTAATCCTTCGGGAGTATATGCACAGGAAGTGTGCGTATTCTGCGTTAGCACAGTGCATATCGCCGCTGGCCGCGGCGCTGTTTCCGCCAACTCCCTGAATTAGCACGCCCCACAGATCTGGCATCCTATTTGCAATTCTCCTGACATAGCGCATCGATCCTGCCAACGGCGGCAGAAGCGATGTTGTGGATAAAGGCGTCCGGCCCCGTGCGAAAGCATGCGGGAGGACGCCTTTTTTTATTTTTATTTTTCAGGATCCAGCAAATGAGCAAAACGCGGTTTTCAATTTCCCGCCGTCATTTTCTGCTCGGCGGCGCGGCGGTGGGCGGGAGCTATCTGTTGCCCGGTTTAGCGAATACCGTCTGGGCTGCGGGCAGCGATGCGCCGGAAAAAAGCACGGTAAAGGTAGGATTTATTCCTCTGACCGACTGCGCGCCCGTGGTGATGGCCGCTGTGAAGGGATTTGATAAAAAGTATGGCCTCACTCTGCAGCCCAGCAAAGAAGCAAGCTGGGCCGCCGTGCGCGATAAACTCACCTCCGGCGAGCTGGATGCTTCCCATGCCCTGTACAGCATGATCTACGGCCTGCAACTGGGGGTAGCGGGGCCGCAGCATGATATGGCAAACCTGCTAACGCTCAATAACAATGGCCAGGCGATCACGCTGGCAAATCAGCTCAAAACCCGTCAGGTAACGGATGCAGAGGGCCTGAAAAAGCTGATCGACGGCAGCGCCAAAGGGACCTATACCTTTGCGCACACCTTCCCCACCAGCACGCACGCCATGTGGCTTTATTACTGGCTGGCGAACGCCGGGATCAATCCCTTTGAGGATGTGCGCACCGTGGTCGTGCCGCCGCCGCAGATGGTCATGAACATGAAAATCGGCAACATGAGCGGATTTTGCGTCGGCGAACCGTGGAATCAGCGCGCCATTGCGGACGATATCGGCTTCACCGTCGCCACCAGCCAGAAAATCTGGCCCGATCACCCGGAGAAAATTCTCGCCACCCGGTCGCAGTGGGTGGCAGAAAATCCCCATACCGCCCGCGCGCTGACGGCCGCGGTGCTGGAGGCCGCCCGCTGGATCGATGCCTCAGACGAAAACCGGCGCGAAACGGCAAAAACCCTCGCGGACCGCGCGTGGATAAACACCAAACCGGAGATGCTGGAAGGCCGCATGCTCGGCCAGTACCAGAACGGCCTCGGGCAGCAGTGGCAGGATCCCCACGCGATGCGCTTCTTCCGCGATGGCGAAGTCAGCTTTCCGTGGCTCTCTGACGGCATGTGGTTCCTGACGCAGCTCAAGCGCTGGGGGATGCTGAAAGCGGATCCTGACTATCTCGCTGTGGCGAAAAAAATTAACCGTATCGATCTCTATAAGCAGGCTGCCAGCGCGGTCGGCGGGATTTCTGTACCCGGCAGCGCGTTGCGCAGCAGCACGCTTTTCGACGGAAAAGTGTGGGACGGCAGCAACCCGGCCGCCTACGCCGCCAGTTTTGCCGTTCACCATTAAGAGGACTTGCCATGAAATCTCACGCGCACTCTCTGAAATCGCCCCCTGATGCCGATACCGCGACGGCGCCGGTGATCCCGCTGCCGGTCACGCCCGTTCGCCGTCGCCGCCATCCCCGGCTGCGTTCGCTGTTCCAGCGTCTCATCCCGCCGTGCTGCGGTATCCTGCTGCTGCTGTTTGTATGGCAGATAGCCGCCCTGTATAGCAAAGGCTTCCCTACGCCGCTGGCAACCTGGGAGGCGGCGCTGCGGCTCTTCGCCGATCCCTTCTATAACAATGGCCCCAACGATCGGGGAATTGGCTGGAACGTGCTGGCCTCGCTGCAGCGCGTGGCGATAGGGTTTAGCCTCGCCGCGCTGGTGGGGATCCCGGCCGGCTTTCTGCTCGGGCGCTTTACCTTTTTCGCGCGCATGTTCAATCCGATTGTCGCCCTGCTGCGCCCGGTCAGTCCCCTCGCCTGGCTGCCGATTGGTCTGCTGCTGTTTCAGCGGGCGGAACCGGCCTCCAGTTGGACCATTTTTATCTGCTCCATCTGGCCCATGATCATTAACACCGCCGAAGGCGTGCGGCGTATTCCTGAGGATTACCTCAACGTTGCCAGCATCCTGCAACTTTCAGAGTGGACGATTATGCGCCGCATCCTGTTTCCGGCCGTGCTGCCGGCGGTGCTCACCGGCGTGCGTCTCTCAATCGGTATTGCCTGGCTGGTGATTGTCGCCGCCGAGATGCTGACCGGCGGCTTAGGGATCGGCTTCTGGATCTGGAACGAGTGGAACAACCTCAACGTCGAAAACATTCTGATTGCCATCGCGATAATCGGCGTGGTGGGTCTGCTGCTTGAGCAGGCCCTGATCCTGCTGGCGCGTCGTTTTAGCTGGGATAAATAGGAGCGCGTACATGAAACCGATTATTGAGGTACAGCAGGTCAGCCAGAGTTTTACCACCGCCCGGGGGGAGTTTCTCGCCCTCGATAGCGTCAGCTTTGCGATCCAGCCAGGGGAGACGGTGAGCCTGATTGGCCACTCCGGCTGCGGTAAATCAACGTTGCTCAATCTGATTGCCGGATTGACCCGGCCTACCCAGGGCGTCCTGCTGTGCGAAAACCGCGAAATTAGCGGCCCGGGACCGGAGCGCGCCGTGGTCTTTCAGAATCACGCGTTACTGCCGTGGCTGACCGCGTATCAGAACGTAGAGCTGGCGGTACAGCAGGTGTTTAAAGGCCGGATGACCCGCAGTGAAATGGCCGAATGGATCGAACACAACCTCCAGCAGGTGCAGATGGGGCACGCCATGCACAAGCGGCCCGGAGAAATCTCCGGCGGCATGAAGCAGCGGGTTGGCATTGCCCGCGCGCTGGCGATGAAGCCGCGCGTTTTGCTGCTCGATGAGCCCTTTGGCGCGCTGGATGCGCTGACCCGCGCGCATCTGCAGGACAGCGTAATGCGCATTCAGCACTCCCTTAATACCACCATCGTGCTGATAACGCACGATGTGGATGAAGCGGTGCTGCTCTCCGATCGGGTGTTAATGATGACCAACGGGCCCGCGGCTAAAGTGGGCGAGATTCTGGCCATTCCGCTGCCTCGTCCGCGCTCCCGCGTGGCGCTGGCGGACGATACCCGGTATCACCACCTGCGCCAGCAGATCCTGCATTTCCTGTATGAAAAGCAGACGGCAACGGCATAAGGAGCAGGTATGCAGCAGCTGATTGTTATCGGAAACGGCATGTCGGGCATTGCCATGGTGGAAGCGCTGCTGCAGCGGGCGCCGGGGCGTTACGCCATCACCGTTATTGGCCGCGAACCGCACGGTAACTACAACCGTATTTTGCTGTCGCCGGTGCTGGGGCGGGAAAAAACCGTTGCCGACGCGCTGACGCACCCGCCGCAGTGGTACGCGCAGCGGGACATAAGCCTGCTGATGGGCGAAGAAGTGCTGCGGGTGGATCTGCGCGCCCGCGAGCTGCATACCGACCGGCGCACGCTGCGCTGGGACAAACTGGTTTTTGCCTGCGGCTCCCGGCCACACATACCCGCGCTGCCCGGTACAGAACGCCCTCACGTGCTGGGATTTCGCACCCTGCGCGACGTCGAGAAAATGCAGGCTCAGCGGGGGCCGGTGGCGGTGCTCGGCGGCGGGCTGCTCGGTGTCGAGGCGGCGGCGGCTCTGCGGCGGACTGGACGCGAGGTGGCGCTTATCCATCGCGGCGCCTGGCTGCTCGATCGCCAGCTGGATCCCCTGGCCGGGGGGCTGCTGCTTCGCCATCTGCAGGCGCGGGGCATCGACTGCCGGCTGGGCGTCTCGCTGCAGCGGGTGGATGACGATCGGGTCACGCTTACCGATGGCAGCACGCTGGCGGCGCAGCAGGTCGTCATCGCCGCCGGCGTCGCGCCCGACATCGCCCTTGCCCGGGACGCGGGCGTGCCGTGCCGGCGCGGGATCCTGGTAGACCGGCAGCTGCAAACGGCGATGCCCGACATCTACGCCCTCGGCGAATGCTGCGAAATCGAAGGGGAAACCTTCGGACTGGTCGCGCCCTGCCTGATGCAGGCCTCCGTGCTGGCCGCCCGGCTGGCGGGCGAACCGGGCGACGACTTTTACTCCCGGGATAGCGGTATGCGGCTCAAGGTCAGCGGCATTGAGGTGTTTAGCGCCGGTGACGTCTCGGAGGCGCCGTCGGTGACCAGCTTCGATCCCCTCTCGGGCCACTACCGGCGGCTTTTTTTGCGCAATGGCGCGCTCCGGGGCGTGCTGCTGTTTGGCGATACCTCTCAGGCGGCAGATTTACTGACGCAACTTCAGCAGGGCGAACGCGCGGATCTCAATACGCTGTTCGGTCTCGACAATGACAGGACGCAGCGACACGCTGCAGGAAAAAGTATGATGAGCAAACCCCTTCTCACCGTCGTCGGCCACGGTATGGTCGGCCACCATTTTCTGGAGCAGATCGTCAGCCGCGGGCTGCATCAGCAGTACCATATTGTGGTCTACGGAGATGAACCGCAGATGGCTTACGATCGCGTGCATCTCACGGAGTATTTTAGCGGCAAGAGCGCCGATGACCTCTCTCTGGTGAGCGAGCGCTTTTTTCAGCAGCACGGCATTGAACTGCGCAGCGGCTGCGAAGTGATGGCTATCGATCCCGTGCGCCGTAGCCTGTGCGATAGCAGAGGTGCCGAGCTGGCGTGGGATAAACTGGTGCTGGCTACCGGCTCCGTTCCGTTCGTGCCGCCGGTGCCGGGGCACGATCTTCCGCGCTGCTTTGTTTACCGCACGCTGGCCGATCTGGATGCCATCGCCGCCTGCGCAGCCACCTCAGCGCGCGGCGTCGTCATTGGCGGCGGCCTGCTCGGGCTTGAAGCCGCCAATGCGCTCAGGCAGCTTGGGCTTAAAACTGAGGTAGTGGAATTCTCCCCGCGCCTGATGGCCGTACAGCTGGACGATGGCGGAGCGCAGATGCTGCACGGAAAAATCAGCGCCCTGGGGGTTGAAGTACACACCAGCAAAGCGACGGAAGCGATCGAGAGCCTGGATGACGGCAGCCTGCGGCTGCGCTTTGCCGATGGCAGTTCGCTGGAGACCGATCTGGTGGTCTTCTCGGCCGGTATTCGCCCGCGCGATGCCCTGGCCCGGGCGGCGGGGCTGGAGGTCGGCGAGCGCGGCGGGATCGTCATTGACGACGCCTGCGCCACCAGCGCCGGCGATATCTACGCCATCGGTGAGTGCGCGCTGTGGCGGGGACAAATCTTTGGTCTGGTCGCGCCGGGCTACCAGATGGCGCGGGTACTTGCCGGGCAACTGGCTCAGGAAGCATCGGCATTCAGCGGCGCGGACATGAGCACGAAGCTGAAGCTGCTGGGCGTCGATGTCGCCTCTTTTGGCGATGCGCACGGGCGTACCGCCGGCAGCCAGTGCTATCAGTGGGTTGATAATCCGAAGGGCATCTATAAAAAGCTGGTGGTCTCGGGAGACGGCAAAACCCTGCTGGGCGGTGTACTGGTGGGCGACAGCAGCGACTATGCCAGTCTGCTGCAAACGATGCTCAACAAACTGCCGCTGCCGGAGGCGCCGGAGAGCCTGATCTTACCGCAGCTGGCCGGCGCGCCCGCGAAAACGTCCGGGATAGCCGCGCTGCCGGAGAGCGCCCAGATCTGCTCCTGCCACAACGTGAGCAAAGGCGACATCTGCGCCGCCGTCCGCAGCGGCTGCGGCGATATCGGCGCCCTGAAAACCCGCACAAAAGCCGCCACCGGCTGCGGCGGCTGCAGCGCGCTGGTCAGGCAGGTGATGGAGCACCAGCTCGCCGACCTCGGCGTGGAGGTGAAAAAAGACGTCTGCGAGCATTTCCCCTGGTCGCGGCAGGCGCTTTACCATCTGATACGCGCAGGCGGGATAACCACTTTCGGGCAGCTGCTGGCCCGTCACGGCCGGGGGCACGGATGCGAGATCTGCAAACCGCTGGTAGCATCCCTGCTGGCGTCCTGCTGGAACGAGTACCTGCTCAAGCCGGCGCACCTGCCGCTGCAGGATACCAACGATCGCTACTTTGCCAACATTCAGAAAGATGGCACCTATTCCGTGGTGCCGCGCGTCGCGGGCGGCGAGATAACCCCCCAGGGCCTGATCGCCCTCGGCGAGGTCGCCGCTGAGTATAACCTTTACACCAAAATTACCGGCGGACAGCGCATCGACCTGTTCGGCGCCCGCCTCGACCAGCTGCCGGCGATTTGGGAAAAGCTGATAGCCGCCGGGTTTGAAACCGGCCACGCCTACGGCAAATCGCTGCGCACGGTTAAATCCTGCGTGGGCTCATCCTGGTGCCGGTACGGCGTACAGGACTCCACCGCCTTCGCGATTGCGCTGGAGCATCGCTACAAGGGGCTGCGCTCCCCGCACAAAATCAAAATGGCGGTCTCGGGCTGCACCCGCGAATGCGCCGAGGCCCAGAGCAAAGATATTGGCGTCATTGCCACAGATAAGGGCTGGAACCTGTACGTCTGCGGCAACGGCGGGATGAAACCGCGCCATGCGGATCTCTTCGCCAGCGATCTTGATGATGAAACGCTGATCCGCTACGTCGACAGGATCCTGATGTTCTACGTCCGCACCGCCGACCGTCTGCAGCGCACCAGCGTATGGATGGAGAATATGGAGGGCGGGCTGGCCTACCTGCGCCAGGTGATCATTGACGACAGCCTGGGCATCGCCGATACCCTTGAGCAGGAGATGCAGCGGGTAGTCGATAGCTATCAGTGCGAATGGCGCACCACTCTGGAAGATCCCTCCCGCCGGGCGCTGTTTACCGCCACCCTCAACAGTGAAGCCCCGGACGAAACCCTGCACTACGCGCAGGTGCGCGGCCAGCGCCAGCCTGCCGGGGCGCAGCGGATCCCGGTGGCGACGCTTCCCGCTGAGCCGTGGGTGGAGATTTGCGATCTGACGGCAATTCCGCAAGAGGCGGGGATCGGTGCGCGTCTGGGCAACCAGCGCGTGGCGCTGTTCCGCTTTGGCGAGAGCATCTATGCCCTGGATGATAACGAGCCGGGCACCCCGGCCAGCGTACTGTCCAGAGGCATTCTCGGCGATGTGGCCGGTGAGCCGGTGGTTATCACTCCGCTGTATAAGCAGCGCATTCGCCTGCGCGACGGTCAGAATCTCGATGCCCCCGAACAGTGGCTGCGCTGCTGGCCGGTCCGGCTCGATCGCGGCAAGGTCTTGCTCGGCAATCAGCCTCTTCAGCGCCTTGCGGAGGTCTCATGAAAACCACCTGCCCTTACTGCGGCGTCGGCTGCGGCGTGGAGATAGACGCGCAGGAACGCCGGGCCCGCGGCGATAGCCTGCATCCGGCCAACGGCGGCCGGCTGTGCGTGAAGGGCGCTTCCCTGGGCGAAACGCTGGGAGCGGAAACCCGGCTGCTCTGGCCGCAGATCGGCGGGCAGCGGGTGACGATGGATGCCGCGCTGGACTACGCAGCCGCCGGCTTGCGGGAAACCATCGCCCGGCACGGCCCCCGGTCGGTCGCCTTTTATGCCTCCGGACAGCTGCTGACCGAGGATTACTATGTCGCCAACAAGCTGATGAAGGGCTTTATCGGCGCCGGTAATATTGATACCAATTCGCGGCTGTGCATGGCGTCTGCGGTCGTGGGCTATAAGCGCGCGCTGGGCGCCGATGCGGTGCCCTGCTGCTACGACGATATTGAGCAGGCGGAGCTGGTCGTCCTGGTAGGCTCGAACATCGCCTGGGCGCACCCGGTCGCGTGGCAGCGGCTGGTACAGGCTAAGCAGCAGCGGCCCGACCTGGAGGTGGTGGTTATCGATCCGCGCCGTACCGCTACCTGCGAGCTGGCCGACCTGCATCTGCCCCTGCGCCCCGGCAGCGATGCCGCGCTGTTCACCGGTCTGCTGCACTGGCTCGCGGCCCATCGGGGGATCGATAACGCGATGCTCCCCCACCTCAATAATGTCGACGCCACTCTGGCGGCCAGCGCCGCCTGGGATCTGGCGGCGGTCGCCGATGCCTGCCAGCTGGAGAAGACCGATATTCTCGCCTTCTGGCAGCGCTTTGCCACCCGCAGCCGGGTGCTGACGCTGTGGTGCATGGGGATTAACCAGTCGCAGACCGGGAGCGACAATACCAGCGCCATCATTAACGCGCACCTGCTGAGCGGAAAAATAGGCCGTCCCGGCTGCGGCCCCTTCTCCCTGACCGGCCAGCCGAATGCGATGGGCGGACGCGAGGTGGGAGGGCTGGCTAATCAGCTGGCGGCGCACATGGGGTTCAGCGCCGAAGAGGTCGACAGGGTCGGCCGCTTCTGGGGCAGCAGCAGCGTCGCGCGGGAGCCGGGCCTGATGGCCGTGGAGATGTTCCGCGCCATGGCGCGAGGCGAGATAAAAGCCGTCTGGATCATGGGGACCAATCCGGCGGTATCGATGCCGGAAGGCAATCTTGTCGCCCGGGCCCTCAAAAGTTGCCCGCTGGTGATTGTGTCTGAGGTCAGCAATGCTACCGACACCAGCGCCTGTGCTCATGTCCTGCTGCCTGCCCAGGGGTGGGGCGAAAAGAGCGGGACGGTCACCAACTCGGAACGCTGCATCTCGCGCCAGCGCCGCTTTATCGATCCCGTCGGCGAGGCGAAACCCGACTGGTGGCTACTGGCGCAGGTTGCCCGGCGCCTGGGCTACGGCGACGCGTTTGGCTGGCAGCACCCCCATGAGGTGTTTACAGAACATGCCGCCCTCTCCGGCTTTGAAAATGCGGGGCGGCGGGCATTTGACATCAGCGGCCTGGCGAATCTCAGCCTGGCGGAGTATGACCAGCTGCTGCCGGTACAGTGGCCGGTGAACGCGGCGGCGCCGCGGGGAACCCAGCGCCTGTTCAGCGACGGGCATTTTTATCACGGCGATGGCAAAGCCCGGCTGCTGCCCGTCGCCATTCCGGCTTATAGCGCGCCGGCGCCCCACTACCCGCTGGTGATGAATACCGGACGCATCCGCGACCAGTGGCATACTATGACCCGAACCGGCAACGTTCCACGCCTGATGCAGCATTTCGACGAGCCTTTTGTAGTGCTGCACCCTCAGGATGCGGCCGCCCACGGACTTTGCGCAGGCGAACTGACGCGGGTTCAGTCGGCGCTCGGCTGGTGGTGCGGGCGGGTGATTACCGATGATGGCCAGCGGCCGGGGCAGATCTTTATCCCCATGCACTGGACGCGCCAGTTCAGCGCCCAGGCCTGCGTGGATGGGCTGGTCGCGGCGCGCTGCTGCCCGCTGTCGGGTCAGCCGGCGCTGAAGCAAACGGATGTCCGCCTGCAGACGCTGCGCGTCGACTGGCAGGGCTGGCTCTGGCAGCGGGAGCGCCGCGATCCCACGCTGCTGGACTACTGGTCGCGCGCGCCGCAGGGACAGGTACAGCGCTATGTCGTGGCGGGCCAGGGCAATGCCGCCGCGTGGCTGAAGCAGCAGCCCGGCATGGACGGCGTTGAGTGGCAGCAGGCAGAGGCCGGGGACCGTGCCCACCTTCTGGGATGGCGCCGCGGCGTACTGGAGTATGCCTTTTACGCTGCGCCATCGTTACCGGACGTCGACCAGGCCTTTATCGCCCAGGCGTTTGCCGTCCAGTTGACCGGGGCCCGGCAGCGGCACGCCCTGCTGGGCGGAAAAGCGATGCACGCAGAGAGTCCGGGACGCACCATCTGCAGCTGCTTTAGCGTCGGGGAGCGGGCTATTGACAAAGCCATTGCGCAGGGATGCCGTACGCCAGCAGCACTGGGGGCCACGCTCAAGTGCGGCACCAACTGCGGGTCCTGTATTCCTGAGCTTAAACAGCTCATCGCGCTGCATTGCGTCGAACAGTAGCCGAGGCCACCATGATTCAGTCAGTCATTGCATTAGATGAACGCTTTCCGCGCCGCGAGCCGCCGCAGACCCTGGGGCAGGTCTGGCTGGTGGGCGCCGGACCCGGCGATGTTGAACTGCTCACCCTGAAAGCGCTGCGGCTGATTAAACGTGCCGACGCCGTGGTCTACGACCGCCTGGTGGGCCCGGCGGTGATGGCCGAGGTGCCGGAGAGCGCTCTGGCGATTGACGTCGGTAAGCAGCCCGGCCGCCACGGGCTTACCCAGGCGCAGATTAACCGGCTGCTTGCCGATCTCGCCCGCAGCGGGCGAACGGTAATAAGGCTCAAGGGCGGCGACCCGTTTATTTTTGGCCGGGGCGGCGAAGAGATGGCGTTTTTACAGCAGTGCGGGATCTCCTGCCAGGTCGTGCCGGGCATTACGGCCGCCGCGGGATGCGCAGCGGCCAGCGGCATCCCGCTTACCCACAGGGATTGCGCCCAGTCTCTGCAGCTGATCGCCGGCCACGGTAAATCCGGCGAACCCAGGCTGGACGACGGCGGCCTGGCGGCTCCAAATCAGACACTGGTCTTTTATATGGGGCTGAAGTGGGCCAGCACCATCAGCGCCAGGCTGCAGTCTCTGGGCCGGGGCGCGGATACGCCGGTCGCCATTATCGAAAACGGCACCCGGCCGGAACAGCGGGTGTTGATAACCACGCTGGCGCAGCTGCCTGCAACCCTCGCGCGCGAACAGCCCCAGTCTCCGGCGCTGCTGGTGGTCGGCGAGGTTGTGCGTTTCTATCGCGAAGGGGGCTGTTTCAATCACCTGTTACCCGCATCCGACGCGATTAACGCGGCTTATGCTGCATGCTGATGCCGCCGATAGCGCTGGCCACCGCGCCAGCGCCTTTACGCTTAAAAGTCGCGACCAGCAAAATCGCGAACAGTTTCATCAGAAATATGTATAATTATTACAGAGAGGTTTTAATTTCTTCGAAAGACGTCGCCGGGACGGTACCTGCGGAAAATGCTATCAGGGCGTTAATGAAACCACGTACATCAAGTAACTTTATATTTATCATATAATTAAAAAAATAAGAAGTTGTCATGTTCTTAACAATGACCGCACATCATCTCAACAATAAAATATAATATATTTACACCCAACGGCCAGTCATAAGTAACTGCTAAGTTTATCAATAAAAACGGAAATATTTTTGTGATAAAAATCACAAAAAAAAGTACGATACATCTTTCTGTTCTAAACTACACTGTAATCAAACAGCACGCCTGATAGCGGCGATTTTTAGTAACCATCATCAACAGGATTTTACATCATGAAAAAACCTCTCATTGCAGCGGCTGTTCTGTTTTCTTTGTTAACCGGCAGTACCTTTGCTGCGCAATTAGTTTCTCAGCAAGATGTTAAACATTTCAAACTGGTCAAAATAGGTACGGTTAACGTAACGCAATCAGGCGGTGCAATATCCTCTCCAAGCGATCTGCATGACAAATTATCTGAACTCGCTGATAAAAAAGGGGGGCAATACTTCCAAATAATTGCTGCTAAACAAATTGGGCCAAATTTTCAGGCCGTTGCTGAAGTTTATAAAGACGCTAATAAGTAAGGCGTTTCACGCGGAGCCGTAGCGTAAGCGCGATCACAAAATAGCGTCATGAGTCGACATATCGTGTTTAACACAGGGTAAGTGGTTAACACGATATCTTATAATAGTTAAATGTAATGAATAACTCCTTAGTAATAACAAAACAATTAAAGTCTTCATCACAAGACGTTAATTTTCATCCGTTAGTTAAAACCCGGAGCGAGATGTGACATATTTAAAAAAGATCACTGTCCTCGTACTGCTCGGTACATCAGGCTTAATGTCGCTCTCTTCTCCCGCTCTGGCTGAAATAACGGTACTGGAAAAAAATCAGTTTAATAATACGCTACTGGATCCACTGAGTTTTGAAGTTGGCGGCAGTATCCGACCAGAATTTATCTGGAATAACGGCGATGAGCCCGGCTACGATAAAAACGGCCACGACGGCGGGACGCGTTTTCGCTTCGGCGCCGATTATGCGCTGACCTCACACACCTCTATCGTTGGTTATTACGAGTGGGGCGTTGATATCGCCCACGTGCTGAGCATGGACGCCCACTACAATCACGACAACCCGGATGACTTCCAGCGCCAGTTATACGGCGGGATCAAAGACGATCGCTACGGTAAATTGACCTTCGGCCATCAGTACGGTGCCTATTATGATGCCGTAGGCGTTAAAAGCGACGTCTGGGATAACGACGGCCACGCCAGCGCCAACTGGATCGGCATCGGCGGCGATTACGACGGCGGCGAACGTCCAAAGAATACGCTTAAATACACCAACACCTTTGGCGATTTAACCCTGATTGCCGATTATCTGCTGCCTGAAGATCAGAAATGGATGGGCGACGATATGTACTACCGCCGCAACCACGGCGGCGGCCTCGGCGTCGACTATGCGCTGCAAAAGGATTTAAACATCAGCGCCGCGGTCAACCAGACGAAAGCGACCATTAAGGACTCCACCGGCCAGAGCAAAAGCTATAAGCAGCAGTTCTCAGGCGCCGCGATTACCTGGCAGCCGGATAACTGGTATCTGGTCGGCACGGCGACCTACTACAAGCACTATGTGCCGACCACCCGCACCCAGACTGTCGATCACTACTTCTCGGGCGACGGTTACGGCCTTGAAAGCTTCGCAGGTTATACCTTCCAGATAAATAAACCGCTGCTGCAGTCTATTCAGCCTTATGTCGGCGCGGATACTCTTCGCCTGAAGGGCGAAGAGAACTATCACGCCAACCACGTTTATCTCGGTATGTATACTCAGGTGGCCTACGGCTTCTCGTTCTACCTCGAGCGGACGATTGCAACCACCTCCGATGATGAACCCGATACGACCTGGTTCACCATCTATTATGATTTCTGATTCAGAAGCATAATCCGGATACGGCCAGTCGTTAACGGCACAAAGCGGCTGGTCGCCCCGTCACGATTAACCCACTCTTTAGCGCGAGAGCGCAGAGCCGGGCAACAGCGCCCCCGCAATCTGAAAAGAAGAGCCCGATCGCTCTTTTCCCCTCAACGGCGCCGCGGCGGGATCTTCAGTTCCTTCCTTCTCCGGCATATGAATAAGCTTTAGACATATTGTATACTCCGCCCTTTCTGAGCAATGTACTGTATAAAAAATGTCAAAAATTGGTTTTGTGTCGCTGGGCTGCCCGAAAAACCTGGTCGACTCCGAGCGCATCCTCACCGAACTGCGCACCGAAGGCTATGACGTGGTCTCCAGCTACGACAATGCCGATATGGTCATCGTCAACACCTGCGGCTTTATCGACAGCGCCGTGCAGGAGTCGCTGGAGACCATCGGCGAAGCGCTGAAAGAGAACGGTAAAGTCATCGTCACCGGCTGCCTCGGCGCCAAAGAGGATCAGATCCGCGAAGTGCACCCGAAGGTGCTGGAAATCACCGGCCCGCACAGCTACGAGCAGGTGCTGGAGCACGTCCACCACTACGTGCCGAAGCCGCAGCACAACCCGTTCCTGAGCCTGGTGCCGGAACAGGGCGTGAAGCTGACCCCGCGCCACTACGCCTATCTGAAAATTTCCGAAGGCTGCAACCACCGCTGCACCTTCTGCATCATTCCGTCGATGCGCGGCGATCTCGACAGCCGGCCGATTGGCGAAGTGCTGGACGAGGCTAAGCGTCTGGCGGAAGCGGGCGTGAAGGAGCTGCTGGTGATCTCCCAGGACACCTCCGCCTACGGCGTGGACGTTAAGCACCGCACCGGCTTCTGGAACGGCGCGCCGGTGAAGACCAGCATGGTCAGCCTGTGCGAGCAGCTGGCGAAGCTCGGCATCTGGGTGCGCCTGCACTACGTCTATCCGTACCCGCACGTGGATGACGTCATTCCGCTGATGGCGGAAGGCAAAATTCTGCCCTACCTCGATATTCCGCTGCAGCACGCCAGCCCGCGCATTCTCAAGCTGATGAAGCGCCCCGGTTCGGTGGATCGCCAGCTGGCGCGCATCAAGCAGTGGCGCGAGATCTGCCCGGAGCTGACCCTGCGTTCGACCTTTATCGTCGGCTTCCCCGGCGAAACGGAAGAAGATTTCCAGATGCTGCTGGACTTCCTGAAAGAGGCGCGGCTGGACAGGGTCGGCTGCTTCAAGTACAGCCCGGTCGAAGGCGCCACCGCCAACGCGCTGCCGGACCCGGTGCCGGAAGAGGTGAAGGAGGAGCGCTGGAACCGCTTTATGCAGCTGCAGCAGCAGATCTCCGCCGAGCGCCTGCAGGAGAAGGTAGGCCGCGAAATCATGGTGATCGTTGATGAAGTGGACGAAGAAGGCGCGATTGGCCGCAGCATGGCCGATGCCCCGGAAATCGACGGCGCGGTGTACCTGAACGGCGAAACCGGCGTTAAGCCCGGCGACGTGCTGCGGGTCAGGGTTGACCACGCCGACGAATACGACCTGTGGGCGTCTAAGCTCTAGCCTCCGCCGCCGCGCTAAAAAGCATCAGCCGTACTGCGCCTGGTGCTTTTTTTTGCGCGCGAGATAGTCCGCGTCGGCCCGCAGCCGGTCCCACTCGGCCTTGAAGATAGCCGCCGAGGCGGCCTTCTCTTCGTTGATTTCGCGCGGCAGCTCCTTACCGTCCTCGCCGTACTTGCGCCCGCCCCTGTGGTTGGCGTAGCGCCGGGCGCGGGTATAGCCCATCTGGATAAACTTGCGCGCCATGTCCATGCCGACAAAATCGTCCGCCGCCCGGTACTGCTCGAACAGGCGCATAATCTCCCGCGCCGAGGCCTCGGCAATCTCCGGCGTCTTAAAGCGCCAGTGGGGCAGGATCTCGCTTTTATAGGGCTCGACCATCAGCACGCCCTGCTCGCCGCGCCCCACCTGGTAGCGCTCCGGGTGCCGGCGAAAGTCGATATTGTTAAAGTCCTGCTGATAGTCAAACGGCTTTTTCATCGCGCCCGCCTCAGGTTTTCAGCTTCGGATCGAGGGCATCGCGCAGGCCATCGCCCAGCAGGTTAAACGCCAGCACGGTGAGGAAAATCGCCAGCGCCGGGAACAGCGCCACGTGCGGGGACATCACCATATCCGCCCGCGCCTCGTTGAGCATCGCGCCCCATTCCGGGGTCGGCGGCTGCGCGCCGAGGCCGAGGAACGACAGGCTGGCGGCGGAGATAATCGCCGTGCCGATGCGCATGGTGAAGTAGACGACGATCGACGAAAAGGTGCCCGGCAGAATGTGGCGAAACAGAATCGTCGCGTCGCTGGCGCCGATGCTGCGCGCCGATTCGATAAAGGTCTGGTGCTTAAGCACCAGCACGTTGCCGCGCACCAGGCGGGCGAAGGCGGGCACCGAGAAAACCGCCACCGCGATCACCACGTTGGTCATGCCGCTGCCCATCACCGCGACCATGGCGATGGCCAGCAGGATGCCGGGAAAGGCGAACAGCACGTCGCAGACCCGCATAATAAGCCGGTCCCACATCCCTTCGTAGTAGCCCGCCAGCAGCCCGAGCACGGTGCCCGCCGCGGCGCCAATCAGCACCGACAGCACGCCGGCGGTGAGCGAAATCCGGGCGCCGACCAGCACCCGGCTGAAGATATCGCGCCCCAGCGAGTCGACGCCGAACCAGTGGACCAGCGAGGGCCCATCGTTAAGCCGGTCGTAGTCGAAGTAGTTTTCGGCGTCATAGGGCGCGATCCACGGCGCCAGCAGCGCCACCGCCAGCAGCAGCAGGACGAAAATCGCCGCCGCCATCGCCACCGGCTGATGGCGAAAGCGCCGCCAGAACTCGCCGGCGGGCGTGCGGATGGCGCCGGGCTGAACGCCCGGCAGCGCCTTGGTGACCGCCTGACGGCGCCAGTTGAGTATCTGCACTTATTTGTACCTGATAGCCGGGTTGATGGCGGCATAGAGCACGTCCACCAGCAGATTGATAAGAATAAACTCCAGCGAAAACAGCAGCACCTCCGCCTGGATCACCGGATAGTCGCGCATCTCCACCGAATCCACCAGCAGGCGGCCGAGGCCGGGCCAGTTAAAGACCTTCTCCACCACGATGGAGCCGCCGAGCAGAAAGCCGAACTGCAATCCCATCATGGTCACCACCGGGATCATGGCGTTACGCAGGCCGTGCTTGAGCACCACCCGCGTTTCGCTGACGCCCTTGGCGCGGGCGGTGCGCATATAGTCTTCGTGCAGCACCTCAACGAACGAGGCGCGGGTGAAGCGCGCCATCACCGCCGCCACCGCCGCGCCGAGGGTCAGCGACGGCAGAATGTAGTGCCGCCAGCTGTCGGCCCCGACGGTGGGCAGCCAGCCGAGCTGCACGGAGAAGACCTGCATCAGCAGCATACCGAGGGCAAAGGCGGGAAAAGAGATCCCGGCCACCGCAATCGCCATCCCGAGCTTGTCCGGCCAGCGGTTGCGCCACACCGCCGCCGCCAGCCCCATCGCCATGCCGAACACCACCGACCAGCCCATGCTGGTAAGCGTCAGCCAGAAGGTCGGCATAAAGCGGCTGGCGATCTCTTCCGATACCGGGCGGCGGGAGACCATCGAGGTGCCGAAGTCGCCGGTCAGCGCCTGGGTGATATAGTGCCAGAACTGCACGTACAGCGGCTGGTCCAGCCCCAGCTGCTGGCGGACCATCTGCACCACCTGGCCGTCGGCCTCCGGCCCGGCGATCAGCCGCGCCGGATCGCCGGGCAGCAGGTGGACAAACAGAAACACCAGCACCGCGACGATAAACAGCGTCGGTATCAGGCCCAGCAGGCGCTTAAGGACGTAGTTGAGCATTACTTCAGGTCGGCCTCGTCAAAGCTGAAGCCGGTATCCGGCATAGTGTAAAACCCGGTCAGGTTTTTGCTGTGGGCCGAGACCAGCTTCTCTACCACCAGCGGCACCCACGGCGACTCCTGCCAGATGATCTGCTGGGCGTCCTTATACAGGCGCGCCTTCTCGCCGTCATCGCTGGTTTTCAGCGCCTCGGCCAAGTCTTTATCCACCTGAGGATTACTGTAGAAGGCGGTATTGAACTGCGCGGGCGGCCAGCTCTGGGTGGCGAACAGCGGGCTCAGCGCCCAGTCGGCCTCGCCGGTCGAGGCGCTCCAGCCGGTATAGAACATCCGCACCCCGCTCTCTTTCTGCCCCTTGGCTTCCACTTCGGCGGCGCGCTGGCCGGCGTCCATCGCCGTCACCTGGGCCTTGATGCCCACCTGCGCCAGCTGCTGCTGGGTGAACTGCAGCACCTTCTGGGCGGTGCTGTGGTTGTGGGAGGACCACAGGGTGGTGGAGAAGCCGTTGGGGTAGCCCGCCTCTTTCAGAAGCTGACGGGCCCTGGCCGGATCGTAGGGCCAGGCCTTGAAGCTCGCCGAGTAAGCAATGGCCGGCGGCAGCACGCCGGTGGCCGGGGTGGCGTAGCCGGCAAAGGCTACCTTCACCAGCGCCTGGCGGTTGATGGCATAGTTAATGGCTTCGCGCACTTTCGGATTGTTAAACGGCTTTTGCGTGACGTTCATGCTGATGTAGCGCTGCATGATGGAGGGGCTTGCCACCAGCTCCAGCTTGCTGTTTTTCTCCAGCAGCGGCGCCTGCTCGTAGGGGATCGGGAAGGCGAACTGCGCCTCGCCGGTCTGCAGCATCGCCGCGCGGGTGTTGTTGTCCACCACCGGGCGCCAGGTGATGCTGTCGAGCTTCGGTAGGCCCTGCCGCCAGTAGCCGGCAAACTTCTTCACCTTGACGAAATCGGTCTGATTCCAGGTCTCCAGCTGGTAGGGACCGGTGCCCACCGGATGGAAGCCGATATCCTTGCCGTACTTCTTCAGCGCGGCGGGGGAGATCATCGCCGTCGCCGGATGGGCGAGAATATTGATAAACGCCGAGAAGGGCTGCTTAAGGGTGATTTTCACCGTCTGCGGATCGACGGCCTCGGTGCTGGCGATATTTTTATACAGGTTATAGCGCTTGAGGTGATTGTCCGGGTTGCTGGCGCGGTCGAGGTTAACCTTTACCGCATCGGCGTTAAAGTCGGTGCCGTCCTGAAACTTGACGTTCGGGCGCAGCTTGATGGTATAGACCAGACCGTCTTTCGAGACCTGATAGCTCTCGGCCAGCACGTTCTGTACTTTCATATCCTTATCGAGGCCGAACAGACCCTGGTAGAAGGACTTCGCCACCGCCTGAGAGAGCGTGTCGTTGGCGTCGTAGGGATCGAGGGTGGTGAAGTTGGATCCGACCGCCACCACCACATCTTTCGCCGCCCACGCGGAGCCTGCCGCCAGCGCGGAGGCGACGCCGAGCGCCAGCAGCCA
Organism: Pluralibacter gergoviae ATCC 33028 = NBRC 105706; assembly: GCF_001598855.1. GTDB lineage: Bacteria > Pseudomonadota > Gammaproteobacteria > Enterobacterales > Enterobacteriaceae > Pluralibacter > Pluralibacter gergoviae. The sequence continues at coordinate 5,179 of NZ_BCZS01000036.1, read as the reverse complement.
TTTACCTGAAACGCGAGTTGCCATCTTCTTCTCCTGATTTTATAAGCGCGAAAGGACGCCGGGCGGCTCTTCGCGAGCAACATAGTGTCCGGGCGTAACCTGCACCAGCGGAACGCTGGCCAATTTTTCTCCCCGCGGCCAGATGTTGCCCGGCAGCTCGTCGGACAGCAGCACGCGCTGCGGATGACGGTGCGCCGGGTCCGCCACCGGAACGGCGGCCATCAGCTTGCGGGTGTAAGGGTGCTGCGGGTTTTCAAACAGCGCGCGGCGCGGCCCCATCTCGACGATCCGCCCGCGGTACATCACCGCCACGCGGTGGCTGATGCGCTCCACCACCGCCATGTCGTGGGAAATAAACAGATAAGAGACCCCCAGTTCGCGCTGCAGATCCATCAGCAGATTAATAATCTGCGCGCGGATGGAGACGTCCAGCGCCGATACCGCCTCGTCGGCGATGATCACTTTCGGATTCAGCGCCAGCGCCCGGGCAATGCAGATGCGCTGCCGCTGGCCGCCGGAAAACTCGTGCGGGTAGCGCCAGGCGTGCTCCGGCTGCAGGCCGACGCGCTCCAGCAGCCAGGCGACCCGCCTGCGGGCATCCTCATCGGACATCACCTTATGCACCCGCAGCGGCTCGAGGATCGAGTAACCGACGGTCTGGCGCGGGTCGAGGGAGGCCCAGGGACCCTGAAAAATAAACTGGATATCGCGGCGCAGCGGCTGCAGCTCGCTGTCTGCCAGGGTGTCGATGCGCCTGCCGTCAAAGGTGATGCTGCCGCCCTGGGTGGCCACCAGCCGCAGCAGCGCCCGGCCGGTGGTGGACTTACCGCAGCCGGACTCGCCCACCAGCGACAGCGTTTCGCCGGGCCAGAGGTCGAAGCTCACCCCCTCCACGGCGTGGACCTCGCGGGTGACGCGATTGAACAGGCCGCTGCGCAGCGGGAAGCGGGTCACCAGATCCCGCACCTGCAGCACCGGTTCCCCGGACACTACGGTATTCTGCGGCGGCCCCTCCTGCTCCTCGCCGTCGCCATTGAGCAGCGGGAAGCGGCGCGGCAGATCGCTGCCCCGCATGGCGCCCAGTCTCGGCACCGCCGCCAGCAGCGCCTGGGTATAAGGATGCTGCGGACGGCTGAAGATCGCCTCTACCGGGCCGCTTTCAACCGCTTCGCCCCGGTACATCACCAGCACGCGGTCGGCGATATCCGCCACCACGCCCATATCGTGGGTAATAAAGATCACACCCATAGACATCTCTTTTTGCAGGACGCCGATAAGCTGGAGGATCTGCGCCTGAATGGTGACGTCCAGCGCGGTGGTCGGCTCATCGGCGATCAGCAGCGACGGGCGGCAGGAGAGCGCCATGGCGATCATCACCCGCTGGCGCATGCCGCCGGAGAGCTGGTGCGGATAGCGCTTTAGCATGGTATCGGCGTCGGGAATGCGCACCTGGTCGAGCATTTTTTTCGCCGCCCGCAGGGCCTCGTTCCGGCCCAGCCCCTGGTGCAGGCGAATCGACTCGGCGATCTGCTCCCCGACGGTAAACACCGGGTTGAGCGAGGTCATCGGCTCCTGAAAAATCATCGCCATATCCGCCCCGCGCACCCGCCGCATCTGCGCGGCGGACCGATCGGCAAGCTCTATCACCTCCCGGCTGCGGCGGCAAAGGCGCATCTCTGCGCTGCTGACCGCGGCTCCGGACTGATCCAGCAGGCGCATCAGCGCCAGGGCGGTGACCGATTTGCCGGAGCCGGACTCGCCGACGATGGCCAGCGTTTCGCCGCGCCCGAGGCTGAACGAAAGGTCTCTGACCACCTTCTGCTCGCCAAAGGCGATGGTCAGATTACGCACCGCCAGCACATCGCCGGCGTCTGTCCTGTGGCTCTGGGGCACGCGGCCTCCCTTCAACGATAAATACCGACCGTGGGCTCATCCCCGGCGTAAGCATAGGCGCGGTACATGCCTTCACTGTTAAACGGCAGCACCACGTTGCCCTCCCGGTCGATGGCAATCAGGCCGCCGCTGCCGCCCAGCGCCGGCAGCTTCTCCATCACCACCCGCTCGCAGGCGTCATTCAGGCTCAGACCGCCGTACTCCATCAGGGCCGAAATATCATACGCCGCCAGCGTACGCATAAAGACCTCACCGGTGCCGGTGCAGGAGACCGCCACGCTGGCGTTATTGGCATAGCAGCCCGCGCCGGGCAGCGGGCTGTCGCCCACCCGGCCCGGCAGCTTATTGGTCATGCCGCCGGTGGAGGTGGCCGCCGCGAGGTTGCCCGCCTTATCCAGCGCCACCGCGCCGACGGTGCCCATCTTCAGGCGCTCGTCCAGCGGCGCGGCGTCGTGGTCGAGGCGCACGGCCCCTTCGGCCTGCGCCTCGCGCAGTTGCGCCAGACGCTCCGGCGTGGAAAAGTAGCGGTTATCGACCTGCTCCAGGCCCTGCCGCCGCGCAAAAACCTCGGCGCCTTCGCCAATCAGCAGCACGTGGGGGCTGGACTCCAGCACCGCCCTCGCCGCCAGAATCGGATTTCGCAGATGCTTCACGCCCGCCACCGCCCCGGCGTGCAGGGAGTAGCCGTCCATCACGCAGGCGTCCAGCTCGTGCGTTTCCTCGGCGGTAAACACCGCCCCCGTCCCGGCGTTGAACAGCGGGCACTCCTCCAGCAGGCGCACCGCCTCGGTGACCGCATCCAGCGCGCTGCCCCCGGCTTCCAGCAGCCGCTGCCCCGCCTCAACGATGCTAAACAGCGCCTGTACATACTCCTGCTCCCGCGCGGGCGTCAGCTGCGCGCGGCTAATCGCGCCGGCGCCGCCGTGAATAGCGATAACCGCGTTGCTCATAGGGTGATTCCTTTTTCTCTGCGCCGGGCTTTTTCTATGAATATCATTATTGTGCCCACAGATTTATATGATTTTTGAATATAGAAAGTGCGGCCATAGATGTAAAGCGGGAGTGCAAGCGCATACAGTCAGTCAGGCTTTTCTGCCATAATGGCGGGATAACTGATTTGCCGCAGGAGTAAACCATGGATTTTAATGCCGGGCTAATGCCGCTGGAGACCGCGCTTGAGCAAATGCTCAATCACATCAAGCCCCTGACCGAAACCGAAACGCTGCCGCTGGCACAGGCGTTTGGCCGCATTCTCGCTGAGGACGTCGCCTCGCCGCTGGACGTGCCGGGATTTGATAACTCGGCGATGGACGGCTACGCGGTGCGCCTCGCCGATCTGGCGCTGAACCGGCCGCTGCCGCTGGCGGGCAAAGCTTTTGCCGGGCAGCCGTTCAGCGGCGAGTGGCCGGCAGGCACCTGCGTGCGCATTATGACCGGCGCGCCCGTTCCCGACGGCTGCGAGGCGGTGGTGATGCAGGAAGAGACCGAACAGGCTGAGGGCGGCGTGCGCTTTACCGCCGCCGCCAGCGCGGGCCAGAACATCCGCCGCCGCGGCGAGGATATCGCCGCCGGGCGGCCGGTCTTCACCCGCGGTACGAAGCTGACGGTGGCCGAGCTGCCGGTGCTGGCCTCGCTGGGCATTGACAAGGTTAGCGTCGTGCGGCGCGTCCGCGCGGCGGTGTTCTCCACCGGCGACGAGCTGCGGCTGCCGGGCGAGCCGCTGGCCGCCGGGCAAATTTATGACAGCAACCGGCTGGCGGTCCACCTGATGCTGGAGCAGCTCGGCTGCGAGGTGATTAACCTCGGGATTATTGCCGACTGCCCCGAGAAGCTGCGCGCGGCCTTTATCGAGGCCGACCGCCGGGCGGACGTGGTGATAAGCTCCGGCGGCGTCTCCGTCGGCGAGGCGGACTACACCAAAACCATTCTCGACGAGCTGGGCGAAATCGCCTTCTGGAAAATCGCCATGAAGCCGGGCAAGCCCTTTGCTTTCGGCACGCTGAGCAATAGCTGGTTCTGCGGCCTGCCGGGCAATCCGGTCTCTGCGGCGGTCACTTTCTATCAGCTGGTGCAGCCGCTGCTGGCGAAGCTCAGCGGTCATCCCGCCGGGCAGCCGACGCGTCTGCGGGTGCGCGCCGCCACGCGGCTTAAAAAGTCGCCCGGCCGCCTCGACTTCCAGCGCGGCGTGCTGCGGCGCAGCGCCGACGGCGCGCTGGAGGTGGCGACCACCGGCAACCAGGGCTCCCACGTGTTCAGCTCCTTCAGCCAGGCCAACTGCTTTATCGTGCTGGAGCGCGAGCGCGGCAGCGTCGAGGCCGGAGAGTGGGTCGAGGTGGAGCCGTTTAATTCGCTGTTCGGAGGCCTGTGATGGCCGCCGAGCTGACCGATGCGGAGATGATGCGCTACAACCGGCAGATCGTCCTGCGCGGGTTTGATTTTGACGGCCAGGAGGCGCTGAAGGCGGCATCGGTGCTGGTGGTCGGCCTCGGCGGGCTGGGCTGCGCGGCGGCCCAGTACCTGGCGGCGGCGGGCGTCGGCCGCATGACTCTGCTCGATTTCGACACCGTCTCGCTCTCTAACCTCCAGCGCCAGACGCTGCATTCAGACGCCACGATCGGCCAGCCGAAGGTGGACTCCGCCCGCGCGGCGCTGGCGCGCATCAATCCGCATGTCGTTCTGACGGCGATTAACGCCCTGCTGGACGACGCGGCGCTTGAACAGCAGATTGCCGCCCACGACCTGGTGCTCGACTGTACCGACAATGTGCAGATCCGCAACCGGCTCAACGCCGGCTGTTTCGCCCATAAAGTGCCGCTGGTGTCGGGGGCGGCCATCCGCATGGAGGGCCAGGTGTCGGTGTTTACCTACGGCGAGGGCGAGCCCTGCTACCGCTGCCTGAGCCGCCTGTTCGGCGAAAACGCCCTGACCTGCGTCGAGGCCGGGGTGATGGCGCCGCTGGTCGGCGTGATTGGTTCCCTGCAGGCGATGGAGGCCATCAAGCTGCTGGCCGGCTACGGTACGCCCGCCGCCGGTAAAATCGTGATGTATGACGCGATGACCTGCCAGTTCCGCGAGATGACGCTGATGCGCTTCGCCGGGTGCGAGGTGTGCGGGGGAGCGGGCCCTCATTCCTGAGACTGTCTCTTAGTCATATTTTTATTGAGAGATCGCGTTAGGATGCTCTAAAAAACAATATGTTACGGATGGTGGAATAGTTCCGTTCACTATAAGAACTCCGCATTTCTGTAAAGCTTTCTGCGGTGAACGTGTCAAGGGAGCTCGCCGT
>NZ_BCZS01000035.1 GCF_001598855.1 Pluralibacter gergoviae ATCC 33028 = NBRC 105706 | reverse complement strand
GTCACTGTCAGAATCCGAGTCACTGTCAGAATCCGAATCGCTGTCAGAGTCCGAGTCGGAGTCACTGTCAGAATCCGAATCACTGTCAGAATCCGAGTCGCTGTCCGAATTCGAGTCAGACTCATCAACCGGTCGGCCGGGGACCGTATCATCGCTATCGCTGTCCGAATCGCTATTGCCAGCAAAGACATCGCGCTTATGTCCGTCATCATCACTGGCCAGCAGGGTGAATGCCGTGGCACTTAAGCCACCGGCGGCAGCAAAAAGCCAGGGATTAATACCGTCCCCGGCACCTTCAATCAGCAGCGCATCAATATCGATTAAGGGTTCAAAATGCAAACCCGCCTGGGGATCTTTTACCCACCACAGCGCACCGTGCTCGTCCTCAAATACCAGCTCATTACCGTGCCCCTGGGCATCAACGACAAAGTAGTTATGGATTGTAGTTTTTTCGCCGTTTTTAAGCGTAATGACGAGATCGTTACCGGTGCGGGAAAGTTGAGATATTTCTTTCGGATCGATGTTTAATTTGACGATTGTAGGTCCGGAAAGATTGATAAATGAGCCACTAACAGAAGTCGTTGCACCGCCATCTCTGGCAGTAAGCTGTATGCTCGCCATATATAAACCCTCGTCTCAGACTTATTTTAAAAGTTATAAAACTAGAGAGATTCCTGGTGTTTAAGCAATGCTGAATCGATAAACGGCTTATATATGGACGTCATCAAAGATGAAATCCACAGCCTGCTTTGCTTGTTGCAAGCAAAGCGTCATCATCAATATTCTTAAATAAAATATCGTTCTGGCTGTTCTAATGTTTTACATGTTGTTTTTTATCGCTTTGTGCCTCAGAAATAGCCAACAAGCGCGAATGTACGCCACCTGCGTCAGCTGTAGGCCTTTGGCTTATTAACTGATTATGTTTCCTCTTATTCTGACCAGAATGGTCGGGGCATAGGTTACTGTAATTTAAGAGTGTAGACACTAATATTACAAAGAGCAGCATACCGCAATCACCAGTTTAATAAAAAAGCCATTCATATCACAGAAATTTAACTAACAGGCTGTTTTACAAGTAAAAATAATTTCATAAAAAATGAAAATTTAATAATAAAAAAAAGTTATTTATATTATATATCATCCGACCAGAGATCAAAAATCACACAAATATAAATATCAACACACGCTTAAGAGCGGGAATATACCCACATTAAAAACAAATCTTTTAATGGGATTATTTAACAGTGAATGATTAGAATAATATCCAGGCAACTTCTAAGGTTATCCGGATTATAGAGTACAGAAAATGGGCGACACAGAAAAGGACGAAGCCGATATTTTATCTAAATAAGCTGTCGGACCTTTACAATCAGATCGTTCAGGCTGTCGTCCCTCATCCCCAGGCGGGCCAGCGATTGCTCCAGCGAAAATAAGTATTGCGCATTGGTTCCCAACGGGCCGCTGGCGGCGGCAATCAGCGGCGCAACGATCTGCGGGCGGGTATCGGATTCATAGAGCGGATGGCGCGGATCCATAATAAATACCAGCGCGTTTACCGTCCGGCCATCGTCCAGATTGAGGCGGCACCAGGTCGGCAGGTAGCAGCCGGTGATCATTTCACGCTTCCACAGCAGGGAGAGTTCTTCTTCAAGGGAGCTGGCGTTTAGCCGATAGGCGACGCCGGTGGTGCGCCCGCCCTGCTTGAGGGCAAGCATGCGGCCCGGCTGACAGGCGCTGCCCCGGCCTGCGGTCAGCCGCAGGCAAAAGGCCCGGTGCCACCCTACAAGGGTGCCGGTGCAGGATTCACAAAACTCGAGAGCAGGGTTCCACATCAGGGAACCGTAACCGAAGATCCAGACGGGTCCATCATCGGGCCTGCAGGCCAGAGTCGCCGCAAGCGAAGCGGCGCGCTGTTCCGGTGACCAGAGCAGCGACTCCTCGATAGCGCCAAACGCCGTTTTACAATCGGCCTTTAGCAGGAAATCACGCGTTAACATCTTATTACACCTCCGCCACTGCGCGCTTCCCTGCCACCACATTCCCTCATGCACTGCTGAAATATTATCCGGATAATGGCGATAATATGCAATGTCGGCCCTGCGATACAGCAACCGCGGCTAAACAGACGCTAAAGCCAGTACCTTCCTCTTCGCTGCTAATGGCTTTTCTTATGCCATTTATCGTCATCGCCCTTTTGATACTCATTTTTAACCGCCGCCCAGGCAACCCGGTGGGCGGTCTCCTCCCGGCTGGCGTCGCCCCGCCTGTCCTCTTTGTGTCGGTACTGCTCCCAAGCGCTGTTAAAAGCCTCTTTGTAGATATCCTGCGCATGGGCGGGGAGCACGTGCTGGACGCTCTCGGGTAAATCGCTTCGCGTTTTATAGGGCATACTGACCTCCGGTTTTCAGGTAAAAAATGAGTGTGGATGCGGTATGCCGGAAAAGCAAACGTGAGGCAAAAATAGATTTAATAAAAAGCAACTGACTGTTATTTATCACTAAACAGAGGAAAAGCGCGGGATATGCAACCTCCGATTAAAAATCCTATCAAGAGGTAAAATTCAGTAAAATTTTGACGCACATCACAACCTGTCTGCTATTGTAGCCCGCTGGACTATCAATAATTACAAACCTGCTTACATGGAGATGCTACATGACACACGCACACGAGGCGGTGAAAACCCGCCATAAGGAGACCCTGCTTATTTTGCCGGTGCTGGCGCTGGCGGTGCTGTTTTTCTGGGGAAGCAGCCAGTCGCTGCCGGCGGTCGTCGGGATCAATATCCTGGCCCTGATCGGTATCCTCAGCAGCGCATTCAGCGTTGTTCGCCACGCCGACGTCCTCGCGCACCGCCTGGGCGAGCCCTACGGCTCGCTGATATTAAGCCTTTCCGTCGTTATTCTGGAAGTCAGCCTGATTTCCGCGCTGATGGCGACCGGCGACGCCGCGCCAACGCTGATGCGCGACACGCTCTACTCGATCATCATGATAGTCACCGGCGGTCTGGTTGGCTTTTCACTGCTGCTGGGCGGCCGCAAGTTTGCAACCCAGTATATGAATCTGTTCGGCATCAAGCAGTATCTGATCGCGCTCTTCCCGCTGGCGGTGATCGTACTGGTGTTCCCGATGGCGCTACCCGACGCTAACTTTTCAACCGCCCAGGCGCTGCTGGTCGCGCTGATTTCCGCCATTATGTACGGCGTCTTTCTGCTGATTCAGACCAAAACCCACCAGAGCCTGTTCGTTTACGAGCACGAAGACGACGGCGATGATGACGATCCGCACCACGGCAAGCCTTCGGCGCACAGCAACCTCTGGCACGCCGCGTGGCTTATCGTCCACCTGATTGCCGTTATCGCGGTCACCAAAATGAACGCGAATCCGCTGGAAACGCTGCTCACCAGCCTGAATGCCCCGGTCGCCTTCACCGGCTTCCTGGTCGCACTGCTGATCCTCTCGCCTGAGGGACTGGGCGCGCTGAAGGCGGTGCTGAATAATCAGGTCCAGCGGGCGATGAACCTGTTCTTTGGTTCGGTGCTGGCGACCATCTCCCTGACGGTGCCTGTGGTGACGTTGATTGCCTTTCTTACCGGCAACGAACTGCAGTTTGCCCTCGGGGCACCGGAGATGATCGTGATGCTCGCCGCGCTGATGCTGTGCCAGCTGTCGTTCTCAACCGGTCGTACCAACGTACTCAACGGCGCCGCCCACCTGGCGCTGTTTGCGGCCTATCTGATGACGATCTTTGCCTGACCGCCCGGAGACGTAAAAAAACCCGCCGCGGCGGGTTTTCTTTTACTTGCTGGTATCCAGCGGCTCGAAATTCTTCACCAGATCGTCAATAGCTTTGATCTGCTTGAGGAACGGTTCAAGCTTATCGAGCGGCAGCGCGGATGGGCCGTCGCACTTCGCGTGCTCAGGGTCCGGATGTGCTTCAATAAACAGGCCTGCCAGGCCCGTTGCCATGCCGGCACGCGCCAGCTCAGTGACCTGGGCACGGCGGCCGCTGGAGGCGGCGCCGAACGGGTCGCGGCACTGCAGAGCGTGGGTCACGTCGAAGATGACCGGCGAATTACCGGAGACGGATTTCATCACGCTGAAGCCCAGCATATCGACAATCAGGTTGTCGTAGCCGAACTGGGTGCCGCGATCGCAGAGGATCACTTTGTCGTTGCCGCCTTCGGCGAACTTATCGACGATGTTGCCCATCTGGCCGGGGCTGACGAACTGCGGCTTTTTGACGTTGATCACGGCGCCGGTTTTCGCCATCGCCTCGACCAGATCGGTCTGGCGGGCGAGGAACGCCGGCAGCTGGATCACGTCAACCACTTCGGCTACCGGCTGCGCCTGCTGCGGCTCATGGACGTCGGTAATGATTTTCACGCCGAAGGTCTGCTTCAGTTCCTGGAAAATTTTCATGCCCTCTTCCAGGCCCGGACCGCGATAGGATTTGATAGAGGAGCGGTTTGCTTTGTCAAAAGAGGCTTTGAACACGTACGGAATGCCCAGCTTCTGGGTTACGGTGACGTAGTGTTCGCAGATGCGCATTGCCAGATCGCGGGACTCCAGCACGTTCATGCCGCCAAACAGCACGAACGGCAGGTCGTTCGCCACGTTGATATCGCCAATGCTGACCACTTTTTGTTTCATAGGATCGCCTTATCAGAGGTTAATCGGATTCATTCCGGATTAATGCAGAGTAATGTGCTTGTGCGAGATGGTGCTGATCTGCGCACGAATGATTTCGCTGATCGGATCTTCCGGGCACTGCTCCACAAAGTAGCTGAGATCGTTAAGCGCTACGTGATCGCAGTCGAGCTGGGCGTAGATAAGCCCGCGGTCGCGAATTTCGTAGGGATCTTCCGGATTAAACTGCAGCAGCGCTTCGCTGACCCGCAGGGCGAGCTCCATCTGGTGCTCCTCCATCAGCGCCGACTTGAGGGTATCCAGCAGCTTGCGGATCACCTCGGCGTTATCGGCCTCGTCGAGATCTTCATTGAACAGCTCCGCCACCGGGCTGATATTGCCTTTCAGCCACACCTCCAGGGTGTGTTCGTCGAGGGTATCGCCGTTGAACGGATTGATAAGCCACATTTCGCCGGTTTCAACGTCGGCCCGCAGCAGCAGCTGGGTCGGAAAAATCACCGGCATCATCGGCAGCGACAGGCGCTGGGCAACCCACAGCATGATCGCACCGAGCGACACGGCGCTGCCTTCGCGGTTTTTCAGCACTTTATCAAGCCACAGGGCGTCGGAAAGCCGGTAGACGCCGCGTGAGGCGCTGAAGCCCCATTCGTTGTAAAACAGCTCAAGCAGCCGCTCAACCTGGCGGCTGTCGGTCCAGGCGGGGCTTATCTCCTCCTGGGCCTGACGCACCAGTTGCTCCAATTCGTCGGTGACGTCCTGGGCCGGAAAATCGTCCCGGATCAGCTCAGAAATGAGGATCATGCCATCACATAGCGGCGCTTTATTAAATTCAAAATCTGCTAATGACCTCATGCCCTACCCCAACTGCGGGCTGCCCGTGGCAGCCTGATAACTTCAAAATGATGGCAATGATAACGCTAAACGCCCCGTCAGTCAGCATGACGCTGCCCGAGGGTCAGGCGCTCGTTGCCGCCGTAATCGCGGCAGGTTTCAATCCGGCGATAGCCGGCGTCGGTAAACAGCTGCCGAACCGCCGCGCCCTGGGTCCAGCCGTGCTCCACCAGCAGCCAGCCGTCCGCCAGCAGAAACTGACGGGAGCGCGCGATGATGTGCGCCAGGTCGGCCAGGCCCGCGTCGCCCGCCACCAGCGCGCTTTTCGGTTCAAAGCGCACGTCGCCGAGGGCGAGGTGCGGGTCCCGCTCGTCAATATAGGGCGGATTGCTGACGATAGCGGCGAAGGTCTGCCCTTCCAGCGCGCTGAACCAGTCGCTCTGCATTATGGTGACGTTGGTTATGCCAAGTTCAGCGGCGTTGCGGGCCGCCAGCGCCGCGGCGTCGGCCACGTAGTCAACCGCCGTGACCCGGCAGTCGGGCCGCTCGCTCGCCAGCGCCAGGGCGATAGCGCCGGTGCCGGTGCCGAGATCGAGAATATCGCACGGCGCGGCGGGCAGGCGCTGCAGCGTCTGCTCAACCAAGCACTCGGTGTCCGGGCGCGGGATCAGCGTCGCCGGGGAAACCCGCAGCGGCAGCGACCAGAACTCTCGTCTGCCGACCAGATGCGCCACCGGCTCACCGCCGGCGCGGCGCGCCAGCAGCGCCTCCAGCGCCGCTTCTTCGGCGGGCGCCAGCGGCGTTTCGTCAAACGCGAGGATAAAGGTGCGCGCCCTGCCGGTGACGTGCCCGAGTAAAATCTCCGCGTCCCGCCGCGGGCTTTCGCCGCCCGCCAACCGGGTTACCGCCGCGCTCAGCCACTGCTTAAAATTCATCATTCCTGATCGGACAGCGCCGCCAGCTGGTCGGCCTGGTACTCCTGAACGATAGGCTCGATCAGCATGTCAAGCTTGCCTTCCATAGCTTCGTCCAGCCGGTAGAGGGTCAGGTTGATGCGGTGGTCGGTCACCCGGCCCTGCGGAAAGTTGTAGGTGCGGTTGCGGTCGCTGCGGTCGCCGCTGCCCAGCAGGTTGCGGCGGGTAGAGGCTTCGGCCTGCTGACGTTTAGCCATCTCCGCGGCGCGAATGCGCGAGCCCAGCACCGACAGCGCCTTAGCCTTGTTCTTGTGCTGGGAGCGCTCGTCCTGACACTCGACGACGATGCCGGTGGGCAGGTGGGTGATGCGGATCGCCGAGTCGGTGGTATTAACGTGCTGACCGCCCGCGCCGGAGGATCGGAAGGTGTCGATGCGCAGATCGGCCGGATTAATGTCGGGCATTTCCGCCTCCGGCACCTCCGGCATGACCGCCACGGTGCAGGCGGAGGTATGAATGCGTCCCTGGGATTCGGTGGCAGGCACGCGCTGTACGCGGTGGCCGCCGGACTCGAACTTCAGCCGGCCGTAGACGCCCTCGCCGCTGATTTTGGCGATCACCTCTTTAAAGCCGCCGTGCTCGCCCTCGCTGGCGCTCATGATCTCAACCCGCCAGCGGCGGGATTCCGCGTAGCGGCTGTACATGCGGAACAGGTCGCCGGCAAACAGCGCGGCTTCATCGCCGCCGGTCCCGGCGCGCACTTCCACAAAGACGTTGCGCTCGTCGTCCGGATCTTTCGGCAACAGCAGCACCTGCAGCTGCGCCTCAAGCTGCTCGCCCTTCTCTTTCGCGTCGCGCAGCTCTTCCTGCGCCATCTCGCGCATTTCCGGATCGTCGAGCATCATCTGTGCGGTTTCGATATCTTCCTGCACCTGCTGCCAGTCGGTAAAACATTTCGAGACGTCGCTGAGCTGCGCGTATTCGCGGGACAGCGCGCGGAAGCGATCCTGGTCGGCGATGGTTCCGGCATCGCCCAGCAGCGCCTGGACTTCCTCATGGCGCTCGTGCAGAGCTTCCAGTTTGGCAACAATAGAAGGCTTCATAGGCGTAAGTGCACCCTGTTATTAAAATAAGTGAGAGCTGCGCTATTCCAGCCCGAGGCTGTTGCGCAGAATATGCAGGCGTTCGTCATCCCCGTCGCGGGCGGCCTGCTGAAGTGATTTGGTCGGAGCGTGGATCAGGCGGTTGGTGAGCTTATAGGCCAGATCCTGCATGATAGCTTCGGCGTTGCCGCCCTGCTGCAGGGCAGCCAGTGCGCGGGTCGTGAGCTCGTCGCGCACCCCTTCTGCCTGAGAGCGGTACTCACGGATTGTCTGGCTGGCGCTCTGGGCGCGCAGCCACGCCATAAATTCGCCGGCCTCCTGCTCAACGATGGTTTCGGCCTGTTCGGCCGCCACCTTGCGCTGGGCCAGGTTGTGCTGAATGATGCTGTGCAGATCGTCAACGCTGTAGAGGTAGGCGTTGGCGAGCTTGCCGACTTCCGGCTCGACGTCGCGCGGTACGGCGATATCGACCAGCAGCATTGGCTGATTGCGGCGGGCCTTCAGCGCCCGCTCAACCATGCCCTTGCCGATGATAGGCAGCGGGCTGGCGGTGGAGCTGATAATGATATCCGCTTCTTTAAGGCGCTCGTCAACTTCGCTCAGGGCAAGGACTTCCGCATTCACTTCATCCGCCAGCACCTGCGCGCGTTCGCGGGTCCGGTTGGCAATCAGCATCTTCTTGACGCCGTGCTCGCGCAGGTGGCGGGCAACGAGTTCAATGGTTTCCCCCGCGCCGACCAGCAGCACGGTGACAGACGAGAGAGATTCGAAGATCTGTCGCGCCAGAGTACAGGCGGCAAAGGCGACGGAGACGGCGCTGGCGCCAATATCCGTTTCGGTGCGCACCCGCTTGGCAACGGAAAAGGATTTCTGGAACATGCGTTCCAGCTCGCTGACGTTAAGATGGCCGCGGCTGGAGTCGGCAAAGGCCTTTTTCACCTGACCTAAGATCTGCGGCTCGCCGAGTATGAGCGAATCCAGCCCGCTTGCGACGCGCATCAGATGGCTGACCGCCTCATTATCCTGATGCCAGTAGAGGCTGTTGCGCAGGTCGTCTTCATTAAGCTGGTGGTAGTCGCACAGCCAGCGGATCAGCGATTCGCGCAGGTTCTCCTGCTCTTCAACGCTGAGATAGAGTTCGGTGCGGTTACAGGTAGACAGCACCACGCCGCCCTGCACCATTGGCTGGGAAAGCAAGCTTTCCAGCGCCTGGTCAAGCGTATCCGGCGAAAACGAAACCCGTTCTCGCAGCGCGACTGGCGCGGTTTTGTGGTTAATGCCTAATGCGAGCAGCGTCATGGATGAAGAAGTAATGCCAGCGTTGATAAGGTTAGTCTGGACGCATCATACAGGATGCGCAAGGTCAATAAAAGAGATGCGGCCCTTTTGCAGCCATCGTTAAATTCATGATTTAAGACAATCTGAGCGTAGACGCTGCCGCGAGGCAACGCTACGATTGTTCTCAATAACTTTAATAGATAACAAGGATTTTCCCTATGAGCATGACCCGATTGATGCGCCTGGTGCCGCTGGCCGCGCTGGTTCTCTCCGCCTGTACGCTCAATCACGCGCCGAAAGGGCCGGGACAAAGCGTGGACTCGCCGCAGTGGCGGGCGCACCAGCAGCAGGTTCGTCAGCTTAACCAGTATCAGGCCCGCGGCGCGTTCGCCTTCATTTCAGACGATCAGAAAGTGTACGCCAACTTTTTCTGGCAGCAGACCGGCCAGGATAACTATCGCCTGCTGCTGACCAATCCGCTTGGCAGCACCGAGCTCTCCCTGACCGCCAAACCGGGCAGCGTGACGCTTGTCGATAATAAAGGGAAATCCTATACCGCCACCGACGCCGAGGAGATGATCGGCAAGCTCACCGGGATGCCCATTCCGCTCAACAGTCTGCGCCAGTGGATCCTCGGCCTGCCGGGTAACGCCACCGACTACACGCTGGATGACCAGGCGCACCTGAGCGAACTGACCTACGCCGAAAACGGCAAAACCTGGAAAGTGGTTTACGGCAGCTATGATGCGAAAACCACGCCGCCGATGCCGTCAAACATGGAGCTGACCGAAGGCAGCGAGCGCATCAAGCTGAAGATGAATAACTGGATCGTGAAATGAGTCCCACGCGCTGGCCGTCTCCGGCAAAACTGAATCTGTTTCTCTACATCACCGGGCAGCGTCCCGACGGCTACCACACGCTGCAGACGCTGTTCCAGTTTCTTGACTACGGCGACACCTTGACGATTGACGTCCGCCGCGACGGCCAACTGCGGCTGCTGACGCCGGTAGAAGGCGTGGCCGATGAGGAAAACCTGATTATTCGCGCCGCCCGACTGCTGATCGCGGCCGCCGGAAAAAGCGGTCGTTACGACGCCGCCTGCGGTGCGGACATCAGCATCGACAAACGCCTGCCGATGGGCGGCGGCCTCGGCGGCGGCTCCTCGAATGCTGCCACGGTGCTGGTGGCCCTTAACCACCTCTGGCGGTGCGGCCTGACGGTCGATGAGCTGGCGGCGCTGGGCCTCACTCTCGGCGCCGACGTGCCGGTGTTCGTCCGCGGCCACGCGGCCTTTGCCGAAGGCGTGGGTGAAGTGTTAACCCCGGTCACGGTGGCGGAAAAATGGTATCTCGTAGCGCACCCCGGCGTCAGCATCCCGACCCCGGTCATTTTTAAGGATCCGGACCTGCGCAGAAATTCGCCAAAAAGATCAATAGAAACGTTATTAAATTGTGAATTCAGCAACGATTGCGAGGTTATCGCAAGAAAACGATTTGGTAAGGTTGATGCGGCGCTTTCCTGGCTGTTAGAATACGCGCCGTCGCGCCTGACTGGCACCGGAGCCTGTGTTTTTGCTGAATTTGACACCGAATCCGCTGCCCGTCAGGTGCTGGAACACGCCCCCGACTGGCTGCAGGGCTTTGTTGCCCGCGGTGTTAACACCTCGCCGCTGATGCAGGCATTGAACGGGGCAAACTGAGTGTCGGTGACAGCGTCACCCCGTTCCAGACGCTGCATCGTGCTCGCTAATACACCGAATGGATGAAGCCGTGCCTGACCCGCACAAGTTCCAGGACCGCTTTATCCACCACTGGACGCATGCCTGAGGTTCTTCTCGTGCCTGATATGAAGCTTTTTGCTGGTAACGCCACCCCGGAACTAGCACAACGTATTGCCAACCGCCTGTACACTTCCCTTGGCGACGCCGCTGTAGGACGTTTTAGCGACGGTGAAGTCAGCGTACAAATCAATGAAAACGTACGCGGTGGTGATATTTTCATCATCCAGTCCACTTGTGCCCCCACTAACGACAACCTGATGGAACTGGTTGTCATGGTCGATGCCCTGCGCCGCGCTTCTGCAGGCCGTATCACCGCCGTAATCCCCTACTTTGGCTATGCCCGTCAGGACCGTCGCGTACGTTCCGCCCGTGTGCCAATCACAGCCAAAGTTGTCGCGGACTTTCTGTCCAGCGTCGGCGTTGACCGCGTATTGACCGTAGACCTGCATGCTGAACAGATCCAGGGCTTCTTTGATGTGCCGGTAGATAACGTTTTCGGCAGCCCGATCCTGCTCGAAGATATGCTGCAGCTGAAGCTGGAAAACCCGATCGTGGTTTCTCCGGACATTGGCGGCGTCGTGCGCGCCCGCGCCATTGCCAAGCTGCTTAACGATACCGACATGGCGATCATCGACAAACGTCGTCCGCGCGCCAACGTCTCTCAGGTAATGCACATTATCGGTGACGTCGCCGGCCGCGACTGCGTACTGGTTGATGACATGATCGATACCGGCGGCACCCTGTGCAAAGCTGCCGAAGCGCTGAAAGAGCGCGGTGCTAAACGCGTATTCGCCTATGCGACGCATCCGATCTTCTCCGGTAACGCGGCGAAAAACCTGCGCGACTCGGTGATTGACGAAGTGATTGTGTGCGATACCATTCCGCTGTCCGACGAGATCAAAGCGCTGCCGAACGTGCGCACGCTGACCCTCTCCGGAATGCTGGCGGAAGCGATTCGCCGCATCAGCAACGAAGAATCTATTTCCGCAATGTTCGAACACTGATAGATTTTAGCTGCTGTTAAAAACCCGCTGCGGCGGGTTTTTTTGGCCCTGACGACAATTTGTATGACTAATGCCACCTTCAGACGCCGCTCCCGACGCTGATGCGCACGAGGTGATTGCCCAGTGAACAGATCCCATCTTGCAGAGATCCTGCCTTTCCGCGCGCTCATTGACGCCTGCTGGAAGGAGAAGTACACCACCCAACGCTTTATTCGCGATCTTATCGCCGGGGTAACCGTCGGGATTATCGCCATTCCGCTGGCGATGGCGCTGGCCATCGGCAGCGGCGTGGCGCCGCAGAACGGTCTCTATACGTCGGCGGTTGCCGGGATAGTGATCGCCCTGGCCGGCGGCTCGCGCTTCAGCGTTTCCGGGCCGACGGCGGCGTTTGTGGTGATCCTCTATCCGGTCTCCCAGCAGTTTGGCCTTGCGGGGCTGCTGGTGGCGACGCTGATGTCCGGCGTATTCCTGATCCTCTTCGGACTGGCGCGCTTCGGGCGGCTGATCGAATACATCCCGGTGTCGGTGACCCTGGGCTTTACCTCCGGGATCGGTATTACTATCGCCACCATGCAGATAAAGGACTTCCTCGGCCTGCAGATTGACCACAACCCGGAGCACTACTGGCAAAAAGTCGCCGCGCTGGCGACGGCGCTGCCGACGCTGAATATCGGCGATACCGCCATTGGCGCGGTGACGCTGGCGGTGCTGATCTTCTGGCCGCGTCTCGGCATCCGCCTGCCGGGCCACCTGCCCGCCCTGCTGGCCGGCTGCGCGGTCATGGGCGTGGTTAACCTGCTCGGCGGCGACGTGGCGACCATCGGCTCGCGCTTTCACTACCTGCTGAGCGACGGCACCCAGGGCAACGGCATTCCGCAGCTGCTGCCGCAGCTGGTACTGCCGTGGCACACATCCGGCAGCGGCTTCACCCTTAGCCTGACGTCCATCCAGGCGCTGCTGCCGGCGGCATTTTCGATGGCGATGCTCGGCGCCATTGAGTCCCTGCTGTGCGCCGTGGTGCTTGACGGTATGACCGGCACCCGCCACAAGGCCAATAATGAGCTTATCGGCCAGGGGCTGGGCAACATCATCGCGCCGTTCTTCGGCGGCATTACCGCCACGGCGGCGATTGCCCGCTCGGCGGCCAACGTCCGCGCCGGCGCCACCTCACCCATCTCGGCGGTGATCCACGCCGTGCTGGTACTGCTGGCCCTGCTGATCCTCGCCCCCCTGCTCTCCTGGCTGCCGCTGTCGGCGATGGCCGCGCTGCTGCTGATGGTGGCGTGGAACATGAGCGAGGCCCACAAGGTGGTGGCCCTCCTGCGCCGGGCACCGGTGGATGACGTTATCGTCATGCTCATCTGCATGTCGCTGACGGTGCTGTTTGATATGGTGATCGCCATCGGCGTCGGCATCGTGCTGGCCTCGCTGCTGTTTATGCGCCGCATTGCCCGTATGACCCACCTGGCGCCTGTCGCGGTCAGTGCGCCGGATGATGTGCTGGTGATCAGGGTCATTGGTCCGCTGTTTTTTGCCGCCGCCGACAGCGTGTTTACCGATCTGAAGGCGCGCGCCGAAGGCAAGCGTATCGTGGTGCTGAAGTGGGACGCGGTGCCGGTGCTCGATGCCGGCGGGCTGGAGGCGTTCCAGCGTTTTGTTCAGGCGCTACCGGAAGGCTGCGAGCTGCGGGTGTCGAATCTGGAGTTTCAGCCGCTGCGCACCCTGGCGCGGGCGGGCGTGCAGCCCATTGCCGGGCGTCTGACCTTCTTCCCGAATAAGGAAGCGGCGCTGGCGGATATTGCGGCCTGACCGACCGCACGGTTCCGGAAAGTAAAGCGCCGCCCGGCAGAGGGCGGCGCTTTAGAAAACAGACGAGAGTGTTAGTGGATGTCGCGACGGCAGCGCTTGTCGTAGTGGCGGTGCCACCAGTAGCGGTCGCATACCTGCTCCCGGCCGCTGATACGCGCGCCGGCAAGCCACATCACTGCGCCGACGAAGATGGCGAGCACCGCGCCCTGCGCAAATAGGGCGGGCATATTAAAGTCGGGAAGCTGATTGAGTACCGCACAGGCAATACCCGCAACCATCACAACCATCCCTATGCCCATAAACGAATTACCGCATACTGCCGCATTTTTACGTTTCATATGTCACCTCCGGAAGCCGGGTTGACAGGGAGTGTCCCTGCTCCATGTGTGTAAAGTATAGGTGACACTTTAAGCGATATGTGCGCTGACGATCACAATTGCGAACATTCTCACAACATAACTTTACATATAACGCGATGAATTAGTGGGTTTTATAATTATTTCACCAGGCAACTACTTCGCCTGCCGCTTAACTTTGTCAACCGCGCCCGCAGCCAGTACACTACGCGGCAATTGACGATGTACTCAGGACCTGAACGTGACGATTAAACTGATTGTCGGCCTCGCCAACCCCGGCGCCGAATATGCCGCCACCCGCCACAACGCCGGCGCGTGGTATGTGGATCTGCTGGCCGACCGCGCCCGCGCCCCGCTGCGCGAAGAGAGCAAATTCTTCGGCTATACCTCGCGGATTAACCTCGCCGGGGAAGACGTGCGTCTGCTGGTGCCGACCACCTTTATGAACCTCAGTGGCAAGGCCGTTGCCGCGATGGCGACCTTCTTTCGCATCAATCCGGACGAAATTCTGGTGGCCCACGACGAACTGGACCTGCCGCCCGGCGTGGCAAAGTTCAAACTCGGCGGCGGCCACGGCGGCCACAACGGCCTGAAGGATATCATCAGCAAACTCGGCAATAACCCCAACTTTCACCGCCTGCGCGTCGGCATCGGCCATCCGGGCGATAAAAACAAGGTTGTTGGATTTGTGCTCGGCAAGCCGCCGCTCTCCGAACAGAAGCTGATCGATGAGGCCGTAGACGAAGCGGCGCGCTGTACCGAAATCTGGCTGAAGGACGGCTTAGCCAAAGCCACCAACCGCCTGCACGCGTTTAAGGCACAATAACGCCCCGCCGGGCGGCATTTTTGCCTCACGCCGTGTATAATAGGCGCAGTTGTTTACTTTTCTGCAGCCTGTTTCCTGTAACAGGTTGATTATCAAAGATTAAGGTGATTTACATCATGGGATTTAAATGCGGTATCGTCGGCCTGCCTAACGTCGGCAAATCCACCCTGTTCAACGCGCTCACCAAAGCCGGTATCGAAGCGGCCAACTTCCCGTTCTGTACCATCGAGCCGAACACCGGGGTTGTGCCGATGCCCGATCCGCGTCTGGATAAATTAGCCGAGATCGTCAAACCGCAGCGCATCCTGCCGACCACCATGGAGTTCGTCGACATCGCGGGTCTGGTAAAAGGCGCCTCGAAGGGCGAAGGTCTGGGCAACCAGTTCCTGACCAATATCCGCGAAACCGAAGCCATCGGCCACGTGGTGCGCTGCTTTGAGAACGACAACATCATTCACGTCGCGGGCAAAGTGAACCCGGCGGAAGATATCGACGTTATCAACACCGAGCTGGCGCTGTCCGACCTCGACACCTGCGAGCGCGCCATGCACCGCGTGCAGAAGAAGGCCAAAGGCGGCGATAAAGACGCGAAGGCCGAACTGGCGGCGCTGGAGAAGTGCCTCCCGCACCTGGAAAACGCCGGGATGCTGCGCGCGCTGGATCTGAGCGCCGAAGACAAAGCGGCGATCCGCTACCTGAGCTTCCTGACCCTCAAGCCGACCATGTACATCGCCAACGTTAACGAAGACGGCTTCGAGAACAACCCGTACCTCGACCAGGTGCGCGAAATCGCCGCCAAAGAAGGCTCCGTGGTGGTGCCGGTCTGCGCCGCCGTCGAATCCGACATCGCCGAGCTTGACGACGAAGAGCGCGACGAGTTTATGGCCGAACTGGGTATCGAAGAGCCGGGCCTTAACCGCGTGATCCGCGCGGGCTACTCCCTGCTCAACCTGCAGACCTACTTCACCGCCGGCGTCAAAGAAGTGCGCGCCTGGACCATCCCGGTCGGCGCTACCGCCCCGCAGGCGGCGGGCAAAATTCACACCGACTTCGAGAAGGGCTTTATCCGCGCCCAGACCATCGCTTTTGACGATTTTATTACTTACAAAGGCGAACAGGGCGCGAAAGAAGCGGGTAAGATGCGCGCGGAAGGGAAGGATTATGTCGTTAAAGATGGCGACGTGATGAATTTCCTGTTTAACGTCTAAAACGCCCCGCCGCAGCGTTCGCTTACCTCCGCAGCGTTGCCAGCAAAAATCCACGCGCCCGCGTGGATTTTTTCTTTCTCCGCCCGCCGGTTTATCAATCCGATATTTTGCACATCACTATGATAATCCGCTGCGAATAGCGCAGCGGATTATGTGCCCCGACTCACAGTAATTTCCCACCGACAGGCAAACTGTAAATGGCATATTTTTTGCCCGATTCGTACAGATTTCAATCTGCGATGGATAATTTATTATGGAAAGGGAAATAACAATCTATATCATTATTATCGTCTACATGGCGGTAATGATAGGCATCGGGCTGTATGCCAAAACCAAAATACGCAGCAGCGAAGATTACCACCTGGCGGGTCGCAGGCTCGGGCCAATTATGCTGGCGGGAACGCTGGCGGCGACGGAAATTGGCGGCGGCAGCTCGGTGGGCGTGGCGGCAAAAGCCTACGGCGCCTGGGGCATCTCCGCAGGCTGGTATGTGATAGCCACCGGCCTTGGCATTTTCCTCGTCTCTTTTATTGCGCCCTATATGCGGCGTGCCGTCGCCATGACGGTGCCGGAAATTATTGGCCGACGCTACGGTAACAGCAGCTATCTGATCACCACCGTGCTCTCTCTGGCGGCGCTGGTCGCGCTGGGGGCGGCGCAAATCACCGCGACTGCCACCATCGTGCACGTGCTGACCGGCTTTGACAGCCACTACGCAATCGTCGTTTCCGGCGTCATCGTGGTGTTCTATACCTGGCTCGGCGGCATGTGGAGCGTAACGCTAACCGATTTTGTGCAGTTCTTTTTGATTGTCTTCGGGTTCGCGATTGCTGTCCCGGTCGCGCTCTCCATGCTCGACGGCGGCTGGCAGTTCGTGGTGAATAACGTGCCCGAAAAGCAGTTCGAATTCACCCGCCTCGGCTGGAAAACCATCATTGGCCTTACCGTAATGTACTTTATGACCTTCGCCACCGGACAGGAGGCGGTGCAGCGCTACTACTCCGCCCGCAGCGAGCGCGTCGCCCTCACCGGCTCGCTGCTTTGCAGCCTGTTTATGGCTATCTACGCCTTTATTCCCGCCGTGCTCGGCCTGATTGCCCTGGCGGCATTTCCGTCCATTGAGCCAAACAACGCGCTGGCGACGGTGTCGGTCAATCTGCTCCCGCCCCTGGTCTCGGGGCTACTGCTCTCCGCGGTGATCTCGGCGACGCTGTCGAGCGCCTCCGGCGACCTGCTCGGCGCAGCCAGCATCTATACCCAGGATATTCACGCCCGCTATATCTCCCCTGACCTGACGCCGGAGCAGAACCTCCGGCTCAGCCGGCTCGTGGTGCTGGTGGTCGGCCTGATCTCTATTGCCATCGCCCTGTGGAGCGGTGAGATCATTGCCCTGCTGATGTTTGCCTTTACGCTGCGCGCAACCGGCCCCTTTGCCGCCTATCTTTTTGGCCTGCTGTGGGAGAAGGCAACGCCGCGAGCGGGGCTGTGGTCCATTATTTTTGGTTGCCTGGCGGGTCTGGGCTGGCAACTGGCGGGCGAGCCCTTCGGTATTATGGCCATCATCGCCGGTTCGCTGACGAGCGTGGCGGTATTTTTACTTGTCGCGTGGATAGAGACATCGCGCGGCGTGCCTCCGGCGCCGTCCGCCTATCCGCCAGCCCCGCCCGAAGCATAATAGGGGCCGCCGCCGGGTACTGATGCAGGCCCGGCGGAGCCTGACAGCGATAGCGGTTCCCGGCTGCGCGCAATTATCACATTGATAGCCAGGACGCGCGGCGGGCTATTCTCACCGGCAAGAAATCGCTTAACTTTAGCGATAGCTCACATAATAAGCGCTGTATTGCGCTTATTTTTAGCTATGGCACAACCGTTGCTAAAGCTATTAAGTGTTTCATTCTGACGCTGCCCTTTTTTCTTTTCCTTATCACAGTAAGACAACCCTCTGCCCGGGAAGCAACAATAATAATATTCAGGACAGCGTCGGTAATAATTACTTTAAGTAATCATTAGCGGAAATAATGGCAACCGTTATTTCACCGGCAGAATAAAAATGATATCGATTCTCGTTTTATTCTGCCGGAGGTAAATAAGCCGTTATTATAACAACCATAAGAAATAAGCAATGTTATGAAAAAAAACCAACATGATATGACACTACCGCCGGATCTCGCCGGTCATTCCGGCACGGGCCCGGTTCGTCGGCAGCGGCCGATCTATCAGGATTCACTTCCCCCCTGCAATCACGCCTGTCCCGCAGGTGAAAATATTCAGGCATGGCTGGCGCTGGCCCAGGAGGAGCGCTACGAGGAGGCCTGGCAGTCGCTGATAGAAAATAACCCGATGCCCGCCGTCCACGGCCGCGTCTGCTACCACCCCTGCGAGAGCAGCTGTAACCGCGCCCGCGTCGATCGCCCCGTCAGCATCCACGCGGTGGAGCGTTTCCTCGGCGATCTCGCACTTGAGCACGGCTGGAAGCCCGCCGGTCAGGCGGCGAATAGCGGGAAGCGCGTGCTGGTGATTGGCGCCGGGCCCTCGGGTCTCTCCTGCGCCTGGCACCTGAAACGCCTCGGTCACGATGTGGAGATCCACGAGGGGGGCCCGATGGCGGGCGGCATGATGCGCTTCGGGATCCCGGCCTACCGTATGCCGCGGGACATTCTCGATCGTGAAATTGCGCGGATCCTCTCTACCGGCATTACGCTGAAGCTGAACCAGAAGGTGGAGGACGTGCTGGCCGCCAGGCAGCAGGGCCAGTTTGACGCCGTGTTTATGGCCATCGGCGCGCATCTTGCGAAGAAGGTGGATATTCCGGCGCGGGAAGCCGGGAAGATCCTTGATGCGGTCAGCTACCTGTCGGCGGTAGAGCGCGGAGAAGCGCCGAAGCTCGGGCGACGGGTCGCTATCTACGGCGGCGGCAACACCGCGATGGACGCCTCCCGTACCGCCCGTCGCCTGGGGGCGGAAGAGGTGATGATTATTTACCGCCGCGACAGAGACCATATGCCCGCCCACGGCTTCGAAGCCGACGAGGCGCTGGAGGAAGGGGTCAAAATCAACTGGCTGCGCACCATTCGCGATATCGACAGCACCACCATGACCGTTGAAGAGATGGCGCTGGACGAAAACGGCCGCCCGCAGCCTACCGGGCGATTTGAAACCCTGAACGCCGACAGCCTGATCCTTGCTCTGGGCCAGGACGTGGATATTTCGGTCCTCCAGCGCATTCCCGGTATCCGGCTGCATAAAGACGGCGTGGTCGACGTTGACGCGCATATGATGACCAGCGTGCCGGGGATCTTCGCCGGCGGCGATATGGTGCCTTCAGAGCGCACCGTAACCATTGCCACCGGCCACGGTAAAAAGGCCGCGCGCCATATCGACGGCTGGCTGCGCCAACAGCCTTACCATAAGCCAGAAAGCGTTCCGGTCATGGAGTATCCCGGCCTGCACCTCTGGTACAACACCGACGCGGACGCCGTGTCCCAGCCCATTCTGCCGCCGGAAACGCGCAGCGGATTCGATGAAATTATTGGCGGCCTGAATGCCGGCCAGGCGCACTATGAGGCCGCCCGCTGTTACTCCTGCGGCAACTGCTTTGAATGCGACGGCTGCTACGGCGCCTGCCCGGAAGGCGCCGTCATCAAATTGGGCAAGGGCCTGCGCTATCAGTTCGACTACGCATTATGCACCGGCTGCGCCGCCTGCTTTAACCAGTGCCCGTGTCACGCCATCGAGATGGTCGCCGAGGAGAGCCGCTGATGAAAGAGAATGATACCAACATGGTGATGATGGACGGCAGCGAAGCGGCTGCCTGGGTGGCCTATAAGGTGAGCGAAATCTGCGCCATCTATCCGATTACTCCGTCATCCAATATGGCCGAACTGGCCGACGAATGGGCCTCGAAGCAGATCCCGAATATCTGGGGCGATATTCCCACGGTGATGGAGATGCAGCACGAAGGCGGCGCCGCCGGCGCCGTGCACGGGGCGCTGCAGGCGGGCGCACTCAGCACGACCTTTACGGCCTCCCAAGGCCTGATGCTGATGCTGCCGAACATGTACAAAATTGCCGGCGAGCTGACCTCCGCCGTCTTCCACGTCGCCGCCAGGGCGCTGGCGGCGCAGGGGCTCTCCATTTTCGGCGATCATCAGGACGTCATGGCCGCGCGGACCACCGGTTTTGCGATGCTCAGCGCCGCTTCCGTCCAGCAGGCGCAGGATATGGCCATGATTGCCCACGCGGCGACTCTGGAGGCGCGCGTTCCGTTTATCCACTTCCTCGACGGCTTCCGGACCTCCCACGAAGTGAATAAGATTTCGCGCCTCACCGACGATCAGATCCGCGGCATGATTGACGATCGCCTCGTGCGCGCCCACCGGGCCAGGGCCCTGAATCCCGATCGGCCCATTATGCGCGGCACGGCGCAGAACCCGGATACCTATTTTCAGGGCCGCGAGAGCGTCAATGGCTGGTACGATCGGGTACCGGACATTGTTGAGAACGCGATGGCGCGGTTCGCCCGCCTGACGGGCAGGCGCTACCGGCTGGTGGAGTACTACGGCGCCGACAGCGCCACCCACGTGCTGGTGGTGATGGGCTCGGCGGCGTCAACCGTCCGCCAGACCGTTGACTCTCTGAATCAGCAGGGCGGCCGCTATGGTGTAGTGACCGTTCACCTCTACCGCCCCTTCCCCGCCGAGGCGCTGGTGAAGGCGCTTCCCGCCAGCGTGAAGTTTGTCACCGTGCTGGACCGCACCAAGGAGCCCGGCGCCAACGGCGAGCCGCTGTACCACGACACGCTGGGCGCACTGGTCTGCGCGCTGCAGCAGGGCAAGATAGACCGGCTTCCGACCATCAGCGGCGGCCGCTATGGACTGTCGTCGAAAGAGTTTACTCCGGCAATGGTGAAGGCCGTGTATGAGCAACAGCAGCAGCCGGCGGCGAGACGCTTTTTCACCATCGGCATTCACGATGACGTCACCCATCTCAGCCTCGACTGGGACGAAACGTGGCATATTGAGCCGGACAATCAGGTTCGCGCCCTGTTCTTTGGCCTGGGCGCCGACGGCACCGTCGGCGCGAATAAAAACAGTATCAAGATCATCGGCGAACTGCCCGAATACCACGCTCAGGGCTACTTTGTCTATGACTCGAAAAAGTCCGGATCGCGCACCACATCGCATCTGCGCTTCGGCCCCTCGCCCATCGACTCGCCGTACCTGATAAGCGCCGCAAACTTTATCGGCTGCCACCAGTTCAACTTTATCGAAACCCTCGACCTGCTGACCTATGCCGCGCCGGGCGCCACCCTTCTGCTGAACAGCCCCTGGGGTCCGGATGAGGTCTTGCACCACCTGCCCGCCGGGGTACAGCAGCAGCTTCGCCAGAAGCAGGTGGCGCTGTACGTCATCAACGCCGCCGAGGTCGCGCGCGCGAACGGCATGGGCTCGCGGATCAATACCATCATGCAAACCTGCTTCTTTGCGCTTTCAAAGGTCATGGCGAAGGAGCGGGCCATCGCCCTGATTAAGAAGAGTATTGAAAAGAGTTACCTGCGCAAGGGCCAGGCGGTGGTTGATAAGAACTTTGCCGCCGTGGACGCCGCGCTGGCGAACCTGCACCGGGTGGAAATCCCGCCGCAGACCCGGAGCAGCGCCGAGTCGGGCTGGCACGTATCGCCCGAGGCGCCGCGCTTCGTACGCGAGGTGACGGCAGAAATGCTGCAGGATCGCGGGGACCGCATTCCGGTGTCGATGATCCCGTCCGATGGCACCTGGCCTACCGCCACCAGCCAGTGGGAGAAGCGCGATATCGCCCTGACCATTCCGCAGTGGCGGGAAGATCTCTGCATTCAGTGCGGCAACTGTTCGTTCGTCTGCCCGCACGCCGCCATCCGCGCCAAGTTCTACCACCAGGATCTGCTCAGCGGCGCGCCGGAGGGCTTCAAAAGCGCACCAATTAGCGCCCGCGGCTTCCCCGATACCCGCTACACGCTGCAGGTTTATCCCCAGGACTGCACCGGCTGCAACCTGTGCGTTAATGCCTGTCCGGTGCAGGCCAAAGACGCCGACGGCGCGGAGATCCGCGCGATCAACATGGTGGATAAGCTGCCGGTGCTGGAGCAGGAGAAGTCCGCCCTCGCCTGGTTCAGGACAATCCCGTGGCCCGCGCGCTCAACCATCGATTTCTCAACCGTGCGCGGCGTGCAGTATCTGGAGCCGCTGTTTGAGTTCTCCGGAGCCTGCTCGGGCTGCGGCGAAACCCCGTATCTGAAAACCCTGACCCAGCTGTTCGGCGATCGGATGATGGTGGCTAATGCCACGGGCTGCTCGTCGATCTACGGCGGGAACCTGCCCACGACGCCCTGGTCGCAGAATCGGGACGGTAAAGGCCCGGCCTGGTCAAATTCACTGTTCGAGGACAACGCCGAGTTTGGTCTGGGCTTCAGGCTGACCGCCGATCACCACCGCCATCAGGCCGCGCAGGCCCTGCAAGCCCTGGCACCGGAGTTGGGCGAGGCGCTGGTGGATGAGATCATTAACGCCCCGCAGCAGATTGAGTCCGACATCTACCGCCAGCGTCAGCGGCTGCAGCGGGTGCGAGAAAAACTGGCCGACAACCAGTCGGAGCAGGCGCAAAATCTGCGCAGTATGCTCGACCACCTGGTCCGCCGCTCGGTGTGGATCGTCGGCGGCGACGGCTGGGCGTACGATATTGGCTCTTCCGGGCTCGATCACGCCCTGGCTTCCGGGCGCGATATCAATATCCTGGTGATGGATACCGAAGTGTACTCCAACACCGGCGGGCAGATGTCCAAGTCGACCCCGCTGGGGGCCACCGCCCGCTTTGCGGCGGGCGGTAAGACCATGGCGAAGAAGGATATTGTTCTGCAGGCGATTTCCTACGGCAACGTCTACGTCGCGCGGGTCGCCTTCGGCGCCAATCCCCAGCAGACCCTGCAGGCGATACGCGAGGCGGAGGCCTATCCGGGCCCTTCCCTGATCGTTGCCTACAGCCACTGTATTGCTCACGGGATCGATATGACGCTTGGCCTGGAACAGCAGCATCGCGCCGTCGCCTCCGGCCACTGGCCGCTGGTGCGCTATAACCCGGTGCTGCGGGAAAACGGCAGCAATCCGTTTACCCTCGACAACCTGCGCCCGACGCTGCCGCTGTATGAGTACCGCCGCCATGAGAATCGCTTTATGGCGCTGATGCAGCAGAATCCGCAGGAAGCCGAGCGGCTGATGGCCATCGCCCAGTCGGTTGCGCTCCAGAAATGGGCCACCTATGAGAATCTCGCCATGCGTCCGGCAAGCACGTTCCATCCGGATGCGAGACGCTGATTTATTACCGGCCTCAGACTGCCTGAGCTGTCCCTCAGGCTGCTGACGAACCCCGCGTTTTACGCGGGGTTCTTTTTTACGGCTGCCGCCGGCGAAGAGTGAGGCCGCGAACGCCGATCAATCTTGTTTATTCATCTCTGTTACCGGCAAGTGGACCACCGTACGGCGGGCCCTGTGCCATTTCGCTCTTTCACCGGAGAGTGAAAGACAGCGACGCTCAGCCGCGCGCGCCCCCTGCCTGCCGGCAGCGGCTCGGGCTGCAGCCGAACCAGCGGCGAAAGGCCCGCGAGAAGGCGCTGACCTCCGAGTAGCCCAGCAGCAGCGCCATCTCCGATACCGGCAGGTTGGGCTGCTCCAGGTAGTGGGTCGCCATCTCTTTTCTGACGCTGTCCACCAGCGCGGTGAAGCTGGTGCTCTCCTCCTTCAGCCGCCGCTGCAATGACCACGGCGACAGGTTGAGCCGGTCGGCGATAACCTCCAGGGAAGGCTCACCGTTGACCAGCTGCAGGTGGATCTGCGTGCGGGTCTGGTTGACGCAGCCCTGCCCCGCCGCCGGCGCATTGATGCGGCGGATGGCGTCCTGCATCACCAGCAGCAGCATCGGATCGTGCTCCGGCATCGGACGCTGGAGGTCGCGGCGCGGAATAATCAGCGAGTTGAACGGCTGGTCAAAGTAGACCGGGGCGTCGAAGAGCTTGCAGTGCTCGTGCCACTGCTGCGGACGCGGATGTTCGAAGTGGACCTCCCGCGGCGCCCAGCTTTTGCCGAGCACGTGGCGGACAATATTCATAAACATGCCCAGCGTCAGCTCGGCGTCCTGGCGGCGGGCGAGGATCGCCCCGTGGCGCACCTGATAGTCGAGCTGCAGGCACTCGCCCCGCTCGGTCAACCGGGTGAAGGTATCGTGCTGATGAAAGGGAAAAGCGTTTACAACATTGCGCAGCGCCGTCTCCAGCGTCGGCGAGCAGAGGCCGATATAGCCGATAAGCCCCAGGGACTGCGGCCTGAACTGGTTGCCGTAGTAGAGGCCAAAATTGTCCACATCCGCCTGGCGGGCCGCCACCTCCATCACTTTGCAGTAGCTGACCAGATCGAGGCTCAGGGTTGGGCAGGACAGCAGTTCGGGATCGATGCCGCTGATGCCGAGAATACGGTCGGCGTCGCCGCCCCTGGCCTTGATAAAGTCGCAGAGGCCCGATGCGGCGGCGGACAGTACGCCGCGATGGCCGCCGGCGGCGGGCATCGCGAGCGTGAGGCTTTCGGAGATGGCGCTGGTCATAGAATGCTCCCGCGGGTTATCGAGGATAGAACAGCTAAGCAATAACCATACCAGCGATTTACACCTTACTATTCAATAAGATAAACAACCTCTCTCTGCCGCCCTGCACTACGGACAGGCAACCGCGCCCCGGCGTCGTGCGCCTATACGCCCAGCGGCAGCGCCGCGCCGTCGAGATAGCGGCGGCACAGACGCACCGTGTGTCCGGTCCAGCCATCGCCCAGGCTCTGCGCCATTTCCGTTTCGCGGTGCGACGCCACCCAGGCCGTCAGCTGAATGCGGCGCTGGGCCAGCATCGCGGGCACGATAGCCAGTTCCTCGTCGCCGATGTGCGCCACCTGCTCGTAGCCCGCCAACCAGTTTTCCACCCACTGCGGGGCGTTGGGGTGATGTTCAGCAAAGCTGACGGCGGCGGCCAGATCGTGCAGATACCAGCCCATCCCGCAGTCGTCGAAGTCGATGACCCGGGTTTCGCCCTTGTGCAGCAGCAGGTTGGTCAGGCGCAGGTCGGCGTGGATCAGGCCGTAGCGCTGGGGCGACTGGCCGAAGGCCGCCATCTGCCGGCGGATGCTGGCGATGGCCTCCTCCACCACCGCGCAGTCGCCGCCGCTCAGGCCGCCCGCGTCGCGCCAGTCCCCCCAGTGTCCGTCGGGCGCGACCATGCTCTGGTGATCCCAGACGATGCGGCGAAAGCCCTCCGGCCGGTGCCACTGCCTGCTCTGCCGGTGCAGCTCGGCGGTGATTTTTCCCAGCTGGCGAAACGCCGCCGGGTCAACTTCGGTGGTCGGCATCTCGCCCTCGATCCAGTGAAACAGCACCGCGTGGCGCACGCTGCCGTCCGCCAGGGTTAGGATCTGCACCCGTTCGCCGTCGCGATCGTAAAGCGCCTCCGGGACGCAGATCCCGGCCTCGCGCAGGGCGTCGAGCCACAGCAGTTCGCTCTCAATGTCCCGGCGGCTGTGGTAGTCGCCGCGGTGGATGCGCAGCGCGTAGCGCCTGCCGGCGCGGGTGACCAGCAGCGTGGCGTTCTCCGAGCGGCACAGCAGTTTAACGGACGCGCCGGCAAACGCCGGATAGCGGACCAGCGCCCGTTCGGCCAGCAGAATGACGGTGTCGTTGCTGAGGGTATCGTACTGTTTTGCGCCCATATCCGGCTCCCTTTCTCTGATGAGTGTGTCCCGGATGGTGGCGCGAAACCCGCGGTGCCCGCTTGACTGCGGAACTGGAACAGTTGACCGCAGAGCGCGGGGC
Organism: Pluralibacter gergoviae ATCC 33028 = NBRC 105706; assembly: GCF_001598855.1. GTDB lineage: Bacteria > Pseudomonadota > Gammaproteobacteria > Enterobacterales > Enterobacteriaceae > Pluralibacter > Pluralibacter gergoviae. The sequence goes on along the minus strand of NZ_BCZS01000035.1, from coordinate 15,166 downwards.
GGCGCGGCGGCCGACGCGGTTGACCTCAGGCAGCGCGTTTCTGTTTTCCAGGGTCAAGTTTTTCTCCCGCCCCTGGCCGCATCATCAGCACGACACTATCCATAACGCCGTTTTCAATAACATCTCGGGGAGTAGCGCAATGACAGAGAAGCTTAAACCCACGCTCGGCACCCTGCACCTGTGGGGCATCGCCGTCGGACTGGTGATTTCCGGGGAGTATTTTGGCTGGAGCTACGGCTGGGGCGTAGCGGGCACGCTGGGTTTTCTGGTGACGACGCTGTTTATCGCCATCATGTACACCTGCTTTATCTTCAGCTTTACCGAACTGACCACCGCTATCCCGCAGGCGGGCGGCCCTTTCGCCTACAGCCGCCGCGCCTTTGGCGATGTCGGCGGACTGATCGCCGGGATAGCCACGCTGATTGAGTTTGTCTTTGCCCCGCCGGCAATTGCAATGGCGATTGGCGCCTACCTCAACGTCCAGTTCCCGGCGCTCAATCCGAAGTACGTCGCCGTTGTCGCCTACGTGATTTTTATGGGCCTCAACATTCTCGGCGTCAGCCTGGCAGCGACTTTCGAACTGCTGGTAACCGTACTGGCGGTGGGCGAACTGCTGGTGTTTATGGGCGTGGTCGCTCCGGGCTTCAGCCTGAGCCACTTTACCGCCCACGGCTGGGCGGGCAGCGACGTCTTCTCCGGGGCGGCGGTATCGAGCATGTTTGCGGCGATCCCGTTCGCCATCTGGTTCTTTCTCGCCATTGAAGGTGCCGCGATGGCGGCGGAAGAGGCAAAAGATCCGCGCCGCACCATTCCTCGCGCCTACATCAGCGGCATCCTGACGCTGGTCATTCTGGCAATGGGCGTGATGCTGCTGGCGGGCGGCGCCGGCGACTGGCGCACGCTGTCGGACATTAACGATCCGCTGCCGCAGGCGATGAAAATGGTCGTCGGCGAGCATTCGAACTGGATGCATATGCTGGTGTGGATCGGCCTGTTCGGCCTGATTGCCAGCTTTCACGGTATTATTCTCGGCTATTCGCGGCAGTTCTTCGCTCTCGCCCGCGCCGGCTACCTGCCGCCGTCGCTGGCGAAGCTGTCGCGGTTTAAAACCCCGCACCGCGCGACGCTGGCCGGCGGCGTCATCGGCATCATCGCCATCTTCTCTGACGGCATCAGCCTGCAGGGCATGAGCCTGACGGCGGCAATGATCACCATGGCGGTGTTCGGCGCCATCGTGATGTACATCATGAGTATGCTCAGCCTGTTCCGCCTGCGCCGCACCGCCCCGGATCTGCCGCGCTCGTTCTTAGCGCCCGGCTATCCGCTGGTCCCCGCTATTGCGCTGGGCGGATCGGTGATATGTCTGGTGGCGATGCTGTGGTTTAACCCGCAGATCGGCGCGCTGTTTATCGCCTTTATGGTGGCCGGCTATCTCTATTTTCTCACCACGCGCGCAAGGCGTAATGCGATTGCCAGGGAGGCGGCAGCGGTAGGAGAGTAAGTTATCGGCGGCATGTCCTGCACGTGCCGCCGTTAGCGGGACTAACGACGCCGCCCACGCTTATGCCTGCCCAGACCCGGCATATCCTCAAGGACCTCCGTGATGCTGCGATAAAACCAGGCTTTCTGTACGTGCCCCTGTAGATTGAGTTGACGCATCACCTCCTCTTCCCGGCCCCATACGGTTTTGGGGCTGATCCCGTTGAGTTCGGCGACCTGCCTGACGCTGAGCCCCTTTATCAGCAGGCGTATTGTTCGCCACTGCCCGGGCGTCATAAACCGACCAGAGAAAAGGCCGCCCGTGCGCTCAACCGGGACCAGGCACGCCTTCATTATTTTTGTTAATTCGCTTATCGGGGTGTTTAGAGACGCAACCCGCACGCCGCGAAGCCTTACCGTCAATGCAGAAGGAATACACTCGCTGAGCATCAGCTGTTTCACCCCCGGCATTCTTCGGCTGATTTGTATTGCCAGCGATGACATTCCCGCTAAACGCTGCACTCTGGCATCAATCCAGATGATAATATCGGGATGAAAGTTTTTTGCCACCATCAGGCTATATTGCAGGCTTTTCGCATCGCTAAAAATTTGCAGGCACAGCGGATAAAGTGTTTTGAATAAATTGATGATGCCGTGCACAGCCATATTATTTGCGGAGACAATCGCCACATTCTTCCATTGCTGCCGGGCGACACTGGCATAATCACAGTATAACCTCAGGGGTTCTCGCGCAGCGCAATCTTGCTCATATCCGGGCCACTGCGGCATCACGTAATTTCCGGAAATAGCGTCATTATTAACCATTGAGGCAATTTCAGTTCCAGAAATGCATTGTTTTCTATTCATACAATATATCTCAATATAACCAATTAGCTCAGCAGAAAATCTGCCAAGCGCACTGCCTTCATTTCTATTTATTGTTATCAGATAGAATTCAGAACAATGACCAAAAATAATTGCTGTCGCTGACGCGTCCAGCCTGCAGCAACGTGGCGGCCATCCATGCCAGTACCACTGCGCACATTACCGTAATAACAGCGCGAATAACGACATCCGGTAAGAAGCCGAATATACTCTTTGCGCCATTAGCAAGCGGTACGAAACTGGCCGGGGCAAGAACCACGTTTAACAGGAGTACCAGCACCAGGCCGTCAGGCACAGAAAAAATGTCTGGATATTCAGGATTACTATTAGCCATAACCGGCAGCAGCAGAACCAGCCCCTGCCAGCGCAAGCCTCCCCGACTCCACAGCGAACGCAGGATAGCGGTCGCCATCAATAATAGCCCCGCCAGCGCCGGCAGTCGGGTAAGCTGAAAGAGGCCAGTAGCGTTCAGAGGCATCCAGGAATACATACCGTCAACAGCGCTGCCCCCGCGAAAGAGGGTAAGGCGCGTAAACAGTAGAGGTACCTGAAAGAGCCCCGCGGCGACAAGCATCAGCAGTACCCCGAGCCGCTGCCTGCGGCTGAGCGGCAGCCGGCGCAGCAGCCACAGCAGGCCCAGCAAGGCCCAAAGGCCCAGCACGTGCGGCAGGCCTTTCGCGACAGTTATCGATGAGGTCGCCCACAGCAGCGGCAGCGACCAGAGGATGGCACCGGGCAGCATGAGGCGCAGAGACGGCACGGCGGCAATCGGTCGCATGACATTCGCAGGCAAACGGACGACAAGCCAGAGCGCGGCCAGCGCCGCCGTTGCCCAGCTGATGGCATTAAAGTCAGTAGCCGGAACGCTATCATCGGCCGCAAACCAATAACTACAGGTTCCGGTAAATAACCAAATAAAGAATATTAGCATTACTCCGCAATACGTTATTCGATTGGGAATAATTAATGCTTGATCAATTTTCATATCTATCAATAACAGTTAATAGCGTGAGAATGGCTCCCGACGCTTAGCCCTGAAAACGTGCAGCTTCCGGCGCTCTCACTCACCGGAACAAGATTCAAGGTAATAGAAGACAATTAAAACCACGGGATTATTCTTAGCGTCTCAGAGAACCCGCAATCGGCACCAGGGGAATAACAAAAAACCTTAAGCAGGTGACATTTTCAGGAAATGTCTCTCTCATGTCAAACCGTGACTGCCATCACAATCAAGCAAGGATAACTCAATGATTTATGGATTAAAAATCCACTCCCCGCATATCTTTTTTACCTTCATGCAGTGATAAACTTCAATCTCAATTTCAACCACACACTCAAAAGAAACAAAAAACCAGTAAATAAATAAAAATAAGAATAAAAATCTTTTTTCAAGATTAAATGCAATTTTTTATCTCATGAATAAGTGAAAAAATGAACATATCGAATCACAGAGATATCTGAAAAGCGCTTTTAGCGTTCCCTTTCCCAACGCAGCAAACAAACAGTGGAATTACAATCAGTTACCAGGCAGGCAAGCGGCGATACAACATCTAATTCACGGCATTAAATTTAACCACTGCGGTTAAAAACCGCAAATAAGAGTCAACAAAATGGATTAAGACAGGCTTACTACAGTTAAGAACTATTAATGGCATCCAGCAAGACTATTCTCAAATTTCGCCAGAATATTTTAATTTCATTCATCAAATGACTGGAGTTATCTGAGAAAAGAGGCATTTTTCCATCTCTACCGATAGGCTTAAAACGTTTTTATCTCTTATAAAGCTATTTTCTGCCGTATATATGCGATAAAACATCGGCTCAGGCACGGAGACATAAGCCGGAACAGGCTAAAAATTAGCCTCCGCGCCAGGTTTACTTAGCGAATCAAGGACCTGCAGCCGTCCGGCTTCGCGTACCCTCCTCTCTTCCGGCAGGGTCATTGCCGTGCTGAAGCGGCCGTTTGGCAGTGAAGCGCGCGTCGTCAAGCAAACGCCTGTTGGTCGTGATTATCATTAATACCCTCGCCAGATAACACTTTGCCTGCATAGCCGGCGGCTGAATGGATCAGAACTTCACGCCGATACCGGCGGTTACCGAGCGCCCCGGAGCGGGCTGGCGGCCCCACGGGCTGGTATCGATGCCGCGGAACCAGTAGTCGCGGTTGAACAGATTATTCACGCCAACATAGCCGTTCACCGTCGTACTGGCTGATTTGTAGAGATCGCGGCTGACCTGGGCGTTCCATACCCAGTAGGAGGGCATCGGGCCGGCATCGCCTTTCGCCGTTTCGCGCTCACTGTTGGCAGCGTCGGAGAACGAGCGGCTGAAGTAGTAACCGTTAAGCGCGAAGGTGGTGCCGCGCCAGTCGTAGCTGCCGTCCAGCGTCACCTGGTTGCGCGAGGAATATGGCACCCGCTTGCCCTTATTAACGCCGTTGCGCTGCTCCGCCTTCAGGTAGGCATAGCCAGCGTGCAGCCTAAGTCCCTCAACCGCTTCCGGGCTCCAGAACCCCTCAAGCTCTATGCCCTCGTGGCGCGTGCGCCCGATGTTGTCATAGCTGTCGGTGCTGCTGTTGTAAGAGATCTGATCCTTATAGTCGATGCGGTAGAGGCCGGTCTGCAGGCTGACATTTTTAGTCGGCGTATAGCGCACCCCGCCCTCATAGTTCCACGCCAGTTCAGAGCTGACGTCGCCGCCTTTGACCACCTGTGTGACCTGAGCCGGACGCACGCTCTTCTGAGTGTCGGCGTACAGGAACCACTCATCGGTCAGCTGATAGCCGAGGGTGAGGCCCGGCAGCCACTGGCCATCTTTAGCATTGGCGCGGAAGTCGCTTTTGCGGTCGCTGTACTTCTCGCCGATGTGCTCGTAGCGCATCCCCGGCGTGATGGTGAACTTGTCGTCGAACAGCTTGATGGCGTTGCTGACGTAGCCCGCCCAGGCCTTATCGTCGAAGTACCAATCGCGGGTCACGCTGGTCAGATCGGTGGTCAGCGCGCGCTGGCGCACCTGATAATCAATTTTCTCTTTCACGAAACGGCCGCCGACGATCCAGTGCTGATTGACCTTATCGCCGTTAACGTCGAAGCTGAAGCGCGGCTCGGTGCCCCAGGTTTTAAAGTGGCGCGGCGAGTTCTGCACCAGATCCGCCGGCAGCGCCGGATTGAAGTTCTGCCCCGGCACCTGGCTCATGCCGAGGTGAAAATCGCGATCGGAGTTGTGGGCGAAGAACATCCAGTTAAACTCGGCCGAATCAATGAAGCCAAGTCCGCCCAGCTGCTGGTTGTACACCGCGCTGTAGCGCTTGGTGTGACCGTCGTAATCGTCAAACGGCCGGGTGCTCTGGCGCCGATTCTGGTGATAATCTTTTGCCGACAGGGCTCCGGCAAGGTTGGCGTGGGCGTCGTAGTACTGATAGGAGAAGTTCAGCGAGGTGGCATCGTTAATATTCCACAGGCCGCGGATGCGGTAGTTCTGGGTTTTGCTGCCGCTATATTCGCGAAAGGAGTTCCCCTTCACCTGGTTGCCCTCAACCTGCAGGCCAAAATTATCATTCAGCATCCCGCCGGTGCGCAGATAGGTATCCCACAAGTTGCGGCCCTTACCGTAGAAAGTAGCCCGCTCGGCAATCTCATTTTCCCACGCCAGCGGGATAGGCTTGCTGATAATATTAATCACGCCGCCGACGTTGTTCGGGCCGTACTGCACCGCCGCCCCGCCGCGCACCACATCGACGCGGTCAACGGTGGCGAAGGTGACCGGGAACAGCGACATCCCCTCCTGACCGTAGGGCGCCAGGGCCAGCGGAATGCCGTCCTCCAGGATCTGCACCCGCCCGCTGCGGCTGTCATACAGGCCGCGCACGGCGATTTGCGGCAGTACGCCCGTTCCCGTTTCATCCTGGATTTTCACGCCCGGCACCCGCTGCAGGGCATCGTCGAGGGTGCGGTTGGCCCCTTTAGTCAGCTGATCGTTGTCGATAACCGAGCGGCTACCGGCCCAGGTTTTCACCTCATCGGCGCGGGAGTCGCCGAGGATATTGCCGTTAACCACCATGGTCTGCTCTTCTGCCGCGCCGGCGCACTTCGCCGCGAGGAGGAGAGTCAGTGCGGTGGCCACATTTGTGTATCGCATTTTTACCCCTGATTAAGCGCAAATAGTGAAATGATTCTTATAGAGATTCTCGTTATCAATAAATCGCCGCTATTAGCACGCTAATGTAAACATTTGTCAAGCCACCTACATTCGCACTTTTCCCGAAGAAAGCGCAGCAGAGGCGTTGTGTGTCGTGATAATTACCTGCAGCGGTGGGCGTTTGCGGCATGGGCGGGGAGGTAGATTGCCGTCACAGAAAGACGTTCAAATAAAATGAATAAGACGTTAACTTTTTTTGCATCAGGCTGGCAGCGAATATGCTTCCGCGATGCGGATAAGGTGAGACGGAGCTTCCGCAGGGGGCGGAAGCTCCGGGGTTAATTACTGCCCGGGCTGCGGCGGCAGCTTAGAGACGTCAGCGCTGCCCATCGCCTTCTCATCGGCGATGGTGTCGCGGTCTTTACGCACTTTAGCCACATCCGATGCGGTCACCGCAGAGGCCTTGTTGCCCCAGCTGCTGCGCACGAAGTTGGCGACGTCCGCTACCTGCTGATCATCCAGCCGCCAGCCGAAGGACGGCATCGTCAGCTGCGACACCGCGCCTTTCACCGCCGGCGTGGTGCTGCCGGTGAGGATGATGTGGATAAGCGAGGTCGGATCGTCGGTCTGCACTACCGGGTTGCCCTTGAGCATCGGGAACGCCTTTTTGTAGCCGGCGCCGTCGGTGCGGTGGCAGGCGGCGCAGTTATCGACGTACAGGGCGGCGCCGGTTTTGCTGTCGTCACCCTTCCACAGCCGCGCGGCGGTGTCGTCTTTCTCCGGCTCGGCCGACTGCTTGCCGCCCTGCGGCGGCAGCGATTTGAGGTAGCGGGAGATGGCCGTGATGTCCTCGTCGGAGAGGTACTGCAGGCTGTGCTCCACCACGTCGCTCATGCCGCCGAACACCACGCTCTTGTCGTTGCGCCCGGTTTTCAGGAACTCGGACAGTTCGGCTTCGTTCCAGGTGCCCAGGCCCTCGCGGTTTTCACCGCGCAGGCTGGTGGCCTCCCAGCCGTCGATCGGCGCGCTGCTGCCGGAAAGGAATTTGTCGCTCTCGTCGTTGCTCAGCGCCTTCTCCTGCATGGTGATGGCGCGCGGCGTGTGGCAGGCGCCGCAGTGGCCGAGGCCTTCAACCAGGTAGCGGCCGCGCTCGATGACCGGATCGGCGCCGCTTTTGGCGACAAACGCCTGCGGGTCCGGCGCAAACATGCCGCGCCAGATCGCCAGCGGCCAGCGCATCGACAGCGGCCACGGGATATCCACGTCGCGGTTGGCCTGCGCCACCGGCTTCACGCCGTGCATAAAGTAGGCGTACATCGCGCGCATGTCCTCTTCGGTCACCCGGGCGAATGACGGATAGGGCATCGCCGGATAGAGGGTGCTGCCGTCTTTGCGCACGCCTTTGCGCACCGCATCGTCGAACTCTTCAAAGGTATAGTTGCCGATGCCGTGCTCTTTATCGGGAGTGATGTTGGTCGAGTAAATCGCGCCGATCGGCGTCATCATCGACAGGCCGCCGGCGAACGGCGCGCCCTGGCGGCCGTTGGTGTGGCAGGCCACGCAGTCGCCCGCGCGGGCGAGATATTCGCCGCGCTTAATGAGGTCGGCGTTACTGGCATCATCCTGCGCCCAGCTGGCGCAGCTTATCAGTCCGAGCACCAGCGCGGACAAAAGGTGTTTTTTCATTGTCTGCGCTCCTTATGCCTGAACCAGCGGGCCGGGGTTTTTCAGATACTGTTCGCGGATCGCCTTCGCCGACCAGTAGGCCAGCGCGGCGACGGTGCCGGTCGGGTTATAGCCCAGCCCCTGCGGGAAGGCCGAGGCGCCGATGACGAAGACGTTATGCACGTCCCAGCTCTGCAGGTAGCGGTTCACCGCGCTGGTCTTCGGATCCTCCCCCATCACCGCCCCGCCGTTCATGTGCGTGGTCTGGTAGGAGGTGGTATCGAAGTGGCTGTTGGCGTTTTTCGGGCTGCCCATCATGTATTTCGGGTTCATGGCTTTGGCAATCGGCGCCATTTTCTCGTACATGAACTGCGCCATCTTGATGTCGTTCTCCTGCCAGTCGAACGTCATGCGCAGCAGCGGCTGGCCGTAGATGTTCTTGTAGTTGGGATCGAGATCGAGATAGTTCTGCTTATAGGACTGGTGCGCACCGTGGGCGTCCATCGACAGGTGGTGGGTATAGGTGTCCGCCACCGCCGATTTCCATTTGCTGCCCCAGGCGGGCGTGCCCGGCGGTACCGGCAGGCCGGAGATAGGCTTGGTCCCGGCCTGGTTGACCCAGAACGGCGAACCGCCGACAAAGCCGTGCGGGCCGTGGTCAAAGTTGTCGGCGTTGAAGTCGTCCACGCCGACGCCGTTGCCGCCCGCGCCGATGAACGGGTTGGTGAAGGTGTCTTTATCGAAGATGGCCTTGATGGTGGTCATGTTCTGATAGGCAAAGTTGCGGCCCACCACGCCCTCGCCGGTTTCCGGGTTGTAGGGTTTACCGATGCCGGAAAGCAGCATCAGGTGCACGTTGTGGAACTGGAAAGCGCCGATAATCACCAGATCGGCAGGCTGCTCGACTTCGCGACCCTGGGCGTCCACGTAGGTGACGCCGGTGGCGCGCTGCTTGTCGTCGGTGAGGTTAACCTTCAGCACGTTGGCATTGGTGCGCAGCTCGAAGCGTTTCTCCATACGTAGCGCCGGCAGAATATTCACGTTCGGCGATGCTTTAGAGTACATGTAGCAGGCGTAGCCGCTGCAGAAGCCGCAGAAGTTGCACGGCCCCATCTGCGCGCCGTAGGGGTTGGTATAGGAGTCGGAGGTGTTGGCCGACGGCAGGTTATAGGGATGATAGCCCACCGACTGCGCCGCCTGCTGGAACAGGGTCGCCGAGTGGGTATTCTTCTGCGCCGGCAGCGGGAAGTCGCTGGAGCGGTCCGGGGCGAAGAAGTTGCCGCCCTTATCCTTACCGACCACTTTACCCTTGACCGACCAGGCGGTGCCGGAGGTACCGAACACCTTCTCGGCCTTGTCGAAGAACGGCTCCAGCTCGTCGTAGGTGACGCCGAAGTCCTGAATAATCATGTCCTGGGGAATAAACGATTTGCCGTAGCGCTCTTCGTAGTGGCTGCGCATCCGCAGCTCAATCGGGTCGACGCGGAAGTGGACGCCGGACCAGTGCAGCCCCGCGCCGCCGACGCCGGTACCCGGCAGGAAGGCCGCCAGCTGGCGATAAGGTACTGCGGTCTGGCTGGTGTTATGGCGGATGGTGACGGTGCTTTTAGAGAGATCCTGGAACAGCTTGCGGCGGATATTGTAGGTCAGCTCGTCGATGACCTGCGGATAGGCGCCGTCGGGCCAGGTATCGCGCATCGGGCCGCGCTCCAGCGCCACCACGTTGAGGCCCGCTTCGGTCAGCTCTTTGGCCATGATCGCGCCCACCCAGCCGAAGCCGACAATCGCGACGTCTGTTTTTTTCAGTACAGTTGCCATGGGTTATGCCCTCACTCCCTTGATTGATACCGGCGGGAACGGATAGCGCTCGCCGCGCTCCACCCAATCCATAAAGTCCGCGCGCGCGCCCGGGAAGTTAATCAGCGTCCAGCCCACCATGCCTTTGTTGCCGCCGTGGATAGGATCGCTGAAAAAGCCTTCGCGGGTATTCTGCAGCAGATAAGAGAAGAAGAGTGTCGAAGGCAGCTGTTCGAACTGCGCGTCGCCGGATTCAAACTGGCCGAGTACGGCGTCCTGCTGTTCGCCGCTGAGTTCGGCGAAAAGCTTGCCGTGCTGCTTTTTGCACCAGGCGTTGGCATCGTGAATGCCGAGGTTGTAGATCTGCTTCGGCACCAGCGGCAGCTGGTAGCCCATCTCTTTCGGCACGTCGGGATTAAAGGGGCCCTGCATGTACCAGATTGACCCGGTGGCGTAAGGGGTATTCATCTGCCGGTCGATAAATTCGGGCACGCCCGCCTCCAGCGCCCCCGGCCCGCGCTCGTCCGCCGGGATCAGGCGGGCGACGGCGGCATTGATAAATGCCCACTCAACGTCGTTAAAAAACTGCGGCTGCCACTTCTCGCCGCTTTGCGCCGGGGCCGCAGGGGTTTTCGGCGTATCTTCTGCCGCCGCAGCCGCACCGGAGAAGCCCACCGCGCCGATGCTGCCGCCGGAGACAACTACGGCCGGGATGAGACTCATTGATTTAACAAGAAAGTCCCGTCGGGAACTGTTATTTTTCTCGCTCGCCATATCACATTCCTATCCAGAAAATTGTTATCGCTATAAACATCAAAAACCTGAAACGATTTAAAAGAGAGCTAAAATCGGATTATTATCGGTTACAGATCGCAGCCGGTTGTCCGGGGATAAGCAGAACACCGTTATGAATGAGTGTAGTCAGTAATTATTATTTTCCCCTTGTCTTCAGGGGTTTCTCCTGCCGCCTCGTCTGATAAGCCGCTGACGAAGCGCGTTAATGTTAAGTGAATCACAAAACCATTGCCAGCCTATTGTTATCAAAGGTGGCTTATTGCTAATTTGTAAAGTTATTTTGCAAAATTATGAACATCTCTATTTCGTCACGTAATAATAACGCCGTAACCATATTCTCCGGACGCATATAAAAACAGCAGGCCGCCCGTCATCAGGCGGGCAGCCTGCTGTTTTTAGCGTCGCGGAAAATTATTTCACCCGCGCCGCGTTCACCTGTACGCGGTTGTTACTGATAGCGCCGGTGATTTTACAGGATGCGCCCCGGCATCATCACGATGAGATGCTGTTGCGCTGATGCCTGGGCCACTGCGACGAATGAGAAAAGGAATGGCGGCGAAAATATAAACAATTTGCCACAGTTATCCAAAAAAGCAGAAACAAAAAATTACCGAAACAGAAGCCGGATCGCGCCTTCAGCTCCCGACCGGATAATAGGTGCGCGCCGGAAGGCGTCGCCCGTCCCGGTGCCGCAGCGCGTAATATAGCCCGGCCGTAGCCAGCCAGCCCACCAGCCAGGAGACGTCATTGCCGGCGAAAATCCACGTCAGCGCGCCGTGAAAAAGCGGGTTTTCGATGAACGGCAGCTGGATCAGCACGCCGGTAATGTAGACGGCGATCCCCAGCGCATTCCAGCCGCCGTAGCGCGCTTTGGCATCGTACAGCGCGGGGATGTCTACCGCGCCGGCGGAGATAACGTAGTAGTCCGTCAGGCTGATGGCGCTCCACGGTACGAAAAAGGCGAGCAGGAACAGCAGGAAGTGGGTGAAGTTCTTTAAAAAGGCGGGTTCGCTGAGCAGCGCAATGGCGCAGGAGGCGGAGACCATCAGCACCACAAACAGCACCCGGCCGCGCTGGCCTATCGCAGAGCGCTGGCGAAACCCGGCAACAATCGTGGTGAGCGACATAAAGCTGCCGTAGGCATTCATGGTGGTGAAAACCAGCTTGCCAAAGCAGATGGCGAAATAGATAACCATCGCCGCCGCCTGGCTTTTACCCAGGCCCACGATATAGCTCACCTCGTGCCCAGAAAAGGCGCTGCCGGCCACGGCGGCGGTGAGCACGCCCAGCGTCATCGACGCCTGAGAGCCGAGCACCGTACCGCAGAAGACGGCCAAAAAGGTGCCGCGTCCGGAGGTGTTTTGCGGCAGATAGCGCGAATAGTCGGAAACATAGGGACAAAAGGCAATCTGCCAGGAGGACGAGAGCGAGACCGCCAGCAGGAACATCGGCAGCGAAAAGCGGCTGTCGTGCATCAGGCCGGCCAGCGGCACATTCCACAGCAGCGAGGCAAACAGCCAGATAAAGGCCAGCACGCCGATAACGCTCGCCGCTTTGCCAAGCCGGTGGATCGTGCGATAGCCCAGTACGGCAATCACCACGATCAGGACGCTGAACAGGATCATGCCGCCGGTATCGGAGATCGAAAGCAGCTTCGCCATCGCCTGCCCGGCCAGCACCGTCCCGCTGGCGGAGAAGCCGATATACATCAGGCAGGCCAGCGCCAGCGGGATAACCGCGCCGTAAACGCCGAACTGCGCCCGGCTAACGATCATCTGCGGCAGCCCCAGGCGCGGCCCCTGCAGGGCGTGGAGCGACATGATGCACGCCCCCAGCAGCTGGCCGATAAACAGCCCCACCAGCGACCAGACCACGTCTCCGCCCAGCACTACCGCCAGCGCGCCGGTGACGATCGCGGTGATTTGCAGATTGCCGCCGAGCCAGAGGGTGAACTGGCTGAAGGGGTGGCCGTGGCGCTCGCGCCCGGGGATGTAGTCTATCGAGCGCGATTCGCGGAAAGCGGTTTTGCCGGGCGTTGCCCGATCTGGCGTTGGAGATGGCATAGGCGTCCTTCGGCTGGGAGATGATGGATATGATATGCCTTGTATATACAACCATTGACATCTGTCGACACCCGCCCGATGATCGTTTTGTGAGTCACGTTGTGAATTTTTTGTTACTTGAGGTAATGAAATGGTTAACTGCGTAGCCGTGCCGGACGAGGCCGCCCGATGATAGTCCCCTTCACCTTCGCTTCACTGCCGGTGAGCCGCTGGCAGAACGGCGCCGGAGAGACCCGGGAGATTGTCCGCGTCCCGCACCCGGAGGCCCCCTTTCTGTGGCGCTGCAGCGTGGCTACGCTGCAGGCCGACGGCCCCTTTTCGCGCTTTGAGGGGATCGACAGGACGCTGGTTCTGCTGGAGGGCGAGCCTTTCTGGCTGCGCGGCGGCGGCGTGTCGCACTATCTCCGGCGCGGCGAACCCTGGTCCTTCCCCGGCGAACGGCCGCTCGTCAGCGAAGGGATCGCCGGGCCGGGACTGGATTTCAACATCATGACGCTGCGCGGCAGGGCCCGGGCCGGCGTAGTGAGCACGTCGGCGGCCTGCTGTCCGGGCGGCGAAGGTATCGCCTGGGTCTGCGCGGGCCGCTGGCGCATGGCGGGCGAAGAGTATGCCGGGGCAAGCGGCATCTGGTGGCAGGAAGAAGCTCCCGGCGAGCTGGTCCCGCTCACCGGGGATGCGCTGCTGATGGTGACAGAGATCGTCCGGACGGCGGGCTGATTACCTGAGCAGCGTCGCTTTAACCGCGCGCCCCTTGATTTTGCCCTGCTGCAGCTGCTTCAGCGCATGGCGCGCCGCGGGGGCTTTGATGGCCACATAGGCGTGGATCGGATGAATATCGATTTTGCCGATATCGGCACCGTCGATGCCCATATCGCCGGTCAGGGCGCCGAGAATATCGCCGGGGCGGATTTTGGCCTTTTTACCGCCATCGATGCACAGGGTCGCCATCGCCGCCTCCAGCGGCGCAGTGGCGGCGCCGGCGGGCAACGGCCTCCAGTCGAGGGTCATGCTGAGCATCTCTTCCAGCACCGTCGCCCGCTGGGCCTCTTCCGGCGCGCAGAAGCTGATGGCAAGTCCGCTCTCCCCGGCCCGTGCGGTGCGGCCAATGCGGTGCACGTGGACTTCCGGATCCCAGGAAAGCTCAAAGTTAATCACCATCTCCAGGGCCTTAATGTCGAGGCCGCGGGCCGCCACGTCGGTAGCCACCAGCACGCGGCTGCTGCCGTTGGCGAAGCGCACCAGCGTCCGGTCGCGGTCGCGCTGCTCCATATCGCCGTGCAGGGCCAGCGCGCTCTGGCGGCTCTCGCTCAGGGCGTCGCACACCGCCTGGCAATCTTTTTTCGTGTTGCAGAATACTACGCAGGAGGCGGGCTGATATTTGCTCAGCAGCTGCTGGAGCAGGCGAATCTTACCGCCGCGCGCCACTTCATAAAACTGCTGCTCCACCGCCGGCAGCTCGTCAACACTATCCGTTTCAACGGTGACCGGCTCCCGCTGGATGCGGCTGCTGATGGCGGCAATCGCCGTCGGCCAGGTGGCGGAAAACAGCAGGGTCTGCCGCTGCGCCGGGGCATGGGCAATCACCTCGTCAATGGCGTCGGCAAACCCCATGTCCAGCATCCGGTCCGCTTCGTCCAGCACCAGGGTCTGCACGCGGTCGAGGTTCACGGTCTCTTTTTTCAGGTGATCCAGCAGGCGTCCCGGGGTGGCGACGATAATATGCGGGGCGTGGGTCAGGGAGTCGCGCTGGACGCTGAACGGCAGGCCGCCGCAGAGGGTCAGTATTTTGATATTCGGCATGTAGCGCGCCAGGCGGCGCAGCTCTTTCGCCACCTGATCCGCCAGTTCGCGGGTCGGGCAGAGGATCAGCGACTGGGTGGCAAACTGCGCCGGGTCGATATGCTGGAGCAGGCCCAGCCCGAAGGCGGCGGTCTTGCCGCTGCCGGTTTTCGCCTGGGCGCGGACGTCTTTTCCGGCCAGAATGGCGGGCAGCGCGGCGGCCTGCACCGGCGTCATGGCGGTAAAGCCCAGTTCGTTAAGGTTGGCGAGTTGTTCCGGCGGGAGGGCGTTCAGTTCAGCAAATGAGGTCACGGGATTGTTCCGGTTAAGACATCAGGATTGGCGCGCATCTTAGCACAACCTGCGGCAATCCTGATGCCTGTTTACCTCCCTGCTCTATTTAGCCAGGCGTGGAAATAGCGTCCTGCCGGTCAGCTGGTTGATCTGTTCGAGTTCCCCCTCGCGGAAATCGGCGTAGCTATCCAGCATCCGGGTAAAGGAGGTCCCCACCGAGGCCGGCGCGTAGGGATAGTCGCTACCAAACAGCACGTGCCCCGGTTGGGCAA
>NZ_BCZS01000034.1 GCF_001598855.1 Pluralibacter gergoviae ATCC 33028 = NBRC 105706 | reverse complement strand
GATTTACATTGGTTCTGGCGTAATTTCGAATCCAAGCAATTCTTCGAACATCTCTTCACCTGACATCGTTCCTTTGTGCCACCCCTTAGGGAACATACCTTCGTCAGTTTCGACGTAACTAGCATAAGGCCACATCCCCTGAGGGGTATCGGTAAAGGCTGGTGTACTACCCGGTCGTTCCCAAAAGGCATAACAACGCTTATAGCGCTTATGTCTTGAGGTATAGGCAATCCCGTCATAGTCATGCCCGAAATGCGTATAAAGATGTTCCATTAGCCACTGAGGAAAGGTGTAATCCTCGTTCTCTAAGCTATCCAAAGGGATATGTAACAACTCACAGAGTGCCACAACATCAATCACTTTCACCGTTCTCGCGACATCCACAGAGCACATATAATGTTGTGAAAGTACCGATTCAGGATAAGAAATCGTTCCTTTGAGATGGAACAAGCGCCCGTATGCTTCCGCCGCCGCCGTTAACGCCGAGTCAGAAGCATACCATACCGCCACACTTCCCCCGGGAGGGTTGTATCGCCCACAGTCGTCTTTCTCAATTGGCGCGCTGAAGTTGATTGCGCTTTTATACAACTTCCTTTGATGACGCTTCAAAAGACCAGGGCCTTGTTGAATGTCAATCGCCGGAATACGTCCAGAATTGTTTTGTGCAGCAATCCCTTGTGCAACAACAGTTTTATCAAATGTCCATTTAGTCATTTTTAATTCTCCTTCTATAAACAGATTAAGCCATAGGCTCCTCTCCATATTGATTGAAAAAAAATCCCTGCCGTTCTTGCCCAGCAGGGTTCGCGAGACCACGTGCATCTCAATCTCGATTATACCAAAAAAATTCTACATTTCAGAAAGTTAAAATTTTTCAAAATACTTCGCGTGCCTTCTCGATATTTTGGTAAGTTTGAAAATAAGAAATAACGGAGAGAGTTTTACCGAAAGGAGGACCATACAGATCCTTATCAGGAGAATTAGAAATGATAACTTCACTGGATACTGTATTTTCAGTGAAGATAGTTTGAGTCTCTCGATAAGCGTCTAGCGAGAGCCGTATTGGCAGCATGACCCGGAGATTATTCCCCGGCGCCACAATCGCCGCCATGATCCGAGCCGAAGAACAGGTAATCATATCGGCCCTGACTCACCGTTCACAACGCGTTTTCCGCAGCCGTCGAAGGCCTAATACTTCCGCTTCTGGCACAAAGCTGCCTGTCAACTCAGGCCCAAGCATGTGCCAAAACAAATTGACGCTAAATGATCTTACCCAGCATACATCCCCCGCCAGCCGCTCGCGCCGCTGACGGGAGTAGCCCATTACCCCGCCACCGTACTCCTGCCAATCGCCTCCGCCAGCGCGATGCGCAGACTGTCGCCGTTTTCGCTCAGCAGCTCCCGCGCGCGCCAGGCGTCCAGCCCGCTCAGCAGCATCAGGATCGCCGTGCGGCAGTGGTTGCCGCAGGCGGCCAGGGCTGACTTCGCCTCTTCGCGCCCGCAGCCGGCGGCTTCCATCACGATGGCGATCTGCCGCTCCTGCCAGCGGGTGCTGCTGGCGGCGACGTCTACCCGCAGATTGCCGAAGACCCGCCCGCTGCGCACCGCCAGGGCGGTGGTGAGCATATTAAGAATATGCTTCTGCGCCAGATGCGCCTTCGGCGTGTTATAGCCGGCTACTACCTCCGGGCCGGTCTGCGGCAGGATGGCAATCTCTGCCAGCTGGGCGGCTTCGGTATCCAGCGCCTCGCTAATCAGCGCTACCCGGGCTCCCAGCGACCAGGCATAGCGCATGGCGCCCCACAGCCACGGCGTTTTGCCGCTGACGCTCAGGCCAATCAGCATGTCATTTTCGCTAAAGGCGATGGCCTTAAGATCTTTCAGGCCGCGATCGTAATCGCCCGCTACGCCGTCTACGGTCTGCATCATCGACAGCGCGCCGCCGGCGATCAGCGCCATCAGGGCGTGTTTGTTATCCGGGGCGAATTCACCGGCGGCCAGCACCGCCGCGCGCCCGGACGCCCCCGCCCCCGCCAGCACCACGCGACCGCCGCGGCTGATGGTGGCGGTGGCATTATCAACAAGGCGAACGATGTCCGGCAGACAAGCGGTCACGGCCTCCACAACCTTCCCGTCTTCGCGGCCTATCGCCTCCAGCATTTCCCGCGTCGTAAGGCGATCGATGTTAGCCGTCTGCGGATTGCGGCGCGATGCCCCTGCACTGGCTGCTGTACTGCTCATAATCACCTCCATTTAATAGGGTTGCCGCTTTACTATAAGTAAATTCTGAGCGCCTGCCTGCGAGTAGGCTCACGCTTCCTCCGCGAGTCGGAAAATTCCCTTCTTTTAAGCGCCTTTATGAAACATGTCCTTTGGGTAATAATGAAGACTTTATGCATAATCAAGGGCTCACCATGAGCAACTCGCCCCTTCCTCTCGCCGAACAGAAGCCGCCGATGAAGCTTGGCACCCGGGTCACGCTGATGGTTTGCGGCGTGGTCGGGGCGGTACTGCTGCTCGCCTGGACCCTGTGGCTGGTGCAGATAGGCCACGCCACCCGCGACGGCGTGAAAGATACCGCGCTGGCAGTGGCGCGCACGCTGGCGGACGCCCCGGAGGTGAAGCGCGCCCTGACGCTCGATCCGCACCTGAATATCATTCAGCCCCTGGCCCAGGCGGTGCGCGTGCGTAACGATCTGCTGTTCGCGGTAGTGACCGACATGCGCGGGACCCGCTATTCGCATCCCAATGACCGGCTGGTCGGCCAGCGCTTTATCGGCGACGATCTCGGCCCGGCGCTGGCGGGAAAAGAGAACATCGCGGTCAATCACGGCGTGCTGGCCCAGGCCCTGCGCGTTTTTACGCCAGTGTATGATGACAATCACCGCCAGATTGGCGTGGTGGCGATCGGCATTTCGCTCGACAAGGTGGATGAAGAGGTCAGCCAGAGCCGCAGAAACATGCTGTGGAGCGGCCTGTTCAGCGTGCTGGTTGCCGCCGTCGGCGTCGCCTGCCTGGTGCGGGTCCTTAAGCGGCTGCTGCTGGGACTGGAGCCGTGGGAGATCACCACCCTTTTCCAGCATCGTCAGGCGATGCTGCAGTCGCTCAAAGAGGGCGTAATGGCGGTGGACGCCCGCGGGCGGGTGTCGGTGATTAACCACGCCGCGCAGCAGATGCTGGCCTCAACGCCTTCCGGACAGCCGGGCGACAGCGCGGGACATCAGGCGCTGGTGGAGAATCTGCGCAAGGTGCTCGCCAGCGGCGAACCGCTGCAGGACCGGGAGCTCGGCTGCAACGGCCGTCTGCTGCTCAGCAACATCGTGCCAGTACGCAGCCAGGGCGCGGTGATTGGCGCCATCGGCACCTTCCGCGACAAGACGGAGGTCAGCCAGCTCATGCAGCGCCTGGACGGCATGGTCAACTACGTGGACGCCCTGCGCACCACCTCGCACGAGTTTATGAATAAGCTGCACGTGATCCTCGGCCTGCTAAGCATGAAGAGCTACGACCAGCTGGAGCGCTACGTCCTGCAAACCGCCGAAACCTATCAGAGCGACATCGGCGCACTGCAGCATCAGATAAAATCGCCGGTGGTGGCGGGCTTTCTGCTCGGGAAAATGAACCGCGCCAGGGAGTGCGGCATACGGCTGACCATTGCCGACGAGACGCAGGTACCGGACAACCCCAATCCGCAGCAGGTGGCGGTACTGGTCACGGCGATCGGCAACGTGATTGAGAACGCGCTGGACGCCATGCGCGGGCAGCAGGAAGGGGAGATAACCCTGCTGCTGCACTATCAGAACGGCTGGCTCTCGGGTGAAGTCAGCGACGACGGGCCGGGGATTTCAGCGGAGCATATTGGCGCTATTTTTGCTAAAGGTTTTTCTACCAAGGGCGAAAATCACGGTGTGGGCCTGTTCCTCGCCAGCCAGCAGCTCGGGGAACTGGGCGGCACCATCAGCGTCGAATCCGAGCCCGGCGTCTATACCCAATTTTTTGTTCATCTCCCCTGGGACAGCGAGAGGAAGAGTGCGTGATTAATGTAATGATTGTTGATGATGATGCGATGGTCGCGGAGCTGAACCGGATGTATATCGCCAGAGTGCCCGGCTTCCGCTGCAGCGCTACTGCGTCGACGCTCGCGCACGCGAAAGCCCTGGTGGAAGACCGCGCCACGGAGATCGATCTGCTGCTGCTGGATGTCTATATGCAGCAGGACAGCGGCCTCGATCTGCTGCCGGCCATTCGCGCCAGCGGCCGCCCGATAGACGTTATCATGATAACCTCCGCCGCGGACGCCGCCACGCTGCAGACCGCCATCCACTACGGCGTAGTGGACTACCTGATCAAGCCGTTCCAGTTCCCGCGCTTTGAAGAGGCGCTCACCGGCTGGCTGCACAAGAAAAAGCTGATGGACAACCACGACTACTATCAGCAGGCGGAAGTGGACCTGCTTCTGCACGGCGGAGCGCCCGAGGTAGCGGACAGCAAAAAGCTGCCGAAAGGGCTGACGGCGCAGACGCTGCGCACCCTCTGCCAGTGGATTGACGCCCATCCCGATAGCGAATTCTCCACCGACGAGCTGGCCCAGGCGGTCAACATCTCCCGGGTATCGTGCCGCAAGTATCTTATCTGGCTGGCGCAGATCAATATCCTGTTTACCAGCATTCACTACGGCGCCACCGGCCGACCGGTGTACCGCTACCGGCTGGTGGCCGAACAGTACGGCCTGCTTAAGCAGTACAGTCAATAAGCCGGTAGCCGTCGTCGAGCAGCGTAAAGCGGAAGTGGCGCCGGGAAGAGAGGAAGATCTCCCGGCGTTTGGTGACGAAAATCGCCTCTATGTCCGGCCTGCGGGCCAGCCACTGGCGCCCGGCCTCGACGCCCGCGCCGTAGAGCAGCGTGGTCCAGATATCGCCGTCCAGCGAGTCGGTGGAAATAATGGTGACGCTGTCGAGTTCGTTGTCCAGCGGATAGCCGGTATGCGGGTTGAGAATATGGTGATAGCGCCTGCCGTCCTGCTCGAAGTAGCGCTCGTAGGTGCCGGAGGTCACGACCGACTTGTCCACCACCTCAATCGCCCCCACCAGTTCGCCCGAGGCGGCAAACGGCTTCTGCAGGCCGATGCTCCAGCCCCCTTCCGGCGCACCCAGAGTCTGCACGTTGCCGCCGAGGTTAATCAGCCCCTCGCTCACGCCCTCTTTGCGCAGCAGGTCGCGCACGCGGTCGGCAATATAGCCCTTGGCGATAGCCCCGAGGTCGATCTCCATTCCTTTCTTCGCCAGAAACACGCTCTGCCGCGCGTCGTCGAGCAGCACGTCCTGCGACTGGGTAATGGCCAGCAGCGCCTGAATATCCGCCTCCGGCGGCACGCTGTCGCCCTGAAAGCCGATGCGCCAGCGCTTGACCAGCGGGCCGATGGCCAGATTAAAGGCGCTGGCGGGCGGAACGCTGGCCGCCTTCGCGCACTTGATAAGCTGATAAACCGCCGCGCTGACGCTGACCGGCCGCTGGCCGGCGGCGCGGTTGATATCCATCACCTCGGACTCGGCGCGGTTGACGGTGAAGAGGTCTTCGTAGCGTTTGATAAGCGCGAAAACGCGCCCGGCGAGGGCCTCATCGTGGCGAAAGAGCTTGAGCAGAATGGGGGAGCCCATCAGGACCGCCGAGTAGCTGTAAACGGACTCATCCTTCGGCATTGCGGTGGCCCTCATCATGATGATGCTTCCCCTTTATCTTCATCCCCGGCTCCGGGCCTGAAAAGGCGCGGGCCGGGAGATCGACTTAACATTTCCCCCGCACCGCCGCCTGATGCCCCGCCAGGGTACCAAAAATAATAATATCCGCCACCGCATTGCCGCCGATGCGGTTGCCGCCGTGGATCCCGCCGACCACTTCCCCGGCGGCAAAGGCCCCCGGTATCACCTGCTGGCGCGCGTTCAGCACTTCGGTGCGGGTATTAACGGTCACGCCGCCCATGGTGTGGTGAACCCCCGGCGCGATGCGGATCGCGTGGAACGGCCCCTCATTTATTGGCGCACGCAGCGCGGTGGTGCGGCCAAAATCATCGTCGTGCTGTTTTGCCACAAAGCCGTTGTAGCGCTCAAGGGTGGCGAGGAAGGCATCTTCCTCCAGCCCCAGGGTCGCCGCCAGTTCGCGCGGCGAGCTGGCGCTGGTCACCAGACCTTTAGCGATGTACTCGTCCGCCGCCCTGTTTTTCGCCCGCACGTGCTCGTCGAAGACGATATAGGCGTAGTGCTCCGGCAGGGCGATGATTGTGGCAGAGACTTTATCGCGGGTCGACATCTCATTATAGAAGCGTTCGCCCTGCTGATTGACGAGAATAGCGCCGCCGCCGCGAATCGACTCGGAAATCAGGTAGGAGGTGTTCTGCTCGACCGTCGGGTGGATCTGGATCTCGCCCATATCAACGGTATTCGCGCCGATGCGCTCCAGCAGGGCGATACCGCCGCCGGTGGCGCCTTTGTGGTTGGTAGTGACAAAGCCTTCGAGGTCCGGACGGTATTTCACCACCATCTGACTGTTGGCGCTGAAGCCGCCGGTGGCGACCACCACGCTTTTCGCCTGAACGGTGATGACCTCTTTTTCGTCGGTCAGCAGGCGCACGCCGCGCACTTCGCCGCCGTCGAACAGGATCTCATCCACTTCGGTGTCGAGCATGACGTCGATGCCGCGCTTGTTGACGTTGCGCACCAGGCCGCTTATCAGATAGCCGCCGACCGCCGACCCGTCGCGCGGGCGGTGGGTGCGGTCGATGCTCATGCCGCCGGTGGTGGTGATGTCGTTAAGCATGATGCCGCGGCGCGCCAGCCACTCGATGGCCTCGGGGGCATTTTCGACGAAGCGCTGAAGCAGCTCGGGGTTGTTTTTGTTGCCGCCGCCTTTAAGGGTTTCAGCGTAAAACAGTTCCTTGCTGTCCTGAATACCCTTCACGCGCTGAAAGCGGGTCTCAGCGGCGTTCATCCCGGCGGACGCCTTGATGGTGTTGCCGCCGATGGTCGGCATCTTCTCGACGATCAGCACGCTGGCGCCTTCGTCGTGGGCCTGGATCGCCGCCGCCAGCCCGGCGCCGCCGCTGCCGACCACCACCACGTCGTAGCTCTTCGGCGCGCGGGCGTCGGCGCCCTCTTCCAGCGCCCGGGCCCTGCTGGATTTCACCATCGCTTTCGAGACCGCTTTTTTCACCGCCTCGCTCTGGCTGGTGGCCCCGGAGATGGCGTCCACGTGCGGGGTGTTGGCATCGAGGATGCGGGTTTTGATCTCTTCAAAGGTGGTCACAAACTCGACCTGCTGCGGACCATCAACCATCTCGATATCGGCAATGCGGTCACCGTCGAGGCGGATATTCAGCACCAGCTCGTTCTGTTCGTCCTGCACGCTTTCGGTAAAGACGCCCGGCTTAAACTTCGCCTCACCCATGCTCATGTCGCGGATCATCGCCTCCACCAGCGAGAAGCGCCACAGCGGCTCGGGGATGTTCAGCGCCTCGCGCTGCGTGCTGTCGATAAACAGCTCCAGGGTATCGCCGCGGGCGATGCGGTCGGTCCAGTCCGGCCAGGCGATGGTGGCCCGTCCCACGGAGATCAGGTCGTAGCCGTGGCGGATGCCCTCCTCCGCGTCGGCGAGATTAACTACGCCGCCGACGCCCATTACCGGCACCTGGGCCAGGGCTTCAGAGCGCAGGGCGCAGTATTTTTCAATCAGCGGCGTCGGATCGCGGGTATCGTTGATCGACGGGCGCAGGCTGGCGCCCAGCGAGAAGTGCAGGTAGTCGAGACCGCGCGCCGCCAGCTTCTCCAGCAGGTACATCGTGTCCTCGAAGCGGATGCCGGGTTCTTCCAGCTCTTCCGGTGAGAAGCGGTAGCCGATGATAAAGGCATCGTCGGCGTACTGGCGGGCCATTTTGTGGGTAATATCGAGCACCGCCAGCGGGAATTTCGCCCGGTTATCGCGGCTGCCGCCCCACTCGTCGGTGCGCTGGTTAGAGTTCGGGGAGTAGAACTGCTGGATAAGATAGGTGTTGGCGCCGTGGATCTCCACGCCGTCAAAGCCGGCCTGGATGGCGCGGCGCACGCCGTCGCCGAACCGGGCAATGGTGGCTTCGACCTCTTCGCCGGTCAGCGCGCGCGGCGTGGCGGCGCCGGGACGCGGCGCCGCCACCGCGCTGGGGGCCACCGGCGTGCGGCCGCCGATCAGCAGCGGATCGACCATGCGCCCGCCGTGGTAGATCTGCAGAATGGCTTTTGACCCTTCCGCCTGAATGGCCGCGGCGATTTTTGCCAGCCCGGCAATTTTAGCATCGTTATTAATGCCGATAGCGCCCGGAAACGCGAGGCCGAGATCGTCAATAAAGCAGCACTCGACGATGATGGTGCCGATGCTGCCGGCGCGAACGCGGTAATACTCCACCAGTTCGCTGCTGACGGTGCCGTCAAAATAGCCGGAACAGGTGGTCATCGGGGCCATCAGCAGGCGGTTTTTCAGCTCGCTGCCGTTGGGTAATGTGAAAGGACTCAGAATGGTAGAGTGGCTGGTCATAACAGGCTCCAGAAATTTAAAATTTAAAAATTACGAATTCGCTGGCGAGAGTATTTTCGTTGTATTTCTTGGTTCGCCTTTCATAGTAATAATATAGAGCTATTTTTAGTTACTAAAACAATTACATTAGTTAAAAAACTATTTAATACCTGCAAAAACAGCACTAGCCATAAAGTATTATCATTTAAAAATGTAAATTTTACAAATATCACATTAATAATAACAATCAGGCTACCATTGTTAACTAAGATAGAGTAACAGAAAAAATAAAAAACGATAATAAATCAATCAGATGAAAGAAAGCACCTGTGTCAAAAGAATTTTCATGCAAATAAAATTTAACATTTACCTTCACCACAAAATAATACCAACATGCTACATTGTGGTTATTCAAAAATTAAAAAATAAATGTCATTAACTGCGTTTTTTGATCTCGATCAATTGTAATTCATCACCAGAGCGCAATATATCAATTAATCACTCAATTTAATTTAGCGCACGTTTTCCAGCGTTAAATACATGCGTCAGACGGCAATCATCTGCGGCATTATTAATTAAAGAAAGTAAAATAACTAAAGTAATTAACAGTGCATCACAGGAAATAAGCAGAGCTGGCGCAGGCAAAAAGAATTTTTAAACTACGGGTAACTCCTATGAAAGAGAAAACAGCAACCAACCCGCCTGCGGGTAACGTGAAAGGTGGCAGCAGCAAGCGCCTTATCATGCTGGCGCTGCCGATCGTGGTGGCAGTGCTTCTGCTATTCGTTCCGGTGCCGGACGGCCTGCCGCCGTATGCCTGGCACTACTTCGCTATCTTCGTCGGCGTGATCGTCGGTCTGATCTTTGAGCCGCTGCCGGGCGCCGTTATCGGCCTCACCGGCGTGGTGGTCATCGCGCTCGCCAGCCAGTGGCTGCTGTTCAGCCCCGAGCAGATGTCGGCGGAGAAGTTTAAGCTCGCCAGCGCCTCTTTTAAGTGGGCGGTGAGCGGCTTCGGCAACTCTACCGTGTGGCTTATCTTCGGCGCCTTTATGTTCGCCGCTGGCTATGATAAAACCCGCTTCGGCCGCCGCCTGGCGCTGATCCTGGTGAAATACCTCGGCCGCCGCAGCCTGACGCTGGGCTACGCCATTACCTTCGCGGATCTGCTGCTGGCGCCGTTTACCCCATCCAACACCGCGCGCAGCGGCGGGACCATCTACCCGATCATCGCGAACCTGCCGCCGCTGTACGGCTCGAAGCCCAACGATCCCAGCTCTAAGCGCATCGGTTCCTACCTGATGTGGGTCGCCATTACCGCCGCCTGCATCACCAGTTCGATGTTCCTCTCCGCGCTGGCGCCGAACCTGCTGGCCCAGGCGCTGGTGAAAAGCATTACCGGCCTGGATATCTCCTGGGGCTCGTGGTTTATGGCCTTTTTGCCGGTCGGCATCCTGCTGATCCTGGTGATGCCGCTGCTGGCCTTCTGGCTCTATCCGCCGGAAGTGAAGGTCAACGACGAAGTGCCGCTGTGGGCCGCCCGCGAGCTGGAAAAGCTCGGCAAGCTGTCGCGCAATGAAATTCTGCTGCTGGTGTTCGTCTGCTGCGCGCTGGTGATGTGGATCTTCGCCGCCCAGTGGATCGAACCGGCGATGGCCGCCCTGCTGATTATCGTTCTGATGCTGTGGACCGGCGTACTGGAGTGGAACGACATCACCAGCAACAAGGCCGCATGGAACACCTTCGTCTGGTTCGCCACCCTGGTGGCGCTGGCCGACGGCCTCTCCTCCACCGGTTTTATCACCTGGCTGGGTAAAGAGGGCGGCGCGCTGATGAGCGGCATCTCGCCGGGTACGGCGACCATCGTCCTGCTGCTGGCCTTCTACCTGCTGCACTATCTGTTTGCCAGCACCACGGCGCACACCACCGCCCTGCTGCCGGCGATGCTGACCATCGCCTCGACCATTCCGGGCATTAACATGCAGGTGTTCTGCATGCTGATGGTCACTTCGCTGGGGATTATGGGGATCATCACCCCGTACGGCACCGGGCCGAGCCCGATTTACTACGGCAGCGGCTACCTGCCGACCAAAGACTACTGGCGCCTCGGCACTATCTTTGGCGCCATCTTCCTCGCCGCCCTGCTGCTGATTGGCTATCCGTGGATGCTGATGCTGTTCTGATTACTAACCGCCGGGGTACTCCCCGGCGGTTTTTTTCAATTTGTGGAGTGAGTTATGTCAAACAAACCTTTTGTCTACCAGAGCCCCTTCCCGCTGGCCGCTGACGATACCGAATACTACCTGCTGAGCAAAGAACACGTCAGCGTCGTCGACTTTAACGGTCAGGAGATGCTGAAGGTCGAACCCGAAGCGCTGACCCTGCTGGCGAAGCAGGCCTTTCACGATGCGGCCTTTATGCTGCGCGCCTCCCACCAGCGGCAGGTAGCGTCCATCCTGCTGGACCCGG
The DNA here is from genome assembly GCF_001598855.1 of Pluralibacter gergoviae ATCC 33028 = NBRC 105706. GTDB lineage: Bacteria > Pseudomonadota > Gammaproteobacteria > Enterobacterales > Enterobacteriaceae > Pluralibacter > Pluralibacter gergoviae. The sequence goes on along the minus strand of NZ_BCZS01000034.1, from coordinate 31,051 downwards.
AAGCCAGCGACAACGACAAGTACGTGGCGCTGCAGTTCCTGCGCAACTCGGAAATCGCCGCCAAGGGCGTGCTGCCGACCTGCCAGGACACCGGCACCGCCATCATCATGGGTAAAAAAGGTCAGAACGTGTGGACCGGCGGCGGCGACGAAGCGGCCCTGGCGCGCGGCGTATATGACACCTACACCGAAGACAATCTGCGCTACTCGCAGAACGCGCCGCTGGATATGTATAAAGAGGTCAATACCGGCACCAACCTGCCGGCGCAGATTGACCTCTACAGCGTGGACGGCGACGAGTACAAGTTCCTGTGCATGGCCAAGGGCGGCGGCTCGGCCAACAAAACCTACCTCTATCAGGAAACCAAGGCGCTGATTACCCCGGCGCGGCTGAAGAACTACCTGGTGGAGAAGATGCGCACCCTGGGTACCGCCGCCTGCCCGCCGTACCACATCGCCTTCGTGATTGGCGGCACCTCGGCGGAAGCGACGCTGAAAACCGTGAAGCTGGCCTCCGCCCGCTACTACGACGGCCTGCCCACCGAAGGTAACGCGCACGGCCGGGCCTTCCGCGACGTGCAGCTTGAGCAGGCGCTGATGGCCGAAGCGCAGAATCTCGGCCTCGGCGCGCAGTTCGGCGGCAAGTACTTCGCCCACGATATCCGCGTTATTCGCCTGCCGCGCCACGGCGCCTCCTGCCCGATCGGCATGGGCGTCTCCTGCTCCGCCGACCGCAACATCAAGGCCAAAATCAACCGCCACGGCATCTGGATCGAGAAGCTGGAGGCTAATCCGGGCCAGTACATCCCCGAGGCGCTGCGCCAGCAGGGCGAAGGCCGCGTGGTCAATATCGACCTCAACCAGCCGATGAGCGAGATCCGCAGACAGCTCTCCGCCCATCCGGTCTCCACCCGCCTGAACCTCAGCGGCACCATTATCGTCGCCCGCGATATCGCCCACGCGAAGCTTAAAGAGCTGCTGGATAACGGCGAGGCGCTGCCGCAGTACGTGAAAGATCATCCGATCTACTACGCGGGCCCGGCGAAGACCCCGGAAGGCTACGCCTCCGGCTCCCTCGGCCCGACCACCGCCGGGCGCATGGACGGCTACGTCGATCTGCTCCAGTCCCACGGCGCGAGCATGGTGATGCTGGCGAAGGGCAACCGCAGCCAACAGGTGACCGACGCCTGCGAGAAACACGGCGGCTTCTACCTCGGCAGCATCGGCGGCCCGGCGGCGGTGCTGGCGCAGCAGAGCATTAAGCGCCTGGAGTGCGTGGCGTACCCGGAGCTGGGGATGGAGGCTATCTGGAAAATTGAAGTCGAGAACTTCCCGGCGTTTATTCTGGTGGACGATAAGGGGAATGACTTCTTCCAGCAGATCCAGAATAAGCAGTGCGCGGGGTGCGCTCAGCGGTAATGAAGTGAGTATATTGCCGGGCGGCGCTTCGCTTGCCAGGCCTACCAATTCAGTGCTGTTGATACTGCTATGGCATTCACGCATTGTAGGCCGTAAGCGCAGCGCCACCGGGCATTTCGCCGACGCTGACGCTTTACTCACCGTTTAACGCCTGCATCCGCAGGCGTTTTCATTTACTCACCGAAGTACCAGTAGCCCTGATTCACCAGCTCCGCCAGCGCGGCAACGAACGCCGGGTTGTCCAGCGCCTCGCCCAGCAACAGAGCGTCAACCTCGGTATAGCGGCTCAGCAGATCGGTGGCGCGGGCATCGGCCGGCGCGTAGGCCTCGCCGTTAATAAAGAAGCTGCCCTCAACGTTGAGCACCCGCAGGCCGCTCAGGCGGGTCAGCGTCTCGCCATTCAGCAGCGCCTCGCGCACTTCTTCCGGCGCGTAAGGCGGCTCCGCCGGGGCAATATCCAGCTCGTGGCGCGGCGTGGAGACAAAGCGGCCAAACCACTGCTTAAAATCTTCCGGCTGCTTCAGCATGTCGATCATCATGCCGCGTACGCGATCCAGCTCGTAGCCTTCCACGCGCCCCGCGTGCTGGCGAACCGTCAGGTCGGGATCGGCATAGTGGACGCCGCCGAGATCGTTTTCCAGCGCATAGTCGGCAAAGCCGGAGAGGAAGTCGCGCCCGTTGGGCCCGCGAAAGCCGACGGAGTAGTTGAGCGTATCTTCATAGGTAAAACCATCGTGCGGGAATCCCGGCGGAATATAGAGGATATCGCCGGGTTCCATCTCTTCGTCAATGATCGGCTCGAAGGGATCGACGTGCAGCAGGGCCGGATGCGGGCAGAACTGGCGCATCGGCAGCGCGTCGCCCACCCGCCAGCGGCGGCGGCCCATGCCCTGAATAATAAACACATCGTAGTTATCAATGTGCGGCCCGACGCCGCCGCCGGGCACCGAGTAGGAGATCATCAGATCGTCCAGCCGCCACTCCGGCAGAACGCGAAACGGGCGCACCAGCTCGGCGGAGGGCATGTGCCAGTGGTTCACCGCCTGGCAGAGAATCGACCAGCCGGTTTCGCCCAGCTCATCGAAGTGTTCAAACGGGCCGTAGCTGGCCTGCCACTGACCGTCGCTATGGCTCACCAGCCGGCTGCTGACCTCCGGCTCCATCGCCAGTCCCGCCAGCTCATCGGGCGTAATCGGATCGACAAAGTTCGGAAATGCGTTTTTCAGCACGACAGGTTTTTTTTGCCAGTATTTCTCAAGAAATTCCGGCCAGTTAAGATTGAGTTGATACGCCATAGTGACACCAGGTTAATAAGAAACGGCGCTGATTATGCGCGGGGTTTATTGGCGCTACCTTGCTGCGGGTCAAGGGTTGCCGTAAAAATGCGGCGGTGATTATCCGCCCGGGAAAATGAGGGCATTTATTGCGAAGGGCTTCGATTTTGCGCCCGGCAAATTTATGCAGGCGGATCCCGGCAACAATAGCGCAATGCTGATTGTCAGGGTTAATCACGGAAGAGGCACTGCAGCTCTGGCAAATAATTTTCCCTGGCGTTGCGATAGTCTGACAGGACCCAAATGTCGGTTCCCGAAAAGAGTGAAACTCTCGCAGTGGAAAACAGACACCAAAACTGCAGCGCGTTCCTCATGCCTGCAGTCACGCTAATCCGCCTCGCGCCGGCTGCTGGAGGCTTCAGGCCGCGCGGCGGGGTAAATCGCTGGCGCCGCCCGCAGAGAATGCGGTAGGGCCATGTATAATATATGTCAATGAAATGATCTAAATGGTAGCAACAGATGTGGCGTCCTGCGAACAGTGAATGTGCTCTGGTTCGCAAAACTGCCGCACAAAACGTGCTGATCGTTTAACGCGGCTTATGATTGCCAGCCGGACTGACCCCGCGTGCGGCGGGCGAAATAGCATCCGGCGATGCGGAGACGCAGGCGGGAGAAACAAAGCGATCGTCACCGATCGCTTTGCGGCAGGCGGAGGCAAAATGGTTACTTGCCCAGATCGCGCAGCTTATTCCCGGCCATCAGGTTCTTCTCAATATGCTCCAGCGTGACGCCCTTGGTTTCCGGCACCAGCCAGAAGGTGATGGCGATAAACAGCAGGTTAAAGCCGGTATAGAGCCAGAAAGTGCCGGCGGCGCCGATGCTGCCGAGCAGCGACAGGAAGGTGGCGCCGATAATCATATTCGCCACCCAGTTGGTGGTGGTTGAGCAGGTGATGCCGAAGTCGCGGCACTTCAGCGGCTGAATTTCCGAGCACAGGATCCACACCACCGGCGCGGCGCTCATGGCGTAGCCGCCGATGCACAGCATGGTCATGCCGACGGAGACCCAGGAGAGGCCGCTGCTGATATCACCCTCCCCGGCCTTCATCAGGCAGTAGCCCAGCACCAGGGTAGCGAAGGCCATCACCGAGAAGCCAATTTTGAGGATCGGCTTGCGCCCGGCCTTATCGACGGTGAACACGGCGATAAAGGTGGCGAACATAAAGGTCAGCCCCACCACCACGGTGGCGATCATCTGCTCGTGGGTGGTCCGGAAGCCGGCCATTTTAAAGATTTGCGGGGCGTAGTACATGATGATGTTCATACCGGTGAACTGCTGCATCCCCTGCAGCAGCATGCCGAGAAACACCGCCCGGCGAACGTTCTTATTGCTTTTAAACAGCGTAAAGCCGCCCTGCTTCATGCGCAGGCTTTCGCGGATCTCGTTGAGCTCCTGGCGCGCCTTGTCGGAGGTATCGCGCAGCATGCGCAGCACCTCTTCCGCTTCAACATGCAGTCCTTTCGCCGCCAGCCAGCGCGGGCTGTTGGGCAGGAAAACAACCATCGCAAACAGCACTACCGCCGGGATCGCCAGCACGCCGAGCATCGCCCGCCAGTTGCCGCTGTAGCTGAAGGCGGTATCGGAGAGAAAAGCCACCACGATGCCAAAGGTGATCATCAGTTGGTAGAGGCTGATCATCTTGCCGCGCACGTCTTCGGTGGCCATTTCGGAGAGGTAGAGCGGCGCGGTGTAGGAAGCAATGCCCACCGCGACCCCGAGCAGCACGCGGAACAGCAGCAGCAGCTCAAGGTTGCTGGCAAACGCCGAGCCGAGCGAGCCGATGATAAACAGCGCCGCGCCGGCCATCAGACTGTACTTGCGCCCGAGGCGGTGCGAAACCCAGCCGTTGCAAACGGCGCCGAGGGCGGCCCCCAGCATCATGCTGCTCACGACCCACTCCTGCTCGCGGCTGGTGAGGCTAAAATGGTCGGTAATAAACGGCAGCGCGCCGGAGATAACGCCGATATCCAGCCCGAACAGCAGGCCCGCCAGCGCCGCAGAAACCGAGACAAACAGATTCATTCTCCTGGCCTTCTGCCGGTGTTCACCGGCAAGGTCCAGGGCGTTATTAACATGAGACATCATCAGACTCGCTTATTCAGAACATAATATGCCCTGAAGCATACAAAGCCTGGACAATGAGGATTAGCGTCTATCCCTCCCTGGATATGGACATTACAGCTGTTGGCATAAGATTGTGACGTGGATCGAGTAACGCAGATAACTCAACCAGAATGTAAATAATCACCTTTCATTTCATAAAGATAACTAAAATTATTTTCCCTACCACAGAAAAACCCCTGCGCTGAATGCCCGATTGCGCCGCCGGACCGGCGCCTGAACGGTGCCGGAACATGAAAAATTCGCCTGTCCTACTGATAAACGAACGTCACCCCGACGATCGACTGTACATTTCCGGCAGTGACCTGCCCGCCGGTGCGCGCATAGGCGGCGGTCAGGCCAAGATCGACCGGCACGGTGCCGACCGTTCCCAGCGAAACCTGCTGATTTGCCGGCACGGCCAGCCCCGCGCGCAGCATCTGCACGCCGACGCCCGACGCGGGGGAGGCGGAGGCGGTATTGCTGAATATGGTATGCGCCGCATCCGCCGTGGCGCCGGAGAGCGAGTAGCCAAGCCGCTGGCTTTGCGCGCAGTGAATATTCACCGGCACCTTAATGCTGGCGGGATAATCGGGCAGCGTAACCGTCACGTCGCGGGAGGAGACATCACAGCCGCCCGTCGGCAGCACCACGTCATTGTTGGCGTAGATATTCCACGTAAAGGTAGTGGGATACCCGCCGTCAAAGGTGGCAATCTTATACACGCTCAGTACGGCGATCAGTTCGCCGCTTCTGATGAGCTTTCCGCCGGCGGCGCCGAGCGGGGTTAAATATAGCTTTAGCGGAAGCGGCGCGTAGCTCGTATTCGATATCGAATAATAGGGCGTATTGGCCGTCAGCGGGATTGGATAATATTTTCCCACCCAGTAGACGGCGCCCGAAAAATTATCAAGCGCCCCCTGGTAGGCCGATCCGCTGAGTAATTTCAGATGATCGACGTCGATATCCGGCGGCGCGGAGTCATTTTTACATTTAATCTCCTGAGTCAGGTCAACAATCAGATTCTGCCCGATGCCTATCTGCGGCGTGAGATTGACGTACAGATTGGCCGATCCCGTTTGTACCATCTGGCCGGTTGACAGGATTTTGCAGGTAAACGCACTGGCCCATAAGGGCACTGCGGTGAGCGCCAGCAGGAGTAATTTCACAACGCTTATCATGGTTTGCCGCCGGGATTACAAATAGGTGTAGGTGACGCTGATAAGCGCCTGAACAGAGCCCTGAGTCGCGCCGCCGTTAACCGACAGCGCCCTGACCTGAAGCGGAAAGCGGGCGGACTGGGCGCCGTCATCGACCGCCACCGTTTTTTTTGCCCCGTTATTTAGCCGGACTCCGCGGTCGTCCTGCAGTTCCAGCTGAATATTGCCCGCGCTGCCCTGGTTCTTGTAATAGCCGGTGCCGTCCTCCGGGCCGCTGAACAGCGCCGTTACCCTGGAGGTGCCCGTCGGACAGTTGCTTAAACGGAGCTCAACGCTGTGCCACGGTGACGATGCCCCGGCGCTCTGCAGGTCGTAGGTATAGAGATCGCCCAGGGCGACCGTCGCCCTGTCGGTGGACACCGTGCAGGGTCTGGCCACCACCCTGCCGTTAACGGTAATGGTCACGTCCGCTGCCGCAGCGCCCAGCGCCGTCGCGGCCAGGATGCAGACCGCGAAGTAGCGGCTGGCCTTTTCTCTCATCATCAACTCCGGTTACTGAAATTCCACGGTAAATGTCGCGGTAGCGCGCACCTGCCCGGCGGTCACCGGGACGCGGGTCGCCATCAGCCTTGCGTAAAAATTAAGCGTATTGCTCTCGCCCGGATGGAGCGTTATCCAGCGCAGGGAAGCGGGCGGTGCGTTAATGGGCAGCGGCACCTGCTGGTGATCCAGAATCTGGATCCCGGCGCCTGACGCCGCAGAGCCGCCGGGATCGAGCCTGAGCAGGGCGCTGTTTTCATCGTCTGCGGGGCCGCTATACCCCACCCTCACGGCGGTGGCTGAACCACCGCAGCGGGAGAGGAAGATCCGGAAGAGAACCTGCGGCGTGGCGGCGCCCACCGTACGAAGCTGGCGGGCGGAGTTTTTCAGCAAATCAACCTCAAAATCCTTTGAATCCCCGGCCACCTCGCAGGCGTTGTCCCGCACGTAGCCGCTAATCTCAATCGTGCTGCCGCCGTCAGCGCGCGCGCCGGCGCAGAGCGCCAGCAGCGAGGCGGTGATGAGGGGTACGGCTCTGGCTATCATTATCATTTTCCTCAGCGGCATATCGCCGTGGTGCGGGCCAGCGCCGTGCGGGAGCGCGATCCGGCCAGCGCATAGCGGGCCTCACAGCGTCCGCCCGGGCCGCTCCCCCACCGCACCTCAACCTTATCCGCCGGCGCCATGCCGCTCAGATAGACTTCACCGTCGTCCGCCACGATGCTGTGGACGCTGCCGGCGGTGACCTGGGCGCCGAACGGCACCGGCCTGCCGTTGTGCAGCAGCTTCAGCACCATTTTGACGCCCACCCTGGCATTAAAATCGGCGCGCACAACGGCGCCATAAGTCGGCACGACGTTAACCACCGTATCGTCAAGATCGACGTTGTCCGCGAGCGTGGTGGTATCGAGAGCGACGCGGTTCTCCCGGTACTCCATGGCGTAGGGCAGCACGGCATATCCGCGCCCGTCGGTGCGCACCCCCGTCTGGTTTTCGACTTTAACGTCGCCCGCGCCGGGGGCCTTTACCAGTACCACGGTGTCGTTGAGCGGCTGGCTGAGAGTGACGCCATTGGCGTGAGCGAGAATACCGCCGCTGATACCGTAGTAGAGCTGTTTCGCCCCGTCGCCGCGGCTGTAGCCAACGTTGGCATTGCCGCTGCTGCCGCGGTAATTCAGCGATGCGTAGCCGGTTTCGCTGCGGCTGCCGGCGCCGCCCCGAGCGTAGCCGGTCTGCATGCTGTAGCTGAGGTTTCTCTCCTCAAGCAGCGTGCCGTACAGCCCGGCCAGCTGGGTCACCCGCCCGTGCAGATCGCGCGACATACTGTAGCTGGCGCTGGCCCGCCGCCAGGCCGGATGGCTGCTGGAGTTCAGCCAGTGGCTGAAGGGGATATTGAGATTGAAGGCCAGCAGGCTATCGCGCCCGCGCTGCCAGGCCGTTTTCGTCAGGCTGTAGCTGAGGGTCCAGCTGATATCCTCCACCACGCTGTTAAAACCGATCTGGAGCTGCTCATCTGCCCTGCCGGTTGACCAGTAAGTCTGATGGCTGCCGCTCAGGTAAAGGGTCGAGGCTGACCCCAGCTGCTGGTTGATGTTCACCTGGAGCCTGCCGCGCCTGCTGAAGCGAAGATTATATTCATCGGCGATCCGGCGCTCGCCCGGCAGCCCCTGTTCATCCTCCTCGCTCCGATAGCCGGACATCTGCCGCCACGCCGTGTCGGCCAGCGTATAGTAGCCGCGCGTGGAATAGCGGTAGCCCATAAGCTGGACGTTGGTGCCGGTGGCATTCAGCGATTTGCTGTAGAGAAGCCGCACGGACTGCCCCTGGTGCCGGCTGCCGTCCGCCAGCCGGGCCTGCGCCTGGGTAATATCCAGCGAGACCGCTCCCGCCTCACCCATATTTTTACCCGCCCCCAAATTAAAGGCGCGATAGCGGGAGGCGAACTGGCTGCCGCCGTACAGCGTCCAGCCGGAGGGCAGCCCGTGCAGAAAGGTCGCCTGCAGCAGCGTCGGCTGCTTCTGCCGGCCGCCGCCGCTGCGGTATTCTCCGGCAGTCAGCGCGTAGCGGGTGTGCCCCTCGCGCTGCAGGAGCGGGACCGAGGACCAGGGCACGGTGAAGGTCTGCGCTGTGCCGTCGGCCTCTTTGATAGCCACCTGCAGATCGCCGCCGTTGCCGGCGGCATACAGATCGTTAATCACAAACGGGCCCGGCGGCACCGTGCTCTGGTAAATTTCATAGCCATTTTGTTTGATAGTGACCTGCGCCGTGCCGCGCGCAATACCGCGAACTTCCGGCGCAAATCCCTTCTGACTGTCCGGCAGCATATTATCGTCGGTGGCCAGCTGTACGCCGCGAAAGTTGATACCGTCAAAGATATCGCCGCTGGTGTAGCTGTCCCCGACGGTCAGCCGGGAGCGCAGCGGCGCAATATCGCGCTCCAGCCAGCTGTTAATATGCTGCCAGCGGCTCCGGCTGGCGGCACCATCGGCGCGCATGTAGCGCCATGTCGTGTTATCCCGCAGCCGCCAGGCGCCGGCGTTAAAACCGCTCTGCACATTCAGGTAGGCCGTACTGCTGCTGCTGCCCCCGCTGCGCATGCTGCCACCGCTAAAGTTATAGTTCAGCAGGCCTGCCGTAATGCCCTGATCCCACTGCGAAGGGGGAATATAGCCGCGCGCGCGGTTGCCCATGGATGCCTGCGGCACAGTGAGGTAAAGACGCTGTTCGCCTACGTCAAGGCGGCTGGTCGCCTCGCGGATAATGTCGGTAAGATCCCGGCAGCGGTCGGCCTGCGGGGCTGCGGCGGGGGTATCCACCCCCATCGCGGCGAGCTGATTTAGCGTCAGGCAGGGCAGTAACCCCTGCGGGTTTTTCCCTTCGTGAAAAGTCACGTCGCGGGTGGCGATAAATTGATCGTTGAGATAAATATCGACCCGGTAGATCCCCGGCGGCAGCTCCTGCCCTTTTTCAAATCGCGAGAGGTCGGCCACGGCCGCCGGATCGTCTGCCAGAAAGCGCGGATTAAACCACAGCGCCGCCTCGACGAAGGTCGGCTGAACGGCAACGCAGAATGCCAGCGGCGCCCTGATCAACAGGTTAATCGCGCGAAAATAAATATGCGACAGTCCATATTTCCAATATGACATAGTCCCTCCGGCGTGAAATCACCCGGCGATAAGTTCTTATTGTTATATTCAGCGATATTGCGGGCCGATCCCGGCAATGGTTACAGTGAATGATGTAGCGGCGGCGTCAGAGCGCCATAATCATTGATCGTCTGCCAGGTAATCGTGTTACCGGCATCAGCCGGCAGGCTGACCGACGTCTCCCCCAGGGGGGGCACCAGCGCATGATCCAGCGCGCGGCTCCCGGCTTTTAATTCGGTAACGGTCAGATAATAGGGCGTAGGGTTAATGAGCATCAGGCGCGAACCGCGGCGACGAAAGGCTAATTTTTGCGCGGCCTGCTCCGGCGCCGGCGTCAGCTTTTCCGGGCGATAGAGGAGCTTTATGCGGCTGATGATCGCCAGCTGAAGCGTATTGCTGTTCAGTTTTCCCTTATCCATTGCCGGAATGGCTTTGACGTTCAGCCAGAACAGACTTTCGCGATCCTGCGGCAGCCGGTTGTCCGTCGCATTGACGATCCGCAGGGTATTCTCTTTTTTTCCCGCCATGGCAAACAGCGGCGGCGTGACAATAAAGCGCGGATCTTTTTTGCCGGCGCTATTTTCAACCCATGACTGAATAAGCCAGGTACCATTGTCTTTATTGCTGATAACCGCAAGCGGCACCTGCTTCTGATCCGCTGGAAAAATAACCCGCGTTGCGCCCAGCGCTACGCCGGCCTGTGCTGCGGCTGAAAAAAGCGTTATGCCCGCTATCAGCAGCCAGGATGGCATGACTCGCATGGCCCGTTTTATCTTTTTCACCTTACCTTACAGCCCTGTCGTTAAATCATATCCGTTAACGTCCGTGGGCCGTCCTGGCCCGGGTTGCGTCCTTGCGCATTGACGTCCTATTCGTACTGAACTTTAAACGTGGCATCCGCATTCGCCGTTCCCGCCGTCGCAACGCCGGTGGCGTAGTAGCGGGCCTGGAATGGCAAAACGGTGGGGCCGTTATTTAACGTGGTCGCCGCGCTATAGCTCTCGCCATCCAGCTTCAGCGCCGTACCGGTTCTGTCGAGGATCTGAACACCGACGTTAGTTGCCCCGCCCGCAGCTGAACTCTGTAGCGCCAGCACCGTTGTATTGGTGCTGTCAACGGCGGCGCCGCTGAAGGCGATGGACGCTTTGCTCACTAAGGTGGTATCGCAGTCGTCGAGCTGAATATTAAAGCCTACGGCAGTGCTGGTTGCTCCCGCCTCAGCGAGCTTTGCGGACCGCACCTGGCCAAGCTGAACCGTCTGATCCACGGAGCCGGCATCCACCGCACAGCCGGTGTTGACGACCTCGCCTCTGAAGTGAACCTTCCCGCCGTTTACCGACACAGGATCGGCCAGCGCCGTGCCGCAGGCCACCGATAAGGCGGTGGCAAAAACCAGGGATAATTTATTCACGATAGTGCTCCTGTTTTATACTGATATACTCACTTCCATTATGAAAGCCTGTTTTTAATGCAGAGTTCCTGTAACTTTATTCTGTTTACGCACCCCAGCTTTTTCATCAGGCTATTGCGATAAGAGTAGGTTGTTTTAGGTGACAAACACATTGACTCAGCAATTTCTTTATTTCCCTGGCCGCGCCGCATCATCCTTAACACCTGCTTCTCACGCTCACTTAATGTAAATCTGGTGCGATAGCGTTCAGCACCTCCTTTTACCCTAAAGAAATCACGTATTGCGGTAAGATCACTTTTTTTATTAAACACAACGATATTGTCAAATATTTCCGACTTATAATAGGCGAGATCATCAGAAGCAAATGCGACCAGCTGCTTTCCCTGAAAACTTTCGCGGTTATATTCATTCTCATCATAACAATCGAGATCGATAATGACGACGGCCTCTGTAGCGACCTGTTGGCCTAACAACTCCGTCAGGCCGAGCCTGAAATAGCGGTCATCGGTGATAATCGTAGTCACGTTTTTCATCATCAGACAAACTCTCTTAAACAGGGATGAAGCCCCGGCGGCAATTAATCCTCAGCGCGCCTGTTTTCCTCTGGTGCTGGCGCAGTAGAGCGATGGGGAATATTTACCGCACTGCTTCTGACACCCCATATGCTACGCCGCGGCAACTAAACGGCAATAAATATCAATAATATCTATTTATTTCGAATATAATTCTTAATTATAAGAAAATTACAGGTTATACAACCAGGAATGAGCGTTAACCCTTCAAAAGACAGGGAGTAGCGCCGGCAAACGCGTTGCGCGTCCGGGCGCTGACCCCACCTCAAAAGTGTTATCTGCGCCACGCTGACGCCGCGTTTTATTTAGGAATGCAGAGAAAGAAGGGAGAGTAGAGTGAGCTGATGAGGAACGCGTTTTCCTGTTTCTTGATCTGAATGTAGCGCCCGTGCTGAATATCGGGGCTTAAAAACAGCTTGGACATCACCTCGTTATTAACATTATCGATTCCTCGTTTCGAGATCGTAATGTTGGTCAGGTGATAGATATCATCCTCATTCTTGCTGTAGTTAAAGCGATAAGAGCGCTCCACGTTGTATTCATGATTGTGATACCTGACTATCCCGGAAACATCCATATAGCCGCGGGTGTTTTTCTCGATAAACATAAAAGTGCTCAGCTCGCCGTGGAAATCAGATACGTCAGAATCGACAATCAGATTGGACGAGCAGTCCACCTGTACAAGGTCACGGCTGCTGCATAGAATAAACTCAAGGATAAGGATGAAAAATGCCGCAGCAGTAAAGCTCAGGACAAAAGTATAAAAATACTTATTTGATATATTCATAATCAGATTTGTAGTAATTGAGGCAAGACATAATTGTTTTTTTCGCCGCATCGCTAAAAGAACAGCGGGAGAGGTAAAGCCGCCCTTTCTTCCCCGCCAGCACACTTTCCGAGGCGCTAAAATAGTAGACTTGCTCACCGGAGCAAAACATCCGGTTACGCTTGATCACATCGGCGACAATATTGATTCCGTCGCGTTTCTGACCCTCGCTGACGGGCGACAGGGATCTGACCTGACAGCGATCGATGCTCCCCATCGGCCGCTCCTCGCTGCGATCGCTGCAGGCCAGAAAATCCAGATGCGTGGCCAGAAACAGCAGGGCGAGCCCCCCCAGCAGCAGTACGCTTACCCGGCGTAAACGCTCGCGATGCGGTTCGCTCTCCTGCGCCGTCGCTGGCAGGTTAACGGCGCGTTTCTTCTCCTCACGCTCCTCGGCTTCAATATGAACGCCTTCGGCAATCATAAATCCCACTTTCGGAACCGTAACAATAAGCTCCTGCTGAAAGCCGAGATTGCGAAAAGCGCTCCTTAAGTCAGAGATATATTTATTAAGGCTATTTCCGGAAGTCTTGAGGCCGTGTGCGTCCCAGACATTCTGCAGAATTTCATCGCGAAAAATGACTCTGCCGCGGTGCAGGAGAAGATATTCCAGCAGACGACTGGTGGTCACCGTCAGCGTGACGCCAATATCTTCACTGACCCATACCGCGCCATCTTCGCTACGGAACTGAACCAGTCCGCCAATAGTGTAAACCATAACGCTCCTTGTCCTTTTCGGACCCAACGCGTGCCCGCATCGGAAAATAACTCTTCCGGGTTATATATTCTGCAGCCAGGCGATTAAATACGGGTACTGAATGATTGTTAATTAGATAAGAGGTGTCTACTCCCTGAATATAATAACGTTTTCGGCACATCGCTGAGTCATCATATGCGCGCATTTTACACTTTGTTTCATTTATCTTATCCGCTCCCGGACGGCTAACCGGGCCGGTAATCACTTTGATCGTTGAGAATCTATTTATCACCCGCGCTCTATACTGGCCGGGTACTGATGCATCCTTATTCTCCGGCTCCTCACCGTGATAAGATGCTTACTCTCCACGACTCTAATCACGGCCGAGGCCGTAAGCAGATACCATGACCAGACTACCGCCCCACCACTGGCAAGCCCCCTGGACGATTTTTTGTGATTTTGACGGCACCATCAGCGATTGCGATGTGACCGACAGACTGCTGGAGAACTTTGGCCGCCCCGGCTGGGAGGATCTTGAGACGCGCTGGCTGAATGGCGAGATAGGCTCCGCGGCCTGCATGGCCGGTCAGGTCGCGTTGCTGGATATGTCCCGCAGCGAACTGGAGGCGCTGCTGAGCACCGTGCGCGTTGATGCCGACTTTCTGCGCTTCACGCAGCTGGCCGCGCGCTGCGGCTTTCCTCTGCATATCGTCAGCGACGGTCTGGACTCTGCCATCTACTGGCTGCTGGCGCGCGCCGGCATTGGCGGCGTACCGGTTATCGCCAACCTGCTGGAACAGGTTGGCGAACGGCGCTGGCAGCTGCGCTCGCCGTGGGCCTCCGCGGCCTGTAAAGGCGGCAGCGGCGTCTGCAAGTGCGCGGTGATGCGCCAGCGCGCCCCGGGCTTGTCCCTGCTGGTCGGCGACGGACGCTCCGACTTCTGCCTGGCCCATGAGGCCAGCCACGTTTTCGCCCGCGGCAGCCTGCTGGCCGAGTGCCGGCGCGACAACCTTCCCCACACCGCCGTCAGCAATTTCCGCGAAGCCTGCGCCGCGCTGGAGGCGCTCACCGGCCTGCGCGGAGAACCGTTGCCGGAAGCGGCGTTCAATCCGCTGCGGCCCTGGAGGCTGGCATGATCGGCAACCACGAAATTCACCTCGCGGGCAACCGCACCGGCGTGCTGCTGATCCACGGCCTGACCGGGACCCCCAGCGAGATGCGCGACGTGGCGCGGCGGCTGCACAGCGGCGGCGGCTATACGGTGCACTGCGTGCAGCTCGCCGGACACTGCGGCGACGTTGACGACCTGATCGCCACCGGCTGGCGCGACTGGTATCAGAGCGTGGTGGACGCCGCCGCGCGGCTGCGCCAGGAGGTGGACTATCTGTTCGTCGGCGGCCTGTCGATGGGCGCGATACTGGCCCTGAAGTACGCCAGCGCGCACCCGGTAGCGGGGGTGCTGGTCTACGGCGCCACTTTCCGCGCCGACGGCTGGAGCATCCCGGCCAGCGCCCGGCTGCTTGCGCCGCTGCTGCCGCTGGCGACAAGGCTGCGCATCGGGCGGCGGCGCACGGTCGATGAAATGGAGCCCTACGGTATCCGCAATGAGATCCTGCGCCGGCGAATAGCCAAAGCGATGCTCGGCGGCGACAGCGGCGCGGCGGGATTGCCGGGTAACCCCTGGCCCTCGCTGAGCGAAATGATCCACCTCTCGCGCAACGTGCGGCGCAACCTGTGGCGGGTGGCCGATCCCTGCCTGATACTGCACGCCGAACACGACGATGTGGCCCACCGCCGCAACGCCCTGCTGGTGCGTAAACGCGTCAGCGGCCCGTGCGAGCTGGCGCTGCTGAAAAACAGCTACCACATGATAACCATCGATAACGACCGCGATGAGCTGGTCAGCCGCAGCCTGCAGTTTATTGCCCGCAACGCCTGCCCCGCCTCGCCCCCATCGCACGGCGCGGAGTGGAAGCCTGAGCGGGTCACCGGGAGTGCCCTGCTGTGAGCCAACTCACTCTTCTGCTGTGGCTGCTCAATGTCATCGTAGATACCGTCGGCCAGCTGGCCTTTAAAGCCGCGGCCCGCGACAGCGTCGGCCACAGCGGCCTGCGCCAGTGGCGGATCATGCTCAGGCGCCCCTGGATCTGGCTAGGGGTCGGCAGCTACGTACTGGAGTTCGTGCTGTGGCTGGCCTTCCTCGCGCTGGTGCCGCTGTCGGTGGGCGTCATGCTTGGCTCCATTAACGTGGTGGTAATTATGCTGGCGGGTCGCCTGTGGTTTAACGAGGCGCTGAGCCGCTGGCGGGTAGCGGGGATCCTGCTTATCGCCGCCGGCGTCGGCGTCGTGGGAATAGGTTAATGAAGCGTTTCTATCTTCTGGGCTTCCTGACGCTGATGCTGTTCGATACCCTCGCCCAGGTCAGCTTTAAGTACGCCTCTCTGCACGCCGGGCCGCTGGTGATGGATATCGCCTGGCTGGGCCGGGTGTTCGGACACATCTGGATCTACGGCGCCTTCGTCGGCTATATCGGCGCCTTCTTTACCTGGATGACGCTGCTCAAGTACGCCCCGGTGGGCCCGGCCTTCGCCGCCTCGCATCTGGAGATCGTCAGCGTGACCCTGCTGTCTATCTGGCTGTTTGACGATGCCCTGACGCTGTCGAAGGTGGCCGGCGGGCTGCTGATCCTCGCCGGCGTGCTGTGCCTGGCGCGCGGCGAGGCGCAGGCGCCGCAGCCGTGAAGCGGGAGCTGCCGCCAACCGACGGCCTGCCGCTGCGCGCCGGCGATCTGTTCGGGGCAGACGCCGATCTCGCCGCGACTCTCGCCCGCCTGCTGGCCATTCCCCGCCCGCTGCTCACCTGCTCGGGAACGGCGGCGCTGGTGGTTGCCCTGCGGGTGCTGAAGCAGCGGTCTCCCTCACGCTCGCGGGCGATCGTCGGCGGCTGGAGCTGCCCGCTGGTGCCGCTGGCGGCGGCCCTCTGCCCCGGCGTGGAGTTTGTGCTCTGCGATCTGGCGGAAAACAGCCTCGACCTCTGCCCGACGATGCTCACCAGGCTGTGCGATGAAGCGCCGCCGCTGGCGATTATTGTCACCCACCTGGCGGGCAGAGTCAGCGATACCGCCCCGGCGCTGGCCTGCGCCCGCCGCTGCGGCGCGGCGGTAATCGAGGATGCCGCCCAGGCGCTGGGGGCGCGGGTCGGGGATGAGAGCGTCGGGCTGCGGGGTGATATCGGCTTTTTCAGCCTGGCGTTTGGCAAGGGGCTGACCAGCGGCGAAGGCGGCGTGCTGTTCAGCCGCGATCCCGACCTCCGCGCCGATCTGCAGCGGGAAGCGCTGGCCGCCCTGCCCGTGCGGCGCGGATGGGAACTGCGGCGCAGCGCGGCGCTGCTGGGCTACGCCGCGCTCTATAACCCTGTCGGGCTGCGCGCCGCCTACGGCCTGCCGCTGCGCCGGGCGCTGCGCCGGGGCGATGTCATCGCCGCCGTCGGCGACGACTTTACCGCCGGCGACATTCCGCTCCATGCGCTGGGCCACTGGCGGGCGGGCGTCGCGGCGCGGGCGGCGGCGCGGCTGCCGGACTACTGGTCCCGCGGGCAGCGGCGCGCCGAACGGCGCATCGCCGCCCTGCGCACGCTGCCGGGCGTGGAGGTATTCGCCGATCGTCCCGGCGAGCGCGGCGTGTGGCCTTTTTTACTGATCCGCCTGCCGACCGGGGCCGCCCGCGACGCGGTGCTGGCAGCGCTGTGGGACCGGGGCGCGGGCGTGACCCGGCTGTTTGCCCGCGCGCTGGCGGACTACCCGGCGCTGGCGGACCGGTTTACTGATGCATCGCCGCAGGCGCAGGCGCGCAGCCTTGCCGCCCGCACCCTCACCCTGACCAACTCGTCCTGGCTGACCGACGGCGACTTTGCGGCCATCGTGGCCTGCATCAGTCTGCAGCTTCGTCGGCTATCCACGCCCCGCTGAGCGCCGCCAGCAGCCGCCGGTTGAGCGCCTGCTGGGGCGCCTGCCAGCGCCGCAGCTCCTCCTCCTCCGGCACGCGCTGGCCGTCGGCGCCGCTGAGCAGGCGCTTGAAGCGGCTGCGGTAGCGCCACTGCGACACATCGCCGGTAATATCCGCCCCCGCCAGCCGCCCCCGACAGCGGGCAATCAGCCGCAGCAGATCCTGCTCGCGAAAAGTCCCCTGGTCCCAGTTGGTGCTGACCACCGCCGGACTGAGCACGTCTTTATCAATCGACAGATAGACCGGCAGCGCGCCTACCTGCGGCAGGAGGGCATCGAGCAGCGCATCGGCATGGTCAAAATTGCGCGCGGCATCGGGTCTGCCGATCAGCCGCGTCCAGCGGGCGGGCCGGCCGACGCTCCAGTAGGTCAGCTTACCGCTCATCAGCGGCCGCCAGTGGTTCTCCCAGGCGTGGCCCGCGCCGATATCGGCAGAGCTGATGCCGATAACGTGTACCGCCGCCACCTGCGGCAGGCGGCTGGCCCAGTAGACCCAGGAGCCGCAGTGGATGCCGAACGGATAGCGCATATTGTCCGGGTGGTTGTCGCAGACGATAAGCTGCACCGGCCGGTTCGCGGGGAGCCTGCTGAGCAGCAGCCAGCTCAGGTGGTGATAGTCGCCGCTGCCGGTGAAGACCGCGCCGGTCTGCGCCGGGAGCTGCGGCGACAGCCAGCACGCAAAGTTACGGAACTGCCGCCAGCCGCAGCCGAAGCGGATGGCCTCCTGGTAGCGCCGGAGATCCACCGCCTGCGCGCCGGGAAAGTGCCCGGCCGCATCGTCAAAGTTAAGCACCACCGTCCGCCGCGACATCAGGCTTCTCCCTGCTGCAGAAGGATATCGCTGTCGCTCTCAAAATGGTGCGACAGACGGCGAAGCAGCGCCCGCAGCAGCGGATTGCGCACCCAGACCAGGTGGCGGGTCATGGTAAAGCTGGCCCCCAGCTGGGCCTTCACCTGCGGGTCGGTCCAGCCCGCCACGTAGTAGCGCAGCCCCTGCTCGATGGCGTACTCCAGATTGGCAAACCAGCTGACGAAATAGAGGTTGAAGCGCAGCGCCTGCGCGTAGTCGAAGCCGATATATTTATCGACAAGATTGCCGCCGTGAACGTAGCAGAGGTTAAAGCCCACCAGATGATCATCGTGCCAGTAGCAGAACAGGCGTCCGCCGCTGTCCGGGTCCTGCAGCAGGGCGTCGAAGAAGTCGGCGCTGAGCCTGTCGAAGTGGATCTCGCTCTGGTCGTATACCGCCAGATAGTAGCGGTAGAGCGTCCCGCGCCACGCCGCCGAGGCGAGGCGCGGATCGCCGGTAGGCAGGATCTCAAGGCGCAGCGCGTCCCGGCTGCGCAGCTTGCGCCGCAGGTTGCGGCGGCGGCTGTGGGAGAGCCGGGCCAGATATTCATCGATACTGTCGAAGTGGACCGGGACGTAGGCCAGCGCCTGCCCGGCGACGCTGATAAAGCCCTCCCGCGGCGCGAGGGCGAACAGCCGCCGCGCCGCGAGGTTATCAGCGGCCGGCAGCAGCGGCGAGTCGCAGGGCAGATCTTTGATAATGGTCAGCGCCGGGGAGCCGGGGAGCCGGCGGGCGCGCCGCAGATAGTCAGCAGGTTCGATGCCCACCGGCTGCGGGGAGTATTCGCTGACCGTGGTACCGATGAAGCAGGCGGGCCAGCGCAGCAGCCGCCGCCAGACGCGGAAGCCCGGCAGGCGGCTGAGCCTGTCGCGGTCGTCATTGTTGAGGGTAGTCAGCAGATCGAAGCGGGTGGTAAACCAGGGCGTACCGTCCGCCGCGGCATGAGCCAGAAATCCGTCCGGCGGATGGCGGATGAAGGCGTCGATAAGGGCCTGGGGCTCCAGGCCGTGGTGACAGGCAGCCATAGGGTAACTCCGGCGTCTGAAATAAGGAGCCGGCGGGCTGTCCGCCGGCTGCGGCCTACAGTTCGCGCTTCGCGCGGACAATCAGCTGATCGAGCAGCACGATGGCCTGGTCGATTTCGCTGCGGCTGATCTCCAGCGACGGCGCGAAGGTGATGACGTTTTTGTAGTAGCCGCCGACGTCGAGCACCAGCCCGGTGCGCTGGCCCTGATACTCAAGGGTGCCGGAGAGGCCGATATCGACCATCTTATCGAGCAGCGCCTTGTTGGGCGTAAAGCCGTCGGCCTGGCACAGCTCGGCGCGCAGCGCCAGGCCCAGGCCGTCAACGTCGCCGATCTCCGGATGCTGGCGCTGGAGGGTTTTCAGCCCTTCCAGGAAGTAGGCGCCGCTCTCCATCACCTGCTTCTCATAGTCTTTCTCCGCCAGCATCTGCATCACTTCCAGACCCACGGCGGTGCCCAGCGGGTTGGAGGCAAAGGTCGAGTGGGTGGAGCCCACCGGGAAGGTGGTCGGGTTGATCATCTCTTCCCGCGCCCAGATGCCCGCCAGCGGGTTGAGGCCGTTGGTCAGCGCCTTGCCGAACACCAGCACATCCGGGGTGATGCCGAAGTGCTCCACCGACCACAGTTTACCGGTGCGGTAGAAGCCCATCTGGATCTCGTCCACCACCAGCAGAATGCCGTGATCGTCGAGGACCTTTTTCAGCCCTTTGTAGAAGTTGCGCGGCGGAATAACGTAGCCGCCGGTGCCCTGAATCGGCTCAATGTAGAAGGCGGCAAACTCCGACTGCTGCACTTTCGGATCCCAGACGCCGTGGTACTCGTTTTCAAACAGGCGGGCAAAGTCGGCCACCAGCTTGTCGGCGTACTCTTCCGGGGTCATGCCCTTCTGGCGGCGGAACGGATACGGGAAAGGAATAAACTGCGCGCGCTCGCCGAAGTGGCCGAAGCGGCGGCGGTAGCGGTAGCTGGAGGTGATCGACGAGGCGCCGAGGGTGCGGCCGTGGTAGCCGCCCTCAAAGGCGAACATCCGGCTTTTACCGTTGCAGTAGTTACGCACCAGCTTCAGGGAGTCGTCGATAGACTGGGAGCCGCCGACGTTGTAGTGCACGCGGCCCGGCAGGCCGAACTTGCGCTCCATGTCCTGGGCAATGACTTTACTCAGCTCAATTTTGGTCGGATGCAGGTACTGGCTGGCCACCTGCGGCAGCACGTCAATCTGCTTTTTCAGGGCGTCGTTGAGGCGGGGATTCGCGTAGCCAAAGTTGACCGCCGAGTACCACATCTGCAGGTCGAGATAGGGCGTCCCCTCGGCGTCGAACAGATAGCTGCCTTCGCAGCCGTCAAAAATCTTCGGCGGATTCACGTAGTGAACGGTATCGCCGTGGGAGCAATATCTGGCTTCGTCCGCCAGCAGTTGTTCTTCGTATGGAGTCATAATAATCAGCCCGGTTAAGCCGCGTGCGGCGTGATGTTGATATCCGAACAAGTATATCAACGGCAATAAACCGGCTACCGTACGCGCAGTGGGATATTGACGCTCTATTGAGGTTTATTGAAAAAGCGTTTAGCTACCGTTTATTTTAATCGCAATCATATATAAACGGCGCGGAGAAGGTTTGTTTAGTGGGGCTGAAAAATAACTTAAAAGATGTCTGAATATAACGTAGTGCAACAAAAAATATCATCGCCAGCGCGCGAAATATAGCGATCTGGGGAACATTAAAATGCGGCGCATTCGCCGTCGGGCATTATTCCCGTTTATCGTCGTCTTTACCTTCGCCGCAGCCGCCGCGTTTTGGCCGCCGGATAAACCCCTCGGCCACGGCGCAGTAGATAACCGGCGGGGGCGTATTATTAACGCCCCCGGGTTTACGCCCCAACATCCGCCAAAGGAAGCGCATCACGCGCTAAAACTCCACCGTCACGTTGCCCTTCGGCACGCTGCAGCAGGAGAGAATATAGCCCTCTTCAATATCCTCATCGGTAATGCCGCCGTTGTGGTTCATCTCGATATCGCCCGCGACGCGCTTCACCTTGCAGGTGCCGCAGATGCCCATCCCGCAGGCTTTGGGAATGTGCAGCCCCAGCTTGGCGGCGGCGGCGTGGATGGTCTCCCCGGGGGCAATCTGTACGCTTTTACCGGCGTTGGCAAAACAGACCTCCA
Organism: Pluralibacter gergoviae ATCC 33028 = NBRC 105706; assembly: GCF_001598855.1. Lineage (GTDB taxonomy): Bacteria > Pseudomonadota > Gammaproteobacteria > Enterobacterales > Enterobacteriaceae > Pluralibacter > Pluralibacter gergoviae. The sequence goes on along the minus strand of NZ_BCZS01000034.1, from coordinate 9,805 downwards.
GCAGATCGGCGGGCTGGATGGCCTCAATCATCTCCGCCGCCTGTTCGGCCTCCTGCACCACCTGCTCTTTCACCACTTCCGGCGTTTCGCCGAAGGACTCTTCGTGGTAGTGCTTAAGGTCAAATCCGGCCTCCCGGAGCATGTTTTTCACCGCCTTCATATAGGGCGTCGGGCCGCAGCAGTAGATTTCGCGCTGCATAAAATCCGGGGCGATCATCAGAAGCTTGGCACCGTCGAGAAAGCCGCGATAGCCGCCCCAGAACTGGCCGGATTCGTAGTGTTCGCAGATCAGGCTGACCTTAAAGTTGGCGATGCGCGAGACCATGTTCTCCAGGTCCTGCCTGAAGATGATGTCCTTCGGGGTGCGGGCGCTGTGGACGAAGATCATATCGACGTCGGAGTTAGTGTCGAAGTACCAGCGGGCCATCGACATCATCGGCGTAATGCCCACGCCGCCGGAGAGAAACAGCACTTTGTCGCCGGGGTAGTCGATGCAGTTGAACTGCCCTACCGGGCCGTGCACCGCCAGCTTCGCCCCTTCGCTCATGTTGTCGTGCAGCCAGTTAGAGACCTCCCCGCCCGGCACGCGCTTAACGGTTATCGAGAAGCTGTAGGGCACCGACGGCGAGCTGGAGATGGTGTAGGAGCGAAAGATGGCTTCGCCGCCGATCTCAAGCTCCAGGGTGACGAACTGCCCCGGCTTGAAAAAGAACATCACCGGCTGTTCGGCCATAAAGCAGAAAGTTTTAACGTCCCAGGTCTCCTGGATGACCTTCACGCAGCGCACAGCGTGGCGGCCGTTGCTCCACGTCTGGGTCATGACCGGTTCGAACGCGTCGCTATTCATTACCGTGATCGTCTGGTTGCTCATACGTACATTTCCTGTCAGGAGAGATGAAGCGATTTGCTGATTCTGGGCGCAACCCCCGGCGGCGAGTTATTTATTCACGACATCGAAATATCTGAAAAAACCGCGGCGGAAAAAAACTTTCTGATTACGTCTTTTACAGGGGGGATCAATGTCGCAGCCAGAACAGCCGAGGTCAGTAAACCCATGCACATTCAGGCGGAAAGTTACCCATATCGTGGATACGGGCTTGCGGTAATCGGGACGTGCCCGCAGCGGGCACCGGACACTTCACTGTCAACGGCGTGAGAAGAATGATGAGTCAGAACGATCTGCTGAATATTACCTGCGCAAGCATTAACGATGCGAGCGAACATATGTCCCGGCTGCTGCGCGCGCGCCGCCCTAATTACTCTCTGCCGCAGGCGCTGTATAACGATCCGACGCTGTTTCGCGTCGATATGGAGGAGATTTTTCAAAAGGAGTGGCTGTTTGTCGGCATGAGCAGCGAGATCCCGAAAAAGGGCGACTACTTTACCGTTGAAATCGGGCAAAACCCGGTGCTGGTAGTGCGCGACGCCGAGGGCAAGATCGGCGCCTTCCACAACACCTGTCGCCACCGCGGCTCGCGGCTGTGCTCGGCGCAGCGGGGCAAAGTGGCGAACCTGGTCTGCCCCTATCACCAGTGGACCTACGATCTGAAGGGCAATCTGCTGTTTGCCGGCACCGAAATGGGCAAGGCCTTCGAGATGAAGGAGCACGGCCTGAAGCGGGCGCACTGCAAAACCGCCGGCGGCTTTATCTTCGTCTGCCTGGCGAAAGAGCCGCCGGACTCCGACATGGACGCTTTTCTGGCGACGCTGGATGAGTATATGGCGCCCTACGACGTCGAGAATACCAAGCTGGCCGTCGAGTCGCACATGTATGAGAAGGCCAACTGGAAGCTGGTCATTGAGAACAACCGCGAGTGCTACCACTGCGCCGCCAGCCACCCGGAGCTGCTCAACTCCCTGCTGGAGTGGGACGACGTGCAGGACCCGCGCGCCCCGCAGTCGTTTATCGACTACTACAACGCCCAGGCCGCCGAGTGGGACAAGCAGGGCATTCCCCACCGCCACCAGAGCTTCGGCCTGCGCAACCGCATCGTGCGGATGCCGCTCAAGGAGGGCACCAAGGTAATGACCATCGACGGCGGCGTCGGCTGCAATAAGCTGATGGGGCGCTTCACCAGCTACTACCAGGGCTCGATGCGCATCCTGCACCTGCCCAACTCCTGGAACCACATGCAGAGCGATCACTTTATCGTCTTCCGGGTGCTGCCGATCTCCGCCCAGGAGACGATGGTCACCACCAAGTGGTTCGTGCACAAGGACGCGGTCGAGGGCGTGGACTACGATCCGGAGCGCCTGCGCAAGGTGTGGGACGCCACCAACGAGCAGGACCGCATTCTCGGCGAGGAGAACCAGCGCGGGATCAACTCGGTGGGCTACCAGCCGGGGCCGTATTCGGAAACCTACGAGTTTGGGGTGATCAACTTTATCGACTGGTATTGTGAGACGGTGATGAAGAATCTCGACCGCTAGCGACCGGTACAGGGCGCCGCTGGCCGCGCCCTGCCATTCCTTTTATTTATTAATTCGCATGAATATATATCGCTTTTCATTATTTACACCGCCGGGTTATCTTCGCCACTCACCATCGTATGTACCGTCATTCACCTGACGCACCGACCTATCGCAAGAGTGTAAAATGCACGCCACAACCACAGGGCCCCGACCCGGCCCAATTGCTATTGTGCTCATCGGCATCGCCCAGATTTTAGTCTGGGGTTCTTCATTTTTTATTCTGGCGGTTATCGCCAGCCCGATCGTGAAAGAGACCGGCTGGAACAGGGAGTGGGTTTACGGTGCGCTCTCCATGAGTATCTGCCTCTCCGGCCTGCTTCTGCCCGCTATCGGCAAATTAGTGGCGCAGAACAGAGGCCGGATGCTGCTGTGCGCCAGCGGTGTCGCCGCCGCCTCGGGCGTTGCGCTGATGGCCAGCAGCCACTCTCTCGCCCTGTTTTTTTTCGCCTGGGTGATCCTCGGCGTGGCCATGGCGCTGGGGCTGTATGACACGCTGTACGCCGCCCTCGGCAACTGCTACGGCAGGAATGCCAAATCGGCCATCACCACCGTGACGCTTATCTCCGGCTTCTGCACATCCATTATGTGGCCGCTGCTGGCCGCAGGCGTAGTCCACGTCGGGTGGCGGGATACCTGCTATATCCTGGCCGCGGTGTTACTGGTTACCATTATTCCCGTTTACCGCTGCGCCCTGCCCGCCGGCAGCGCCGCGCCGGCGGTGAAAAAGCGTCGCGCCGGCGGCGCTATCTCGGTGGACAGAAAAACCTACCACCTGATGTCGACCATTTTTATGATTGCGGCGGTGATCATGACCGCCCTTTCGGTTCAGCTGATTGATATCCTGCAGTCGCGCGGAATGGGAATTGCCGCCGCCATTGGCATCAGCGCCCTGCTCGGGCCAAGCCAGGTCGCCTCCCGGGTATTCGATATTTTCCTCAACTTTAAGAACCCGATATTTACCCTGATTATTTCGGTTGTGCTGGTCCTGGCGGGACTGGTCCTGCTGCTCTTTTTTCCGGCCCTCGCGGCCATTTCGGTGGTTATCTACGGCGCCGGCAACGGGTTACGTTCAATCGTCAGGGGCACGTTGCCTTTATATATCCTCAAGGAAGAAGAGTTTGCCGTCGTGATGGGTAAAATCGCCAGGCCGTCGCTGATTGCCCAGGGGATGACGCTGTTTGTTGCCGGTTTTCTCTATGAACGCTTTGGCGCCAATACGCTACTGGCGGCGATGGCGTTCCTCGCGTTTATCAGCATCGTGCTGTCGCTGTGTTTAAAAAGCCACCTCAATACGGTCAGGCGGCACGCCTTAACCACCGTGGAAAAGGTCGGCTGACGCCCGCAGCGCGCGGTTTAGCCTCGCTGCAGAATCGTTTTAAAATCACAGCAGTTCTGCGCCAGCATAATGATGGATGAGATCAGTTCGCTGTGTCGCTGAACTTTGTGCATCGCCACATAGGTTATGTCGGGGAGCGCTGGCGCGATATCGAGCTGCTGGAGGATGCCCATCCTGGTCAGCGGCTCAAGGCAGGACTCCGGGAAGTAGCTGATGCCGCCGCCGGACACCGTCAGGGAAAGCAGGGCAACAATGCTGTTGCTGATAAGCTTACGCGGCGGGGTGAAGCCCGCCTCCTCAAACCAGCGCCCGTAGATGATCCCCGGCCCCGATTTATCCATCAGCAGACGATATTTATGCAGGTCGTACAGCCTGCGCGGCTGCGCCTCCGCGCACAGGTCGGGTTTGCACATCCAGACATTTTTTACCTTACCGACGGGCTGTCTGGAAAAGCGCGGATCGTGAAAAGCGTCCGGGACAATCGCCAGATCAATTTCGTCGGCCAGCAGTTTCTCCTGCAGATTAATGCTCATATCGACATCGGATTCGATGTTGACGCGCGGATAATGCTGCTGAATTAATCCTATCAGACGCGGGAGCCAGGTCAGCGCGGTTAATTCGGTAACGCCGATAACGATTTCCCGGTTAAATATTTCCGGTGAACTTACCTGTTCGATAACCTGCAGCCGCATAGCGAGTAACTTTTTTGCCTGAATAAAGAGCTCCTCGCCCTTCTCGGTCAGGCTAACGCTGCGGTGGTTGCGGTCAAAGACAGCAATACCAAGAAAAGACTCCAGCTCCTGCACCCTTTTAGAGATGGCGGATTGCGTGGTGTGCAGTTTCCGTGCAGCGTGCTGAAAGCCGCCGAGGGTGACAACCCAGTACAACGCCTCTAACTGCTTGAATGTCATTAAATTACCCTGATTCCCTCACGCTGAGATTAATGAATTTTACTACTCAGAAGTCATCTTTAAAAATCGTTTTTTTATATCAGTAGAAAGCGCTAGGCTACCTCAAAAATAGCAGCGGCACTTTTGCCTCCCGTACCCCCGAATCCGCTCAGCGGGCCTGGCATCCTTGATGCCCAGGATGCTTTATTACGCACAGCCGACATACCCCTATTTTGCGTTTTGTGGCAGAAGTGGTGTTTCTAACGAGGACAGAGAGATAATGAAAGATAAGAAGTTTGGGATGGCCTATAAGATATTAATTGCTCTGGTGCTGGGTATCATTGTGGGCGCATTCATTCACAATAACGAATACTATAAAGACCTGCTGCTGGAGAGTTTTTTACAGCCGGCGGGGAAAATATTCATTTTACTTATTAAGATGATCGTCATTCCGATCGTTATTTCGACGCTGATTGTCGGTATTGCCGGCGTGGGCGATGCCAAAAAGTTTGGCCGCATCGGTATTAAGACCATTATCTATTTTGAAATTGTCACCACTATCGCCATTTTTGTCGGGCTGGGGATTGCCAACCTGTTCCATCCGGGAAGCGGCATTGATATCTCGGCGCTGCACTCGGTTGATATCTCTGCTTATGAAAAAACCACCGCCGAAGTGGGCAGCGGCGAGCACGGCCTGGTTACCACGATCCTGTCGCTGATCCCCGCCAATGTGTTTGATGCGATGGCTAAAGGCAATATTCTGGCGATCATCTTTTTCTCCGTACTCTTTGGATTAGGGCTTTCCGCGCTGCCCGAGGAGAATAAAAAGCCGCTGCTCGAGGTGTTTAAATCCACCTCGGCGGTGATGTTCAAAGTCACTAACATGGTGATGCGCTACGCGCCGATAGGCGTTTTCTCGCTGATCGCCACCTCCGTCGCCACCTTTGGCTTTGCCTCCGTTATCCCGCTGTTCAAGCTGGTGGTCACCGTCTATTTGTCCATCGCCTTCTTTGCGATAGTGGTCCTCGGGGCTATCGCTAAAAGCTGCAATATCAATATCTTTAAGCTTATTGTTATCCTGAAAGATGAGCTGATCCTCGCCTACTCCACGGCGAGCTCTGAAACCGTGCTGCCGCGGATCATGGAGAAGATGGAGCACTATGGCGCCGCAAAATCCATCACCGGCTTTGTCATCCCGACCGGTTACTCTTTTAATCTCGACGGCTCGACGCTTTACCAGAGCATTGCGGCCATCTTTATTGCGCAGCTGTACCACATTGACCTGAGCGTCGGTCAGCAGATTATTTTAGTGCTGACGCTAATGATTACCTCGAAAGGCGTGGCGGGCGTACCGGGCGCTTCGTTTGTGGTCCTGCTTGCCACCCTGGGGAGCGTCGGCATCCCGTTAGAGGGGCTGGCCTTTATTGCCGGGATCGACCGGATCCTCGATATGGCCCGCACCGCCCTCAATGTGGTGGGCAACGCCCTGGCCGCGCTGGTAATTGCCAAGTGGGAGAATGATTTCGACAGCGGCCGGGCGCTGGCCTATGAAGCGCAGGTATTCAACCGCAGCGCGCGGTCGGCGGGCTGAGCGGCGGGGCCGGCGGCGCTAGCGCACCACCCCCTCCTCCAGCAGCAAATCAAATATCGCCTGCGCCATCTCGCGCGTCGGCTTATCGCGCAGCACCCTCCCCCCCGCGCTCTGCGATTTTGCAGTGGCGGCGCGGAAGCGGTCGGCGGCGGTTTTCGCCTTCACCACCTTGAGGCGCTTCGGCCTCGGGCGGGCGGGCTCCTCCTGCCAGGCCCGGCGGGCCTCGTCCGCTTCGCGGCAGACGTTGTCCTCTATGTCGATGCGGGCGCGGGCGGCGGGGCCGAGGGCGTTCTGCCGGGGCGCCGGGGCGGCCATATCGACGCTGGCGATAAACGGCAGCGATACCCGCAGGGCGCGGCGCTGGCCGCGCGGCAGGGCCTGCAGCACGCTGGCTTCTTTGTCGTTGAGGCTAACGATATCGGCGACGCCGGTGACCACCGGAATGCCCAGCGCCTCGCCGAGCAGAAACGGCAGCATGCCGGAGGATTCGCCGCTTTCGGCCCGGCCGCCGGTGAGGATGATGTCCGGATCCCGGCCGCGCAGATAGTCGCCCAGCGCCGCTACCGCGTCGTCCTGCTCGCCGATGGCCAGCACCCGCAGCCAGGGGACGCCCATTCCGGCGTAGCTGCGCAGCGCCTCGGCGGCGGGATCGCCGGCGTGGAGTACCTCCAGCCCGTAGCAGGAGAGCGCCATGCCCATTTCGACGGCGCGGGCGTCCTGCTCGGCGCGGCGGGCGCGGCCGGACTCCGGGTGCCTGCCGACGGAGACCAGCGCCGTCACCCGGCAGGTGAGATTATGGTTATCAGGCTGCATTGTGTAGCTCCTCTTTACGGTGGGCCAGCACCAGCTGCTCCAGCGCGGCCAGGATCTCGCTGCTATCGGCGATGACGCTCAGGGCGGCGCGCTTGACCATATCGCAGCCCGGATCGGTATTGACGGCAATCACCTTTTCGCACTGGCCGATGCCCTGCAGGTGCTGGACCGCGCCGGAAATGCCGACGGCGATATAGACCCGGGCGGTGACCCAGGTGCCGGTGGCCCCCACCTGGCGGGCGCGCGGCATGTGGCCGTCGTCCACCGCGACGCGGCTGGCGCCTTCGGTGGCGCCGAGCGCGTCGGCGGTGCGGTGAAACTGCGGCCAGTCGCGGATGCCGTTGCCGGCGGAGAGAATAAATTCGGCTTCCGCCAGCGGCACCGCGCCGGGATCGACGGCAACGGAGCCGCAGTCCTCGATGCGCGACGGCCGCTTCGGCACTTTGCCGGGCGCCATCGGCAGCGCCTCGTGGCGGGTTTCGTCAATCGGTTCAGCGCACTCTTCGGCCAGCAGCAGCACGCGCGGCGTAACGCGGGTGATGTCCACTGAGCCGCTGGCCGCCCGGCTGACGCAGGTCTCGCTGTCCGCCCGCCACACCCGGGTGGCCGGGCGCTCGCCGAGCCGCGCCGACAGGCGGCAGCCCAGCTCGAAGCCGCCGGCAACGCTGTCCGGGAACAGCCAGTAGCGGGGCGCAATTTCGCGCTCGACCTGGGCGAGCGCGTGCGTGCGCTGCTCCGGGGCGTAGCCGTCGTAGCGCCTGCCGCTCACGGCCAGCAGGCGGTCGGCCCCGGCGGTGCAGAAGCCTTCCTCGCGGTGCTCGCCGAAGGTAATCACCAGCACCGCACCCGCGCCGCCGGCGTGGCGGATCAGGGCGTGGGCCTGGCCGATAACGTCTTTGTCGTGGGCGCTCAGGCGGCCGCCCGGCATGTCGGGCACCACGGCAACAACGTACTCCGGCTGTTCGACGCAGTGCAGCGGCAATTCAGCTTGCGCGGGCGCGGCGGTGGCGCGGCGGCCGGCCAGGCTAACGAGGTTGCCGACGTTGAGCCGGTCGATGCGCTTGATGCCGCTGGGGCCGATAAAGCCCACCGCGTGCGGATTTTTACGCAGCAGGCCGGACGGGCCGCGCGTCTCCAGCGAAGGCTGCGCCAACTGCTGGTGCTCAGGGTGCAGGCGGTTGCGCAGGATCCACTCCCGGCGCGGGTCGCGGCGAAAGATGTCGCTCATCAGATCGCCTCCGCAGCAGTGGCGGCAGCCGGACGGCGCTCGGCGTCGTCATCCACCAGCGCGTCGGCCACTAGTTCGGCAATGTCTTTAACCTCCGGGCGCGGTTCAGGAACGCCCTCCAGCATGGCGGTACACTGCTGGCAGCCGACGGCCACCAGCGCCGCGCCGGTCTGGCGGGCGTCGTCCATGCGCATATCGGCAATGCGCCGCTCGCCGGGGACGTCCACCACCGGCGCGCCGCCGCCGCCGCCGCAGCAGCGGGAGCGGAAGCCGGAGCGGTCCATCTCCTTAAGCGAAATTCCCAGCGCCGCCAGCAGCTCGCGCGGCGAGTCGTATTCGCCGTTGTAGCGCCCGAGGTAGCAGGGATCGTGATAGGTCACGTCGCCGCCCTTATAGCGATCGAGCACCAGCCGGTGGCCCTTTACCAGGGCGTTAATAAAGGTGGTGTGGTGCAGCACCTCATAGTCCGGCTTCTGGCCCTCGGGATAAAAGTCCGGGTACTCGTTTTTCAGGCAGTGGAAGGCGTGCGGATCGGTGGTGACGATCTGCTTAAAACGGTATTTGCCCAGCGTGCCGATGTTGCTTTTGGCCAGCCGCTGAAAGGTAGCGTCGTCGCCGAGGCGGCGGGCGAGATCGCCGCTGTCCAGCTCCTCGTCGCCGAGCACCGCGAAGTTCACCCTCGCGGCGCGCAGCACTTTAACGAACGCACGCAGAATGCGCTGGCTGCGCATGTCGAACGCGCCGTCGGAGACCCAGAACAGCACCTCCGCCTCTTTGACCTCTTTCATCAGCGGCAGGTTCTGATCCGCCGCCCAGTGGGTGCGGCTGCGGGGATTAAAGCCGTTGGGGTTGTCGGTGAAGATCAGGTTCTCCAGCACCTGGGCGCCCTTGCCCGGCGTCTGGCCCTTTTCGAGGGTCATAAAGCGGCGCATATCGACGATGGCGTCAACGTGCTCGATCATCATCGGGCACTCCTCGACGCAGGCGCGGCAGGTGGTGCAGGACCACAGCGTCTCTTCTTTGATAAGACCGCCGACGATCGGCTGATGCGGGGCGCCCTGCGCCTCGCCGACGCAGGTGCCGGGATAGGGACTCCCGGCGTATTTCGCGTCGCTGCCGCCCGCCAGGCCCACCACCAGATCCTGGATCAGCTTTTTCGGATTCAGCGGCTGCCCGGCGGCAAAGGCCGGGCACATCGCCTCGCACTTGCCGCACTGCACGCAGGCGTCGAAGCCCAGCAGCTGGTTCCACTTGAAGTCGGCGGGCTTTTCGACGCCCAGCTTCGGGGCGCTGAGATCGACGCTTTTCAGGCCGGTGGAGCGGCCGCCGCCGAAGCGCTCCGGGCGGCGGTGGAAGGCCAGGTGCAGCGTCCCGGCAAAGGCGTGCTTCATCGGCCCGCCCCAGCCCATACCGAACAGCAGCTCGCCCAGCCCCCAGACAATCCCCGCCACCAGCAGGGCCGACAGCAGCCACTG
>NZ_BCZS01000033.1 GCF_001598855.1 Pluralibacter gergoviae ATCC 33028 = NBRC 105706 | reverse complement strand
AATTGGGTTCGCCCATATTTACGCGCACCAGATCGTTGTCGGTCACGCTCAGCACCATGCGCCCGTTGGCGGTACTGACCCGGATATCCCGCTTGTTGGTCAGCCCCTTGAGGCGGACAAAGCGGGCGAAGCAGCGCGCGCCGTTGCCGCACTGGTTAACCTCGCTGCCGTCGGCGTTGAAGATCCGGTAGTGGAAATCAAGATCCGGATCGTAGGGCGGCTCGACCACCAGCATCTGATCGAAACCGACGCCGTTGTGCCTGTCCGCCAGGCGGCGGATCAGTTCCGGAGAAAAGAACACATTCTGCGTTACCGCATCGACGACCATAAAATCATTACCCAGGCCGTGCATTTTAGAGAACTGCATTTTTCGCTCCAGTCGTGCGGATTCAGAATGGGCCGTTAATAGTCAACCTGCGACGGGCCGCCGTTATCGCCGCGATCGTTACGCGTGGGCGATGAGGTCTCGATATCGTTCTTCACCGGTTTGGTCGGCGGCGGCGCGGTTTTATCCGCGGGCGGAAAATAGAGAGGGCCTTTCAGGCCGCAGCCTGCCAGCGTCATAAGGGCAGTTAACAGTACCAGCGGTCGCAACATGTTCTTCATTCTAAAGTAGCCTGTAGTAGATGCTTTCTGCTTTCTATCATCGCAGGAGAAGACGTAAAAGCAAGCGTTTACAGATATACTGGCATCATCACGTAGATAACGGGAAACAAAAATGAACGACAGTGAATTTCATCGCCTTGCCGACGCCCTGTGGCTCACTATTGAAGAACGCATCGATGCCTGGGACGGCGACAGCGATATCGACTGCGAGATCAACGGCGGCGTGCTCACCCTAAGCTTTGAGAACGGCAGCAAGATTATTATTAACCGCCAGGAGCCGCTGCACCAGGTATGGCTGGCCACTCGCCAGGGCGGCTACCACTTTGACCTCAAAGAGGGCGAGTGGGTATGCGATCGCAGCGGCGAAACGTTCTGGGATCTGCTGGCGCAGGCGGCCTCGCACCAGTCCGGCGAGACGATTGCCTTTCGCTGATTACGCGCCGACGCTAAGAGAAATACTGCTGCAGCAGCGGCGCCGCATCCTGATTGGCCGGCGTCGCGGCGGCTATCTGGGTGCGGAACGGGATGACCTGCTGGCGATTATCCACCTGCACAATCTGGTAGAACTGCGGCAGGTTAAAGTTGATAAAACTCGAACCGTAGGTAAAGCGGTCGTGCGATGAGGAGTAGAAGCGGCTGACGTCGCGCACCAGCTCCTCTTTACTGCCCTCGCAGTGGTGATACACCTCGGCCCGGTTGCTCTCATCAAGGATATAGATGTTGAAGCCGTTGTCATTGGTGCTGTCTTCAAAGAAGAACTGAATAATCCCCTCGCTGGCGAAACCGTCCACCACCGCCGGCAGCTTGACGTGGTTCGTCTCAACCTGCACCGAACGCCCGTGCAGCTTGTTGTGGGAGATAGCGCCGTAAAACTCAATGGCGTTTTCCAGCTTCTGCACCGAGACGCTGAGGCGTTCAAAGAACAGTCCCCAGGTCTGGCCCGCCACGCGCAGCGCCTTAAAGCGGCCCGTTTCCTGGCGGGTACTGGAGAGACGTAACTCAATGCATTCGGAGACCAGCTGCTGTACGCGGGTGCGGATCAGGCCGCGCAGGTGCTGGCTGTAGCAGAACACCTCCACGCTGTCCGGCGGCGCGGCGTCCTGATGCATCTTGCCGAGAATGGTCTTCAGCGCCTCGATCATCGCCTGCTCGCCGTTGAAGTGCAGCGTACGCACCTCGTTCCACGAGTTGCGGTACAGCAGATCGACGCTGCCCACCAGGCAGTTCTGCTCTTCGCCGAAGCTGAAGACGTCCAGCTTGCGGAAGTCGAAATGGACCACCTGATTGCGGAACGCGGCGGTCGGATCGTATTCGAGGTTGACGATAATCGCCAGGTGGCGGATTTCGCACGGGCTGTACAGCGCCTTCGGCGTCGGCGCCGGCAGGCGCAGCGGGAAGTGGTGCGACACGTCGGCCACCATCTCCTGCAGCTTGGCTAAATCAACCACGCCGTTGCCCTTAATAAACAGGCGGGTGCGCGACGTCAGCAGGCCATTAAACCAGGCCCAGGCCACCAGCTTATTGAGGTAACGGTTATATTCCAGCGGCTGGTGGCTGACGATCGAGTCCATGTTCGGCGCGCGATTGTACAGATACCAGCCGGTGCGGTTGGCGCGGCCCGGCGGCACGTGAATAAAAGTCAGGTTCGGCTCAGAAAGGTCCGGCGAAATCTGCGGATTGACCAGCGTCACTTTCCCCGGCAGCGCTTCAAATGCCGCGTACAGCTTGCGGGTCAGCACGCCAATATCCTGCGGGCTGGCGGAGACGCTGAGATTGTTGCGCCGGGCAAAGCGGATCAGGTTGCGGTAGGTCTGCATCATCGCGTCGAGCAGCTCGTTATGCGCTTCGCGAACCTGGTCGATTTTCCAGTTGGCGCGGTTATCGAGCATGGTGAGACGCTCTTCGCTCCAGCCCCACTCTTTCACCAGCTGGCTCAGCACCTCGCGGCGCCAGCCGACGCAGGCGCGCTCGCGGCTGAGCTTTTCGCACACTTTGAGATAAAAGCAGCGGCGCACCAGATCCAGCCGGGTGTCATCATTAATGGCCTTCAGGTAGTGGGTTACCCGCTCCAGCATCATGCAGTAGGGATCGAGACCGAAGGAGACGATTTCGCCGTCGTGCAGCCGCTGCTTAATGTCTTTCGCCAGCAGGCGGGTGTTCGGATACTCCCAGGAGTAGGCTTCCAGCAGCAGCGTTTTCAGCACCGCCTTATAAGGCGAGTCGATGCTCTTGTAGAGCTGCCACAGGCTGGCGCCGAAATACTCTTCCGCCGACAGCGAGCTTAAGCCGCCGAGATCCAGCCACTCATTGGGCGTCAGCACGCCCTGGGCGTAGAGCGTCATGACGTAATCGTCATAGTGCTCCTCTTCTTCGGAGGGCACCATGTTCCACAGAATGCGCTTGCCGGCCATGCGCACGGCGGTGCGGTAGAACTCATCCAGCAGAAGAATATGTTGGGTCGAGCCGCAGTCTTCGCCGCCCAGGCTACCGCTGGCGTTAAGGCGAAAACGGTTCTCGTCGATCAGGAAGAAGCTCACCTCGACGCCGAGCGAGGCGGCCCAGCTCTCAAGCAGGCTGCACTTGCGCTGCAGCAGCTGGCGCTCTTCGTTATCCAGCCACGCCTGGTGGCAGACCCAGATATCCAGGTCAGACGAGCAGCTCTGGCCAACGGACGAGGTGCTGCCCATCGAATAGATGCCGGTGATCGGCAGCTCGCCCGCAGGGGCCTCCTGCACCAGCAGGCCGCGGTGCAGCTCAAGTTCATCAAGGTAGTGGCGCTGGGTTTCATCAGGCGTGTAGAGGCAGATGCCCTTGGGAACGTTACCTTCAAGGTAACCCGGCATCAGCGGATGATGATAATGTAGTAACGTCGGCAGAAGACTGTAGACCTGCTGAAAAGCGGGTCCCATGGCAGCTAGCGCACGATCCACGCGCAGTTGATTAATGGCATCCAGTCTCTGTTTTAGTGTCTCAATATAGAGGTACAAGACATATCGCCTGATGTTCAAACCCGGCAGTCCCGGAGAGGTGTCAGACCTTCGGAGGCAGGGTTTTTAGTATTTCAACAAGAACCGCTTCCGGATGTTGCCGGTAGCGTCGCTGACGAGGGGCAACAAACGGTTTAAAACGTGATCAATTTAACACCTTACTATTTGACCGTAAAGAAAGATGCACTACATACCAGTTTAGCACCAATCGAAAGCCCCACTTTCTGTGGCACATTTTTCGCCACAGCGGCCTCTGATTTTCTGAAAAAAGGTGAAAACTAACATCCTTATAGCAACAATGTTAGGATGAATAGCAGACCACAAATACGGTACCCGCATGTTAGACAAAATTTTACGAATTGCCACCCGGCAAAGCCCGCTCGCGCTGTGGCAGGCGCATTACGTTAAGGCGCGCCTTGAGGCCCATCATCCTCAGCTGCAGGTGGAGCTGGTGCCGATGGTCACGCGCGGCGACGTCATTCTTGATACGCCGCTGGCGAAAGTCGGCGGTAAAGGCCTGTTCGTCAAAGAGCTTGAGCTGGCGCTGCTTGAAGGCCGCGCCGATATTGCCGTGCACTCAATGAAAGACGTGCCGGTAGCCTTTCCGCAGGGGCTTGGCCTGTCGGTGATTTGCGAGCGCGGCGATCCGCGCGATGCCTTTGTCTCTAATCACTATGCCTCTATAGACGCGCTGCCTGCCGGAAGCATCGTCGGCACCTCCAGCCTGCGCCGCCAGTGCCAGCTCGCCGCCAGCCGGCCGGACCTGGTGATCCGCTCCCTGCGCGGCAACGTCGGCACCCGGCTCGGCAAGCTGGACGCCGGGGAATACGACGCCATTATCCTGGCGGTCGCCGGGCTTCAGCGCCTGGGCCTTGAGTCGCGCATTCGCCAGCCGCTCTCTCCCGAGCAGTCGCTGCCCGCCGTCGGCCAGGGCGCCGTTGGCATCGAGTGCCGCATGGACGACGAACGCACGCTGGCGCTGCTGGCGCCGCTCAATCACCCGGAGACCGCCGTTCGGGTGACCGCCGAGCGGGCGATGAACACGCGGCTGGAGGGCGGCTGCCAGGTGCCTATCGGCAGCTATGCCGAGCTTATTGACGGCGACGTCTGGCTGCGGGCGCTGGTTGGCGCCCCGGACGGACAGCGCGTCGTGCGCGGCGAACGCCGCGGCCCCGTGGATCAGGCCCAGGCGCTGGGCGTCTCGCTGGCGGAGGAGCTGCTTAACGGCGGCGCCCGCGAAATCCTCACCGAGGTCTACAGCGGAGAAGCGCCGGAATGAGTATCCTGGTCACTCGCCCCTCACCCCAGGGAGAAAATCTGGTCAGCCGCCTGCGCGCGCTGGGGCGAGAGGCCTGGAGCTTTCCGCTCATCGAATTTTCGCCGGGCCGCGAGCTTTCCGCACTGGGCGGCCATCTGGCGGCGCTCGGCGAGGGTAGCCTGCTCTTCGCCCTGTCGCAGCACGCGGTCGCTTTCGCGAATGCCCGCCTCGCTCAGGACGGGCTTAGCTGGCCCACCTTGCCCGACTACTTCTCCGTAGGCCGAACCACGGCGCTGGCGCTGCATCAGGTAAGCGGCAAAGAAGTGCGCTATCCTCTGGATCGGGAAATCAGCGAAGTCTTGCTACAATTACCTGAATTACAAAACATTGCCGGGAAAATGGCGCTCATCCTGCGCGGCAACGGCGGCCGCGAGCTGCTGGGTGAAAATCTTACGCAGCGTGGCGCAGACGTCACGTTTTGCGAATGTTATCAACGCTGTAACCGTCACTATGACGGTGCAGAAGAGGCAATGCGCTGGCAGCGCCGGGGCGTGACCACGCTGGTGGTGACCAGCGGGGAGATGCTGCAGCAGCTCTGGACGCTGACGCCGCAGTGGTATCGCGACAGCTGGCTGCTGGGCTGCGAACTGCTGGTGGTGAGCGAGCGACTTGCACAACTGGCCCGGGAGCTGGGCTGGCGGAACATCAGGGTGGCCGATGGCGCGGACAACGATGCGCTGCTGCGTGCTTTACAATAACTCTCAAAACTGGAAGCCATAATGACGGAACAAAAAGAGACCTCCGCCGTGGTTGAAGAGACCAGGGATGCCGTGGACACCGCTCCACAGGCGCACACTGCTGAAAGTCAGAAGGGCAACAAGACCAGCCTGACGCTGAGCGTCATTGCGATTGCTATCGCGCTTGCCGCCGGCGCGGGCATGTACGGCCTGATGAAGAAGCAGGACGCGTCGCAAAACTCGACCAACGAAGCGCTGGTGAATCAGGTGACGGCCCTGCAAAATGCGCAGGCGTCGCAGAAGGCCGCGCTGGAAGCGGTTATCAAACAGCAGTCTGAACAGCTGGCGGCGGCAAAGCAGCTGCAGGCAGGGCAGGCAAAGCAGCTCGATGAGCTGCAGCAAAAAGTCGCCACCATCTCCGGCAGCGATGCCAAGACCTGGCTGCTGGCGCAGGCCGATTTTCTGGTTAAGCTCGCCGGGCGCAAGCTGTGGAGCGATCAGGACGTGACCACCGCCGCCGCGCTGCTGAAAAGCGCTGATGCCAGCCTTGCGGATATGAACGATCCCAGCCTCATTGGCGCCCGCCGCGCGATTGCCAATGATATCACCACCCTCTCCGGCGTCGCGCAGGTGGACTATGACGGCATTATTCTCAACGTCAATCAGCTCTCCAACCAGATAGACAATCTGCGCCTGGCGGACAATAACGACGACGACTCGCCGATGGACAGTGACGGCACCGAACTCTCCGGCTCCCTGAGCGAGTGGCGGGTCAACCTGCGCAAGAGCTGGCAGAACTTTATGGATAACTTTATTACTGTCCGCCGCCGGGATGAGACCGCGGTGCCGCTGCTGGCGCCAAACCAGGACGTCTATCTGCGTGAGAACATCCGTTCGCGTCTGCTGGTCGCCGCCCAGGCCGTGCCGCGCCATCAGGAAGAGACCTACAAGCAGGCGCTGGATAATGTCTCCACCTGGGTTCGCGCCTACTATGATACTGACGATGCGACCACCAAAGGCTTCCTGGATGCGCTGGATAAGCTGAGCCAGCAGAACATCAATATGGACGTGCCGGATTCGCTGCAGAGCCAGCCGGTTCTGGAGAAGCTGATGCAGACCCGGGTACGTAATCTGCTGGCGCAGCCGGCAGCGGCGACGCAGGCCAGCAGCGCCCCCGCAGCCGCCGCGCAGGGAGAATAAACCATGTTAAAAGTCTTACTGCTCTTTGCGCTGCTGATCGCCGGGATTGTGTTTGGCCCAATGATGGCCGGCCACCAGGGCTACGTCCTGATCCAGACGGACAACTACAATATTGAAACCAGCGTCACCAACCTGGTGATCATGCTGATCCTCGCGATGCTGGTGCTGTTCGCCATTGAGTGGCTGCTGCGCCGCATCTTCCACACCGGCGCCCGCACCCGGGGCTGGTTCACCGGCCGCAAGCGCCGCCGCGCCCGCAAGCAGACCGAACAGGCGCTGCTTAAACTGGCGGAAGGCGACCATCAGCAGGTGGAGAAACTGCTGTCGAAGAATGCCGACCACGCCGAGCAGCCGGTCGTCAACTACCTGCTGGCCGCCGAGGCCGCCCAGCAGCGCGGAGACGAAATCCGCGCCAACCAGCACCTGGAGCGCGCTGCCGAAGCCGCTGGCGACGATCCGATCCCGGTCGAGATCACCCGCGTGCGCCTGCAGCTGGCCCGCAATGAAGATCACGCCGCCCGCCACGGCGTCGACCGCCTGCTGGAGATAGCGCCCCGCCATCCGGAAGTGCTGCGCCTGGCGGAGCAGGCCTATATCCGCACCGGCGCCTGGTCCTCACTGCTGGAGATCCTGCCGTCAATGGCGAAAGCCAACGTCGGCGATGAAGCCCACCGCAGCGCGCTGGAGCAGCAGGCGTGGATTGGCCTGATGGATCAGGCGCGCGCCGACCAGGGCAGCGAAGGACTCGGCGAGTGGTGGAAAGCCCAGAGCCGTAAAACCCGCCATCAGGTAGCGCTGCAGGTAGCAATGGCGGACCATCTGATCGAGTGTAACGACCATGAGACCGCCCAGCAGATCATCATCGACGGCCTCAAGCGCCAGTACGACGACCGCCTGCTGCTGCCCATCCCGCGGCTGAAAACCAGCAATCCTGAACAGCTGGAGAAGGTGCTGCGCCAGCAGCTCAAGAGCGTGGGCGACCGCCCGCTGCTGTGGAGCACGCTGGGCCAGTCGCTGATGAAGCACGGCGAATGGCACGAAGCCACCGTCGCCTTCCGCGCCGCGCTGAAGCAGCGTCCCGACGCCTTCGACTACGCCTGGCTTGCCGATGCGCTGGATAAGCTTAAACAGCCGGAAGAGGCGGCCGCAATGCGCCGCGACGGACTGCTGTTAACGCTGAAAAACAACCCGCCTTCCTGACAAAAAGGGCCGTTCGGCCCTTTTCTTTTCGCCCATCCATAAAAAAACGCCTGCGCTGAAGCCAGCGCAGGCGTTAAACAGGTCGTTTTGACAACAAAAGGTGCTTCACTCAACGTTATGTCCATGGTGTCTGATGAGGCCGAAGCGACATCTGTCAGTGGACGATAAGCACCGCAAATGGCTCTGCATCATTCCGGAGTTTATGAGGCTTGCGCGAACATAAGAGATGGAATGAGCATCTACAGGGTTATTATCGCACAGGCTACGCCACTCCGACACATAAGAATCGTCGGCTAAAGCGATTTAAGAATCCATGAGATGTCGTCGTTCGGAGACAATACGATATATTAACGGGAAACAGGCAGAATCAGAATAGAAAAAACCCCGCATAAAGCGGGGCTCAAATTTGGTCGGCGAGAGAGGATTCGAACCTCCGACCCACTGGTCCCAAACCAGTTGCGCTACCAAGCTGCGCTACTCGCCGATATACTGCTTTTTGAATTTTTCGTTCAATTCATTGAGAGTTGTGGTGCGAGGGGGGGGACTTGAACCCCCACGTCCGTAAGGACACTAACACCTGAAGCTAGCGCGTCTACCAATTCCGCCACCTTCGCATATCACAAAACTCTAAATAATGGGGTGGCTAATGGGATTCGAACCCACGACAACTGGAATCACAATCCAGGGCTCTACCAACTGAGCTATAGCCACCACTGTATTCTTTACTTACGCGGCCCTGCCAAATTCACAGGCCACCGCAGCTCCAGCACCGGGTAAAATGGTGCGCCCGACAGGATTCGAACCTGAGACCTCTGCCTCCGGAGGGCAGCGCTCTATCCAGCTGAGCTACGGGCGCTTAGCGCCGTTGCGGGGGTGGATAATACGGACGTCACGCCCCGCTGTCTAGTGCTTTTTTCAAGAATATGCGCGTTTGGTTATGCTTTGCGCGTTTTGTCGCTTATTGCTGCGAACCCGCCTGCTCAGCGCGTTTGCTCAGGCCAAATACCTTGTACAACAGCGTCACGGCCGCCAGGAAAATCACGCCGACAAACAGCGACATCCGCGTATCCTCATTGATACCCATGCCGATGAGAACGCAGACTAAAAAGGCCATCGTCAGCCAGTTGGCGTACGGAAACAGCACCGAACGGAACGGATGGCTGGCCAGCGCCTGCCTGTGGGTTTCGCGAAAGCGCAGCTGGCTAATCAAAATCACGAACCACGGCACCATGCCCGGCAGCACGCTGGCGCTGTAGACGTAGACAAACACCCGCTGCGGATTGGGAATAATATAGTTGAGGCAGGAGCCCACCAGCAGAATAGCGATGGAGACCGCCACGCCCATCACCGGCACGCCGTGGCGGGAAACCTTCGCCATCGCCCGCGGCAGCTGGCGGTTTTTCGCCAGCGCGTAGAGCATACGTCCGCAGCTGTACATTCCGCTGTTGCAGCCGGAGAGGGCGGCGGTCAGCACCACAAAGTTGATGATACCGGCCGCGGCGGTGATGCCGATTTTGGCAAAGGTCAGCACGAAGGGGCTGCCGTTGCTGCCTATCTCATTCCACGGGAAGATGGTGACGATAACGAAAATAGCGCCGACGTAAAAAATCAGGATCCGCCACAGCACCTTGCCTACCGCGCTGCGCAGCGTGACCTGCGGATTTTTCGCCTCACCGGCGGTAATGCCGATAAGCTCAACGCCCTGATAGGACGCCACCACGATGCACAGTGCCGTCAGAAAGCCCTTCCAGCCGCCGGCAAAGAAGCCGCCGTGCGCGGTGAGGTTATCGAAGCCGATAGCGTGCCCGCCGTTGCCAAAGCCGAAGAAAATCACCCCGAGGCCGATCACGATCATCACAATGATGGTGGTGACCTTGATCATCGCAAACCAGAACTCCAGCTCGCCGTACAGGCGCACCGCCGCCAGGTTCGCCAGCGCCACCAGCCCGACGGCAATCAGCGCCGGCACCCACTGCACCATTTCCGGGAACCAGAACTGAACGTAGACGCCAATGGCGGTTATCTCAGAGATACCGACGGCCATCCACATAAACCAGTAGGACCAGGCCGTCAGATAGCCAAAGAAGGGACTCATGTAGCGGTGCGCGTAGACTGCAAATGAACCAGTCACCGGTTCCAGGAAGAGCATTTCGCCCATCGATCGCATGATGAAGAAGACGAACAGCCCGGCAATGATGTAGGCCAGCAGTACCGACGGCCCCGCCCACTTCAGCGTGCTCGCCGATCCCATAAACAGGCCAACGCCAATAGTGCCGCCGAGAGCGATAAGCTCAATGTGTCGCGCTTCCAGACCTCGCTGAAGCGCCGGTTGTTTTTCAGCCATAGAACCTCATGTGTTTGCAACGTTCCGG
Organism: Pluralibacter gergoviae ATCC 33028 = NBRC 105706; assembly: GCF_001598855.1. Lineage (GTDB taxonomy): Bacteria > Pseudomonadota > Gammaproteobacteria > Enterobacterales > Enterobacteriaceae > Pluralibacter > Pluralibacter gergoviae. The sequence goes on along the minus strand of NZ_BCZS01000033.1, from coordinate 33,166 downwards.
TCAGGGCCGGTTATTGTTATGAACATAATGGAATACCCATCACCGCCTGTTTTTAAGACAGGCAGGTTATTAAGGATGCGAATGGTTTATCAATTTTTGATAAATGGCAAATGATGTATTAATTCCGCGATCATATTGCGCATTTGCTGCGCAATATGCCGGGAAGATCAGAGTTTCGCCGTGTAGTGCCAGCGAAGATAGCGCAGCAGGCGCAGCTGTCGGGAAATCCGGCTCGGCTGCGACAGCAGGCGGTACAGCCACTCCAGCCCGAGATTTTGCCACACCCGCGGCGCGCGCTTTACGTGGCCGGTAAAGACGTCGTAGGTGCCGCCGACGCCCATATACAGCGCGTCGGGGTGCACCCGGCGGCAGTCGCGCATCAGTATCTCCTGCTTCGGCGAGCCCATCGCCACGGTCACGATTTTCGCCCCGCTCTGCCGGACCTGTTCGAACAGCGCCTCGCGCGCCTGCGGCGCAAAATAGCCGTCCTGGCTGCCGACGATATTCACGTTCCAGCGCGCGCGCAGCTGCTTCACGGTTTTCGCCATGACCTCGGCTTTACCGCCGATCAGAAACACCGGCGTGCCCTCCTCGCCGGCGCGCGCCATCAGCGCCTCCCACAGATCCGCGCCGGCCACTCTGGAGACGTTGGCCTGCGGGTACTTTTTGCGAATAGAACGCACGACGCTGATGCCGTCGGCGTATTTAAACTCGGCGTCGCTGATTAAGGCCCGGACCTCGGGATTATCTTCAGAGGTCAGCACCTTTTCGGCATTGATTGCCACCAGCGTACCCTGCCTTATTTCACCGCCAGCGAAAAGATAATCCAGCGCATGCTGCATATCCCGCCAGCCAATAAGCTGCAGCCCGCGTATGCTGTACAGCGGGGCAGCGGTTGGTTCTGTCATGTTTGTTCCCGTCAGACCAGAGGTTGCCGCAGCGCGTCCGGGCGCTGATGAATAAGCCCGGCCGCATCAAGCAGCCAGTAAAGCAATTTGGCGAGCAGCAGGCAGAGCCCGAAAATCGCCATAAAAAAGACCACCCGCGACACAAAAGAGTCGAGTCCTTCGCGCGCCAGGACGATCATGTTAAAAATCGCACCAAAGCAGAAGCTGTGCAGAATCGCCGCTTTATAGCGGTTCGTCTCCTGCAGGCCCTGCAGATAAAGCCAGTCAAACCACTTAATGATAAGGCCTACCGCCACCGCGCCGAGCGGGATAAACCACAGGCCGCCCATCACCACCAGCGAACCGATAAGCGTTGGCGAAATCGCCAGCCCCGAGTGGTTGTTGAGGACCTCCCAGGTAAAGTAGTTGGCGGTATTGAGCACCATCGACGGCCGATCGTGCCACAGCCAGCCCGGAATAAAGACGTAGAAGTCGCGGACGATCGGCGCCAGCCCCTGGAAATCAATCTTGTCATAGTTCTGCAGCAGCAGGGCAAGGTTTTCCCACGGCGAGAAGGTATCGCGGGTGAGATAGAGGAAGGTGTAAAACGCCTCATCGCCGCTGACGTTCATGCCGTAGCGCTTGAGCGCCAGCCAGAACATCCCGACGATACCCAGCACGCCCGCCGCCGCCAGCATCCACAGCGAGATCCAGCCGCGGATAATGCCGATAAACAGAAAAATGGCGAAGGCGATGATGATATTGGCCCGGGTGCCGCCGACGATGACGTAGGTCAGCAGGCCAAAGGCCACGGTGCTGACCAGGAAGAAGATCCACGCCTTGCTGTCCTGGCGCAGGAAGTAGACCACCAGCATCGCCGGGATAAAGAAGTAGAAGAAGCGCTTGAGCGCCACGCCGGAGACCTGGCTTGAGAAGATCTGGCTGTAGGAGTGCAGCTTGAACAGCAGGAATCCGTTGTGCATAAAAAAGATGCCGACGCACAGCAGCGCCACCAGCGCCAGGATACACCAGGTCAGGTGAGCCTCAACGCGATTAATGGTAAACAGCGGCCTGCGCGCGCCCGATGCGCCGGGACGGCGCAGCCGGGTTTTATAGGTCACGTAATAGACGGCGTAAAAGCAGGCGGCGAACAGCTGAGCCTGCAGCAGTATTTCCGGCGGTGCAATGCCGACGTTGAAGCGGAACACCAGCGTCATCGACAGCGGAAAGCCGAAGAAGAAGGTCAGCAGGAACAGCAGCGAAAAGAAGACGTTGAAGTTAAAGCGCACCCGGCGAAATTCGAACCAGGTCAGGGTGGCGATAAACAGCGAGGCGAAAAGCCAGACCGCAAACAGGCCGGTAAACTGCATCAGGCTCATTGTGCCTCCCCTGCGGCGATGCGCAGCGCCCGGTGCCAGGGCTGCAGATAGTTTGGCCGGAAAAAGGCGATGCGGGTTTTGTCCACTTCCGCCAGCTGGCGCTGCGCCTCCCGGACCGTCTGTTCATCAAGCGGATCGCCGCTGAACAGCACCGGTATGTGCTGCTCGGCCATATCCTGCCAGAACGGGTTCTCGCGGTTGAGGACGCAGGGAACACCCGCCTGGATGAGCAGACACAGCGTACCGATCCCCTGCTGGCGCGGAAACAGGAAATAGCCTAAATCGCAGCGCCGCAGCAGGGCCAGATAGTCGTCGAAGGCCAGCCTGTCGCGCAGGACCTGCAGGCGCTGGGCGCTGAACAGCGCGGCGCCCGCCGCGCTGACCTCGTTGATATAGGCGTCGTTATTATCCGGATAGCCCATCGGCACCACCACGTTGACGCTATCGCCAAACTGCTGATGGATGGCCCGCAGGGCGGCGATGTGCTCGTTGCTGCGGTCGCCGGAGTTGCCCACCAGAATAGTCAGCGGCCCCGCCTCGCGCGGCGCGCGGCGCATGGTGTTGAGCGCCGGATCCATCCGCGTCGGGAAGTAGAGCAGCTCCGCGCGCGGGCCGGGATGGCGGGCCGAGAAATAGCTCAGATCGCCCCGGGTGGCGAAAACGCAGCCGACGCGCCCCTGCGCCATCCGCCGCAGCGGATAAAACAGGCGAAACTTCAGCCCGCGGGAGATCTCATACAGATCTGCGCCCCAGATGTGCCAGTTAAACTGCGCGGGCTTAATGCCGCCTGAGAGCAGCGCCAGCCACAGCCCGGTGTTGAACTGGCCGTGGAAGAAGAAGCGCTGGCCGCGATCCGCTTTTGCCTTTGCAATCACCGCGTCCGCCAGCGCTTTCTTGCTGCTAAAAAACTGCAGCGACAGGGCCGGCGCCAGCGGCGCCAGCGTCTCCGCGTCGCCGACCACCATGAAAGTACGCGCGTGCGCGCTCCCCGCCGCCAGCGCCTCATTGAAGAAGCGCAGCACGGTCTGGTTGTGGTGCGGGATATCCGATCCCAGTACGTGTATCAGTGCGGTCATGCCCGTTTACGCCAGATAAGAAATACGCTGCTACAGAGCGCGAAATAGACAATATAGGTCGCCATGTAGGCCTGGGCGGCCCCGGCGGCGCCGTGGCTCGGGATCAGCCAGTGTGAAAAGGCGGTCAGCAGCGCGAACTGGCTTATTTCGGCCAGAACATACAGGCGCAGCGACGCCCTGGCGATCACCAGATAGCCGTAAACGTAGGCGCCCACCTTCAGCACATCGCCCACCAGCTGCCAGGCAAACAGGTCTCGCATGGCGGTAAACTTCGCTGAAAACAGCAGCCAGATAGCGAAATCGCGCAGCAGCCAGACCGTCAGGCTGGCGGCGGCCACCGCCGGCAGGACGAATTTTAACGCTTTGCCGATTTCGCGGGTAATATCGCTTTTGGCGGTCAGCCGCGACAGGGTCGGCAGCAGATAGACGCTGAAGGAAGCGGTAATAAACTGCAGGTAGGCGTCGGAGATGCTGCTGACCCCCTGCCAGATCCCCACTTCGTCCCAGCTGTAGTGGGCCGCCAGCAGGTTTCGCATCATCACGTAAGCCACCGGCAGCGTGACCGAGGTAATGAGCGCCATCAGGGTGAACTTGCCGAGCCGCCCTGCCAGCACCGCGTCCCAGCGCGGGCGAAGATAAGCAAAAGGAATCGCCCTGCGCCGGGCCAGCATTACCGCCGCCGGAACCACCGCCAGCGCCGGCACCAGCGCCAGGCCGAGCAGCGCGCCCTGATAGCCGCCCACTTTCCAGCACAGCAGATAGGCCAGCACGCCGATCAGGCTGCCGGCAATCAGCGCCAGCGCGTTGCCGGCGGCGTCGCGAAAGCCCTTCAGCAGGGCCAGCAGCAGGTTCGCCCAGGCGATCCCCAGCTGCACCAGCGCCACGAGGCGCACCAGCCCCTGATAGTGATCGTGACCGAACAGCGCCCGGCTGATGGGCGCCGCCGCCAGCACGAACGCTATCGCCAGCAACGTTGAGAAGCCGAGCACCATCGCCGAGGCGGTGCCAACCACGCCGCGCAGCTGCTGCGGTTCGTCGCGATACTGGGCCACGTATTTGGTGACGCCGTTGAAGATCCCGGCCCCCGCGAGCACGCCGAGCACCGTTACCAGCTGGCGGAAGTTGCCCGCCTGGCCGATGCCGGACGGCCCGTAGGAGACCGCCAGCAGCTTGACGACCAGCAGCCCGGCGCCAATTTTGACCAGCGTGCTGGCCGCCGTCCAGATGGATGCTTTTGCCAGCGACATATCAGGCGAAGTAGCTCAGCAGCGAGTTAATCACCGTGCGCTGGTTAACCGGCGAAAGGTTGTAGAACAGCGGCAGGCGCAGCAGGCGCTCGCTTTCAGCGGTAGTAAAGCGGTCATCGCCGTGGAAACGGCCAAAGGCGCCGCCTGCGGGTGAGGTATGCAGCGGAATGTAGTGGAAGACGGCGAGGATCTCGGCCTCTTTCAGCCAGGCGATCAGCCGGCTGCGGTCCGCTTCGTCGCGCAGCTTGATGTAAAACATGTGGGCGTTGTGGCGGCAGTCCGCTGGGATCGTCGGCAGCGCAATGCGCCCGGCGTCCGCCAGCGGCTTCAGCGCATCGCAGTAGGTCTGCCACAGGCTGAGGCGCTGCAGGTTAATGCGGTCCGCCGCCTCCAGCTGCGCCCACAGATAGGCGGCCTGCAGATCGGCCATCAGGTAGCTGGAGCCGATATCGCGCCAGGTGTACTTGTCCACCTGGCCGCGGAAGAACTGGCTGCGGTTAGTGCCCTTTTCACGGATAATTTCCGCCCGCTCGATAAGGGCGCGATCGTTAATCAGCGTCGCCCCGCCCTCGCCGCCGGCGGTGTAGTTTTTAGTTTCGTGGAAACTGAAGCAGCCGATGTGGCCGATGGTCCCCAGCGCTTTCCCTTTATAGGTGGACATCACGCCCTGCGCGGCGTCTTCAACCACAAACAGATTGTATTTGCCGGCAATGGCCATGATGACGTCCATCTCGCAGGCCACGCCCGCGTAGTGCACCGGCACGATGGCCTTCGTTTTGTCGGTGATCGCCGCTTCAATCAGCGTTTCGTCGATATTCATGGTATCGGCGCGGATGTCAACAAAGACGATTTTCGCCCCGCGCAGCACGAAGGCGTTGGCGGTGGAGACGAAGGTATAGCTCGGCATAATTACTTCATCGCCGGGCTGAATATCCAGCAGCAGCGCCGCCATCTCCAGCGACGCGGTGCAGGAAGGCGTCAGCAGGACCTTGGCGCTGCCGAAGCGCTGCTCCATCCACTGCTGGCAGCGACGGGTAAAGCCGCCGTCGCCGCACAGCTTGCCGCTGCTCATGGCGGCCTGCATATAGTCCAGTTCCGTGCCGACGACCGGCGGGGCGTTAAAAGGGATCATCTGTTCACCTGTATAGCCAGTAGGCGGTGCCGACGACTGTCGCCCCGCTTTGAATGTAACGATTAAGGGCGGCGGTGTTTCCCGCCTGGGTCGCCACCCTAAGCGTCGCCAGGCCGCGCTGCCGCGCCCAGTGCGCCGCCGCCTGCATCAGGATTTCACCGGCGCCCCACCCGGCCAGCAGGCCGATGCGCGCTTCGCTGTCGCTAAGCTGGCGCAGGGAGACAAAGGCGCGGATCTCACCGCCGGCGCTGCGAAACACCAGACACTGGTGGTCAAAGGTGCCGCGCACCGCGTTTTCAATCCACTGGGCGTAGAAGCGGCCGCTGTCGTCAGGGCGGTACCAGGGCGCGCGGAAGCGGCTCTGCGAGAAGGCCCGGGCCGCCAGCGCCCGCAGCGCGGGGATATCGGCCTCAGCGGCGACGGCGGCCTGCGGATCGGGCGCATGCTCCGCGACCCGCAGACTGAGGTCCACTTCGCCCTCAACCAGCCGGAAGCCGAGCTGCTGGAGCGCATCCAGCGGCTCATTTTGCTGCGCCGGAATTTTCGCCTGCACCCGCGCCCAGGGCGCCAGGGCTTCAGGAGTCAGTGCCGGCGCGCCGGCGTCCGGACGCACGATGGCGCTGGCGATGCCGAAGAAATCGCTCTCCCACTGCAGGGGTTCAATACTGGCGCGGACGGGCACGGAGAAGCTCCAGAAGATAGTGGCCGTAGCCGGTTTTCGCCAGCCGGGCGGCGGCGCGCTTCAGGCCGTCATCATCCAGCCAGCCGTTGCGCCAGGCAATCTCTTCGAGGCAGGCTATCTTAAAGCCCTGCCGTTTCTCAACGGTCTGGACGAAGGAGCTGGCCTCAATCAGGCTGTCGTGGGTGCCGGTATCCAGCCAGGCAAAGCCGCGGCCGAGCAGTTCAACCGTCAGATGGCCGTCATCGAGATACATCTGGTTAATGGAGGTGATCTCCAGCTCGCCGCGCTCCGATGGCCTGACGCGCTTCGCGTAGTCGACAACCTTACCGTCATAAAAATAGAGTCCGGTCACCGCCCAGTTCGATTTCGGCTGCTTCGGCTTCTCTTCCAGAGAGAGGGCGCGGAAGTCGTCATCAAACTCCACCACGCCGAAGCGCTCCGGATCCATCACCTGATAGCCAAACACGGTAGCGCCTTCGGTCCGGGCGGCTACGCTGCGCAGCTTCGGGCTAAAGGCCTGGCCAAAAAAGATATTGTCGCCCAGCACCAGGCAGGCGGAATCACCGTTCAGAAATGTTTCGCCAATGATGAACGCCTGCGCAAGGCCGTCCGGACTGGGCTGTTCGGCGTAGTGAAGCGTAATGCCAAACTCGCTGCCGTCGCCCAGCAGGCGCTGAAAAGAGGGCTTGTCTTCCGGCGTGGTGATGATCAGGATCTCGCGAATACCGGCCAGCATCAGCACCGACAGCGGGTGGTAGATCATCGGCTTGTCGTAGATCGGCAGCAGCTGTTTGGAAACGCCGCGCGTAATCGGATGGAGCCGCGTTCCCGACCCGCCGGCCAGAATAATGCCTTTCATCGTTTACCTCTTCAGGCCCAGACGTTCGCCCCGGTAGCTGCCGTCAAGCACCTGCCGCCACCAGGATTCATTCGCCAGATACCAGGCTACGGTTTTACGCATGCCGCTCTCAAACGTCTCCTCCGGCAGCCAGCCAAGTTCGCGGGCTATCTTCGCGGCGTCTATCGCGTAGCGAACATCGTGGCCGGGGCGGTCGGTAACGAAGGTAATAAGCGCTTCATAATGTCCGACGCCCGCCGGCTTTTGCGGCGCCAGCTCTTCCAGCAGCGCGCAGACCGTGCGCACAACGTCAATATTCCTGCGCTCGTTGTGGCCACCGATGTTGTAAGTCTCGCCCGGCTTGCCGGCCGTCGCCACGCGATAAAGGGCGCGGGCGTGGTCTTCAACGTAGAGCCAGTCGCGGATCTGTTCACCGTTACCGTAGACCGGCAGCGGCTTGCCGGCCAGAGCATTGAGGATCGTCAGCGGGATCAGCTTTTCCGGGAAGTGGTACGGGCCGTAGTTGTTCGAGCAGTTGGTGACCAGGGTGGGCAGCCCGTAGGTGCGCAGCCATGCCCTGACCAGATGATCGCTGGACGCCTTGGAGGCTGAGTAGGGGCTGCTTGGCGCATAGGGCGTGGTTTCGGTAAAGAAATCATCGCTGCCGTGCAGGTCGCCGTAGACTTCATCGGTGGAGATGTGGTGAAAGCGAAAGGCCGCTTTTTGCTCAGTGCCTAAGCCGCTCCACCAGCCGCGGGCGGCCTCCAGCAGCGTGTAGGTGCCAACGATATTGGTCTCAATGAAGGCCGCCGGGCCGTCAATAGAGCGGTCCACGTGGCTCTCCGCCGCCAGGTGCATCACGATGTCCGGCTGATGGCGGAGGAATACCGCATCCAGCGCAGGGCGATCGCAGATATCCACTTTTTCAAAGGCATAGCGTTCGCTGTCGGCGACGGGCGCCAGCGAGGCCAGATTACCGGCATAGGTCAGCTTATCGACCACCACCACGCTATCGGGCGTGTTGTTGATGATGTGGCGCACGACCGCCGAGCCGATAAAGCCGGCGCCGCCGGTGATCAGAATTTTACTCACCGCCAGACTCCTTTAGTGTCCACCACAAACGCCTGGGTAATTGCCGCGCCGTCTATCGCTTTAAACGCCTTGTGATCGACCAGCATCACCAGCACGTCGGCGCTGCTCAGCGCCGCATCGAGACCGGCAAGGACGCATTTACCCTCGAGCTTTTTCGGCAGACGCCGGATATTGGGCTCTACCACCTGCGTTTCGCCGCTGTGCCAGTCGGCGATCAGTTCGGCTATTTCCATCGACGGGCTTTCGCGCAGATCGTCGATATCAGGCTTAAAGGCCAAGCCAAAGCAGGCGATGCTGATTTCAGCGGCGCGCTTGCCGCTGGCGGTCAGACAGTCGGCCACGGCGGCCTTTACCTGATTGATAACCCAGTGTGGCTTGTGGTCGTTAACCTCGCGGGCGGTGCGGATCAGGCGGGCCTGATCCGGATTCTGCGCCACGATAAACCACGGGTCGACCGCGATGCAGTGGCCGCCGACGCCGGGACCGGGCTTGAGGATGTTCACGCGCGGGTGGCGATTGGCGAGGCGGATCAGCTCCCAGACGTTAATCCCCTGATCGGCGCAAATCAGCGACAGCTCGTTGGCAAAAGCAATATTGACGTCGCGGAAGCTGTTCTCGGTCAGCTTGCACATTTCGGCGGTGCGGGCATTGGTTTCCACGCACTCGCCTTCGAGGAAAATCTTATACAGCTCGCTGGCGCGGGCGGAGCACACCGGAGTCATGCCGCCGATAACGCGATCGTTTTTAATCAGCTCCACCATCACCTGTCCCGGCAGTACCCGCTCCGGGCAGTAGGCGATGTTGATGTCTGCCTGTTCGCCAACCTGCTGCGGAAAAGTCAGATCCGGACGCATCTCCGCCAGCCACTGCGCCATCTGCTCGGTGCTGCCGACCGGCGAGGTAGATTCGAGGATCACTAGCGCTCCCTTCCTGAGCACCGGGGCAATAGAGCGCGCCGCCGACTCCACGTAGGCCATATCCGGCTCGTGTTCGCCCTTAAACGGCGTCGGCACGGCGATGAGATAGGCATCGGCCTCGACCGGCACGGTCGTGGCCCGCAGATAGCCGCCGGACACGGCGGCTTTCACTACCTTATCCAGATCCGGCTCAACGATATGGATCTCACCCCGGTTAATGGTATCGACGGTATCCTGATTAATATCAACGCCCACGACCTGCTTCTGACGCGAGGCGAAGGCGGCGACCGTCGGCAGGCCAATGTAGCCGAGGCCAATAACGGAGATAGTTGAGAAGCTCATCGTGGTAACTGATCCTGTTTTAGGGCCGCCAGAATTCGGGCGCAGGCCTGGCCATCGCCATAGGGATTGTGCGCGCGGCTCATCGCATGGTACGCCTCATCGTCATGCAGCAGGCGGGTCACCTCATCAATGATCCGCCGGCGATCGGTGCCCACCAGCTTCACGGTCCCGGCCTCCACGGCCTCCGGCCGCTCGGTGGTATCGCGCATCACCAGCACCGGTTTGCCGAGGGAGGGCGCCTCTTCCTGAATACCGCCGGAGTCGGTCAGAATCATCCAGGACTGGTCCATCAGCCAGACGAAGGGCAGATAGTCCTGCGGCTCAATAAGCCTGACGTTATCGATGTGGCCGAGAATGCGGTTAACCGGCTCTCTGACCTGCGGATTCATATGCACCGGATAGACGATCTGCACATCGGCGTTCGCGGCGGCAATGTCGGCCAGCGCGTGGCAGATCTGTTCGAAGCCTGCGCCAAAGCTCTCCCGACGGTGACCGGTGACCAGAATCGTCTTTTTATCACCGGCGAGGAAAGGGTAGCGCGCGGCCATCTCGCTTTGCAGCGACGCCTCGCTCAGGACGCTGTCGCGCACCCACAGCAGGGCGTCGATCACGGTGTTGCCGGTGACCACAATGCGGCTATCGGACAGATGCTCGGTCAGCAGGTTTTGCCGCGAGTTCTCGGTCGGGGCGAAGTGATAGTTTGCCAGATGGCCGGTCAGGGTGCGGTTCGCCTCCTCCGGCCACGGCGAGAGCAGATCGCCCGTCCTCAGCCCGGCCTCAACGTGGCCGATAGGGATGCGCTGATAAAAGGCGGCAAGGCTTGCGGCAAGCGTCGTGGTGGTATCGCCGTGCACCAGCACAACGTCCGGTTTGAAAGACTCAAGGACGGGCTTTAGCCCTTCCAGTATCCGACAGGTGATCTCGGTCAGCCCCTGGCCGGGCTTCATGATGTTAAGATCGTAATCCGGCACAATGGAAAACAGCCGCAGCACCTGATCGAGCATCTCGCGGTGCTGTGCGGTTACGCATACTTTTGCCTCGAAATGAGGGTCCTTTGCCAGAGCATGAACCAGCGGGGCCATTTTTATCGCCTCTGGTCTTGTGCCGAATACAGTCAGTACTTTCACGTCTTTTCTCTTAAAATAGAGGATGAGGGCCGTATGCCCTCATCACAGCAGCCTTTTTACGACGCACGACGGCGCACCAGCGCAACGCCCGCGCCTATCAGGCCGCCCACGATCCCCCACATGATCATCAGGAACAAGCGGCGAGGGCTGTCGCGTTTTACCGGCTCTTCCGGCGTGCGCAGGTAGCGGTAGGTCTGAAAACGCGGATCAAGCGTCGGGCCCACGTTGAGCGTGGTGAGCATGGCGCGGTTCTGGTCGTAGTCCAGATCGAACTCCGGCCCGACGGCCTGCAGATTTTCGAGGCGGGCCTGCAGCATTGGCCGCCCCAGCAGGAACAGCTCAGAGTCCGGCAGCTCTTCTGCCGGTACGTCTGTCTCACTGCGGGAGATGTTATTCTGCTGCGCCACCTTCAGCGCCTGCTGGATGCTGTGGATGCGCCTGTCGAAGATAGCGTGGGCGACTTCATCCTGGCGCTTAACCTGCGCCTTCATCTGTATAGTGCGCGCGGCCCACGCGCCCTTCAGCTCATCGTTAAGGTGACGCGCGGCGCGCTCGCTGGCAAACGCCACGTACTGGCGCAGCAGGTTGTTAGCATCCGGCGCCGTTTCGGCCACCAGCCGGACGCTGTCATTGAGGTTTTTTGCCGCATCGCCCGGCATAAACTGAATATCGTTAATCAGCTCGTCCAGCAGCGCGGCATCGTTGCGGGCGTTGCCCGACTGGCGCTGCTTGTAGTAGTCCGTTTGCGCCCAGAACTCGCGGCGCGTATCCCACGAGGCGAGCTGCATGATGAACTCTTTGTAGGACTCGTCCATCACCGAAGGCTGGTCCGGCGTTGCCAGATTGGCGCGAATGTCGAGATTGCGCAGAAACTGCTGCTGGGAGTAGAAGCCGCCCAGCATATTGACGGTCGGGCGATCGGTGATCGCCGTTGCGCTCCACTCCTGGCGCGCAAAGAAGGTGTAAACAAGCGCTATCAGGGCAAAAAGCAGCGCGATGCACAGTATCCATCGCTTCCCCGACCACAGCGTGCAAAACAGCCCGCGAATATCCAGCTCATTCTCAGCATTCACGGATGTGGCTCCCGGCATTTGTTGAGTCATCTTGCGTCCATAGTGTTTGAGTTATGTGGGCGACCGATCGCTATTGCGGCGCATGCGTCTCTTCACGCGCTTGATAAAGCGCGCCACTTTCCAGGCACGTTTAATGCAGTAACCGTACAGGAAAAAGGCCATACCAAATAACACCAGCATTCCCCATTCAGGAAGAATATGTGTGTATTCACCCAGAACGCCGATACCTGCCAACAGGGCCGCAGACAGAGTGATGAGCATAAAGGCTTGTCGGGAAGTAAAACCGGCGCGCATGATCAGATGGTGGATATGCTGGCGGTCAGGAGAGAAGGGGCTCATTCCTTTGCGCAGGCGACGGTACATGATGGCAACCATGTCCATTAGCGGAATAGCAATCAGCCACAGGGCAGTAACCGGGCTAATAGGGTGTGTCTTACCCTGAGTAGTCTCCATCAGGATCCAGATGACAGTGAAGCCTATCAAGGTACTACCCGCATCGCCCATAAAAACTTTATAGCGCCGCCCCAGAAAGCCGAGGTTAAGCATAATGTATGGGATAATGGCAGCGATCATCGCAAAACACCACATCGCCAGGCTGGTCTGACCGTCAAAGAGCAAAATAATGCCGATAGCCGCGAATGAAACACACGAGAGTCCACCGAGCAGGCCGTCGATGCCGTCAACCATGTTAAAAGCGTTAATCGCAGCCCATACTGCAAACAGCGTCAGAAAATAGCCGAATGGGCCGAGAACAAGTTCCCAGGAGCCAAAAATATAGCCCAGGCTACTCAGATAAAGCCCGCCAAACACCATCATCACTACGCCGATGAGCGCCTGAACGGTAGCGCGAAACTTCACGCTAATATCAAACCTGTCGTCGAGAGCCCCGACCAGGACTAGGACTCCTGCACACGAGAGGTAAAGGCTAGCGTGGGGAATATAGTATCTGGCTATCGCAAATGAAAAGCACAGCCCCGCATAAACTGAGATACCTCCCACAAGTGGGATCAGTCCTTGATGGCGCTTGCGGTAATTAGGCTTATCCACCAGCCCAATGCGTTTTGCTACCTTACGCGCGATAAAGAGAAACAGGGTTGTGAATAGAAAAATACTGATTAAATCAGTACCGGCGGTCAGTAAATTCACAGTAGGTACTCTCTGGAAAATTGTTAGCGAAAGTATACTCACGATAGTCAGTATTCAGAAGAGGAAGAAAACTGAGATTTCGGGAAGTTGCCTGTATTTTGAACAGATACTTATCAATTAAAGTCCTTCTGCGAAGGATAACGACGCTAAGCATTCTGGACATACATTTGCAGCGCCTGTTTTGACCTTAAACAAAAACAAAAACGCCACGCAGCGCGTGGCGTTCAGAGAGGCGGATGCTTACGAACGCTTCATCATGTCGAAGAAGTCGTCGTTAGTTTTGGTCATCGCCAGCTTATTGATGAGGAACTCCATCGCGTCGATTTCACCCATCGGATGGATGATTTTACGCAGGATCCACATCTTCTGCAGCTCTTCCTGAGTGGTAAGCAGCTCTTCTTTACGGGTACCGGAGCGGTTGTAGTCGATAGCCGGGAAGACGCGTTTTTCAGCAATCTTACGGGAGAGGTGCAGCTCCATGTTACCGGTGCCTTTAAACTCTTCGTAGATAACTTCGTCCATCTTCGAACCGGTGTCGATCAGCGCGGTCGCGATGATGGTCAGGCTGCCGCCCTCCTCCACGTTACGGGCCGCACCGAAGAAGCGCTTCGGACGGTGCAGGGCGTTAGCGTCCACACCACCGGTCAGCACTTTACCAGAGGCAGGTACCACGGTGTTGTAGGCGCGCGCCAGGCGGGTAATAGAGTCGAGGAGGATGATCACGTCTTTCTTGTGCTCAACCAGGCGCTTGGCCTTCTCAATCACCATTTCGGCCACCTGAACGTGGCGTGAGGCTGGTTCATCAAAGGTAGAAGCGACAACTTCACCTTTAACCAGACGCTGCATCTCGGTCACTTCTTCCGGACGTTCGTCGATAAGCAGCACCATCAGCACACAGTCCGGGTGATTGTAGGCGATGCTCTGCGCAATGTTCTGCAGCAGCATGGTTTTACCCGCTTTCGGCGGCGCCACAATCAGACCACGCTGGCCGCGACCGATCGGCGAAGCCAGATCCAGTACACGTGCGGTTAAGTCTTCGGTAGAGCCGTTACCGCGCTCCATGCGCAGGCGAGAGTTGGCGTGCAGCGGCGTCAGGTTCTCGAACAGGATCTTGTTGCGCGCATTTTCAGGCTTGTCGTAGTTAACTTCGTTAACTTTCAACAGTGCAAAATAACGCTCGCCCTCTTTCGGCGGACGAATCTTACCTGAAATGGTGTCACCAGTACGGAGGTTGAAGCGGCGGATTTGGCTGGGAGATACGTAGATGTCGTCGGGACCGGCGAGGTAGGAGCTGTCTGCGGAGCGGAGGAAACCAAATCCATCCTGCAGAATCTCCAGCACACCGTCGCCAAAGATATCTTCGCCACTCTTCGCATGCTGCTTCAGGATGGCAAAAATGATGTCCTGCTTGCGCATGCGGGCGAGGTTCTCAAGCCCCATATTTTCGCCGAGAGTAATCAGCTCAGAAACCGGCGTATTCTTTAATTCGGTAAGATTCATAGTGATGTGAGGGGTAAATCTCGAACGTAATTGTGAATGGTATGGCAGGAACATCCATGCCTGTTTACGGCTTCCCACTCATGTCTGTACGCGGCCTGGTCAAGGTAAGAGCGCAGAACTGGAACGACGAGACGGAAAAGTAGTAAGCCTGGAATCTTTCGGCTTCACGCGTAGGTAATAAAAAGGTACGGGAAGCGTTGGCTAAATCAGATTCAAACTACATAAGGTATGTTTAAAACGAAGTCAATGTTAACTTAGCACGACTTCAGGCAAGCGTCCAGCGGTCCATTCATTTTAAGAGCACCGGACGTTGCCATCGGCGCTAATCAGGCGAGGTTAGCGTCCAGGAACTCTTTCAGCTGGCCTTTAGACAGGGCGCCAACTTTGGTCGCTACCACTTCGCCGTTCTTAAACAGCAGCAGCGTCGGGATACCGCGAATGCCGTATTTCGGCGCAGTGCCCGGGTTCTGATCGATATTCAGTTTCGCGATGGTCAGCTTGCCTTGATACTCGGTAGCGACTTCATCCAGAATCGGGGCGATCATTTTGCACGGACCACACCACTCTGCCCAGAAATCGACGAGGATCAGCCCGTCAGCCTTGAGTACGTCCGTGTCAAAACTGTCGTCAGTCAGGTGAATAATTTTATCGCTCATATATAACTCCGCAGGAATAAGCCTGATGCGTTGGTGTAGCATTAATCGGCAAACAAAGCCATATTGATCTTGCTTTAGCCAACTTAGGTTGACGTTATTTCACCGGATACGCTTTCTTAATGCAATAGTAAGCTGATATTCTACCACACTATGAGCAAAACACATTTAACAGAACAGAAGTTTTCCGACTTCGCCCTGCACCCAAAAGTCGTAGAATCCCTTGAAAGTAAAGGGTTTCACAATTGCACGCCCATTCAGGCTTTAGCGCTCCCGCTGACCCTGGCAGGCCGTGACGTCGCAGGTCAGGCGCAAACCGGTACCGGCAAAACGATGGCGTTTCTGACGTCAGCGTTCCATTATCTTCTCTCTCATCCGGCGGCAGAAGGCCGTCAGGTGAACCAACCCCGGGCGCTGATCATGGCCCCGACGCGCGAACTGGCGGTGCAGATCCACGCCGACGCCGAGCCGCTGGCAAAGGCCACCGGCCTTAAGCTCGGTCTCGCCTACGGCGGCGACGGCTATGATAAGCAGCTGAAAGTGCTGGAAAGCGGCGTTGATATTCTGATCGGCACCACCGGCCGCCTCATTGATTACACCAAGCAGAACTACATTAACCTCGGCGCTATCCAGGTTGTCGTGCTCGACGAAGCCGATCGCATGTACGATCTTGGCTTCATTAAAGATATTCGCTGGCTGTTCCGCCGGATGCCGCAGGCCAATCAGCGCCTGAACATGCTCTTCTCCGCAACGCTCTCTTACCGCGTGCGTGAACTGGCGTTTGAGCAGATGAACAACGCCGAATACGTTGAAGTGGAGCCGGAGCAGAAAACCGGGCACCGCATTAAGGAGGAGCTCTTCTATCCTTCCAACGAAGAGAAGATGCGCCTGCTGCAGACCCTGATTGAAGAAGAGTGGCCGGATCGCGCCATTATTTTCGCCAACACCAAGCACCGCTGCGAAGATATCTGGGGCCATCTGGCCGCCGACGGTCACCGCGTGGGCCTGCTGACCGGCGACGTGCCGCAGAAAAAACGCCTGCGGATCCTTGAGGATTTCACTCAGGGCAATCTCGATATTCTGGTGGCTACCGACGTTGCGGCCCGCGGCCTGCACATTCCGGCCGTGACCCACGTCTTTAACTACGATCTGCCCGACGACTGCGAGGACTACGTTCACCGCATCGGCCGTACCGGTCGCGCCGGCGCCAGCGGCCACTCTATCAGTCTCGCCTGTGAAGAGTATGCCCTGAATCTGCCGGCCATTGAGACCTACATCGGCCACTCCGTTCCGGTCAGTAAGTACAATCCGGATGCGCTGATGAAGGATTTGCCGAAGGCGCTGCGCCTGACGCGGCCTCGTCCGGGCAATGGTCCGCGCCGCTCGGGTGGCGGTGCGCCGCGTAACCGTCGTCGCTCAGGTTAATCGCACTATGCTCAGCTCCGCCTCTTCGCTGTACGCCGCTATCGATCTCGGTTCCAACAGTTTCCATATGCTGGTTGTGCGCGAAGTGGCGGGGAGTATCCAGACCGTGGCGCGCATTAAGCGCAAAGTCCGGCTTGCCGCCGGACTCAACGACGATAACAGCCTCTCTGAGGAGGCCATGGAGCGCGGCTGGCAGTGCCTGCGCCTGTTTGCCGAGCGCCTGCAGGACATTCCCCACGCGCAGACGCGCGCCGTCGCTACCGCCACGCTGCGCATCGCCACCAATGCCGATGTCTTTATCGCCAAAGCCGAAGAGATCCTCGGCTGTCCCGTACAGGTGATCAGCGGTGAAGAGGAGGCGCGCCTGATTTATCAGGGTGTCGCCCACACCACCGGCGGCGACGATCGCCGCCTGGTGGTCGATATCGGCGGCGCCAGCACCGAACTGGTGACCGGGACCGGCGCGCAGACCACCTCGCTGAACAGCCTGTCGATGGGCTGCGTCACCTGGCTTGAACGCTACTTCTCTGACCGCAATCTTGACCAGGCCCACTTCGATGCCGCAGAGCAGGCCGCGCGCGATGTACTGCGCCCGGCGGCCGACGAACTTCGCCGCCACGGCTGGAAGGTCTGCGTCGGCGCCTCGGGCACGGTGCAGGCGCTGCAGGAGATCATGATGGCGCAGGGGATGGATGAACGTATCACCCTCGACAAGCTGCTGCAGCTGCGCCAGCGCGCTATCCAGTGCGGGCGCCTGGAAGAGCTGGAAATAGAGGGCCTGACCCTTGAGCGGGCGCTGGTTTTCCCCAGCGGCCTGGCGATCCTGCTGGCTATCTTTAATGAACTGAACATCAGCTACATGACGCTGGCGGGCGGCGCCCTGCGCGAAGGTCTGATTTACGGCATGCTGCATCTGACCGTTGATGAGGATATCCGCAGCCGCACGCTGCGCAATATTCAGCGCCGCTTTATGGTCGACACCGAGCAGGCGCACCGGGTTACGCAGCTGGCGTCGTGGTTTGCCGATCGGCTGGCGGATAGCTGGGAGTTCGACCCGCTCAGCCGCGAGCTGCTGCTGAGCGCCTGCGAACTGCATGAAATCGGCCTCAGCGTCGATTTTAAGCGCGCGCCGCAGCACGCGGCCTATCTGGTGCAGAATCTGGCGATGCCGGGCTTTACCCCGGCGCAAAAGCAGCTGCTGGCGACGCTTTTGCTGAATCAGACCAACGCCGTCGATCTGCCCGCCCTGCATCAGCAGAATGCCGTCCCGCCGCAGCTGGCGGACCGGCTCTGCCGACTGCTGCGGCTGGCAATCCTGTTCGCCACCCGCCGCCGGGACGATATCGTGCCGGCGATTGCCGTCGCGGCCGAAGGCGAAGCGCTGACCCTGACGCTGCCGGAAGGCTGGCTGGCGTCGCATCCGCTGGGTGCGGAGCTGGTGCTGCAGGAGAGCCAGTGGCAGAGCTACGTCCACTGGCCGCTGGTTATCAAGTAGTCCCTACGCCTTACCTTTTGCCTTCGCCAGCATCTCTTTGATGCTGGCCACGTTCGCCTGCCCTTTATGCATCCGCTCTTCTGCTGAAATAACCTTGCGCGCCTGCTCCCAGACCAGATCGTCCTGCGGCAGCTCCAGCAGGAAGCGGCTCGGCTCCGGGCGCACCAGCTCGCCGTACTGCCGGCGCTCTTTGCACAGGGTGAAGGTCAGCTCTTTCTGCGCGCGGGTGATACCGACGTAGGCCAGCCGACGCTCTTCATCAACGTTATCCTCGTCGATGCTGCTCTGGTGCGGCAGCAGCCCCTCTTCCATCCCCACCAGGTAAACGTAGGGGAACTCCAGCCCTTTCGAGGCGTGGAGGGTCATCAGCTGCACCTGATCCAGCTCTTCGTCGCTTTCGCCGCGCTCCATCATGTCGCGCAGGGTAAAGCGGGTCACCACCTGGGTCAGGGTCATCGGCTCCTCAAGATCGGAGCCCTCCAGCATCTCGGTCATCCAGCCGAAGAGGGTATTGACGTTCTTCATCCGCATCTCGGCGGCCTTCGGGCTCGGCGAGGTTTCAAACAGCCAGGACTCATAGTCGATGCCGTGGATCAGATCGCGCACCGCCGCAATCGGCTCGCGCTCGGCCAGGCGCTGCACTTCCGCCAGCCAGTGGGTAAAGCGGGTCAGCGCCTCATAGCCGCGCCCGCTCAGGGTCTGGGTCAGGCCCATATCAAAGCTGGCGGCAAACATGCCTTTGCTCCGGCTCGTGGCCCACTCGCCCAGCTTCTGCAGCGTCGCCGGGCCGATTTCGCGCTTCGGCGTGTTGACGATGCGCAGGAAGGCGCTGTCGTCATCCGGATTGGTCAGCACCCGCAGGTAGGCCAGCAGATCCTTGATCTCCGGGCGCGAAAAGAACGAGGTGCCGCCGGAGATGCGGTACGGAATGCGGTTCTGCATCAGCAGCTTTTCAAACACCCGCGACTGGTGGTTACCGCGATAAAGAATGGCGTAGTCTTTGTACTGCGTCTTGTTAATGAAGTGGTGGGCGATCAGCTCGCCGGCCACCCGCTCCGCCTCGTGCTCTTCGTGGTTGGCGCTCAGTACCTTCAGCTCAGCGCCGTAGCCCAGCTCGGAGAACAGCTTCTTCTCGAAGACGTGCGGGTTGTTGGCAATCAGGATATTTGCCGCCTTCAGGATACGCCCGGAGGAGCGGTAATTCTGCTCCAGCTTAATCACCTGCAGCGCCGGGAAGTCCTGGCTCAGCAGCACCAGATTCTGGGGACGGGCGCCGCGCCAGGAGTAGATCGACTGATCGTCGTCACCCACCACGGTAAAGCGGGCCCTGGCGCCCACCAGCAGCTTCACCAGCTCGTACTGGCTGGTGTTGGTATCCTGATACTCATCCACCAGCAGATAGCGAATTTTATTCTGCCAGCGCTCGCGCACCTCTTCGTTGCGCTGCAGCAGCAGCGTCGGCAGCAGGATCAGATCGTCGAAATCGAGGACGTTGCACGCCTTCATGTGCGCGTCGTACAGGCCGTAGCAGTGGGCGAAGATCCGATCCCGCTCACCTTTTGCCTGGACAGCGGCCTGCGCCGGCGTCAGCAGATCGTTTTTCCAGTTGGAGATCGTCGAGATCAGCTGCTGGAACAGCACCTTGTCGTCTTCGATCAGCCCTTCCGTCAGCTCTTTCAGCAGCGCAGTCTGGTCGGTGTCGTCAAACAGCGAGAAGTTGGACTTCATCCCCAGGGCGGCAAACTCGCGCTTGATAATTTCCAGCCCCAGGGTGTGGAAAGTAGAGATCATCAGCCCGCGCGCCTCTTTGCGCCCCAGCGTCTGCGCCACGCGCTCCTTCATTTCCCGTGCCGCCTTATTGGTAAAGGTCACCGCCGCAATATGGCGGGCCTGATAGCCGCAGTGGTGGATCAGGTGGGCGATTTTGTTGGTGATCACGCGCGTTTTGCCGGAGCCCGCGCCCGCCAGCACCAGGCAGGGTCCGGTGACGAATTCGACGGCTTGCTGTTGTCCGGGGTTTAAACGCATAGGGTCACTCAATGAAAGAAAGGAGGGAAGAAACAGAGCGTGGTAGTATAGCGAGCCTGAACCACACCACTCAAGGCACGATCATGGCAAAAACAGCAGCAGCACTGCATATCCTTGTTAAAGAAGAGAAACTGGCTCTGGATCTTCTGGAGCAGCTCAAAAACGGCGCCGACTTTGGCAAGCTGGCGAAGAAGCACTCCATCTGCCCGTCGGGCAAGCGCGGCGGCGATCTGGGCGAGTTCCGCCAGGGCCAGATGGTTCCGGCATTCGATAAAGTGGTCTTCTCCTGCCCGGAGCTGGAGCCGGTGGGCCCGCTGCACACCCAGTTTGGCTACCACGTCATCAAAGTGCTGTACCGCAAATAATAAAAAAGCCCGGCAGGTTTGCAGCCTGCCGGGCCTTAGCAATCAGGGCTTAACCCGCAACTGCAATACGCTTCATATCGGTCATGTAGCCGCGCAGCTTCTTACCTACCTGCTCAATCGCATGGCCGCGGATCGCTTCGTTGACGTCGCGCAGTTGGGCGTTATCCACCGCGCCTTCGGCGATAGCTTTACCCAGGTCGCCCGGCTGCAGCGTGGTCATAAACTCCTTCAGCAGCGGTACGCAGGCGTAGGAGAAGAGGTAGTTTCCGTACTCGGCGGTATCGGAGATAACCACGTTCATCTCGTACAGGCGCTTACGGGCAATGGTGTTCGCAATCAGCGGCAGCTCGTGCAGCGACTCGTAGTAAGCTGACTCTTCGATGATGCCGGAGTCCACCATGGTTTCGAACGCCAGCTCAACGCCCGCTTTCACCATCGCGATCATCAGCACGCCGTTGTCAAAGTACTCCTGCTCGCCAATCTTGCCTTCCTGCTGCGGCGCAGTTTCAAACGCGGTTTTACCGGTCTCTTCGCGCCAGGTCAGCAGCTTTTTATCGTCATTGGCCCAGTCGGCCATCATACCGGAGGAGAACGCGCCGGAGATGATGTCATCCATGTGCTTCTGGAACAGCGGCGCCATAATCTCTTTCAGCTGTTCAGAGAGCGCGTAAGCGCGCAGTTTCGCCGGGTTGGAGAGGCGGTCCATCATCAGAGTGATGCCGCCCTGCTTCAGAGCTTCGGTGATGGTTTCCCAGCCGTACTGGATCAGTTTTTCGGCATAAGCCGGCTCCGCGCCGTCCTGCACCAGCTTGTCGAAGCAGAGCAGAGAACCGGCCTGCAGCATACCGCAGAGGATAGTCTGCTCGCCCATCAGGTCAGACTTCACTTCCGCAACGAAAGAGGACTCCAGTACGCCCGCGCGGTGGCCGCCGGTGGCCGCCGCCCAGGCTTTGGCGATGGCCATGCCTTCGCCTTTCGGATCGTTTTCCGGATGAACGGCGATCAGGGTCGGTACGCCGAAACCGCGCTTGTACTCTTCGCGCACTTCGGTGCCCGGACACTTCGGCGCCACCATTACTACGGTGATGTCTTTACGGATCTGCTCGCCCACTTCAACGATGTTAAAGCCGTGGGAGTAGCCGAGCGCCGCGCCGTCTTTCATCAGCGGCTGTACGGCGCGCACCACGTCAGAGTGCTGCTTGTCCGGCGTCAGGTTGACCACCAGGTCCGCCTGCGGGATCAGCTCTTCGTAAGTCCCGACCTTAAAGCCGTTGTCGGTCGCTTTACGCCAGGAGGCGCGCTTCTCGGCAATCGCCTCTTTACGCAGGGCGTAGGCGATATCCAGCCCGGAATCACGCATGTTCAGGCCCTGGTTGAGACCCTGAGCGCCGCAGCCGACGATGACCACTTTTTTACCCTGCAGGAAGCTTGCGCCGTCGGCGAATTCGTCACGCGCCATAAAGCGGCATTTGCCCAGCTGCGCCAGCTGCTGGCGCAGGTTCAGTGTATTGAAGTAGTTAGCCATGGTGATTCCTCGTGATGTTGTGTTGCTTATTATTTGTTTCGCCGTTTGACGACAATGTACCCACATTACAACAGGAAATTCATTGCGGAAATTGATATATTCACAACATAACGTTGCAACATATGCAACATAAACAGCCAGGAGAAAAGCGGTGGATATACGCGACCTGAAGATGTTCCTCCATCTGGCGGAAAGCCGCCACTTTGGCCGCAGCGCGCGGGCCATGCACGTCAGTCCCTCCACGCTCTCCCGGCAGATCCAGCGCCTGGAGGAGGACCTCGGCCAGCCGCTGTTCGTGCGCGACAACCGCACGGTGACCCTGACCGAAGCGGGCGAAGAGCTGCGCACCTTCGCCCAGCAGACGCTGCTGCAGTATCAGCAGCTGCGCCACGCCATTGACCAGAAGGGGCCTTCGCTCTCCGGCGAACTGCATCTGTTCTGTTCGGTCACGGCGGCCTACAGCCACCTGCCGCCGATCCTCGACCGCTTCCGCGCCGCGCATCCCTCGGTCGAGATCAAGCTCTCAACCGGCGATGCCGCCGACGCGATGGAGAAAGTGGTAACCGGCGAAGCCGATCTGGCCATTGCCGGCAAGCCGGAGACGCTGCCCGGCGCCGTGGCTTTTTCCATGCTGGAGAATCTGGCGGTGGTGCTGATTGCGCCGGCCCTGCCCTGTCCGGTGCGCAGCCAGGTGAGCCAGGAGAAGCCGGACTGGGCCACGGTGCCGTTTATTCTGCCGGATCAGGGGCCGGTGCGGCGGCGCATCGAACTGTGGTTTCGCCGCCACAAGTTAAGCAATCCGTCAATTTACGCGACCGTGGGCGGCCATGAGGCGATGGTGTCGATGGTGGCGCTGGGCTGCGGCGTGGCGCTGATCCCGGAAATCGTACTGGAGAACAGCCCGGAGCCGGTGCGCAACAGGGTGATGATCCTGGAGCGCAGCGATGAGAAAACGCCGTTTGAGCTCGGCGTCTGCGTACAAAAAAAGCGGCTGCATGAGCCGCTGATTGATGCGTTCTGGCACCTTCTGCCGGGCAACTAGCCCGCCAGAAAGAAGCGGAAGGCCGGATTGCCGGTTTCGTCGTGGCAGTCGTAGCCCAGCTCGTTGAGCCGGGTTTCAAAATCCGGCTCGTGATCGCCCAGCTCAAAGGCCGCCAGCACTCGCCCGTAGTCGGTACCGTGACTGCGGTAGTGGAACAGGGAGATGTTCCAGTGGGTGCCCAGCGTGTAGAGGAACTTGAGCAGCGCCCCCGGCGATTCGGGAAACTCAAAGCTGTAGAGACGCTCCTGCAGCGGCTTCGACGGGCGGCCGCCCACCATGTAGCGCACGTGCAGCTTAGCCATCTCGTCATCCGACAGATCCACTACGCCATAGCCGCCGTCGCGCAGCTGGCTGAGGATCTCCTGGCGCTCCTCCAGGCCGCGGCTCAGGCGAACGCCGACGAAGATGCAGGCGTTTTTCGCATCGGCAAAGCGATAGTTAAACTCCGTCACCGCCCGGCCGCCCAGCAGCTGGCAAAACTTGAGGAAGCTGCCCTGCTCTTCCGGGATGGTCACCGCCAGCAGGGCCTCGCGCTGCTCGCCCAGCTCGCAGCGCTCGGACACGTAGCGCAGGCCGTGGAAGTTGACGTTCGCCCCCGACAGTACGTGCGCCAGCCGCTCGCCGCGAATGTTGTGCTGGGCGATATACTTCTTCATCCCGGCCAGCGCCAGCGCGCCAGACGGCTCCGCGATGGCGCGGACGTCTTCAAACAGATCCTTCATCGCCGCGCAGATGGCGTCGCTGTCCACCGTGACCACATCGTCCAGGCAGGACTGGCACAGGCGGAAGGTTTCATCGCCGATGCGCTTCACCGCCACACCCTCGGCAAACAGCCCGACGCGCGGCAGATCCACCGGATGCCCCGCCTCCAGCGCGGCCTTCAGGCAGGCGGAATCTTCGCTCTCCACGCCGATGACCTTAATCTGCGGCATCAGCTGTTTGATAAGTACCGCCACGCCGGCCGCCAGGCCGCCGCCGCCCACCGGCACGAAGACCCGGTCGATGTGCGCATCCTGGCGCAGCAGCTCAAGGGCCAGCGTGCCCTGTCCGGCGATAACCATCGGATGATCGAACGGCGGCACCCAGGTGAAGCCCTGCTGCTGCGACAGTTCAATCGCCTTCGCCTTCGCCTCATCAAAATTGGCGCCGTGCAGCAGCACCTCGCCGCCGAAGCCGCGCACCGCGTCGACCTTGATGTCGGCGGTAGCCACCGGCATCACGATCAGTGCCTTGATGCCGAGCCGGGCGGACGAGAACGCCACGCCCTGGGCGTGGTTACCCGCCGAGGCAGTGATTACGCCGTGGGCCTTCTGCTCCTCCGTCAGGCCGGCCATCATCGCGTAGGCGCCGCGCAGCTTGAAGCTGTGCACCGGCTGCCGGTCTTCGCGCTTGACCAGAATGACGTTATCAAGACGCGAGGAGAGTTTGTCCATCTTCTGCAGCGGCGTGACCTGGACGGCCTCGTACACCGGCGCGCGCAGCACCGCCCGAAGGTATTCCGCGCCCTCCGGCGCGGCTGACAGCGTTTGGGGCTCGGACATCATTAGCCCCCAAGTTTTGATTTATCCCGCACGGCGCCCTTATCGGCGCTGGTGGCGAGACTGGCGTAGGCGCGAAGCGCGAACGAGACCTGACGCTGGCGGTCGCGCGGCGTCCAGGCTTTATCGCCCCGGGCCTCCTGCGCTTCCCGACGTGCCGCCAGCTCCCGGTCGTCGATCTGCAGCTGGATGCTGCGACGCGGAATGTCGATGGCGATGGTATCACCGTCTTCAATCAGCCCGATGTTGCCGCCGGCTGCGGCCTCTGGCGAAACGTGGCCGATAGAGAGACCGGAAGTGCCGCCGGAGAAGCGTCCATCAGTGATCAGCGCGCAGGCTTTGCCCAGCCCCATCGACTTCAGGAAGCTGGTCGGATAGAGCATTTCCTGCATTCCCGGTCCGCCTTTCGGCCCTTCGTAGCGGATCACCACCACGTCACCGGCCACCACTTTTCCGCCCAGAATCGCCTCAACGGCATCATCCTGGCTCTCATAAACCTTTGCGGAGCCGGTAAACGTCAGGTTGCTGTCGTCGACTCCCGCCGTTTTAACGATACAGCCGTTCTCCGCGAAGTTGCCGTACAGCACCGCCAGCCCGCCGTCCTTGCTGTAGGCGTGCTCCAGCGAGCGGATGCAGCCTTCGGCGCGGTCGTCGTCCAGCGAGTCCCAGCGGCAGTTCTGCGAGAAGGCCTTCGTCGTGCGAATCCCCGCCGGGCCCGCGCGGAACATGCTTTTCACCGCCGGATCGTCGGTCACCATCACGTCATAACGCTTGAGCGTTTCCGGCAGCGTTAAGCCGAGGACGTTTTTCACCTCGCGATTAATAAGTCCGGCGCGATCCAGCTCGCCGAGGATCCCGAGTACGCCGCCCGCGCGGTGGACGTCTTCCATATGGTATTTCTGGGTGCTCGGCGCCACTTTGCACAGCTGCGGCACTTTGCGGGAAAGCCGGTCGATATCGCTCATGGTGAAGTCGATTTCCGCTTCCTGCGCGGCGGCCAGCAGGTGCAGAACGGTGTTGGTAGAACCGCCCATGGCGATATCCAGCGTCATCGCATTCTCGAAGGCGGCCTTGCTGGCGATATTACGCGGCAGGGCCGAATCGTCGTCCTGTTCATAGTAGCGCTTAGTCAGCGCCACGATGCGCTTGCCGGCGTTGATAAACAGATCCTTACGGTCCGCGTGGGTCGCCAGCAGCGAGCCGTTGCCCGGCTGCGACAGGCCCAGCGCTTCGGTCAAACAGTTCATCGAGTTGGCGGTGAACATCCCGGAGCAGGAGCCGCAGGTCGGACAGGCGGAGCGCTCCACCTGATTACTCTGATCGTCGGACACTTTAGGGTCGGCGCCCTGGATCATCGCGTCCACCAGGTCGAGCTTGATTATCTGGTCGGAAAGCTTGGTTTTACCGGCCTCCATCGGGCCCCCGGAAACGAAAATTACCGGAATATTGAGGCGCAGGGAGGCCATCAACATCCCGGGAGTGATTTTGTCGCAGTTGGAGATACACACCATCGCGTCCGCACAGTGGGCGTTGACCATGTACTCTACCGAGTCGGCGATGAGCTCGCGCGACGGCAGTGAATAGAGCATACCCCCGTGTCCCATCGCGATGCCGTCATCCACCGCAATGGTATTAAACTCTTTCGCCACGCCGCCTGCGGCTTCAATTTGCTCGGCAACCAGTTTACCGAGGTCGCGCAGGTGCACGTGGCCCGGCACGAACTGGGTAAAGGAGTTGACCACGGCGATAATCGGCTTTCCGAAATCCGCGTCGGTCATTCCCGTTGCGCGCCACAGCGCGCGGGCACCCGCCATATTGCGCCCGTGGGTGGTGGTGGCGGAACGATACTTAGGCATGCTCTGTTTACTCCCGTCTGACTTATCAATGGGGCGGTGCGTGCCGCCCCTGATTTATGCTTATGCGTTAACCTGATCCAACCAGCCCCATTTATCCTCGGTTTCACCGGTGAAGAGGCCAAAGAATGCTTGCTGAATGCGCTTAGTGACCGGACCGCAGCGGCCTTCGCCGACCTGAATACCGTCTACGCTGCGTACCGGCGTAATTTCTGCCGCCGTGCCGGACATAAACACTTCATCGGCCAGGTAGAGGGATTCGCGGGACAGGACCTGCTCGCGAACCTCGATACCGAGATCTTTCGCCAGCTTGATGATCGCATCACGGGTGATGCCCGGCAGCGCGGAAGAGGTGAACGGCGGCGTGAAGATAACGCCGTCTTTCACTTCAAACAGGTTTTCGCCGGCGCCTTCGGAGATATAGCCGTTCACGTCAAGGGCGATACCCTCCTGATAGCCGTGGCGGCGCGCTTCGCTGCCGACCAGCAGGGAGGAGAGGTAGTTACCGCCCGCTTTGGCCGCGGTCGGAATGGTGTTCGGCGCGGCGCGGTTCCAGGAGGAGACCATCGCATCGATGCCCTGCTCCAGCGCTTCAGCGCCCAGGTAGGCGCCCCACGGGAAGGCGGCGATAATGACATCGGTGCTGTAACCGTCCGGCGGGTTGACGCCCATGCCGACGTCGCCGACGAAGACCAGCGGGCGGATATAGGCGCTGGTCAGGCTATTTTTACGGATCACTTCCCGACAGGCTTCCATCAGCTCATCGACGCTCTGAGAGACCGGAAAACGGTAGATTTTGGCTGAGTCATGCAGACGCTGCATATGTTCGCGGTGACGGAACACCACCGGGCCTTTGTGAGAGTCGTAGCAGCGGATACCTTCGAAAACCGAAGTTCCGTAGTGCAGGGCGTGGGACATGACGTGAACTTTCGCTTCACCCCATGGAACCATCTCACCGTTGAACCAGATGTAATCAGCTTTTTTGGTCGTCATTTTTCTTCCTTTTGCGCTCAGGCGCGGATTTGTTGTGATGATGTTGTTCGCTGCTGGATCTCGACGCGCGCGACGTCAACCAGCTTAGTCAGCTGGCTAAACAGTAATTCGACGGGACGTGGACTGGCAACGGTCAATTCAATATTTATGTTTTGCGCATCTGCCGCGGCTTCCATGTTCATGGCGCAGATTTGGAAACCGCGGTGGCGTACGACTCGCAGCACGCGCTCCAGCGTTTCGGGATTAAAGCGGGCCTGCACGGCGACCTGATGTTGCATCATGATAATTTCTCCAGCATTTCTGCATTACTGGCACCGGGCGGCACCAGCGGCCAGACGTTCTCAAGTTCATCAATTGAGACATGAAGCAGGTACGGCCCCTTGCTGTTCAACATGGCGTCAAGCGCCGCTTCAACCTGGTCTTTACGGGTGATGTGCTGGCCAGGAATGCCGAAGGCGCTGGCCAGCGTAAGGAAATCGGGATTATCGGTAAGGGTTGTTTCGCTGTAGCGCTCCTCGAAAAAGAGCTGCTGCCACTGGCGAACCATCCCCAGGCGCTGGTTATCCAGCAGAACAATCTTCAGCGGCAGCTGTTTACGCTTCACGGTGCCCAGCTCCTGCACGTTCATCATGAAAGAGCCGTCACCGGAGATACAGATAACCGTGTCGTCCGGGCGAGCCACCTGCGCACCCACGGCGGCCGGTAAGCCAAAGCCCATCGTGCCTAATCCGCTGGAGGTAATGAAGTTTTCCGGACGCGTATAGTCCATATGCTGGGCAGACCACATCTGATGCTGCCCTACATCGGTAGTCACGACGGCATCGGCAGGTTTTCTCTCCGACAGCTGGCGGAGCAGCAGCGGCGCGTAGATGGCGTCGCCGGGATGATCGTAGCGCCAGGCGTGTTCCCGGCGCAGATCGGCTGCGTACTGCCGCCAGGGGTCGATCTCCAGCGGCTGCTGCAGCGCAGGTAATAATGCGTTCAGGTCGCCCTGCAGGCCAACGTGGGCCAGGCGCAGCTTGTTCAGCTCTGCCGGATCGATATCCAGGTGAATCACCTTCGCATGCGGGGCAAAGGTGTTCAGCTTGCCGGTCACCCGGTCATCAAAGCGGGCCCCGACGGCGATCAGCAGATCGCACTGCTGCACCGCCAGATTGGCCGCCTTCGTACCGTGCATACCGAGCATCGCCAGATAGTACGGATACTCGGCCGCCACCGCACCCAGCCCTTTCAGCGTGCAGGTCACCGGCATTTGCGTCACGCTGACAAACTCGCGCAGCGCCGGGACGGCCTGCGCCATGCCGACGCCGCCGCCCACGTACAGTACGGGCTTTTGCGCCCCGGCAATCATCTGCCGGGCCTGAGCGATCTCCGCCTGCGGGAGAGCCTCGTCGGCGCTGACCGTGGAGAACCAGGGTTCGAAACTGGCGCTGGCCACCTGAATATCCTTGGGAATATCGACCAGCACGGGGCCGGGACGGCCTGAGTTTGCCACCTCAAAAGCTTCCGCCAGGATGCGCGGCAGCGCCTCTGAAGACTGCACCAGAAAGCTGTGTTTGGTGCAGGCCAGTGACAAACCGAGAACGTCCACTTCCTGGAAGGCATCGGTGCCGATGAACGGTGAAGCGACCTGCCCGGTAATGGCGACGACCGGCACCGAGTCCAGCAGCGCGTCCGCAAGACCGGTGATCAGATTGGTGGCACCCGGACCGGAGGTCGCCATGCAGACGCCGGTTTTGCCGGTAGCGCGGGCATAGCCAATCGCCGCCATCGCCGCGCCCTGCTCGTGGCGGCAAAGCAGATGCTCCACGCCGCCGTCGTACAGCGCATCGTAAATCGGCATAATCGCGCCGCCCGGATAGCCGAATACGGTATCGACTCCCTGTGCCCGCAACGCATGTACTACCCACTGTGCCCCATTCATAGTTAATTTCCCGTCACATTTCCGGAGAAACAGAATTTTATGCTGATATTAAGCTTCTGCCGCTCACTGATATTTTAAGGCCATAAAAAAACCCCCGGACCTTGCGGTGCGGGGGTCTTAGTTCGTTAAGGCTTGATTTTTAAGCCTTTCCTCGTCCAAGTGCAGCCCCGCACGGTGGGATAATAATCACCACCACGCTAATCACGACTAGGCTAATCACTCGTAGAAGGGCTGTCATTTTGTCTTTTCTTGCATCTTGTTCGAAGGAATACCTAAAGAGGTACCACAGACATCACAATCAATACAAGATTTTTTTATAACGCGAGCGCGCCAGCGATTAACAATATTTATGTAATCACCTGTTAAACATAACAAAATTGTCTTTTGTCTCTTTCAGGAAGCGCCTATGAAAATTAACTTATGCGAACGCGCATCCAAATGCAGCGTAATTTCATGAACATAAGCTAAAAACCGGGGATCTTCGCCGTAAAACAGGGATTACGTTCTGGCATGTTCGCCGTCTGCAATTTACAGTGCCGCCCAGGAGGACGGTATGTCACTGGCAATAGTTTACACGCGCGCCGCGCTCGGCGTGAATGCGCCCCCGATAACCGTTGAGGTTCATATCAGCAGCGGTCTTCCCGGACTGACGCTGGTCGGCCTGCCGGAAACGGCGGTGAAGGAGTCCCGGGATCGGGTGCGCAGCGCCATCATCACCAGCGGGTACGAGTTTCCGGCAAAAAAGATAACTATCAATCTCGCCCCGGCCGACCTGCCGAAAGAGGGAGGACGATACGATCTGCCCATCGCCATCGCGCTTCTGGCGGCTTCTGAGCAGCTTAAGACCGGCAATCTGTCCCAGTACGAGCTGATAGGCGAACTGGCGCTTACGGGCGCACTACGCGGCGTCAGCGGTGCGATTTCGGGTGCCGTAGAGGCCATTGCCGCCGGGCGGCGGATCATCCTGCCGGCGGAGAACGGGCCGGAGGCCGGGCTGCTGGACGATGCCCGCTGCTATGTTGCCGCCCATCTGCAGGAGGTGTGCGCTTTTCTGGAGGGAAAGGCCGGGCTTGATAACCCCGTAGCGCTGCTGCCGGATGTTCGCGACGGCGAGGCCTGCCTCAGTGAGGTTATCGGGCAGCAGCAGGGGAAGCGCGCGCTGGAGATAACCGCGGCGGGCGGACATAACGTGCTGCTGATCGGCCCTCCGGGCACCGGGAAGACCATGCTTGCCGCCCGCCTGCCCGGGATACTTCCGCCGCTCAGCAACGAAGAAGCGCTGCAGAGCGCCGCCATCATGAGCCTGCTCAGCGCAAGCCGCGTTCAGCAGCAGTGGCGAAAGCGCCCGTTCCGCTCTCCTCACCACAGCGCATCGCTGGCCGCGATGGTCGGCGGCGGCTCAATTCCCTTGCCCGGCGAGATCTCACTGGCCCACAACGGTATTCTGTTCCTCGATGAGCTACCCGAATTCGAGCGCCGCGTGCTTGACGCGCTGCGGGAGCCGATTGAGTCCGGCAAGGTACATATTTCACGAACCCGGGCAAAGATCACTTACCCGGCGCGCTTTCAGCTGATTGCGGCCATGAACCCCAGCCCGACGGGACACTATCAGGGACAGCACAATCGCTGTTCGCCGGAACAGACAATGCGCTACCTCGCACGGTTGTCCGGCCCTTTTCTCGACCGTTTCGATCTCTCGCTGGAGATCCCGCTGCCCCCGGCAGGGCTACTGAGCCAGCCGCGGACGGAAGGCGAGCGCAGCGCCGAGGTGAAAAAGCGGGTCATCGCGGCCCGGGACAGGCAGATGGCGCGCCAGGGCAGGCTCAATGCCCTGCTTGGCAGCAGCCAGATTAGCGAATACTGCGCGCTGCGTAACGAAGACGCCGTCTGGCTTGAAGAGACGCTGGTCAGACTGGGATTGTCGATCAGGGCGTGGCAGCGGCTGCTGAAGGTATCGCGCACCATTGCCGATCTGGCGGGAGTGGAGCAGATTACGCGGGCACATCTTCAGGAGGCCCTGGGCTATCGCGCCGTCGAACGGCTTCTCGCCCATCTGCAGAAAATGATCGCATAAAAAAGGGGCTTTCGCCCCTTTTCTTCAATCATCGCTCTCGGTGTAGTCTTCAGCACCATCCGCCTGCGGCTTACCGCCTGACAGCGTGTGAAAACGCTTCGGGCGCTTGATGCGCGACATATATTTGGACCACACGCGTTCGATTTCAGTGATCGGCTCGCGTTCGCCGCGGCACACGGCCACGAACTGTTTTTCATCGTCGGTCACAGGTTCACGCTTGCCGAGATCCAGCTCATTAAACGCGTAACCGTGACGCTCCAGCAATTGGGCCTCTTTGATGGTGAAATCACCATGGCGAGAGAACCCGCGTGGATAATGTTTATTGTCAAAAAAACGATTAGTTGTCGTAAAGCTTTCCGCCATCCTGCACGCTCCTGATTCTTTGGCTGAGCTATTTATGGCGCGGAGTATTAGTTACGCTTGACAGAGTGTAAAACAAAAGATTTAAATCAATACGACAAATAAAATTGTGGAGACAGCTGTGGATACGGAATTGTTAAAAACTTTCCTCGAAGTGAGTAAAACGCGCCACTTCGGACGTGCCGCAGAAGCGCTCTATCTGACGCAGTCGGCGGTCAGCTTTCGTATTCGTCAGCTTGAAAACCAGCTCGGCGTGAATCTGTTTACCCGCCATCGCAATAATATTCGCCTGACGCCGGCGGGAGAGAAGCTCCTGCCTTATGCCGAGACGCTAATGAGCACCTGGCAGGCGGCCCGTAAAGAGGTGGCGAATACCTCCCGGCATAATGAATTCACCATCGGCGCCAGCGCCTCGCTCTGGGAGTGTATGCTCAATGACTGGCTGGGCCGCCTGTATCGGCAGCAGCCTGCGCTGCAGTTTGAGGCACGAATTGCACAGCGCCAGTCGCTGGTAAAACAGCTGCACGAGCGCCAGCTCGATCTGCTGATCACCACTGAAGCACCTAAAATGGACGAGTTCAGCAGCCAGCTGCTGGGGAATTTTACCCTGGGGCTGTATTGCGACGGGCCGTCCAGGCTCAAGTCCGACATGAACTATCTGCGTCTTGAGTGGGGCCCTGATTTTCATCAGCACGAAGCCGGCCTTATCGCCCCGGACGATATCCCGCTGCTGACGACAAGCTCCGCACAGCTCGCCAGACAGCAGCTGGGTGCGCTGAATGGATACGCCTGGCTGCCGTCAGCGTGGGCGAAGGCGCAGGGCAATCTGCATACCGTCGCTGACAGCACGACGCTCTCCCGTCCCCTGTATGCCATATGGCTGCAAAATAGCGACAAGCAGGCGCAAATCAAGGAGATCCTGAAGACGAGCATTCTGACATGAGGTGAGCCAGCCCGGTGGGCGGGCGCTTTATGAAAGGCAAAAAAAATCCTTAGCGTTAGCTAAGGATTTTCATATCTGGCAGGGGCGGAGAGACTCGAACTCCCAACACCCGGTTTTGGAGACCGGTGCTCTACCAATTGAACTACGCCCCTAAATAGGGTGGCGGAACGGACGGGACTCGAACCCGCGACCCCCTGCGTGACAGGCAGGTATTCTAACCGACTGAACTACCGCTCCACCGAATTTTTCTACAACCACCGGCTGTCACCCCGGCTTTACTGCTTATACTGTCGAACCACTTACGACGATATCGCAAATGCGTTCTTAAATTGATGCCTGGCAGTTCCCTACTCTCACATGGGGAGACCCCACACTACCATCGGCGCTACGGCGTTTCACTTCTGAGTTCGGCATGGGGTCAGGTGGGACCACCGCGCTGTTGCCGCCAGGCAAATTCTGTTACCAACGTCGAAATCTTCCACGTCAGTTAATCTGTATCAAAGCTGAAAA
>NZ_BCZS01000032.1 GCF_001598855.1 Pluralibacter gergoviae ATCC 33028 = NBRC 105706 | reverse complement strand
TATAAAAATGGCGTAAGGCCATTAATTAACTAATGGTTAGTATTATTTTAACTTTTATGTAACTGAGTTACCTGAACTGGCGTAAATAAGCACAAAAAGACCCAAAATAAGTGGTCGGATGAGTAGTAAAATTACAAACAGAGCGTTACTCTTTTAGACAGACAATATTTACCGGCGAACGCTGCCGGCCAGCGAGAGGGCAAAACTATGTATAAAGAGTATCCAGCACATGTTGTGTTTATGCGCCGCGCATTCGCCATCGCGGTCGGCGTTGCGGCCCTGCCGCTGATGCTGTTCTGGAAAGACCGCAGCCGCTTCTACAGCTACCTGCACCGCGTCTGGTCAAAAACCAGCGACAAGCCGGTGTGGATGGATCAGGCCGAAAAAGTCACCTGCGATTTTTACTGATCGGAACCACACCCTGATGCCGACCCCCGGGTCGGCATTTTGCATTCAGACGCAAGCCTACCTTTTTTGTAACATTCAAAATTCTTATGAGATACAATGACGTCAAATTAACTGACGGATGATAACAATTTTGCAGGGGCGCAACCGGACAACGTTTTTCGCAGCCTGGCTGGCACTTTTCGCCATCGCCATGCTGTTCGTTGCACCCGCCGTCTCCCGCACTCTTGCCCACCGCGCCGCGTGCCATCACGACACCATGGCCATGTCGCCGTCAATGGCGGACATGCACCCTGGTATGGCCATGACCGCCCGCTGCGAACCTCCCTCGCCGATGATGCAGCGTATGATGTCGGGCAAGGGGATGTCGCCGATGGAAGAGATCGTCTGCGGATACTGCCAGCTGCTGGCGCATTTCCCGTTTATTGAATTGTTGCTGGCGGTGCTGCTCTGGCTGCTGCTGCGCTTTATCCTTCGCACCTCGCTCCCTCCGCTTGCCTGTGCGCCTCTATTCCGACCATGGTTCCCTCAGCGCGCCCGCGCGCCGCCTGCTGTGTTCATTCTCTGATTAAAAAAAACAGATGATTGATTTTGCGTAATAACTGCGCGCGCCACCGCGTGCAGCGCATTGTTACGCCTGAAAAACAGCAGGAGCGTTTATGTACGACCGTAGTTTTGCGCGCACGCCTCTGGCGTCGCTGATCCTCATGTCCCTGGCGACCGGCGCCGGGGCGGCAGAAGAGAAACTCGCTCATGATGAGATGCCCGATGGCGGCGTGATGATTGTTACCGCGCCGGTGCGATCGCCGCTGGAGATTGTGACTTCGCCGAAAATTCCGCGCCAGCCGGTGCCCGCCAGCGATGGATCGGACTACCTCAAGACCATCCCCGGATTCTCGCAAATCCGCAACGGCGGCACCAACGGCGACCCGGTATTTCGGGGCATGTTCGGCTCTCGCCTGCGTATTCTCACTAACAACGGTGAAATGCTCGGCGCCTGCCCGGCGCGCATGGATGCGCCCAGCTCCTACATCTCCCCGGAAAGTTTTGATCTGCTTACCCTGACTAAGGGGCCGGAAACGGTGCTCTGGGGACCGGGAAACTCCGCCGGGACCCTGCGCTTCGATCGCGAACAGCCGCGCTTTGATAAGCCCGGCGCGCAGGGGACCGCCAGTCTGCTGGTGGGCTCGAATCACCGCTGGGATCGCAATGCCGACCTCAGCCTCGGCAGCGATGTGGGCTATCTGCGCCTGACCGGGAATAAATCCCGGGCCGATGACTATAAGGACGGCAGAGGCAATCGGGTGGCGTCAAAGTGGGATAAGTGGAACGCCGACGTGGCGCTGGGCTGGACGCCTGATAAGGATACGCTGCTGGAGATCGGCGCCGGAAAAGGGGACGGCGAGGCCCGCTACGCCGGGCGCAGCATGGATGGCTCGCAGTTCAAGCGCGAGAGCCTGGGAGCCCGCTTTGAGAAATCTAACATTGGCGAGGTGTTCGATAAGTTAGAGGCCAATATTTACTACAACTACGCCGATCACATTATGGACAACTACTCCCTGCGCTCCCCCGATAGCGGTATGGGAGCCATGCCGGGAATGTCCGGTATGTCGGGAAGCGGTATGGACCACGGTATGGCAGCAATGTCGGGAGACGGCATGGCGGCCGCACCCGCAATGAGTATGCGTATGCCAATGGCCATGGAGCTGGACAGGCGCACCGTCGGCGGGCGCACGATGGGAACGTGGATCTGGTCTGACGTTGAGCTGCGCGGCGGCGCCGATGCGCAGTTTAATACCCACCGCAGTAAAGGCGATGGCGGCTGGCGCAAAGATGCCCGCTTCCACGACTATGGCCTGTTCAGCGAACTGACCTGGCACGCCACGGAGCAGAGCAAAGTGGTCACCGGCGCGCGTCTCGACAGAGTGCTGGTAGATAATTTCAGCGGCAAAGGCTCATCGGGGCGCAATGATGTTCTGCCCGCCGGATTTATGCGCCTGGAGCACACGCTGGCGCAGACGCCGCTGATGTTCTATGCCGGCGTGGGCTATACCGAGCGCTTCCCCGACTACTGGGAGCTCTTCTCTCCGACCTACGGGCCGGATGGCGCCGCGGATGCCTTCAGCCAGGTTAAAACCGAAAAAACCACCCAGCTTGATATCGGCGCGCAGTATAAAGACCGGCGCTTCAGCGGCTGGATCTCTGCCTATCTTGGGCGGGTGAATGACTTTATCCTGTTTCGCTACGATCCGCATAATGCCTACATTAGCCAGGTGGATAACGTGAATGCGACCATCATGGGCGGCGAAGCGGGGGCCAGCTATCAGCTGACCGACAGCTGGAAAACGGATGCCAGCCTGGCCTACTCGTGGGCGAGAAATACCGATGACGGTAAGCCGCTGCCCCAGATCCCGCCTCTTGAAGCCCGGCTGGGGCTGACGTGGGAGCGAGGAGACTGGAGCAGCACCGGCCTGCTGCGGCTGGTGAGCAGCCAGCACAGGATTGCCAGAAATGAGGGGAACGTGGTGGGAAAAGATTTTGGCAGCAGCGCGGGATTTGCCGTCTTTTCCGCCAATGCGGCGTATCAGGTGAATAAGGTCGTCAAGCTCAGCGCGGGGGTCGATAACCTGTTTGATAAAACCTACAGCGAGCACCTTAACCTCGCGGGCAACAGCAGCTTTGGCTACTCGGCCAATACGGCGGTAAATGAGCCCGGACGCACCTTCTGGGGGAAACTGAACGTCACCTTCTGATGTCCTTTCACCCCGGCGCCGCTGCGCCGGGGTGAAAAACGCCTACTTTCCAATAGGCTGATATCCCTGCCATTCAGGCAGGAAATGCTCGCCCTCGTCGGAGGGCGTAAGGTGGATATACTTTCCGCTAACCTGCTCCAACAGCAGGCAGTCATCGACATCCTTAAGGTTATCTTTGTGCTGGTGCAGGGCGCCGGGCAGCAGTGCGGCAAGGCCCCGGGCTTTGGCCTCCCGGCTGTCGGATGCCACAAAAAGATCGAAAGCGTGCAGCTCCGCCAGGGATGATGCATCGTAAGCGCCTGCATTAACAAACCACAGCCGCGCGTCTCCGTCTGGCGGGGTATCCTTCAGACTGACGTGGTATCCGTCGGCCCAGACAATTCTGGCGTAGCCGTCGATATGAATTTTATCCGGATCGCCAAACCATGCCGCGCGCAGGGCGGGATGGGCCTGTTCCGGCGTCTCGGCTGCAACGAACTGAATATCATGCACTTCGATATTGGATTTGCCCGCGTTGCCGCCCAGATAAAACATAAATAATTGCACGCTTCTCTCCTTCAGATAATGACATCGCTTTTTTATTCAACCCCATCACATTTACGCAGCTGGTGCCCGAAATGAGTGGTCGTTTTTTGATCTCAGGCATTTTCAATATCGCTATATATGAAAATATATATCGAATTTAACCCTCTGTCTTCAGGATGAAAACCGATGCCGCTCTCCCGCCGCGCGCTGCTCCAGGCTCTGGGCTTCACGCTTTGCTTTCCCGGTTTGTGCAGTTTCGCTTCTTCACTCCGGCCATTTCACGTTGGAGCACTGCCCACTTCGGACGACGAGCGTCGCATCATCAGCGCGGGGGCTCCGGCAGATATGCTGCTGGCGGTGGTGGTCTGCGCCACGCTTGCCACCGCCAGCGCGGTGGCCCTCGCAGGTGTCGTCGGCTGGGTAGGCCTGATTGTGCCCCACATGGCGCGCCTGCTAACCGGCAGTAACCATCAGCGAATGCTGCCGCTGGCAATGGTGCTGGGGGCGATTCTGCTGTTGCTGACCGATACTCTGGCAAGAGGCCTCAGTGCTACCGAGATCCCACAGGGGATTATCACCGCATTTATCGGTGCGCTTTTCTTTCTGGCGCTGCTGCGCGGAGGGCGGGCATGATGCTGCTGGTGGTGGATCGCCTCTCGACGGGTTATCCCGGACGACAGGTGCTGAACGATGTCTCGTTTACCCTTGAGCAGGGGGCCGTGTGCTGCCAGTTAGGGGCGAACGGTTCGGAGAAAACCACCCTGCTGCGGACGCTACTCGGCCTGCTGCCGCCCCTGGACGGCGAGATCCTGCCCGAGGGACGCTCCCTCTTTACTATGGCGCCGCGGGATCGGCTGCATCCCGACCACCTTGCTGAAATGTACGGCGTTGCACCGGAGCAGATCCGCCATCATCTCGGCAATTTACGCTGTTAAGGAGACTTATGCTTATTGACGATATTGATTTTGCCAGCCTTTACCGACAGCAGCTCAGCCTGGCCGGACGAACTGAAAAGCAGCCCGCCCACTGGGATGCCAGGGCGGAAAAAATGGCCGACAGCAGAGCCCGCCCTACGGACGGCTACCTGACTCAGCTGCTGGAAAAAATCGATTTGAGCGGCGCGCAGAGCCTGTTTGATATGGGCTGCGGGCCCGGCACCGTTTCACTGGCGCTGGCCGACAGGCTGGGTGAGGTGCACGGAATCGACTACAGCCCGGGGATGCTGAATGTGGCGGCCCGTCGGGCAGAAGAGCAGGGCGTTGACAACGCGTGCTGGCACCGCCGCGCATGGGAAGAAACGTGGGACGACCTTCCCGTCTGCGATATTGCCGTTGCGTCCCGCTCGACGCTGGTGGGGGATATGCAGCAGGCGATGGCAAAGCTGAATCGTCAGGCCCGGCTGCGGGTCTACACCACCCACATCGTCAGCCCCTGGTTTATGTCACCGGCTATTCAGCGTGCGGCGGGGCGCGAAGTGATTGAGCTACCCAACTACATTTACGCGCTTAACGTGCTGTATCAGATGGGCATCCGGGCCAGCGTTGATTTTATTCGCGGCCCCAACTGCCAGCAGGACAATAGCACCTTTGCCCGCTTTCTGGAAAACGTCACCTGGACGCTCGGAGCGCTCAGCGAGGAGGAGCAGGATCGCCTGCAGCACTGGTATCAGTCTCAGGAACCGGCTGCGATTGCTTCCCCAACCCGAGACTGGGCGCTGCTGGCGTGGACGGTTCAGCAATGATCTATATCCCAAGGGCGCTCACCGACGCCTGGCTAATGGAGGATATCCACGGAGGAGACCTGACCTCTCGCGCGTTGGATATTGGTTCACGACCGGGGGTGATGACCTTTCGCCACCGCCAGGGCGGCTGTATCAGCGGCATCGCGCCCGCGGTGCAGATGCTGGCTGCGCTGCAGGCGCAGCCCGACATTCTGCAGCTGGACAAATTTACCCCCGACGAGGCCATGCAGGTCAAGCTATAGCGACACTGATGGTACGGTAAAAAATCGGGGCTTTGCCATTATCCGCCTGCGTGCGGACTATGAAGTGGGTCACGGCTTCAGCGTCAACGCCTCGGTTAATAACCTGTTTGATACCCGCTACTACTACAGCGAAGGGTTTATTGAAGAAGGGCGCAATGTCTGGACGGGCGTGGAATACACATTTTAATTATGCTCCACGCGTTGGAGTAAAGGAGAGAACAATGGGCAGCGATGAGCCGGTAATATTGCAAACTATCCTTGGAAACGTGCCTCAGGCCGACGGTTCGCAACAGAAAGTTGCGTTAACCGGGAGGGTGTATCTGGGCACTCACGGCCTTGAAACCGAAAGCGGCATTAAAGAGCATTTTTCCGATACGGATTGTGCCCTGATGCACTACGCCCGGGAACATTATGACTTCTGGCGCGAGCGCTATCCTGCGCGCTGCGGGCTACCGCTGCAAACCGGAATTTTTGGTGAAAACTTTTCAACCCTGGGAATGACCGAGGAGAGCGTCTGTCCGGGAGATGTTTTTCGACTTGGCGGTGCGGAGATTCAGGTTTCCTGGGGGCGTGTCGCTTGCCAGACAATGGCGACCCGTCTGCAGGATCCCAATGCGCCCGAACTGATGCACCAGCAGTCGCGCAACGGCTGGTTTTATCGGGTGCTGACACCCGGCGAGACCGCCTGCGGCGACGTATTCAGGCTGATTGAGCGCCCGGCTCCGGGGTGGCCACTCAGCCGTGTACAGCAGATTATTTTCAACGAGGGTGGCTCCCGGGAGGCGCTGATAGCGCTCTCTTCCATGCCGTTTCTGGCCTCCGTATGGCGTATGCAGGCTCTGATGCGGCTGGAGCACATTGGACGCGGGGAAGGCGGCGGCGGACCTAACCATTAAGTGTGGTTTCCCGTCGTCTCTCAATCGTAATATAATTATTTATATAACTATTGGGAGCTGAGTATGCATAATCATTTTGGAAAGGGGCTGTTAGCCGGGCTCAACACTGCCTCACCTCATCCGTGCGGTGAGCAGGCGCGGTTTTGTAATGAATATACCCGGGGATTTGTGCTGGGCTACTGTTATCGCCTGTGGAAGCAGACGGGTGAGAAAAGCGTTGGCGCGCTTGAGGCGGGCAGGCTGACCAGGCAGTACCGGCTCGACCGTGACATCATGGTTGAGTTCTTTACCGAGTTTAAGTCAGACCGGGCGGTGCACTATTTTAATCTTGGCTACGGTTCGCGCGGATAGGCGGTTTTAAAGCGCCGGGGTGTCCCGGCGCTATTGACTTAGCCCAGCTGGAACCAGGTGGTCTTCAGGGTGGTGAACTTATCGAACGCGTGCAGGGAGAGATCGCGCCCGAAGCCGGACTGCTTATTTCCCCCAAAGGGCACGCTGACGTCAAGCGCATCCACGGTATTCACCGAGACGGTGCCCGCCTCCAGGCGAGCCGAAACGCGGTGGGCGCGGCGCAGATCGTCGGTCCAGACGGAGGCGGCCAGAGCGTAGATGTGGTTATTGGCCAGCGCCACCGCCTCATCCTCGTCATCAAACGCCCGCACCGCCAGCACCGGACCGAAAACTTCCTCCTGCCAGATGCGCATCTCTTCCGTTACGCCGCCGAGCACCGTCGGCTGTACGTAGCAGTTTACGCCGTCGATGGCGACGGCATCGCCGCCCGCCAGCAGCGTCGCCCCCTCTTCCTGCGCCCGCGCGATATAGCCCATCAACTTTTGCCGGTGGGCCTCGCTGACCATGGCGCCCATCCGCGCATCGGGATCGAGCGGATGCTTCGGCGCCCAGGCGCTCAGCTTTTCGATAAGCTTATCGATAAAGCGGTTATAGATAGCCCGCTCCACCAGCAGGCGCGAGTTGGCCGAGCAGACTTCGCCCTGGTTGAAGCAGATGCCGAAGGCCGCCTTTTCCGCGGCGGCATCCAGATCGGCGCAGTCGGCGAAAATGAGATTGGCGCTTTTGCCGCCGCACTCCAGCCACACCTGCTTGAGGTTGGACTGGGCCGAATAGTGCATAAATGCTTTGCCCACCGCCGTGGAACCGGTGAAGGTGATGACGTCGATGTCGTCATGCAGCCCCAGGGCAGTGCCCGCTTCGGTACCCAGGCCCGGCACAACGTTGAGCACGCCCGGCGGAATACCCGCATCAAGGGCCAGCTCGGCGAGCCGCAGGGCGGTGAAGGGTGAGTTTTCCGAGGGCTTGAGGATCACGCTGTTGCCCGCCGCTAGCGCGGGACCCAGTTTCCAGGCCGTGATATCCAGCGGGAAGTTCCACGGCACGATGGCGGCAACCACGCCAACCGGCGCGCGGGTAATGGTGGCCAGGGCGCCGGAGGCGGTCGGCGCCACCTGGTCGTACAGCTTATCGATGCTCTCGGCGTACCACGCGAAGACCGCCGCCGCGCCGGGAATATCAATATTGAGCGCATCATTGACCGGCTTGCCCATGCTGGCGCTTTCCAGCAGGGCAAGCTCCTCCCGGTTATCCAGAATCAGCTGCGACAGGCGCAGCAGGGCCGCCTTACGCTCGCCGGGCGGCAGGCCGCGCCACGCCCCCGAACGGAAGGCGGCGCGGGCCGATGTCACCGCCGCGTCGATATCGTCGGCCTGACAGGCGGTCACTTCGGCCAGTACCCGGCCGCTGGCCGGATTGACGACGGCGAAGGTATTACCCGCAGCGGAAAAGCGCGGCGCACCGTCAACGATTGCGTAGCTGATGAAGCGCTGATTCTGCAGCTTTTTTTCCCAGAACAGTCTGTCGGTCATCATCTTCTTCCTTCTTATTTTTCGGACGCGTAAGCATGATGTTGTGTGATTGTTAATTTCATCTCATGGTGCAGCAGAGTGCGCGAATGGGAAAGGACGAAAATTATAGGAATGCTCAATAAAAAATGGCGGCAGCGGGGCCGGGAGATAGGTATTCCTTATTTGTCGCACAAGCAACAAAAAATGTAATTTGACCCGGTACAGATTAGCGGGGATATGTTTCTTTTGTTTACAAATATTTAACGAACGGGCTTCGCAAAGCCGATACAGGCCGCTTGCGCAGCGGCTAACCCCCGGCTAAATGTGTTCAGGTGCTATGCAATAAAATAAAAAAGTAAGGTCAACCATGCCCCATTTTACGCTCAAACAGCTCAAATATTTCATCGCCGTGGTGGAGTGCCAGAGCATCGCCGAAGCCTCTCGCCAGCAGCATATTGCCCAACCCTCTATCTCTATCGCCATTAAAACGCTCGAGGAGATGTTCGATCAGCAGTTCTTCATTCGCCACCATGCCCAGGGCGTCTCTATTACGCCGAGCGGCCAGCGCTTCTATGAAAAAGCCAAAGAGCTGCTGCAGCTGGCCTGGCAGTTTGAACAAAACTCCCGGGCGGATAACGATATGGTCTCCGGTACGGTCTCGGTAGGCTGTTTTGAAACCGCCGCGCCGCTGTATATGCCGAGGCTGATTGCCGGTTTTAAGAAACTTTATCCGGAAATTACCATCAATATTTACGACGGCGAGCAGCATGAGATTGCGCACGGTCTGCAGCGCGGGCGTTTTGATCTGGCTTTTCTCTACGATCTGGAGCTGGACGGCACTATCAATAAAGAGTATCTCAACGCACCGGAGAAACCCTATGCGCTGCTGCCCACCGGCCATCCGCTGGCCGCGCGGGGAACCGTCACCCTGGCAGAGCTGAGCCGCGAGCCGATGATCCTGCTGGACGTTGTGCCCAGCAAAAACTACTTTATCAATCTTTTCAAAGCTAAAGGCTACCAGCCGCAGATTGCCTACAGTTCGCCGTCGATAGAGATGGTGCGCTGTATGGTCGGGCAGGGGCTTGGCTTCTCGGTGCTGGTGACCCGGCCGGTGCAGCCGGTGACCTACGATGGGCAGAGCGTGACGTGCGTTGAGATCCTCGATGAGATGAAAGCGTCCCAGCTGGCCATGGCCTGGCTGTTCAACAGCGAGCCGACCCGGCCAACCCGGCTGTTTATGGACTACTGCCGCAGCGTGGATTTAAGTCCGCAGCGCGAGCGCTGAGCCCCCTCGCGGCGGTTACCGATGGCCGACGGCGTTTGCCGCCGGTCGTCAAAACCGGTCGACAGACGAGGGGAACGCCTACCCTCATAAATTTATTCTCAAGTCCCATTTTTATAATAATTTATCTGTTTTTAACCTTTGAATAACATCGTCCTTAACGAGGTGGTTTCTGACACCTGCTTAACTGCCAGTCGAAGGACACAAAAATGACCGTTGAAAAAACCGTAATTGATACCCTCGTCGTGGGCGCCGGACAGGCGGGTGTCGCCATGAGCGAACATCTGACGAAGCACAGCATTCCGCACCTGGTGCTGGAGAAAAATCGCATTGCCGAAGCCTGGCGCAGCGGCCGCTGGGATTCCCTGGTGGCCAATGGCCCGGCATGGCACGACCGCTTTCCGGGTATGGAGTTTCCCGGCGCCGATCCGGACAGCTTTGTGGCGAAAGAGGATATTGCCGCCTACTTTGAGGCCTATGCGCAGAAATTTGAAGCGCCGGTGCGTACCGGGGTTGAAGTGAAGCGGGTGGTGCGCAACGAAGGCCGCCCCGGCTTCACGGTGGAAACCTCCGAGGGGATCATTGAAGCCCAGCGCATTGTGGCGGCCACCGGACCGTTTCAGAAGCCGGTTATCCCGGCTATCGCCCCGCAGGATGACGATCTCTATCAGATCCACTCCGCAAAATATTTTAATCCGCAGCAGCTGCCGGAAGGCGCGGTGCTGGTCGTCGGCGCGGGTTCATCCGGGGTGCAGATCGCCGATGAGCTGAACCGGGCGGGAAAAAAGGTTTACCTCTCCGTCGGGGCGCACGACCGCCCGCCGCGCGCCTATCGCAACCGCGATTTTTGCTGGTGGCTCGGCGTGCTGGGCATGTGGGATGCGGCGGCCAGCGAGCCGGGTAAAGAACACGTGACCATTGCGGTGAGCGGCGCCCGCGGCGGCCATACCGTCGATTTTCGCGCCCTGGCGCATCAGGGTATCCAGCTGGTGGGCGTGACCCAGGCGTTTGACCAGGGCACGGTGACCTTTCGCCAGGATCTGGCCGACAATATCCGCCGCGGGGATGAGAACTACCTTGCGCTGCTGGACGCCGCCGATGCCTATATCGCGCGCAACGGACTCGATTTGCCGCTGGAAGAAGAGGCGCGCCGCTTCCTGCCCGATCCGGCGTGCATGACGCATCCGCTGGCATCGCTTAATCTGAAGGAGGCCGGCGTCACCGCTATTATCTGGGCGACCGGCTACGGCGTGGACTACGGCTGGCTGAAGGTCAATGCCTTTGACGCCAACGGCCGTCCGCAGCATCAGCGCGGCGTCTCCAGCGAGCCCGGAGTC
This sequence comes from Pluralibacter gergoviae ATCC 33028 = NBRC 105706, assembly GCF_001598855.1. Taxonomy (GTDB): domain Bacteria; phylum Pseudomonadota; class Gammaproteobacteria; order Enterobacterales; family Enterobacteriaceae; genus Pluralibacter; species Pluralibacter gergoviae. The sequence goes on along the minus strand of NZ_BCZS01000032.1, from coordinate 33,724 downwards.
TATTTCCTCGGCCTGCCGTGGCTTTCGCGCCGGGGCTCCACCTTTATCTGGGGCGTCTGGCACGATGCTAAGCATATTGCCGAACAGATTGCTATACAGCGTAAATACAGCGCCTACCGCTCGCCGTCCGACCGCAGCGGCGCGTGATTCGAACCACGTTTATTCAGGACACAGGACAATGCCGACACATACCCGTATTCGCATGTTTAACACTAAAGAGACCTACCCGAACCAGACCCTGGATAATGACCTGTGCCAGGCGGTTCGCGCCGGGAATACCGTCTACGTGCGCGGCCAGGTGGGCACCGACTTTGAGGGCAATCTGGTGGGGCTTGGCGACCCGCAGGCGCAGGCCGAGCAGGCGATGAAAAACGTCAAGCAGCTGCTGGAAGAGGCGGGGAGCGATCTCTCCCATATCGTCAAAACCACCACCTACATTATCGACCCGCGCTACCGCGAGCCGGTCTACCGCGAAGTGGGCAAGTGGCTGAAGGGCGTTTTCCCCATCTCTACCGGGCTGGTGGTTTCCGCCCTCGCGCAGCCGCAGTGGCTGATGGAGATCGACGTCATCGCGGTCATTCCCGACGACTGGCAGGGCTAACTCAGGAGGTTTTATGACATTTTCCGTCACAGCCCGCTGCGCTGAAACCGGGCAGCTGGGCATAGCCATCAGCTCTTCCAGCATTGCGGTCGGCGCGCGCTGCCCGTGGCTGCAGGCGGGCGTCGGCGCGGTATCGAGTCAGAACATCACCCTGCCGCTGCTGGGTCCCCTGACGCTTGCCGGGCTGGAGAAGGGCGCGGGGGCCGAGGCGGCCCTCAGCCAGGCGCTGGCCCAGGATACATTCAGCGCGTATCGCCAGGTCACTGTTATCGACGCCGCCGGCGGCACTGCCGCCTGGAGCGGGGAGCATACCCTCGGCACGTACCACGTCGCTCACGGCGTTGACTGCGTGGCGGGCGGCAACATGCTGGCCGATAAAGCGGTCGTCGATGCCATGGTCCGCGCCTTTGAGGGCTCGCGCGGGGCGCTGGCCGGCAGGCTGATTACCGCGCTGCAGGCCGGGTTAGCGGCGGGCGGCGAGGCGGGGCCGGTGCACTCTGCCGCCGTTAAGGTCGCGGATCGGTGCGCCTGGCCGATTGTCGATCTGCGGGTGGACTGGCGCGATGAGGATCCGATTGGCGAGCTGGCGGCGCTGTGGCAGGCCTATGAGCCGCAGATGCAGGCCTACGTCACCCGCGCCCTCGATCCCAGAGAGGCGCCAGGCTACGGCGTGCCGGGCGATGAGTAACGCGCCCGCCGCGCTGCTTGAGCGGCTGCTGGCCTTTGATACCACCAGCCGCGAGTCGAACCTGGCGCTGATCGATTTTATTGATGACTATCTGGGCTCGGCCGGGATCGCCACCAAGCGCTTTTACGACGAAACGCGCGGCAAGGCCAACCTGCTGGCGCGCCTCGGGCCCGCCGGCGACGGCGGCGTGATGCTCTCCGGCCACACCGACGTGGTGCCGGTAGACGGTCAGGCCTGGACGGTGCCGCCGTTTTGCGCCACCCGCCGGGACGGGCGCATCTACGGCCGCGGCAGCGCCGACATGAAAGGGTTTCTGGCCTGCGTGCTCGCCGCCGTGCCGGACTTTCTCGCCGCGCCGCTGCGTATGCCCCTGTGGCTGGCCTTCTCCTACGATGAGGAGGTGGGCTGTCTCGGGGTACGCAGCCTGGTGGAGCATCTGCGCGCCTCGCCGGAAAAGCCGGCGATGTGCATCATCGGCGAACCGACGGAGATGAAGCCGGTCTACGGCCACAAGGGCAAGCTGGCGGTGCGCTGCGCGGTTGAGGGGCACGCGTGCCACTCCGCCTACGCCCCGCAGGGTGTTAACGCCATTACCTATGCCGCGAAGCTGATAAACCGGCTCTCGTCGCTGGGGGAGGACCTGGCCCGGCGGCAGGACCCGCGCTTCGACCCGCCGTTCAGCACCGCGCAGGCGGGCATTATTCAGGGCGGCAGCGCGCTGAATATCGTGCCGCAGTCCTGCCAGTTTGACTTCGAAATTCGCCACCTGCCGGAGGCCAGCGCCGACGAGACCGTGGAGGCGCTCAGGCAGTACGCCAGTGAGGAACTGCTGGCGGAGATGCGCCAGGTTGCTGGCGGCAGTAATATCACCTTTCAGGAGCTCAGCCGCTATCCCGGCCTGCTGACCGATCCGCAGTCTGAGTTTGCCCGCTGGCTGGCGCAGTGGTCCGGCAGCGACGACTTCAGCACCGTTGCCTTCGGTACCGAGGGCGGTCTGTTCGATGCCGTGGGCGTGGCGACGCTCATCTGCGGCCCCGGCAGCATGGATCAGGGCCACAAGCCGGACGAATTTGTCAGTGAGGAACAGCTAGGCCGATGTATGGCAATGCTGGATCACCTCTGTCAGTGGCTGAAAGCCTGAAATAATAAACGCGCCTCCGGGGCGCGTTTATTATTTACTCTCTCCGCAGCGCAGAATTCCGCAATATTATTCGAAAGCGATCACACTTTTTATCTCTGGTTTGACTCTTTCTTTTAGTCATTTATGCCGGAACGCCCGCCAGGGCTGCACCGGCGCCCATTCCACGTTTTTTTATCGCCACCTGCCATATTTTTACTGCTTTTCCTGATGTTCCACTCTCGCTAGCATCAAACTGTAATTTAACATCGAGCAAACATACTGATTACATAAAATAAGTTCGCAGCTTAAATGGCCTGAATTTAGCTGCGCTGGCGTGTTCATGCTGCCCCCCAATAACGTTGAGGGTAATTTAATGACTGATGTGAACAATATCTCTTCAGGAAGTGATACCGCAGGAGCGCGTTATAAAAAACTGGGGCTCGGAGCGCTGCTCTCCGTTGCTATCGGCCTCGTGGTTTCTCAGGGCGTGATGGTACTGATGTTACAGGGTGCCGGTATCGCCGGTATTGGTTTTATTGTGCCGCTGATTCTGGCTTACGTGCTGGCTATCAGCTACGCAATGTCGTTTTCTGAACTGTCACTGATGATCCCGCGAGCCGGCAGCCTCAGTACCTATACCGAAGTAGCTATCGGGCATTTTCCGGCGATTCTGGCCACCTTTTCAGGGTATATCGTCGTGGCTATGTTCGCGCTCTCTGCAGAGCTGCTGCTGCTGGATGAGATCATCGCAAAAGTCTTTCCAGCGCTGGTACTGCCGCCGATGAGCGTCGCTTTAGGCATTCTGGCGCTGTTCACGGTACTCAACCTGTTGAATATCGATATCTTTGCCCGCCTGCAAACCGCGCTGGCGGTGGTGATGATGATCGTTTTGCTGCTGCTCGGCCTGACGGCGATTGAGCACGAGCAGGCGCATAGCGTGAGCGAAATTATCACCCAGGGCGCGGGTAATCCGATGGGGTGGGGCGTGCTGGCGCTGGCGGCAATGGCCATCTGGGGCTTCGTCGGGGCCGAATTTGTTTGTCCGCTGGTTGAGGAATCCGAGCGCCCGGCGCGCGATATTCCGCGCTCTATGTTCTTTGGGCTGACCGCTATTTTCGTCACCATCGCTATCTATTGCCTGGGCGCGCTGCTGCTGATCCCCCGCGAGGACCTGGCGACCAACGGCCTGCCGCACTACCTGTTTGCAACCACCGTATTTGGCAAAACGGGACAGCTTTTCCTCGCAACGGCGGCGGTGACGGCCACCTGCAGCACCCTCAACTCTTCGCTGGCAACCATTCCCCGGATGCTGAGCGGCATGGCGCAGAACGGACAGGCGTTTCCCTGCTTTAAGCGGCAGAGCGACAGAACCGGTTCGCCGTGGGTATCGGTGCTGTTTATCGCGGCGATTACCGGCCTGCCGCTGTGGTTGATGGATTTGGGTTCTATCAACTTACTGCTGAGCGCCGCCGCCCTGGCGTGGCTGCTGGCCTATATCATCACCCACATCAATGTGCTGGTGCTGCGTAAGCGCTATCCGGACCAGGCCCGCCCGTTCCGCACGCCGTTCTATCCGCTGCCGCAGATAATCGGTATTGTCGGTATGCTCTATGCCCTGTGGAATATTTCACCCTCGGCGGAGCAGTCCCGCCGGATCTATGAAGTTGCCGGCATGGTGCTGGGCACGGTGGCCATCGTGGCTATTGTGTGGATCAAATGTGTTATGCGTAAGCCGCTTTTTAAACCTGAACCTCTGGCATCGGTACTGCTCTCCGGGCAGACATCCCGCGATAAATAACCGCCAGCGTAGACATCTGTGAAAGGAGATAAGAAATGAGTATGACCAAGCGTGAGACCCGCGATTATCAGAACAGCGACGCCAGCCACCACATCCACGCCTTTCTCGATCAGAAGGCGCTGAATGCGGAAGGGGCGCGCGTGATGGTGAAAGGCGATCGCCTGAACCTGTGGGATAACGACGGCAAACGCTATCTCGACGGCATGTCCGGGCTGTGGTGCACCCAGCTGGGCTACGGCCGCCAGGACCTGGCCGACGCGGCGGCGGCGCAGTTCGCCCAGCTGCCGTACTACAACATGTTCTTCCACACCACGCATCCGGCGGTTATTGAGCTGTCTGAGCTGCTGTTTAGCCTGCTGCCGAAGCACTACAGCCACGCGATTTACACTAACTCCGGCTCCGAGTCCAACGAGGCGCTGATCCGCACCGTGCGCCGCTACTGGCAGGTGGTAGGCAAGCCGGACAAAAAAATCATGATTGGCCGCTGGAACGGCTATCACGGTTCGACGCTTGCTGCCGCGGCGCTGGGCGGGATGAAGCCGATGCACGAGATGGGCGGCATGATCCCCGACGTGGCGCATATTGAAGAGCCGTACTGGTACGTCAAGGGCGGCGACCTGACCCCGCACGAGTTCGGCCTGCAGTGCGCCCGCCAGCTGGAGGAGAAGATCCTTGAACTGGGCGCCGATAACGTCGCCGGCTTTATCGCCGAGCCGTTCCAGGGCGCCGGCGGCATGATCTTCCCGCCGGAAAGCTACTGGCCGGAAATTCAGCGCATTTGCCGGCAATACGACGTGCTGCTCTGCGCGGATGAAGTGATCGGCGGCTTTGGCCGCACCGGCGAATGGTTTGCCCACGAATATTTTGGCTTCGAGCCGGACACGCTCTCTATCGCCAAGGGGCTGACCTCCGGCTACGTGCCGATGGGCGGCGTGATCCTCAGCAAGCGTATCGCCGACGCGCTGGTGAATGAAGGCGGCGTCTTCGCCCACGGTCTGACCTACTCCGGCCACCCGGTGGCGGCGGCGGTGGCTATCGCTAACCTGAAGGCGCTGCGCGACGAGAACATTATTACCACCGTGCGCGACGATACCGGCCCTTATCTGCAAAAAGCGCTGCGCGAAGTCTTCGGCAACCATCCGCTGATCGGCGAAATCCAGGGCGGCGGGCTGGTGGCGGCGCTGCAGTTTGCCGAGGACAAGGCGACCCGCAGGCGCTACGCCAATGAAAATGAACTGGCCTGGCGCTGCCGCACCATCGGCTTCGAAGAGGGCGTCATCATCCGCTCCACGCTCGGCCGGATGATTATGGCCCCGGCGCTGATCGCCACCCACGCCGAGCTGGACGAGCTGGTGGAGAAAACCAAACGCGCCGTTGACCGCACGGCCAAAGAGATCGGCCTGCTGTAATTCCTCGCGGCCGCTTTTCCTCAAGCGGCCGCATTATCCGACTTTTCTGCCCCGTCAGCGGCTACACTTCTTTATGATCTGTAAAGGAGTGACTATGAACGACAAAATTCCGGTTGGCATCAGCGCCTGTCTGTTAGGCGACGCGGTCCGCTTTGACGGCGGCCATAAGCGGCTGGCGTTTGCCGCTGATGAGCTGGCGCCGTGGGTACGCTTTGAGCCGGTGTGTCCGGAGATGGCGATCGGCCTGCCGACGCCCAGGCCCGCCCTGCGGCTGGTAAAGGTAGAAGATGATGAGCTGCAGCTGCGCTTCAGCGACGGGCGGGAAGGCGATTTAACGGACGCAATGCGCGACTTCACCCGCCAGCGCATCGCCCGCTTTGAGCAGCTTTGCGGCTATATCGTCTGCGCGAAGTCCCCCAGCTGCGGCATGGAGCGGGTGCGGGTCTACGAACCGGAGGGAAAAAACAACCGCAAGGCCGGGCGCGGGATCTACACCCGGCTGCTGATGGAGACCTTTCCCTGGCTGCCGGTGGAGGAGGACGGGCGCCTGCACGATCCGCACCTGCGGGAAAACTTCGTGGAACGCATCTACGCCCTGCACGAGCTGCACGCTCTGCGCGACGGCGGATTAACGCGCGGTGGCCTGATCGCCTTCCACAGCCGCTATAAACTCCTGCTGCTGGCCCACTCGCAGCCGCTTTACCGCGAGCTGGGGCGCTTCGTTGCCGCCATCAACGACTGGTCGTCGCTGGAAGATTTTTTCTGCGAGTATCGCCTGCGCCTGATGGCGCTGATGTCCCATCCGGCGACCCGGCGCAACCACACCAACGTGCTGATGCACGTGCAGGGCTACTTCCGCAAACAGCTTAACGGCCGCCAGCGCCAGGAGCTGGCGAGCCTTATCGACCGCTACCGCCAGGGTACGCAGCCGCTGCTGGCGCCGGTGACGCTGTTAAAGCACTATATGGCCGAATTTCCCGATGCTTATCTTGCCGGTCAGCGCTACTTTGACCCCTGGCCGGAGACGCTGCGCCTGCGCTACGGACACTAATAAAAATTAACAGGAGAGTTATGACCACCCATCTGGTCTGGTTCCGCGCCGATCTGCGCCTTCACGATAATCTGGCCCTCGCCGCCGCCTGCCGGGATCGGCAGGCGAAGGTGATCGCCCTTTATATTGCCACGCCCGGACAGTGGCAGCGCCACAGCATGTCGCCCCGCCAGGCGGCGCTCATCCAGAGCCACCTGACGGCACTTCGCCGCAGTCTGAAAGAGAGAGGTATCCCGCTACTTTTTCGCGAGGCGGATGATTTTAGCGCCTCGGTGGAGTTGCTGGAGCAGGTCTGCAGCGAACTTAACGTCGACAACCTTTTCTATAACTATCAGTACGAAGTGAACGAGCGCCAGCGCGACGCGCAGGTAGAAAAGCGGCTGAAGGACGTTGCCTGTCAGGGCTTTGACGACAGCCTGCTGCTGCCTCCCGGCAGCGTGATGACCGGCAATCATCAGATGTATAAGGTGTTCACGCCGTTTAAGACCGCCTTCCTCAAGCGCCTGCAGGAGGATCTTCCCGAGTGCGTCCGCGCGCCGGAAAAGCGCGAACGCCCGGCAAGCGTCGAAAAGGACGGCGAGATAGCGCTGAACTATCCTGCGGAGGATTTCGATCCGCAGGCGTTTCCCGGCGATGAAAATGCGGCCCTGGCCCGCCTGCGCCGCTTCTGCGGCGAGCCGGTGGCCCGCTATGACGAGCAGCGGGATTTTCCGGCGGTGGAGGGCACCAGCCGGCTCTCTGCCTGTCTGGCCATCGGCGCGCTGTCGCCGCGCCAGTGCCTGCACCGTCTGCTGGCGGAGCACCCCGATGCTCTGACCGGCGGCGCGGGCGCCGTCTGGCTCAGCGAACTGATCTGGCGTGAGTTTTACCGCCACCTGATGACTTACCATCCGGAGCTTTGTAAACATCGTCCTTTTATCGGCTGGACTGACGGCGTCAAATGGTCGGATAACAAATCGCACCTTGAGGCCTGGCAGCAGGGCCGGACCGGCTATCCCATCGTCGACGCCGCCATGCGCCAGCTGGCGGAGACCGGCTGGATGCACAATCGCCTGCGGATGATCGTCGCCAGCTTTCTGGTCAAGGATCTGCTGATCGACTGGCGGGAAGGGGAGCGCTGGTTTATGTCGCAGTTGATTGACGGCGATCTGGCCGCCAACAACGGCGGCTGGCAGTGGGCGGCCTCCACCGGCACCGATGCCGCGCCCTATTTCCGCATCTTCAATCCCACCACCCAGGGCGAGCGTTTTGACAAAGCGGGAACCTTCATTCGCCGCTGGCTGCCTGCGCTTGAGGAGGTGCCGGAAAAGGCGATTCACGCGCCCTGGGCGTGGGCCGACAAGGCGGGCGTCAGGCTTGATTACCCGCGTCCGATAGTCGATCACGGCGAAGCGCGAAAAGCGACGCTTGCCGCTTATGAAGCGGCCAGAAAAGCGTAGCGGCGAAGGTAGCAGTCGACGACGGCGCGCGCGGACGCTATCGTATCCGGCAGATACACGGAGACGCCAGGAGCGACGATGAAAAACAGTGAACTGGAACAGCTGATTAACGACAAACTCAGCAGCGCCACCTTCAGCGACTATGCGCCAAACGGCCTGCAGGTCGAGGGCCGGGAAGAGATCAAAAAAATCGTTACCGGCGTTACCGCCAGCCAGGCGCTGCTGGACGAAGCGGTGCGTCTGCAGGCGGACGCCGTTATCGTTCACCACGGCTACTTCTGGAAGGGCGAATCGCCGGCGATCCGCGGCATGAAGCGCCATCGCCTGAAAACACTGCTGGCCAATGATATCAATCTTTACGGCTGGCACCTGCCGCTGGACGCCCACCCCGAGCTTGGCAATAACGCCCAGCTGGCGGCGCTGCTGGGCATTAATATCCGGGGCGAAATAGAGCCGCTGGTGCCCTGGGGCGAGCTGTCGATGCCGGTCTCCGGCCTGGAGTTGGCGTCTTGGATCGAGGCGCGCCTGGGCCGCAAGCCGCTGTGGTGCGGCGATACCGGCGCGGATAAGGTGTCGCGCGTGGCGTGGTGCACCGGCGGCGGCCAGGGCTTTATCGACGCCGCCGCGCGCTTCGGCGTGGATGCGTTTATCACCGGCGAAGTCTCGGAGCAGACGATCCACTCGGCGCGGGAGCAGGGGCTGCACTTCTACGCCGCCGGGCATCACGCTACCGAGCGGGGCGGTATCCGGGCGCTGGGCGAGTGGCTGACGGAAACCACTGACCTTGACGTTACCTTTATTGATATTCCCAATCCGGCCTGATGAAGAGAGCGTAAAGTGCAGCGAGCGCGTTGTTATCTGTTAGGCGAAACGGCGGTGGTGCTCGATCTTGAGCCGCCCGTGACGCTGGAGGGCCAGAAGCGGATCTGGCGCCTGGCCCAGCGTCTGCCGGGCTATCCCGAGGTGCGCGAGGTGATCCCCGGCGCCAATAACGTCACGGTTATTTTGCAGGAGCCGCAGGCCCTGGCGCTGGATGCTATCGAGCATCTGCAGCGCTGGTGGGAGGAGTGCGAGGCGCTGGAGCCTGAGTGCCGGCATATCGTTATTCCGGTGGTTTACGGCGGCGCGGAGGGGCCCGATCTGCCGCGGGTGGCGGAGCACAGCGGCCTGAGTCAGAAGCAGGTGGTTGAGCTGCACGCCTCCGTGGACTATCTGGTGTGGTTTATCGGCTTTCAGCCCGGTTTTCCCTATCTCGGCGGACTGCCCGAGCCGCTGCATACGCCGCGCAGGGCGGAGCCGCGGGTGCAGGTGCCCGCCGGCAGTATCGGCATTGGCGGCGAGCAGACCGGCATCTATCCGCTGAGTACGCCCGGCGGCTGGCAGCTGATTGGCCGCACGGCCCTGACGCTGTTCGATCCCGCCCGCGCCGAGCCCGCCCTGCTGCGCGCCGGGGACGTGGTGCGCTTTGTCCCGCAGAGGGAGGGCGTATGCTGAACATCATCCGCGCCGGACTCTACACGTCGGTGCAGGACGCCGGTCGCGAAGGCTACCGCCAGTCCGGCATCAGCCGCTGCGGCGCTATGGACGCGCCTTCGCTGGCGATTGCGAATCTGCTGGTGGGCAATGATCCCGGCGCAGCGGCTCTGGAGATCACCCTGGGGCAGGCGGTGATTCAGTTTGAGCGCGACTGCTGGTTTGCGCTTAGCGGCGCCGCCTGCGAGGCGATGCTCGACGATAAGCCGGTGTGGATCAGCTGGCGGCTGCAGGCGAGGGCGGGGCAGACGCTGACCCTGGGTCGTCCACAGCTCGGCATTCGCAGCTATCTGGCGGTGGCGGGCGGCATTGATGTCCCGGTGGTGCTCGGCTCCCGCAGTACCGATCTCAATACCGGTATCGGCGGCCTGGAGGGGCGGCGCCTGCAGGACGGCGACCGGCTCGCGCTGTTGCCTGCAACCCGGCAATTTTCGCGGCCGCTGGGGGTAAAACAACTGCTGCCCGGTAACCGCATTCGCGCCCTGCCCGGACCGGAATATCACGAATTTGATACCCGCTCGCAGCGCATGTTCTGGAGCGCGCCCTGGCAGCTCAGCCCGCAGAGCAACCGCATGGGCTACCGGCTGCACGGCCAGACGCTGAGCCGCACCACTGACCGGGAGATGCGCTCTCACGGCCTGCTGCCGGGCGTGGTGCAGGTGCCCCACGGCGGCCAGCCCATCGTGCTAATGAGCGATGCCCAGACCACCGGCGGCTATCCGCGCATCGCCTGCGTGATCGAGGCCGACCTCTATCAGATGGCGCAGGTGCCGCTGGGCCAGCCGATCCACTTTGTGCCCTGCACGCTGGAGGAGGCGCTGGAGGCCAGGCATGATCGGCAGCGCTATCTGCAGCAGCTTGCCTGGCGATTATCTCAGCAAGAGTAAGGAGTTCTGATGCCGGAAGGCCCGGAGATCCGCCGCGCGGCGGACAGCCTTGAAGCCGCGGTAAAAGGCAGGCCGCTGACCGGCGCCTGGTTTGCGTTTGATGCCCTGAAGCCGTTTGAAGCGCAGCTGGTCGGGCAGACGGTGACTGCGATTGAAACCCGCGGCAAGGCGCTGCTGACCCATTTTTCGGGCGGCCTGACCCTGTACAGCCACAATCAGCTTTACGGCGTGTGGCGGGTCGTGGATAGCGGTGAAACGCCGGAAACGAGCCGCACGCTGCGCGTGAGGCTGGAAACGGCGGAGAAGGCGATTTTGCTCTACAGCGCCTCGGAGATTGCGATGCTGAATGCCGATGAACTGGCGGCGCATCCCTTCCTCAATCGCGTCGGACCGGACGTGCTGGATATGACCCTGACGGCGGAGCAGGTGGCTGAGCGGCTTTTGTCCCCGCGCTTTCGCAACCGCCAGTTCTCTGGCCTGCTCCTGGATCAGGCGTTTCTGGCCGGGCTTGGCAACTACCTGCGGGTGGAGATCCTCTGGGCGTGTGAGCTGGCCCCGACCCGCAAGGCGAGCCAGCTCGACGAAATGCAGCTTGCGCGGCTGTCTCAGGCGCTGCTGGCGGTGCCAAGGCTCTCCTACAGCACGCGCGGTCGGCCGGACGAGGGCCCGCATCACGGGGCGCTGTTTCGCTTTAAGGTGTTTCACCGCGAGGGCAAGCAGTGCGAACGCTGCGGCGGAATCATTGACCGCATGATGATGGCTTCGCGGCCGTTTTACTGGTGCCCGCACTGTCAGAAGTAGGCTGCTGAGAGGGCAAAGTGAAGTGCGGATCCGGACGCCGGGGCTTTTGACATAGTTGGATGGCGGGAATAGACTAACTCAGGTTAGCTGGTGTGAAGCACGCTCTGGTTGAGGCTCCTGAACCAGAAAATAACGTTTTAAACATGAAAGCCCGACCTCACCAGTCGGGCTTTTTTGTACCTATAGTCCGGTTCAGTACTTTGAGTTTACTTTTGAGCCTTCTTATAATCCCTGTCGTTAGTGGTGATACGCTCTGTGCAAGCTTGATGCACTGTGCCGTTGAAATGGATTTTTGCGCTTGCATAAAGTATGCGGGAATGTGTTCAAGTCCTGGCTGAGTACGGGTGGTGCCGGCTCAGAGCTTCAACCAGAGCGTGTTTCACACCAGTTAACAGTGTGATCCTGTTAGCCAGGCGCGGAAAGGCTGTAACAGAGATAGCACGCTCCTCACGGAGCAACGTGATGAAGGGATTCCTCGAAATCACCGTCATCGCTCTGAAAGCACTCGTGGCTTTTATTGAGCTGATCCTGGCCTGTTTACCGTAAGCTGCCGGGAAACGTAACTAAGGCCGCCGGCTCACCCCCGGGGGCCTTTAACTTTGTAATCTACGCTGCACACAGATAAAAAAACGCGCCCGAAGGCGCGTTTTGCTTACGACATTACCACTTAGCTCTTTTTCAAATCTGATTTGAAGTCGCGCTTCTCGTAGCCGGTGTACAGCTGGCGCGGACGGGCAATTTTCATGCCTTCGCCGTGCATTTCGTTCCAGTGGGCGATCCAGCCAACGGTACGCGCCATGGCAAAAATCACGGTGAACATGGAGGACGGAATACCCATCGCCTTCAGAATGATGCCGGAGTAGAAGTCGACGTTCGGGTAGAGTTTGCGCTCGATGAAGTACGGGTCGTTGAGCGCGATGTGCTCCAGCTCCATGGCTACCTGCAGCAGTTCATCTTTGGTTCCCAGCTCTTTCAGCACTTCGTGGCAGGTTTCGCGCATCACGGTGGCGCGCGGATCGTAGTTCTTGTACACGCGGTGGCCGAAGCCCATCAGGCGGAACGAGTCGTTCTTATCCTTGGCGCGGCGCACGAATTCAGGAATGTGCTCGACGGTGCTGATCTCTTCCAGCATCTTCAGGGCCGCTTCGTTGGCGCCGCCGTGGGCCGGTCCCCACAGCGAGGCGATACCGGCGGCGATACAGGCGAACGGGTTAGCGCCGGAGGAGCCTGCGGTGCGCACGGTGGAGGTCGAGGCGTTCTGCTCGTGGTCGGCGTGCAGGATCAGGATGCGATCCATAGCGCGCTCAAGCACCGGGTTAACCTTGTACTCTTCACACGGCGTGGAGAACATCATATTCAGGAAGTTGCCCGCGTAGGAGAGATCGTTGCGCGGATAGACGAACGGCTGACCGATTGAGTACTTGTAGCACATCGCCGCCATGGTCGGCATTTTCGACAGCAGGCGGAAGGCCGCAATTTCACGGTGGCGCGGGTTATTCACGTCCAGGGAGTCGTGATAGAACGCCGCCAGCGCGCCGGTAATACCGCACATAACGGCCATCGGATGCGAGTCGCGGCGAAACGCGTGGAACAGGCGGGTGATCTGTTCATGAATCATCGTGTGGCGAGTGACGGTCACTTTGAACTCGTCAAACTCAGCCTGGGTCGGTTTTTCACCGTACAGCAGGATGTAGCATACTTCGAGGTAGTTAGAGTCCGTTGCCAGCTGGTCAATCGGGAAACCACGATGCAGCAGGATACCTTCGTCACCGTCGATAAACGTAATTTTGGATTCACAGGATGCGGTGGAGGTAAAGCCGGGATCAAACGTGAATACGTTGTTCGAGCCGAGCGTACGGATGTCAATTACGTCCTGACCAAGCGTACCTTTTAGCACGTTTAGTTCAATAGCAGCATCACCAAAAGTGAGCTTTGCCTTTGTATCAGCCATTTGCGGTCTCCTTAGCGCCTTATGCTTAAGACTGCCGGATGCCGGATTTGCTTTCAGACTGTGGAATGTGGCGTTACCAGTTTGTTATTTGGCTCACAGCTCCGTTGAAGAGGGTAAACCAGGGTACAGAGCAAGGGGCGCCTGAAGGTATACACTCATTCTACAGTGAAAATACAGCAAATCAGGAAGTTAGCAGTCCGTTTATTCAAACCTGACTATCACTATTAACTGTCCGGGTTATGTCGGTCAACACTTTCTCACTGTTGCATAACTTATTGTCAGGTGAAATAGTGACCCCATAACTTTTACGCATTATATGCCTTTTTAGGTGATGGTTGTAACAGTAATGTTTAATAATTGTCAAATCAGATGGTTAATTTTTAAAAGAATGTTGTAACCGTGATGACGATCACTGTTCCGCAGAAAACCCAACAAACTATATGTAGTTTAATTGTAATGATTTTGTGAACGCCCTATAATGCCGCCAGGTCTCCGGAATACCCTGCATCCCGAGCCACCCAGCGTTGTTAATGTGTCGTTTTTAGCTCTGTAAATGGAGTTTTTACATGACGCGCAGTTATAGAAAAGGACGCTGTCTGACCCGCATGCAGACCGGAGGAAGGAAACAATAAGAACAGCATGTGGGCGTTATTCATGATAAAAAATGTGAAAAAACAAAGACCTGTTAATCTGGATCTTCGAACGATCCGGTTCCCGATCACGGCGATAGCGTCCATTCTTCACCGCGTATCCGGGGTTATCACTTTTGTTGCAGTCGGCATTCTGCTTTGGCTGCTGGGCACCAGTCTCTCCTCACCTGAAGGCTTCCTCACCGCTAGCTCGATCATGGGCAGCTTCTTCGCCAAGTTCATTATCTGGGGCATCCTTACCGCGCTGGCATATCATGCTGTCGGCGGTATTCGCCATATGCTGATGGACACCGGGTATCTGGAAGAGACATTAGAGGCCGGAAAACGGTCCGCCCAAATTTCTTTTGTTATCACTGTCGTGCTTTCACTTCTCGCAGGAGTCCTCGTATGGTAAGCAACGCCTCAGCACTGGGACGCAACGGCGTACATGACTACATCCTGGTTCGTGCCACCGCTATCGTTCTGACTCTGTACATCATCTATATGGTCGGTTTCTTTGCCACAAGCGGCACGCTGACCTGGGAAGTCTGGACAGGGTTCTTCTCTTCCGCCTTCACCAAAGTTTTCACCCTGCTGGCTCTGTTTTCAATCTTGATTCATGCCTGGATCGGCATGTGGCAGGTGTTGACCGACTACGTTAAACCGCTGGCCATTCGCCTGCCGCTGCAGCTGCTGATTGTTGTCGCGCTGCTGGTTTACGTCATTTATGGATTTGTTGTGGTGTGGGGTGTGTAATGAAACTGCCAGTCAGAGAATTTGATGCTGTTGTTATTGGTGCCGGGGGCGCAGGTATGCGCGCGGCGCTGCAGATTTCCCAGAGCGGCCAGACCTGTGCGCTGCTCTCTAAAGTGTTTCCAACCCGTTCCCACACCGTTTCCGCACAGGGTGGTATTACCGTTGCGCTCGGTAACACCCATGAGGACAACTGGGAATGGCACATGTATGACACCGTAAAAGGGTCAGACTACATTGGCGATCAGGACGCGATTGAATATATGTGCAAAACCGGCCCGGAAGCCATTCTGGAGCTTGAGCACATGGGGCTGCCGTTTTCCCGTCTTGACGATGGCCGCATCTACCAGCGCCCGTTCGGCGGCCAGTCGAAAAACTTCGGCGGCGAGCAGGCGGCGCGTACCGCCGCCGCGGCTGACCGTACCGGCCACGCCCTGCTGCATACGCTGTATCAGCAGAACCTGAAAAACCACACCACGATTTTCTCCGAGTGGTATGCGCTGGACCTGGTGAAAAACCAGGATGGCGCGGTTGTCGGCTGCACCGCGCTGTGCATCGAAACCGGTGAAGTGGTTTACTTCAAAGCCAACGCTACCGTGCTGGCGACCGGCGGCGCTGGCCGTATCTATCAGTCCACCACCAACGCCCACATTAACACCGGCGACGGCGTCGGCATGGCTATCCGCGCTGGCGTCCCGGTGCAGGATATGGAGATGTGGCAATTCCACCCGACCGGCATCGCCGGCGCGGGCGTCCTGGTCACCGAAGGCTGCCGCGGTGAAGGCGGCTATCTGCTGAACAAGCACGGCGAACGCTTCATGGAGCGCTACGCGCCGAACGCCAAAGACCTGGCGGGCCGCGACGTAGTGGCGCGCTCGATCATGATTGAGATCCGTGAAGGCCGCGGCTGCGACGGCCCGTGGGGCCCGCACGCGAAGCTGAAGCTTGACCATCTGGGTAAAGAAGTTCTGGAATCCCGCCTGCCGGGCATCCTTGAACTCTCCCGTACCTTCGCCCACGTCGATCCGGTGAAAGAGCCGATCCCGGTTATCCCGACCTGCCATTATATGATGGGCGGTATTCCGACCAAAGTGACCGGCCAGGCGCTGACCGTCAACGAGAAGGGCGAAGACGTGGTGATCCCGGGCCTGTTTGCGGTCGGCGAAATCGCCTGCGTATCGGTCCACGGCGCGAACCGCCTCGGCGGCAACTCGCTGCTCGACCTGGTGGTCTTCGGCCGCGCGGCCGGTCTGCATCTTCAGGAGTCTATCGCTGAGCAGGGCGCGCTGCGCGACGCCAGCGAGTCTGACATCGAAGGTTCGCTGGACCGCCTCAATCGCTGGAACAACACCCGCAGCGGTGAAGATCCGGTAGCTATCCGCAAGGCGCTGCAGGAGTGCATGCAGCACAACTTCTCGGTGTTCCGCGAAGGCGACGCGATGGCGAAGGGCCTTGAGCAGCTGAAAACGATCCGCGAGCGTCTGAAAAATGCCCGTCTGGACGACACCTCCAGCGAGTTTAATACCCAGCGCGTTGAGTGCCTGGAGCTGGATAACCTGATGGAAACCGCTTACGCCACGGCCGTTTCTGCGAATTTCCGTACCGAAAGCCGCGGCGCCCACAGCCGCTTCGACTTCCCGGACCGCGATGACGCAAACTGGCTCTGTCACTCCCTGTACCAGCCGCAAACGGAATCCATGACGCGTCGAACCGTCAATATGGAACCGAAGCTGCGTCCGGCATTCCCGCCGAAAGTGCGTACCTACTAATTGCGGAGACAGGAAAATGAGACTCGAGTTTTCAGTATATCGTTACAACCCGGATGTCGATGACGCGCCGCGCATGCAGGATTATACCCTGGAGGCGGAAGAGGGCCGGGACATGATGCTGCTGGATGCGCTGATCCAGCTAAAAGAGAAAGACCCGACCCTGGCGTTCCGTCGCTCCTGCCGTGAAGGCGTCTGCGGCTCCGATGGCCTGAACATGAACGGCAAAAACGGTCTGGCCTGTATTACCCCAATCTCCGCGCTGAACCAGCCCGGTAAGAAAATCGTGATTCGTCCGCTGCCCGGTCTGCCGGTGATCCGCGATTTGGTGGTAGACATGGGACAGTTCTATGCCCAGTATGAGAAGATTAAGCCTTACTTATTGAATAATGGACAAAATCCACCCGCTCGCGAGCACTTACAGTCGCCGGAGCAGCGTGAGAAGATCGACGGATTGTATGAGTGTATTCTCTGCGCATGTTGTTCAACCTCCTGCCCGTCGTTCTGGTGGAATCCGGATAAGTTTATCGGCCCGGCCGGTCTGCTGGCGGCATACCGCTTCCTGATTGACAGCCGCGATACCGAAACCGACAGTCGTCTTGACGGTCTGAGCGATGCATTCAGCGTATTCCGCTGCCACAGCATCATGAACTGCGTTAGCGTTTGTCCGAAAGGGCTGAACCCGACGCGGGCTATCGGCCATATCAAGTCGATGCTGCTTAACCGCAGCGCGTAATAAGGCCCGCGCCCTCTCCCTGCGTGAGAGGGCGCGGAACTGCAGGAAACCTCTAAAAACTGCCATACAGCATGACGGAATAATCAAGGCGTTCAGCGCGGGTAAAGGTCGCAACGCAGTAGCAGCCTGAACGACGACGATTATCAGACAGTTTTTAAAGGTTCCTTCGCGAGCCCAATACTACAGAAGAGCTCGCAGGTGAACCCCGGCACGCACGCTTGATGTGCGTGGTTGTTTCTACGGCGAAATAAGCACACAAAGTGCTTAAGGGATCACGATGCAGAACGGCGCAATGAAAGCCTGGCTGGACTCTTCCTTCCTCTCTGGCTCCAACCAGAGCTGGATCGAACAGCTCTATGAAGACTTCTTAACCGATCCGGACTCTGTTGACGCTAACTGGCGCTCAATGTTCCAGCAACTGCCTGGAACCGGAGTCAAACCCGATCAATTTCACTCCAAAACGCGTGATTATTTCCGTCGTCTGGCGAAGGATGCCTCACGTTATACTTCCGCGATTTCCGATCCTGACACTAACATCAAGCAGGTCAAAGTCCTGCAGATGATCAACGCCTACCGCTTCCGCGGCCACCAGAATGCGAATCTCGATCCGCTGGGGCTGTGGAAACAGGATCGCGTTGCTGACCTGGATCCTGCTTTTCACGATCTGACAGAAGCCGATTTCCAGGAAAGCTTTAACGTAGGTTCTTTTGCCATCGGTAAAGATACGATGAAGCTGGGCGAGCTGATTGATGCCCTCAAGCAGACTTACTGCGGCTCCATCGGTGCGGAATACATGCATATTACCTCGACCGAAGAGAAGCGCTGGATCCAGCAGCGTCTTGAATCCGTCGTGGGTCACGCCAGCTTCTCGGCCGATGAGAAAAAGCGTTTTCTCAGCGAGCTGACGGCGGCTGAAGGCCTGGAGCGCTATCTCGGGGCGAAATTCCCGGGCGCTAAACGCTTCTCGCTGGAAGGCGGCGATGCGCTGGTACCGATGCTTAAAGAACTTATCCGCCACGCCGGCAACAACGGCACCCGCGAAGTGGTGCTCGGCATGGCGCACCGCGGCCGCCTCAACGTGCTGGTCAACGTGCTGGGTAAAAAACCGCAGGACCTGTTTGACGAGTTCGCGGGCAAGCACAAAGAGCACCTCGGCACCGGCGACGTGAAGTACCACATGGGCTTCTCGTCCGATATCGAAACCGAAGGTGGCCTGGTTCACCTCGCGCTGGCGTTTAACCCGTCGCACCTTGAAATCGTCAGCCCGGTGGTTATCGGCTCCGTGCGCGCGCGTCTCGACCGTCTCGACGAACCGAGCAGCAATAAAGTGCTGCCGATCACCATTCACGGCGACGCCGCGGTGACCGGGCAGGGCGTGGTGCAGGAAACCCTGAACATGTCGAAAGCCCGCGGCTACGAAGTGGGCGGCACCGTGCGCATTGTGATTAACAACCAGGTGGGCTTCACCACCTCTAATCCGCTGGATGCGCGCTCTTCACCGTACTGCACCGACATCGGCAAGATGGTGATGGCGCCGATTTTCCACGTCAATGCCGACGATCCGGAAGCGGTCGCTTTTGTTACCCGCCTGGCGCTCGATTTCCGCAACACCTTCAAGCGCGACGTGTTTATCGATCTGGTCTGCTACCGCCGCCACGGCCATAACGAAGCCGATGAGCCGAGCGCGACCCAGCCGCTGATGTACCAGAAGATCAAAAAACACCCGACGCCGCGTAAAATTTACGCCGACCGTCTGGAGCAGAACAAGGTCGCTACTCTGGAAGACGCCACCGAGATGGTCAACCTTTACCGCGACGCGCTGGATGCCGGCGAGTGCGTGGTGAAAGAGTGGCGCCCGATGAATATGCACTCCTTTACCTGGTCGCCGTACCTCAACCACGAGTGGGATGAGAGCTACCCGAACAAGGTCGAGATGAAGCGCCTGCAGGAGCTGGCCAAGCGCATCAGCACCGTGCCGGAATCGGTTGAGATGCAGTCCCGCGTTGCCAAAATCTACGGCGATCGCCAGGCGATGGCCGCAGGCGAGAAGCTGTTCGACTGGGGCGGCGCGGAAAACCTGGCCTACGCCACGCTGGTCGATGAGGGGATTCCTATCCGCCTGTCCGGCGAAGACTCCGGTCGCGGCACCTTCTTCCACCGCCACGCGGTGATCCACAACCAGACCAACGGCTCAAGCTATACGCCGCTGCAGCACGTGCACAACGGCCAGGGCTCCTTCCGCGTCTGGGACTCCGTGCTGTCGGAAGAGGCGGTACTGGCCTTTGAATACGGCTACGCAACGGCGGAGCCGCGCACCCTGACCATCTGGGAAGCGCAGTTCGGCGACTTCGCCAACGGCGCGCAGGTGGTTATCGACCAGTTCATCAGCTCCGGCGAGCAGAAGTGGGGCCGCATGTGCGGTCTGGTGATGCTGCTGCCGCACGGCTACGAAGGGCAGGGCCCGGAGCACTCCTCCGCGCGCCTCGAGCGCTATCTGCAGCTCTGCGCCGAGCAGAATATGCAGGTTTGCGTACCGTCCACGCCCGCGCAGGTATACCACATGCTGCGTCGCCAGGCGCTGCGTGGGATGCGTCGTCCGCTGGTGGTGATGTCGCCGAAATCGCTGCTGCGCCATCCGCTGGCGGTCTCCTCGCTTGACGAACTGGCCAACGGCACCTTCCAGCCGGCGATCGGTGAAATCGACGAGCTGGATCCGAAAGCCGTGAAGCGCGTCGTGATGTGTGCCGGTAAGGTTTACTACGACCTGCTGGAGCAGCGCCGCAAAAACGAACAAAAAGATGTCGCCATTGTGCGCATCGAACAGCTCTACCCGTTCCCGCACCAGGCGGTACAGGAAGCGCTGAAGCCTTATGCACACGTGCACGATTTTGTCTGGTGCCAGGAAGAGCCGCTCAACCAGGGCGCATGGTACTGCAGCCAGCATCATCTGCGCGATGTGATTCCGTTTGGGGCAGCCCTCAAATATGCGGGTCGCCCGGCCTCCGCCTCGCCGGCGGTAGGTTACATGTCCGTTCACCAGAAACAGCAACAAGATCTGGTCAATGACGCGCTGAACGTCGATTAAATAAAGGATACACAATGAGTAGCGTAGATATTCTGGTTCCCGACCTGCCTGAATCCGTAGCCGATGCCACTGTTGCCACCTGGCACAAGAAACCGGGCGACGCGGTTGTTCGCGATGAAGTGCTGGTAGAAATCGAAACTGACAAAGTGGTACTGGAAGTACCGGCGTCGGCTGACGGCATTCTCGATGCTGTTCTGGAAGATGAAGGCACGACCGTGACTTCCCGCCAGATCCTTGGCCGTCTGCGCGAAGGCAACAGCGCGGGTAAAGCCACCGATGCCAAAGCTGAAAGCAAAGAGTCCACGCCGGCTCAGCGTCAGCAGGCTTCCCTGGAAGAGCAGAACAACGATGCGCTCAGCCCGGCGATCCGTCGCCTGCTGGCCGAGCACAATCTCGATGCCAGCGCCATTAAAGGCACCGGCGTCGGCGGCCGCCTGACGCGCGAAGACGTTGAGAAGCATCTGGCGAAGGCGCCGGCGAAAGAGGAGGCGAAAGCCGCCCCTGAAGCCGCGCCGGCGCCGCTGGCCGGTCGCTCCGAAAAACGCGTGCCGATGACCCGCCTGCGCAAGCGCGTGGCCGAGCGTCTGCTGGAGGCGAAAAACTCCACCGCGATGCTGACCACCTTTAACGAAGTCAACATGAAGCCGATCATGGATCTGCGCAAGCAGTACGGCGAGGCGTTTGAAAAACGCCACGGTATCCGCCTGGGCTTTATGTCCTTCTACGTGAAGGCTGTCGTGGAAGCGCTGAAGCGCTACCCGGAAGTGAACGCCTCTATCGACGGCGAAGATGTGGTGTACCACAACTACTTCGACGTCAGCATGGCGGTCTCCACGCCGCGCGGCCTGGTGACCCCGGTTCTGCGCGACGTTGATGCGCTGGGTATGGCGGACATCGAGAAGAAAATCAAAGAGCTGGCGATCAAGGGCCGCGACGGCAAGCTGACCGTTGACGATCTGACCGGCGGTAACTTCACCATTACCAACGGCGGCGTATTTGGCTCCCTGATGTCAACGCCGATCATCAACCCGCCGCAGAGCGCGATCCTCGGCATGCACGCCATTAAGGATCGCCCGATGGCGGTCAATGGCAAGGTCGAGATCCTGCCGATGATGTACCTGGCGCTCTCCTACGATCATCGCCTGATCGATGGCCGCGAGTCCGTGGGCTATCTGGTGGCCATTAAAGAGCTGCTGGAAGATCCGACTCGCCTGCTGCTGGACGTTTAGTTTTTTCCGTATCACCTGTCCCGCGGGCCCGCTGAGGCCCGCGGGTAAATGATAACGATTACCTGAAAAGTGGATAGAACGCATGAACTTACATGAATACCAGGCCAAACAGCTATTTGCCCGTTATGGTTTACCTGCGCCGGTAGGCTATGCCTGCTCGACCCCGCGCGAAGCCGAAGAAGCCGCCTCGAAAATTGGCGCCGGCCCGTGGGTTGTGAAGTGCCAGGTACACGCCGGCGGCCGCGGTAAAGCGGGCGGCGTAAAAGTGGTGAACAGCAAAGAAGAGATCCGCGCTTTTGCTGAAAACTGGCTGGGTAAACGTCTGGTCACCTATCAAACGGATGCCAACGGTCAGCCGGTAAACCAGATTCTGGTCGAAGCCGCCACCGACATCGCGAAAGAACTCTATCTGGGCGCCGTGGTTGACCGCAGCTCCCGCCGCGTGGTTTTCATGGCCTCTACCGAAGGCGGCGTGGAAATCGAAAAAGTGGCTGAAGAGACGCCGCACCTGATCCACAAAGTCGCGCTGGATCCGCTGGCCGGCCCGATGCCTTATCAGGGGCGCGAGCTGGCGTTCAAACTCGGTCTGGAAGGCAAGCTGGTACAGCAGTTCACCAAGATCTTCATGGGCCTGGCGACCATCTTCCTGGAGCGCGATCTGGCGCTGATCGAAATTAACCCGCTGGTGATCACCAAGCAGGGCGATCTTATCTGCCTCGACGGCAAGCTGGGCGCTGACGGCAACGCGCTGTTCCGCCAGGCCGATCTGCGCGAAATGCGCGATCAGTCGCAGGAAGATGCCCGCGAAGCCCAGGCGGCGCAGTGGGAGCTGAACTATGTCGCCCTCGACGGCAACATCGGCTGCATGGTTAACGGCGCCGGCCTGGCGATGGGCACCATGGACATCGTTAAGCTGCACGGCGGCGAGCCGGCAAACTTCCTCGACGTAGGCGGCGGCGCGACCAAAGAGCGCGTGACCGAAGCGTTCAAAATCATCCTGTCTGACGACAACGTTAAAGCCGTACTGGTCAACATCTTCGGCGGCATCGTGCGCTGCGACCTGATTGCCGACGGCATCATTGGCGCAGTAGCGGAAGTGGGCGTTAGCGTGCCGGTCGTTGTACGTCTGGAAGGTAACAACGCCGAACTCGGCGCCAAGAAACTGGCTGACAGCGGCCTGAATATTATTGCAGCGAAAAGTCTGACGGATGCAGCTCAGCAGGTTGTTGCCGCAGTGGAGGGGAAATAATGTCAGTTTTAATCAATAAAGACACCAAGGTTATCTGCCAGGGCTTCACCGGTAGCCAGGGGACATTCCACTCCGAGCAGGCGATTGCCTACGGTACGCAGATGGTTGGCGGCGTTACGCCGGGCAAAGGCGGCACCACGCATCTCGGCCTGCCGGTGTTCAACACCGTGCGCGAAGCGGTAGAAGCAACGGGCGCTACCGCCACCGTTATCTACGTGCCGGCACCGTTCTGCAAAGACTCCATCCTGGAAGCTATCGATGCAGGCATTAAGCTGATTATCACCATCACTGAAGGCATCCCGACGCTGGATATGCTGACCGTGAAGGTGAAACTGGACGAAGCCGGCGTGCGCATGATTGGCCCGAACTGTCCGGGCGTTATCACCCCGGGCGAATGTAAAATCGGTATCATGCCGGGCCACATTCACAAGCCGGGCAAAGTGGGTATCGTTTCCCGTTCCGGGACCCTGACCTATGAAGCCGTTAAGCAGACCACCGACTACGGTTTCGGCCAGTCTACCTGCGTGGGCATCGGCGGCGACCCGATCCCGGGCTCTAACTTCATCGATATCCTGAAGATGTTCCAGGAAGATCCGCAGACCGAAGCGATTGTCATGATCGGTGAGATCGGCGGTAGCGCGGAAGAAGAAGCTGCGGCCTACATTAAAGAGCACGTGACCAAGCCGGTTGTGGGCTACATCGCGGGCGTGACGGCGCCGAAAGGCAAGCGTATGGGCCACGCGGGCGCCATTATCGCAGGCGGGAAGGGCACGGCGGACGAGAAGTTCGCTGCGCTTGAAGCGGCCGGTGTGAAAACCGTACGCAGCCTGGCCGATATCGGCGAGGCGCTGAAATCCATCATTAAGTAAATCCTCTCTGCTCCCCGCCTGGGGAGCATTATATGTCCGATTTCGACATGGTTGGCCGCTGAAAAGCGGCCTTTTTTATTCTCGCCGCGCTCCCGCAGCCGTGTTCTGTACCCCGCTGCCGCTTCTGAGCGGGAGCATCGTCAATCTGCGAGTTGTTTTTTTATTTAATTCACGTAAATGAAATGTGATTGGAATGAGCTATACTTTTTCGATCGCCGATACCTAACGGGATGTGGACGATTCTCTGACATCCTGCCCCTCCGCCCGGCCTTTCATATTGCCGGTAAAAAATAAATTCCCTTTCTGACTAAATCACTCTTATTTGATAACTATCAATATACTGTTAAGAACATGTTTTTAACATTACGTTCACTATCCAACTCAATGGAACACATAATTAACAAAAGAGCGAAAAAATTGATTTAAAACAATATCTAACTTATGGCGTCTACTACTGAAAGGCGGTAAATTGTTGTAGATCAAACTGGCCGAAAGTCAGTATATTCGCTATATATTGATCGCTGTCGTAAAACGTAAAACAGATTCAACAAAAACCTGTTTATTGTAAGGTCTTTACGGCGTAATATATTCGAGGGATCAATTCAGGTTTTTTATTAACGTATTTGCAACCTTTGCTCAGGGCTGTTTGCTTTTGTTCAAACAGTCATGAGCAGGGAAGTAAATAATTTTGGTATTGGGGCATGCGTGTGATTCCTTAACCGGTTTCACTCTCGGAGTCTTCATGCGATGAGCAAGGAGTCATGATGTTAGATATAGTCGAACTGTCGCGCTTACAGTTTGCCTTGACTGCGATGTACCACTTCATGTTTGTGCCGCTAACGCTCGGTATGGCGTTCCTGCTGGCCATCATGGAAACGGTCTACGTTCTCTCCGGCAAACAGATTTACAAAGATATGACCAAGTTCTGGGGCAAGTTGTTTGGTATCAACTTTGCCCTGGGTGTGGCTACCGGTCTGACCATGGAGTTCCAGTTCGGGACAAACTGGTCTTACTACTCTCACTACGTGGGGGATATCTTCGGTGCGCCGCTGGCCATCGAAGGGCTGATGGCCTTCTTCCTCGAATCCACCTTTGTGGGTCTGTTCTTCTTCGGTTGGGATCGCCTGGGGAAAGTTCAGCACATGGCCGTCACCTGGCTGGTAGCGCTAGGGTCTAACCTCTCGGCACTCTGGATCCTGGTGGCGAACGGCTGGATGCAAAACCCTATCGCATCTGACTTCAACTTCGAAACCATGCGCATGGAGATGGTGAGCTTCGCCGATCTGGTACTCAACCCGGTCGCTCAGGTGAAATTCGTGCACACCGTCGCCTCCGGTTACTGCACCGGTGCGATGTTCATCCTCGGTATCAGCGCCTACTACATGCTGCGTAACCGCGACTTCGCGTTTGCCAAGCGCTCCTTCGCGATTGCCGCCAGCTTCGGTATGGCTGCCGTACTTTCCGTTATCGTGCTGGGTGATGAGTCTGGCTACGAAATGGGCGACGTACAGAAAACCAAACTTGCTGCTATTGAAGCCGAATGGGAAACCCAGCCGGCGCCGGCGGCATTTACGCTGTTTGGTATTCCGGACCAGGATGCGCAGGAGAACCATCTGTCGATTCAGATCCCTTACGTACTCGGCCTTATCGCCACGCGCTCCGTGGATAAGCCGGTGACTGGCCTGAAAGAGCTGATGTCCCAGCACGAAGCGCGCATTCGCAACGGGATGATCGCTTACAAGCTGCTGGAAGAGCTGCGCGCCGGCACGGCGGACGCCTCGGTACGCGATGAGTTCAACAGCGTGAAGAAAGACCTCGGCTATGGCCTGCTGCTCAAGCGCTATACCGCGAACGTGTCTGACGCTACGGATGCGCAAATCAAGCAGGCAACCAAAGACTCGATCCCTCGCGTCCTGCCGCTCTACTTTGCCTTCCGTATCATGGTGGCCTGTGGCTTCCTGATGCTGCTTATTATTGCGCTCTCCTTCTGGACCGTGATTCGCAACCGCGTGGGTTCGAAGAAATGGCTGCTGCGCGCCTGCCTGTACGGTATCCCGCTGCCGTGGCTTGCCGTTGAGGCCGGCTGGTTTGTGGCTGAATACGGCCGTCAGCCTTGGGCGATTGGTGAAGTGCTGCCAACGGCCGTGGCTAACTCTACGTTGACCGCCGGTGACCTGATCTTCTCTCTGGTGCTGATTTGCGGCCTGTATACGTTGTTCCTGGTCGCTGAACTGTTCCTGATGTTCAAGTTCGCGCGTCTGGGGCCGAGCAGCCTGAAAACGGGTCGCTATCACTATGAGCAATCCACCGTGGCTCAGCCGGCACGCTAAGACAGGAGTCGTCAAATGATCGATTATGAAGTATTGCGTTTTATCTGGTGGCTGCTGATAGGCATTCTGCTGATTGGCTTTGCGGTCGCCGACGGTTTCGACATGGGGGTGGGCATGCTCACCCGCGTGCTCGGTCGCACCGACACCGAGCGTCGAATTATGATTAACTCCATCGCCCCGCACTGGGACGGTAACCAGGTGTGGCTCATCACCGCCGGCGGCGCGCTGTTTGCCGCCTGGCCGATGGTTTACGCAGCGGCCTTCTCCGGCTTCTACGTGGCGATGATCCTGGTGCTGGCATCCCTGTTCTTCCGTCCGGTCGGCTTTGACTACCGTTCGAAGATTGCCGACACCCGCTGGCGTAATATGTGGGACTGGGGCATTTTCATCGGCAGCTTCGTGCCGCCGCTGGTTATCGGAGTGGCATTCGGCAACCTGCTGCAGGGCGTACCGTTCCATATTGATGAGTATCTGCGCCTGTACTACACCGGCAACTTCTTCCAGCTGCTCAATCCGTTTGGTCTGCTGGCGGGGATTGTCAGCGTCGGGATGATTCTGACCCAGGGCGCGACCTATCTGCAGATGCGTACTGTGGGCGATCTGCACCTGCGCACCCGCGCCACCTCGCAGATTGCTGCCCTGGTGACGCTGGTCTGCTTCGCCCTGGCGGGCGTCTGGGTCTACTACGGTATCGACGGTTACGTGGTGAAATCGGTTATCGACCACGGCGCGGCCTCAAACCCGCTGACCAAAGAGGTCACGCGTGAAGCCGGCGCGTGGATGGTGAACTTCAACAACATGCCGGCGCTGTGGGTTATCCCTCTGCTGGGCGTGGTGCTGCCGCTGTTCACTATCGTGATGTCGCGTGCCAATAAAGGCGCCTGGGCGTTTGTGTTCTCTTCCCTGACGCTGGCCTGCATCATCCTGACTGCCGGTATCGCGATGTTCCCGTTCGTTATGCCGTCCAGCACCATGCTGAACGCCAGCCTGACCATGTGGGACGCGACCTCCAGCCAGCTGACGCTGAACGTGATGACCTATGTGGCCGCGGTGTTTGTGCCGATCATTCTGATTTACACCACCTGGTGTTACTGGAAGATGTTCGGGCGCCTCACCAAAGAGCACATTGAAAGCAACTCGACCTCTCTGTACTAAGTAAGGAGCTACATATGTGGTATTTCGCATGGATCCTGGGAACGCTTCTTGCCTGTGCCTTTGGAGTGATCACCGCGCTGGCGCTGGAGCACGTTGAAGCCGGGCAGCCAGAAGATCATTGATGAATAAAATTATCGCTTACGTTTATGCGGTAATGGATAAGGGCCCGCTCAGGGCCCTTTCCTTGCTGATGGCGCTGGTGCTGGCGGGCTGCATTTTCTGGGACCCCTCCCGCTTTGCGGCGAAAACCAGCAGCCTGGAGATCTGGCACGGCTTTCTTATCATGTGGGCGGTCTGCGCCGGGGTGATCCACGGCGTCGGCTTTCGTCCGAAATCACTGCTTTGGCAGGGGCTATTTTGCCCGCTTCTGGCAGACCTGGTGCTGCTTTGTGGGCTGATTTTCTTCTGGTTTTGACTAAGAATGCTCCTTTAATCTAATGGGTCCTTCCGGACCCATAAATATTTTACTCTCCCTTTACTTTCACCCATTCCAAAGCAACTTTGCCGCGCGTATAGTAGCGAAGTTTAAAAGCACTCAATTTTGTTGCATTACCGGGATGTAAAGTGAATACAACGCTGTTTCGATGGCCGGTTCGGGTCTACTACGAAGACACCGACGCCGGTGGCGTGGTTTACCACGCCAGCTATGTCGCTTTCTATGAAAGAGCACGCACTGAGATGCTGCGCCACCATCACTTTAGCCAGCAGGTTCTGTTGGCTGAACGGGTTGCGTTTGTGGTGCGTAAAATGACGCTGGACTATCTTGCCCCCGCCCGACTGGACGACATGCTGGAAGTACAGACCGAAATTACGGCCATGCGCGGGACGTCTCTGGTCTTCACGCAGCGCATCGTCAACGCCGATAACGCGGTGCTTAACCAGGCAGAAGTGCTGATCGTGTGCGTTGATCCACTCTTAATGAAGCCTCGTGCGCTTCCCAAGTCTATTGTCGCGGAGTTCAAGCAGTGACTGACATGAATATCCTTGATTTGTTCCTGAAGGCAAGCCTTCTGGTTAAACTTATCATGCTGATTTTAATTGGTTTCTCCATTGCGTCCTGGGCCATCATCATCCAGAGAACGCGTATTCTTAACGCCGCTGGCCGCGAAGCCGAGGCCTTTGAGGACAAATTCTGGTCCGGCATTGAGCTTTCCCGCCTCTATCAGGAGAGCCAGGGACGCCGCGACAGCCTCGCAGGCTCTGAGCAGATCTTCTACAGCGGTTTTAAAGAGTTTGCCCGTCTGCACCGCGCCAACAGCCACGCGCCGGAGGCCATCGTTGAAGGGGCGTCCCGCGCTATGCGTATCTCAATGAATCGCGAGCTGGAAACGCTCGAGACCCATATTCCGTTTCTCGGCACCGTTGGCTCCATCAGCCCGTATATCGGCCTGTTCGGCACGGTGTGGGGGATCATGCACGCCTTTATCGCGCTGGGCGCAGTGAAGCAGGCGACTCTGCAGATGGTTGCACCGGGGATCGCCGAAGCGCTGATCGCCACCGCTATTGGCCTGTTTGCCGCCATTCCTGCTGTCATGGCCTATAACCGCCTCAACCAGCGGGTGAACAAGCTGGAGCTGAACTACGACAACTTTATGGAAGAGTTCACCGCCATTCTGCACCGTCAGGCGTTTACCATCAGCGAGAGCAACAAGGGGTAAGCCATGGCCAGAGCACGTGGACGCGGACGGCGCGAGCTGAAGTCCGAAATCAACATCGTTCCGCTGCTGGATGTGTTGCTGGTGCTGCTGCTGATTTTTATGGCGACGGCGCCGATTATTACCCAGAGCGTGGAAGTGGATCTGCCTGACGCCAACGAAACCCAGGCCGTCAGCACTAACGACGACCCACCCGTTATCGTTGAGGTATCGGGAGTAGGGCAGTACAGCGTCAACGTGGGTCAGGAAAAGATGCCGCAGCTGCCGCCTGAGCAGGTGGTCGCTGAGGCCCAGCGCCGCCTGCAGGCCAATCCGAAAGCGGTCTTTTTGATCGGCGGCGCGAAAGACGTGCCTTACGATGAAATCATTAAAGCGCTGAACCTGTTACACAGCGCGGGCGTGAAATCCGTTGGTCTGATGACCAAACCGATCTAACCCGGCTGACAGGCAACCAGTTTTTGGGAACCGAGAGTGTCAAAGGCAACCGAACAAAACGACAAGCTGAAACGCGCGATCATCATTTCAGTCGTACTGCACATCATTCTGATTGTGCTACTGATCTGGAGTTCGTTTGACGAGCACATTGATGCATCGGCCGGCGGCGGCGGTGGTTCATCCATCGACGCCGTGATGGTCGATCCCGGCGCCGTTGTCGAAAATTATAATCGCCAGCAGAATCAGCAGGCCAGCGCGAAGCGCGCCGAAGAGCAGCGTGAAAAGCAGGCCCAGCAGCAGGCGAAAGAGATGCGTGAGAAGCAGGCCGCCGAGCAGGAGCGCCTGAAGCAGATGGAGCAGGAGCGGCTTAAGGCGCAGGAAGAGGCGAAAGAAGCGGCAAAAGAAGCGCAGGAGCAGCAGAAGCAGGCGCAGGAAGCCGCGGCGAAAGAGGCCGCCGAAGCAAAGGCGAAAGCAGAGGCCGATGCTAAAGCGCAGGCGCAGGCAGAAGCAAAAGCTGAGGCGAAAGCGAAAGCCGAAGCCGATGCCAAAGCCGAGGCTGCGGCAGAGGCGGCGAAGAAAGCCGCCGCCGACGCGCAGAAAAAGGCCCAGGCGGATGCCGCAAAAGCCGCGGCAGATGCGCAGAAAAAAGCGCAGGCCGAGGCCGCGAAAGCCGCCGCTGATGCGAAGAAGAAAGCGGAAGCCGAGGCGGCGAAGGCTGCCGCTGAGGCCGAGAAAAAAGCCGAGGCCGTAGCCGCGAAGAAGGCCCAGCAGGAGGCCGAGAAGAAGGCCGCCGCTGACGCCGCGAAGAAAGCCGCTGCCGCCGAGGCAGCCGAAAAGGCGGCCGCCGAAAAAGCCGCAGCTAAAAAAGCGGCCGCTGAAAAGGCTGCGGCAGAGAAAGCGGCGGCAGAAAAAGCCGCCGCCGCCGAGAAGGCCGCTGCGGCAAAAGCGGCTGCCAAAAAGGCTGCCGCTGAGAAAGCCGCCGCCGCGAAGGCCGCTGCCGCTAAAAAGGCTGCCGAAGCGAAAGATGCCGCCGGGGTGGATGATCTGTTGGGCGATCTCAGTTCCGGTAAGAATGCGCCGAAATCCGGAGGCGGAGCAAAAGGAAACAATGCATCTGCTGCCGGAAGCGGTAACACTAAAAACAACGGTGCTTCTGGCGCTGATATCAGTAACTATGCAGGACAGATTAAGTCAGCCATCGAAAGCCGCTTTTACGATGCGTCGTCGTACACCGGGAAAGTATGCACCTTACGCATTAAACTGAATCCGGACGGCACGCTGGCTAATATTCAGTCTGAAGGCGGCGATCCGGCTCTTTGTACTGCTGCGCTGGCTGCGGCAAGACAGGCGCGTTTTCCGAAGCCGCCTTCACAGGCCGTGTATGAGGTGTTTAAAAACGCACCGCTTGATTTCAAGCCGTAAGTTATCTTCTTAACGGATAAAGGAGAGTGGCGCACCAGTCAGGCCGTAGAGTTAGATAGTCGTCTATAGTTGAGTTTGTTAATATTCTGCTAAATTATCGCAGGTTTACTGCCTGGATAAGGGAGATAAGATGAAGCAGGCATTACGCGTATTTTTAGGTTTTTTCATCCTGTGGGCGGCGGCGCTGCACGCAGAAGTTCGTATTGAAATCACCCAGGGCGTGGACTCGGCGCGCCCGATTGGCGTGGTTCCCTTTAAGTGGGCCGGGCAGGGCGCTGCGCCTGCGGAGATTGGCGGCATCGTTGCTGCCGACCTGCGCAACAGCGGCAAGTTTAACCCGCTGGACGCCTCTCGCCTGCCGCAGCAGCCTTCCACTGCGCAGGAAGTTCAGCCTGCGGCCTGGTCGGCGCTCGGTATTGATGCTGTCGTCGTAGGCCAGGTCACGCCGAACCCGGACGGCTCTTACACCGTCGCCTATCAGCTGGTCGATACCGGCGGGGCGCCGGGCACCGTGCTGGCGCAGAACTCCTATAAGGTGAACAAGCAGTGGCTGCGCTATGCCGGCCACACCGCCAGCGACGAAGTGTTCCAGAAGCTGACCGGCATCAAGGGCGCTTTCCGTACCCGCATCGCCTACGTGGTCCAGACCAACGGCGGCCAGTTCCCGTACGAGCTGCGCGTCTCTGACTACGACGGCTACAACCAGTTCGTTGTCCACCGCTCGGCGCAGCCGCTAATGTCTCCGGCCTGGTCGCCGGATGGCTCCAAGCTTGCCTACGTCAGCTTCGAAAGCGGTCGTTCTGCGCTGGTGGTGCAGACGCTGGCTAACGGCGCGGTGCGTCAGATTGCCTCTTTCCCGCGCCACAACGGCGCACCGTCGTTCTCACCTGACGGTACTAAGCTGGCATTTGCCCTGTCGAAAACCGGCAGCCTCAACCTGTACGTGATGGATCTCGCTTCCGGCCAGATTCGTCAGGTGACCGATGGCCGCAGCAACAACACTGAACCGAGCTGGTTCCCGGACAGCCAGAACCTGGCCTTTACTTCCGATCAGGCTGGTCGTCCGCAGGTATACAAAGTCAACATCAACGGCGGTACGCCGCAGCGCATCACCTGGGAAGGCTCTCAGAACCAGGATGCTGATGTGAGCTCCGACGGTAAAATAATGGTAATGGTCAGCTCGGCGAACGGCCAGCAGCACATTGCCAAACAAGATCTGGCAGCGGGTGGCGTACAGGTTCTGTCGTCAACGTTCCTGGATGAAACGCCAAGTCTGGCACCTAACGGCACCATGGTAATCTACAGCTCTTCTCAGGGGATGGGATCCGTGCTGAATCTGGTTTCTACAGATGGGCGTTTCAAAGCGCGTCTTCCGGCGACTGATGGACAGGTTAAATCGCCTGCCTGGTCACCGTATCTGTGATAATAAATAATCGAATATTATAGGAATCAAAGAAATGCAACTGAACAAAGTGCTGAAAGGACTGATGATCGTTCTGCCGGTTATGGCCATCGCCGCGTGTTCTTCCAACAAGAACGCCAGCAACGACCAGAGCGGTGAAGGAATGATGGGTGCCGGCACCGGTATGGATGCTAACGGCAGCGGCAACGCCTCTTCTGAAGAGCAGGCGCGTCTGCAGATGCAGCAGCTGCAGCAGAACAACATCGTTTACTTCGGTCTCGACAAGTACGATGTAAGCTCCGAATTCGCCGCGATGCTGGACGCGCACGCAAACTTCCTGCGCAGCAACCCGTCCTACAAAGTCACCGTAGAAGGTCACGCTGACGAACGCGGTACGCCGGAGTACAACATCGCCCTGGGCGAGCGTCGTGCCAACGCCGTTAAAATGTACCTGCAGGGTAAAGGCGTATCTGCTGACCAGATCTCCATCGTTTCCTACGGTAAAGAAAAACCTGCAGTACTGGGCCACGACGAAGCGGCTTACGCCAAGAACCGTCGCGCCGTACTGGTATACTAAGAGAATTGCATGAGCAGTAACTTCAGACATCATCTGTTGAGTCTGTCGTTACTGGTTGGCATAGCGGCCCCCTGGGCCGCTTTTGCTCAGGCGCCAATCAGTAGTGTAGGCTCAGGCTCGGTCGAAGACCGCGTCACTCAACTCGAGCGCATCTCCAACGCGCACAGCCAGCTTTTAACCCAGCTTCAGCAGCAGCTCCAGGATAACCAGACCGATATTGACTCGCTGCGCGGTCAAATCCAGGAAAATCAGTATCAGCTCAATCAGGCGGTAGAGCGCCAGAAGCAGATCCAGTCCCAGCTTGACGGTATGAGCAGCGGCAGCAGCGCAGCGCAGGCCCAGAGCGGTGCCGGCGATCAGAGCACTGCCTCAGCGCCGGCTGCCAGCGCCGCGGCCTCTTCTGGCGCGCCGGTACAGAGCGGAGACGCCAATACCGACTATAATGCCGCTATCGCGCTGGTGAAGGACAGTTCGCGTCAGGACGATGCTATTGCGGCGTTCCAGAGCTTCATCAAACGCTACCCTGATTCAACCTACCTGCCGAACGCCAACTACTGGCTCGGGCAGCTGAATTACAATAAGGGTAAAAAAGATGATGCGGCCTACTATTTCGCTTCAGTAGTAAAAAACTACCCGAAATCGCCTAAAGCGGCCGATGCGATGTTTAAAGTCGGCGTTATCATGCAGGAGAAGGGCGATACTGCGAAAGCCAAAGCGGTTTATCAGCAGGTTGTCAGTAAATATCCCGGCACCGACGGTGCAAAACAGGCACAAAAACGCCTGAATGGCCTCTGATGCTTACGGCATGACCCGAAATCGCATTAATTCTGGTCATGCCGCATGATTCCTAAGCAGTTGAACTCTCTTTGCAAAAATATGTGTTGCGCTGAAATCTGAAATCAGTAATATATGCCGCCGTTGCCAAGGGATATCAAACATCCTGAAAGCGGCGAAAATAGTGGGTCGTTAGCTCAGTTGGTAGAGCAGTTGACTTTTAATCAATTGGTCGCAGGTTCGAATCCTGCACGACCCACCAATCGCAAAGTGTGTGGCGATTGTAAAAACGTGAAGGATAACGTTGCGTAAGCAACGGCCCGTAGGGCGAGGCGAAGCCAAGTCATCCTGCACGACCCACCACTAACCAGCGCAGTATC
>NZ_BCZS01000031.1 GCF_001598855.1 Pluralibacter gergoviae ATCC 33028 = NBRC 105706 | reverse complement strand
ATGAAACTATTTCATTTATCGCATCAGAAGACAATGAATAAATAACCCCAAAAAAAAGAACTGAAGCCAGCGCCAGAAAAATAATTTTTTCAATGTTAGCATTTATCAAAATTGATAGCAGTACCAATGCTATTGACATCGCCCAAAAGGCCCTTGACATGGACAGCAGAAGTGAAATTAAAATCAATAAAAATATTATTAGCGACCTTTTTTTAGATCTTTCTTTTGATAGAAATTTTGATGTAGTAAAAAAAAGAACAAATGGTATGACGCAGTCAAATGGTATTTGTATTCTTGCAATATATGAAATGGAAGTTGTATAACTCTGGAGTGACCAACCCATAAACTCTGATACTTCCTTGACTATATTAAAGACAGGTATACCTCTATTTATAGAGTATATGATAACTATAATTTTTATAATGGATATTATACATAAAGACACTTCAAAAGAAGTTATCAAATAGTTCTTAGCATTATTGTTTTTCGCTACAGATGACAAAATGCAGATTGTTACAATCGTTATGATTATATCTCTAACCTCAAACATTGTATAAGGTGATGAAATACTATTAATTATAGTAATGCATAAAAGTATAGTAAGTACCAACAATGCAGGAAGCATTGAAATTATTGATATGAACATTCTATGGATAAATGTAGAACTTCTTCCGCTTGTAGACCACAGCAGTACAACACATGCAAAGACAATAAGGAAAAACTTTACACCCAAACCCATTGATAGCGCTATCGCTATTGATAACAGCTTCTGAAAACGAGTGATCGATCTCTGCCCAGAAGTTGCAACCCCTTGTAAATTAATGTTTTTGTAAATGTCAATTTTATTTTTCATTTCAATCTTAACTATGATTTGCTTTAGATTGTATTATCTATAACATCTGCCAGCATGATGTCAATTGTTTTATATTAATCCATTTTAAATTAAAAAATAATTTTATTTTAATAGAAATGTGTGTGGGTTATATTTAATGCCCACACATTTTTAATTACTCATATAAAATTAATTATAATCTCTAATACAATAAATTTTTACCCATCGGTATTATTCTCATCATTAATGGCATTAATCTCCTTTGTTAAATTAACAATTTCATCCTCAAGAGAATTGTAATCGTGTTGCATTCTCCATATAGATAAAGATACTAATTGCATTCTGGTCTTTGCCAACTCAAGTTCAAGCTCGATCTCTCTATTTGATTTATTGCTCATTATGTTCACCACTTGCATTCTTAGCCATATTTAACGCAGCAATTTGCGCTTCACTTTCGGAGTTATAATCAGAAAGGTATACACTAAATAAGTATACATTCTCGTTGGGTGCTGTATACTCTACAGAAATAACGCCATCATCATTTCTAAAAATTGTATCTACCATAATCGTTACCCTATTACCTGTAAAATGACCAAGCCGACCCGTTCCAAATTGCTGATGCTAACGTGAACGTATCCGTTGGTTTGAATATAAACTTAGATGCGGCGTTGACAGAAACGCTGGCGCTTACGCAAGACACTTCAATATTATTAGAATTGCTTTGGATGTAAAAGTCTATCTTCTGACCTAAGACTAGATTTGTTGCTGGCAGGACCAGGGAAAAAACCGATGAGGAATTGTTAACGAAATACGCTGCATAATCTAACGTTACAGCAACGCCATTCCCGGCATTCGATATGGTTTTACCGCCACAAATATCAAACCCATACTTATTTAATTTTTTCGGATAAACTGAGCTTGTTTCACTATATCGCCAGCGCATTGAAGTTTGTGTGCTACCGTAGTCACGACCATTGAAGTTTATACCGTATTTAGATCCGGAATCTAACAGTATATCCTGTTCCGGCGTTATCCCTGCCCTCCCTCGGTTCGTATACAGAGCTGCATATGAGAAACTGCTGGCATTCATTGCTGTTTGCCATCCAGAGCCCTCCCTCCCACTACGGACCAAAAATGCAGTATCCATGCCGTACGGGGAGGAGCTATGAATAACCATATCAAGGCCAGTACGCTCACCCGATGTCAATGACGCATTATAAAAATCCCACTCAGCACCAACTATTTTGGAGCCAGTATAGGTGTCCGGAATCCACATTACCTTGTTTTCCAGGTACGTTTTATCTACCCAGTCAAGATATGCTGAGTCTCCTACTGGTGTCCCGGATACCCCGGTTTTATACCATCCGTCAACCTGTATAATCACATCACTTTTAGACTTTACCTTACCCCAGTATCCGTCAGATGTTTTTATTATGCTACCAGTTTTTATCCGCGATAGGTCTGCGCTATCATTTATATTAATGCTGCTGGATGAATAAGTAGGGGATAGCGTTTTAACTGATGCCCGTCCTGTTATTCCAGTATAAACCAGAACATCCTCTGACATTCCGTATGTAGACAGCGTTGATGTATTCCCACTAACAATTTGCGCGCGAAATGAGCCAAAATTATTACCAAGTACTGTTACCGCTGCCGAATAGTTTGATGTGCCGTAAAGTTCTTTTGATACATTTAGACCACCAGGAAGGTAAATGTCATTATCTTCCTGACGGTCTGAAAATATTTTACTATAAAAGTCAGAGTCGTAACCATCGACTGGTGAGCCGATCCCATAGTCACCATACGACTTTATCCGAGAGATAATTTCCCTGACTGTTTTGAATTTATTACCCGCAACTAAATCGGCGCCCATACCTGTTTCGCCAGAACCCAGGTTTTGGCGAAGAGCGCCGTCACCAACAGAAACAAAGCGCGCCTTGTCCGACGTTTCCCACGACTCCGCATTGTTTCCGACGGTAGTGAACGGAATATCTGTATCTGCGGTTATTTTCCACAGCTCGTTCTGATAGCGGACGAGCTGATTGTATTCAGTGATCGTCAGTGGACCGTCTTCGTAGTCGCCGATGACCTGATAGCCGCTGCGCTCGATGAACGCGTTGAAGCGATCAATCATCGCCTGCAGCTCAGCTGCAAATTTATTGTTGCGGCCAGTATTGGTCAGGTGAGCACGCCCCAGACGGTCAATATATACGTCCTGTCCGCTGGTCGCCTCCTCATCAAGCTTTGCGCCGGCAAACAGGTGATCGCGGATGTCAGTACTCGGCACCGCGTTTTTAGTCGGAGTTGGGAGAGGAATATCCAGGTATTTGTCTGCCATGTTGTCGCCCTTTTGACGTGCGTAATCCTCAGGAGAATCCTGATAAGCACGAAGAAAATGTTAATTACGGATAGATTTCGTCTGAATACTCAGATAGTGATAGGGTTTGCGTTTCATCCCCGTTCGGTTTGGAGCTCTCTACGCGCCAGAGCGTTGAATTAAGCTCAGTATCGGTAGCGATGAAATATCGGCTCGGGGACTGCACGGTGACGCCGTCATAGACGTTGATATCGAATGCATCGGCTGCTGCCGTGAATGCGCGCGGAGAGCCATCAACAGGATATGCCCGCCAGCGTCCTCGATAGTCCCCAGCGCTGTCTGTCATGACGACCCACATATCCCCGAGAGACCAGTCAATGACCTCTGACGTGCGGAACACGTCGCCGTAGCGCCCTTTCAGGTAGCCGGTCTGCTGCACGTTGTCGTACATGTCCGGGCACTGAATCACCGAACCCCTCTCAACCTCAGTCGACTCCAGCACTTTCACCGTCATGGTTACTCGCGAGAGAAGGATTTTTCGCGCTTCAAGCCAAGCACGGTCTGTTGCCTGGTATGCATTACGGCAGCCGTCGAGGCTGATCTGTTTCGCGTTAACCGTCGGGTCGGTAACCTGCGAAATGCCGTTACTGGTTATCGACAGGTAGATATACGACTTTTTGTTCGACGTCGGATCAATGTAGTCAAGCGTGATTCCGTCGTAGCCGCCGGGCAGCGACATGGACCAGTTGAGTTTGTACTCGTCCCAGAACATGTTTGAGCGGGCGAAAACGGCGTCAGGGTTCGCCACCCGCTCATCGCGCCAGAAGACCAGCGTATTTCCTATCCAATCGAAATTTACCCTGGCAACGTTGCAGATGGTCTGTATGCGCTCACCCAGCGGCTGGCTGGCGTCTGAGAAGGTCCAGTCGAAATACCCCAACCGCTCATCGGCCAGGCTGTCGGCGATGGTGTAGAGCGACGTCAGGTCCAGCCGCGCCGGATCCTGTTTGCCGATCATGACCCATTCGTGCAGGACCGCATCGGCAAATGACCTGCTGGTGCGCAGCGTATAGTCAATCCCACCTGCAGGTGTCCATGAAATTACCCGGCGCTGCGCCAGGCAGTTATATTTCCGCTCAGAGGCTACGGTCTGCGTTTCAGTCTGCCGAACGGTAACCCGCACCAGCGTATCGTCGGGATAAACCACGTTCTGCCGAACAATGACTGAGTGTGCGCCGGAGAGATAAAGCACAGAGTCCGCGGCGGAGTTATTGGTCCGCTCGGCCTTGAACGCATAGCGCCCAAAACCGGCCGCGGGCGTTATTTTGTATGTCCGGTAAATATAATCAGGCTCGTCGCCATCGTTCCTGACGTTGACCTCCATCGACTCCTCGGTGCCGGGTATCTGGTCGTTGTCCTCGTCAATCTGCCACCAGGTTAGTCTGGCCGGGCCGTCCTCGTCGTCGCTCTGGTTTGCGTAGAGATGCAGCCAGAGTTGATCGCCCGCCAGCGCAGCGAAAAACGGCCCCACTGCGATGGTTTCATACTGCGTGATGGTGAATAGCGTGCTGTTTACGACGGTGTCCGCCGGCAGTTGTGCGATATCTGATCCTGACAGGTTATTGAACCAGAACTCGTAAAATTCCTGGGGATTCACCAGGGCGCCATCGTCAGATATTTCGGCATTAAACAGGTTGGCCGCCACATTCACGTCACGCGTTACCGAACCGCTGGCGGTGTTGTAGGTGACGTTAACCGTCGCGGTAACAGAGAACGGTCGCGGAGTATCGTAAAAAACGTCAAACGCGTTCTCTTTGTTAATTTTCGCGTAGAACTGCCCGCCAGCAAACGTGCCGGCCAGCAGATTGGTACTCGTCGCTTGGTGAACGATATTGCTCGTCTGCTCATTGGTTCCTGGCATTTCCTGGCCATCAACATCGTCGAACGCGTAGCCCTGAATAATCTCGGGAATCACCTCCCCAGGCTGAAACACCTGAGAGCTGGCGCCGGCCATCGCAGCGACCGATGATTCAGAGTAACGGACAGAGGAAACGTTGTAGTGGCCATAGCCGATTTCCATCCACTCCGTGACCATTTTGTTATTGTCGATGTATTCAAACA
This sequence comes from Pluralibacter gergoviae ATCC 33028 = NBRC 105706, assembly GCF_001598855.1. Taxonomy (GTDB): domain Bacteria; phylum Pseudomonadota; class Gammaproteobacteria; order Enterobacterales; family Enterobacteriaceae; genus Pluralibacter; species Pluralibacter gergoviae. The sequence continues at coordinate 41,649 of NZ_BCZS01000031.1, read as the reverse complement.
TCGACTCCTGAATCAGGTCTGGGTACGACCGCACCTGGCCGTATATGTTCGGGCGCCCTTTGTAGAGGCGGGCACGGTTGGTCTGCTGGGTAACATCGTTATTCGGAGAATCGCCGGTGGCCGCCGACACGCTGCCCATTTTCGGCGACATGCCGAGAAATTTCATGGTACCCGAGAGGATTTTGCTCACAGGCCGCAGAATGCGGTTGACCAGTTTTCCCACGCCGCCTTCCGGCTGGTCATAAATTGCCACAACATCGCCCGCGCGCAGCTGATACTCGATGTCGAAATCATCAGTCAGCGAGCGCCCGTTCAGTTTAACTATCACGTTACTGTGCAGTTTCAGGCTATCCAGCAGCGCCATCAGCGATCCACCCGCCTCGGTGCTCCCCCGCTCTTTCGGCGCGCCAGGAAGACGCTGCAACTCATATCGAACCATGGATCATGTACTCCACTCGCTCATAGACTTTCAGCAGCGCCCGCGGGCTGTCCTGCCGCACGAATCCGAACTCGCCGCGCGAATGCAGGCATTTAACGGGGCTGACCATCACGCCGATATGCGCCGGCATCTGCCCGCGATAAAACACGGCGATGCAACCAGCAACAGGCGCCGGTACTGGTCGCCACGCGCCCACTTCCTGTTCGTAGCAGGTCACGAAGTCAGAGTCAGACTCATAACCCGACATATGATGCAGCTCCAGCCCGAGAACGTGCCGGTAATGCAGGACCACCAGCCCCCAGCAGTCGAGTCGCTCAAAGGTGCAGGCACGGTTCGCCCACGGCTTGCCGTTAACAAGCCGGATAAATTCGTCTTGAGTCATGATGTTTTCAGGCCAGGATAAAGGTCGGTTGTATAGATGATTGGATTGGCCAGCGTCAGCGGGTTTGTCAGCCCGACGTTGACCGTGACGTTGTTGCCGTCAGCGGAAATGTCTTTCACATACAGCGACCAGGTCTTCATCGGGTAGGCATCGCCAATGGCATCCCATTGCTGGTACGTGCAGCTGATAGGCGACATCCTTGCCGCACCGCGCCAGTTTTTCAGAGTTTGACGAACATGCTCAGACGCCTGCACAAACGTAATCACCATCTCCGGCGTTGCGGTGCCGTCCTGTGTGGGTTCGGTCACGCTGAAGCGCGCAGGCTCGAAATCCACACCGCCAAACTGAGCTGGGCGGAACAGGTTGTTCACGACGCGGTAAGTGAAGTTGGGATGCGAGAAAACAACGGTCTGCTTGATATCGCTCGCCGGGCGGCGCTCCTTCCATTCTCTGAGTGTCGGCATTAATCGGCCCTCGGCAGTATTTCGGTAACGAGAAGATCAAGCCAGTAGCCGTATCTCGGCGGCGCCTGCACAATCCAGTCGTCGTAGTCCTCGGTGATATCCTGAATGCCGTTGCAGATAACGGTTGCCGACCAGGTGACTGTATTGCCGTTTTTGGTGGTCTGAACCGGCATAGACGTGAAGTGCAGCAGTTGCGCCTGCGGCCCCTGCGTGTCGCCGAGGTCAATCGTCATCTCGAACCAGGCGTTGCCACGATTACAGTACGACGGCGATCTCAGCCACGATTTAAACCGCTCTGCCTGGTCCAGCGTGAAAATCCACTGCAGCGACCAGGTGGCTTTCAAATCGGTGGTGAACGGCGTGAATATCGCCGGGCCGACAGCGGGTTGCGTGGTCTGCCAGCCTGTGTCCTGCGTCATGTTTTGATCGGCGCGCTGCGGAAGCGGCAGCCATTCCGGGTAGCTGATAGCCACAATTCCTCCAGGCAATAAAAAAACCCGCCGTAGCGGGTGGTTAGTAGGCGCCGTTGGCCTGGCGCCGCAGTCCGAACGTATTCTGCATCTGACTGGAGAACGGTCCGCCGCTCTCGATATCAGTCAGTAACAGGTCCACCACTGCGCTTCCGTCCTGCATGTAGCCGTTGGCGTCAGCAACTTTTGCCCCCGTAGACTGATTGACGACGTTGATTTTGACGTTCACGCCGCCGCCGGACTGCATTTCACGGTTGCTGATCACCTTGCCGTTGTCACCGGGGATCATGTACTGCTTTCCGGTGCTGGCGCGGTAAATTTCAGGCTTCCCTCCCTCGCCTACCTGGTACATCGAGCCAGCCGATACAGGGCCGCCATTTTTACGGCCTCCCGCAATAGCCATACCCTTGGCAACACCAACAGTAGAGATTATCCCTGCAGATGCAGGTGCAGAGTTGGCCCCCAGCGTCGCCAGCGAGGCCATTGCCGCCGCCGGCGCCCAGGCTGATGCAGTAGTGGCAGCCATGCCAACTGACGAGGCCACCGCAGCACCGCCAAGCGTCTGCCCGATGATGTAGTTTTTCATCGCCTCCACGCCCATCTGAACAATAGAGTTGACGACGCTATTCAGCACCGTCCTCCCTATCGAAGCAAGAGCCTCATTCAAGTCCATCGATCGCGTAAGCAGTCCTGTAATTACATTCGATGCATTGCCACCAAATGAATCAACGGCGCTGGTGAGCATGTTATAACCGAGGCTTTGCTGACTAAGTATCTCCCACTGCGCGGCGATACGCTGCTGCTCGTACTGAGTGTCGGCCGCTGCGCGAAGCGCCAGGGCATTCTGATGCGCAATCACCCCCTGCTGCTCAAACTGCTGAATGAGGGCCAGTTCCTGCGCGTGCTGATTCTGCAGGCGCTGAACCGGATCGACCTCACCAGCCGCGGATTGCTGCGGCGTAACAACCTGCTGCGCGCGGATTTTTGCGAGATTGGCCTGGTGCTGCTGCTCCAGTTGCTCACTGGTCTGGTTATACTGCTGCTGGGTGATTTTCTTGGCCTGCAGCGCGGTGTTCAGCGCGTCTACATCTTGTTTGTAGCTCGCATTCTCACGCGCTTCCGGCAACAGCTTCTCTGCTGCCGCTTGGGCCTTGATTGCGTTGGCTGTATCCCACTTCGCCGCGGCGTATTTGCCGGCCAGGGCGATCTGCTCCTGGGTTGCACCTTTGCCGAGCGATTGCTGAGCATTCAGGATCGCCTGCTCGCGGCTTAGTTCTTTGGTTGACCCGGCGGCGAGCTCAGATTGCTGCTTGAGGTTGGCGAGTTTTTGGGAGATAGACTCCGCTTGAGTCGCTCCCTTTTTTTGCTCTGATTTCAGTTCTTTTTGCGCCTGCGTGTTCTTGTACGTTGCAGCAGCATCATCTTGCATTTTCTTTGTATGAGGGTCATCTTTCGCAAACCCGGCATCTTCAGCAGCATATTGCGCCTGAAGGCGGGCGCGAGCCTCTCCTTGAAGCTTTGACAGCGCTAGGCTTCTTTCAGATTGCTGGATTAGGTTCTTTTGCCCGGCAGTAAGGTTATCCACCTCTTTTTTCATGCCTGCCAGGTTTATCTGAGCCTCACCGGCTACTCTTACCAACTCAGTGAGGGGGCCAAGAAACGTTACGATCGCGGCGGCGCCGTCTTTTGATGCGCTGTGGGTGTTCTGAAGCTCAATAACCAACTTTTGGAGGGCTTCCGGAGTTGGGTTGTTGGCCACATCAGAGAGCTGTTTACTTAGTTTGAATGCAGCCTGCTCTGAAATCCCAAACTTATCAGCCAGCGCCTGTACCGTGCTCTGGATAGAGTTGGACTGAACGACAAATCTCGCCCCTGCGCTTCTGGCCTGTTCCATTGCCTTCGCGAAATCGGTAGATGTTGCCCCAACGTCGGACAGATTTTTATTAAAGCTATCTATCGACGCCTCACCCGTAGAAAATGACGTCCTGATCTTATCGGTAAAGGTGATGATTGAACTGGAGGCGTCATTAATGGATTTCGGTATTTTCTGTACGGCAGCGTTATACTCAATTAGCGCCTGATTGCGCAGGATCGTAGCAGCTTCTGCATTAGTTCTGGCCAGTAGTGCATATTTGTCCGATAGCGCTGCAACTCCATTTTGCGACACGGTGATTACCTTATCCATAGCCTCTGCGGCATCCTTCAACGCATCCATTGCGTTTTTACCCCCATTTAGAGAGGTAATAAGCGTGCCTGCAATAACCGAACCCAGCGCTATTACAGCACCAAGAACAGCACCGCCTGGGCCGAATGCTCCGGCCAACTGAGACCCCTGCTGAGCAAACGCCACCAGGGCAGACTGTCCGCCCTGCACTTGCACGATGAAATCCTGAACCTGATAACCAGCCTGCTGCATGGTGTTTTTCCAGTTTCCATGGCTTTTGGCCCCGGTATCAACCCCCGTCTTCATGTCATACAGTCGCCCGGTCAGCTCTCCGATTTTCTGCTTTTCCTCATCGGTAGCTTTAGATCCAGCTCGGAGCTGTGCTGCTAAAATAGCCGCGCTGCGCGCGCCGTTTTCTTGCGCCTCATCAAGAACGGCGATCTGATTACCCAAGGCCTCAATAATAGATTCAACCCTGTTGAACTCACTGGCAGCGCTTCCGGTTCCAGTTCTTGCTTCTTCCATTGCCCGCACAATGCCATTGACGTTGGTATTCAGCTTTTTCAGCTGATTGTCCATTGAGTTCGCGTACCCAGCCAGTTCGGAGAAAGCACCACCGGCCTGATTTGCGCTTTTGTCCAGACTATCCACTCCCTTGCTGGATGACTGCGCCGAGCGATCGAACTTATCCAGTGCGTCAGCTGCGAGTTTCCCACCGACAAGCAGAGGCTCAATGTCGGCGCTTACGGTATAAACGATGCTTCCAGCGCTATTTTCTGCCATCTCACTTTCTCCAGGCGTAAAAAAACCCGCCGTAGCGGGTCATTGCGGTTGATAAGTTACTGTTTCCATTTGCAAGAACTTGCTATTTCATCGGCAACTTTATCGATGCCAGACAAGTCAAATTCGACTATTTGCATTGTTGATCCATACGGCTCAAAACCAGCTATCAGTTTCTTATGCTTTGATAGCTCCTTGATGAACGAGACAGGGTTTGGAGAGAATGCAGCATCTCCACCTTCAGCAGCTTTCCAGCTATTTTTTTTCGGCTTTCCGTCATCAAATCTTATGGTTATACGAGGAGCTTCATTACCCAGGTAATCGTTCATTGATAGGTATGCGGATGTTTCATTTTCCATGCATCGAAGCACTAATGATGTATCCCTTTCGATTCCCTGTTTGGTGTATATGTCTTTTGTGGATGTAACGGCAATGAAATCTTTCGAGTCAGTCATTTTGTTTTCTTTTTTCTTGACATACCAACTTCCCACCATCTGCATATCGTCCGCAACGGCCGCGCAAGAAAAGATCAACAATGTTAAATACAAAGCCTTTTTCACGTCCCTATCCCCATCAGTAAAAGATGGGAATTATCCTATCAGGGAATGCTGACAACGACAAAACCCGCAGTTAAGCGGGTTTTCAGGGTTGATTGGGCTTACCTGTGGTACTGCAGGCCTTTTAGCCCAGATGCTCGCTCCAGCGAGCATTTCACCGATGTGACGATGGCGCAGGCATCGGTAATGCGATCGTTAAGCCTGCCTGCCATCGGGGATTCCATCTTTTTCAGCGCTGGGCGAAGTTCTTCCATCCAGACGCGGTGGATAAAATCCAGATGAATACAGGCCGCGTTGATATTGTGGACGTTCATCTGATAGTCAAGCTGGTTTGCCTGGTGGCGCTCCCTGGCGATATATTCGCCCTCAAGCGCGCTGAGGTACTCCACCGCCTCGCCGATCTGCACCGGCTCAAGCTGATGGATGTGCTCGATATCGAAACGCTGATGCACGAGCTTCCAGATGTCAGGGTAAATTTTGCCAAGTCCGGTGGTTATCAGTCGTTCAGCGGTTTGGCGCAGCGGGATAAGCTGAGTCGCGGTTGACTTTCGCTGCTTGCTGTCCTTTTTGACTTCGCCTTTCGTCCAGTAGTCGTGGAGAACGGTGAAGCATTCCTCTTGATACTGGATCAACTTCTCGCGGATGTCGGCGCGAACCTTCTCAGGATTGATGCTGAACAGCCAGCCGTTAAGCTTTTTCAGCGGAAGGCAAAGAAGCTTACGAATTTTTCCGTCAGTGGCAACCATAGAGATATCTCTACAGTTGAATTTATCCTTCATTTTACGCAGCTTAACCGACTGCCCCGTCCAGTCGATGCCGATGTTCTCCACAACCTGGCGCATTGCTACATAAGTCACCCCAGCGGCGACGGCCGTTAAGATCTGTTGACCATTGAACGGAACGTAAGAGGTGTTCACGGCTTCTAAAATTGCTATACTCGTCATGTTAGTTTATCTCCAAGGATTTTCTGACACCGAAGCCCTGACTATCGCAAGTAGTCAGGGCTTCAACATTTAGGCACCAATGCGGCCTTCTTTTTTAAAGCTTTCCATCACTCTCTGGTAGATCTCAGAGTTAACCGAACGACCATTCTCTTCAGCAACCTTTCTGACCAAATCGAGAACATCTTTTGGCCACCGCAGGTTAAACTGCGGGTTTTTGCTCATGCCTTTCAATCTCACCTCCACAAAGGTCCACCGTGGACCTATTGAGAACATAATAGAGTGCTTCTATCATATGTGTCAATATTTGAACTGAGACACTTCCGATGGCGCGCGACGATCCTCACTTCAACTTCAGGATGCCCCTGGAGGTTAGGGAAAAAATAAAGCAAAGGGCCGAATCTAACGGCAGGTCAATGAACTCTGAGCTACTCCAAATCGTCCAGGACGCCCTTGCGCAACCCTCGCCAATCTCCGGCTACCGTGACGACGCAGAGCGCCTGGCAGACCAGCAGGCTGAGGAGTTCAAGCGCGTCGTGTTTGAGACGCTTAAGGGTATTTACAGCAAGGGTGAAAAATGATCGATTATAAGCCGGCCCTGAAAGAAATTTCCGCTGCAAAAAAATGCATTGAATTTATGGAGAACTCGAAAAGCCATGATGAGTACGAGGGGCATTGGAGAGACTTCCTCACACATATCGATAAATCATTTAACAAGCTATTATGCGCAACGAAACCCATAAAGGGAAAGTTTAGCAGCTATTTCAGCAAAAATATGATGCTTAGAAAGGCAGATGAAATGCTGGTTTATCTTCTTCAAGCCAGAAATTCAGATTTTCATTCTACCCAAGACATTGCTCAATTATCTCCAGCTCATACAACATTTGATGCCATGCCAGGTTTAAACTCCCTTTTTATTAAAAAAATGGTCATTAAAAATGGCTTCTTGGAACATTACGAAGGGGATCCTTTAATGGTTTCCTTTCACCCTAGCACGACAAGAGTTGTAGCGGTTGAAAACCAAGGCAAGCGATATAATCCGCCTTCAACGCATTTAGGAAGCCATCTCTCAAACAATCACCCTACCACTCTAGCCAGGCTTGGAGTAACCTTTTACGAAAACTGGATTAACGAGTCATCATCACAGTTTAAATAGCCTAAAAAGATGGCCGCATCGATGTTTGGCCATCTGAGTTATACCTCCAGCCCAGGTAGGTACATTTGCACTTCATCCAGAACCCTCTCCCTGGCTGCCAGCAGAAGTCGCTTCCTCCCACCCGCGCCCCACTTGCCCATTCTACTGGCGCAATGGCTAACTTCCTTAGTCTCTGTGTTGATCACATGGTCAATCTTGTTTAATCGAGACATGGCATCAAACCCTCGTCGAACGAGCATTTGAAAAGTCTCATACACCTTAATTTCAAATAACGGGTTAAGCCATGCGGCATATCGTATAGCGATAAGCTCAAGACCCCACGACCCCTGCTGAGGTCCGCCTTTAATCGTCAATACCGATGCGATTTTCTTCGCATCGCTTAATGCGCGAACAAAGCGCCTTACTTGCTTGGTCTTGAGAAACTCGCCAGGTCTTTGTGATTCAGTGGCTTTACCTTCTGCCACCGCAGCTGCGTGCAGATCATTCAGGCTATAGCGCCCTTCTGCGTCAACGCGAACGGACACGCCGTTTACTGATACGGTTGGATATGTCATAGCGATTACCTTTTAGAAAGTTGAGCCTGTTCGCACAGAAAAGCCGCCCCGAGATGGTCGCCACCATATACGGCAGTTCTCAGGCTCAGCTTTCTGAAAGACTCGGGATTAAATGCGCTGCGACGCGCGGTAGGGTTACTGCAGGTATAAAAAAGCCCCGGCGGGTGCCGAGGCTGGTTAATGGGTTTTAGCTGCTCGCGCCTGCTTCCTCTTGCGCCTGGCAAAGAAAGCATCCGCTGCGCCGTCGTACTCTTCGCGCGTGTATCCTTTCTGGTCAGGGTATTTGGCAGCGACCATTAGCTGAAATTCGGTCATCGTTAACTGCTCAGCTTCAGCGCGGCTCATGCCAAAGTGGTTTCTGGCGGCGACAACGTAATCAGCAGCGACAAATCCGGATGTGGTTTCATTGGTTTCATGACGCTGCAGTCTCCGTAGTTTTGCCTTACCTACTATTCCGTGGGCCATTAGATTCTGAGCGATGATGATCATGTCCTGCGCCGGTAATGAACCTGGCCGCCATACCATCCCCCTCCGCCGGGAACGCGCAGGGCGCATCCAGCCCACCAGGACGCCGATATCGTCATCACAGCAGGCCGTGAGTACCGTGTGCGCAGCCATAATCGCTTTGCGCGTCAGCAGGCCGCTATGGATGTACTGCAGCACGCAATCTGGCACGCGCTCAAGTTCACGATAAGCATCAGCAGCGCGCTGCAGCAGCGGAGTTACTTCGTCGTTGCAGAGGTCGTAAAACGTCCTGACTATCTCCCCCGGCTCGCCGATGCGTGTCATGGCCAGCAGCGAAGGCCGAAAAAAAAAGTCGTTATCACCCATCGTGATCACGCATTCTCCAAACTCTAAAACTGGTGTCATGAATCCCCCGTAAGCAAAATCAAGGGCAGCACGCGGCCACCCTTTGTTTTGGTTACGACGCCACGGTAACCGTGTAGGTTGCAGTGAATTCACCGTCGTCTGAGGTGACCGTGATTACAGCGCTACCATCAGTGGCCCCGGAAGGTGCCGATACCGTCACCTGCTTGCCGGAAAATGCGACGGTGGCGCGCGCCGGAACGGACGACGAAACGGTGAACACCTGGTTGTCAGCATCAGCAGGCGCAATATTCACGGTAAACGTCGTGCTCTCACCCGGGGCGATCGTGCCAGCTGTTGGCGCCACGGTGATGCCGGTCACAGGAATGCCCTCATCTGCATCGGTGATCTGGAAGGTGTTGCCATCAGCCAACTTAAATTCAAAGCTGTATGTGACAATCTCCTTCACGCCGCCGCCATCGCTCGCACCCGACGGTACCATGTAGCCAATATGGTAATAATCGCCCCAGTGAAAGCGCATCCAGACGCCTGGCTGCCGACGCGCGCGGACCTCATCGACGATGTACTTCACAAACTGCTGTACGCCGAATTCGTCGGTGCGGTCTTTGGCCCTTACCTCGCCGTCAATTGAATAAGTCGGATCAAGGCTGGCGATCAGGTTTGCGCTGAAACCGCCGTTATCAGCGTCAGACGTAAGCGCCTCGGGGCTCAGATCCCAGGTTGCGGACGTTGGCAGGCCCATAAGGCGCCATTCGCTTTCCATGGGCACTTCGTCAGCGCAGCCGTAGCAGAGCTCCAGCGTTTTGGCGCGGCCGATTAACTGTTCGTTATTGGAGCAGCCCTTCATTGTTGTACCTCGCTTCAGATAATAAAAAAGGCCGCTCCAGGCGACCTTGTAGTGATTCGGTGATATCACCCACCAAACAGGCAGGAAAACTGGAGGCGCCATACAAAACGCCCCTCCTCGGTTTTTACTGGCGCCGGAATACCGCCGATGTTACTGATTTGTCCAAGGCAGGGGTTGGTCATGGGATTATGCTGAACGTAATCCACTATGGCCTGCACAACCCGTTCAGCCCGTTCCGCTTCGCCTACCCCCTTGGCAGTCACCACGTCAATCAACACGTAGTAGTCGGCGGCCATGTCACGGTCTATAGGCGTCCCGCCGTTTGGGCGGAAAACGATGAAGCGGTCTTTCAGGTTCTTGGTGTCAGTCCAGGTAAGCTGCTGGATCAGGTATCCATCAGTCAGCCCTGCATCAACGATGAACTCCAGTACCCGCCTGTACATCGGAGGCGTCATAGGCTCATTTCCTTCTTGATGACGGCATCTATAGCATCCCGCTCCTCGTTAGCTCCTTTTGTCAGGAACTGCGGCTCAGCGTGCGGATCCCAATAATTACCCTTTCCCGTCCCGCCACCGAATGCAGTTGGTTTTTTAGGGCCTACATCCGAGCGGTTGCTGGTCATGCCGAAGTCGGCTCGCGGCTGACCTTTGAGCTTGCCGGTCATTGCGTGGACATAGGCCGCATAGTTAGCGGAATAACCGATGCGGCCGGTTATTATCGTACCGTTGACAACCATCTCGCGAAACTGGCTATTGAGCAGGGTCGATGTATCGATCGGGGTGTAGTAGGCGGCCCTGGAGCCAATGAGTATCAGCGCAGACTGCAGCGCACGCACCACCTTGCGCCCCTGAATGTCGCCGACGATGCGGTTAAGGTTGGCTTTCGCCTCGCGGATGCCGCGAACTTTAACGCCCATGGCGGTTCTCCAGGCAGTATAAATCCTCGCTATGGCGAGGCGCGGGAAGTGACAGTTCTTATGTATTACCAAAATTGCGCAATTTCGCGTATCTGGTCGTATAAATGGTGAACTGCAGGTATCTTATCTAAAAACCAGATACCAACACCCATCAACACGCTACCCATAGCAAAATGTGCGACGATGCTGAACCAGAACTCAATAGGCTTTTCATCCTTGTGGATATACTCTCTCCTTCGAGTGCCCTTGAATGTTTTGGTGTAGATTCCCCGACGCATATATCTAAATGTTTCAATTAGTGCTAAGGGGCCAAGAATTAAAGTCGCGCATACAGTGAACCAATATTGAAACCCCATCACCCTTCATCCCAAATGACCTTTAGGGCCATTATTACATGAAGCGGTTATGTTCCTGTCAAAATCGCCCAGTCATCCGCCAGTCGCTCAAACGTATCGGCGTAGCGGATAACCTGCCGCACCTCGTCCGCGCCTGCGACAACTGGGTCTGCTTCAGTGGACTCGCCAATCAGCAGGTAGTCCCCTGCCGCTGCCAGTGCGTACTCTGTCCAGACGGTGTTTTTGACCACTATTTCAGCACCCAGACTGCCGATGCGTTTGCTGAGCCCACCCTCGTAATCGCAAAGAATCACCTCCGGCGCCGAATAGCCGATGGGGTCACCGTATTTGTCGTTGCCGAGATTGCGCCAGATGGTGGCTGCTGCGGTGTATGACCAGGAAGCTGCTGACGACATTAATCATCCCTCCAGCGCAGAACCTGCACACCAGTCGCCCGGATGCGCGGGCAGTTGATGAACCACCCACCGTCCGATTTCACGTAGCCGGTTGTCTGCCGGCCGGTATCGGTCAGTACCCAGACGCTGGTGAATGACGGCGGCAGACGGACGGCCACTGATATCCAGCTCATCAGCAGCCCCCTACGACGAGGAATAGCCCGACGCTATTACCTGCACTGATTGGCAGGTCACCGGTGCAGCCGCTGGTATCGAGCCGGGCCAGAGAGTCGCGCAGCCAGGTAATGCCGTCGTAGCCATATTCAAACGAGCGTGACGCGCCAGACGGCGCGCCCTGCGATTTGATGCGGCGTGCTCCCGACGAGGTTGCCATCAATGCAGCGGCATACATCAGAATCAGCTTTGCGGTGCACTCGTCATGCCCAGCGCCATCGAGGCACGGGATAATCTTGTTCACCACACACAGAATCGGGTCGAGCAGCGCGCCGGGGATGGTGTAACCCAACTCACCGAGGAACGCCTGCACGTCTGCCGCTGTGATTGGGTCAGCCATGGTTATTCACCTTCCGTTTTTTCGTCCCAGTCTTCCCGGAACTTATTTGGGTTTTGTGAGCCTTCAAGAGACATGGTTATTTCGCCTTTTTGGTTTTGGCCGGACGAGGCTCTTCCGCTGGAGTCGCCACCTCAAACTGGCGTTCTCCACCATCAATGACCTCAACCAGCCCGGCAGCACCCCAGCGGGCCGCCATATCACCACTAACCTCGACCTGCGCGCCAACCTCCAACTTTTGAAGGTTGGCACCGGAGAAGAGGTTTGGTGAAACCACTTTTACCAGTGCCATGACAGCCCCTTAACTCGATGCGAAAACGACAGAGAAGTGGCCGTTGATGTCCTGCTTAACCATCAGGCCGGCGGCTCCCCAGGTGCGCCATACGTAATCGCTGTTATAGAACAGGCGCGGATCGGCAACGGTGCCGAACGCCTGGCCCACAATCGGGGCAATCACGCCGGAGGCCAGCGGGACAATCAGGATCTGGTTGCCGGTCAGCTGAGCATCCTCTTTCACCGCGGCAATGCCCGACAGCTTCAGAATCTCCTCCATCACGGTGCGGGTCTTGTTCTGGGTGTCGTAGTACTGCTCCAGGTTGGACATGATCTCTGCCGAGACATACCAGGTCTGCTGGCCATACTGATAGTTCTGCAGCTTGAGCACGTCGCGCAGCGCGATTGCGGCAGCACGCATAGCGTCAGGGTCGGTACTGGTTGCGAAATTAACCGTCAGCGTCACCTGAGCGACGCGCTCGTCGGCCTGCAGACCTTTCCAGGTGTAGTCGTCGAATTTAATGAAGTTGCCTTCGCTGTCACGGAAGCCGTTCCAGATGTAGTCAACGTACTGCCGGCGCACATCGTCAACAGAACCTGACTGCGCATCGGCAAGCGAGGACAGCGCGGAGCCCTTGTTGAAAACCGGATCACGCCAGTTGAACTTAAAGCCGCTGTCGTGGATCGGCACCATCGTGCCATCGAAGGTGTATGACTTCGCGTCCAGTGCCGCGCCAATCTGACCAGACATAGAGGTATGCGCCCAGCCACGGCCGCCTTTGCGGGCATATTCATATACTGACTCTTCCAGACGAACGGAGCGGGATAGCGGCATGAGATCGTTAAGCAGAGTGAATTCCGTAGTCGGCTCAAACTCTGCGAGCACCGTTTGATCGTAGGCTTTATAGAGACGACGAATATCGTCCACAGCATTCACCGCATGGAGGGTTGGCGCGTTGGCCGCCTCGCCGCGGAACTGTGAGCGGGCGATAAAATCGGCCACCGCCTGCGCGCTGGCGTTGCGGGCGAATTGCAACTCATGAAACTGGGCCTGGTTAGCCTCAAAGTTCCGAGTCTCCTTCGCCTTCTTAGTGGAAAATACGAACATTAGGTGCTCTCCTTACTTAATGACAACGCGCAGGAGATCGCCTGCTGCGGTGGTGTATGCGCGGTCCTCTTCGACGAATGCGCGGACAGACTCGCCCTCAGCGGCAGCTTTCACGCGGCCATTTGCGATCGACAACGGCTGACCTTTTTTGTAGGTGCCGGCGGCGGCAGGTACGTTGAAGAAAACGCCGGGGGTCGGGTGCATGCCGACAACCAGGTCGCCAGCAGCAATGGTGTCATCCACCGTTTTGCAGCGAAGGTAGTCGTAGTTGGCAACATAGAGGATTGCCGCTTCGTTACCGTCTACCGATGCAGTGAACTTGCCGGCATCGAAGAAGCCAACGGTGCCGGGTTGCGTGTCGGCAGCCGCAGCGCCTTCACGGTGGAGCTGCGGGTTAGCGAAGATGCCACCCGCATGAATTACGTGTTTCCCGTCTTTAGCCATTTTTTACTCCGGCATTTCGCTGAAAGATTCGTTGTTGTTGACCTGGCGGAATGCGCCGTTCAGGCCGAAAGATGTCTGGCACTTGGCATACATGGCGTCGAGCGCCTTACCATCCAGATCTGCGACTTCTTCATCGCTCATGTTCATCGCCAGCTTCACAGCCGCGCGCTTTTCGCCTTTCTCTTTGTCGGCGTTCGCGCTCAGGCTGTTGAAAACGACGTCCACGCGATCGGCGAGTGTTTTCGCCCACGCTGGCATCTCTTCGTTATTGGTGGCCTGCTCTTTTTTCTTGGGCTTGCCGGTTTCTGGGTCGATTTCTTCATCGCCTTTTTTCTTGGCGGTGGCTTCTTCGGCCTTCATCTGGTTGTATGCGTCCATCAGCTCGGCGTCGGACTTGCCTTCAGTCGGCTTACCAGCGGCTTGCAGCGCATTGATAATCAGCTCTTTCATCGGATCGTTCTCTCCGTTGGTTTTAATCTCGTACTCAGTGGGTTTGCGCACGACTTCTACAGGTTCGCCGACGAACACGGCCTTGCCGTCGTCATCGATGAGGTACTTCTGCTTCAGGTATTTGGTGTCATTGCGGTAAATGAAGCTGTCCGGCCATACCGTTTCAGGCCAAAGCCACTTATCTTCGGCATCACCCTCGCGCAGCTTGTCGCTGATGGCGCGGGAGATGTCGTCAAAAGAGAAGTTGGAGGCATTGGTGAAGAAAAATTTGGTCTTGTTGAGCAGGCCGTCGCGGGTGCAGTCGATTCCGTCAGCCAGACGGGCAACTTCAATCTGTTGCTCATCACCTTCCGAGTTAACGAAGATGCCCACGCCCTCTTCCGGCGTACCGGCGCCAGGCTCATCGAGCAGCACCGCCACATGGTCAAACATCATGTTGGTGGCGATCTCGTTGTACTTCTTGCCCTTCGACTCACCGTTGGCAGCGATGCCGGAATACAGCAGACCGGTTGAGATATGGATAGGCTCGGCATTGGATCCGGCAATCATCTCGTCCAGCCGGTTAATAAGCCGCTTACCCTTATCGCTGGATTCGGCGTACTGACGGTTGATGTACATATCGCCCGTCACCTTGCCGTCTTTGTGGCTGACGTTTTGCAGCCATGCCCCGACGTGGTATTCGTTCACCGCCCGGACATCGCGCGCCGACACGTGCTTGCCGTCCACTTTCGGGTGGCCCAGCGGCATCGGGTTGCGTTCAAGCGTGTTGTAGGCCTTTTCGATTTCTGCTGCCGGGTACAACTTCCGGTTCATCACAATGTCGTCCACGACAGGCGTGATGCCGCGAACCACGATATGTGGTTTGCCGTCGATGGTTTCAGTGGTGATGTTTGAAGCGGAGTTGACGACGGTCAGCACGTTAACGCGGTTGCGTTTCATGCTGGATCCTCGTTATTGAATGGTTTTGTGTAGCGCTCTGACGATGGCTTTTACCTGGCGTACGTTCCCGCGCCCTTGTGACTTGATGACTTTGCGATCGCCGACCTGCTTCATCATCGCCTCGACGCCGCCGATCTTGACATGCGTGCATGATATCTCGCCAAGCCGCTTCGATTCGAAATAAACGCCGCTCATATGGGCCTCGTTGGTGGATTCCGGGCATTAAAAAAGGCCGCCGAAGCGACCTGTTTTGATTGCTATGCTTATTCAACCTCACACTCTTCATAATAAGCATAGCTAAGCGAATCATTATCTAAGGTGACGTGTTTCTCCTTGGCCTTTTCCTCAGAAGAATAAACGCCCTCGATAACTTCCGACGACTCATATGAAGTGCCAGAGATTACAACCCATACCTTCATGCTGCCTCCTTCGTGGTCCACTGCTGGCGCTCTTTCGCCAGCTTCTCGGCCAGGCCTTTGTTGAATATGCTGCCGTCGTCGTTGAGCAGCACCGGAATCTGGCTGCAGTAGCAGTTGTACCGGTTACCATTCTCGGCGTAGAAGTCGCGCACCTCTTCGGTGGTGTAAACCTTGCCGTGTCGGCTTGCATGCCAGGTACGCGTCGTTTGCTTTAGCGCTGACAGCCACAACAGACCGGTATTCAGTCCCAGCCTGTCGGCGGCCCAGTCCGTTTCGTTCCACTGTGCCTGCCGTAGCGCGCCGACCTGCTCGGTCTGGGCGATGGTTTTAGCCCTGGACATACTGACATCGAGCCGCTTACTGATGACGCTGGCAGTCTCGCGGGGGTTTACACCGCGCGCCACCGCATCGGTTATGACGTTCGTCAGATCAGCGCGGGCTGCGTCGCTAATGCCTTTCCAGTCACTGAATGTTGCCAGCCTTGCCGCCGCTACCTGGTTAAGATGACCGGGGCTGCTTAAAAGCTGCTGTAGCGTCGTCTGGCTGGCGTACACCTGCGACTGCTGCGAGAGGTTGTTGAATGCCTCCAGCGTGCCGCGGTCGATTTCATCAACGACGTAATCCATCGCCCACTGGTTTTGCTGGCCGCCTTCGAGCAGGTACTCGTCGAGTATGCTCTGCACCTCTTCGAGCAGGTTCGCCAGCTCCTGTGCCGACATGTCGTAGATGTATTTCCCGGCGTTGACCTGGTATAGCGTTGGCTCTTCGCCATTAACGTGGCACAGGAAATGCCAGTTGTGACTGTTTACCGCCTGCTCTCTCCCGGTCAGTCGGCGGTCGAACAGTGACTTCAGTGCGCGCTTGATGCCGAGATACCGCCCTTCGATATCCCGGAACATCGCGGAGACCTGCTTTGCCGATCGTGTCGGGTCAACCTTGCTGCGAGGAACAATCGGCGTGCCGACTTTACTCTTCTGCTCCGGAGTCATCGGAAAGAGGATCATCGGTTGTCACCTTTTCGTTCGGGTTTGGCGGCCGCTTTGGTTCAGGCAGAGGCTCAAGCCCTAATATAGCCCGCAGCTCGTTGATTGTGAGCGGCGGTTCACCTCCGTACATGCCGGTCGCCTTCTGGACTACGTCGGCTAGCTTGGACATGTTCTCGATTTTTTCCTTCTCGCCGGGAGCCAGCAGGTCTGTCCATTTGATGGTGACCTCACCATTCGTTGGCGGAGGGATGATGCCGAGCAGCCAAAATCGCTCAAGCAGCGCTGTTATGCGGTCAGAGAGGAATCCGTTGCGACGCGAGTTGCGCCGGATAGCCCAGTCTGTCTTATCCTCATCACTGGCCAGTCGACCGGTCTGCTGACCGAACAGGACCGTGAAGGGGATCTGTTCAGATGCAGCCAGTTCGTTCGCTGCCACCTCCCAGGATGGCCCGGGGTCACCCGGGGTAACGCTCAGTACCTTCATCTCACCGGCTTGCATCACCGCTGCGGCATCGGTACCACGATTCAGCTTATTGACCTTGTCGCCCATTGCCTCGCCAAGATCGGTGTACCCGGCCGCTTTCGCCTGGGAGGCAAGCGTGTCCATGTCCGTCTCTTTGCTGAACTCCACGGCGATCTGTCGGCTGGAGTTTTTGAGGAAGCCCTCGGCGGCACCGCCTGATATTTTCTCCAGGTCAAGGAGCTTGTTATAGCCGGCTTCGAGTAGTGGGATGCCGGACAGGACGTTGTCATCCTCCGAGCCCTCGCAGAACAGGATGACCCTGCTGGGATGAACAGGCTCACCGCGAGTAGGCCCAACAAACGTGTTATCGCCCACCGGCTGCTCGTTAAAGTTGAACATTATGGGCTGACCAAACGTCTCAGACGTACGGTCATTGTCCCATTCGGCAACGGTTAGCTGAGGCTCCCATACAGGGATCAACTTAACCAGCGCAGCTTCCCCCAGGCGTTTAATCGCGATAGCATCAACCGGCTCAGCCCAACTTTTCCCGTCCCGTACCTGAATCAGCAGCGCCGAATACCGCCCAACCATATTACGGCGGTCAGTGTCCTTCACCTTCGGCCACCACTTCTTCATCAGCTTGCCGACCAGCCTCTCCCAGTCGTTGGTTTTCTCCGCCTCTTCCGTCTCGTCACCGTCGATGATTACCGGATAGTCCTGCCAGCACCCATCAAGCAGACGATGAACTACGGCGAATGCAGCAGCATTGCGGCGGTACATGTTGTAAAAGTCGTGAAAGGAGATCTGGCGCGGGTAACCGAACTCCTGGTAAAGCGTCGGGCGCTTCGTGTTACCTGACGGCCCCATAAGTGCCTGCAGGTAATTGGCTCGCCGCATTTCAGTGGCGAGGTTGTTCACGGCCATCTGGAGAACGTTATCTTGTTCGCTCACTGGCGATGCTCCTTAGAAGAATACTGTGCCGACCTGCTTGCGGTTATTTTTCGCTACAGCAAAGTAGCGGAACCCGTCGGCGCCGTGTGATGTGAAGTCATGGAGTGGTTTATCTTTCCAGCAGCCGCGCTTGTCGTCCCACTCCTTGCGGTAACCTTCGAGGTGGGAGATGCCAACAGCGCACTTCTCCTCATCGAAAACGCAGGACTTGAGGATTTCACGCACCGACTCGATGCCGGTGTCGATCCCCGCTTTCGGCACAACGCGGAAATTCATCGAATACATCCGGCCGTCAATCTCGTAGCCCTCGCGCGCCAGCTCCTTGCGAGACTTCGCATCAGCAGCAAACTCGCGGTTCTCGATGTCGTGCGGACCCCAGTGCTCGCCGTACTCATAGCCGCGGTCTTTAAGCACCTTCATGTAGTGCCTCAGGCCTTCGCCAGAGTTTTCGTAGTAGTCGATGATATGGAACTCTTCGCCAACCTCGCGAACAAACCAGATCGCCGTGGAGTCGCCCACACCAATATCCCAGAACGTGTGAACCGGGAGATGCGAGTTATCGGGGATTTTGCCAATCCGCTTGTTGGTGTAGAGCCAGCGGAATTGTTTGGCGTAGTAAGCCCCCTCGACCGACTGCTGGAACGCCTCCGCCGGTATGGTCGGGTATTCGCGCTTCATGTCATCGCCGAGCGTTTTCTCTTTGGCGTAGTACCAGGCTTTCTGGCGGTCGTTAACGACTACGCCATGCTTCGCCTCCATCTCGGCAAAGTATTCAAGCAGGCGCACCGGCAGCGGCTCAACCGGGTCGATTGCATACTGTGGGTTCTTCCACCAGGAGAAGAAGAAAAACTTCCAGTCCAGCGGCGAAAGCGGCTTACCTTGCAGCAACGCCTTTTCTGCCGTCTGGCAGTAATCGAAAAAGTAGCCTGCCCGGCCCTCTGCCGTGCTCTCGATAGTGGCAAAGCAGCCAGTCGATACAGCCTCGAAAGCACCAGTAACGATTTCGCGGGCTTTGTCAGGATACTTGGCGCATATCTTCCCGAACTCGGAAACGTGCAGGTAACGCAGCGTGCCGCCACGAAAAGACGTGCTGACGTATAGCGACCCGCCTTTCTTAAAGACCAGCTCGCCGGCAGAGTCGTTGCTCGCCGGGTTGGCCGCCTTAATTTCTTCCGGCAGCCGGTCATAGGCAAACTTCACCTTTTCGCGAAACAGGCGCTTTGCGTCATTCAGCGTATGGGCGATCAGCGCGCATTTCGCCGACTCGAATAGAGCCGCGTCGAGCTGAATGATGCACACCTCAGTAGTGAAACCGAGCTGGCGCGCTTTCAGGATGATGTTGCGGGTGTGGATACCCTCGAAGTACTCACGCTGTTCAGGCGTCATCCTGAATCGCGTTGGCTTACCCTCTTTGTCGGTGATCCAGTACAGATTATTCAGCCGCCAGTCTTTGTCTGTCAGCAGCTTGAGGTGCTCAGGTTTCATTAAGCCCCCTGAGACAGCGAATCCATCAACTCAGAGAGCTGCTTAACAGAGTTATCGCCTTCCGGACCATCGATATCGTAGGCCTGACGCTCCAGGCTGATCAGGTTCTTCAGCGCGTCGCTGAGAGCCTTAACCGATTTAACGCGCTCCGGCAGGCTGATTATCGACTGGTAAATTTCGTTCAGCCGGTCGCGGCCGTTATCGTCGGGCTCGAACATCAGCTCACCTAACTTACGCAGAGCACCGACGTCTGCACATTCAGCGCCAAGCTCATCAAAGAGAGCGTTGGTTATCTCGCGGGCCCGCCTGATGTCGCCGCGGTGCTCCATGCGTACCGTAGCAATAACCTCAGCAGTAGCCTCAATTAGTACGCGTTCAGATAACGCTTGTTCACTGCGTACCTGCTTGCGTACCTCTGCTTTGCGTACCAGATCATCGGCGCGCTCTTTCACCTTCGCCGACAGGTCGCGAGACCAGTCATCGCGCTTTGCGCGCTTGCGGATAGCGCCTTCGCTGATGCCGTGCTGTGAAGCAATTTCGCGGAGTGACATCAAGCCGGCCCGGTAAGCCGACTCGATGGCCTCCCAGTCCGGTTTTGCCATTGTTCTGTTCCTGTGGTTATTGACATATGACGCGCGTCATATTATATTTAGTTCAGTGATACCGACGCGGCGGGTTCCGCGAGTCAGATTAGGACTACACCATGAAATATTTCATCTACTACAACTCCGCGCTTTTTATAAACAAGAAGTACACCTTTGAAGAACTGCTTGAGAAAAACAAAAAGCATCGCCTGTACGTTTATGCCGTTCGTAATATCTATATCTCCGAGTTTCTTTCCCGTTATGGCTTTAATAAAAAAACCAGGGCGCAGTCCATGTTTGCTGTTTCCCGGGAGCAGGCCCTGCTGATAGAGCCAAATACCGAAGAGCATACGCTGGTAGTTTCTGAAAAATACTTCGACCGCTAAGGGAGGCAGTCATGATCCACTCATTTGAGAATAAATCAGCTGTTTCCGTTATTGACTGGCTTCATACCTATACTGGTCAACTGGAGCACAGGGACTACAGCAAAAAGACGATCCAGAACAAGCAAGCCATTATTGCTAAGTTAGGCCGCGCCCTGGGGAGTCGTACCATCCGGAAGATCACGCCAGTTGAGCTTAACGACTTTATTAACGAATACGTGCAGCAGGGAAAACCCTGCGCGGCTAAGAGCGCCTACGTCCTCATTCGCGACATTTTCAGAGAAGCATGGCTCGCCGGTCTGGTTCAGTACAGCCCGGCCTTGCCTCTTCGGCCGCCCAAAGGCAGGGTAAAGCGCTCTCGCCTTGTGCTCGATGAGTGGCGCAAAATCTATAAGCTATCGAGTGTCATCTGCCGCCCTTATATGCCCCATGCGCTCCGCCTGGCTCTGGTAACCGGGCAGCGACGTGGTGACATATCAAAAATGCGCCGTTGCGATATATTTGACGGTCACCTGCACATCGAGCAGCAGAAGACGGGATTCAAGCTCGCTCTCCCACTTGAGCTTCACTGTCCCGCCCTGGATATGACACTTGGCGATGCTATAGCGAAATGCCCAGGGAAAGATTTTCTGCTGTCCTCCAGTCGGCAGGTTATGCCGTGGTCGCTGAGCATGGGATTTCAGCTCGCCCGCGAGGCTGCATTCCCGAGTGAGGACAGACACTGGGAGCATCCTCCGACATTTCACGAGCAGCGCTCTCTGTCTGAGCGCATCTACCGGGAAAGTGGTATCGACACGCAACGCCTGCTGGGACACAAATCCCGCTTTATGACCGATCGCTACAACGATGATCGGGGCCGTGAATGGCGCCGGCTGATATTGTAAACTCTCTCCAAAAACCTCCCCCGGTATGTCCGGGGGACAACCGGAGGGATTTATGCAGTATAAAATTTATGTCATCAGACAGCGCGCCGGCGGGAGCGAGCGAATTGCAGGCAGCGAAACGACCACCAGCTACCCCGACGTCGCGGTCGCTGCGTTCTGGGCTGCATACCACGACGCGCGATTTCAGACGCCAGAGCATTTATTGCTGTTAACCGCAGATCGCCAACAGCGCCTGGCATTTCGTTTTAACAGCCAACCCGGCCAGCGAGATTACGTCGCACCTGATCAGGAGATCGTGCTATGAGCACCGAAGCACAGAAAAAAGCAGCAGCAACTTACCGCGCCAAAAACTCCGGAAAGGCAAGGCTTCCAGGAGTTTTGTTGACCGATGATGAATCAGCGCTGCTAAATGAGATGGCCAATCGGTATGGTTCCAAAAAGGGGGCAATTATGGCCGGGCTAAAGAAGCTCAAAGAGTCAGTTGACATATGACGCGCGTCATATTATATTAATCTCATAGCAAGGCGCTATACCACCGACGCAGCGGGTTCTGCGGTCCAAGTTGAGGACGTAAAAATGAAATCAAGCACCAGCAACAACGAAAAAATGGTTAATGAGCAGGGCAATTTCACGGCTAAATACTTTTCTTATTACTGCTCAAATAACCAGCACAGCAAGCACGAGCTGTTCATCAACTCTGTTACCCGCGACTCTATCAGCGTTCGCTTAAGCCAGAATAAAGATGAGCTGATCGTGCTAAACGGCATGGGCTTTAACGATATTGACGCACCAACCCGCATGATTGAAAAGTCCAACGCAAATCGCTCTGGATTCAAAAAGGCCGAATTCTCAACCCTATTTGTGCGCGAGGTTGCCCGATTCTCTTTTACGGAAGATGGGATCAACAAAGCCTGCGAGTATATCCGTTCAGAAGCGAAGAAGCGCTGGATGGTTGAGTCAAATGGCTGGCGTTTTAAAATGAAGTTTTGATCCCTCTCCCCGCCACTAAGGCGGGGTTATTACTTCAGGCACTGCGTGCGGATGTATTCCTGCAATGTCCTCAATGCTGTCTGGTCTCGCTGGATGCCGGCCCTGATACTGAGAACGTTTCGTCCAGCAGCGTCAGAGAGTTCGACGGCGCCTGCATCGCCCACGCTGGCGGTGCCGGTGGCTTGGGTTGCGGCTGACACTGGACACTTGCCTTTGACGAGCACCCGGCCACCAGCATCAAGCTGGCGGCGCAGAGCGTCAGTTTCAGATTGCGCATCGGCTAACTCCTTGGTGTATTTGGCGTCCAGGGCAGCGACATCGCGCTGGCGCACCTGCATGTCGGTGATTGTGGCGTTCGCCAGGATGAGGCTGTGCTCTGCGGCGTCCGCCCTCTTCTGCTCAGCCAGGTATTTGTCGTGGTAGCGGCCAGCGGCCCAGATAATCCCGGCTATTACTGCCACCAGCAGTGAGATTGCCGCCAGACGGAGTCGTAGTCTCATTTCACACCATCCAGGCAGAGCTGTAGCTCAGCAGCGCGTCGGGTTACCAGGCCGGGCAACACCTTGCCGCCGCCATATACCCAGCGGGGGAACTGGTTACACGCCTGAGAAAATTCACCGCTGCGGAGATAACGGAACAGCGTCGAGCTTTTCATGTTTGCGCACCCGGCGTTGAACGTGATCGACGTGACGGCGGAGAACGTGTTGTCACTTAGCTTGCGACCGTTCCCGTAACCATTAACGCAACGCTCGGCCTCAAGAATATTTCGCTCCCAGTCCGCCGCGATCTGCTCGTCGGTTTTATGGGTGCCAGCTTTCACGCCGTGCGTGTTCCCGATGCCATCGGTCAGCTTTGCGGCCGGGCATACGTACGGATCACGCCGGCAGCCCTCAGCATCCCCTATCAACTCCAGACCTCGCTCATTCGTCCTGACGTTACCGGCGTTCAGAACGATAGCGATAATGGCCGCCACTGAGCACAACGCGCCGGCGGCGCCAGCCTTCTTAGTTATTTGCGCCATCGTTAATCCTGTTTATCGACTCGGTGATCACCTCGGCGGTGCTGGGGCGTTCGCTTTGCGGCTTGAGCTGAACCCCATGAAGATAGTCGGCCAGCAGCTGCGTGCGCTTCTGGTCCTGCTTGCGCTCGCTTCTCGCATCCAGCCGCGCCATGACAAACGAGGCCAGAGATATGACGACGCCAATCAGGCCGAACAGTATGTAAACCATGTCCTGTGTGGTGATTCCCAGCATTGACGCCACTGCCGCCAGCCAGGCGAAAAACTGCGTGATGATGTTCCCTTGCTGGTCGTTCATTTTCATAGTCTCTCGCCTCCGATTTTTTTCGGGACGCTGTGTGTTTGAAGGGATCAGGCTCCCGGCGGATTTAACGACAACGCACACGAGGGAAGGATCCGGGAGCCTGAAAACAGAAAGGGCCACGCGATTGCGCAGCCCCATAAAGAAAGCCCAAGGCGTTAACCTCGGGCTTGAAATTTTTTATCACCTCGCTCTTTCGCCTCTGACGTCCGAGCATATATGAATTATGCAGCTTCAAAACTCATTTTCAAGTCTTTTTTACTTTTATCGTCATTTTCGATACCAATTTCAGCAATAAGCGTGAAGAAGACGGCAGAGTTGAATAATTCAATGCACCAGCGCACCCGGTCAATGCACTGCTTTTCTGTCAGGAAAGGAGCATGGTAGTGCTGCATCCAGCGCGCCATATCCGTGATGCTCCGCCGCCAGGTGTAATAGTCCTTTCCGATCTCATAGGCCGGACTGCCGGCACGGAACGACTTCAAGATGATAGACTCCATGAAATCGGCCTCTTCCTGATCGCCTGCCTTGCCTATCAGGTCCGAGAGCGATTTTTTTGGCCACATGATAGCGCGCGCCTGCTGCAACAGAGCCTCGCCGGTGTAGCCAATTTTTCGCAGGCCGGCCAGCACAGTGGTGATCCGCTCCTGCTGCTCCCCTGTCCACCCGGTCAGAATCATCGACCACATGCCGCCACCACCAGAGAGGTGCTCCGTTCCGCTGCCGCCGTATGCTCCGCCCCAATGGTTGAGCAGTGACCTTACCCAGCGGTTTTGCGCAGGCGTCAGACGGCGATACTTACCCAGGTACGAACGTCTCGGGGCGGCCGCCAGCTTTATCCAAGCGTTTTCTGGATTGGCGCGCTCTACTGAGGCCTTTTGGTAATTGTTAACGTCAGTGCGTGTCATAGAGCATTCTCCTGAATAATAATTTGACCTTTTTCTCCCCAGACTTTGGTGATCCTGCAGTCCCACACACTGGAGTCGTCGTCGTACAGCGCATCCATCAGCGCTTTGAGCATGTTGTCGCAGTCGGGTTTAGCCTGATGAGGCCGCCCGCCCCACTCCGCCTTTTTCTTTTTGCTCCAGCTCCCGGGCATCGGCATAACGAACGTGACGTGCGCGCCGGACTCAGGGAGGTGAATTTTTCGAAGACGCGCTTCATCGCAAAACGCCCGGTAACGCATTACGGCCGGGCGCTGCTTCCACTTGTCAGATCTGGTCATGCGAGGCTTGCCGATGGGCGTGATGTCGTAGGTTTTCATGATTTAACCAGCCCCTCTTTCAGCCAGATAACTTGCGTGCGGGCCATGCCCTCCAGCGCGCATTCCCTCGCATACTCCGCATCTACCACGTGCGTACGGCGGTCAATCTCATCGTGACACGCGCTGCATGCGATGGTGGCGATCAGGTCAGGCGGCTTGATGCCCATGCCGCACAATCCGGCGATACGGATATGGGCGAGCACTGATGTCTCGGGGTTGCCGTTGCACACACCAGGTATCCGCACCTGGCATTCGCGGCCGCGGGCAGCGTTTCGTAAATTAGCCATGATCAACCCCACACCCGCTGACGCATCGACCGCGGCGTCGGCGCCAGGTGCTTAACCTCGGGCCGCCGGACGCTCACTGTCCACGTCAGGTAATCAGGGTTCAGGCTGCGCTCTGTTTCGTAACCGCGGGCGCGGTAGTCGGCCATCAGCCTTTCTGCCTGCTCGGTGGTGCAATCGTTGTGCTGGAACCACGAATATTGCATAGCCATCACCCCGCGAAGCTCAGCAGTTGGTTAGCCGCGTTCTCGGCTTCCTGCTGTGTTTTGAATGTGCGGGAGAGGATCCAGCGCCAAAGGACATCAAGGGCTGCTTTGTACAGCTGCTGGAACTCGGTTTCATCCATGTTGGCGAAGGCGATGCTGCGAGGGTGTTTGCGGAGCGTGCCGTCAGGGAGTTGGATAGCGTCATAGTGCCCTGCCTCTACGGTCACCCAGGCGCGGTACGCGTCAAGCGATTTGCAGGCGCTGATGCTGCCCGCGCGCTTGTCCGCTATGCGGTCGAGGTATTGCTCGGCGGCATCCAGTAACGCCCCCTCATTGCCACCGTAGGCCGCGAGGAATTTGGCGTACCCGGTCACCAGTTTGCGTTCGTTTGAGGATATAGCGCCGCCGGTTGGTTCCCAGTACTCGAAACCAAGATTAAGGAGCGCAAAAAAACGGCGATGGAATGCGGGATTCCTCACCTGGCGGAACTCGGCCACCAGCACGGCACCGAGCTTAAATTTTGATTGCAGAATTGCCGATGTCTCCGGCGACGCGGAGATCAGGACATCTGCGGATTGTTTGATGAGTTGCAGTTCGTGCGCCATCGGTTCCCCCATGACGCAGCAGGTATCGGTTGTTCAGGCCGATACTGATATTATGTACAGTTGATATTGGAAAATCAATTTATTGTCACATGGGTTAATCCTGTTTAATTATCCCTCCTGAAATTTTGCCATTCCGTCCAGGCGTTTTCTGGATCTAAATCACGATACCCTCTATCTTTGACTATGCCCTTAGCAACGTCCACGGGAACTGATATGACCGTGGCGTTATCTCTAATGGCTTGTACTTCAGAGCGGGTAAGCTCTCTCCCGAGTTTTTCCTCATGGGACATGAGAAGAGAAACTAAAGAGGGAATGAATACAAAGCTCATTTTTTCTCCCTCTCAACTTTCCGGCGCTTATCAATCATTCGCACATAAAAGTCATGAAGCTCTGTGTCCTGCTTTTTTACCATCTCGGCAGGCAGCGACTCCCGTTCAATATCCCATTGCTGTATTTCATCTGCGCACTTCTTATAAGCGTCGTTAACGATGTCAGTCGCCGGTTTATCGCTGCTGATATACGGTATCGTTTGGTCATTGAGGCAGTTGGTAACAGGCGTTCCGTAGTCAGCGGAAAAAACCGGCAAAGGGCCAAATATTAGCAGTAAGGCTGTTGCGTATTTTTTAAGCATAATGTGCGAAGCCACCATCAATCGTTGATGGTGGTTTTATATCATACTGGATTGAATTAACTGCCTTTAATTTATTACGTCCTTCTCGTCTCCTGCGGAAGCCTGACGGGACCGCAGCGCGGCTTTGCGCTCTGCGGCGGACTTTGCCATTACGCAGCCTCCCTTTTCTGACATAGCTCAGGGAGATTCGCGCGCACCAGCGCCTCAGCAAACGGCGGCGGCACCGCGTTTCCGCACCTGGCGACTTGCTTATCTTTGGCGTACTTCACACCGCGATAGTCCTGGTCGATGATGTACCAGTCCGGAAACCCCTGTGCGCGGTATAGCTCGTGCGGCTGCAGCATGCGCATGCCGATATCAACAATGCGGTATGTAACCCCATCGATGTCCACCAGCCCTGTCGAATCCTCACCGCAGCATTCTCTTAGGAACGCCAGCACCTGCTGCGCGCGCCGTTCGTCGTAACTATCAGCGGCTAGCGTCGTCTTTACCTCCCCAACATGCTGGCCGCCCGCGGTTACTGTTGGCATTGGTTCATCAGTGCGCTGCCCGTCCCGGCAGGTGCCGCGTAGCTTAACCAGGTGCGACGTGACAGCCGCGTGATGATTTCCCGTTGTCACCGTATGCAGCGGCTCTTCTGCGCGGCCGCCCGGGTGCCCAGTATTGTTCACCAACAGACTGGCTGCGACCACTGCATGATGATCTACTGTCGTAACCGAGTGCGTTGGCTCGTCCATGCCCACCCCGGCGCCCTGATAGTTCCCGCCGTAGTGTTTGGCGAGGAATGCGCTGGTAACAGCAAATTTATTGCCGCCGGCGGTAACAGTGCCCACCGGTTTTTGCACGTCCAGCACACGCGGGGCCTGCCCTGGACGCTCGCCATAACCCATCTGAATCAGCGTCGGGCAAACCAGCTGCGATTTGCCACCGCCGCCAGCTGTAATTGTCGCGCTCGGCTCATCTGCGCGATGGCCGATGCTGGCGCCGAACTGCCGCGCTATCACCGGAGCGATGACGCACGCGTGGTTCGTGTTGCACAAAGTGTGCAGCGGCTGTTCAGCGCTGCGGGGTTTGGCTGAGTATTTCGGTCCACCGGCTCCAGCGATGAACGGGGTCAGAACGGCCTCGGCCAGCCCCAGAGCGTGACCGTTCCCACCGGGCCGCGATGATGTTCCCGCTGTCACTGTCGGTACAGGTTCGGTGACCGGCTGCCCGGTGGCGCCAGTACGGAATTTTGTCAGGTGTGGGACGGCTATTGAAAACCCGTGTTTTTTGGTGATGGTCTGCAGCGGCTCTGCCAGCGCCTGGCCCCGGAAACAGTCGTAGCTTGTCCTGGTGCTGGTGTGGTTGCATTTCACGATAAACGGCTGAGCGCTGTCGATAACGAACCGCTGAATGCCGCGGGCGATCCGGCGCAGGGTGTTCTCCGCCAGCGCGCGTTTACGGTCAAAAATCGACGGCGCCGGAATTGACCAGTCGATACACTCCGCCGCGGTGCGCCAAGGTGCAAGCCGCCCTGTCTGCACCGCCGGCGATTTAGGATCGCCGTGGGTAGCTTCCGGCCAGACTATCGGCTGCCCGTCGCGGCGCATCACCATGAAAAACCGTTTCCTGATAGTAGGTGCGCCGTAGTCGCAGGCCCGCAGCTCACGAAAATCGGCGTCGTAGCCCAGCCCGCTAACCAGCCGCTGCGCCTGCTCGCCTCCCGGTGAAAGATCCAGGAACTCGCAACACTCCGCAAGCGCCGGGTGATCCTCCGGCACGCCGGTGGTCAGCATGCCAACGAATGCATTGAACGTCTCACCGACGCGCGCCGGGTCAGGGCGCATTTCAGGCGCCAGCAGCGGACCCCATGTTTTGAACTCCTCGACATTTTCCAGCATCATCACGCGCGGCCCCACATCCAGCGCCCAGCGGACGACGATCCACGCCAGGCCCCTGATAGATTTCTCTACAGGCTTGGCTCCTTTTGCTTTCGAAAAGTGGCGGCAATCCGGCGAGAACCACGCCAGCCCCACCGGCCGCCCAGCGGTAGCCGCGCGCGGGTGAATATCGAACACCGATTCGCAGTAGTGGAGCGTGTCGGGGTGGTTCGTTGTGTGCATCGCGACTGCGTTAGGGTCATGGTTAATCGCAATATCGACGCTGCGGCCGATCGCCAGCTCAATGCCGGTACTGGCTCCGCCGCCGCCGGCAAAATTATCAACGATGATTTCTCTCACGCGTATTTCTCCATAGCTGCGGCCAACGAACGGGCCGCGGCGATAATTGACGGTACCGGCATTTTTTCCAGCCACATGCGGTTGATGTGGTGCTGCAGGCGGCGCTGGTGATGCGCCGGTAGAGCTCCGGCGCTCTCCACCTGACCGAATACCATCCCCACCTCTGCTGGCCAGACAGTTTCCGGTACATCGGGCAGCAGCAGGCGCTCCAGCTCGGTAATGCGCTTACAGGCGTACTCCAGTGATGGCTCCATCACCCCCCTCCCTGAATCTGTATGCGAGCGGTGACTAGCGAATTTTGTTCTAATAGGTCGTCTGCCGCCTGGATTTCGGGATGCTCGTCATAGTCAGGCAAATATCTCCGAGATACAGCAGCCAAGCTTGAAAGGCATTTTTCAGCAGCCTCTGCGCGGGATTGCAGCTCAACGGCCCTACGGTCTGCCATTTCAGCCCTCTCAATTGCTGCAACAGCTGTCCTCTCATGGATTTCGATATAGGTTTCAAGCTCAGCTATGCGCGCGTCTTTGGCCTCCAGCGCCTCCTCTGCAGCTTTAAGAGTCCGGCCGCAATCCTGTAGTGCGTCCACGGCCATCTGATGCTGCTCAGCAAAATACAGTGCAGTGATTGCCAGACGCTCCTTTTCTCCCATGACCGGAGTTGCTCCGGATGCGATCTCTTTAATGCGCTCAATACTAAGCGTCTGCATCAGCTCTTTGATATCAGTTGTCATGCTGCACGCTCCCTTAGCCAGATACAGATCGGCCCGTCCTCGGTATCGTGGATAGATGCAACGAACCTACCATCTCCATGAGGCTTTTCCGGCTTCCATTTCGTGAATGTCCCGCTGTTGCCGCTAAAATATTCATCGTAAGCGGCAGCATCGTCACTGCCATCAAGCCAGGTCATTTGGTGCTCAAGAGCGTTGGCATTTAACCACTCATTAAACTCTGCTGGCGGCACGCCTTCACGGCCTCCACACAACTCATCCAGCGCAGGATGCGTCCAGAATCCGTATTCCGGGTCGCGGTCCACTGGTAATGCTGTGATTTTTGCTTTCATGCCCACACCCTCCGCTCGAAATAGACATACTGATTCACCGCACCCAGCGGCAACTCCAGTTTCTCGGCAATCACCGCCCGGGTTACGCCCTGCTGGTACAGCTCACGCGCCAGCACAACATCGCTCTCCGGGTATTTCACGGACTGATGGTATTTTCCGCAGAGATACAGCTTCACCCCCAACTCGCGCGCCTTGGCGCGAACGGCGGCCGCGGTGCGGCCAATCAGGCTGGCGATGCTTTCCACCCGCATAGTCCCCGCGCACTGGCGGATGATCATAATTTCGGCCCGAACCCATTTGCGTATTTTCACGATAATTTCCTCACTTCACGATCCGCAGGTGACTGACGTTTTTCCGGTAGCTACCCCAGTCAAAGTTCACCCACATCCCGCCGTCCATCTGGAGGCGATCGATGATTCGCGCACCGAGCGTTTCCGACAATGCCTGGTAGTTCAGGTTGGTAAGGATCCCTACCGGGCGCATCGACGACAGCCGTCGGTCGATAACCTGGTTTAGAATGACTTTTTCGCCGCTGCTTCCGCGCTGGATGCCCACCTCGTCGAGAATCAACAAATCGACGCGGCACAGGTCGTCCAGCAGTGAGGCCTCGGACTGGCCGCCGTCGTAGCACTCGCGAACGCGCAGCATCAGATCCGGAATAGTCACCACCAGCACCGAATTACCACCGGCCAGCAGATGGTTGCCGATAGCCGCAGCGAGATGGTTTTTACCGGTACCTGGTGCGCCGCTGAACACGAAGCTGGCAAATCCGGTCCCGAAGTTCTGGGCAAAGCTTTTCGCCAGGCTCATGGCCTTGCGCTGACCGTCACCGCTGACCTGGTAATTTGCGAACGTGCAGCTACGGTGCAGATCCTGAATCCCGGCGCGGCCGAATATTTTTTCAGAGCGGGCACGCTGGTTTTGCTTATCCAGCTCCTCACAGCGCTTTCGCCCTTCCGCCGCCTGCCAGACGCGCCACTCGTCCACGCTTTCAAACTTCGGCTGCACACCTGGCGGGATGAGTTTTTTCAGGCGCTCCAGCGCGCTGCCAGTACCAATCAAGTTTTTCATGGCTACCCCCTGAATCCAGTTGGAATTGCGCTATCAGGCTGAGGAACAATGTTTGGATCCCTCTGCCCGGAAGGCGCGGAATATGCCCACGGTTCTTCGTAGTGTTTCGACGGTCCGAAAAACGTTGAAGCCTGTTTGACGTACTCAGTACCTAGTTTTCCAGATGCCGCTGCGTATCTTGCGTAACGACGCACACCGTCGGTTAACTCCTCGGCGGTTGCGCCCGTTTTGATTCGCGCCGTCCAGGCTTTGAACGCATCGGCTTTGCTGTTGCCTCCCGAACGCTTCGGGTATTCCTGCCAGGCCTGTTCGAATTCTTCGGTGTACCCTGGCTTTGGTTTCTCGGCCGGATATTCACCGCGAGATTCATCGTCATGGGGCGTGGCATCGCCATGCCCCAAATGGGTTTGATCTCTTTCCTGTTCCTGTTCCTGTTCCTGTTCCTGTTCCTGGTTAAGGAAGGGTTCGATAACCCTTTCGGAACCCTTTAGCTTTTTGACGTCAATGTGAGATATCGACATAGCCATAATCCCCGCCAGCTCTGGCTTTATGGTGGATTTGTCAGGCACCTGGTCGAACAGTCGAAGAGCGGCGATCCCCTGATTTGGATTCTCGATGGGGTTCCATGTCATAAAGTTGCGGATAAGCACCCATTTCGACGACGGATCGCGGGTTGCGAAACCGTTATCTGATAGTTCAGCAAACCCTTTCGAAACCCTTTCCTGAGACCATGAAAGGTCTTCCGAAACGTATCCATCAGGCAGCCTGAAGCACCCGATCATGTTCGTGTGTTGCCCGGTGAGAAGGTACAGTGCAAGCAGCCTGGCGTCGTCAGACACCCTGCGCATCCCATCGCTGATCCAAAATGATGTGTGCACCTTTCCGTAATCACGCATAAAAACCCCTGAATGCTTTAAAATGCCGTCTGTTCGTCAGTTTTAGCTAGGCGCTCAAATACAATTTCAACGCACAATAAAACGCAATCCTGACAGATAGATACGCCTGGCCCGGCGAACATAAGGCCAGCAACCTCAACATCCTTCTTTCCGCAAAATGAGCACTTATGCGTTGGTGCCAGCTTTTCTTTCCCAGACTGATTTGCCATAATTACTCCTGTGAATTGATCCAGTTAACTCCACCTGAAAGCCGTTGCTGTCCTACCAGCGCGGCTTTCACCTTTTCAGAACAGACCCTGCTGCGGCGGATTACGCTTGCTGCGCTTTTTCTCGAAACGGTCAGAGGGAAGCTGCTGCTTCTCCGCCCAGACCTTTGCATGGCGCATAACATCATCAAAAATCCTCCCCTTGCGACTGGCCTGTGACATACGCTTGTACATGTCGACTGCCTGGTATGCCCCCCCCCCTGAGCAACTGCGACAGTGAAACCCTGCCGGATAAGCTCTTCGCGGACATGCTTTTCGATAAACTCGATGTGGTTCATTGCACCTCCGGTTACATGGCTCCCAGCATCGTCGTCACCATTGCCATCAGCTGCCCGGCCTGCTCTGGCATCAGTCGGAACAGCGACGTGATTCCCTCGCTCATCTCTTTCAGCTTTTGGTGCTCCGGCGCATTCAGCATTACCGCCTGCTTGGCCTCGGCCACTTCGCGTTCAGCATCGGCCAGCAGAGCCATGAAATTCTCCCGACCAGTTACGTGCCCGCGAAACTCCAGCGGGAGCACCGCCAGGATCGCCGGCGCCAGAGCTTCAACCTTCCGGCGATAACCATCAGAGCTGAATTTGTTGTCCAGGTAACGGAAAAGCTTCTGGCGCTGGCGTTCAACCTCTTGCGGGAAATCGATGCCAGAGCCACCCTGGGCGCGCCATTCGCTGACGATCAGCGCGGCCACAGCATCCTGCCCGTCACGACCTGACCAGGCGCGCACGGCGTCCCTTAATTTTTCATGGTTATCAGCTGGTTGGTGATTTCGCTTTATCAGTTTTACCGGCTGATATTCGGTAATCTGTTGCAATGAAATGGAATGCATGTTCATCGTCCTTGCTTGGCCTTTTTAGGCCGACTGGTTGCTGTTTATGGTGCTATTCAATACATCTTCCGTAGTCACCACAGCTCCGGTCGCAGACACGATTCGCTGGACATAACGAGAAGAGATTCCACCACCATTGAGCCACCTAAAAACGGTGGGCTGAGACACGCCGCAGCGATCTGCCAGCTTCTGCTGACTACCGGCAATCTCAATTGCACGCTGTATGACTAAGTTGGCCATTTCCTATTCCTATTCCTATAAGTATTAGGTGATTTTGATAATAGCAATACGTATAGAAATAGGCAATAGCAAAACGTGTTTTGCCGAATAATACGCAATCGTATAAATTGAGCTTATGAACAAAGAAACCTTATCTGACAGACTCAACCAAGCCATGGAGCTTGCTGGCATGTCTCAGGGCGCCCTGGCAAAGGCGTCAGGAGTCGCGCAACCCACTATCTGGAGATTGACAAGTGGCAACGCCAGAGGGTCGACGAAAATCGTCGAAATGGCTAATGCGCTCGGCGTTAGATCTGAGTGGTTATCCACGGGTGCTGGACCTATGCGAGATGATGGGCAAGAACCTATCTCGCGGCAGCCAAGTAAAAGCGAATCTTTTCGGGTTGACGTGCTCGATCTGACGGTAAGCGCTGGTCCAGGCCGCTATATGCTTTCTGAGGTTGTGGAAGTACTGGCTGCAATAGAGTTCACCAACGAGCACGCGCGGGCGCTTTTCGGAAACCGCCAAGCGAAAGATATCAAGGTTATGACGGTTGATGGCGACAGCATGAGTCCGACGATAAAATCCGGTGACCGGCTGTTCTTCGACGTTTCAGTGCGCGAGTTCAAAACAGATGGCGTCTATGCGTTCGTTTTCGGAAAAACGTTCCACGTCAAGCGCCTCCAGATGCAGGGGGCGCAGTTGGCAGTGTTGTCAGATAACCCGCATCTTGAGAAATGGTATATCCAGGAATCGGATCAGGACCAGTTTTATGTAATGGGAAAGGCACTACTGCATGAGTCCATCCAGTATGGAAGGCTGTAAGGATTGGCACTAAAAAGCATTAATATGGAGCTAAAACTCAATATGAGCGAAAAAAATATAATAGAATTCAATGATTTCGTGCGTTTCCTTGGCTCATTTGGCGACAAAAGGCACGAGTGCCCATTCTGCCATTCATCCAAATGGACGCTCACAGCGGGAGTTAAGCAAGTTGTAGATGATAAGAATGGAGGTGTCACCTCCCTGATCCCCTTGGGAACAACAAGCGAGCCGCCATCAGGTTTGATATCTGGTGGGTTAAATGTGCTAATCATGTCTTGCAATGAATGTGGTTACATCAATCTTTTTGATCACCATATTGTACTAAAAAGATTGAACAAACTATCCAAAAAAGAGGACTCAGAAAGCGCGGAGGCAGCCAGTGAATAACAGTGATGCGTCTGACAGCCTGGGCAGATATTCCTCCGTTTATTCACAATCCACACCAGTTATTGTGAAGCAGATTGGAGACTCTGTGGTATTTCAGCCCGCAGAGTACTTGCCTAAAGCAAATGAGCTACATACAATTCATAAAAGCTATAACTCCGAGCTTAATGACAATCCAGAGGAAGGTATGAGTACCAAGACAATAGGCAGAATCGAGTTCTGGCTTGGAATTGCAGTTGCTCTTGTGACCATTGTCGGAGCATCCGTGTCTGCAACGTGGAGTGTTTCAAATGCCATTACCAGCAAAAACGACTCTCTCAGGAGTGAATTAAATCAGAACATATCTTCATCAAAACAAGAGATAACATCAAGAATAGACAGGATTGAAGACAAAGTTGACAGCGGATTCAAAGATGTGACATCTAACCTAAACGACTTGAAGGTAATACTGGCCACACAGAAAAACGACAAAAAACCTCAAAATTAAACCTTTTTCCTACCCGGCCACAGCGCCGGGCTTTTGCTTCCCTACCTAACCAATCAGCCGCCTACGGGCGGTTTTTTGTTGCCCGCCACCAACACCACCATTAGTCGTTCGCGCACACAAATAGCTCATTTTTAGACCGAATAAGCATGAGCGATAAAAATAAATTCACTTTGCTATCAGGTGGTTAATAGCAATTCATCACAATCAATATCAATACGTATTGCTATACGCGATAGCAATAGCTATTATCATCTCATCAACAACGCACAACGCGCAGCAGGTTTTAACGTTCCGCCAGCCGGGCGACAACGGCAGAGGATTGGATTATGACGAAATTAGGTTATTGCGAGGGTGAGTCATGCGAGCGAGACGGCTGCCATGGAGTTATTGAGCTTGAAGAAGTTGAGAACTGCAGCTGCCACCTATCCGCTCCATGCTCGAAATGCACTGATGCTGATATGTGGTGCCCTGAGTGTGGGTGGAGAGCTGCAGATGATCCGCTTTGCGTGAGGGATATATCAGCGATAAGTCTTGGCGATACTTTTTCAATTGTTGAAACCAAGCCCCGCGTTTTGGACCCCACGAAAGTCGACTGGGTGGCAAAGATGCACAGTGGCTGCTCAATGATTAAGGAAGGTGTCTATCCATCGTACTTGAGCAGGAAGGAGGTCGAAAAAGAAGTTAAGGGAACGTTTGGCGGCCATTTCGAGCACTTCGGAAATGGGAAGTTTAAGTACATCGCTTATACCGATTAACCCATCAACCTGCATCTTATTGATTGGGGATTTATGAGTTTAAACGCATGGCGCTCCATGACTATCGCGATAGACATCCTGGAGCCGTTAGAGGTCTGGTTCGGATATCAGGTTTATCAATTCGCAGTGAGGATTATTCATGGTTTATTTCGCACGTAAACCGGCACGCCAACAGGCAATTCGTCTTGGCCGCTGCGGCGCAGCTGTTCGCCGGCTCTGCTATCTGCTGGCGCAGAAAGGGGATCCAAATGCTTAAGAAATGCGCGTACTGCCGCGAGACGATTGAGGAAGGCAAGGAAGTGAAAATGACCATCCTCATCATTCAGGGTTCGCAGCTGCAGCCAGTGGAAAGGAATTACTGCTCTAAGCAGTGCGGTCAATACGACCAGATGGCCAACGAGGCCTAACGTAAAAACCCGCCGAAGCGGGCCTGTACGTCCGGTGCCACCGCCAAGTTACACCGGAAATTACACCAACCAATGAACACCCAATGGGCGCTATCAATGGCCCGGGCATTCTAACACCCAAAAACGAGGGTCATATGGAATTTTTTTACGTAGTGAGAGCGACGCAGAAGTCCGGCAAGCCGGATGCAGTCGTGTGGTTTACAGCCAAAAGCGAGGCTCGCGCAAACCTGCAGCTCGACGTTGCGCTGGAAGACGCCGGTATCGAAACCGGCCGGGGCCAGGACTACAACAAACCGTGCCGTACCGACTTCCCTGTCGTTGATGACCTCCCTGAAGAGGGTGAAGTCGATCTGTCCTGGTGTGATCGCTATGAGCTGCAGGACGACGGCCGCACCTGGCTACCGAAGGCGAAAGAAGAACCAAAGGTGCAGCCAGAGACCACCAATGGAACAGTCGTTGAAAACGGTCTGGAAATAAGCAAGCACGATGGCGAGAACGCCACCTACGGCGTTACTCAACTGTCGTTCCGCAAGCAGTTGCTGGCGCAGTTCACCGCCGATGCAGTTCGCCACCAGATCACCCGCGCCGAAAACGCCGAGATCGCAGCGCTCGAAATGGACACCGACAACAGCTATGTCCAGAACCTGCTCCTGGCTGCCGAGAACTGCGATGAACTGAAAAAGCTCGACCTGGCGAACCAGTGGAAGTACACCGACGCCATCAAAAAGGTGTTCGCGCAGGATAAGCGCCACGAGCTGTCGCTGGTGCTGCAGTTCACCAAAACCTGGCTGGCCACTGAATATATCGACCGTGGCATCCTGGTAAAAGAGTGGGCGGCGGGAAATCGCATCTCTGCCGTGCAGCGCACTGACGCAGGCGCAAACGCCGGTAGCGGTAATAAGACCGACCGCAACCCTGATTATGAGCACACTCTGGACACTCTAGATCAGGAAATCGCCCTGGCCACCCTGCCGATGGATTTTGATATTTACAACATCCCGGTCTCCATTCATCGCCGTGCGAAGGAGATCATTTCAGCTAAAGAAAGCCCGTTCAAGGAGTGGTCAGCCGCCCTGCGCAAAACGCCTGGCATCCTGGATTTCTCCCGTGCGGCTATTTTCGCTCTTATCCGCAGCGCGGCTGAAAACGTCCATCATTTCCCGGTCAGCCTGCAGACGTACATCAATGCCAATTTGACCGAGTCAAAACATGATGCGCCCAGCGCTGAAACAGTGGCTGTTGCTCAGAACATCGCAGGAAACGAGGGAGAGAAGAATGCTGAGATAATCAGTCGCGATGAGATCAGTCGCCAGCTGGCTGCTGGCCGCGGTGAATTTGTACCGGGTATCAGTGACCCGGCGGATACGAAATGGGTTCATGAAGACCTGAATAAACCCAAGCAGCCGGAAATCGCCAACGTCGGCAACGGCATTTTCTCCATTGATGGCCTGATGGCCCCAGTAAAACAACCAGAGGGCACCAGCAATGAGCAGATGGAAGAGACTGAGCTCACCAAAGGCGAAGATGATAATGCGGTATCAGCAGGCGAAAGCGTTGATGAAGCTGATCCGCAAGCAGATACCGTAACGACAGAAAGCACCAGCTCGGAAATTCTGGCGGCTGCCGCGCCGAATCTGGCAAAAGCGGTCCAGGAAGAAGTTGCGCCGGTAGAGTCCGCTGCGGAAGCCGACAGTGTTGCTCCAGAAGAGGCAGTCGAAGACGCTGCGCCAGCCTGGCCGGAATATTTCGAGCCCGGCCGCTATGAGGGTGTGCCGAACGAGGTATACCACGCCGCAAACGGCATCAGCAGCACGCAGGTAAAAGATGCCCGGGTCAGTCTGATGTATTTCAACGCGCGCCACGTCGCCAAGACCATCGTCAAAGAGCGCTCAGCGGTGCTCGACATGGGTAACCTGGTGCATGCGCTGGCGCTGCAGCCTGAGTCTCTCGATAAAGAGTTCAGCGTCGAACCTGAGATCCCGGAATGCGCATTCACCACCACGGCGACCATCCGCGAGTTTATCGACGAGCACAACGCCAGCCTGCCGCCACTGCTGAGCGCCGACGACATCAAGGCTCTGCTGGAAGAGTACAACGCCACCCTGCCCGCCCAGGTGCCGCTCGGAGCATCCGCCGAGGAAACCGGCCAGAGCTACATGGCGCTGCCGGCGGAATTCCAGCGCATCGAAGAGGGGCAGAAACAGACAGCCGCAGCGATGAAAGCGTGCATCAAGGAGTACAACGCCACCCTGCCCGCCCAGGTTAAAACCAGCGGCAGCCGTGACGCGCTGCTGGAGCAGTTGGCGCTGATTAATCCGGACCTGGTCGCCCAGGAGGCGCAGAAAGCACAGCCGCTTAAAGTATCCGGCACAAAATCGGATCTGATGCAGGCGGTTAAGTCAGTCAATCCGGGTGCGGTGTTCGCCGACGAGCTGCTGGACGCATGGCGCGATAACCCGGAAGGAAAAGTGCTGGTCACCCGCCAACAGCTGACTACCGCACTGGCTATCCAAAAGGCGCTGCTGGATCACCCGACCGCCGGCAAGCTACTGGCGCACCCGGGCCGCGCCGTCGAGGTGAGCTATTTCGGGTTCGACGAAGAGACCGGGCTCGAAGTTCGCGTGCGGCCGGACCTTGAAATCGACATGGGCGGCCTGCGCATCGGCGCCGATCTGAAAACCATCAGCATGTGGAACGTGAAGCAGGAGGGCCTGCGCACAAAACTACACAGGGAAATCATCGACCGCGACTACCACCTGAGCGCAGCGATGTACTGCGAAACGGCGGCCCTCGACCAGTTCTTCTGGATTTTTGTTAACAAAGACGAGAACTACCACTGGATCGCGATCATCGAGGCGTCAGCCGAACTGCTGGAACTCGGCATGCTGGAGTACCGCAAGGCGATGCGCGCGATAGCGAACGGGTTCGATACAGGGAACTGGCCGGCGCCGATCACTGAAGACTACGCAGAAGAACTGAACGACTTTGACGTGCGCCGTCTCGAAGCGCTGCGCGTGCAGGCATAAGGGGGAGATCATGGAAAACACCAATATCATCACTCAGGAACAGCAGGCGCCGGCCACCATTTCCGCCAGCAACTCTATTTTCAACGTCCAGGCGCTGGGCCAGCTGCAGGCGTTCGCCGGACTGATGGCTCAATCGGCTGTAACGGTGCCCGCGCACCTGGCCGGCAAACCAGCTGACTGCATGGCCATCGTTATGCAGGCTATGCAGTGGGGCATGAATCCCTACGCTGTGGCGCAGAAAACGCACCTGGTTAACGGAGTGCTGG
Source organism: Pluralibacter gergoviae ATCC 33028 = NBRC 105706 (assembly GCF_001598855.1). Taxonomy (GTDB): domain Bacteria; phylum Pseudomonadota; class Gammaproteobacteria; order Enterobacterales; family Enterobacteriaceae; genus Pluralibacter; species Pluralibacter gergoviae. The sequence continues at coordinate 2,472 of NZ_BCZS01000031.1, read as the reverse complement.
GCTATGAGGCGCAGCTGGTGAACGCGGTTATCGCCAGCTCCAGCACCATCAAGGGGCGTTTTCACTACCGCTATGGTGGCGACTGGGAGCGCTGCACCCGCACGCAGGAAATTACCCGGGAGAAGAACGGGAAGAACGGCAAGTACAGCGTCACGGAGCGCGTCCGCGGCTGGTCCGATGAAGACGAGGTTGGGCTGTACGTGGAGGTGGGCGCCATCCTGCGCGGTGAGTCAGAGATCACCTGGGGCGAGCCGATCTACCTGTCAGGCGTTGTCACCCGCAACTCGCCGCTGTGGGTATCGAATCCCAAGCAGCAGATCGCGTATCTGGCCGTCAAGTACTGGGCGCGCCTGTACTGCCCCGAAGTTATTCTCGGCGTTTACAGCCCCGACGAGGTTGACCAGCGCGAGGAGCGAGAAATTAACCCTGCGCCCGCCCAGCGCATGAGCGTCGCGGAAATCACCAGCGAGGTGAGCACCACCAGCAGCGCGCAGGACTCAGCGGCGAACATCGATATCGTGGCTGACGAGCTGCGCGACCGTATCAACACCGCCGGTACTGTAGACCAGGCGAAAGCGATCCGCGCTGACATCGAGTCGCAAAAGGCGCTGCTGGGCACTGCGCTGTTCACCGAGCTGAAAAACAAGGCGGTGAAGCGTTATTACCAGGTCGATGCGCAGAACAAAGTCGAGGCGGCCATCAATAGCCTGCCGCAGCCGGACGAGCCGGATTCCTCTGAGCGGTTTGCGGCAGTAGAACAGACGCTCACCGCGGCTAAGCGCCATCTGGGCGACGACCTGTATGGCCAGTTCCGTATCACTCTGGACGACATGAAACCCGAGTACGTAGGTTGAGATAAAGGGAGGGGAAGCCCTCCCCTAATATTGAGAGGCTTATTATGAATCAAGCAACGAACGTGACGCCTGAAATTTTAGTAACCAGCGACGTCCTGGCGCGCTACAAAATCTCCCGCAGCACGCTTTACTTCTGGAGTACCCCATCGCGGATGCCGGCCTATTTTTCACAGCCGTTCCCGAAGCCTAAAATTAATGGATGCCCGAAGCGCTGGAGATTTTCAGACCTCATCGAGTGGGAGGACAAAGTCGGCATCAAGCCAGAGGGTGACCAATCAGCTTTTCAAGATGGCTCTGCCACACCGCCAGCCAGTGATGCTGATCGTCCATGTAGTCATGCAGGTTATAACGAGCCATGACTCCGGACATATGGTGCCCCAGGAGCTTCTCAACGACATGAGGCGGCGCGCCGAGTTCCGACAGGCGCGTCGCTACTGTCCTCCGCAGGTCATGGAGTGACCAAGTTTTCATCCCAGTTTTCGCGATTATCTGCGCGGAGAACAATGCAACATTTGGCTGCTGCGGCGGCCGGTCATCTTCAGGGCCTTTATAGCGCGACAGAGTAACAACGTGCTTCGATACTGACTCCTGCTTCAACGCCAGCATCATATCAACGACGGATCCCGGCAGCGCCCTTCGCACTGATTTCCCGGTTTTGTACTCACTGGCGGGTATGGTCCAGGTCCGTTCGTGAAAGTCGAACCACTCCCACTTCGCGGTCCTTATTTCCGTGCTCCGGCATCCGGTCAGAATGAGGAACTTCATGATCAGCTGCTGGCGTGACTTCATCTCAGGCAGCGCGTTCCAGACGGTTTTAATTTCCTCGTCACTCAGTCTGCGATCCTTTACGGCCGCGGTGATGCCGACGTCAGATCGCCGTAAGCTTTCGATAGGGTTGACGCTGATTACCCCGCGGTTCGAGCAAAAACGGAATGCGCGCTGCATCAGACCCAGCATCTGACCGGTAACCACCCGGCGCCCCATCCCGTCAAAAAGGCTGAGCCAGTGGGCCTTAGTGGTCTGGTCAACAACCATATTTCCCAGTACCGGCGCTATGTGGTTTTTTAAGTCACGGCGGTTAACCTTGATCTTCACCAGTCCTTCAGGGATGCAGTAATGCTTTTCCCAATAATCAAACGCCTCATTAACTGTCAGAGCTTCAATTTTCTTCTGTTTCTCCAGCACCACCCGCCGCCGAGGGTCAAAGCCATCGGCAAGCCACGCCCTGAACTGTTGCCGCCGTTCCCTTGCGTGAGATAGCGATACGGTTGGATAATCGCCAATCGTCAGCTGAGCGGCTTTCCCACCCCATCTGTAGCGGTAAAAGAATGTTATACTGCCGGAAGTGGAGAGCCTGACATTTAGGCCGTGAGCGTCTGAAATGACTTCAATTTTGTCTCTTTTTTTGCCAAGAGCTTTTCTGAGTTTGGTGTCCGTGAGCAATGTGTACACTCCGCGAGAAGATATACACATTAGTGTACACAATGTTGGTAAATAGAAAACCTTCACGACCAAGCAAGATAAACAACTTTAAAGCACTAAAAGCCCTAAGACCCGCGCCAGACAAGAGAAAACTCAAAAGAATTAAACCATGATCAACAGAGATAAAACGGATTCA
>NZ_BCZS01000030.1 GCF_001598855.1 Pluralibacter gergoviae ATCC 33028 = NBRC 105706 | reverse complement strand
CCGGTCTTGAAAACCGGCGAGGGGAAACCCTCCCAGAGTTCGAATCTCTGCGCTTCCGCCATATAAAATAAGGGGTTACCGAAAGGTAGCCCCTTTTTGCTTTGAGCTGTTGGTATAGTGTTGGTATATTCGCTTGGTATATTTTGCGTTCTGACCGGTGGTTCAGTCGTCTTTCCCCATGATCGGCTTATCCAGCGTTGGTGAAATTTTGACCTTGCGATCGTATGTAGCAACCTGGCTTTCTGTTTTGTGTCCACTGAACATCTGTTTCTCTTTGCTGCTCCCTGCGTAATCCGAAATCGCTTTCGCCTTGATGTCGTGAAAAGTTCCCGGTATTTTTCTTCCCAGTTTTACTCCTGCCTCTTTTTTTGCATTATTCCACCAAGTGTTAAACGTTTTCCTGTTCATCTTCCCGCCGCTGGGGGAGGGTACAATAAAACCCTTGGCAGATTTATTGGCAAAATGTTTACTGGCCAGCGCGATAGCAGCCTGTAGACGCGGTGTCCATTTCTTTATTTGCTTTTTACCAGTTTTATTTTGTTCAATGAAAATACCGTCGTGGCGCAAGTCGGTAACTTTTAGGTCAAATACATCCCCCTCTCGCGCTGCGCACAGATACGATATCTCCATAGCTACCTGTACTTCCGGCCTGGCGTTTTCATAAATAGCCAGGTAGTCTTCATCCGGTATATACACGTCTCTATCCACAAGCGTAAATTTCCTGATTCCCCGGCATGGATTCCCCTTCACATAGCCTCTTTCAAATCCCCAACCAAAAACACGCGACATACTTGAGACTTCTTGATTGGCCTGGTTCTTACTGGCTAACCCCCGCTTGTCCATAAAAATTCTGACCTGCTCAATCTTAATTTCATCAGCCCTCATTTTTCCAAATACTGCGAGTAGTTTTTTCTGATGCTGGCCGTAATCTTTTTGAGTTCGAGCAGCCAGTTCGGTAAACGTTGGGCTGTCGAGAAACATTCCCCACAATTTTGAGAAAGTCATTACGTCATGATGTTTTGATTTTTCTTTCTCATAATTAGCCCAAAGTTTCGACATGCTGGTTTCACGTATTTTTCCCAGTGTAATGCTTTTTTTAGTTCCCTTTGGCTTCCAAACATAGCTGTATTTGTTTTTTGTTACCCGAGGCGGCAGTTGAGCATCCTTCGGATTTTTACGTGGTCGTCCCATAAATGGCGTCGAAGTCAGGTTCTGTTGCAACATATTCATCAACCTTTGGTAATTCAGAGATATTCGGTGCCAGGTTTTTTCGTAACACTATTGGCCTGTTTCTACCGTCAGTAGTAAACGGGATGCCATGGCAGCGCAGTTGGCGCTGCTGCTCGGTATAGCGTCGATAACCTGTTACTTCTGCAATTTCCGCAGGTGACAGTGTGAGTTCGTACATGGCTATCACCTCCGATAGCCAGCCAGTTAAAGATAACTGGCTGGTGGGTAGAATGCTGAAATTGGAAAATCAGTTTGAAGTATCGGTTAGTTGCTGCCAGATAACCGAAACGTATTTGGCTTGGTGCCGGGCATCGGCCAGTGCATTATGCTGATCGCCAACAAATTGGATTTGGTAGCGCGGCTCACATCCGACGGATTTACCGAGCTCGACGATGGTACGCACATCGCGATCGTTAACGAACCTCCACGGGCAGTCGATACCTGTTCGGTCGTAAGAGCTGCGCAAGATAACGTTATCGAAAGTGGCACCATTTCCCCAAACCTGAATGCTCGCAGGGCCATTGGCTGCATTTTCGCTGATAAAATCATTGAGCTGCAGCAGTGCGTCATCAAGTCGGATGGTATCCATAATAATGGCTGAGCGAGCCTCCGCTGATTTTTTGAGCCACCAGATAATCGTACTGGCCTCTGGCACACCGCCCCATGCCATTGCAGATTCAAGACTCACGGCCTTATAGAAGTCCGGTCCCAGCTGGCCAGTGGCTGGATCAAAAAATACCGCGCCAATCGATACAATTGGGGCGTCAGGTCCTGATGCCATTGTCTCCAGATCGACCATGAGGTGAGTATAAAGCGCATCTGAGTTTTGAATCCGGGTATCATTATTTACGGGGTCTGCCTTTTCACAATCCACAGCACTGCTCTCACTCGCGACCATTCCCGCTTCGCCCGGCGCCGGGACAGCTCTAGTTTGTTCTTCATTGCTGACAGCTTCTTCCATCGGCACATTGTCCGCGTCCTCAGTTTCGGTGGTAACTTCTGCTGGTGCTGGTGCTGGTGCTGGTGCTGGTGCTGCAAGCCCTTCAATTGTGAAAATACCGCCGCCCGCGTTGGCTAACTTGGGCTGGTTATTTTCTGCTGGTTCATCCAGCTGCAGGCGATTTACCTCTTCCGCTGCGTCGAGTTCCGGGACGTGCCGTGCGGCCGCCAGCGTTTCTGGAGTGGGGTTTGCGTGATCTGTTTCGGTCAGGTTTGCGCAGATATACCCACGCAATCTATCTGGGAAAGGTGTTAAGTGCTCCTCTGCACTACGGATTAGAGCAAAAATCGCCGCGCGCGAGTAATCCAGGATCCCCGGAGTCGCTCGCAGTGCGACAGACCATTCCTTAAATGGACTCTCTTTTTTCTGCACAATCTCTTTTGCGCGCCGATAAATACTGCCCGGCAGGTCATAGATATTGAAATCCATTGGCAGGGTTGCCAACGCAATTTCCTTGTCGAGGACGTCGAAGGTATGCACCAGGTCCGGGTTACGATCTGTCTGGTTGCCGCCGCCAGCGTTTGCGCCCGAGTTGGTACGCTGCACAGCAGAAATCCGATTCCCGTTGGTCCATTCACGAACTAAAATGCCGCGGTCGATATGGTCATGCTCAAGCCAGAGCTTAATAAACGTGATCAGTGTTCCCAGCTCATGCCGTTTATCGACAGGGAAAACCTTTTTCACAGCCGTGGTAACCTTCCAGAGACCGTGAAGGTCATAGTCTTTGAGCTTCGGATTGTTCTCGGCCGCCAGTAACAGATTCTGGATATAGTTGTTATAGGTATCCATCTCCAGATCGGCGATCTGGCATTTTGTTGGCCAGCTGATATGGGAGGCATGTTTCTCTTCTGTGAGATACTGCGCCAATAACTGCACCCTGAAAGGCAGAAGTGCCAGGTTATAAGTTAAGTTTTCATCAGATGTTGACAATGGTGTGGAGGGGATAGGCTGCTCCTGCTCCTGCTCCTGCTCCTGCTCCTGCTCCTGCTCCTGCTCCTGCTCTGGTGCCGGCGTAGGCGCGGGTTTATCAGCAATCTTCTGCCAGCTGGCACCGTCGTCAGCCAGGGTGTAGCGATCGCACCAGGTGTCGTCAAGAGCGCCTTCCTCTGGCAGGTCGTCTACCACAAACCAGTTAGTGCGGATCGGCAGCTGGTGGTCGGCGCCGCGGCCGGTTTCAATTTCAGCGTCCTCCAGAATATCGAGGATCTGACGGTCAGCGCGGGAGTCTGATTTTGCAGAGAACCAGCAAAAGAAGCTTTTAGCATTGGCGGCTTTTGCTTTGGCTTTAATGAGATACGCATACGTGTTCATTGCGTTCGGGTTCCTTTAGGTTGTAAGATACCCGGGACTTTGATAGCTCCCCTTGGGTAGTGGTCATTGTTCAAAACTCGATTCCGGAAAGCTTTGGTCGGCTGACCGGCGTACAAACCCGCTTCGGCGGGTTTTTGCGTTATTGAGGGTCGCGCCCGTAGCCTGGATGATCCTCTAATGTGTCGGTTAAGATGGTTTTAACTTCGCAGTTAGGAAGTAGCTGTACCGCCTGCTTGATAGCAGTCCCAAATGCTTCTGCAGCAAGTTCAAATTTGCTGGCAAGTCGGTTCGCTTCGTCCGCCTGCTCTTCAACAGCATCCATCTCGAACTGATGCTCCTGCCACACTTCATTCAGCACATCGTCCTCGACTTCTTCACGCAGTGCCTCTTTGACCTCCAGCACCGGGAGAACGCCAATCAGTTGCTCTGCTGGCGCGCTACTGAATCGCAATGCCAGTTCATTTGCTGACATATAAACCTCCGGAAAAAGGCCCGCCGCTTGACGGGCAAAAGAACATTTTTCCAATTTAACCAGAACAGGTCTTCGTCTCCTGTTTGGTTACGATGGCGGTATTACCATCATCATGCTCTGTGCACCGGGCATGGGGCTGGCAACAGCCATTATTCAAAACTCGATTACTGATGAACTGCTGGCTGTTGGTCGGCAGCCGGATCGCCTTTCTGGGCGAGGAAGTAGCAGATGCAGCGAATGACGGCCCAAAATAAGGGCAGACGCACCGCCTGAAGTCTCGCAGGTTTGCGTGCAAAATCTGGCATAAGAACTCCCGTTTCCACGTTAATGGATAAAAATAAATCTGTGATAACATTGCGTTGCCGGATTCTTACCCGTGTCCGGCGCACGAACCCCACCTAGCCGTAGGGAACTCCATTTGAATAACCCCCATGGAGGGTAAAATGCGGACTAACTCGTTGCCTGTTTTCTGGTATAAAAATCCCGAACACTATGACGAATTCCAAAAAATCCTTTCGGATGCTTATGTCTTACCCTTTGAATATCACGACTGGCGTATCCGCGCCGATAGCATGGTGGAGCGCTACGAAAACAGCGGTATCCAGGTTGTGAAGGTGATAGCCAGCACTTACGAGTTCATCTCCTGGTGCGAAATCGAGGCACGAGATGTCAGTACCAAAAGCTGCAATGACTACGCGGTCGCCGAATCGGGCCTCCAAATCCTGCGCGACAGAGAGTTTGATTGGGGAGACGAGTAAAAAGTAAATTTTCCCAATTCTGGACACTTCTATTCTCATAGCGATTTCCTGTGTTTGAGCCTTGTCGCCGGCCAGCGGAACGTTGAAACCTGCTGCGCATTGTCATTGCCATCTCATCCGGTGCTTCGTATGCCGCCGGCAGCTACTGCGTGGGCTTCCTGCCTTGATGACTTGGTGTGAACTGATTAAAGCATCACTTTATAATTTTTGTCAATTATAAATTTAATATGAGATAAATTTTTACTTTATGGGGTGGGTATTTACTGAAGGGGAATTTTGGACATAAAAAAACCGGCTTTCGCCGGTTGATTGCAGATAGCTCAAAAGCTGTTAAACGTCTTCAGCACTTTTGAATCTACCACGCAGATATTTTTCAACATAATCATCAAGTTCTTTTAGTCTCATCTGGAACAGATCGACCATTTTCTCTTGTTCAGACTCGGGCAGCTGCCTGAAGAGTTGCAGCATCTTTGCTTCATTGGGCTTGAGCCCTGCGCTTTCAGAAACCTCTTCACCTAGCAACCAGGTAACCGACACCCCAGCAGCCTCAGCAATCGATATTGCTGATTTTTTGCTGATCGCACCGTTTTTGAACCAGCCGTTGACCGCTTGCGGGGTAACCCCTGCAAACCTAGCCATATCTGCTTTGCTGATGCCGCGTTTTGTCAGTTCCTCAAGACGAGATACCAGCTGTTCGCTACGTTCATTTTTTTGTTTCATGGGCACATTGTAAACGTTTGGTTTACTCTTCCAATAAATTAAAAATTTGCATTCAATGTAAAGTTATGCTTTATTTACATCATCAAAACGAGGAGAACAACGCATGACAGCTCTTGATAGCGCGATTAAAGCAGCTGGCTCCGCCAACAAACTAGCAACTGCAATTGGCGTCAGTGGCATGGCAATCAGCCAGTGGAAAAAGAAGTGCAACGGGATGGTCCCTGCTTCACGGGTATTGCCAGTTTTTAAAGCAACTGGTGTGACACCTCATGAACTCCGCCCCGATCTATACCCGAACCCAACTGACGGACTTCCTGTGGAGACCAAGCCATGCAATCGCTGACATGTGAACATAATAACCAGCGCAGCGGGGTTGCACTGAAACCGCAAAATCAGTTTCAACCTCGGCGCCGGAATAGCATGAAATGCCGCCGTCTGCTCGACGCGGTTCGTGACTGGGAGGGCACTCTGCCAGGAAAAACGCAGCAAGATGACATCGCCCGGCTGGTGGCTGAGAGCTGGCTTGCCGTTGGCGGCCGCGGCATAACCGTCAATAAACAGAATCTCTTCCGCTACCTTCGAAATGAGGGCGGCTCAGAGAAGTACACCGGCTACGTGATGCAGTTGTCTGAAGCGATTATCACCGCGATGCCCCTGGCGATCGCCAAGCGCTACGGCTGGCGCCGGGACGAAAAGACCAGCCCTGAGCTGGTGGCCTCCTCAATGAAAGAGGACGTTGAAGCACATCAGGCCGTTCTGCTGGGTTTGCCAATAGCTGTTCAGGTTAAGGAGCTGCTGGAGTCCATTTCAGCCAAAACAGCAATGCTTCCATCAGATATTGCCGGGCCGCTGCTCGCGACGCTTAGCGCGATTGCCCCACAAATTTTTTAATCGAGTTTTGACCAATGACCAATAGAACAACAGCGCCAAGGGGTGAATCATGACAACTCCTTTGCCTAAGGCGAATCCAAAGAGTAAGGCAAGCAATGAGCCTTACCGTAAGGTGAAGATCACGATGTGGGATGACCCCAAATTTCGCGCTCTGTCGCCTTTGCAGCCTGGCGGGCAGAGCTTATTTATTTACCTGCTGACAGGGCCGTTCACGGGGATTATTCCTGGGCTATTCAAGGCCGGTCGCGCGGCTTTGGCCGAAGAGCTGGGCTGGGAAGTCGAAGCCTTCGACTTAGCCTTAGGAGAAGCCAAATCACTTGGGATGGTCAAAGCCGACATCCAAGCCCGAGTTTTTTGGCTGCCCAACGCTGCCAAACATAACCCGCCAACGTCAGTAAACGTCATCAAATCGTGGGTGCGGGCGTTCGAATTGCTGCCCGAATGTGACCTCAAATATGAGGCGTTGGAATCCTTGAAAGCCGCGTCGCATGGGGTTTCACCCGCTATGGGTTTGGCTTTCGATAAGGCTTTCGCTTTGTCTCGCCCTTTGTCTAAGGATAAGCCTAATCCTTTGCCAAGAGGTATCCAGAAAGCAGTAAACAGTAAACAGATCTTAAACCCCTCTCTTAGCGCGGGCGCGAATGAAAACGCTGGCCAAATATTTCCGCCAGCAGAGCCTGTTGCTCCGCGGTACCTGGATGGGCTGGACGAACCGATCGGAAAATTCAGCATGGCTGACGGCTGGCTGCCATCCGGGGATTTCCGGCAGCGGGCGGCGCAGTGGGGGATTAACTTGCCAGAGCCGGATTATCTGCCAACTGAGCTGGCAGAGTTCATCGCCTACTGGAATGCCGAGCAGAAAGTTTTTACCCAAATCCAGTGGGAGCAGAAATTTGCACGGCACATCGTGCACGTAAGAGCGAAGAAGAAACCTGAAACCGGAGGAGTGACGCATGCAGGAGTTCGACCAGAGCCAACAGCATCCCGAGCTGTTCAGCAGATCGACGCAGCCTACGAGAGTTGGTGTCGCAGAAACGGGATTGATGGCGGTGAAAACGGCATGGCAGCTGTGGAGGGTGATGGGCGAGGTGTTCTCGAACCGCTGGACCCAGAAGAATGGCGCAGAGCCCTCGGCCCTGTGGATAGCCCAGATCGGTTCGATGACTGATAGCGAGATCAAGCTGGTTTGCCAGCAGTGCATGGAGCGCTGCGCTATGGGAAATACCTGGCCGCCAGACCTGGCAGAGTTTGTCTCTCTGGTATCCGAAAGCGGGGCTAACCCGTTCGGACTGACGTCTGAAGGAGTGATGGACGCGTACCGGAAGTGGCGCAATGAGTCATACCGCTACTCCGGGAGTGATAAATATCCGTGGCCGCAGCCGGTGCTGTACCACATCTGCATCGAGATGCGCAGAACTGGCGTCGAGCGCCAGATGACTGAAGGGGAGCTAAAAAAACTGGCAGAAAAATTACTGACGAAGTGGACCAAGCACGTAGGCAATGGTTTCACCGTGCCGCCTATACGCCGCCAGCTTGCTGCACCACACCATCCTGCCGGGCCAACGCCTGCGCAGATTTTGATGGAAGAGTACAAGCGTCGTAAAGCGGCTGGATTAAGCAACTAACGAGTTTTGACCAATGACCAATACAGTAAAAATCAATCAAATAGACCGGGTGGCGATCGCCGTACGCCATATGCCTGGCTGCGTCATTCGCGACATCTGTGAAGCCTTGGATGTTTCCGCCAGCACGGCCAGTAACTTTCTCAGGTCGCTGACACGCAAGGGCATTATTACCCGCAAGCACAACGGCACGCAGTATGTCTACACCGCAGCAGAAGGCGCCAACATACCGGACGTGGTGCTGCCCTTCATGCTGGAAAAGCCAAAAGATCCTGAGAAGCTGCAGGCAGTGGAGGCGCTGGCGCAGGAGCTTGAGTTGAAAGGTTTCTGGCGTCGGGCGGCCACACAGTACACCAGTGCTATGAATATGGCCTGCAACTCCAATGAGATGTCTCGCCTGTGCCAGCGGCGGGATGCCTGTTACCGGCGCGCGGCTAGGAGGGCGTGAACATGGCCAGTAATAACCTCTGGAAAATCGTGAACGCGATGCGGGAGCGAGGAGAGATAACTCCACGGGAAGTTAAAGCGCTGGTGGACTGCGACTGCAAAAAAGCCAACCGCCTGCTGGAGCACCTTGTGCATGCCGGGGTCGTGTCCAATGTTGGTCGGTTCTATCACCCTGTTTACCGGCTGCGCCACGGCGATATCAATCTCAAGCCGATTAAGCCAGCAGCAGAAAAGCCAAAGCGTCAGCGCATGAGTATCACAGAGCAGTGCCGCCAGAGCTGGCAGGGGTATGAGATCCATAAAATATTCGGTAGTGCGGGGGTATCTAAATGAAAGAGCGCGGCATGATTTTTAACGCTGAGATGGTGAGGGCTATTCTCGACGGCCGTAAGACGCAGACGCGCAGACCATTAAAAGCCCTTCAGAAAGCAGTTAAGTTTATCCCGGGGTGGGATATTAACGGGCAGCAGATATTTGTCGCACTGGGAGAAAAAGACCATTCCGGAATTAATCCGGTGCTAACTGCTATTTCCTGTCCTTTCGGCCGGCCTGGTGACCGCATATGGGTGCGGGAAACATTTCAGGGGCCGTTATTCAATTACGAACAGATGGATGAATACCTCGAAGATAGCTCGAAATTCGAAAAGCCAGAATTCTGCCAGTATGCCGCTGACGGCGGACATAGACCTGAATATCAAGACGCCGACGACAATTTGCGTCATGGGTGGCGACCATCAATCCACATGCCGCGTTGGGCCAGCCGCATCACGCTTGAAATTACCGGCGTGCGGGTTGAACGACTGAAGAGTATCAGTGACGGCGATGCGATACGCGAAGGGTGCAGTACCACCGACACGAAGAGTGGCGACTGTGTAGCTGATGTGTTCGCGCGCCTGTGGGCGTCAATCTACGGCGAAGAAAGTTGGCGGGCCAATCCCTGGGTTTGGGTTATTGAGTTTCGTCGCGTTGAGGGGGAGGCATCCAAATGAGCCAGTTACAACCAGGGAACGTCTACATCGAGGTTTCACATAACCAAGCAGGTGGCCTATCCCTTTGCGTCAGCAATGACAGTAGCGGCTACCGTGTCTCAGGGGCAAAAGTTGGCGGATGTGAGCCGCTTAAAGTGTTTGAAGTCAATGCGGCAGAACTGATTGAGCAGATTCGCATTCACGCTACCGAGGAGGAATCCAAGTGAGCACCTTAATTTATGTCGTCAGCAAAGAGCCTGTTAGTAAATCCTATATTCCTGAGCTTAATAGTGCCGCGCCTCTTATAAATAAGAGGGAGGTTATTAAAAGAACAAATAAGGGCTATCGACTCAAACTCAGTTACTGCAAAGAAAAAGGGGTTATGTATCTCGACGAGCATTATTCATTTTTTGAGAGCTATGGCTCTGCGCTTGAGTATATTGCAGCGGAATCCAATCGAATCGCCGGTGAGCTTGAGGAAATGAAACTGAAGGCCATGCGTCTGATGTCCGAGGCACATGACGAGCTGAGGAGCGTGCAGCATGACAACTGATATCAAAGAGCTTCCGCTACTGGTTAGTAAAGCCAAGGCATCTCTATTCACTCTGGAATATATCTCGCAATTCGAACCGGCGGATATTGACGCCGATGACGTTGATTTGCGGTTTGAGGTTGATGGCAGAAATACCGGAACAAATGTTTCTATCGTTGATGAGTGCGGGCAGGCTGCAAGAGTTATTGGTGCGTTGATAGAGGCGCTGGAGGCCAAAGACGCCGAATGTCATCGACTGTCTGACGAGCTGCGTGGTGCCACAGCATTGGTAACACTAATGAAAATCGACGCTCGGGAGTTTTCCAGGGAGCTGGAGGCCAAAGACGCGCGCATAGCTGAGCTGGAGACCTATATTGAAATCCATGAGAGCACAGCTCTTGCAGCCATTGAGAGGGCTGAAATGGCAGACCGCCGGGCCGTTGAGTTGCAATCCCGCGCAGAGGCCGCTGAAAAATGCCTTTCAAACTTGGCTGCTGTATCTCGCAGATATCTTCCTGACTACGACGAGCATCCCGAAATCCAGGCGGCTGACGACCTACTCGAACAAAACTCTCTAACCACCGCAGGCACCCAGACCAGGGAGGCAGAATAGATGGAGCCATCGATGGAGTACGCTTGCAAGCGCATTACCGAACTGGAGCGCCTGCTACTGCCCAATGTTCCGGAAACTGTCTGGCCTGCTGAGGTGGAGATGGTATTCGCTCAGGTGGAGAACGCCGGCGATCTACCGGCGCACCATCAGCGCCGACTACAGCATCACATTAACCGCATGTGGCTGGAAAAAATGCCGGTACCGTCAATTATCGCCGCGGCCCGTTCGCTGGCTGCTGCTATGGAGAAATACGCGTGAGAGAAATCATCGTTGATAATTTTGCCGGAGGCGGCGGGGCCAGCACCGGTATTGAAATGGCGATCGGCCGCAGTGTCGATATAGCGATTAACCATGACCCTAATGCCGTGGCGATGCATACGACGAACCACCCTGATACGCTGCATTACTGCGAATCGGTATTCGATATTCATCCGCGCGCGGCTACCGCCGGCCGTCCTGTGGGGCTGGCGTGGTTCTCGCCGGACTGCCGCCATTTTTCAAAAGCGAAAGGGGCCAAGCCGGTAGAGAAATCCATCAGGGGCCTGGCGTGGATCGTAATCCGGTGGGCGCTGGACGTGGGGCCGCGTGTGATGATGCTGGAAAATGTCGAGGAGTTCAAAACATGGGGTCCGCTGCTGGCGCCAGAAATGCGCCCTGACCCGGCGCGCACGGGAGAGACGTTCCTGGCATTCGTTGGCATGCTGACCACCGGCGTGCCGGAGGATCACCCGGCGCTGGCGGAGTGTTGCGAGTTCCTGGATCTTTCACCGGGAAGTGAGCAGGCGCAGCGGCTGGTCGCAGGGCTGGGCTACGATGTCGATTTTCGTGAGCTGCGCGCATGTGATTACGGTGCGCCGACGATCCGGAAACGTTTTTTTATGGTAATGCGCCGGGATGGGCAGCCGATAGTCTGGCCGGAGGTTACCCACGGCGATCCGAAATCACCTGCGGTGCAGGCAGGGCGGCTGGCGCCGTGGCGCACAGCGGCAGAGTGCATCGACTGGTCCATTCCTGCTCCGTCAATATTCGACCGCATACGCCCGCTGGCGGAAAATACGCTTAAACGTATCGCACGCGGCATTCAGCGGTTCGTTATCGACAGCGCTCAGCCGTTTATCGTGAAATGCAACCACACGACGACGCGCGGAGCGTACGACTGTTTCCGGGGGCAAGCGCTGGCGGATCCGCTGCAGACCATCACCAAAAAACACGGGTTTTCAATAGCCGTCCCACACCTGACAAAATTCCGTACGGGCGCCACCGGGCAGCCGGTCACCGAACCTGTACCGACAGTGACGGCTGGAACATCATCGCGGCCCGGTGGGAACGGTCACGCGCTGGGACTGGCCGAGGCCGTTCTGACCCCGTTTATCGCTGGCGCTGGTGGGCCGAAATATTCTGCGAAGCCACGCAGTGCTGAACAGCCGATGCACACACTCTGCAACACGAACCACGCGTGCGTCATCGCGCCGGTGATAGCGCGGCAGTTCGGCGCCAGTATCGGTCATCGCGCTGATGAACCGAGCGCGACAATTACAGCTGGCGGCGGCGGTAAATCGCAGCTGGTTTGCCCGACACTGATTCAGATGGGGTATGGCGAGCGTCCAGGGCAGGCCCCGCGAGTGCTCGACATGCAGAAACCGATCGGCACAGTCACTGCCGGCGGTAATAAATTTGCCGTTACCAGCGCTTTCCTGGCAAAACACTATGGCAGGAACTACCAGGGGGCGGGCGTCAGCCTGGACGAGCCAACGCACTCGGTGACGACGGTTGATCATCATGCAGTGGTCGCAGCCAGTCTGTTGGTGAACAACACCGGGCACCCGGGCGGTCGTGCAGAAGAGCCGCTGCATACGGTGACAACAGGAAATCATCACGCTGCCGTCACGTCGCATCTGATTAAGCTACGCGGCACCTGCCGTGACGGGCAGCGTACTGATGAGCCAATGCCAACAGTAACCGCCGGCGGCAAGCATGTCGGGGAGGTAAAAACCACGCTGGCGGTCGAGGAGTGCGACGAGCAACGCGCGCAGCAGGTGCTGGCGTTCATGCAGGAATACTGCGGCGCGGATTCGACAGGATTGGTGGAAATCGGTGGGGTGACGTATCGCATCGTTGATATTGGTATGCGCATGCTTCAGCCGCATGAGTTGTACCGCGCGCAGGGGTTCCCGGATTGGTACATCATCGACCAGGACTATCGCGGCGTGAAGTATGCGAAGGACAAGCAGGTCGCGCGCTGCGGCAACGCGGTGCCGCCGCCGTTCGCCGAAGCGCTGGTGCGTGCGAATTTACCAGAAATGTGTAGGGCAAAAGAACTGGCAGCATAACTAAGCCCGCCTCGGCGGGTTTTTAGTTTCACAGCGAAAACATCTTTATAAACAGCAGTATGGTATTCACAAAACGTGCCCTCAAAAAACTTGAATCTTACTGGTTGTAGGTATACTGTATATTTGTACAGTGAATGTTTGAGGGAGGATTTATGAAAGTTGAGGTCACAATTGATCGCACCAAAAAATTGCCGGATGGGGCGGTTCCTGCGCTTGAGCTGGAGCTTAAGAAGCGTATCGATAAAAGCTATGCTGATTGCAAGCTTACGGTCCGGCGTGCCGGCTCTGACGGCCTGAGTATCGTTGGAGGAGAAAAGGCGGACAAAAAACGCATCGAGGAGATCCTGCAGGAGACCTGGGAAAGCGCAGATGAGTGGTTTTATTAATCAACTGTGGATTTAATTTCAGGTTTATAAGAGGGGACTCGGGGTGGAAGTAAAAGATTTACCAAAAAAGGGTTACGCAGTTATCAGATGCCACGATGGGGTTATCGTTGCCAAACTGCATTCATTTCCGGAATGCCAGCGTGCGCTGATGTATCGCCGTGGCGGTATGGTGTCGTTTATGCCGTTGGCCGAGGATGAAATTATTGGCACGCCCACCTTGTTCACACAGATGCTGGAGCGGGCTGGTTACCGCGTTGCTGAGAACTCTGGTATTATCCCGTCATAGGCCTGAACACCCTATACCTGCTGCGCCACTGGAGAGACACCATGGCGCAAAACCACATTCAAAACACCCCACCCCTGACGCCGTCCGGCGCCAGCGGTTTCTTCATGCTGAAATCCCCGCGGGGTGATGCATGAGGCGAACCTGGTTTCAGCATACCGACCTTACATCCGAGCAGATTGATGATCTCGAGAGACGGTACCGCAACAATAACGTCAAGACAGAGCGATCGCTTAGTAACGACTTCATTCACTGGACGCTGAGCGCATATCTGCCTGAGTCAGAAAAAGCTCCCCGCCCGGATCGCCGTTTTGAGCAGCGGTTCTGGGGGTGATGATGGAAACGTTAATGCTTTCACTGCCATTTCCGCCAAGCGTAAACGCTTACTGGCGCGCGCCAAGCCGCGGCCCGTTGAAAGGCCGGCATATGGTTAGTGCCAAAGGGCGCGCTTATCAGGCGGAGACCTGTGCAGCCGTCTTTGAGCAGTTACGTCAGCGGCCACATACTCTGGTGGGGCCGGTTTCAGTAATCGTCACTCTATACCCTCCTGACCGCCGACGTCGTGACCTGGATAACTTCAACAAGGCGCTGTTTGACGCCCTGACACGGGCCGGAATCTGGCAGGATGACAGCCAGATAAAACGGCTGCTACTCGAATGGGGCCCGATCATTCCAAAAGGGCAGGTAGTCGTCGCCATCTCAACCTTTGGAGCGGGGTCATGATGCGCGCAATACTGACGGCAGAGGTCGTCCGCACCCTGGGGATTGTGCTTCTGAAGCCGGGGCGTGAACTGATGCCTCTGTTTTCCCATGGACGCATTCTGGTTGAGTCAGTTCCCCAGAACATGGCTTCCCTGGCGCCGGGCCGAATTCCGGACGCCCGCCAACCGCTGGCAAACGATCCTGAAATTGCTGGTTTCTTTATTGACGAGCGAGTCATTCTTGCCGCTGGTGGTATTTCCGGTCTTGAATACTGGCTGGAAAATCGGCATCGCGAATGTCAGTACCCACACTCTGAGTACCATCACGATGAGCTGGCCACGATGCGGTACCCGCCTGGCGCGATATGTGTTTGCTGGCACTGCGACAACAAGCTGCGCGACCAGGCGACTGAGCTTCTCGCCAGAATTGCCAGGGAAAACTTAATCGAGTGGATTATTGAAATAGTTCTGCGCGATCTGGGATATAGCCGGGAGCGTGTGCTATCTGTCGCGGAGCTGTGCTGGTGGGCGTTAACTCACGGAGCATCAGAGGCTATTACCGAGTCTCTGGCACGGAAGGCGCTACGCTTAGCCAATGAGCCAATCCCTTCAGTCTGGCGTGAAAGTGACATTCTTCCAACAGAACTGGCCACCAGCATTCTGAAGCGGAACACCGACAGCTATTCCCCTCATCCCGCTCTTCAGGAGCCTGTGCTGGATGCGCCCATAACACCACTTACTGTCGATTCAGAGCCGCCAGCATCATTTTTCAGAAAACCCAAGCGTATCCGCTGGGAAAACCAAAGTTATTTGGCGTGGGTTAAATCGCAGCCATGCGAATGCTGCCGGCAGCCAGCTGATGATCCTCATCATCTGATAGGTCACGGGCAGGGTGGCATGGGGACGAAGGCACACGATGCGTTTGCTATCCCACTCTGCCGCCGTCACCACAACGAACTGCACAACGACCCAGTTAAATTTGAGCGTAAATACGGCTCGCAACTCGAAATGTTAAAGAACGTACTGGACCGAGCCTTTGCGCTTGGCGTTCTCGCGTAATAAGGAGAAAAAATGACACCGCAGCAACGCCGCAAACATGTAGCAGCTCTTAATGAAGTAGCGAAGGCAACTCATAAGCGCTATCTGGGGAAATCCGTGTTACTGACAGGTATTCAGTCAGGATGGATTAAATCTTTGCTGACGATCTGGGGCGATAATGTCAGGGGCGGGACGGCACCGCGAATACCAAAAGGTCATGCTTGCTGGCGAGGCATTAAAGGGGCCTCATGGTCAGATAAGGCTCTGGAGCGTTTTACCGCTGCACTTTCTCAGGCACGGGAGGAAGGGTATCGAGGGCAGCAGGCGCTGAGTCGGGCGCACTCTATTTTATGGCCGAAGCCAGCCACTAATCTGATCGACAGTGCGCTCAATGATGATGATGCTGATTTCGTCGAGCAGTGCGTGCTGGAGTCATTCGAAACGACGGACCCGGTTTATGTCGTGGGAGTTGGGTTTTACACGACGCGTAAGAAAATCTCTGACATTAGCCGAGAGCTGCAGCAAATGGCGCCATGGCTGTCCTCTGATGAGGCAAGGAGACGCGTTAAATGGTGTCTTGAGATATTTCAGGCAAAAGTTTTTTTAGTAGCAAGACATGAGCTGAGAAAATGAAAGTGAACAAAAAGTGCTATTTTGAATTGTTGATATTGAATTCGCGCTAAAACTTCTGATAATTAAGGCATGCTTAGCAGAGCTGCGCCACTCGGCAGCGACCAAAAGCGACAATTTGAACATAACGAGAACCCCGCTACCGCGGGGTTTTTGCTTTCCGGCGATACGACAGGGGTATTCGCGAGGTGCATTGCATCAGTACCCCTGTCATATCGTCGTCAGATAAACCAAAAATTAATCATTGAGGCTCGCTTAGGCGGGCCTTTTTATTTCCCCTCATTCTGAGAGGATTCACAGCAACTGAGGGGGACTGATGTCCGATCCTTTATCCAGCACGGGTGTTGCTGGTGGCGCGCTAACTGGCGCAAGTGTCTACGGTCTGCTGACTGGCACGGATTATGGCGTGGTGTTCGGAGCTTTCGCCGGTGCCGTTTTCTACATAGCCACAGCGGCAGATTTGAGCGCGTTAAGACGGCTAGGCTACTTTGTCGTCTCGTTTATCGCCGGAGTACTCTGCGCAGGGCTCGTGGGAGCAAAGCTGGCTGACTGGACTGGTTATAACGATAAACCTCTCGACGCGCTGGGCGCCGTGTTTGTTTCCGCACTTGCTGTAAAGGTGCTGACATTCCTCAACAACCAGGACATTTCATCGCTGGTGGCGATCGTCACGCGTCGAGGAGGTTCTGATGGTCCTAAATGACCCTACTGCGACAATAAACGCGCTGCTCTGCGCTGGCGTTGTTGTTTCACTGATGTTCTATCGCCGAGGGGATGCCCGGCACAGGCCTTGGGTATCCCGCTTGGCATGGTTGTTAACGGTCATCTATAGCGCGGTGCCGCTGGCGTATTTATGCGGCATTTATCCCCACTCATCATGGGCCACTATCGGGGCCAATATCATTTTTCTGTCTGTGCTGATGGTTGTCCGGGGCAACGTGGCACGGATCGTAGACGTTCTGAGGCACTAATGAATCAACAACAATTTCAGAAGGCGGCAGGCATTAGCGCCGGCTTGGCTGCGCGCTGGTTTCCGCATATTGATGCCGCGATGAGCCAGTTTGGTATCAGTGCTGTTGAAGATACCGCGATGTTTATTGCTCAGGCAGGGCATGAATCCAGTGGTTTTACGTTGCTGGTGGAGAGCTTCAACTACAGTGTAGACGGCTTGAAAAAGACGTTCGGTCACCGGCTGACTGACTACCAGTGTGAAATGCTGGGCCGCGTGCCGGGCAAGCAGGTAGCGCATCAGCCGCAGATTGCGAACATCGTTTACGGTGGCCGCAATGGCAATAAAGCCCCGGGGGATGGTTGGCGATATCGTGGCCGCGGTCTGCTGCAAATTACTGGGCGCGAAAATTACGCAAAATGCGGTGGGGCGATGGGTATCGAATTGCTCGACGCCCCTGAGTTGCTGGAACAGGAGCGTTATGCCGCCAGGTCGGCTGCATGGTTCTACACCACCCGCGGTTGCATGCTGTATTCCGGTGATATTGCCCGGGTGACCAAAATAATCAATGGCGGACTTAATGGGCTGGAGGACAGGCGAAGTCGTTATGCCGCTGCCCGCGCCGCTTTAGCGTGAGGTGCTTATGAGTATTGAGACTATAGCCGGAGCTGTTGTCGCTCTTTTGGCAATGATTGTGGGCGCGTTTGGTCTTGGGCATGTGCGCGGTAGCAGTAAAGCAGAGGACAAGGCGGATAAGCGTCGTATTGAAGAGAACGCCGCGGCAAGCGTGGCGGCGGCAGAGCGCCGGGTAGAGGTAACGAGGAGTACCAGTGATGTACAGCAGACTGTTAGCCATATGCCTGATGACGATGTTAATCGTGAGTTGCGCGAGCACTTCACCCGCTCCAGTGGTGGTTGATACCGCATGTAGTTGGGTGCGGATCATCTATCTGACTGACCACGATATTGACGTTCTCGACCGTCAGACGAAGCGCGACATTCTGGCGCACAACATTGCATGGCAAGATAACTGCGAAAATCAAATCTCATCGCCGGATCGTGGTAAAAGCGTACCGGCACGCGGTAAGGGGCTGCGCTGAGATAGCATTGCCATGCATTACAACAGGCATTCACTGAGTGCCTGTGATAATGTGAGGCTTATTTAATAAGTGGCTTCGGAGTGATAATGAATCGCTTTATAGTTTTCGGATATCATGAAGGTAAACGAGTAAGCATCGAGCAAGAAATAAAAGGAGTGGCAAAAAGCATTGATGAAGCTAATGCAATAATATTAAAGCTGAAAGACAATGATTTTATGCCTTACGATAAAATACTTTTATATGATGTTGATAACGAACAGTTAATATCTGAGCATCAGCCAAATGGTTTTGATGGATGGATTGATATTAATATGTAACCATCAATATTTCTAATTTAAAAAGAAACCACCTGAGGGTGGTTTTTTTACTGGGAATGAATAATGAACAGTTTAAAGATTGAGTATGTTAATGGAGTGCTGGTGTCTGTTGAACATAATGGCAGGTCATATATGGACCTTCCTCTTTCAGCCGTTCACTTTCGTCACGAAAAGAACCACAACCCATTTTTCAAGATTGAGGTTGAGGAAGGCGGTGAAAAGCATGAGCGCCTGAAAGAAGTATCCCCCGAGCTTCCCTCGGCACCGGAACAAATGCCGCCAGTGACAGAGGAGGCGGCGGTGAAAGAGGGGGAGTTAATGCCTCCCGCCGTTCAGCCGCCTCGCAAGCCGCGCCGTCATCGCCACAACCGCAACCGGAGTAACAGCAATGTTTAATCGTAATGACCTGACCATCTCGATGTTCTATGCCTCCAGTACCAATGATGACGGCAGCAAAACTGCAGCTATCACGGTGCAGGTTAATGGCCCTGCTGCCACCGCTGTGCAGACCTCGCAGCTGCTCTGCGTCACTGATAAGGCAAAGGTGAAGACCTATGTCGTTGGCGAGCAGAGCATCAAAGACGGCTCGGACCCGCTGCTGGTAGCCATAGAAAACTACTGGCGTCTGAACACCCAGGCGGTCGTTGGGCAACTGATGAATGACGTGCTGGAGTTTATCGCAGGCAACGTCAGTCAGGGCACCACCTGGCTGGGGTTCAACGGACTGAAGGTGTTTGAAAATGAACCGCTTGAGAACCGAATTCCCGAAAGCGTTTTGAATGCTGACGGCGGAGTAAAAAGCGAATGATAATTATTATCGTCTCGGGTCCTTTCCGGGGATCTGACTCGTTACGGGGCGACGTCCGCGCAGGATTCCGCTATTTACGAGATTTTTCAGGGGGGTAGTTGTTGTTTTGTTGTTTGCAACCTACTGTTTTTAAAGGTTTTTTGTGATTTGATATAACAACCTGCCGTCCGAGGGCTCCAGATTGGGTGCTTGCTTACACAAATTTACATAAGACTTGCGTAGCCGCTGACTTTTGCTGAGGAGGGAAGCAGGGTGGCCCACTTACTCAATAAAGGTGATATGGCCTCCTCTATTGGTATCTCCGTCCAGGCTTTTGACAAATGGGGCGTACCTCCGGTTGAGCGCAGAGGCAGGGAGGTTTTTTATGATGTTAAATCTGTCCTGAAGATAGATCGTGAGCGGCAGCTGCAAAGTCATAAATCAACTGATGACGGTGATGATCTCGAAACAAAGCTGTTGCAGGCGCGGATTGAATTAACCGAGGAGCAGGCAATTGCACAGCGATTTAAAAACCAGATTGCCGATCATCGGGTAATAAACACTGAATTCTGCATTTTTGCGCTATCCCGCCTCGCCGGTGAGCTGGCGTCGGTTCTCGATAGCATCCCACTGTCAATGCAGCGGCGGTTTCCCGATTTTAATGACAGACAGCTCATGTACCTCAAAGAGCTGGTGGCGAAGGGTGCCAATAAATGCGTTGAGTCGGCAGAAAAAATGCCGGAGTTTGCTGATGAATATTACCGAAGCGCAGATGAGTAACCTGATCAGGGCGGTGTCTGAAGGACTCTTAGTTCTGCGGCGGCCCTTGCCCATGACACCAGTAGAGTGGGCCGATAAATTTTATTACCTCCCAAAAGAGTCTGCCTACCAGGAGGGGCGGTGGGAAACGCTACCTTTTCAGCGCGCGATCATGAATGCCATGGGAAGCGACTATATTCGCGAGGTGAATGTCGTTAAGTCGGCCCGCGTTGGCTACTCCAAAATGCTGCTCGGCGTATATGCCTATTTCATTGAGCACAAGCAGAGAAACTCCCTGATCTGGCTGCCAACAGATGGCGATGCGGAAAACTTCATGAAGTCGCACGTCGAACCGACAATAAGGGATGTTCCCTCACTGCTTTCGCTGGCTCCCTGGTACGGCAAAAAGCATCGAGATAATACCCTCAGCATGAAGCGCTTTTCTAACGGTCGCGGATTCTGGTGTCTGGGCGGTAAGGCGGCAAAAAACTACCGTGAAAAGTCAGTAGATGTCGCCGGTTATGATGAGCTGGCCGCGTTTGATGCGGACATCGAAAAGGAAGGGTCTCCAACCTTTCTCGGTGATAAACGTATTGAAGGCTCTGTCTGGCCCAAGTCGATTCGCGGATCAACGCCGAAGGTAAAAGGAACCTGCCAGATTGAGCGGGCAGCGAGTGAGTCCCCTCACTTCATGCGTTTTCACGTTCGTTGCCCGCACTGCGGTGAAGAGCAGTATCTGAAGTTTGGAGATAAAGAAACGCCGTTTGGCCTTAAGTGGCAGCCTGACGACCCGGGCAGTGTTTTTTATCTCTGTGAGCATAACGGTTGTGTTATCAGGCAGCAGGAACTTGATTTCAGCGAAGCAAGGTACATCTGCGAGAAAACCGGGATATGGACCTGCGATGGTCTGGACTGGTATTCATCGACCGGGGCGGAAATAGACCCGCCTGAAAGCGTCACGTTCCATGTCTGGACTGCGTATAGCCCCTTCACCACCTGGGTGCAGATCGTAAAAGACTGGCTCAAAACCAAAGGGGACACCGGGAAGCGTAAGACCTTCGTTAATACTACGCTCGGAGAAACCTGGGAGCCTAAGCTGGGTGAACGGCCCGACGCTGAAGTGATGGCGGAGCGTAAAGAGCATTTCTCCGCTGCGGTCCCTGAGCGTGTCGCCTACCTCACTGCCGGAATTGACTCCCAGCTTGACCGCTATGAAATGCGCGTTTGGGGCTGGGGACCCGGTGAGGAAAGCTGGCTGATAGACAGGCAGATCATTATGGGCCGCCATGACGACGAAGAGACTCTGCTCAGGGTTGATGAGGCTATAAATAAGGTTTACGCCCGCCGTAATGGCGCTGAAATGTCCGTTTCCCGCATTTGCTGGGATATCGGCGGTATTGATCCCACCATCGTTTACAACCGCTCAAAAAAGCACGGGCTGTTCCGCGTGATCCCGATTAAGGGAGCATCCATTTACGGTAAGCCGGTGGCAAACATGCCGCGTAAGCGTAATAAGAACGGTGTTTATCTGACTGAAGTGGGTACTGATACCGCGAAAGAGCAGATTTACAACCGATTTTCACTGGTCGCCGAGGGGGACGAACCTTTGCCCGGCGCGGTGCATTTTCCCAACAACCCTGAGGTTTACGATCTGGCAGAGGCTCAGCAGCTCACCGCTGAAGAGCAGGTGGAAAAGTGGACTGATGGTAAGCGGAAAATCGTCTGGGACAGTAAAAAGCGGCGCAATGAGGCGCTCGACTGCTTTGTTTATGCCCTGGCGGCGCTGCGGATCAGCATCTCTCGCTGGCAGCTGAATCTTGAGTCTCTTCTGGCAAGCCTGCTGGAGGAGGAGGTCACCCGAAAAAATAACAAGACGCTGGCGGATTACGCCAGGGAATTAGCAGGAGATGAATAATGGCGACTCAGACCGATCTCGACGCTGCCCGCGCTGCGTTACATGAGTTGATGACGGGTAAGCGCGTAGCGACAGTGCAGAAAGATGGTCGCCGGGTGGAGTTTACCGCCACTTCCGTCAGCGACCTGAAAAAATACATCTCCGACCTGGAATCTCAGGTTGGAACCATTTCGCGGCGCCGGGGACCGGCGGGGTTCTATGCATGAAAACACCAGAATTATTGGGGCCCGACGGTAAAACTGGCCTGCGTGAGTATGCCGGCTATCACGGTGGTGCTGGTGGCTTCGGCGGCCAGCTGCGGGCGTGGAATCCACCAAGCGAAAGCGCGGATGCTGCGCTGTTGCCTAACTATGCCCGGGGAAATGCCCGCGCTGATGATTTGGTGAGAAACAATGGCTATGCCGCCAACGCCGTTCAGCTCCATCAGGATCATATCGTCGGCTCATTCTTTCGGTTGAGCCACCGGCCGAGCTGGCGCTTTCTTGGCATTACTGAAGAGGAGGCCCGCGCATTCTCACGTGAGGTAGAAGCAGCCTGGAAAGAGTTTGCTGAAGATGACTGCTGCTGTATAGACGTTGAGCGAAAGCGCACTTTTACAATGATGGTCCGGGAAGGCGTGGCGATGCACGCCTTTAACGGCGAGCTTTGCGTTCAGGCAACGTGGGACACCAGCCCCTCCCGGCTGTTTCGGACCCAGTTCAAGATGGTCAGCCCTAAACGGGTCAGCAACCCCGGTAACATCGGTGACTCCCGCAACTGCCGGGCTGGCGTGAAGGTGAATGATGCCGGTGCTGCCCTGGGGTATTACGTCAGTGAGGATGGGTACCCCGGCTGGATGCCGCAGTCCTGGACTTACATACCGCGCGAACTTCCCGGAGGGCGGCCATCGTTTATCCACGTCTTCGAGCCGCTGGAGGACGGGCAGACCCGGGGCGCCAACGTGTTTTACAGCGTGATGGAGCAGATGAAAATGCTCGATACCCTGCAAAATACGCAGCTACAGAGTGCGATCGTTAAAGCGATGTACGCAGCCACCATCGAAAGTGAGATGGATACCCAGACGGCGATGGATTTCATTCTCGGGTCCGATAATAAGGAGCAGACAGGCAAGCTGACCGGATGGATAGGGGAAATAGCCTCTTACTACTCGGCGGCGCCGGTGCGCCTGGGTGGGGCCAAAGTTCCTCACCTTATGCCGGGTGACTCCCTCAATCTTCAGTCTGCGCAGGATACGGACAACGGGTATTCGACCTTCGAGCAATCCCTCCTGCGCTACATCGCTGCAGGGCTCGGGGTTTCCTACGAGCAGTTGTCGCGAAACTACTCCCAGATGAGCTATTCCACGGCGCGCGCCAGCGCCAATGAATCCTGGGCGTACTTCATGGGCCGCCGGAAGCTGGTGGCTTCCCGCCAGGCCTGCCAGATGTTTCTCTGTTGGCTGGAGGAGGCGATAGTCCGGCGGGTTGTTACGCTCCCCTCTAAGGCGCGGTTCTCTTTTCAGGAGGCCAAAAGTGCCTGGGGGAACTGTGACTGGATCGGTGCCGGGCGAATGGCGATAGATGGTCTGAAAGAGGTGCAGGAAGCGGTCATGCTGATCGAAGCCGGACTCAGCACCTATGAGAAGGAGTGCGCCAAGCGGGGGGATGATTATCAGGAAATCTTCGCGCAGCAGGTGCGGGAGAACATGGAGCGGCGTGAAGCCGGACTCACACCACCTGCATGGGCGGCTGCTGCCTTCGAGTCAGGGCTGAATAAATCAACTCAGGAGGATAACGATGACGCCCGAGCTGCGTAATCTCCCGCACATTGCCAGTATGGCATTCAACGAACCACTGCTGCTGGAACCCGCCTACGCGCGGGTTTTCTTTTGCGCGCTGGCCGGGCAGCTTGGCATCACCCGGCTGACTGACACTGTATCGGGTACCATGCTGGATGCTGAGCAAATGGCGGAGCCGCTGATGCTGTTCGGTAATGATGAGGCGGGGCCGCGTCCGGTACGAGGCTACCAGGTGGAAAAAGGCATTGCTGTGCTTCCTGTCTCCGGCACGCTGGTCAGTAAAACCCGCTCGCTGCAGCCTTATTGTGGTATGACCGGATACAACGGGGTGATTGCCCGCCTGCAGCAGGCCATCAGTGACCCGGAAGTTGACGGCATTCTGCTGGATATGGATACGCCTGGGGGCATGGTGGCGGGGGCATTCGACTGCGCTGACATAATCGCCAGGGCTCGCGACATCAAACCCGTCTGGGCACTGGCGAATGACATGAACTGCAGCGCCGGGCAGCTCATTGCCAGTGCCGCATCCCGCAGGCTGGTGACGCAGACCGCCAGAACCGGATCAATTGGCGTCATGATGGCGCATAGCAACTACGGGCAGGTACTGAAATCGCAAGGTGTGGAAGTCACGCTGATTTATAGCGGTGAGCACAAGGTTGATGGCAACCCTTACGAGAAATTGCCGAAGGATGTACGCGGGGCATTCCAGGAGCGTATCGACGCTACCCGGCAGATGTTTGCTGAAAAAGTCGCGGGTTACACCGGGATGTCCGTTCAGGCGGTGCTTGATACCGAAGCGGCCGTTTTCTCTGGTCAGGAATCTGTCGACAGTGGGCTGGCAGACGAACTTGTAAACAATACTGACGCGATCGACGTAATGCGTGAGGCGTTGGATATGAAAAATACTATCCATTATGGAGGAAGCATGAATAAACCTAACGCTGCGTCTGCGGCAATTAATCAACCCGTTGTGGCTACCAGTGATTCCTCTCCGGCTAACAACGAGATTGTTGCCACACACACCACCGCGCCTCTTACGCAGCAGGCGCCCGACGTTGCTGAGCAGATTAACGCTGCGGTGGCGGCAGAGAACGGCCGAATTATGGGGATCCTCAATTGCGAGGAGGCCCAGGGTCGCGAGGCCCAGGCCCGCGCGCTGGCCGAAACGCCCGGGATGACCGTTGAAACTGCTCAGCGCATTCTTGCGGCTGCTCCTCAAAGCGCCCAGGCGCGCAGCGAAACGGCGCTGGACAGGCAGATGGAATCTGCGCCTGGTGCGCTGTCCGCAAATACTCCGTCGTCTGATGAAGCCGACGATCTGTTGAACACTCCGGTTTAAGAGGCTTACATGGCTAACGTAGAAACTTTCACTCACCATCAACCGCTGGGTAATAGCGACCCGGCACATACCGCATACGGCGCCGGCGCTCTGGCGGCTGCAACACCAGTCATGACGCCGCTAATGCTGGATGCCACGTCAGGCAAGCTGGTGGTCTGGGATGGCGAGCATGCTGGCGCTGCGTGCGGCATTCTGGCCGTCAGCGCCGACCAGAACAGTCAGGAGCTGACGTTCTTCAAGTCCGGATCCTTTCGTATTGACGATGTTGTCTGGCCGGAAGCTGTCACTGATGAGGGTATTAAGCGCAACGCTTTTGCCGGAACGGTCATCAGCATCGTTTAAGTCACTCCTGACTTCACAGTAAAGCCATCACTACTCATCCGAGCCGCTGCAGCGGCTTTTTTTACGGGAAAAATCTATGTCAATTTACACCACTGCTCAGCTGCTGGCGGTTAATGAGAAGAAATTCAAGTTTGACCCGCTGTTCCTGCGGATCTTCTTCCGTGAGAGCTACCCATTCACCACCGAGAAGGTTTACCTGTCGCAGATCCCCGGCCTGGTCAATATGGCGCTTTATGTTTCGCCGATTGTCTCCGGTAAGGTCCTCCGCACCCGTGGCGGCGCAACCTCCGAATTTACCCCGGGCTACGTCAAACCGAAACACGAGGTCAACCCGCAGATGACCCTGCGCCGCCTGCCAGATGAGGACCCGCAGAACCTTGCCGATCCCGCTTACCGCCGCCGCCGCATCATCCTTCAGAACATGAAAGATGAAGAGCTGGCGATCGCCCAGGTTGAAGAAATGCAGGCGGTGGAGGCGGTTCTCAACGGGAAGTACACGATGACCGGCGAAGCCTTCGAGCCTGTAGAAGTGGATATGGGCCGCAGCGCCGGCAACAACATCATTCAGGCGGGGGCTGCCGGTTGGTCGAGCCGTGACAAGGAAACGTATGACCCAACCGATGACATTGAAGCCTATTCGATCAATGCCAGCGGCGTGGTCAACATTATCGTTTTCGATGCTAAGGGCTGGGCGTTATTCCGTTCGTTTAAGGCGGTAAAAGAAAAGCTGGACACCCGTCGCGGCTCAAATTCCGAGCTGGAAACGGCGCTGAAGGATTTGGGTAAAGCCGTCTCCTATAAAGGGATGTATGGCGATGTGGCGATCGTGGTTTATTCGGGTCAGTACGTTGATGACGGCGCGAAGAAAAACTACATGCCCGACCTGACCATGGTACTGGGCAACACTCAGGCTCGCGGCCTTCGTACCTATGGCTGTATTCAGGACGTGGATGCCCAGCGCGAGGGTATTAACGCCTCCACCCGCTATCCCAAGAACTGGGTGCAAACCGGTGACCCGGCACGCGAGTTCACAATGATCCAGTCCGCACCGTTGATGCTGCTCGCCGATCCGGATGAGTTCGTTACGGTCAAACTGGCGTAATCACGACAGTGGCCCTCCGGGGCCATTTTTATTTCTGTGAGGAAATTTTTATGTCCAAAGACGAACTGATCGCCAGACTGAAAGCGCTGGCGGAAAAGCTGGGTCGTGAGGTCAATCTGACGGGCTCGAAGGAAGATCTGGCGATGCGCGTTGCTGAGCTGGAGGAAGAAATTGGTGATGAAGAACAGGCTGGTGGCGAAACTACCGCGCAGGCCACCGGCTCAGTGCCGAAAGACGATGCTCAGGGCGGCCTGATCAGGATTAAGACCCTTTTCTCTCTGCATGTTGAAGCCTGGCACGAACTTCGAGATGAGCCGATTTCACTGGTTGAACCTGGCGTCGTTGTTCGGGTTTCACCGGCAGACGCCCAGGAGCTGTTTACGCGTAAGCTTGCCCTTCGCCTGTAACGGGAGGTGCCGTGGCTGAATTCGACAATATTTTTGATGCGGCGATTTCCCGCGCAGATAGCACTATCCGCAGAGTGATGGGGGCTGAGGCGCATATTAAATCGGGTTTGCTGGCTGGCATGGTAGTGACGGGTGTCTTCGACGATCCGGAGAATATTGGTTATGCCGACGGCGGCGTGCGGATAGAGGGCGCCAGCCCCTCTTTATTCGTTGAAACGTCCAGCATCAGAAATCTGCGACGCATGGACACGATAACGATCGCAAATGAACCATTCTGGGTGGATCGAATAACCCCGGATGACTGCGGCTCCTGCTACGTATGGCTCGGGCGTGGCGAGCCGCCAGCCAGCGCCCGCCGCCGGTAGGAGGTTTTATGGGTATCAAAGGTCTGGAGCGGGTGATCGATAACCTGAACACCCTCGATCGCAATATGGTTCCCAATGCCAGCGTCTGGGCTATTAACAGGGTTGCGGCATCAGCAGTATCGCGCGCTGTCCGGGTGGTAGCCCGCGAGGCAGTTGCAGGAGATAACCGGGCCAAGGGATTACCTGTCCGGATCATCAGACAGCGCGTCAGGCTCAGCAAAGCGTCGACCTCCGGGAAAAAATGCAGGATCCGGGTTAATCGCGGAAATCTGCCCGCCAAGAAACTGGGGGCGGTACAGGTCAGGCTAACAAGGAAGAAAGGGAGGCTCTTGAAGAAGGGCAGCGTCCTGAAGGTCGGGAAATATCTTTTCAGAGACGCCTTCCTGCAGCAATTAGCCAACGGCCGCTGGCAAATAATGCGGCGAGTCAATGGCAAAAGTCGTTACCCCATCGATGTTGTGAAGGTCCCCCTGGTCGAACCGTTAACAGCGGCTTTTGAACAGGAGAAGCAGCGCATGCTGAAAGAAGACATGCCGAAACAACTCACTGCCGCGCTGCGGCAGCAACTGAGGCTGTATTTAAAGCGATGAAACATACCGAAATACGCTCTGCTGTTATCGATGCGCTGGAGGGCGCTGTAGGGAATAGCGTCATTTATTTCGATGGCCGTCCTGCTGTTATTGAGGAGGAGGATTTCCCGGCCATCGCAGTTTACTTATCTGATGCGGAATATACCGGAGAGGAGTTGGACGGCGATACCTGGCAGGCGACGCTTCATATAGAAATATTTCTGCCTGCTCAGGTTCCTGACTCTGAACTTGATAAGTGGGTGGAAACACGCATCTACCCCGCAATATCGGATATTCCGGCACTAAGCAACCTTATTACTGTAATGGTCCCGCAGGGCTATGAATATCAACGGGACGACAGCCTGGCGCTGTGGAGCTCAGCCGATCTGAAGTACTCAATTAATTACGAAATGTGAGGACAAAATGCCTACACCGAATCCTATGGCTCCCGTAAAGGGCGCCGGCACAACGCTCTGGCTGTATACCGGCACGGGCAACCCGTATGCAAATCCGTTGTCCGATGCCGACTGGCAGCGCCTGGCGAAGATTAAGGAGCTGACACCGGGCGAAATGACGGCCGAGTCGTATGACGACACCTACCTGGACGACGATGATGCTGACTGGACGGCGACGGCCCAGGGGGCAAAATCAGCAGGCGATACGTCGCTGACGCTGGCATGGAAGCCCGGTGAGGACGGGCAAAAATCGCTGGTAGCCTGGTTTGTTGATGGCACCGTGAAGGCTTACAAAATCAAGTACCCCAACGGCACCGTGGACGTTTTTAAAGGATGGTGCAGCAGTCTGGGTAAAGCCGTTCCTGCGAAGGAAGTTATCACCCGCACAGCCAAAATTACCAACACCGGTAAGCCTGAGTTGGCGGAAGAGAGCGACTCCCCGGCTATCGCCGTCACCGGTATCAAGCTGGATAAGGCTACCGCAAGCGTGGCCGTCGGCGCCACCACGACTCTCAATATCAGCGTCACGCCAGCAAGCGCCTCGGACCAGTCGTTCCGGGCCGCGGCCTCTGATAGCTCGAAAGCGACGGTGGTGGTGAGTGGAAAATCGCTCATTGTCACCGGCGTGGCAGCAGGTACGGTTGATGTCGTTGTCATGAGCAATGACGGCAGCTTTATCGCAACCTGCAAAGTTACCGTAACGGCGGCGTAAGGATAATCAGATGGATTTTCTCAAAAAAGAAGAGTTTGAGCACAACGGCGTCAGGACGCAGATTAGCGAGCTGTCTGCGTTACAGCGCATCAGCTATCTCGAATACCTGGCTCGTGAAGAGAAGGACCTTAACGTTGACGTGGATGAGCTGAGTGAGCAGGAGGTCAATGCCCGACTCATCAATATGGATATTCGCACCGGCGCGCTGCTCATTGCGCTGTCGCTTTGGCATAACGATCCGTCAGGGCCTTCAGAAGAAGAGCTGCAGCAACAGGTACTCCGCTCGTGGCCACCGGAAGCCATTGGCAAGGCGCAAATGCAAATCCAGCTACTGTCCGGCATGTTGCCACCGGTCTTAGATGAAGTGATAGAGACGGAGAGTATTGATAACACTGTACCGGTTGATGAGCCCGTGACCGCGGAAAAGCCTTAGCCAGTGAGCGTGAGTTTGTCCTGAAACTGGCGCGCGAGTTTGGTCGACCCGACTGGCGCGCCATGCTGGCTGGCATGACGTCCTCCGAGCTGGGCGACTGGCATCATTTTTATCGGGAGCGTTATTTCCAGGACGCGCAGCTCGACGCACATTTCTCCGGGCTGCTTTACACCATTTCCACTTTTCTTTACCGGGATCCGGACATAACCCCTGCACACTTCAGTCTGCTGTCGCCAACTGCTGAGGCAGTCGGGCAGGTGCAGGACGATGACGCCATGATGCTGGCCGCAGAGGGCATTACAGGAGGCACACGATATGGCCCAGCAGATTAGCGATCTGGTTATTAACCTTGATATCGACAACGCCTCATTCAGTGAGCAGGTTGCCAGGATCAGGAACCAGTTCACCGGTCTGGCGAGTGAGACAGAAAAGGTGCAGGCGCGCATGCGGAACGCGCAGGCCGCCCAGGTAAACGCACTTAAGGTCGTGGGTGATGCCGGCGCAAGTGCTGTATCTGACATGCAAAAACGTCAGGCTACTGCCTCAGCGCAGCTGAACACCGAACTGCAGCAGGTTGCTAGGTCAGTGGAGGAGACGCATCAGCGCGTTGCCGGATTACGACAGCAATATCAGGAGAACGGGGCTCAGGCTGAGGCACTGGCGCGCAGGCAGGATGCGCTGGCTGAGTCTTTTTTTCGCCAGATTGATGGTGTTCGCTCGCTCTCCGGTGAAACCCGATCGCTTGCCAGCGTTCAGGAGCGACTCCGCCAGGCGCGCGCGCAGGGAAATATTACCCAGGGCGATTATCTCTCTCTGCTTTCCCGCACCACGGCACGGCAAAAAGAGCTGCAGCAGGTTGAAGAGAAGGCGAGCCAGGCGCGTGAAAAATTCCTGCGCCAGCTGAAGGCTCAGGTTGTTGAGCAAAAGCTGTCTGACGCAGAGCTTCTGAGGATGAAAGCGGCGCAGTTAGGTGCTGGCGATGCCGCTGAGGTCTATATCCGCAAACTGGAAGCGGCGAAAGAAGCCACGCACGGCCTGGGGATTGATAGTGCCGGTGCCCGTCGCGAGCTTGGCATATTGGCCGGAGAACTATTACGCGGTAACTTTGGCGCGCTGCGCGGATCAGGAATCACGCTGGCTAACCGGGCGGGGTGGATTGACCAACTGATGACTCTGCGCGGACTGGGCATTGCCGGAGTGGTCGGGGGTATCGCTGCATCCGTCATTTTGCTGGGAAAGGCCTGGTATGACGGCGGCAAGGAGGCCGAGGAGTTCAACAAGCAGCTCATTCTTACCGGGAATTATGCAGGTAAAAATGCGGCGCAACTTCAGCAGTTATCCCGGGCGATCTCCGGGAGTGGCGTAACGCAGCATGCTGCGGCTGATGCACTGGCTCAGGTTGTCGGATCCGGTTCATTCTCCGGTGGCGCTGTCGATATGGTGGCAAAAACCGCCGCCCGCATGAAGGAGACCGTCGGCCAGGCGGTGGATGAGACTGTCCGACAGTTTAAGCGACTGCAGGAAGACCCTGTCAGTGCCGCACAGGAGCTGGATCAGGCTATCCACTTCCTTACGGCAGCGCAGCTGGAACAAATACGCGTCCTCGGTGAACAGGGCCGCAGCGCGGATGCAGCAAAAATCGCGATGTCAGCCTATGCGGATGCGATGAATGAGCGTCTGACAGACGTGCATAACAACCTGGGCTGGCTGGAAACGGCATGGCGGGCTTTGGGTAATGCTGCCGCATGGTCCTGGGATCGGATGCTGGATATCGGTCGCGAAGATACCATTGAGGAAAAAATTGCCGCCCTGCGCCAGAAAATTGCGAATGCCGGGCAGCAGATTGGCCGGATTTATATTCCGGTTAGCCAGGAGGATCGGGACCAACTCGCGGAACTGGAAGAGGAGAAGTTCCAGAATGATTTAAAGAATGCCCGGGATAAGGCCGACCAGAACGAACAGGAAAGGCTGAAGCGGCGCAATCGGCAGAACGCTGAACTTAATCGACTGAATGAGACTGAAGCCTCCAGGCACAAGCGTGAACTGGCGCGCATTAATGCAATGGAGTATGCCGATGCGGATGTCCGTGAGGCTGCGGTAGGACGGGAGAACGAACGTTACAAAAAGGCCCTTGAAAACAAGAATAAGAAGCCTGTTGTCCGCACCTCTGCAGGTGACAAGGCTTCTGAGGGGGCGCAGTCTGAGCTTCTTTCCCTGCAAGCACAGCTTAAAACCCTGCAGCAGCATACCAGCGTTAATGATGTCATCAGCAAGCAGCGACGTGAACTGTGGCAGACGGAAAATCAGTATGCAGTTCTACAGGAGGCAGCAGGGCGCCGGAAGCTTTCTACGCAGGAAAAATCGCTTCTCGCCCACAAGGTAGAGACGCTGGAGTATAAGCGTCAGCTGGCGGATCTCGGAGATAAAATCGCTCGCCAGCAAAAGCTGAATGACCTCACCGACCAGGCCAATAAGTTTTCGCAGCAGCAGAGCGCCGTGCGTGCTGGGTTACAGGCTCAGGCTAATGGTGTATCAGGGCGTGATGCCACCCGGGAAGCAACGCTGCAACGCCTGAGAGAAACCTATTCATTTAATCCTCAGGCTCAGCAGAAGGTGCTTGCCGAACAGCAGGCTACCTATGAGGCCGAGGATGCCCTCCGCTCGAACTGGCTCGCTGGCGCAAAGCAAGGGTGGGCCGAATATCAGGAGTCTGCCACCAACGTATTCTCATCCGTTCAACAGGTCTCTCAGGCAGCGTTTGGCGGGCTGGCAAACCAGCTGACAGCGCTGAATACAACCGGAAAAGCCAGTTTTAAAGAGTTCACGTCCTCCATTCTGAAGATGATCGCGCAGGTCATTAATCAGTTGATTGTCGCCTACACCGTTCAGGCTGCCATGGGATGGGTATCCGGGGGCGCGTCGGGTGGAGGAAGTACGCCCTCCGGCGCATATAACTCTGCAGCCGGGGCATTACCCCTGCACTGGAAAGGCGGGTATGTGTCGGGGTTTGACGGCGGCGGATTCACCGGCCACGGTGGTAAGTATGAACCTGCCGGTGTTGTTCACCGCGGTGAATTTGTTTTTACCAAAGAGGCGACCAGTCGAATCGGGATCGGCAACCTCTACCGGATGATGAGGGGTTACGCTACCGGTGGATATGTCGGCGGAGGTGTGCCTGCGAGCACATCCGCTGCTGGAGTGACGGTAAATATGGGCGGGATTTCTATCACGCAAAGCAACAACACCCATGGCGAACAGGGTTTGCGGGTGGACGAGGGGGCGATTATCAGGCAGTTGAAACCTGCAATCGTCAGCGTGGTGAGTGAGCAGGCATCAAGACCCGGTACTCCTCTGTGGAATGCAATCAAAGGCTCAAGATAGAGGCGCCAGAGGTTATTTATGGCAATAGAGACGTTCGCGTGGCGTATTCAGGCCGCCAGCCAGTCGGCAACTAAAAGCACTGATAACATCCGAAAAGTTCAGTTTGGCGATGGTTATTCTCAGGTTTCCGGTAATGGAATAAATGAAGAGGCTCTGAGCTACGAATTTTCATTTTCTGGCGATCCGCAAACAGCGTTAGATATTTATGCTTTCCTGCGGAGGCACAAAACAAAGTCATTTTCGTTTCAGCCCCCCTTTGGCGAACTGGCGTTATGGCGCGTGGGTGCCAATACATTACAGAAAACTCCATTGAATAAAAAAATCATCAATATTTCCGCAACTTTTGAACAGGCGTTTGCACCATGAGCTTGAATAGTGACTATCAAAAACTGGAACCGGGAAATGAAATCCGGCTGTATGAGGTCGACGGCACAGCGTTTGGCGTTGACGATGTTCTGCGTTTTCATTCGCATAATATCGCCCATACGCCGGAGGAAATCAGCGCTGCGGGTGGCGATGAGGCTAAGCTCCCGGCTAAGTCGATCTGGTGGCAGGGGCAGGAGTATTCCGCGTGGCCGTGTCAGACAGAGGGCATAGAGGCATCAACCAGCGGCAGCAGCGCGCAGCCAAAGCTATCGGTCGCTAACCTCGATAGCTCTATTACTGCGCTGTGCCTGGCCTATGACGATTTACTGCAGGCGAAGGTTAGCATCCACGACACGCTGGCGCAGTATCTGGACGCCAGCAATTTCCCGGCAGGAAACCCAACAGCAGATCCTACGCAGGAGAAGCTGAAGGTCTTTTATATTGACGCGAAAGACAGTGAAACAAATGAAGTCGTGGAGTTCACTCTCTCAAGTCCTATGGATCTGCAGGGGCTGATGATCCCGACGCGCCAGCTTCACTCGCTCTGCACCTGGTGCATCCGCAACCAGTATCGCTCCGGTGATGGCTGCGATTACGCTGGTAGCCGCTATTTCGACAAAAATAACAACCCGGTCGATGATCCGTCACTGGACGTCTGCAATGGCACGCTACGGGCCTGCAAGTTGCGGTTCGGGGAAAATAACGAGCTGCCGTTTGGTGGTTTCCCTGGAACCTCGCTAATCAGGAGCTGACATGCGACAGAAAACGATTGATGCCATTATGTCGCATGCGGCGGTAGAGTACCCGCGGGAGTGCTGCGGGATAGTCTGTCAGAAAAGCCGGGTTGAGCGTTATTTCCCGTGCCGGAATCTGGCTGTGGCTCCGGAGGAGCATTTCCACCTGTCGCCGGAGGATTACGCCGCCGCCGAGGACTGGGGCACGGTTATTGCCATTGTCCACAGTCACCCGGACGCAACAACGCAACCGAGCGAGCTGGATAAGGCGCAGTGCGATGCGACTCTGCTGCCGTGGCATATTGTCAGCTGGCCGGAGGGAGATCTCCGGACCATTCAACCCCGGGGAGAGCTGCCGCTGCTGGAGCGCCCGTTTGTGCTGGGCCATACAGACTGCTACGGGCTCATCATGAGTTATTTCCGTCAGACGCACAGCATTGAGATCCCCGATCTGCGCCTGGACTATCCCTGGTGGGAAGATGGCTACCCTGAGAATTTATACCGGGACCACTGGTACGAGTGCGGATTCCGGGAGTTATCTGGCCCTCTGCAACCAGGCGATATGGCCATCATGCAGGTGCAGGCTAATAAGTGGAACCATGCCGGGATCCTGCTGGAGGGCAACATGCTGCTCCACCACCTGTACGGCCACCTCAGCCAGAGAGTGCCTTATGGCGGCTACTGGCAGGAGCGGACGATGAAAATCGTCCGGCATATCAAACTGTTAAAGGAGACTGAACGATGAAGGAAATTATGGTCAGCATTGAGCTGGGCAGCACGCTGGGAAAGAAGTTTGGCAAAACGCACCGGCGTCTGATTGGCAAGACGGGAGAGGCCGCGCAGGCACTGGCAAAAACGCTCCCCGGTTTTGAAAGGTTTATGATCTCCAGTCAGGCGCGTGGCCTGACCTACGCCGTGTTTCAGGGGCGGCAAAATATCGGTGAAGATGAGCTTGGATTGCCAATTACGGGGGAAGTGATTCGCATAGTACCTGTGATTATAGGCAGTAAAAAGGCAGGGCTTTTTCAGACTATTCTTGGTGCCGCTTTGATAAGTGTAGCTGCCTTTGCTTCCGGAGGAATGGCTCTCGGCTTTGCTGGGGGAACTGCTTTTGCAGGTGGCTGGGGGATGGCTGCAGCAGTTGGAGCGTCAATGGCACTTGGCGGTATAGTCCAGATGCTTTCTCCCCAGCCCAAAGGGCTTGCCAGTAAACAGGATAGTGAAAACAAAGCATCCTATGCTTTTGGTAGTGTGACTAACACCACTGCCCAGGGTAATCCTGTACCGCTGGGATATGGGCGGCGGCGCATAGGTGGTGCAATTATATCAGCAGGCATCTATGTTGAAGATAAACAGTAGGATAAAAATGGGAGGATGGTATGAATATTGAAAATAAAGTTAAAATCCTTGAGTGTACTATTCTCAATCTGATTGCTAGGTTGGATTATCTTGAAGGCGGGCACCCCCTGGTGGAGGATACGCGGCAGCTAGTAGGTGGTTCCGATAACACAGCTAATGCGTCCTTTTCCAGTCCGCTTTCGTCCTTATCTGGAAATACCTCGTCTTATCATGATATGGCTGGTGGGTTAGTTTCTAAAAGTTAGTGTGTAGATCTTATTTTTAAAGTCGAGCGTTAGAATTCCCATTTTTATGAGACTCATGCCAAACACTATGTGATAAACACGCCCGTTATCCCTAAGAGGGATAGATGATAGCTCAACCCCAAATCTTTCATCAACTCTGCTAAATTCAATGGTAGAGTTCATTACAGTTGTTTTAATTGTCGAAGTGGCACCGGAAACTTCCGTATTTCTAACGGCAGGAAGACCTACGTCTACTGCGAAAGTTGAATCTACATAGCATATATCGGCACCAGTATCCAGCAAGGCGTATGCCTCCACTCCCGGCTGGGATGGATTATATTCTAAAAGATTATGCGGATAGCTAGGCCAGACTTTTATCGGTATCACAGGGATAGTATGTTGTTCTGTCATCTCTGATGAAGTTTCACCCTCCTGCGACATAAACAATATTTTTATGGTTATTGGTTTTCTTTCTTCCATTGGATGGTTGTTGCCTCATTCTTGTAAAAAGCAACACATAAAATAACCCCGATTATCAAGTAACAACATCCTGATATTTAACCAGTGGCCGCCATGTGCGGTTTTTTTATGGGCGTAATATGTCAACTGCAACCGAAATTAAAGGCCGCAAAGGCGGCAGTTCAAAGGCTCGCACACCCACTGAGCAGCCTGATGATCTTCAGTCTGTCGCAAAGGCTAAAATTCTGTTGGCGCTGGGTGAAGGGGAGTTCGCTGGTGGCCTGACGGCAAAGGATATTTATCTGGATGGCACTCCGCTGGAGAATGTCGACGGCTCCCAGAATTTCAGCGGCGTGGCATGGGAATTCCGTCCAGGCACTCAGGCGCAGAATTATATCCAGGGTATTCCGGGTTCTGAGAATGAGATTAGTGTGGGCACTGAGATAAAGAGCGCTACGGCTTGGACTCACACCTTCACGAATGCTCAGATGTCTGCGATCCGTCTGCGCCTGAAATGGCCGTCACTGTTCACTCAGGAAGACGATGGGGATCTGGTCGGTAATACGGTGAAATATGCCATCGATCTGCAAACTGATGGTGGCAGTTGGCAGACGGTGGTTGATACGGCCGCAACCGGGAAAACGACGTCGGGCTATGAGCGTAGCCATCGTATTGAACTCCCTCAGGCGGGAAGTACCTGGACTGTACGTCTGCGCAAAATTACTGCTGATGCTAATAGCGCTAAAATCGGCGATAAAATGACTCTGGAAAGCTACACAGAGGTCATCGACGCAAAATTACGCTACCCGAACACCGCATTGCTGTATATCGAATTTGATTCCAGTCAGTTTAATGGCTCTATTCCGCAGATTGCCTGTGAGCCTAGAATGCGCGTAATCCGGGTGCCGGATACCTATAACCCTGAGACCCGGGAATATTCTGGCGTCTGGACCGGTGCATTCAAGTGGGCGTGGACCGATAACCCAGCCTGGATTTTTTATGACCTGGTGGTGAGCGGTCGATTTGGCCTGGGTAACCGCCTGACCGCTGAAAACATCAGCAAGTGGACGCTCTACGAGGTGGCTCAGTATTGCGACCAACTGGTCCCGGATGGAAAGGGAGGCGATGGTGTAGAGCCTCGTTATACCTGTAACGTTTACGTGCAGGATCGCAATGACGCCTATACCGTCCTGCGTGACTTCGCGGCCATTTTTCGGGGTATGGTCTACTGGGGAGGTGACCAGATTGTTGCCCTGGCTGATATGCCTCGCGATGTGGATTACACGTATACCCGGGCAAATGTGATTGACGGTAAGTTTACTTACTCCAGCAGTTCCGCAAAAACGCGTTACACCACTGCACTGGTGTCATGGTCAGACCCGGCCAACGCCTATTCTGACGCCATGGAGCCTGTTTTCGAGCAGCCACTGGTAGCGCGCTATGGCTTCAATCAGCTGGAAATGACGGCCATCGGATGTACCCGTCAGTCGGAGGCGAACAGGAAGGGCCGCTGGGGTATCCTTACCAATAATAAAGACCGTGTCGTTACGTTTGGCGTTGGCCTCGATGGTAATATCCCGCAGCCGGGTTACATTATCGCCGTAGCAGATGAAATGTTGGCAGGTCGTTCCAACGGCGGTCGCATTAGCGCTGTCAGCGGACGAGTCATTACCTTTGACCGCAGCGTTGATGCCAAACCCGGTGCGCGCCTGCAGGTTAACCTGCCGTCAGGAACCTCCCAGAGCAGGACTATTCAGTCCGTTAACGGCGCCCGCCAGGTCACCATCACCACCCCATTCAGCGAAGCCCCTCAGACGGAGTCCGTGTGGGCTATTGAGTGGGATGAGCTGTATCTGCAGCAGTATCGTGTGGTAAGCGTGTCCGATAACAGCGATGGCACATTTACTGTATCTGGAGCTGCCCACGATCCGGATAAGTTCTCCCGTATCGACACCGGCGCCATCATTGACGAGCGTCCAGTGAGCGTAGTTCCACCGGGACATCAGGCTGCGCCGGAGGGCGTGTCCATCACGTCATATTCAGTAGTGAACCAGGGCATCAGCGTTGAAACCATGCAAGCCAGTTGGGCTGCCGTTAAAAATGCCATCTCGTATGAGGCTCAGTGGCGCCGTAACGACGGTAACTGGGTCAACGTTCCG
Organism: Pluralibacter gergoviae ATCC 33028 = NBRC 105706; assembly: GCF_001598855.1. Lineage (GTDB taxonomy): Bacteria > Pseudomonadota > Gammaproteobacteria > Enterobacterales > Enterobacteriaceae > Pluralibacter > Pluralibacter gergoviae. Next base: position 11,423 of record NZ_BCZS01000030.1, on the reverse strand, counting down.
CGCAGTTCTACCACCTCCTTTGATGTCAGCGGTATTTATGCCGGTCGCTATCTGGTGCGCGTCCGGGCAATCAACGCTGCAGAAGTGTCCAGCGGATGGGCGTACTCTGAAGAGAAGACGCTGACAGGAAAAATCGGCGAACCGCTGGCACCGGTGGGGCTGGCCACCTCCTCGCTCACGGCCGGCATTGAAATCTCTTGGGGGTTCCCGGCTAACTCTGGAGACACTCAGCGTACCGAAGTACAGTACAGCAAGGATCAGAACGGCGCCGGCGCGCTGCCGCTGACTGACGTTGCCTACCCGGGGAATCGCTACCAGCAGATGGGCCTGCAGTTCGCCCAGCAGTTCTGGTATCGCGCCCGCCTGGTCGACCGACTCGGGAATAAATCACCCTGGACAGGCTGGGTCTTCGGCATGGCCAGCGACAACATGGATGACTACTACCGCAACCTCGATGATGCGATCCGCGATACCGACACCTGGGGAGAGCTGAACGACGGTATCAAAGACAGCACTGATGCAGCGCAGCATGCACAGGATGCTGCCGATGCGGCACAGCGCTCAGTTGATGGGATGTCTAATGATGTAGCCAAAAATGCATCTGACATCACCCAGGCGGCCCAGCAAGGTAAAGCCAATGCCGACAACCTTGCTAAAGAGGTGCGCGACCGCGCCGCCGGCGATCTCGCCAACGCGAAAAAATCGGCTGACGATGTTGCGGCTGCAGTCAGGAAGGCCGAGACCGATGATGCTGCTCGCGCTAAAGAAGCCGCGGATAACCTACTCTCTGCAAAAAATGATGTCGAGTCGCAGATCTCCAGCACCAACACAACGATGCAGGACGGGTTTGACAGCCTGGCGCAGCAGATCGCGTCTGTTTCCGCAGGCACCGGCGAGCAGTTCGACAGCTTGAAAATCTTCTACTTCGATAACAAGACCACCGAGGGGTGGACTGGTAACAACGGTATCGTCCTGACTGATGGCTGGATCAGAAGCGGTAATGGGTTTGACTCATACCTGCGATCCCCTGTTGATTTACGCGTAAGCAGTGACTCTTATCGCTATCTCAAAATGCGTATCCGCAAAGTCGGGACACCTGCCTGGGAGGGCACCGTCCGCTGGATATCGAAAAGTGGTGAGGCTTTTAATAACACGAAAGCCTTCTATTTTGCTGAGCCGGAGTATTTGAACGGCGTGGCCATGCTTTCGGTTCAGGATATCCCCTGGGCAGATGCAGGTACCATCTATCAGATCCGCCTCGACATGACGACCAGCACCGACGACAGCAACTATGTCGAAATTGACTGGGTAGCTATAGGGCGACCAACGCCAGGCGCGAGTCAGGCGCAGATCCAGGACTTGCGATCGGCGATGACTTCAGCCGATGCAGCCGAGGCCGCTGCACGCAACACGCTGGCGGTCCAGCTGCGCGGAAATGAAACCGGCACCGATCCGAACAAGCTGGTCAGTGGCCTGCTGTACAACGAGCGCAAGGCGCGCGTGACCGCGGAGCAGGCGATAGCGTCGGATGTGAATACTCTGCGCACTGATTACAATGCGAACAAAGCATCGGTGACTCAGCGGCTCGATACGTTGACCAGCGAAAATCAGGCACAGGCCAACTCACTGACGCAGCTGGACTCAGGCCTCAAGGACGCCAACGGTAAGATCGGGGCCAACAGCTCTGCAATTCAGAACCTGAAAACCAGCGTTACAGCGATTGATGGGCGAGTCAGCTCGAATAGCCAGGCGATTACCGGGCTGACCAGCACGCTGAATAACATGCGCGTGGGTGGGACCAACCTCATCCCGAATTCCGGAGCGCTCGCCGGCTTTGGGGATGTCGTTTCTGGCCAGCTTTATAAGGGGAACGCGATAAAGCGGCTGGCCATCGCGGGTAACGCGGCCGGTAGCTATACCGATTTCAACTTCGATCTGCCCGCTCCGTTTGATGCAGAGGATTGCGTCATATCGTTCTATGCGAAGGCAAGTACCGATAAAACTCCGATCAGCTGCTTTCTTTACAGTCCGAACGCAACCATTCGAAGTGAAAACAGTCAGGGTGTAGTCACTGTCAGTGAGTCTGGTACAGACGGTAAGACCGACCTTACGCTGTCGCTGGACTGGGTTCGTTACTGGGTTAAATGGAAGCGTAAACCCGGGCAGACTGGCGGCACTAAGGTTATTTTTGGGCGGGTCTACAAAGTAAGCGTGGCACGTGAGGTGTTCATCTCATCGCCGAAAATGGAAATAGGCACGGTTCCTACAGAGTGGAGCGAGGCGCCGGCAGATAACGCCAGCGCAACGGCGCTGCAAGGACTGACTACCAGGGTTGACGCAGCTGAAGGTAAGATCGAAACGGCCAGTCAGGCAATTACGCAGTTGCGCGGCGACGTGTCGTCTGTGCAGGGAGATCTTGCCAAAAAGGCCGATGCAAGCGCCCTGCAGCAGCTTCAGACCACAGTTACGCAGCAGGGTAACGCGCTGTCAACTCAGGGCAGCGCCATAACTGAGTTGCAGAACAGCGCCACAAACGGGAAAAAGAACTACTGGGTACAGCAGCTGTTCTACATCCGGGCGCCCAGCTCGACCTATATCCCGTCGCTTTCAGATCTGGCCGGCGTGCAGCCGGCGTCGATTTCCGAGGTGGCCGATGCCGCCAGCCTGGATTTTACGTCCGCAGGCTCGAACGTGTTCGCCTATTTCAAGGCCCTGGTTTACGTCAGTGCCGATAAAGAGGTGATCTGCAAGCCCGGCTCGCGAGTCATGGATGATACGGGTCAGATCTACATCAACAGCATCAGCGTGGCGAAACTAAGCTCGACACAGGATACGGTCACGCTGTCGTTTAAAAAAGGCTGGAACACTATCGAGGTAGTGACCCAGCAGTGGTCAGGAAACGCATATTTCCGGCTGGGCCTGAAGCTCTCTGACAACGTTGACCAGATGTTCTCCGGCGCTGGTCAGCTCGCTGCCGCCAGCGCTTCGCAGGTACTGAACTCGCGGGTTGAGGCCGCGGAAGGCAGCATTACGTCCCAGGGCCAGTCAATCACTCAGTTGAACAACAGCTTGGGCGACGTCAATAAGACGCTGGGCAACAAGGCTGACGCCTCTGCTCTGAACTCGCTGACAACCCGGGTATCGAACGCTGAAGGTAAACTGGCATCGCAGGGTGAGAGCATCACGTCGCTGAGCAACAGCATCACCGCCGGCGAGAACCTGGTGCCTAACCCGAACATGCTGAATGACGGGCAGGGCTGGTTAAAGCAGGGTAGCGTATCGACGATTGATGGTTATCCGGCGCTAAATTCTACTGCAGGCTGGCAACCGTCATCCGGGAAATTCCAGGTAACCGCCGGGGATATTCTCGATCTGGCCGTCAGCATCCAGGTTAGCGCAGCTGTCAGCCTGGCTGTAGGGGTGCGCTTCGATGGTCCCAGCGTCAGCAACGTCACCGCTTATACCGGCGACCACGCCTTCACTGCCGGTGAAAAATACCGGTTTGAGAAACCCGGAATAGTGGTCCCGGCGGGGTGTACGACGGCGTTCCTGCAAACGAACGGGCACACAACGGTGACCGTTTCGCTTTACAACCCTGTGGTCACCCGCAGAACAGCAGGAACAACGGCAAACGCGGCCGCAATCAATAGCCTTACCACGCGCGTTACAGCCGCTGAGGGTGCGATAACGAGCCAGTCGCAGAGCGTCACAGCTCTCTCATCCTCACTGAATCGCCGGACGGTGTTTACCGTCTGCTCCCTCGGAATGGGTGGGGCCGGCGCTCCGGGGATTTTCAGCGAATCAGGCGCCCGATTATTTTTGCAAACCAGAAGCTATGCGCTGATTACGTTCAGGAAAAATGGAGACGGGTCCACGTCAATTGACACATCCAGAACGTATGATGTGTTCAGCAGTGTAGCCAATGGTAAAGCGCTGAACGATGCCATCGCAGCGCTTGCTAATGGTGTTTATGCATGCGTAGTTACGTTCGATGAGCCCAGCGGTAACAGAGCGTCAATTATTGATGGGATCAGACTCCTGGGAGGTACGCCGGACGTCATTAACGCTCTGCCGTACCGCGGCGCGTATATCCTGCTGGGTCAGAAGAATGGTAGTGCCGGCAGTGCCATCGAGCTAATCGCACCAGCAGGTGGGAATGGCAGCGCAGTCATTTCGACATCAGTCGAGTTTGTGAACGGTATTATGCAGGGGCTGGGTGGCTCGACAGGTGCCGTTCGCCAGGCCGAGGCTAATGCATCAGCAATCACCAGCCTGACGACGCGCGTGTCATCAGCAGAAGGGCAGATTTCATCCCAGAGCCAGAGCCTGACCAGTCTGCAAAACTCCCTGAGCAGCTCCGATGCCAGCGTCGATGCTGACGGGAATATCCCGGGCAACATGGTTGCCAATGCTTCATTTGAGCGTGATAAGGGCGGCTACACAACGTGGCACGAAAAGGCATCCATTGTGACAGGCGGGAATTTTGGCAGTAAGTGCGTCAAATTCTCTCCTGGCGCTGCGGCCGGCATCGGCCAGAAGTTTCCGGTCAGCAAGGGGAGGATTTACCGGATAGGCGCATATGCGAAACAGGATGCCGGCACGACGATTGCCAATGCGTCGAATACCAAATTCCGGGTCGCTAACGCGTCTGGATTAATCGGAGGGTTTAATTACGGCGGCTTTACGCGGACATGGCAAAATATCTCCTTTGACTGGACATCCCCAGCTGATGATGTCGTTGATATACAAATAACGGCGTACCTGTCCGACGGAGCGATGTATTTCGACGACTTCTACGTGCTCGATGTCACTGACGAGAAGAACATCCAGGCCAACGCCGGGGCGATTTCCTCTCTGCAATCCAGCGTCACCAAGTTGGGTAACGACATCACGTCGCAAAGTAGCGCGGTAACCAGTCTGTCTAACTCCCTGAACACTGTTAACCAGGCAAACGGCAATCTGTGGGTCGACGGCTCCTTTGAGTCTTACGCTGAGGGAACAACGTTCAGCGGCGCCACGGCGATGGTGACCAAGGCGTATAGATATTCGGGTGGCCAATGCTTGCGAGTTCGTCGTGATGGCGGCGACAAAGGCAACAGCGATAAAACGTTTGGAACCCGCACTACCGTTCGCGACCAGGGGGTTTTCCGCATCGAGTTCTACGCAATGATGCCTGCGAGTGAGTCGCCGCCGTCGGGATGGGTCACTGTGGTCGGTATTCATGTGCAGGATACAAACGGGGCAAATCAGTGGGTTGAGGCAGCAGTTGTTTCTGAGGTCCGACTCGGTGGCCGTGATAAATGGGTTAAATTCTCTGGGACCGCAGCGCTGGGCGGTGGAAAAACGCGTGGTGTACTGTGGATCTCTACGCGCGGAACCAGCGGTGGCGCGGGCTATAACCTGTTCATTGATGAGCTGGTAATAACAGACGTAACAGATGCCGCCGGCGCGCAGAAAACTGCTGACGCAGCTTCTTCGGCGCTGACCAGTCTGTCGACGAAGGTCACAAGTATTGATGGCCAGGTAACGGCCAACTCAACCGCGCTGACGAAACTGACATCGCGCGTCAACGATGCCGAGTCGTCAATCACCGGATTGAATGAAACCGTAGCTCAGAATGGGCTGGCGATGGCCAACGGGTTTAACCAGATGCGCAGCATGATCGGCGATAACAGCGCCTCCATCACGCAGACCAATAAAACGGTCACGGATCTGGAGAAATCCACGGCAGAGCAGGTCAATACGCTGAACTCGAAATATGGCGACATGTCGGCGACGGTACAGCAGACGGCATCAACGGTTGCTGATATCAACGGCAAGCTTGGGGCGCAGTGGGGCGTTAAAGTAGCAACGGGGAACGGTGGTACGCCAGTGGTCGCCGGCATTCAGCTGGGCATTAACGGTAGTGGCCAGAGTCAGTTTCTGGTGTCCGCTGATATGTTTGGGGTATACACACCAGGCGCGGGAGGCAATGCCGTAATGGCATTTGCCGTTGAGGGTGCAAACGCATATTTGCGCAGCGCGATGATTAAAGATGCGAGTATTGACTTTGCGAAAATATCTGACTCAATTCAATCAACAAATTACATATCGGGTCAACAAGGCTGGCGTATAAATAAAGGAGGATGGTCAGAGTTTAGCGGAGGTGTTTACAGAGGGACTGTATATGCTAATGATGGAGTATTTAACGGAACAATAAATGCCAGAGACGGAAAGTTTTCCGGGACTGTTGAGGCCAGGAACTTTATTGGTGATATATCGAACTCCGGACGCTTCCCGGATTTTACCTTTGATAACAGAGATAACGGCGTCTCCCGCATAGTACATCATGATTCAGGCGACTCATCGCAGGGAAAGACATATACAGTAAACGGCCTGTTGTTTAGATGGAATGGCGGAGGAACCGTCGAGATAGGTATCTGGATAAACAATATAGAGGTTTCTCATATGACAGTGAGGATCGAGACAAATGTTTTGAATTCATCGTCTCGCTATATACCCATTCAGGCAACGCTCAGTGGCGTCTATGAACGAGATGTTACCTGTGAGATCAGGGTGGATGAACGCTGCCAGATAATTTCGGCTAGCGCAACCATGACGCGAGGCTCCGGGGGATGGTCATCTTAATATTGCATTGAGAGTGATAAGGGCCCTGCGGGGCCCTTTTTAATAACAGGAGAGGCTATGGCAACAATTAGCGATGAGTTAGCCACAAGTATTCAGAAATGTTTTAACCAAACTTACACTGACCTTGCAAATCAGCAAAGTATTTTCTTTGGGAGTGGAGATGTAACGCTAACCAAGCCGGATGGTACGAAGGGAACTATTCGATCCTGGAATAAGTTAATTTCACAGGTTGATCCTGTTATACAGAATGCAGCTCGTACAGACCAGGACACTACTTTTAATAAACAGTTAACTGTAACTGGGAGCATAAATACAAAGTCAGATATTAATGCCCGTCAGCTTTCTGCACAATCCATAGAATTATCTTTTACTACACCTTTCATAGATTTTCACTATGGTAGTTCTACATCTGATTTCACTCACCGTATCATTGCGTATAACGCAGACACTTTAACCGTCACTAGCAACTTTACAATAGACAGGGATCTGTGGATCAGCGGTAACGTCAACACATCAAAATCAATCCGAGCGATGAATACCCCGGCCTTTGTTGGAATGCCTTTAAACGACCCTCAAGGTGGTAACGGTTCGATATTAGGAGCTCCGAGCCTGTCTTCCCGTTTTGTATCTAGGGGTTCCGACGGAAATGGTCAAGCGGGATGCTCTTTGTGGTTTGAAGAATATACCGGCTATAATCACAAAGCCGTTTTAGCTGTGCAGGGCTATAGCGCTCAAGTCCAATATTTCCAGTTCATGGGTGGAGATGGACAGATACAAGGAAGTCGGGGACAAGTACAGTGGTCCGGCACATCTGATAAAAATTATAAGCGCGATATACAACCAACGGATGGCCAACAATCATTGGACAACATATGCCAAATGGAGCTTGTTACTTTCATATATAACGACGATGAGCAGGAGCGGTTGCGACGCGGCGTCATAGCGCAGCAGGTGCAGGAGATTGATCCACAGTATGTGAAAGAGGTCATTATGACGACTGGCAGCGGCCCGGAAACCCCTGCCGAGAATGTGAAAACTACTTCGCGCCTGACGCTTGACAACAACGTACTGCTGATGGACGCAATCTCCGCTATTCAGGTGTTGGCCCGGCGAGTAGAAGAGCTTGAAAAGCGCAACTTATAGCGATGCACCTAATTCTTTCATTTTAGCCAGCACACGAGTCAATTCGCTGTCATCGAGTGCCAACTGCGCAGCCATGAAAAACAGAATGTGCGGTGACATAGCTCGTGGTTCCGCGCCACCGGTATATTTTCTCCACTGACTGTTACTGGCCACGCCAGCCAAATCCGCCATTTGGTTTCCTGTAAAGCCCAGCCGTTCCTTCAGTTTTTCCAAATCTTCCGGTGACGGGGGAGTGTAATCATTGATGAGTCGCATAGAGTACCTGTCAAAAAGCCCCTTCCGGGGCTTCCTGTTAAATGAATTTGAGCAGTACCGTTGTGATGGTAGCGACCGCGCCGATAAGGCCGGATGCCACAACTATCGGATACCAGGCTGATTCCCTATTGAGTTTTGAGGTCTCGGCAATCAGCTTTGCAATTTCTGCGTTAACTTTCGCTAATTCTGCCTGGGTCATTTCGTTGCTCATTTGTTCATCCTTTCGGGCTTGGGCTGCGGCCTTTCCGCTACCTCATGTAATTAATATTAGCCCCCGTGGTGCTACTTGTCAAAGAGATCCGCCCTCAAAATTTAGAAATTTACAAAGGAAAAAAATCAAAGTCTGGTAGTAGGTTGAGGATGATAAATGGCCTTACCAGGGAAGGGATATTGATCTTTGAAAACAATAAAACTACTGTATATGCATTCAGTGTTTATGCGGTGATTGATATGCAGTTCATTAAACCAGCAGATTTGCGTGAAGTTGTCACGCTCCCTCTTTTTTCCGATTTTGTGCCGTGTGGATTCCCATCTCCGGCGCAGGACTACGTCGAGCAACGCCTTGATCTCAATGAGCTGATGATAAGACACCCCAGCGCAACCTACTTTGTAAAGGCCGCGGGCGATTCGATGCGGGACGCAGGGATTGGGGAAGGAGACCTGCTGGTGGTTGATAGCGCCAAATCAGCTGAGCATGGAGATATAGTCATCGCTGCCGTAGATGGAGAATTTACTGTCAAACGGCTACAGCTACATCCTGTCGTCATGCTGGTGCCTGAAAATCCAGCATACCAGCCTATTAAGATTGGATCTGAGGACAGTCTGGAGATTTTCGGCGTCGTTACATTCATCGTTAAATCGGCAGGCTAACGTGTTTGCGCTCGTTGACGTCAACTCGTTTTATGCTTCCTGCGAAACTGTCTTTCGTCCTGACCTAAGAGGTCGCCCTGTCGTCGTTCTCAGTAATAACGACGGCTGCGTGATCGCCAGATCAGCTGAAGCCAAAAAATTTGTGACGATGGGGGAGCCATTTTTCAAACAACGGGAGCAGTTTAGACGGCACGGAATTATCGCATTCAGCAGCAATTATGAACTTTATGCCGACATGTCGAACCGGGTCATGACTACTCTGGAGGAGATGAGCCCGCGGGTAGAAATTTACTCGATAGATGAAGCGTTTTGTGATCTTACAGGCGTGCGGAACTGCCGAGATTTAACGGATTTTGGTCGGGAAATCCGCGCAACTGTTTTGCAGAGGACGCATCTCACCGTTGGCGTTGGTATTGCGCAGACCAAGACGCTGGCGAAATTAGCGAACCATGCGGCGAAAAAATGGCAAGGCCAAACCGGTGGGGTCGTAGATCTGTCTAATGTCGATCGGCAGCGGAAATTAATGGCGTATTACTCCGTCGATGAAGTTTGGGGAGTTGGTCGCCGGCTGACAAAAAAACTGCAGGCGATGGGCATCAATACAGTTCTGCAACTCGCAGACACTCCGGCATGGGTTATCAGGAAACATTTCAACGTAGTGTTAGAGCGAACTGTTCGCGAGTTAAATGGAGAACCCTGTCTTGAGCTTGAAGAGTTCGCTCCTACTAAACAAGAAATCATTAGCAGTAGATCGTTTGGTGAACGCGTCAGCGGCTATGATGACATGCGCCAGGCAATCTGCAGCCATGCGTTCCGTGCTGCTGAGAAATTGCGGGGTGAGCATCAGCATTGCAGATTTGTCTCAGCGTTTATAAAAACCAGCCCATTCGATACCAGAGCGCCATATTATGGAAATAGTGCATCTGTAAAATTGCTCACACCAACCTGTGACACGCGTGACATTATCGGTGCGGCTACGCGCTGTCTTGATGCTGTTTGGTTGGAGGGCCGGAAATACCAGAAAGCCGGAGTGATGCTGGGAGATTTTTTTAGTAAAAGCGTTGCCCAGCTCAACCTGTTCGACGACAACGCACCTCGCGCAGGTAGTGAGAAGCTGATGGAAGTACTGGACGCACTAAACGCGAAGGATGGACGCGGAACACTCTATTTTGCGGGGCAGGGTATTCAGCAGCAATGGCAAATGAAAAGGGAGATGCTCTCACCTCGTTATACCACGCGATGGCAGGATCTGCCCATCGTGAGATAGGCACGTTAGACGGTGGTTTTACCCCGATTTCTCCCCAGTTTCACCCCATCAAATTTTACCCATAAAAAAACCAGCCGTAAGTGGCTGGTTTCTCATAATAAGTTGGTCGGCACGAGAGGATTTGAACCTCCGACCCCCGACACCCCATGACAGCGCTAGCTTCCGCGGTATAATCTTGGGAAAAAAGGGGGATCCTGATGAATGTGAATCTGTTGGAGCTTTGCTATGAAGGTGAAGGTGGCGAAAGCTACATAAGAAGTATCAATGAGAAAGGTCAGTTTTACGTTTCTTTGGCCGATGTCTTAAAGACTCTTTCCATTGAAAACAGAAAGATAGATGGTAAGTCGCCAAAAAGCATGCTACCGGTAATTAAAGCGGTCATCCAAACCTTAGATCCCGATGAGATCAAGAATATTCCTGTGATCGAGAATGGCCAGTCCGCGAGTGAAGCTTTCTTAACTGAACCGGGTCTGTACAGAGTTTTAGCTCAGGATACATCCTCTGCCGGCAAGAAATTCCAGCGATGGTTGTTTCATAAGGTGTTGCCTTCTATACGTGAATTTGGGCAATTCCCCCCTCCAGCGAAAAGGGAGCAGTCTGAAATAGGTGCTCTTGCCACAAGTCTTCAGCAGACAGTTAATGCTTTGGTAATGGAAATTGCAAAACGAGAGGAGCTAGAAAGCAGGGTCAATGATGTCGAGCTTAAAGTCAACGCATTAGAAAGCTTAAGAGATCTGTCTCAATTTCGAAGCGTTCCACAGAGATTACTGGAGTTGAGTCTTGAAGTAATGTCAGTTGATGAGCTTTGGCATTGGTGCGAAAAGTTACGCAGTGAAAGAGGGGTGGAAAAGATTAAATGTCCATCAGGGATCGCTGTAAACACCTTATATCCCTTAGCGCTGGTTGATGAAGCGATTGCAATCTACCAGAAAAATGTTGAAGCAAGATCTAGAGGCTGAAGCATATAAAATGCCCGTGTAAGCGGGCTTTTTTTCGCATAGGGACTACGCCTCTTTCAAGTATCTTTTTTCTTGATATTAACGTCTGTTGGACGTCTTGCAGACGACTAGCCTCCTGATTAACTTGTGATTTTCATGCATTATTTAATCATGGCTAGTGGTCTGCGGACGCTGAAGCCGCGGCCAGAATTGTTGGTATATTAAGTGATGTGAAGTGGTTAACTTATTGATTTTAATAGTGGTTAAATTTGATGAGTATACCACATTAGAAATCTAACTATCTGATAATCCGGATGATTTCT
>NZ_BCZS01000029.1 GCF_001598855.1 Pluralibacter gergoviae ATCC 33028 = NBRC 105706 | reverse complement strand
AACAAGCGGGATATCCGGGTCAGTACCGCCAACGGGCGCATGGTGCTGAGCGTGACCGACAACGATCTGGTGCGCGTAAATATGGGCGAACCCAATTTTGAACCGTCCCGGGTGCCGTTTCGCGCCAACAAAGCGGAAAAGACCTATATTATGCGCGCCGCGGAGCAGACAGTATTGTGCGGCGTCGTCTCGATGGGCAACCCGCACTGCGTCATCCAGGTGGATGACGTGGCAACCGCCGCGGTGGAAACATTAGGCCCGGTGCTGGAGAGCCACGAACGCTTTCCGGAGCGCGCCAATATCGGCTTTATGCAGGTGGTGAAGCAGGATCATATCCGCCTGCGGGTGTACGAGCGCGGCGCCGGGGAGACCCAGGCCTGCGGCAGCGGTGCCTGCGCGGCGGTGGCGATCGGCATCCAGCAGGGGCTGCTCGGCGAAGAGGTACGCGTGGAGTTACCGGGCGGTCGGCTGGATATCGCCTGGAAAGGTCCGGGCCAGCCGCTGTTTATGACCGGCCCGGCGGCACACGTCTACGACGGATTTATTCACTTATGAAACAGACAGGGGAAGAGCTGCAGGAGCAGAGCGCCGCGCTGGACGACCGCGCGGTGGTGGACTACCTGCTGCAACATCCTGAATTCTTCATCCGCAACGCCGCTGCCGTCGAGCAGATGCGCGTTCCGCATCCGGTGCGCGGCACCGTGTCGCTGGTTGAGTGGCACATGGCGCGGGCCAGAAACCACATCAATGTTCTCGAAGAGAACATCTCTCTGCTAATGGAGCAGGCGAGCGCCAACGAAGCGCTGTTCTACCGGCTGCTGCAGCTGCAGACCCGGCTGGCGGCGGCGGAAAGCCTTGACGATCTGCTCAACCGCTTCCACCGCTGGGCGCGGGATTTAGGCCTGGCGGGCGCCACGGTGCGGCTGTTTGCCGACCGCTGGCGCATTGGCGCACCGTCGAAATTCACTCAGCTCGCCCTCGCAAGGCAGGCGTTTGAGCCCATTCGCATTCAGCGCCTCGGCCAGAAGCGCCACTATCTCGGCTCCCTGAACGGCCCCGAGCTGCTGGTGGTGATGCCGGAGGCAAAAGCCATCGGCTCGGTGGCGATGTCGATGCTCGGCAGCGACGGCGATCTCGGGGTGGTGCTGTTCAGCAGCCGCGATGCACATCACTATCAGCCCGGCCAGGGGACGCACCTGCTGGAGGAGATCTCCCTGCTGCTCCCCGGTTTGCTGGAGCGCTGGATAGCGCGCGCATGACCCCCTCACCGCTGGCCGGCGACACCGAACGGTTTCTGCGCTATCTGAGCGTTGAGCGCCAGCTCAGCCCGATAACGCTGCTCAACTACCGGCGCCAGCTTGAGGCCATCATCACGCTTGCCGACGAGGCGAAAATTCAGCGCTGGCAGCAGTGCGATGCCGCCGTCGTGCGCGGCTTTGCCGTGCGCAGCCGCCGCAAAGGGCTCGGCCCGGCAAGCCTGGCGCTGCGCCTTTCGGCCCTGCGCAGCTTTTTCGACTGGCTGGTGGGCCAGGGCGAACTGCAGGCCAATCCGGCAAAGGCGGTCTCCGCGCCAAAAGCGCCGCGCCACCTGCCGAAAAATATCGATGTCGATGACGTTAACCGCCTGCTGGATATCGATCTTAACGATCCGCTGGCGGTGCGCGACCGGGCAATGCTCGAAGTGATGTACGGCGCCGGTCTGCGTCTGTCCGAGCTGGTGAACCTCGATATTAAGCATCTCGACCTGGAGTCCGGCGAAGTGTGGGTGATGGGCAAAGGCAGCAAAGAGCGCCGCCTGCCCGTGGGCCGCAGCGCCGTTGCGTGGCTGGAGCACTGGCTCGATCTGCGCGGCCTGTTCGGCGCCGAAGAGGACGCCCTGTTTCTGTCGAAGCTCGGCAAGCGCATTTCGGCGCGCAACGTGCAAAAGCGCTTCGCTGAATGGGGCATCAAGCAGGGCCTCAACAGCCACGTCCATCCCCACAAGCTGCGCCACTCGTTTGCCACCCACATGCTGGAGTCGAGCGGCGATCTGCGCGGCGTGCAGGAGCTGCTGGGCCACGCCAACCTCTCCACCACCCAAATCTATACCCATCTCGACTTTCAACATCTCGCCTCGGTGTACGACGCAGCGCATCCGCGGGCTAAACGGGGGAAATAATGCGTTTCTATCGTCCACTCGGCCACATCTCTGCACTGACCTTCGACCTTGACGACACCCTTTATGATAACCGGCCGGTGATCCGCCGCACCGAGCAGGAGTCGCTGGCCTTTATCCGCGGCTACCACCCGGCGCTGAGCGCCCTTGAGAGCAGCGATTTCCAGCAGCTTCGCCAGGCGCTGCGCCAGGCGGAGCCGGACATTTATCACGATGTCACCGAATGGCGCCGCCGGGCGCTGGAGCTGGGGATGCTCAACGCCGGTCTCTCCGCCGATGAGGCGCGGGCCGGGGCCGATGCGGCGATGGAGCACTTCGCCAAATGGCGCAGCGCCATCGACGTGCCGCAGGAGACCCACGACACGCTGGCCGCGCTTGCCAAAAAGTGGCCGCTGGTGGCGATCACCAACGGCAACGCGCAGCCGGCGCTGTGCGGCCTCGACGGCTACTTCAGCTTCGTGCTGCGCGCCGGCCCCGACGGCCGCGCCAAGCCGTTTCACGATATGTATCACCTTGCCGCAGAGCGCCTGAATCTGCCGCTGGGTGAGATCCTGCACGTCGGCGACGACCTGACCACCGATGTGGCGGGCGCCATCCGCTGTGGCGTACAGGCCTGCTGGATCAACCCCTATGGGGCCGACTTAATGCAGGCCGATGACGCCCGCCTGCTGCCGCATATCGAAATTTCGCGGTTGGCATCCCTCACTGCGCTGATATAATCACCAGCAGTATTGTATAAATTTCCAGTATGTTCGCCGGATAACGCCCGGCGGGCTGCTTACTACCCGGCGGTGCCCATGGACGTTTCTTACCTTCTCGACAGCCTTAATGACAAACAGCGCGAAGCCGTGGCGGCGGATCGTACCAATATGCTGGTGCTGGCCGGGGCGGGAAGCGGCAAGACGCGCGTGCTGGTACACCGCATCGCGTGGCTGATGACGGTGGAGAACTGCTCGCCGTACTCGATTATGGCGGTGACCTTCACCAACAAAGCGGCGGCGGAGATGCGCCACCGCATCGGTCAGCTGATGGGCACCACCCAGGGCGGGATGTGGGTCGGCACCTTCCACGGGCTGGCGCACCGCCTGCTGCGCGCCCACCACCTCGATGCTAACCTGCCGCAGGATTTTCAGATCCTCGACAGCGAAGATCAGATGCGGCTGCTCAAGCGCCTGATCAAAGCGATGAACCTCGACGAGAAGCAGTGGCCGCCGCGCCAGGCAATGTGGTACATCAACGGCCAGAAGGACGAAGGCATTCGCCCCCACCAGGTGCAGAGCTACGGCAACCCGGTGGAGCAGACCTGGCAGAATGTGTATCAGGCCTACCAGGAGGCCTGCGACCACGCGGGCCTGGTAGACTTTGCCGAGCTGCTGCTGCGCGCCCACGAACTGTGGCTCAACAAGCCGCACATCCTGCAGCACTACCGCGAGCGCTTTACCAACATTCTGGTGGACGAGTTCCAGGATACTAACAACATCCAGTACGCCTGGATCCGCCTGCTGGCGGGCGATACCGGTAAGGTAATGATTGTCGGCGACGACGACCAGTCCATTTACGGCTGGCGCGGCGCGCAGGTTGAAAACATTCAGCGCTTCCTCAAGGATTTCCCCGGCGCGCAGACTATTCGCCTGGAGCAGAACTACCGCTCGACCAGCAATATCCTCAGCGCCGCCAACGCCCTGATCGAAAACAACAGCGGCCGTCTGGGTAAAAAGCTGTGGACCGACGGCGCCGACGGGGAGCCTATCTCTCTCTACTGCGCCTTTAACGATCTTGATGAGGCCCGCTTCGTGGTTAACCGCATCAAGACCTGGCAGGACAACGGCGGGGCGCTGGAGCAGTGCGCCATTCTTTACCGCAGCAACGCCCAGTCCCGCGTGCTGGAAGAGGCGCTGCTGCAGGCCAGCATGCCCTACCGCATCTACGGCGGGATGCGCTTCTTCGAGCGCCAGGAAATTAAAGACGCGCTCTCCTACCTGCGGCTGATCGCCAACCGCAATGACGACGCTGCCTTTGAGCGCGTCGTCAATACGCCGACCCGCGGTATCGGCGACCGCACTCTCGACGTGGTGCGCCAGACCTCCCGCGACCGTCAGCTGACGCTGTGGCAGGCGTGCCGGGCGCTGCTGAAAGATAAAGTGCTGGCCGGCCGCGCCGCGGGCGCGCTGCAGCGCTTTATGGAGCTGATTGAGGCTCTGGCGCAGGAGACCGCCGAGATGCCGCTGCACGTCCAGACCGACCGGGTGATTAACGACTCCGGTCTGCGGGCGATGTACGAGCAGGAGAAGGGCGAGAAGGGCCAGACCCGCATTGAGAACTTAGAGGAGCTGGTCACGGCCACCCGCCAGTTCAGCTACAACGAAGAAGATGAAGACCTGATGCCGCTGCAGGCGTTCCTCTCCCACGCCGCGCTGGAGGCGGGCGAAGGCCAGGCGGATACCTGGCAGGATGCGGTGCAGCTGATGACCCTGCACTCGGCGAAGGGGCTGGAGTTTCCGCAGGTATTTATCGTCGGCGTCGAAGAGGGCATGTTCCCGAGCCAGATGTCGCTGGATGAAGGCGGCCGCCTGGAGGAGGAGCGCCGCCTGGCCTACGTCGGCGTCACCCGCGCGATGCAGAAGCTGACCCTGACCTACGCCGAGACTCGCCGCCTGTACGGTAAAGAGGTCTACCACCGTCCGTCGCGCTTTATCGGCGAGCTGCCGGAGGCCTGCGTCGAAGAGGTGCGCCTGCGCGCCACCGTCAGCCGCCCGGTAAACCATCAGCGGATGGGGACCCCGGTGGCGGAAAACGACACCGGCTACAAGCTCGGTCAGCGTGTGCGCCACCCGAAATTTGGCGAAGGCACTATCGTCAACCTGGAGGGCAGCGGCGAGCACAGCCGCCTGCAGGTGGCGTTTCAGGGGCAGGGCATCAAATGGCTGGTGGCCGCCTATGCGCGGCTCGAAATCGCATAACCGACAGAAAAATATAATATTTTTGCAATAACCTGCTAGTATTAAAGGCCAGAGGACAAGAAATATCCACTGGCGCTTCGCTGCGTGTTGACGCTGCATTTAGGCTGGCGTAACATGCGCGCACGATTACGCTAAGAGGACTGATACCTTGGACACACCCAGTAGATGCTGGCTCAACTTCCTGCAATCCAGGAACAACTCCTAAGGCTATCACCTTCCGCTGATGGCCTTAGAGGTTGTCAGCGACCCGTTCTATCCCCGTCGCTTCTGAGTCAGGCTTAATGGTCTGAAACACCATTTGTTTCTGTGTGCCCAACGTACTGTCCAATAAATTTTTGCATTGGGAGTCCCGGTCATGCTGAGCGCATTTCAACTGGAAAATAATCGTTTAACGCGTCTTGAGTCGGACGACATCGAGCATCTCGCCAGCTCCGTCTGGGTGGATCTCGTTGAGCCGGACGATGAGGAGCGTAGCCGCGTACAGACAGAGCTGGGTCAGAACCTGGCCACGCGGCCAGAGCTTGAAGATATCGAGGCGTCGGCCCGCTTCTTCGAAGACGAAGACGGCCTGCACATTCACTCCTTCTTCTTCTTCGAAGACGCCGAGGATCACGCCGGCAACTCTACCGTGGCGTTTACCATCCGCGAAGGTCGCCTGTTTACCCTGCGCGAGCGCGAACTGCCGGCATTTCGCCTCTACCGCATGCGCGCGCGTAACCAGGAGATGGTGGACGGCAATGCCTACGAGCTGCTGCTGGATCTGTTTGAAACCAAAATTGAGCAGCTGGCGGACGAGATCGAAAACATCTACAGCGCGCTGGAGCGCCTGAGCCGCGTCATCATGGAAGGTCAGCAGGGGGATGAATATGACGAAGGTCTGTCAAAGCTGGCGGAGCTTGAGGATATCGGCTGGAAGGTGCGCCTGTGTCTGATGGATACCCAGCGCGCGCTGAACTTCCTCGTGCGCAAGGCGCGCCTGCCGGTAGGCCAGCTGGAGCAGGCCCGCGAGATCCTGCGCGATATTGAATCCCTGCTGCCGCACAACGAATCGCTGTTTCAGAAAGTTAACTTCCTGATGCAGGCGGCGATGGGCTTTATCAACATCGAGCAGAACCGAATCATCAAGATCTTCTCGGTGGTGTCGGTGGTGTTCCTGCCGCCGACGCTGGTGGCCTCCAGCTACGGGATGAACTTCGAGTTTATGCCCGAACTGCACCTGAGCTTCGGCTATCCTGCGGCCATCGTAGTGATGATCCTCGCCGGGCTGGCGCCGTATCTCTACTTCAAGCGCAAGAACTGGCTGTAAACAAGGTTTGCCGCCATGCGCAGCGCCTGGCGGCAAAGCACGCTTCAGAACCTCGGCGTGCGGCGCACGGTGTAGACCGCATCGGCAACGAAAATCGCCAGCGCCAGCCAGATAAAGCCAAAGGTGACCATCTTATCCGGGCCGGGTACTTCGCCGTAGAACAGCACCGCCAGCAGGAACATCAGCGTCGGGCCAATGTACTGGAAAAAGCCCAGCGTTGACAGGCGCAGCTTAGTTGCCGCGCCGGTGAAGCACAGCAGCGGCACCGTGGTGACCACACCCGCGGCAATCAGCAGCAGGTTCAGCGACCAGGGATTATTGCCCAAGTGGCTGGTCGGGCTGTCGGCAATGCCGAACAGGTAGATGGCCGCTACCGGCAGCAGCCACAGGGTTTCGAACAGCATCCCGGTCTGGGCATCGACGGCGATTTTTTTACGCAGCAGGCCGTAAAAGGCGAAGCTGAAGGCCAGTCCGAGGCCGATAATCGGCAGCGATCCGAACGTCCAGAGCTGGACCAGTACCCCGCAGACGGCGAGAAAGACCGCCAGCCACTGCATGCGGCGAAAGCGCTCGCCGAGAAAAATCATCCCCAGCACGATATTCACCAGCGGGTTAATAAAGTAGCCGAGGCTTGCCTCCAGCATATGGTGGTTATTGACCGCCCAGATAAACAGCAGCCAGTTGCCGCCGACCAGTACCGCGGTGAGCGCCAGCAGCAGGATCTTTTTCGGCGTCTGGCACAGCCGCCGGATGCCGCTCCACTGGCGGCTGGCGGAGATCAGCACAATCATAAAGAAGAACGACCAGATGATGCGGTGGGTAATAATTTCGTCAGCCGGAACGTAATCGATAAATTTAAAATAGGCGGGCGCAATGCCCCAAATAAAATAAGCGGCGAGGGCGAGCAGC
Organism: Pluralibacter gergoviae ATCC 33028 = NBRC 105706; assembly: GCF_001598855.1. Lineage (GTDB taxonomy): Bacteria > Pseudomonadota > Gammaproteobacteria > Enterobacterales > Enterobacteriaceae > Pluralibacter > Pluralibacter gergoviae. The sequence goes on along the minus strand of NZ_BCZS01000029.1, from coordinate 42,659 downwards.
ACGCCCTGCCGCGTCTGTTTTGCATCCATTACTTCAATCCATTGCCTGAAAGTAAGTCAATACTAGCCGATTTGCCTGCCTCAACCCACCATGTAGGTAGCGGTTGCGCTGGCGATATAGACCTGTTCTTCGTTGTGCAGCTCAACCCTGGCGACCGCCACTTTATTGCCCGCCCGCAGCAGGCTGCTGGAGCAGGTAAAGCGGTTGCCGCGCCCCGGACGCAGATAGTCCACCCGCAGGTCAATGGTGCCCATGCGCGACAGACGCTGGCGCAGTTCATCTTCGTTAATGGTGTCGTGGCGGGTCAGCGTGCTGCCGACGCAGACCAGCCCGGCGGCAACGTCCAGCGCAGAGGCGATCACCCCGCCGTGGAGAATGCTCTGTGCCCAGTTGCCGACCATCATTGGCTGGTTATTGAAACTGAGCTGGGCAAAGGCTTTTTCGTAGCGTTCAAGCTCCAGGCCCAGCGCGCGATTGAACGGCATATGGTAGACAAAAATCTCGCCGACCAGCTTCAGGGCTTCCTCAGCGGTTAACTCTTTAGACATCGCACACATCCGGGTGGTTAATAAAATGTTGATTTTATGCCGATGAAGTGTTCATTTCTACTTTTCAGAAAGGTTAACTGCGTAATTGTTATCCGATTATGTAAAATGCCAGCGAGAAAATTAATTATTTGAAACTTTTTTGTTCAGGAGAACACCATTGATGCGAACCGGTCCGGGTTGGTTACTGGCTGCCGCCGCGCTGCCTTTTTTTGCCTGCGCGCAGGAAGCGACAATAGACAAGGTGCATGATACCCCGGCCGTGCGCGGCAGCATCATCGCCAACATGCTGCAGGAGCATGATAACCCCTTTACGCTCTACCCTTATGAGAGCAACTATTTACTCTATACCTACACCAGCGATCTGAATAAAAAGGCCATTGAGAGCTACAACTGGTCTGATAATGCCAATAAGGATGAGGTCAAATTCCAGCTGAGTCTGGCCTTCCCGCTGTGGCGCGGCATTCTGGGCGACAACTCGCTGCTCGGGGCCTCCTATACGCAGCGATCCTGGTGGCAGCTGTCAAACACCGGCGAGTCGGCGCCGTTTCGCGAAACTAACTACGAGCCGCAGCTGTTCCTCGGCTTTGCCACCGACTACAGCGTCGGCGACTGGACCCTGCGCGACGCCGAGTTTGGCTACAACCACCAGTCCAACGGCCGCTCTGACCCGACCTCCCGCAGCTGGAACCGCCTCTATTCCCGCCTGATGGCGCAGAACGGCAACTGGCTGGTGGAGGTGAAGCCATGGTACGTCATCGGCGACACCAGTGATAACAAGAACATCACCAAGTATATGGGCTACTATCAGCTGAAAATTGGTTATCAGCTGGGTGAAGCGGTGCTCAGTGCTAAAGGCCAGTACAACTGGAACACCGGCTACGGCGGCGCGGAGCTTGGCGTGAGCTATCCGATCACCAAACACGTGCGCTTCTACACCCAGGTCTATAGCGGTTACGGCGAGTCGCTGATCGATTACGATTTCAACCAGACCCGCGTCGGCATGGGCGTGATGCTTAACGATCTGTTCTGACAGGTTTTCTGGAAGCGCGCTCGACAACCGGCAAATGAATTTGCCGAAAACATTGCACTCTTGCTCTCAGGCGCTGAAAATAGCGCCTGTTTTTATTTACAGCAGGGGTGAACGTGGCGCAGGCGGAAGTAATGAATCAGGTATCGCTGGCAAAGCAGGTGTTGCAGGAAACGTTCGGCTACCAGCAGTTCCGCCCCGGTCAGGAAACGATCATCGAGACCGTGCTGGAGGGCCGCGATTGCCTGGTGGTAATGCCCACCGGCGGCGGCAAGTCGCTGTGCTACCAGATCCCCGCGCTGGTGATGGACGGCCTGACGGTGGTCGTTTCACCGCTGATTTCGCTGATGAAGGACCAGGTCGACCAGCTGCTCGCCAACGGCGTGGCGGCGGCCTGCCTCAACTCGACCCAGAGCCGGGAGCAGCAGCAGGAGGTGATGGCGGGCTGCCGTACCGGCAAAGTGCGCCTGCTCTACATCGCGCCCGAGCGCCTGATGCTCGATAACTTCCTCGACAACCTCAGCCACTGGAATCCGGCGATGGTGGCGGTGGACGAGGCGCACTGTATCTCCCAGTGGGGCCACGATTTCCGCCCGGAATATGCCGCCCTCGGCCAGCTGCGCCAGCGCTTCCCCGCCGTGCCGTTTATGGCGCTGACCGCCACCGCCGATGACGCGACCCGCAGCGACATCGTGCGCCTGCTCGGCCTGCACGATCCGCTGATCCAGATAAGCAGCTTCGACCGGCCCAATATCCGCTACATGCTGATGGAAAAGTTCAAGCCGCTCGACCAGCTGATGCGCTACGTGCAGGACCAGCGCGGCAAATCCGGCATCATCTACTGCAACAGCCGCTCGAAGGTGGAGGACACCGCCGCCCGCCTGCAGAGCCGGGGCATCAGCGCCGGCGCCTATCACGCCGGGCTGGAGAACAGCGTCCGCGCCGAAGTGCAGGAAAAATTCCAGCGCGACGATCTGCAGATCGTGGTGGCCACGGTGGCCTTCGGCATGGGCATCAACAAGCCCAACGTGCGCTTCGTGGTGCACTTCGACATCCCGCGCAATATCGAATCCTACTATCAGGAGACCGGCCGCGCCGGGCGCGACGGCCTGCCCGCTGAGGCGATGCTGTTTTACGATCCGGCGGATATGGCGTGGCTGCGGCGCTGCCTGGAGGAGAAGCCGCCGGGCCAGCTGCAGGATATCGAGCGCCACAAGCTTAACGCGATGGGCGCCTTTGCCGAGGCGCAGACCTGCCGCCGCCTCGTGCTGCTGAACTATTTCGGCGAGGGGCGCCAGGCCCCCTGCGGCAACTGCGATATCTGCCTCGATCCGCCGCGGCAGTACGATGCACTGGAGGAGGCCCGCAAGGCGCTCTCCACCATCTACCGCGTTAACCAGCGCTTCGGCATGGGCTACGTGGTGGAGGTCCTGCGCGGCGCCAACAACCAGCGCATCCGCGAGATGGGCCACGACAAGCTGCCGGTATACGGTATTGGCCGCGATCGGAGCCACGAACACTGGGTTAGCGTGATTCGCCAACTGATCCACCTCGGCTTCGCCACCCAGAACATCGCCCGCCACTCCGCGCTGCAGCTTACCGAAGCCGCACGGCCGGTGCTGCGCGGCGAGGTGCCCCTGCAGCTGGCGGTGCCGCGCGTGCAGGCCCTCAAGCCCAGAGTCAGCCAGAAATCCTACGGCGGCAACTATGACCGCCGGCTGTTCGCCAAGCTGCGCAAGCTGCGTAAAGCCATTGCCGATGAAGAGAACATTCCGCCCTACGTGGTGTTCAATGACGCGACGCTGATTGAGATGGCCGAGCAGATCCCCACCAGCCCCGGCGAGATGCTCAGCGTCAACGGTGTAGGCGTGCGCAAGCTGGAGCGCTTCGGCCAGGAATTTCTGGCGCTGATCCGCGCCCACGCGGACGGCGACGACGAGGAGTAGTCAGCCCGGCAAAAAAGTGCCAGGATGATGGCTTACTGAACTCTTTTCCTGCGAGTCTCCTATGCTGATGCTGTTTCTCACCGTGGCCGCCGTGCACCTGATTGCGCTGGTCAGCCCCGGCCCGGATTTCTTCTTCGTATCGCAAACCGCCGTTAGCCGCTCGCGCAAAGAGGCGATGATGGGCGTGCTGGGGATCACCTGCGGGGTGATGGTCTGGGCGGGCGTTGCCCTGCTGGGCCTGCACCTGATCATCGAGAAAATGGCCTGGCTGCACAACATCATCATGGTCGGCGGCGGCCTGTACCTGTGCTGGATGGGCTATCAGATGCTGCGCGGGGCGCTGAAGAAGCGCGAAACCACGGCCGCGGCGCCGCAGGTGGAGCTGGCGCAGAGCGGCAAAAGCTTTCTCAAAGGCCTGCTGACCAATCTCGCCAATCCAAAGGCGATTATTTACTTCGGCTCAGTGTTCTCGCTGTTTGTCGGCGATAGCGTCGGCAGCGGCGCGCGCTGGGGCATCTTCCTGCTGATCGTCATCGAAACCCTCGCCTGGTTTACCGTCGTGGCGAGCCTGTTTGCGCTACCCGCGATGCGCAGCGGCTATCAGCGGGCGGCGAAGTGGATCGACGGCGTGGCCGGCACCCTGTTTGCCGGCTTCGGCATCCACCTGATTATCTCCCGCTGATCAGGCGTGGCGCGCCGATGCCAGCAGCGCGCCCACCAGCATAAACAGCGATCCAAACGTCTTGTTCAGAGCCTTCATCTGGCGCGGGCCTTTGATCCATCCGGCTATGCGCTGCGCCAGGGTGGCATAGCCGATCATTACGATGATATCCACCACGATGGTCGTCGTTCCGAGCACCGCGTACTGCATCACCTGCGGCTGATTCGGAATGATGAACTGCGGAAACAGCGCGGCGAGAAAGACGATGCTCTTCGGATTGGTGAGGTTCACAAATACCGCCCGCTTAAACAGGTGTCCGCGGTGCTGCACCTTCGCCGCCGTATTGAGATCGATTGCCCCGGCGGCGCGCCACTGCTGAATGCCCAGCCAGATAAGATAGGCGGCGCCGGCCCACTTCAGCACCTCAAACGCCAGCAGCGAGCGGGAGAACAGCGTGCCCAGCCCGACGCCCACCAGCACGATATGGATAGCCAGTCCGGTCTGCAGCCCGGCAATCGACGCCGCCGCCCCGCGATAGCCGTAGCTGATGGAGGTGGTCATGGTATTAATCGCGCCGGAGCCCGGCGAGAGGCTGAGAATAATGGACGTCAGCAGATAGGCGAACCACCACTCAAAGGTCATCAGAATCTCCCTGGTTGTCTGTTTTTATGCCACAATACGCTATTGTGCAGGCGAAGTGACTGTCCTGTTAAAAATGACGATTTTCAGCGGTTAACTGGGGTTTAAGCCCGATGTTTCGGCAGCAAATGGACTGGAAGACAAGAGAAAACGCGTTTGCCGCTTTTACCACCGGCCCGCTGAACGATTTCTGGCGCCGGCGCGAAGAGGGCGTTATGCCCGGCGTGGACGGCGTTTCGATCCGCTTTATCCGCTTTCGCGCGCCCGAACATGACCAGGTCATCGTGGTCTGCCCCGGGCGCATTGAGGCCTACGTTAAGTACGCCGAGCTGGCATTTGACCTGTTCTACAGCGGCTTTGATGTGCTGGTCATTGACCACCGCGGCCAGGGGCTCTCCGGGCGCATGCTCGAAGACAGCCACCGGGGGCACGTAGAAAAATTCAGCGACTATGTCGATGACCTCGACGCCTTCTGGCAGCAGGAGGTGGCAAGCGGCCCGTGGCGCAGACGCTATATTCTGGCCCATTCGATGGGCGGCGCTATCGCCACGCTCTTTTTGCAGCGCCACCCCGGCGCCTGCGACGCCATCGCCCTCTGCGCGCCGATGTTCGGCATTATCATTCGCCTGCCCGACTGGATGGTGCGCCAGCTGCTCGACTGGTCCGAGGGCCACCAGCGCATTCGCGAAAGCTACGCGATGGGCACCGGGCGCTGGCATCCGCTGCCGTTTGGCCTCAACGTGCTGACCCACAGCCGGGGCCGCTACCGGCGCAACCTCGGCTTCTATGCCGATAACCCCGATCTGCGCGTCGGCGGCCCGACCTGGCACTGGGTGCGCGAAAGTGTGCTGGCCGGGGAGCAGGTGCTGGCCGGCGCGGCGGAGGAGAAAACGCCGACCCTGCTGATTCAGGCGGAAGATGAGCGGGTGGTGGATAATCGCGCCCACGACCGCTATTGTGAGATACGCGCCGCGGCGGGGCACCCCTGCGAGGGCGGCCATCCGCTGGTCATTGAAGGCGCCTACCATGAGATCCTTTTTGAAAAGGACACCCTGCGCTCAGTCGCGCTACACGCCATCGTCGATTTTTTTCATCGGCATGATTAATCCGGCCCCGGGCCGCTTTTACTGAAAGGTTGAATTATGTACCAGGTTGTCGCGTCTGATTTAGACGGCACGCTCCTCAGTCCCGATCACAGTCTGTCCCCCTACGCCAAAGAGACCCTGAAGCTGCTGACGGAGCAGGGCGTTAACTTTGTGTTTGCCACCGGACGTCACCATATCGACGTCGGACAGATCCGCGACGGGCTGGGCATCAGGGCCTATATGATCACCTCCAACGGCGCGCGGGTGCACGATCTGGAGGGCAACCTGGTGTTTGCCCACAACCTCGATCGCGATATCGCCGCCGATCTGTTCGGCGTAGTGAATGACAATCCCGATATCGTGACCAACGTCTACCGCAACGACGACTGGTTTATGAACCGGCCCCGTCCGGAAGAGATGCGCTTTTTCAAAGAGGCGGTATTTAATTACGCTCTGTTTGAGCCGGGCCTGCTGGAGCCGGAAGGCATCAGCAAAGTGTTCTTCATCGCCCAGACCCACGACGTGCTGCTGCCGCTGGAGCAGGCGATCAACGCCCGCTGGGGCGATCGGGTGAACGTCAGCTTCTCGACGCTGACCTGTCTTGAAGTGATGGCCGGCGGGGTATCAAAAGGCCACGCCCTGGAGGCGGTGGCGAAGAAGATGGGCTATTCGCTTGCGGACTGTATTGCTTTTGGCGACGGCATGAACGACGCCGAGATGCTGTCAATGGCCGGCAAAGGCTGCATTATGCAGAGCGCCCACCAGCGCCTGAAGGACCTGCACCCCGAGCTGGAAGTGATAGGCTCCAACGCCGATGACGCCGTGCCGCACTACCTGCGCAGGCTTTATCTGCATCAGGCGTAGCGTTTCTCGCTCTCCTCAATGAAAGCCCTGCCCGGCAGGGCTTTACCGTATAACCATCCCTGCGCATATTTCACGCCGTGCGCCCGCAGCCAGTGATGCTGCGCCCGGGTCTCCACGCCCTCGGCCAGCGGTTCCAGCGACAGCGAGCGCGCCAGGGCGACGATCTGCGGTAGCAGGCTTCTGTCAGGTAAAGGCTCTACCAGCGCGCGGTCTATTTTCAGCACGTCAAAGGTGAGCGCCTGCAGGTAGCTGAAGTTGGCGTAGCCGCTGCCGAAATCATCAAGGTAGATCGGATGCCCGGCGGCGCGGTACTGGCCGACGATCGGCGCGATCGCCTGCGGATCGATAGCGCTGTTCTCGGTCATCTCCAGCGCTATCTGCTGCGGTTCCACGCCGTACTGCCGGCAGCGCAGGCTGAGATGCTCCAGCAGATCGGTATTGAGGAAATCTTCCGGCTCAAGATTGATCGACAGGCGCATCGCCGGATGCTGGTGCAGCCACTCGCCGAGATCGGCGAACGCCAGCGCCGTCACCCGGTGCGTAATGCGGCTCAGCAGCCCCGCGCGGCGGGCCTGGGGGAGAAAGCTGTCTGGCAGCAGCAGGCTACCGTCCGGCTGCGGCCAGCGGATCAGCGCTTCCGCTCCGGCGACCCGCCCGCTCTCAACCTCCACGATCGGTTGATACCACACCACCAACTGGTGCCGATCCAGCGCCGCGCTCAGCGCGTCTGCCGACGGTAGCGCGGCAGACGTATTACGTTCCATTACGATAAATCCCTGTCAAAGGTTGAGGTTAAAGAATTCTCGCGCGACGCCGGGCGGGCGCATAGCGCTGGCGGATCAATTCTTGCCAGGAAAGTGCTCATTCAGTTGCCTGGTATTTGTTCAGCTGTCAACCTTGCTCTTCGCTACAATGGCGGACTGCTAATTTTCGGGATACTTATTGTGCCGTTACTGATCGTCACTACCCTGCTGTGGGCCTTCTCGTTCAGCCTGTTTGGCGAGTACCTTGCCGGACACGTGGACAGCTATTTCGCCGTGCTGGCGCGCGTCGGCCTGGCGGCGCTGGTTTTTCTGCCGTTTTTACGCACCCGCGGCCACGATATCAAAACCGTTGGCCTCTATATGCTGGTGGGGGCGATGCAGCTCGGCGTGATGTACATGCTGAGCTTCCGCGCCTATCTCTATCTGACGGTCTCCGAACTGCTGCTGTTCACCGTGCTGACGCCGCTCTACATCACCCTGATTTACGATCTGATGAGCCGGCGGCGCCTGCGCTGGGGCTATGCCTTCAGCGCCCTGCTGGCGGTGATTGGCGCCGGGATCATTCGCTATGACCAGGTCACCGACCACTTCTGGACCGGTCTGCTGCTGGTTCAGCTCTCCAATATTAGCTTCGCCATCGGCATGGTGGGCTACAAGCGGCTGATGGAGACCCGGCCAATGCCCCAGCACAACGCCTTCGCCTGGTTCTATCTCGGGGCGCTGGTCGTGGCGTTTATCGGCTGGGCGGCGCTCGGCGACGCGCACAAAATGCCGGAAACGGCGCTGCAGTGGGGAATTCTGGTATTCCTTGGCGTGGTCGCCTCGGGGCTGGGATACTTTATGTGGAACTACGGCGCTACCCAGGTGGATGCCGGGACGCTGGGCATCATGAACAATATGCACGTCCCGGCCGGACTGCTGGTTAACTTCGCCATCTGGCACCGGCCGCCGCACTGGCCGAGCTTTATCATTGGTGCCCTGGTGATCCTGGCGTCCCTGTGGGTCCATCGACGCTGGGTCGCTCCGCGCTGCGCACAAACGGCAGATGATCGCAGGCGTGGTTCCGCGCTGAGCGAATAAACGCCTCAACGACCGGCTGACGCTGCTCGCCGTCGCGCACGGCGGCGTACAGCCGGCTCCACAGCCCCTCGCCGAGGGTTTTGGTGACGACCAGCCCCTGACGTTCAAAACTCTCCACCACCCAGTGCGGCAGGGCGGCGGTGCCCATGCGCGCCGCCACCATCTGGATCAGCAGCAGCGTGTTATCGACGTTTTTCAGCGACGGGCTGATGCCGGCGGGCTGCAGGAAGTGGCGCCAGATATCCAGCCGCTGGCGCTGTACCGGATAGATAAGCAGCGTCTCGCTGGCTAAATCCTCCGGCGTGATGCGCGCCTTGGCCGCCAGAGGATGGTCCGGGGCCAGCACCAGGCGCACCTCATAATCAAACATCGGCGAATAGTGCAGACTGCTGCGCGGCAGAATATCCGAGGTCAGCACGATATCCAGCTCTCCCTGCTGCAGCGCGGGCTGCGGATCGAAGGTCACGCCGGATTTAAAATCCATCTCCACCTGCGGCCAGTGGCCGCGAAAGTTCTCCAGCGCCGGGGTCAGCCACTGAATGCAGCTGTGGCATTCGATGGCGATGCGCAGGCTGGCCTGCTGCGGCTCATTGCAGGCCTGCAGCGCGCTGCTGATTTGCGGCAGCACCTGATTGGCGAGCTGCAGCAGGATCTCGCCCTGCGGCGTGAAGCGCAGCGGCTGGCTTTTGCGCACGAACAGCCGGAAGCCAAGGCGCTGTTCCAGATCGCTGAACTGGTGCGAGAGCGCGGACTGGGTCTGGTGCAGCACGGTCGCCGCCGCCGCCAGCGACCCGCTGTTCCGTAATGCCTGCAGCGTTTTCAGGTGTTTAATCTCGATCATGAAAGTCCTTCACTTCGGCATGAGTAATTTGCGCTTGAGGAAGATACAGTACTTGCGAATTATGGATGTGTAAACATCTGGACGGCTAAATTCGTCGTCTTTCGTGCCGCTGCCGCGTTGTCTGCGCTAGCCCACACCGGTCACTTACTTCAGTAAGCTCCCGGCGATGGACTACCTTGCCGCCTTGCCGCAACACGAAATCCAGAGAATTTCATTAAGGAGAGGCAACCATGACCATTATTACTCACACCCTCGGATTTCCCCGCGTTGGCCTGCGTCGCGAACTGAAGAAAGCGCAGGAGAGCTACTGGGCGGGCAACAGCAGCCGGGACGATCTGCTGGCCGTTGGCCGCGAACTGCGCGCCCGCCACTGGGCTCAGCAGAAGCAGGCGGGCGTTGACCTGCTGCCGGTGGGCGATTTTGCCTGGTACGATCATGTTCTGACCACCAGCCTGCTGCTCGGCAACGTGCCGGCGCGTCATCAGAATCAGGATGGATCGGTGGATATCGACACCCTGTTCCGCATTGGCCGGGGCCGGGCGCCGACCGGCGAGCCGGCGGCGGCGGCGGAAATGACCAAGTGGTTTAACACCAACTATCACTACATGGTGCCGGAGTTTACCCGCGGCCAGCAGTTCCGCCTGACCTGGACGCAGCTGCTGGAGGAGGTCGACGAGGCGCTGGCGCTGGGCCACCGGGTGAAGCCGGTGCTGCTGGGGCCGGTCACCTATCTGTGGCTCGGTAAGGTGAAGGGCGAGGCGTTTGACCGCCTCAACCTGCTGAACGATATTCTGCCGGTGTATCAGCAGGTGCTGGGCGAGCTGGCGCAGCGCGGCATTGAGTGGGTGCAGATTGACGAGCCGGCGCTGGTGCTGGAGCTGCCGCAGGCGTGGCTTGACGCCTTCAAGCCGGCGTACGACGCCCTGCAGGGCCATGTTAAGCTGCTGCTGACCACCTACTTTGAGGGCATCAGCGCAAACCTGGACACCATCACCGCCCTGCCGGTGCAGGGTCTGCACGTCGATCTGGTGCACGGCAAAGACAGCGTGGCCGAACTGCACCGGCGCCTGCCCGAAGGCTGGCTGCTCTCCGCCGGGCTGATTAACGGCCGCAACGTCTGGCGCGCCGATCTGAGCGACAAGTACGCCCAGGTGCAGGCGCTTGTCGGCCAACGCGAACTTTGGGTGGCCTCATCCTGCTCCCTGCTGCACAGCCCTATCGATCTGAGCGTCGAGACCCGGCTGGATGAAGAAGTTAAAAGCTGGTTCGCCTTCGCCCTGCAGAAGTGCCGCGAGCTGGCGCTGCTGCGCGATGCCCTGAACGGCGGCGGCACCGCCGCCATTGATGAATGGAGCGCACCGATCCGCGCCCGCCGCCACTCAACGCGGGTACACAACGCGGCGGTTGAACAGCGGCTGGCGGCAATTACCGCCCGCGACAGCCAGCGGGCCAGCGATTATCAGACCCGCGCCGTGGCCCAGCGCGCGCGCTTTAATCTGCCGGCGTGGCCGACCACGACCATCGGCTCGTTCCCGCAGACCACCGAAATTCGCGGCCTGCGCCTCGAATTCAAAAAAGGGCTGCGGGACGGCGGCAGTTACCGCACCGGCATTGCGGAGCATATTAAGCAGGCTATCGCCGAGCAGGAGCGCCTCGGCCTCGACGTGCTGGTGCACGGCGAAGCGGAGCGCAACGACATGGTGGAGTACTTCGGCGAGCACCTCGACGGCTTCGTCTTTACCCAGAACGGCTGGGTACAGAGCTACGGCTCGCGCTGCGTGAAGCCGCCGGTGGTGATTGGCGACATCAGCCGTCCGCAGGCGATCACCGTTGAGTGGGCGAAATACGCCCAGTCGCTCACCGATAAGCCGGTGAAAGGCATGCTGACCGGGCCGGTGACCATCCTCTGCTGGTCGTTCCCGCGCGAAGATGTCTCACGGGAAACCATCGCGAAGCAGATAGCGCTGGCGCTGCGCGATGAAGTGGCGGATCTGGAAGCCGCCGGTATCGGCATCATCCAGATTGACGAACCGGCCCTGCGCGAAGGGCTGCCGCTCAAGCGCAGCGACTGGGACGCGTACCTGGCGTGGGGCGTGGAGGCGTTTCGCATCAATGCCGCCGTGGCGAAGGATGAGACGCAGATCCACACCCACATGTGCTACTGCGAGTTTAACGACATCATGGACGCGATCGCCGCGCTGGACGCCGACGTGATCACCATCGAAACCTCGCGTTCCGACATGGAGCTGCTGGAGTCCTTCGAGGAGTTCGACTATCCCAACGAAATTGGGCCCGGCGTGTACGATATCCACTCGCCGAACGTGCCGAGCGTAGCGTGGATTGAAGATCTGCTGAAGAAGGCGGCCCGACGTATTCCGGCCGAGAGGCTGTGGGTCAACCCGGACTGCGGCCTGAAGACCCGCGGCTGGCCGGAGACCCGCGCGGCGCTGGCCAATATGGTGAAGGCGGCGCAGAACCTGCGCGAGGCGTAACGCTCTGCCCGGTGGGGGATACTGCCTGCTGACTCACATATTCAGCCTGTCCTTGCGAAGCGTCGGGGAATACGTGCTAGTCTGCGGGCGTTAAAACTGGATTGTTATCGTCGGCGGTACGCCGATGAGCAAAACCTGAGTGGGCCAGCCGCATAAACGCGGCGGGCGCGCTCGGGTTTTTTTGTTTTTATTCCCCATCAATCTGCAAGGAGCACGCTGATGAAGAAAACGCGATTTATCGCCAACGCCATAACGCTCGCCCTGGCTATCCCCTTTACCGCCCTGGCCGCCGACCAGCCGACGCTCGGCGCACGCGGTAGCGATATCATTAAGCAGGGCAGCCTCACGTTTAAAGATCTCAACAAGGACGGTGCCCTGACACCGTATGAAGACTGGCGCCTGACGCCGAGGCAGCGGGCAGAAGATCTGGTATCGCGGATGACTATCGCGGAGAAGGCCGGAGTGATGATGCACGGTTCGGCGCCCGCGCCCGGCAGCGTTATCGGCCGGGGAGAGGTCTACGATCTGCCCGCCGTCAGGGCAATGATTGTTGACGATAAAGTGAATACCTTTATTACTCGCCTGACCACCTCGCCCGCCTCGCTGGCGGAGCAAAATAACCAGCTGCAGGCGATCGCAGAAAAAACCCGGCTGGGCATCCCGGTGACGATCAGCCTCGATCCCCGCAATACCTACGAGTACGGGGCGAACGCCGATAGCGACGGTTTTTCAAAATGGCCGGAAGCGCTGGGTATCGCCGCTATCGGCGATGAGGCCCGCACCGTACGCTATGCGGATATTATCCGCCAGGAGTACCGGGTGCTCGGTATCACCCAGGCGCTGTCGCCGATGGCGGATATTGCCTCCGAACCGCGCTGGTCGCGGGTTACCGGCACCTTTGGCGACGATCCCGAACTGATTAAGCGCATGGTGCGCGGCTATATTACCGGCATGCAGAACGGGAGAGCCGGGCTCAATGCCGACAGCGTGAGCGCGGTGGTTAAGCACTGGGTTGGCTACGGCGCCGCTGAAAAGGGCTACGACAGCCACAACAGCTACGGTAAATATGCCGATTTCACCGACCGCGGCCTCGACGACCACATACTGCCCTTTACCGGCGCCTTTGAGGCGAACGTCGCGGGGGTGATGCCCACCTACTCGATCCTTAAGGATCTCAAGCATAACGGCGTTGAGGTAGAACAGGTCGGCGGCGGCTTCAACAGCTTCCTGCTGCAGGATCTGCTGCGGGAAAAATATCATTACAGGGGGGTGATCATCAGCGACTGGCTGATCACCGACGACTGTAACGAGAAGTGCATTAATGGTCATCCTGCGGGCGAAGAGCCGGATCCCAGCAGCTTAGGAATGCCGTGGGGCGTTGAGAAGCTCAGCAAAGTCGAGCGCTTTGCTAAAGCGCTCGATGCCGGTATTGACCAGTTCGGCGGCGTGGCGGACAGCGCGCTGGTGGTGCAGGCGGTGACGGAAGGGCGCATTAAAGAAGCGCGGCTGGATGAATCCGCGGTGCGCATCCTCGAACAGAAGTTTGCCCTCAGCCTGTTTGAGAACCCGTACGTCGATCCGGCGGCGGCGGCAAAAACGCTGCCCAACGCCGGCTGGCAGGCGGAGGCGGACAGGGCCCAGCGCGACGCGCTGGTGCTGCTGGAGAAAAAGGCGCCGCTGCTGCCGCTGAAGAAGGGGCAGAAGGTCTGGCTGCACAACATCAGCCCGGCGGCGGCTCAGGAGGCGGGCTTCATCGTGGTGGACAAACCGGAAGCGGCGGACGTGGCGCTGGTGCGGGCGGTTGCGCCCTACGAGCAGCCGCATAAGAACTACTTCTTCGGCGCCCAGTATCACGAAGGCTCGCTGGCGTTCAGCGACGATAATCCCGATCTGCAGGCGGTACGCGCTGCCGGAAAGACGCCGGTTATCGCCACCGTCTGGCTCGACCGGCCTGCGGTACTGACGCCGATTGCCGGGAAAGCCTCGGTGCTGATCGGCAACTTTGGCGTCAGCGATGCGGTGCTGTTCGGCGCGCTTACCGACGGAAAGCCCTTTACGGCGAAGCTGCCGTTTGAACTGCCGTCATCGATGGCGAGCGTACTTAAGCAGCACCCGGCCTCGCCGCAGGATAGCGAGAAGCCGCTGTATCCGACGGGATACGGTCTACAGTAAGCAGAAGGCCCGGCGAACGGGCGTTCGCCGGGCCGGAGAGCATTACGACGTCTTCTTACCGCCGTACTGTGCAAACCACGCCAGCATGCGCTGCCAGCCGTCTTTGGCTGACTCCTCGTGGTAGCTCGGGCGGTAGTCGGCGTTAAACGCGTGTCCGGCTTCCGGATAGACAATGATTTCGGCGCTGGCGTTGGCCGCCCTGAGCGCCTGGCGCATAGTCTCGACGCTCTCCAGCGGGATGCCGGTATCCTGGGCGCCGTACAGCCCGAGCACCGGGGCGTTGAGATCGACGGCGACATCCACCGGATGCTTCGGCGTATTCAGCGTTTTGTCGCCGACCAGTTTGCCGTACCAGGCGACCGCGGCCTTGAGCTGCGGATTATGGGCAGCGTACAGCCACGCAATGCGTCCGCCCCAGCAAAAGCCGGTCACCATCAGGCGATGGGCGTCGCCGCCGTTGCGCGATGCCCAGCTGGCGACGTGGTCAAGATCGGCAAGTACCTGCGAGTCGGGCACTTTACTTACCAGTCCGCTCAGCAGGGTGGGGATATCGGCATAGTCATTGGGATCGCCCTGGCGGAAGTAGAGCTCCGGCGCAATCGCCAGATAACCTTCGTTCGCCAGCCGGCGGCAGACGTCGCGAATGTGCTCATGGACGCCGAAAATTTCCTGGATAACGATGACCACGGGCAGCGGCCCGTCGGCGTTTTTCGGCCTTGCGTGCCAGGCAGGCATGCTCTCTCCCCGGGTAGGGACAGAGGTTTCGCCGGTCAGAAGCTCCCCGGCGGGGGTCTGTACAGGCGTGGTGGCGTGGGGTGCAGCTGCAGGTGCAAATCCGGTTTTTTCAGTCATGGTATTCTCCGTACCGGTGATTTAGCGCAAAGATAACTATAGACCGCAGATCAAACACCCACAGTGGCAGAAAAGGGCTATTTTAACTACGGCGGGGGGTGCTATCGGTTATTAGTGTGATTTACATCACTTTAACAATGGAAATCAATGCAATAATTTTTTATCACAGTGATGGCTGTCACTAAAATTGGCCATTCGCTCCGGTAAAGTGCCACTTTGCTTCTGCTGACAACTGGACCCAGAGAGGAGTTTTTATGTCTACGTCTGATGTTTTTCATCTCGGCCTCACCAAAGCTGATTTACAGGGGGCCACGCTCGCTATCGTCCCGGGCGATCCGCAGCGTGTGGAAAAGATCGCCGCGCTGATGGATAAGCCGGTTAAGCTGGCATCGCATCGTGAATTCACCTCCTGGCGCGCAGAGCTGGACGGCAAAGCGGTTATCATCTGCTCCACCGGCATTGGCGGCCCGTCGACCTCCATCGCCGTCGAAGAGCTGGCGCAGCTCGGCATTCGTACCTTCCTGCGCGTGGGCACCACCGGCGCTATCCAGCCGCATATCAACGTGGGAGACGTGCTGGTAACCACCGCCTCCGTGCGCCTCGACGGCGCCAGCCTGCACTTTGCGCCGATGGAGTTCCCGGCGGTCGCGGACTTTACCTGCACCACCGCGCTGGTCGAGGCGGCAAAATCCGTCGGCGCCACCACCCACATCGGCGTGACCGCCTCCTCCGACACCTTCTATCCGGGCCAGGAGCGCTATGACACCTTCTCCGGCCGGGTAGTGCGCAGCTTCAAAGGCTCCATGGCAGAGTGGCAGGCAATGGGCGTCATGAACTACGAAATGGAGTCGGCTACGCTGCTGACCATGTGCGCCAGTCAGGGGCTGCGCGCGGGGATGGTGGCAGGCGTCATCGTCAACCGCACCCAGCAGGAGATCCCGAACGCGGAAACCATGAAGCAGACCGAAAGCCATGCGGTCAACATCGTCGTCGAGGCGGCGCGGCGTCTGCTGTAGTTTTTTCGTATCTCTTCGCAAAATTTTCATAAACCCTGCTTCGCGCAGGGTTTTTTGTAGGTCAACCCTTTCCGGACGGGTAGAACTTATTAACCTGGTTGTGACATAAACCTTTTAGGTTAATAGTGAGGGAGAAAAAAACACCTCATACCCGACTGCATATCGTTAAGCTGATGGTGTCTCAGGGTAAATTGAGGGTAACTGCAAACGCTTTCGACGGTGCCGCCTTACTCGGGTTTAGCTTTCCCTTAGCCGTCAGTATTGCCAGTCTTATCAACTCCCTGAAACCTTATGACTTTTATAAAAGCAGGACTGCTTATCACGATCGCACAATCTGGCATGATGTTTATCGCGTTGGCCGGCATCAGCGACAAATCTATTTGAAGCTGATTGTGCAGGGGGATGTACTCATTGTGTCCCTGAAGGAGCGATAACCATGAAATGCCCTTTTTGCGGCAGCAGCGTTCTGAAGACGGAAACCAGAGATGTTATCCGCGCGTACAAAGATCAGAACACCACAATTTATGCGTTAACAGGCGATTTCTGCGACGCCTGCGGTGAAATTTTGCTCGACGGCGAGGAGGGAGACAGATATGCCCGCCATATGCACGACTTTCGGAAAAGCGTAAATGCCAGCGAAGTCGATCCGGCATTTATTGCGGCAGTACGTCGACGCTTAAATCTCGACCAGCGTCAGGCGGCGGAGTTCTTCGGTGGGGGCGTAAACGCATTTAGCCGCTATGAAACAGGTAAGGTCGCGCCGCCGCGGCCGCTGGTACTACTGTTTAAAGACTTTGATAAACATCCCGAACTTTTTGATGAGCTCAGGCAGGCGTGATACTTTCCTGCTGGACATTCATACAGTTCCCTCTATCCTGTGCCGATAAGCCGTCGATGCAGGAGGTAGGGTGGACATCTCTCTGATAATAAGCGCCGCCGTGGCGCTGCTGGTCGGAGCCGCGTTCGGCTGGCTGGCGACAAAATCCCACGCCGACAGGCTGCGGGCCGACTTTACCGAAGAGCGTCACGATCTGGAGATCGCGCTTAATACCGCCGAGCAGCAGCTGGCGCAGAACGGCCACTGGCGCGAGGAGTGCGACCTGCTGAATAACGAGCTGCGCAGCCTGCGGGAGATCAACACCTCCCTGGAGGCCGATCTGCGCGAGGTTACGACCCGCCTGGAGTCGACGCAGCTGCACGCGGAAGACAAGATCCGCCAGATGGTCAGCAGCGAGCAGCGCCTCTCCGAGCAGTTTGAAAACCTCGCCAACCGCATCTTTGAACAGAGTAATCGCCGGGTTGATGAGCAGAATCGCCAGAGCCTGCACGGCCTGCTGACGCCGCTGCGCGAGCAGCTCGACGGCTTTCGCCGCCAGGTGCAGGAGAGCTTCGGCCAGGAGGCGCGGGAGCGCCACACGCTGGCCCACGAAATTCGCAATCTCCAGCAGCTTAATGCGCAGATGGCCCAGGAGGCCGTTAACCTGACCAAAGCCCTGAAAGGTGACAATAAAACCCAGGGCAACTGGGGCGAGGTGGTGCTGACCCGGGTGCTGGAAGCCTCCGGCCTGCGCGAAGGCCACGAATACCAGACCCAGGTCAGCATTGAAACCGACGCCCGCTCGCGGATGCAGCCGGACGTCATCGTCCGCCTGCCGCAGGGGAAAGACGTGGTGATTGACGCCAAGATGACCCTCGTGGCCTACGAGCGCTACTTCAACGCCGACGAGGAGTACGTACGCGAGGCCGCCCTGCAGGAGCATATCGCCTCGGTGCGCAACCACATTCGCCTGCTGGGACGCAAAGACTACCAGCAGCTGCCGGGCCTGCGGTCGCTGGACTACGTGCTGATGTTTATTCCGGTCGAGCCGGCGTTTCTGCTGGCCATCGACCGCCAGCCGGAGCTTATCACCGAGGCGCTGAAGAACAACATCATGCTGGTCAGCCCGACTACGCTGCTGGTGGCGCTGCGCACCATCGCTAACCTGTGGCGCTACGAGCACCAGAGCCGCAACGCCCAGCAGATAGCCGACAGGGCGAGCCGCCTGTACGACAAGATGCGCCTGTTCGTCGACGACATGAGCGCCGTCGGTCAGGGGCTGAATAAGGCCCAGGAGAGCTACCGTCAGGCGATGAAAAAGCTCGCCTCGGGCCGGGGCAACCTGCTGGCGCAGGCGGAGTCCTTTCGCGAGCTTGGCGTCGAGGTCAAGCGCGACATTAACCCGGAGCTGGTGGAGCAGGCTACTGCTCCGGAGTCCGACGCTATCGCCGAGGGGTCTGCAGAGGACCCGCAAAGCAGCGCTCAGCACGCTTGAACCATAGGGGAAACGGCCGCAGTCTGTTACACTCGGGGAACATTCGCGGAACAATTTTCAACAGGCGGGCTTGAGATGGCTGAAGATTCACAGGACACGACGCACTTTGGTTTCCAGACGGTAGCTAAAGCGCAGAAGGCGGACATGGTGGCGCATGTATTCCACTCTGTCGCCGCAAAATATGACGTAATGAACGACCTGATGTCGTTCGGCATTCATCGCTTATGGAAGCGCTTCACTATCGACTGCAGCGGCGTGCGTCGCGGTCAGAAGGTTCTGGATTTAGCGGGCGGCACCGGCGATCTGACGGCGAAGTTCTCGCGTCTGGTCGGTGAAACCGGGCAGGTCGTGCTGGCCGATATTAACGACTCAATGCTAAAAATGGGTCGCGAAAAGCTGCGCAATATCGGCGTGGTGGGCAACGTCGAGTACGTGCAGGCCAACGCTGAGGCCCTGCCGTTCCCGGATAACACCTTTGACTGTATCACCATCTCATTTGGCCTGCGCAACGTTACAGACAAAGATAAGGCCCTGCGCTCGATGTATCGCGTGCTCAAGCCCGGCGGACGCCTGCTGGTGCTGGAGTTTTCAAAGCCGATTATCGAGCCGCTGAGCAAGGCCTACGACGCCTACTCCTTCCACGTGCTGCCGCGCATCGGCGAGCTGGTGGCGAAAGATGCCGAAAGCTACCGCTATCTGGCGGAGTCTATCCGCATGCATCCGGGCCAGGAGACGCTGAAGGGCATGATGCAGGAGGCGGGCTTTGAGAACGTCGACTACTACAACCTGACGGCCGGCATCGTCGCCCTGCACCGCGGCTACAAGTTCTGACAGGAGTAAGGCATGCCTTTTCAACCTCTGCTGACCGCCGGCATTGAAGGCGCCCTCAACGCCTTCCTGTGGCGCAGCGGTGCGCTAAAGCCGGCGCGCCAGCGTCTGTTCGGCAAGGTGCTGCGCATCGAGCTGAAAGAGTTCTCCTCGCCGCTGGTGCTCGCCTTCAGCGAACGCCAGATCGATGTCCTGAGCGCGTGGGAAGACGAGGCGGACTGTACGGTCACGACTCGCCTGGGCGTGCTGCCCCAGCTGCGCAACCGCCAACAGCTCACGGCGCTGATCCGCAGCGGCGATCTTGAGGTGCAGGGAGACCTGCAGGTGGTGCAGAACCTGGTGGCGCTGATGGACCTGGCAGAGCTGGATCCCGCTGAACTACTCGCACCTTATACCGGCGATATCGTCGCCGAAGGCGTCAGTAAAACCCTGCGCGGCGGCGCGCATTTCCTGCTGCGCGGCTTTCAGCGCCAGCAGCGCTACGTTGCCGAAGCGCTCACCGAAGAGTGGCGCATGGCGCCCGGTCCGCTTGAGGTGGCCTGGTTTGCCGAAGAGAGCGCCGCCATTGCGCGTGACGTTGACGCGCTGGCCAGGCGACTGGAAAAACTGGAGGGCAAATGACGCCAGGAGAAATTCGGCGCCTCTACTTCATCGTCCACACCTTTCTGAGCTACGGGCTGGATGAGCTCATCCCCAAAATGCGCATCACGCTGCCGCTGCGACTCTGGCGGCGCATGCTGTTCTGGATGCCCAATCGCCACAAAGATAAAGAGCTTGGGCATCGCCTGCGCCTGGCGCTGCAGGAGCTTGGCCCGGTATGGATCAAATTTGGCCAGATGCTCTCCACCCGGCGCGATCTTTTCCCGCCGGTGATTGCCGATCAGCTGGCGATGCTGCAGGACCGCGTAGCCCCCTTTGACGGTCATCTGGCGAAGAAGCAGATCGAGCAGTCGATGGGCAACGTGCCGGTAGAAACCTGGTTCGACGATTTTGAGATTGAGCCGCTGGCTTCGGCCTCCATTGCCCAGGTGCACACCGCCAGGCTTAAAGACAGCGGCAAAGAGGTGGTGATCAAAGTGATCCGCCCGGACATTTTGCCGGTGATCAAGGCGGACATGAAGCTTATCTATCGCCTTGCCCGCTGGGTGCCGCGACTGCTGCCTGACGGCCGCCGCCTGCGCCCGCGCGAGGTGGTCCGCGAATATGAAAAGACCCTGCTCGACGAGCTGGACCTGCTGCGCGAGGCCGCCAACGGCATTCAGCTGCGGCGCAACTTCGAAAACAGCCCGATGCTCTACGTACCGGAGGTCTACTCCGACTACTGCAGCCAGAATATGCTGGTGATGGAGCGCATCTACGGCATTCCGGTGAACGACGTGGCCGCCCTTGAGCAGCAGAACACCAACATGAAGCTGCTCGCCGAGCGCGGCGTGCAGGTGTTTTTCACCCAGGTATTCCGCGACAGCTTCTTCCACGCCGATATGCACCCGGGCAATATCTTCGTCAGCCGCGAACACCCTGAGGATCCGCAGTATATCGGTATCGACTGCGGCATTGTCGGTTCGCTGAACAGAGAGGATAAGCGCTACCTGGCGGAAAACTTTATCGCCTTTTTCAATCGCGATTACCGCAAGGTGGCCGAGCTGCACGTGGACTCCGGCTGGGTGCCGGCAGACACCAACGTCGAGGAGTTTGAATTTGCTATCCGCACCGTCTGTGAGCCGATTTTTGAGAAGCCGCTGGCGGAGATCTCCTTTGGCCACGTGCTGCTTAACCTGTTTAACACCGCGCGGCGCTTTAATATGGAAGTCCAGCCGCAGCTTGTTTTGCTTCAGAAAACATTACTTTACGTTGAAGGTGTGGGCCGTCAGCTCTATCCTCAGTTAGACTTATGGAAAACGGCGAAGCCTTTCCTCGAATCCTGGATCAAAGATCAGGTCGGCATTCCGGCGCTGGTGCGTTCCCTGAAGGAAAAAGGGCCGTTCTGGGTAGAAAAGATGCCGGAAATCCCCGAACTGATTTATAACAGTTTGCGCCAGGGCAAGAGCCTGCAGAGCAGTATTGATAAAATCGCCCGCGAGCTGGAAACTTACCACGTGCGCCAGGGGCAGTCCCGCTACCTGTTCGGCGTAGGGGCGGTGCTGGTGCTGAGCGGTACGCTTCTGCTCATCAACCGGCCCGAGTGGGGATTCCATCCCGTCTGGCTGATGGGCGCAGGAGCGATAGCCTGGCTGGTCGGGTGGCGGAAAGGGCGCTGAATTTTGCGTTTGCTTACAGGTGCACATATTGTGCACTATCGGACTTCACTATCATCTGACACAGAGGAATATGTATGGGTGGTATCAGTATTTGGCAGCTGTTGATCGTTGTTCTCCTGGTGGTGCTGGTTTTTGGCACCAAAAAGCTGGGTTCGCTGGGCTCGGATTTAGGCGCGTCCATCAAAGGCTTTAAGAAGGCCATGGGCGATGATGACGACAAGAGCAAAAAAGACGCATCGGCGCAGGATGCTGATTTCGAACAGAAATCACTCGCTGAGAAGCAGGCTGAGGCCGCAAAAGACGATGCGAAGCGTCACGATAAAGAGCAGGTGTAATCCGTGTTTGATATTGGTTTCAGTGAACTGCTGCTGGTGTTCATTATCGGCCTCGTCGTCCTCGGGCCGAAGCGTTTGCCGGTTGCGGTAAAAACGGTGGTGGGCTGGATCCGGGCGATACGCTCGATGGCCACTACGGTGCAAAATGAGCTGGCGCAGGAGCTGAAGCTGCAGGAGTTTCAGGACAGCCTGAAAAAGGTCGAAAAGGCCAGCCTCAATAACCTGACGCCAGAGCTGAAGGAGTCAATGGACGAACTGCGCGAAGCCGCCGAGTCGATGAAGCGCTCTTACGTCCAGCACGACCCGGAGCGCGCCAGCGATGAGGCCAACACCATTCATAATCCGGTGGTGAAGGGCAGCGAGACGGCGCGTGAAGGCGTAACCCCGGTTAGCGCCGAACATCAGGCCAGCGCTGAACCGCAGGCGCCTGAGGCACCGGTAAATGCACGGCCGCAGGCGCCTGAAGCACCGGCCAACGTAGAGCCTGCCCCTGCGGCACCGGTTTCTGAATCCTCTCCCGCAACCAGCGATAAACCCCGGTCATGAGCGTAGAAGATACCCAGCCGCTGATTTCGCACCTGATAGAGCTGCGCAAGCGCCTCATCAACTGCATTATCGCGGTATTTGTCATTTTTCTGGCGTTGGTCTACTTCGCCAACGATATTTATCAGCTGGTTTCCCACCCGCTAATTAGCCAGATGCCTACCGGCGCAACGATGATTGCCACTGACGTGGCGTCGCCGTTCTTCACGCCGATTAAGCTGACCTTTATGGTCTCGGTGATCCTTTCGGCGCCGGTGATCCTCTATCAGGTGTGGGCCTTTATTGCCCCCGCGCTCTACAAGCACGAGCGTCGCCTGGTGGTGCCGCTGCTGGTCTCCAGCACGCTGCTTTTTTACATCGGCATGGCCTTCGCCTACTTCGTGGTCTTCCCGCTGGCGTTTGGCTTCCTGACCCACACGGCGCCCATTGGCGTGCAGGTCTCCACCGATATCCGCAGCTACCTCGACTTCGTGATGGCGCTGTTCATGGCCTTCGGCGTCTCCTTTGAGGTGCCGGTGGCTATCGTGCTGCTGTGCTGGGTCGGCGTCACCACGCCGGAAGATCTGCGTAAGAAGCGCCCCTACGTGCTGGTCGGCGCTTTCGTTGTCGGCATGCTGTTAACGCCGCCTGACATCTTCTCGCAGACGCTGCTCGCAATTCCGATGTACTGCCTGTTTGAGGTAGGGATCTTCTTCTCCCGCTTCTACACCGGCAAGCGGCGGACGCGCGACGAAGACGCCGCCGCCGAAGAGAGTGAATCAGCTGAATAATTGACCGCCCGCAAGGGCGGTTGTTCTATGGGGGACAGCATGTTTGATATCGGCGTTAACCTGACCAGTTCGCAGTTTGCCCGCGATCGCGATGAGGTGGTTGCCCGCGCCTTTGCGGCGGGCGTCAGCGGTCTGCTGATAACCGGCACCAATCAGGCAGAAAGCGAAGCCGCCGCCGAACTGGCGCAGCGCTATGACAGCTGCTGGGCAACGGCGGGCGTGCATCCCCACGACGCCAGCAGCTGGACGTCGGAGGTGGCGGAGGCCGTCAGGCGGCTGGCGGCGCGGCCGGAAGTGGTGGCAATCGGCGAGTGCGGCCTTGATTTCAACCGCAACTACTCCACGCCGCAGGCGCAGGAGCAGGCCTTCAGCGCCCAGCTGGCGCTGGCCGCGGAACTGAACCTGCCGGTCTTTCTCCACTGCCGCGATGCCCACCAACGCTTTATTGCGCTGCTGGCGCCGTGGCTCGATAAGCTGCCCGGGGCGGTCGTACACTGCTTTACCGGCACGCGCGACGAACTGGAAGCGTGTCTGGCGCACGGCCTGTACATCGGCATTACCGGCTGGGTGTGCGACGAGCGGCGCGGCGTTGAGCTGCGCGAGCTGCTGCCGCTGATCCCGGCCGACAGGCTGCTGATTGAGACCGATGCGCCGTGGCTGCTGCCGCGCGACCTCACGCCGAAGCCCGCTTCCCGGCGCAATGAGCCCGCGCATTTGCCGCACATTGCCGGGCGCATTGCGCAGTGGCGCGCGGAAGACGCGGAAGCGCTGGCGAGGAGAACCGACGACAATGCGCGGCGGCTGTTCGGTATCGACTTTGGGGATTAGACCTTGCGAAACTCGGTGTTTTTGACGCTCTGCAGCACCTGCTTGTTGAGCAGCGTCAGCAGCAGCATTGAGCGCGCTTCGCCGTCCGGCTCGGTGAAGATGGCTTCCAGCCCTTCAAACGCGCCGTCGGTGATCACCACGCTGTCGCCGGAGTAGGGCGTATCGGGATCGGTGATATCTTCCGGCGTGCAGACCGAGAGCTGATGAATTACCTTCGAGGGCACGGTTGCGGGCAAATTGCCGAAGCGGACGAAATTGTTGACGCCGCGCGTCGCGCTGATGGTGGTGGTATGGATAATTTCCGGATCGAACTCAACGAACAGGTAATTGGGGAAAAGCGGCTCGCTGACGGTGGTTCGCTTTCCGCGGACGATTTTTTCCAGGGCGATAGTCGGCGCAAGACAGTTAACATCCTGGCGCTCAAGGTGTTCCATGGCCCGCTGAAGCTGACCGCGTTTGCAGTAAAGTAGATACCAGGCTTGCATAATCGCTCTTTCCATAATTCCTAAGAGATCATAGCAAAAGGCGGCGTGATAGCGAAAAGGATTATGCCTATTACTTTTTGGGGTTCACGCCAATTTAACAAAACTGCAGCATCCAACGGCGTAAAACCGTATAATGAGGCGCTTACACAGAGGCCATGACCGACCCGATGAAATATCATGATTTGCGCGACTTTCTGACACAGCTGGAACAGCAGGGCGAACTCAAGCGGATCTCCCTGCCGGTTGACCCCCACCTGGAAATTACCGAAATTGCCGATCGCACGCTGCGCGCGGGCGGCCCGGCGCTGCTGTTTGAAAACCCGAAGGGTTATGACATGCCGGTGCTGTGCAACCTGTTCGGCACGCCGCGGCGCGTGGCGCTGGGTATGGGCCAGGAGGACGTCAGCGCGCTGCGTGAAGTGGGTAAGCTGCTGGCGTTTTTGAAAGAGCCGGAGCCGCCGAAGGGCTTTCGCGATCTGTTTGACAAGCTGCCGCAGTTTAAGCAGGTGCTGAATATGCCGACTAAACGTCAGCGCAGCGCCCCCTGCCAGCAGAAGGTCATCAGCGGCGATGCCGTCGATTTAACGCAGATCCCTATCATGACCTGCTGGCCGGAAGATGCCGCGCCGCTGATCACCTGGGGGCTGACGGTGACCCGCGGCCCGCATAAGGAGCGGCAGAACCTCGGCATCTATCGCCAGCAGCGGATTGGCAAGAATAAGCTGATTATGCGCTGGCTCTCCCACCGCGGCGGGGCGCTGGATTTTCAGGAGTGGTGCGCGGCCCATCCCGGCGAGCGCTTCCCGGTCTCCGTGGCGCTGGGCGCCGATCCGGCGACCATCCTCGGCGCGGTGACGCCGGTGCCGGACACGCTCTCGGAATACGCCTTCGCCGGGCTGCTGCGCGGCACCAAAACCGAAGTGGTGAAGTGCCTCTCCAACGATCTGGAAGTCCCCGCCAGCGCGGAGATCGTGCTGGAGGGCTACATTGAGCCGGGCGAAACGGCGCCGGAAGGCCCGTACGGCGACCATACCGGCTACTACAACGAAGTCGACAGCTTCCCGGTCTTTACCGTCACCCACATTACCCGCCGGGAAGACGCTATCTACCACTCCACCTACACCGGCCGTCCGCCGGATGAGCCCGCCGTACTGGGCGTCGCGCTCAACGAAGTGTTCGTGCCTATCCTGCAGAAGCAGTTTCCGGAGATTGTCGACTTCTATCTGCCGCCGGAGGGCTGCTCCTACCGGCTGGCGGTGGTGACGATGAAGAAACAGTACGCCGGCCACGCCAAGCGCGTGATGATGGGCGTCTGGTCTTTCCTGCGGCAGTTTATGTACACCAAGTTCGTTATCGTCTGCGATGATGACGTCAACGCCCGCGACTGGAATGACGTAATCTGGGCGATCACTACCCGGATGGACCCCGCTCGTGATACGGTGTTGGTGGAGAATACGCCAATCGACTATCTGGACTTCGCGTCGCCGGTTTCCGGACTCGGCTCGAAAATGGGGCTGGATGCCACCAACAAATGGCCCGGCGAGACCCAGCGCGAGTGGGGCCGACCGATTAAAAAAGATCCCGCGGTGACGGCAAGAATTGACGCCATCTGGGATGAGCTGGCTATTTTTAGCGACGGTAAAAGCGCCTGACGCGCAGCCGTGTTTGCCTTTTAGACCCGACAGAGGGAGCGTATGACAACCTTAAGCTGTAAAGTCACTTCGGTAGATGCTATCACCGACACGGTATATCGCGTTCGTTTAGAGCCTGAAGCGGCGTTCACCTTCCGCGCAGGCCAGTACCTGATGGTGGTGATGGACGAGCGCGATAAGCGTCCGTTCTCCATGGCCTCTACGCCGGATGAGCAGCAGTTCATTGAGCTGCACATCGGCGCCTCTGAGCTGAATCTGTATGCGATGGCCGTGATGGACCGCATCCTGAAAGAGCGGCAAATCGTGGTCGATATGCCGCACGGCGAGGCCTGGCTGCGCGATGATTCAACCCGTCCGATGGTGCTGATCGCCGGTGGCACAGGCTTTTCGTACGTGCGCTCCATCCTGCTTGCCGCCCTGGCGCAGGACGCCAACCGCGATATCACCATCTACTGGGGCGGCCGGGAAGAGAAGCATCTCTACGATCTGGCCGAGCTGGAGGCGCTCTCCGTTACGCATCCTAATCTGCGCATCGAGCCGGTGGTTGAACAGCCGGAAGAGGGCTGGCGAGGCCGCAGCGGGACGGTGCTGACGGCCGTACTGCAGGACTACGGCACGCTGGCTGAACACGATATCTACATTGCCGGACGCTTCGAGATGGCTAAAATTGCCCGCGACCTGTTCTGCAACGAGCGCAATGCCCGCGAAGACAGGCTGTTCGGCGATGCGTTTGCGTTTATCTGATTAGGCTCATTTCCCGACATCAGCGCCGGCCCGCGGGCCGGCGCTTTGATTATCAGTAACCCGCCTCTTTTTGCACTTCATTTTTCAGCGGTCGCCCGCTCTGCTGGCGCACGATGTTTTCCATCAGCTGGCGGGCGACGACGACCGGCGGCGCCGTGGAGGCCATATGCGGCGTCACCACCACCTGCGGATGCCGCCACAGCCTGTCGTCGGCCGGCAGCGGCTCTTCGGGAAAGACGTCGAGCACGGCGCCCGCCAGGCGTCCGCTATCGAGGGCCTGCAGAATATCCTCTGCAATCATGTGCTCTCCGCGCCCGCAGTTGATGAGCCCGGCGCCGTCCGGCAGCTGCTCCAGCAGAGGCCTGGCGAGGATCCCGCGCGTCTGCGCGGTCAGCGGCAGGACGTTAATCACCGCATCAAGCGGCCGTAAAAAGGCGTTCAGCTCCGCCGCGCCCGCGCTGCACGCCACGCCTTCCAGCGTCTTTTGGCTGCGCGACCAGCCTGAAACCTGATAGCCCAGCGCCGCAAGCTGGGCTGCGATGTAGCTGCCGATGTCGCCCAGCCCCATCACCCCGACGCGAAAGTCGGCGGCGGCCCGCTGCGGGTATATTTTCCATTCGCACCGCTGCTGGTGCGCCCGGGCGCGGTCAAAATAGCGCTGAAACCAGAGCACGCCCCACAGCGCGTACTCAAACATGCCGTGGCGCAGGTTGCCGTCCGCCACCCGGCACAGCGGAATATCGCTGCGGAACAGGCTCTCCGGCAGATGATCGACGCCGGCTCCGGCGGCCATGATCAGCTTCAGGCCCGGCGTGCGCTGCAGCAGCGCCGGGTCGGGATACCAGCAGCAGGCATATGCCGCCCCGGCGGCGGCCGGGTGGCCGGGCAGCACAGCCCTGACGCCGGAGAATTGCGCCAGCGCGTGGCATAGCTCGTCCGCCACCGCGGCATCATTACAGTCCACGACTATCGTTAATTCGGCCATCGCGCCTCACTCCTGCCATGAAGTATCAATACGGTTCAGCCGCCGCAGCCACGCCTGCCAGACCTGCTGGCGCTCGTGCTCGACGCCCATCAGCTGTTCGCAGGCGTGCTGGCTGAGGTGCGGCGGGATCGTGCAAACCCCGCCGAGCGCCGCCAGCTGCGCCACCGCCAGCTGAATTTCACAGGCGCGATTGAGGTAGTACATGATGCAGAAGGCATCGGCCACGGTGCGGCCCACCGAGAGCAGGCCGTGGCTTTGCAGGATCAGGGCGATGTTGTCGCCCAGCGACCGCTGGATGCGCTCGCGTTCGTCGAGATCGAACGCTACGCCTTCATACGGGTGATAGCCGACGCGCTGGTAAAACTCGGTGCTGATCTGGTTAAGCTGCAGCAGTCCCTCTTCGCAGGCGGCTACCGCCATGCCGGGCAGCGTGTGGGTGTGGAGCACGCAGTGGGCATCCTCCCGGGCCATGTGGACCGCGCTGTGGATCGTGAACCCCGCCGAATTGGCCGGGGCGCTGCCCTCGACGACGTTCCCCTGCATATCGACGACGATCAGGTTGCTGGCGGTCACCTCATCGAACATCATGCCGAAGGGGTTAATCAGAAAGCGCGGTTCTCCGTCGCCGGGCAGGCGCGCGGAGAAGTGGGTGTAGAGCGTATCTTCCCAGCCAAACAGCGCCGCCAGACGGTAGGCGGCGGCCAGATCGAGACGTAGCTCACGTTCAGTAGCCATCAGGAGACTCCCATAAATTCACGAAGGCGGGTAAGCGACGGGGAGGTGATGTGGCTGCGGATCACCGCCGGCGCGGCGTCGCACTGGACAACGCCGTTTTCCATCATCACCACCCGGTCTGAGATAGAGAGGGCGAAGTCCATCTCGTGGGTGACGATAAGCATCGTCATCCCCTCTCTGGCAAGGGACTGGATCACTTTTAATACTTCGCTGACCAGCTCGGGATCGAGCGCCGAGGTGGGCTCATCAAACAGCATGATATCCGGCTTCAGCGCCAGGGCCCTGGCGATAGCGACGCGCTGCTGCTGGCCGCCGGAGAGCTGGCCGGGGTATTTGTGCGCGTGCGCCAGCAGGCCGACTCTGTCGAGCAGACTCAGCGCCAGCGCCTTTGCCGCAGGCCCGTCGAGCAGCCTATGGTAGCGCGGAGCGAGCATCACGTTATCGAGCACCGTGCGGTGCGGGAACAGGTTAAAACTCTGGAACACCATGCCGATGCGGCGCACGCCGGCGCGCATCTGCGGCCTATCAATAATGGCGCCGCCCTTGAGATAGTCTTCGCCATAGAGAATGATTTCGCCGCCGTCTATCTGTTCAAGGGCGTTGATGGTGCGGATAAGCGTGGTTTTCCCTGAACCAGAGGGGCCGATAATGCTCAGCACTTCGCCGTTTTCTATCCGCAGGTTAATGCCCTTCAGCACCTGATGCTGGCTCCAGCTTTTGCGGATATCGCGCAGATCGAGCGCCGGCGGGCTGCCGCTGGCGGTTTGCACGGCGGGCGTCAGCGGCGCGGCTGCCAGCGCCGGACGCAGCGCGGCACACTCGCTGTCGCTCAGGGTCTGCGGCGGCCTGCGCTGGATATCGAGACGGTTCTCCAGCCAGCGGAACAGCCAGGAGAAAACGGTCACGATGGCCACGTAATAAATCGCCACCGCCAGCAGCGTCTCCATCACCAGAAAGTTCTGCGCGTACAGGCGCTGGCCGGTGAGCAGCAACTCCGGGAGCGAAATCACCGACAGAATCGAGCTGAGCTTGATGATGGTGATGTATTCATTAATCAGCGTCGGCAGCGAGATGCGAAACGCCTGGGGAATAATGATTAAGCGCTGGATGCCGACAAAGCTCAGGCTCAGGGCGTGCCCGGCCTCGCTCTGCCCTTTAGCGACGGAGAGCAGGCCGCCGCGGTGGATCTCTGCCATATAGGCCGCTTCGGTGACGGTCATGGATACCAGTCCGGCGATAAACGGCACCCCCAGCAGCGGCTGGGTAGCCGGAAAAAGCTGGGGCAGATTGTAGACAAAAACCAGCAGCACCATCAGCGGGACGCTGCGAAAAAACCAGATATAGAGTTCGACGGGGATCCTCAGCCAGCGCGGGGCGGAGAGCTTCGCGCTGGCCAGAATAAAGCCGACAACCAGACCAATAAACCAGGAGAGTGTGCTGACGATAATCACCGTCAGACACGCCTGCCAGAATGCGCCAATGCTAAATAGCGAGAAAAAGTATCCCCAATCGAACGTCATAGCGACTCCTGCTAATTCTTGTATTAGTCGATGCTCTCTAAACCGTATTTCTTGATGAGCGCGGCATATTTTCCGTTCGTCTTCATCTCTGCGAGGGCGGCCTTAATGGCGTCAGCCAGCTCGCTGTTCCCTTTACGGATATAAATGCCCAGCGGCATCGGATAGACCAGCCGCGTGGAACTGATCGCCAGGCGACCGCGGCTTTTCTCGACAATCATTTTTGCCGCCGGCGCGATCTCTACCTGGGCATTAATGTTGCGGGAGATCAGCGCCTGAGAGACCTCCGGCGCGGTGGGGAACTCCTGGATACTGATGGCTGCCTTGCCGTTTTTCAGGCAGTAGTCGTCCGACAGCGCCTTCAGGCTGGCTACCCAGGAGGTTCCCTGCTGCAGGCCGACTTTCACGCCGCAGAGATCGTTTTCCGTTTTTGGCTGAATATCGCTGCCCTTCAGGGCAATAATCGACGCGCCGGAAAGCACGTAGGGGACGGCGTCGACCTGTTTAAGCCGCTCGGGCGTGATGTACATGCCGGAAATAACCGCATCGTACTTTTTACCGACGCCTAATATCAGGCTGGTAAATTTGGTATCAATCAGCTGCGGTTTGGCGTTCATGTGCGCGGCGATCAGCGCGGCAAAGTCCGGATCGAGACCGACAATATTGTTGCTGCTGTCATAGGACTCAAAAGGCGGGTAGGTGACCTCCATGCCGACTTTGAAGACGCCGGGCGTCAGCAGGGGCGCGGCGCCGGCGGCGGCGCTGACGCAGCCTGAAAGGGCGACCGCAAGCGCCGCGCGCCGCAGGATTTTATTGATTTTGCTTGTCATTATGCACTCTCCTCTTTGCCGGCGGCCTGCTGCTGCGCCTGCTTTTTTAAATGTCCGAAGGTATTGGTTCCGCGGGCGCGGGCCGGGAGCTGAAGCTCGCCGGTGGCGACTTTTTCGCGCAGGTAGCGGTAGGTCTGCAGCGCCTGGCTCCACATGTGCTCTCCGATGCTCAGCGCCTGATATTCGCTGGCTTCGCCAGCGCTCAGGAAGTGCGGCAGCGGGCGGATCAGGGTGTGGTAATCGCAGGCAAAAAACAGCGGGAAGGAGTAGCGCTCCTGCGGCACTTTGCGTACCCGGTGCGCGGTGGCGACAAAGGCGCCGGCGCTGAGCACTTCCAGCATATCGCCGATATTAATCACGAAAGCCTCTTCGCCGGCGGGGCCGCGCTGCGGTGGGGCGTCTATCCAGACGCTCTCTTCATTGAGCACCTCAAGGCCGGGCTGGTCGGCCAGCAGCAGCGTAAAGCACTCATAGTCGGTGTGCGCGCCAATGCCGGGGACATCTTCAGCGCTGGCGTCGAACGGATAGTGGATCAGGCGCAGCTTTGACGGTGGGCAGGTGACCATCGACTTGAAATAGCCCTCTGGCAGTCCCAGGGCCAGCGCGAAGGCGTCGAACAGGCGGTGCCCCAGGGCAAAAACCGCATCATAGTAGGCCATTACCCGGCTTTTAAATTCCGCCAGTTCCGGCCACTCGTTGGCGCCAATCAGCGGCGTATTCGCCAGTACGAAAGGGTGATCGTCCGGTGCCTGGAAGCCGATATCAAAGGCTTCTTTATGGTCGGGTCTGCCGGAGCCGTAGATCTCTTCGCCTTCGGGCACGTAGCCCTTGTGGCTTCGGGAGTGGCCGATGTAGTACGCCATCTTCTCTGCCATCGGCAGGGCAAAGAGGCTTTTCGCCGCCGCCCGCACGCCGTCAATCAGTTCCGGCGCCACGCCGTGCCCGGTGATATAAAAGAATCCCACTTCGCGCGAGGCGTTACCGATGGCATCGGCGACCGCCTGGCGGCTGGCGATGTCCGCGCTGGTCAGGCCGCTGACATCAATAGTGGGCAGTTCAGTAAATGCGCTCTTAACTCGGATCATTGCGGTTTTCCTCTCCTGATTGCGATGAAAACTGGTCAAAATGCAGCGCTTCCTGCCGCGCCATCCAGGCGTTCAGCGACCACAGATCGGCAACGGGAACGTTGGTAAACGGCAGATGATGCAGGTAGCCGTCGGGACCGAACTCCGGCGTCAGCGTGGTCTGCCGGTAGCCGCGCTCTCGCTGCGACTGCCAGATTTGCTGCCAAAACTGCTGTTGAAACGCCAGGGCCGCCCGATATTCCGGCGCCGCCGGATGGGGCACCTGCGGCCCCTGGTCATAGCCGACCCGCGCCTGAATATGGTGGACGCGATCGATAAAGGGGCTGAAGTCGTCGCAGGGATCGTTCAGCAGGCGTTCGCTCACCAGGATCCAGTGGCTGATGTCGGCGGTGAAGCGCAGCTGCGGAAGCTGGGCAATGATTTCCAGCGTCAGCCACGGGCTGTAGAGCGACGTGGCGCGATGAGTTTCAAAACTGCAGATAAGCCCGTACTGCTGGGCCAGTTCGTGCGCCCGGCCGAGGAAGTCAACCTGCTGCGCCAGCGGCCAGCGGTCATTGCCTGCCAGCAGATTGACGAAGCGAGGATTGAGTTTTTTCGCCGCCTCAAACCGCTCGCGCAGGCGCGCCAGGTGCTGTTCCGGCATTTCGCGCTGGGCGGGGATCACGCCGCCGCCGCTAAACACGATGGCGATATACTCCAGCGCAGACGTCTGCAGGCGGCGCGCCAGATCCTGCTGCTCTTCAACGGTGTGCGGCACGCGGGCCTCAATGCCGCAGCAGCCGGCCTCCCGCAGCTCGCTGACCGTCTGCGTCCAGGGCGCAGTGACGCCCCACAGGGTGCGAAAAAGCTTCAGTTCCATCGCCGGATCCCTATTCGTATTTCACGCCCGGCAGCACGCAGAGCATTTCGTACAGCAGGTTGGCCGCCAGCTGGGAGGTATTGCCGCTGATATCGTAGGGCGGTGAGACTTCCACCAGGTCGCAGCCAATCAGGTTCAGTCCCCGGCAGCCGCGCACCACTTCCAGCGCCTGTACGGAGGTCAGGCCGCCGACTTCCGGCGTGCCGGTGCCCGGCGCCCAGACCGGATCGAGGCTGTCGATATCGAAGCTGAGGTAAACCGGCCCGTCGCCCATTTGCGCGCGGACTTCCGCCATCAGCGGCGCCAGCGATCTGTGCCAGCACTGCTCCGCCTGCACCAGGCGAAAGCCCTGGTCAACGCCCCACTGGAAGTCGCCGGCGGCATAGCCCTGCGCGCGCTGGCCTATCTGCACGACGCGCCTGAGATCCAGCAGGCCCTCTTCCACCGCGCGGCGGAAGGTAGTGCCGTGGGCGATCTTTTCGCCGAACATCTCGTCGTTAGTGTCGGTGTGGGCGTCAACGTGAATGAGTCCCACCGGGCCATGTTTTTTGGTCAGCGCCCGCAGCACGGGCAGGGTCAGGGTGTGATCGCCCCCGAGGGTCAGGGGAATGAGCGGGAAACTATTCAATCGGGTGTAGTAATCTTCGATGATCTGCACCGATTTAAGCAGGCTGTAGGTATTGATCGGCACATCGCCGATGTCGGCCACCGAGAGGGAATCAAACGGCGCCGCGCCCGTTGCCATATTGTAAGGGCGGATCATCACCGATTCGGCGCGGATATGGCGCGGCCCGTAGCGGGTTCCGGCGCGCTGTGAGGTGCCCACGTCTAATGGAATACCGACAAAGGCGGCATCAAGACCCTGTAAATCTTCAATAAAAGGCAGGCGCATCATCGTTGCGCGTCCGGCAAAGCGCGGCATCTCATTGCCGCCCTGCGGCTGGTGAAAGACGGTATCCATCGCGGCTCCTGAATCATATGAACAAACTCGACAGGAGGGAGTGTGTGAAAATTGCGCTGGACTTTAAATCGCCTTCTGCAAATACTCAGTTCATCTATTAGTGAACTAAACGCCATGCTTAACGATTCCAGCCTCAACATCCGCCAGCTGCAGATCTTCGAAGCGGTCGCCCGCCTGGAGAGCTACGGCCGCGCCCAGCAGGAGCTCGGCATCTCTGTGTCGGCGATCAGCAATGCCATGTCGCAGCTGGAGGGGCAGCTGGGGTTTGTGCTCTGCCAGCGCGGGCGGGGCGGCTTCTTCCTGACCGAGAAGGGGCAGCAGTTTTTACAGCAGACGATCCGCGTGCTGAGCGAACTCAACGAGCTTGAGCGCCAGTCGGCGCTGCTCAAGGGCGAGCACAGCGGCACGATCTGTATCTCGACCCTCGACTCCATCGAAACGGAAACCGCCCTGTCGCTGCCGGTGGTGCTGCGCAGCTTCAGCGACAAGTTTCCTAACGTCCACATCAAGCTGATTATCCGCACGCCCAGCGAGCAGCTGCACGGCGTGCTGAATAACCAGATCGACCTCGCCATCGGCAGCTATAACTCCCGGGTGCATAACATCATTAATGAGCCGCTCTACCGCGAGCAGCACTGGCTCTACTGCAGCGATCTGCATCCGCTGTTTTTCAGCCGCCAGCTGGATAAAGATCAGATCAGCCAGCGCCCGCTGGTGACGCGCAGCTACTGGAACACCAGCGATCTGCGCCGCCGGGGCTTTAATAAAGGCAGCGCGACCGTAGAGACGGTGGATGCCCAGCTGTTGCTGATCCTTTCCGGGAAGTACATTGGCTATCTGCCGGAGCACTACGCCTGGCCGTGGATCAGGGAGAACCGCCTGCGGGTGCTGCTGCCTAACGAGTTTGGTTTTCAGTCGCCGTTTTCGGCGATTTGCAGGCGCGGGCGAAGCAACGAGCCTTACCTGAAAGCGCTGCGCGATTTGCTGAAGAAGAATACGGTGGCGAGGCCGAAGTGGACGTTTTGAGGGAGAAGAAGTAAAAAACCCGCCCCTGACAGGCGGGAAGAACGGCAACTAAATTTTTCCCCGTCGCCCTTCGCGCTGTCTCTTTGTTGGCTGCCTTCGCTCACCCCGGTCACATAGTTAACTATGCTCCCGGGGATTCGCTCAGTTGCCGCCGCGATACAGCGCAAATGGCTTAGGGGAAATATTCTTTCACTTAAACTCGCTCAAACACCGTCGCGATGCCCTGGCCCAGTCCGATGCACATGGTTGCCAGGCCAAGCTGGGCGTCTTTGCGCTCCATCAGGTTCAGCAGGGTGGTGCTGATGCGGGTGCCGGAGCAGCCGAGCGGGTGGCCCAGCGCAATGGCGCCGCCGTTGAGGTTGATCTTCTCGTCGATCTGCTCCATCAGGCCGAGATCCTTAATGCACGGCAGGATCTGCGCGGCAAAGGCCTCGTTCATCTCAAACAGATCGATGTCGCTGGCGGCGAGTCCGGCCTTCTTCAGCGCCAGCTTCGAGGCCGGCACCGGGCCGTAGCCCATGATTGACGGATCGCAGCCGACCACCGCCATCGAGCGGATGCGGGCGCGCGGCGTCAGGCCCAGTTCGCGGGCGCGGCTTTCGCTCATCACCAGCATCGCCGACGCGCCGTCGGAGAGGGCAGAGGAGGTGCCCGCTGTCACCGTGCCGGTGACCGGATCGAAGGCCGGACGCAGGGTTGAAAGCGCTTCAACCGTGGTTTCCGGACGGATCACTTCATCGTAGTTAAACTGCTTCAGCACGCCGTCGGCATCGTGACCGCCGGTGGGGATGATTTCATTCTTAAAGGCGCCTGACTGCGTGGCGGCCCAGGCCCGGGCGTGAGAGCGGGCGGCAAACTGGTCCTGCATCTCGCGGCTGATGCCGTGCAGGCGGGAGAGCATCTCCGCCGTCAGGCCCATCATGCCCGCGGCTTTCGCCACGTTGCGGCTCAGGCCCGGATGAAAATCGACGCCGTGGGTCATCGGCACGTGGCCCATGTGCTCCACGCCGCCGACGATGCAGGTCTGCGCATCGCCGGTCATGATCATGCGGGCGGCGTCGTGCAGGGCCTGCATCGACGAGCCGCACAGGCGGTTGACGGTGACTGCCGGCACAGAGTGCGGAATTTCCGCCAGCAGCGCGGCGTTGCGGGCGATGTTAAAGCCCTGCTCCAGGGTCTGCTGCACGCAGCCCCAGTAGATGTCGTCGACGGCGGTCGGATCCAGCGCCGGGTTGCGCGACAGCAGACTGCGCATCAGGTGGGCGGAGAGATCCTCCGCGCGCACGTTGCGGAAGGCGCCGCCCTTTGAACGGCCCATCGGGGTACGAACTGCATCGACAATGACAACCTGTTCCATTGTGACTCCTTAAGCCGTTTTCAGCTCGCCCACCGGACGGGCGGGCGCAACCGGGGGATAGTATGCGTCGTTGTGGCGCGCTTTTTCGCGCAGGCCTTCCGGCACCGCGTACAGCGGGCCGAGCTGCTGGTACTGCTGGGCCATGTCGAGATACTTCGCGCTGCCGAGGGTATCCAGCCAGCGGAACGCGCCGCCGTGGAACGGCGGGAAGCCGAGGCCGTAGACCAGCGCCATGTCCGCCTCTGCCGGGCTGGCAATAATGCCCTCTTCCAGGCAGCGCACCACTTCGTTGACCATCGGGATCATCATGCGGGCGATAATCTCTTCTTCGCTGAAGTCGCGCTTCGGCTGACTGACTTCAGCCAGCAGGCTATCCACTGCCGGGTCTTCTTCTTTCTTCGGCTTACCCTTGCTGTCCTGGGTATATTTCCAGAAGCC
Source organism: Pluralibacter gergoviae ATCC 33028 = NBRC 105706 (assembly GCF_001598855.1). Classification (GTDB taxonomy): domain Bacteria; phylum Pseudomonadota; class Gammaproteobacteria; order Enterobacterales; family Enterobacteriaceae; genus Pluralibacter; species Pluralibacter gergoviae. The sequence continues at coordinate 6,124 of NZ_BCZS01000029.1, read as the reverse complement.
GAGGCCGTTTTTCTGCCCGAAGCGGCTGGCGTCGAACAGGGCGTCCACGGCATCGCGGTAATCTTTCTGCATCCGCTGCGGGAAGCCCGCCGCCATCACCGCCTGCGCGTGGTGGGCGGTATCGATACCGACCACGTCCAGCAGATAGGCCGGGCCCATCGGCCAGCCGAACACCTTCTCCATCACCTTATCGACCTTGCGGAAGTCCGCGCCGTCGCGCAGCAGCTGGCTGAAGCCGGCGAAGTAGGGGAACAGCACGCGGTTGACGAAGAAGCCCGGACAGTCGTTAACCACGATCGGGGTTTTGCCCATTTTGCTGGCCCAGGCCACCACTTTGGCAACGGTCTCATCCGAGGTTTTCTCGCCGCGAATGACTTCAACCAGCGGCATTCGGTGTACCGGGTTGAAGAAGTGCATACCGCAGAAGTTTTCCGGGCGCTTGAGGACGCTCGCCAGCTCGCCGATCGGAATGGTCGAGGTATTCGACGCCAGCACGGTATCCGGGCGGACCTTCTCTTCGGTCTCGGCCAGTACCGCTTTCTTCACCTTCGGGTTTTCGACCACCGCCTCAACCACCACGTCAACGCGGTCGAAGCCGCTGTATTCGAGGGTGGGCTGAATGGTAGAGATAACGCCCGCCAGCTTCAGGCCGTCAATTTTGCCGCGCTCCAGCTGCTTGTTGAGCAGCTTGGCCGCTTCATTCATGCCGAGCGTCAGGGATTTATCATTGATATCCTTCATGATCACCGGCACGCCTTTCCAGGCGGACTGGTAAGCGATGCCGCCGCCCATGATCCCGGCCCCGAGTACGGCGGCCTGCTTCGGCGTATCGACATTTTTGGTCAGCTTTTTCGCCTGGCCCTTCACAAACTGGTCGTTAAGGAAGATGCCGACCAGCGCGCGGGCTTCTTTAGAGTGGGCCAGCGGCACAAAGCTCTGGTTCTCCAGCTTCAGCGCCTCGTCGCGACCCAGACGGGCGGCGGCCTCAATGGTTTTCACGGCGGTGATTGGCGCCGGGTAGTGCTTGCCCGCTGTCTGCATCACCATGCCTTTGGCGATGGTGAAGCTCATGGAGGCTTCAATTTTGCTGAGCTTAAGGGGTTCCAGCTTCGGCTGGCGTTTGACTTTCCAGTCCAGCGCGCCGTCGATAGCCTGGCGCAGGATAGCGATGGCGCCGTCGCGCAGTTTCTCCGGCTTGACCACGCCGTCCACCAGGCCAAGCTTCAGCGCCTGGTCGGCGCCGACGTCTTTCCCGGCGGCAATGATCTCCAGCGCGCTGTCGGCGCCGAGCAGGCGCGGCAGTCGCACCGAACCGCCGAAGCCCGGCATGATGCCGAGTTTAGTTTCCGGCAGGCCGATGCGCAGATCCGGCGTTGCCAGCCGATAGTCGGTGGCCAGCACGCATTCGCAGCCGCCGCCCAGCGCGTAGCCGTTTACGGCGGCAACGGTCGGGACCGGCAGATCTTCGAGACGATTAAAAACGCTATTGGCAAACGATAGCCACTGGCTGAGCTGCTCCTGGGGAACCTGGAACAGGCCGAGGAATTCGGTGATATCCGCGCCGACGATAAACGCCGCTTTTTCTGAACGCAGGAGCAGGCCCTTAAGGTCCTGTTGTTTTTCGAGGACGTCCAGCGCCTGGCCGAGGCTGGCTACGGTTGCGGTATCTAATTTATTGACCGAGCCGGGGGCATCGAACACCAGTTCGGCAATGCCATCTTCCAGCCAGTTGAGGTACAGGGTGTCGCCTTTGTAGAGCATGTCAGTCTCCTGAATCCAGCAAAGTGATCTGGTCGTACCAGATGAGACGGATTGTGGATTTTATGTTAATAAAATGCAAATTACTGTTTAAGGAAATGCCGCCTGGATCACGCTCGGCGGAAATAAGCTGCCCGGATGACGATGTGCTAAGATGCGGGGTTCATGGTCAAAAAACAGAAGGGTAAAAGATGGAATCTCTGGCCGCACTCTATAAAAATCATATTGCTACGCTGCAGGAGCGCGCAAAGAACGCGCTGGATCGCTATAAGCTTGATGCGCTGCTGATCCACTCCGGCGAGCTGATGAACGTCTTCCTCGACGATCACGCCTATCCGTTCAAAGTGAACCCGCAGTTTAAGGCCTGGGTGCCGGTCACCCAGGTGCCGAACTGCTGGCTGCTGGTGGACGGCGTCAATAAGCCGAAGCTGTGGTTCTATCTGCCGGTTGATTACTGGCACAACGTTGAACCGCTGCCGTCCTCCTTCTGGACTGAAGAGGTTGAGGTTATCGCGCTGCCGAAGGCCGACGGCATCGGCAGCCAGCTGCCCGCCGCGCGCGGCAATATTGCCTATATCGGGCCGGTTCCGGAGCGGGCGCTAGGCCTGGAGATTGCGGCCAGCAACATTAACCCGAAGGGCGTTATCGACTACCTGCACTTTTACCGTTCATACAAGACCGATTACGAGCTGGCCTGTATGCGCGAAGCGCAGAAGATGGCGGTCAACGGCCATCAGGCGGCGGGCGAGGCCTTTATGTCCGGCATGAGCGAGTTCGATATCAACCTCGCCTACCTGACGGCCACCGGCCATCGCGATATCGACGTTCCCTACGGCAATATTGTGGCGCTCAATGAACACGCCGCCGTGCTGCACTACACCAAACTCGATCACCGCGCGCCCGCCGAGATGCGCAGCTTCCTGCTTGACGCCGGGGCGGAGTACAACGGCTATGCCGCCGATCTGACCCGCACCTGGGCGGCGAATCCCGACAGCGATTACGGTCAGCTGGTCAAGGACGTCAATACCGAGCAGCTGGCGCTGATCGATACGCTAAAGGCGGGCGTCAGCTACGTCGATTACCACATCCAGTTCCATCAGCGCATTGCGAAACTGCTGCGCAAGCATCAGATCCTCACCGACATGAGCGAAGAGGCGATGGTAGAGAACGACCTTACCGGACCCTTTATGCCGCACGGTCTCGGCCATCCGCTGGGCCTGCAGGTGCACGATGTGGCGGGCTTTATGCAGGATGATAGCGGGACTCATCTGGCCGCGCCGTCGAAATATCCCTATCTGCGCTGCACCCGCGTACTGGCGCCGGGCATGGTGCTGACCATTGAGCCGGGGATCTACTTTATCGAGTCGCTGCTGGCGCCGTGGCGCGAAGGGCAGTTCAGCAAGCACTTCAACTGGCAGAAAATTGAGGCGCTGAAGCCGTTTGGCGGTATCCGCATTGAAGATAATGTGGTTATCCACGACGGCAGCATCGAAAACATGACCCGGGCGCTCAAGCTCGCCTGATGGAGAGCTGGCTCATCCCCGCCGCGCCGGTGAGCGTGACGGAAGAGATCAAAAAAAGCCGCTTCATCACGCTGCTGGCGCATACCGACGGCGTGGAGGCGGCGAAAGCGTTCGTCGCCGCGGTCAGGGCGGAACATCCGGATGCCCGCCACCACTGCGTGGCGTGGGTGGCCGGCGCGCCGGACGATTCGCAGCAGCTCGGCTTTTCCGATGACGGCGAGCCGGCGGGCACCGCCGGTAAACCGATGCTGGCCCAGCTGATGGGCAGCGGCATCGGGGAGATAACGGCGGTGGTGGTACGCTACTACGGCGGCGTGCTGCTGGGCACCGGCGGACTGGTGAAGGCCTACGGCGGCGGCGTCCATCAGGCGCTGGCCGCGCTGACCACCGAGCGCAAGACGCCGCTAATCGAATATACTTTGCAGTGTGAATACGGACAGCTGGCGGGCGTTGAAAGTCTGCTCGCGCAGTTCGCCGGCAAAATTATCAGCAGTGAATATCAGGCCGCCGTCGATCTTAAAGTGGCGCTTCCGCAGGCTGAACTGGCGGCCTTTTCGACAAAACTGGCGGATTTTAGTCGTGGTTCGTTGCAATTGCGCAGGATTGACGAATAATCCCCGGTTTGTGTTTGCTTATCAAAGGAAGCGGCAGAGATGCATTTTCGTGCCATAACCCGCATTGTCGGACTGCTGGTGATCCTGTTTTCCGGGACCATGATTGTACCTGGGCTGGTAGCCCTGATTTACCGCGACGGTGCCGGCCGGGCGTTCACGCAAACCTTTTTTGTTGCGCTGGCGATTGGCTCCCTGCTGTGGTGGCCAAACCGCAGAGAGAAAGGCGAGCTCAAGTCGCGCGAAGGCTTTCTGATCGTGGTGCTGTTCTGGACCGTGCTGGGCAGCGTAGCGGCGCTGCCGTTTATCTTTGCTGAACAGCCCCATCTGACGATCACCGACGCCTTTTTCGAATCCTTCTCCGGCCTGACCACCACCGGGGCGACGACGCTGGTGGGTCTCGACTCGCTGCCGCACGCCATCCTCTTTTACCGCCAGATGCTGCAGTGGTTCGGCGGGATGGGGATCATTGTGCTGGCGGTGGCGATACTGCCTATCCTCGGCGTCGGGGGGATGCAGCTCTACCGGGCGGAGATGCCCGGTCCGCTGAAAGACAATAAGATGCGCCCGCGCATTGCCGAAACGGCGAAAACCCTCTGGCTGATCTACGTCCTGCTCACCGTGGCCTGCGCGCTGGCGCTGTGGTTTGCCGGGATGCCGGCGTTCGACGCCATCGGCCACAGCTTTGCGACGATCTCCATCGGCGGCTTTTCCACGCACGATGCCAGCGTAGGCTACTTCGACAGTCCGACCATCAACACCATTATTGCTATCTTCCTGCTGATCTCCGGCTGTAACTACGGTCTGCACTTTTCGTTATTAAGCGGCCGCAGCCTGAAGGTGTACGGGCGCGATCCGGAGTTCCGCATGTTTATCGGCGTGCAGCTGACGCTGGTGTTCATCTGCACGCTGGTGCTGTGGTTCCACGATGTTTACAGTTCGGCGCTGACTACCCTCAACCAGGCGTTCTTCCAGGTGGTGTCGATGGCGACTACAGCGGGATTCACCACCGACAGTATCGCCCGCTGGCCGCTGTTCCTGCCGGTACTGCTGCTGTTCTCGGCGTTTATCGGCGGCTGCGCCGGGTCAACCGGCGGCGGCCTGAAGGTCATTCGCATCCTGCTGCTGTTTAAGCAGGGTAACCGCGAGCTGAAGCGCCTCGTCCATCCCAACGCGGTATACAGCATTAAGCTCGGCAACCGCGCGCTGCCGGAGCGCATTCTCGAAGCGGTGTGGGGCTTTTTCTCCGCCTACGCGCTGGTGTTTATTATCAGTATGCTGGCAATTATCGCCACCGGCGTCGATGACTTCTCCGCCTTCGCCTCCGTGGTGGCAACCCTCAACAACCTCGGTCCGGGGCTGGGCGTTGTTGCAGATAACTTCGCCAGCATGAATCCGGTAGCGAAATGGATCCTGATTGCTAATATGCTGTTTGGCCGCCTGGAAGTGTTTACGCTGCTGGTGCTGTTCACCCCTACTTTCTGGCGCGAATAACGGGAGCATTTGTGAAAGTATTAATTCTTTTCTCTACGCGGGACGGGCAGACGCGGGAGATTGCGGCGGCGATGGCGACCGAGCTAAAAGAGCAGGGGCTGGATGCCGATGCGGTGAATCTGCACCGCGCGGAGGAGATCCGCTGGCAGAACTACAGTGCGGTGGTGATTGGTGCCTCTATTCGCTACGGGCATTTTCATCCGGCGCTTGAACGCTTTATTAAGAAGCATCTGCAGGCCCTTAAGCAGCTGCCGGGCGCGTTCTATTCCGTCAACCTGGTGGCCCGCAAGCCGGAGAAGCGCACGCCGCAGACCAACAACTACACCCGCAAGTTCCTGCTTAACTCGCCGTGGCAGCCGGAGCTGAGCGCCGTCTTTGCCGGCGCGCTGCGCTACCCGCGCTACCGCTGGTACGATCGGATGATGATCCGCCTGATTATGAAGATGACCGGCGGTGAGACTGATGTCAGTAAAGAGGTTGTCTACACCGACTGGCAGCAGGTGGCGAATTATGCCCATGAAATCGCTCAGCTTGTGCGCAAAAAGCGGTCAAAACAGGCGTAATGACGTTAATTTGAGCGAACGATAAATTATTTGAAATTTATGCTTGTCACTTCCGGAGAACTCCCTATAATGCGCCACCACTGACACGGAACAACGGCAAACACGCCGCCGGGTCAGCAGGGTTTCTCCGGAAATTCTGCCAGAGAAAAGCGAAAATAATTGCTTGACTCTGAAT
>NZ_BCZS01000028.1 GCF_001598855.1 Pluralibacter gergoviae ATCC 33028 = NBRC 105706 | reverse complement strand
AGCCGCCGCGCCCTTAGCAATCCCGGCTCCCGGCAACAAAAATCGCCGCTGCGCGGAACCTCAGATTCTGACGTCTGGCTTTCGGGTACGGCTCGACTCGGCATCCATGCCTCGTTTCGCCTCAGCCCGCCTCCCTGCGGGCTGCCCCGGCCAGACGTCAGAATCTGAGGCGATTTTTAGCCGGAACTTAAAACCCTCAGCCAAGATAAGCGTCGGGCTGGCTTATCCTGGCTGAGGGTTTGTGTATAAGAGACAGCCTTTGGAGAAAGAGTTAAGGTGAGGCCCAACTTTTTCCGCTGCTGCCGATTTCTGCTATCCTGCCCCCCGCTATCAAGGGGGCAGTATGCTTAACATCGTCTTATTCGAACCAGAGATCCCGCCGAACACCGGCAATATCATTCGCCTGTGCGCCAACACCGGCTTTCGCCTGCACATTATCGAGCCGATGGGCTTTGCCTGGGACGATAAACGCCTGCGCCGGGCGGGGCTGGACTACCACGAGTTCGCCGCCGTGCAGCGCCACGCCGACTACGCCGCCTTCCTGGCCGCTGAAGCTCCGCAGCGCCTGTTCGCCCTCACCACCAAAGGCACGCCGGCCCACAGCGCGGTGAGCTATCAGGAAGGGGACTATCTGATGTTTGGCCCGGAGACGCGCGGCCTGCCCGCCGCTATTCTTGACGCGCTGCCTGCCGGGCAGAAGATCCGCATTCCGATGATGCCGGACAGCCGCAGCATGAACCTGTCTAACGCGGTGTCGGTGGTGGTGTATGAGGCCTGGCGCCAGCTGGGATATGCCGGCGCGGTGCTCAGAGATTAGATGCCGTCGCCGTACTCAAAGGATTGGTGGCCGTTAAAGTGCTGATCCATATCCATTGACGGCATATCGCTGTCCGGCCTACCGACGATGCGCGCCGGTACGCCGGCGGCGGTGGTGTGCGGCGGTACGGGCTGCAGGACCACGGAGCCGGCGCCGATCTTAGCCCCGGCGCCCACTTCGATATTGCCGAGAATTTTTGCTCCGGCGCCGATCATTACGCCTTCGCGAATTTTCGGATGGCGATCGCCGCTGGTCTTGCCGGTCCCGCCGAGGGTGACCGACTGCAGGATTGAGACGTCGTTTTCAATCACCGCCGTTTCGCCCACGACAATGCCGGTGGCGTGGTCAAGCATGATGCCGCGGCCAATCTTCGCCGCCGGATGAATATCGACCTGAAAAGTGACCGACACCTGATTCTGCAGGAAAATCGCCAGCGCCTGGCGGCCCTGGTGCCACAGCCAGTGGCCGATGCGGTAGGCCTGCAGGGCGTGGAAGCCTTTGAGGTAAAGCAGCGGCGTGGAGTATTTATCGACGGCCGGGTCGCGGGTGCGCACCGCCTGAATGTCGCAGGCGGCGGAGGCGATCATTTCCGGATCGGCGGCGTAGGCCTCTTCGACCACTTCGCGGATGGCGATAGCGGGCATGATCGGCGACGCCAGCTTGTTCGCCAGCATATAGCTCAGGGCGCTGCCGAGGTTCTCATGTTTGAGGAGAGTTGCGTGATAGAAACTGGCCAGCATCGGCTCACAGTCGGCCAGCGCCCGGGCTTCGGCTTTAATATTTTTCCAGACAATTTCCAGTTCTACACACGGCATTGCTCACTCCAGGGACGATGGAAACGACCGGCCAGTTCTGCGCCGGCCGGGTCATTCAGGGGTTAGTCGTGGCTGCGCTCATCTTTGCGGGCGCGACCTAATAAGGTCAATGCTGCCTCGCGCGCGTTTTTTCCGCAATACAGTACCTGATATATTTCCTCGGTAATCGGCATTTCGACGCCGAAGCGCTGCGCCAGCGCCCTTACCTCTTTGGTATTGCGATAGCCTTCCACCACCTGACCAATTTCGTCCTGGGCGGTCTGCACATCCTGCCCCTGGCCGAGCTTCATGCCGAAGCGGCGGTTGCGCGACTGGTTGTCGGTACAGGTCAGCACCAGATCGCCCAGCCCCGCCATGCCCATAAAGGTGGCGGCATCGGCGCCGAGCGCCGTTCCCAGGCGGGTCATTTCCGTCAGACCGCGGGTGATCAGCGCCGTACGGGCATTGGCGCCAAAGCCGATGCCGTCTGACATCCCGGCACCGATGGCGATGACGTTCTTCACCGCGCCGCCCAGCTGTACGCCGATAAAATCGGGGTTGTTGTAGACGCGGAAGCTCTTGCCGCAGTGCAGCAGGGTCTGCAGGTCATCGGCGAACTGCGGGTCCGGGGAGGCCAGCGAGATGGCGGTCGGCAGTCCGGCGGCCAGCTCTTTGGCAAAGGTCGGGCCGGAAATCACCGCCAACGGGATCGCATCGCCCAGCGCTTCGCGGGCCACGTCCTGCAGCAGGCGGCCGGTTTCGGCCTCCAGCCCCTTGGTTGCCCACACCAGGCGCGCGTCGGGGCGCAGCAGCGGCTTCAGCTGGCGCAGCACGTCGCCAAAGACGTGGCTCGGCACCACCACCAGAATATCGCGGCTGGCGGCCAGCGCCTGCGCAAGGTCGCTTTCAAGGTGAAGCGTGTCGGGAAAAGGGACGTCGGGGAGGAAAGCCACGTTGCAGCGGTCGCGCTCAAGGGTCGCGATGTGCTGAGGGTCGTGTCCCCACAGCACCACCTCGTGGCCATTTCTTGCCAGGGTGATGGCAAGAGCGGTGCCGTACGAGCCGGCACCGATCACAGTCATTGCAGCATTACGTGCGTTCATCAGGCATCCTGATGTTGTTCAGCACCTTCGCCGCCAGCCTGCTGCTGCAGATAGTTCATAAACAGCGCATCAAAGTTGACCGGCGCAAGGTTCAGTTGCGGGAATGTGCCGCGACCCACCAGGCTTGTGATGCACTCGCGGGCATACGGGAACAGAATGTTCGGGCAGTATGCACCCAGGCAGTGCGCCAGCTGGTTGCCGTCGATACCTTCGATGGAGAAAATACCGGCCTGCTGTGCTTCGCACAGGAACGCGGTCTCTTCGCCCAGGGAAGCGGTAACGGTCACGCGCAGCACGACTTCGTACACGCCTTCTGCCAGCTGGGTAGAGGCGGTATCCAGATCAAGTTTAACCTCTGGCTGCCACTCTTTCTGGAAAACGTGCGGCGCGTTCGGTGCTTCGTAGGAAACGTCCTTGGTGTAAATGCGCTGGATCTGGAAAGTCATTTCCGGGTTGTTTTGTTCTGACATCTTTTTGTCCTTAAAAGGGAAAATTAACGCAACAGCGGATCGAGTCCACCACGCGCATCAAGTGCATACAAGTCATCGCAGCCGCCAATGTGCTGCGCATCAATAAAAATCTGCGGCACCGTGGTGCGGCCACTACGTTCAATCATCTCTTCACGCTTTGCGGCGTCGCCGTCGATAGGCAGCTCCGAAAAGCTGACGCCTTTGCTGCTCAGCAGCGCTTTCGCGCGGTGGCAGAACGGGCATGTTGCTTTGGTATAGATCTCAATATTGGCCATAAAACACCTCGATTATTTGCCACGAACGAGCGGCAGGTTCTCGCCGCTCCAGCCCGCCACGCCGTCCTTAAGAACGAATACGCGCTCGAAGCCCGCTTTGTTCAGCGCGCTTGCCGGATCCTGCGCCTGCATACCGGAACCATCAACCACAATAATGGGTTTATCTTTATGCTTTTCAAGCTCGCCCAGATTATTGGCCTTAATGTCGGTCGGCAGCAGGTTAATGGCGCTGGCGATGTGGCCTTTGCGGAAATCATCGCGCTGGCGCAGATCGACCACCACGGCGTCTTCTTTATTGATCAGGCGCGTCGCTTCACCGCGGGTGATCACTTTCACCTTCGAGGTGAGCCCTTTCAGGCTGGTAACAATGACGGCTGCCAGCAGGCCAATCCACGCGATGCTCAGAACAGGGTGGCGACCAACAAATTGCATAATTTCTTGCATGGGGGGTACAGACTCCCGACTGTGTGATTAAAAAAACCAGCAGGGAGTATACCTGTGCGTGGTGGCAAATACAGCAAAGCGAACGCCTCCGGATTTAATTTCTGCGCACCAGGCCGTGAAAATCACGGTCAAATGCGGCTGATGAAACGCCCTCCTGACCCGATCTTTGATCTTGGGCGTCAGTTTGATCGATTCAGCTGTAGTAAAATTACGCAAATTTTTTCTCTTTGAGCATAGAGGTTGTCGCAATGTCGGTTACGAAAAAACCTATGGTACTGGTGATTCTGGATGGCTACGGCTACCGCGAAGATCAGCAGGATAACGCGATTTTCAGCGCAAAAACGCCGGTGATGGATAGCCTGTGGGCAACGCGTCCGCATACCCTGATCGATGCCTCGGGCCTCGAAGTGGGTCTCCCGGACGGTCAGATGGGTAACTCCGAAGTCGGTCACGTCAACCTGGGCGCCGGCCGCATCGTCTATCAGGACCTGACGCGCCTGGACGTGGCAATCAAAGAGCGCACCTTCTTTGAAAACAGCGTCCTGACCGGCGCCGTTGATAAAGCCGTTGCCGCAGGTAAAGCCGTGCACATCATGGGCCTGCTCTCCCCCGGCGGCGTGCACAGCCACGAAGACCACATCATGGCGATGGTGGAACTGGCCGCCGAACGCGGTGCGGAAAAAATCTACCTGCACGCCTTCCTCGACGGCCGCGATACGCCGCCGCGCAGCGCCAGACCGTCGCTGGAGAAATTCGCCGCCAAATTTGCCGCGCTGGGCAAAGGCCGCATCGCCTCCCTGATTGGCCGCTACTACGCCATGGACCGCGATAACCGCTGGGACCGCGTTGAGCAGGCCTACGATCTGATGACCCTGGCTAAAGGCGAGTTTGAGTTCGACAGCGCCGTTGCCGGTCTGGACGCGGCCTACGCCCGCGATGAGAACGACGAGTTCGTTAAAGCCACCGTCATTCGCGCCGCAGGCGAAGACAGCGCGGCAATGGAAGACGGCGACGCGCTGATCTTTATGAACTTCCGCGCCGACCGCGCCCGCGAAATCACCCGCGCGTTCGTCAACAGCGACTTTGACGGCTTTGCCCGCAAAAAAGTGGTCAACCTCGACTACATCATGCTGACCGAATACGCCGCCGACATTAAAGCGCCGTGCGCCTACCCGCCCGCGTCGCTGGCGAACACCTTCGGCGAGTGGATGGCGAAGCACGATAAAACCCAGCTGCGCATCTCTGAAACCGAGAAATACGCCCACGTGACCTTCTTCTTTAACGGCGGCGTTGAAGCGCCGTTCGCCGGTGAAGAGCGCATTCTGATCAACTCGCCGAAAGTTGCCACCTACGACCTGCAGCCGGAGATGAGCTCCGCCGAGCTGACTGAAAAGCTGGTTGGCGCCATCAAGGGCGGCAAGTTCGACGCCATCATCTGTAACTACCCGAACGGCGATATGGTCGGCCATACCGGGGTGATGGAAGCCGCCGTCAAAGCGGTGGAAGCGCTGGACCACTGCATCGATGAAGTGAGCAAAGCGGTCGAGTCCGTCGGCGGCCAGCTGCTGATCACCGCCGACCACGGTAACGCCGAGCAGATGCGCGATCCCGCCACCGGCCAGGCGCACACCGCGCACACCAGCCTGCCGGTGCCGCTGATCTACGTTGGCGACAAAGCGCTGAAGCCGGTCGAAGGCGGCAAGCTGTCGGATATTGCGCCGACCATGCTGTCGCTGATGGGAATGGCGATCCCGCAAGAGATGACTGGTAAGCCGCTGTTCATCGTGGAATAATCCCTCCCCATGAGGGGAACGGCGATAAATTCCAGAACATGGATTGCGACGGTAGTCCGATCCGTATGCTACGCCAGCGCGCTCAGCGCTGGCGTATTGCTGTGCGCGTCATATGCCCGGGCCGATGACCGCGACCAGCTGAAATCCATTCAGGCCGATATCGCCGCCAAAGAGCGCGCGGTACGCCAGCAGCAGCAGCAGCGCGCCTCCCTGCTCGCCCAGCTTAAGGCCCAGGAGCAGGCCATCGCCGCCGCCGCCCGCACGCTTCGCGAGACTCAGGACTCGCTGGCGCAGATCAATAAGCAGGTTGACGCCATGAATGCGTCGCTTGCGAAGCTCGAAAAGCAGAAGGCCGTGCAGGAGAAAAATCTCGCGGCCCAGCTCGATGCCGCCTTCCGCCAGGGTGAACACACCGGAATTCAGATGATTCTGAGCGGTGAAGAGGGCCAGCGCGCCCAGCGCCTGCAGGCCTACTTCGGCTACCTCAACCAGGCCCGGCAGGAGACCATCGCCCAGCTTAAGCAAACCCGCGAAGACGTCGCCGCGCAGAAGGCGGCGCTGGAAGAGAAGCAGAGCCAGCAGCAGACCCTGCTGTACGAGCAGAAGGCCCAGCAGGCGAAGCTTGAGCAGGCGCGCAACGAGCGTAAGAAAACCCTCTCCGGACTCGAATCCTCTATTCAGGCAGGCCAGCAGCAGCTGGGCGAAATGCGCGCCAACGAGTCGCGCCTGCGCAGCAGCATCGCCCGCGCAGAGGCCGCCGCCAAGGCCCGCGCCGATCGCGAAGCGCGCGACGCCCAGGCGGTGCGCAACAAGCAGCAGGACGCCTCCCGCAAAGGCACCACCTACAAGCCGACCGAAAGCGAGCGCTCGCTGATGTCCCGCACCGGCGGGCTCGGCTCGCCGCGCGGACAGGCCTACTGGCCGGTGCGCGGCCCGATCCTCCACCGCTACGGCGAACAGCTCCAGGGTGAGCTACGCTGGAAGGGCATGGTTATCGGCGCCTCTGAAGGCACCGACGTGCGGGCCATTGCCGACGGCCGGGTGATCCTCGCCGACTGGCTGCAGGGCTACGGCCTGGTGGTGGTGGTCGAGCACGGCAAAGGCGACATGAGTCTGTACGGCTATAACCAGAGCGCGCTGGTCAGCGTCGGAACCCAGGTTCGCGCCGGCCAGCCGATTGCCCTCGTGGGCAGCAGCGGCGGCCAGGGCAGACCGTCGCTCTACTTCGAAATTCGCCGCCAGGGTCAGGCGGTCAATCCACAGCCGTGGTTGGGAAGATAAGTTTTGCTTCAATTTCGCGCTATTGTGTTATCCGCCGTCGCTGCTTTAGCGATAGCGGCTCCGGTCCACGCCGGTAAACTGGCTATCGTTATCGACGATTTCGGCTATCGCCCGCACCAGGAGAATCAGGTGCTGGCCCTGCCGAACGCGGTCTCGGTTGCCGTCCTGCCTAATGCGCCCCACGCCCATGAGATGGCGACCAAAGCCCACAGCGGCGGTCACGAGGTGCTGATCCATCTGCCGATGGCGCCGCTCAGCAAGCAGCCGCTGGAAAAAGATACCCTGCGCCCGGAGATGAGCAGCGAGGAGATCGAGCGCATCATCCGCGATGCGGTGAACAAGGTGCCCTACGCCGTGGGTCTGAACAACCATATGGGCAGCGCCATGACCTCCAGCCTGTTCGGCATGCAGAAGGTGATGCAGACCCTTAGCCACTATAATCTCTACTTCCTCGACAGCATGACCATCGGCAACAGCCAGGCCATGCGCGCCGCCGCCGGCACCGGCGTGAAGGTGATTAAGCGCCGGGTATTCCTCGACGATACCCAGAACGAGGCCGACATCCGCAGCCAGTTTAACCGCGCGGTGCAGCTGGCGCGCCGCAACGGCTCCACCATCGCCATCGGCCACCCGCACCCGACAACGGTGCGCGTGCTGCAGCAGATGATTTACAGCCTGCCGCCGGATATCACCCTCGTGCGCCCGAGCAGCCTGCTCAACGAACCGCAGGTGGATACCTCGACGCCGGGCAGCGCCCGGCCGCCGGTCAGTCAGCCCGCCCAGCCGCCGCGCAATCCGTTCCGCGCCGCGAAGCTGTGTAAGCCGAAAAAACCGATTGAGCCGGTGTACGCCAGCCGCTTCTTTGAGGTACTCGGAGAGAGCATCAGCAACAGCACGCTGGTGCAGTATATGACGCTGCAGTGGCAGGGCTGGGGTAAGTAAGGTTCTGCCCACAAACGCCCGGCGGCGCTGCGCTTACCGGGCCTACGCACTCAGACGCCGCCGGTAGTGTAGATACTTTTATGGCCTGTAAATACAAAATCCCATTCTGTACAGGATTGTGGAAGAGTTCCGTTCACTCGCAGCACTCTGCTTCTCTGTAAGAATTTCTGCGGTGAACGTGCAAAAGGGGCTCGCCGCCGCCCCCTTTGCAATCCCGGCTCCCGGCAACAAAAATCGCCGCTGCGCGGAACCTCAGATTCTGCCGTCTGGCTTTCGGGTACGGCTCGACTCGTGATTACTCGGCCCATCCCTGGGCCTCGCCCCTCCGGGGGCCAATGCTGCGCATTATTCAAAATCGTTCCGGACGATTTTGTCCATGCCTCGTTTCGCCTCAGCCCGCATCCCTGCGGGCTGCCCCGGCCAGACGGCAGAATCTGAGGCGATTTTAAGCCGGACTTTTAACACCCTCAGTAAATTAACCACCTTTGCCTGATTTTGTAGGCCGGGCAAGCGCAGCGCCGCCCGGCAAAAACCGCTCTGCTACTTCTTCAGCTGCGACAAGATCGCATGGCACTGATTGTTATCGCCTTCCGACGGTGAGATCAGCGCCAGCAGCGCCGCCGCCGGGGTGACCAGCGTCGCCAGCGCGGCGGCGACCGCGCCGCGCACGATAAGCGGCCCCGGCTTAACGCCGTAGTCCGGGTGCTTGAAGGTACCGCGCACGTACAGCGGCGAGCGCAGGGTAATCACCCGCAGACCCTTACTCTCAGGATCGATGGTTAAATCCATCTGCTCGGAGGCAAAGCGCAGATTACCGGTGACGTTGACCAGCGCGTTTTGCGTATCAAAGGCGAAGATCCGCGGCGTCACCACGCCGCTGCGGATATCGAGGTTCGCCGCCGCGCAGTTGACCCGCACCTCATCGTCGCCAAAGATCTGCCCGACGATAAAGTTGCCGACGTTGAGGCCCAGGATCTCCATCAGGTTGCGGCTCACCACCCCGTCGTTCATCAACAGCTTGAGGCTGCCGTTGCTCGAACCAAGCAGCGCCGCCACCGAGTTGCCGGTTCCCTGCAGCTTCGCGTCGCCGTTAAGCTCGCCGATGGTTTTCTGCATCATCTCCGCTTTCGGCATCAGCTCTTTGAGGCGCAGCCGCCGGGCCTGAATATCCGCCTCGCCGCGCATCGGCTTTCTGTTACCGGCGAGGTGAATATCGGCGTCAATGGTGCCGCTGGCCATGCCAAACTTGATCGGCTGCAGCCGCAGGTCGCCGTTTTCAAGGATAACGTGGGTGGAGAGATTATTCAGCGGCAGCGTCGTACCGTGCTCGATGCGGTTGCCCTTAAAGCGCACGTCCGCGTCCATGACGTCCCACTTGTCGGTCTCAAAGCGGTCGTAGGGCAGCACTTTGTCCGCAGGCTGAACGTCTTTCTTCACCTCCGCCGATTTGGTGCCCTTCCCGGAGTCCACGCCGATAAGCGGCCCCAGGTCCGCCAGCCGCAGCTGTTTCGATACCAGATCGCCGCTCAGCTTCGGGCGTGGCTTGCCGGTGGAATACTTCAGCGAGCCGTGGATGTCGCTGTCGCCGATGCGGCCGTTGAAGTCGCGGTAATCAAACACCGAGCCTTTATCGGCGTCGATTTTCGCCACCAGCCGACCGTCAGTTTCAAACGGCGGCGAGTCCGGCAGCAGCACGCCGGTGAGATCGTAGAGATTGCCGAGCGAGTCGCCGGAAAACTTCAGCCGCAGATCGACGCCGCCCATTTTCATCGGATCGTTGACCGTACCACTGAACGCCACCCGGGTATTACCGGAGCGAAAGTCCGCCTGCACCGGGAAGGGCGTCCCCTCGCTTTTAAGCGCCAGCATGCCGCCGATTTTGCCGCTGCCGGTGAGCGGCTCGCCGTTATAGCGGCCGCTGGCCTTGAGGCCAAAGACGTAGTCGCCCGCTTTTTTGTCGCCCTTGCCCGCATCGCCCGTCACTTCGCTAAACGGCAGCGGCTTGCCCAGCGGATCGACGAGGATCTCAATATCGGCGCGGGTCACCTTGTCGTCGATGGCGATCCGCCCGCGATCGAAGAGAATATTGTCGAGCCGGAAGGACCACGCGGACGGCTGTTTATCTTTATCGCCCTCTTTGTCAGAGGCCAGATTGAAGGTCCAGTTGTTGGTTTTTTCCGACAGGCGAATGATGCGCGCGTCCGGCTGCACCAGCTTGATCCACGGCAGGTAGACGGTTTTGCTCAGCAGCGACAGCGGCGCCAGGGTGGCCTCCACGCGCGGCAGATGGACCATCGTCACCTGCGGAATATCCGGCGGATTGCCGAGGATAACATCGTCGGCGTGGACGTGCGGCCACGGCACCCAGCTTCGCCAGCCGCGCTCCGAGGGCTGCCGCTCCCAGACCACCCCAAGATCGCCGCGAATGGCAAAGGGGCGGTTCAGCTCCGCCGAGACTTTCTGATTAATGGTCGGCTTGAGCCGGTTCCAGTCAAAGGTC
This sequence comes from Pluralibacter gergoviae ATCC 33028 = NBRC 105706, assembly GCF_001598855.1. Taxonomy (GTDB): domain Bacteria; phylum Pseudomonadota; class Gammaproteobacteria; order Enterobacterales; family Enterobacteriaceae; genus Pluralibacter; species Pluralibacter gergoviae. The sequence continues at coordinate 40,671 of NZ_BCZS01000028.1, read as the reverse complement.
GCAATGAAAATGATCGCAACCACAATGAGCAGCACCAGCGTCCCTGAAACGATGCTGATGGCCTTTTTGGTTTTTGTCATGCCGGGAGCACTCCTGTTTTTCCTCACCATTCATGACTATAGCTGAGGGTTGCGGATCAGGAGAGATTGAGTGCCACCTCACTCAGACGGCTGATGGGAGCCGGGCGCGATAAAAAATAGCCCTGGGCCGCGAAGGCCGGGGAGTCCTGAACGGCCCGCCACTCCTCCTCCGTTTCGACGCCTTCAACGATAACGCCGCGGCAGTAGCGGTTCATCAGCAGGATAAGCTGACCAAACAGGGTGTGCCCCTCCGGACTTTGCCGCAGCATGATGAACAGCTCCCGGGCAAGCTTAATAAAGTCGTATTTGACCTCACCAAGCGCTGAAAAATTCGCCAGACCGGTGCCGAAATCATCCAGCCACAGCGGGCCAAACTCGCTCAGGCTGGTAACCGGGGCGTCGTCCGGCAGCCGGGCATGCTCCACCAGCTCAAAGCGCAGCCACGGCGAGTCATCGATCAGCGCCATCAGAGAGGGATCCTGGCGCATCACCAGCAGCGTGGGCCCGTCAACGTTAACCGAGACCAGGATCTCGTTGCGGATAAACAGGCTGCGGTGCTCAAAGAGCATCGCCAGCTGCTCTTTCACCACGTCAAGACGCTGGCGCACGGCCACTTCGGAGAAATAGCGGTCCGGGGCGATATATTTTCCCGGATGGGCCGGATGCGTCACGACCGTCAGCAGCTCAATGGCCATCAGCCTGCCGCAGGTCCGGTAGATTGGCTGCCAGGTATATGCCCGCTCGCACTCCAGCCAGTAGCGGCGCTCCTGCAGGCTTTCAAACCCACCGTCGGGAACATTTATCTGCCGGATAACCTGACTTAACTTCATCGCCGTTTTCCTGTTAAGTACTGAATCAGTGATGATGCATTACAGCATTATCGGCAGCCCTAAGCAGAACTTTATCACTCACGACGGCGCTTTTAATACCGGAATACGCGTTAGCTCAAAGAAATAATGGAACGTTGTTTTAATATCATTGACCACCTCTGTGGCTCAGCGCACACTAGCGCTGTTTTTCGATTCCGGATTGGGTTTGACGACTATGTCTAAAAAAATTGCCGTCATCGGCGAATGCATGATTGAGCTGTCGGAACAGGGCTCCGCGGTGAATCGCGGCTTTGGCGGCGATACTTTAAACACTTCCGTCTATATTGCCCGCCAGGTAGACGAAGCAGACCTGCAGGTCTGCTACGTAACCGCGCTGGGCACTGATACCTTCAGCCAGCAGATGATGGACGCCTGGCAGGCCGAGCGGGTGCAGACGTCGCTTATCCAGCGCATGGAAAACCGTCTGCCGGGACTCTACTACATTGAAACCGATGAAACCGGCGAGCGCACGTTCTACTACTGGCGCAACGAAGCGGCGGCAAAGTTCTGGCTGGAGAGCGACCAGGCGTCTGAGATTTGCGAAGCGCTGGCGACGTTTGACTATCTCTACCTGAGCGGCATCAGCCTGGCTATCTTAAGCCCGGCCAGCCGCGAAAAGCTGTTCTCCCTGCTGCGCGAATGCCGCGCCAACGGCGGTAAGGTTATCTTTGATAACAACTATCGCCCCCGGCTGTGGGGCAGCCGCGAAGAGACGCAGCGGATCTATCAGCAGATGCTGACCTGCACCGATATCGCGTTCCTGACGCTTGATGACGAAGATGCGCTGTGGGGCGTGAAGCCGGTTGAGGAAGTGATTGCCCGCACGCAGGCCGCCGGCGTTAGCGAGGTGGTGATTAAGCGCGGCGCAGACTCCTGCCTGGTGGCAATCAGCGGCGAGGCGCTGGCGGAAGTACCGGCGGTGAAGCTGCCGAAAGAGAAGGTGGTTGATACTACTGCAGCCGGGGACTCCTTCAGCGCCGGCTATCTGGCCGTGCGTCTCACCGGCGGCAGCGCGGAAGAGGCGGCAAAGCGCGGTCACCTGACGGCCAGCACGGTGATTCAGTACCGCGGGGCAATCATTCCCCGCGAGGCCATGCCGGCCTGACCGTTCGGCCCTCTCCGGTCCGGGAGAGGGCTTTTAACATCACTGCTGTCCGGCAGGAATATCCGTCACGTCCTGATGCGCGGCGTCTGCGGCGACCGGCGCGGGTGCTGCCGACGGCGCCATCAGCTTATCCCACGTCGCCTGCAGCTCCTTCATATTAAATTCCGGCTCGCCCTTCGGCAGATGCAGCACCAGCGCCATCTCCTGCGACAGCTGCTGGCGCAGGTCCTGGTTGAGGCCGTTGAGCGTTAGCGAGTCGAGAAAGCCCTCGCGCAGCTTCTGGTACTGCTCAGGCGCAATGTCCACCACCTGATTCTGCAGCGAGCGCAGCCGCTGGCCCATCAGCACGCGGGTATCGGTGCGGGCGTAGGTGGCAAACAGCTTCTGCAGCTCAAGGTTTTTCTGCGCCACCAGCGCGTCAAACTCCTCCTGAGACAGCCCGCGATCGCGCACCTCTGCCAGCGCCTTTGCCAGCAGGTCAAGGTTGCCGTTGAGGCTGTCGTAGGGCGAGTCCAGGTTGATGCCGCACTGGGCGCGCAGCCAGATAACCCGGCAGTCGAAGCCGAGGCCGGTATCCTTCATATTATTCTTGCTCAGCTGCTGCTGGACGTGCCAGAACAGCGCTTCGCGCGCCAGGTCGGCGCGCCAGTAGCGCTCCAGCGCGGCCGAGTCGCGGATCGGCGACCACGGCGTATCCCACATAATGGCCAGCCGCGGCTGGGTCACCGTATCACTCATGATGCTGACCGGCGCGGTGGGCAGCGGCGAGAGCGTCGGCACCGGCGCCGGCGTTTCGCGTTTACCTTTCAGCTCACCGAAAGTCTTACCGATCTGCTCCGCGACGCTGCGGCTGTCAACGTTGCCGACAATCACCAGCTGCATCGCATCCGGGGTGTACCAGCGGTGGTAGAACTTTTTCAGCTGGGCAATATCGACCGGCTGCTTGACCGGGTCGGAAGGATCGTGGCCGAGCATGGCCGAGCCCTTCAGGCGATAGCGCCACCAGCCGTCCTTCGGGTCCTGCGGCCAGGTCGCCACCATATCTTCACTGCTGAGGGCGTGATTGACGGCCTCCGGCGTGATGTCGACATTGCCGCCGGCGTCCGCGAGCCACGTCAGGGCCTCTTTCAGCAGATCGCTGCGGTTGTTGGGCAGGCTGAGGCTGAACTGGGTGTAGTCATAGGAGACGACGGCGGGCGGCTGCGGGTGTGCGGGCACCATGCTCTGCTGCCACAGCGAACGCGCCTGCGTAGCCTGCAGGCTGCCGCTCTGGGTTAAGGCAAGACGGGAAAGAAGATGGCTGAAGCCGGTCTGCTGGGTACTTTCGGCGAGCGAACCGGCATTGATCTGAAAACGGACCTCGATACGGTCGCTTGGGCGTTGGGGCGTCGCCAGCACCTGCCACTGCAGGCCATTGGCCAGCGTCCCCTGCTGCCAGGCCTGATCGGGCTGGAGTGTTTCAGCCTGCGCGTAGCCAGCCGCCGCCAGTATCAGCATCCCGCCCGCGACGAGTCGAATTTTTTTGCCCTGCATATCAACCCCTGAACAATCCTGGTTATGAGAACGACTCACTGTTGCGGTGAGTTAAAGACGTGATTTAGACCGTATAAACGATTAAATGTCACACGTCTGCGAAAAATTATGGCGAATTATGCGTGGGTGCCCGCAGTCGTTCAAGGACTGCGGGCTATTTGCAGGGATAAGTTAGCGTTTAATTAGGAAATTTCACCCGTTTTCGGGGCGGGAACGCGGTTATTAAGGGTGTCATCAAGCTGCTTCGGGTCGAGTTCTTTGACCCACTTCGCGACCACGATGGTTGCCACGCCGTTTCCGACGAGGTTAGTCAGGGCGCGGGCTTCAGACATAAAGCGGTCGATACCGAGGATCAGCGCCAGCCCGGCGACCGGCAGATGCCCTACCGCAGAAATGGTGGCCGCCAGCACGATAAATCCGCTGCCCGTGACCCCGGCGGCACCTTTCGAAGAGAGCAGCAGCACCACCAGCAGCGTTACCTGATGGAAAATGTCCATATGGCTGTTAGTCGCCTGGGCGATAAACACCGCCGCCATCGTCAGGTATATCGAGGTGCCGTCAAGGTTGAAAGAGTAGCCCGTCGGGATCACCAGCCCCACCACCGATTTGCGGCAGCCGAGCTTCTCCATTTTATCGAGCATCCGCGGCAGCGCCGATTCCGAGGAGGAGGTCCCGAGGACGATCAGCAGCTCTTCGCGAATGTAGCGGATAAATTTAAAGATGCTGAAGCCCGTAGCGCGGGCAATCGAGCCGAGCACCACCACCACGAACAGAATACAGGTGATGTAGAAGCAGACGATCAGCTGCCCCAACTGCACCAGCGTACCGACGCCGTATTTACCGATAGTAAAGGCCATCGCCCCGAAGGCACCGATTGGCGCCAGGCGCATGATCATATTGATGATGCCGAAGATAACCTGCGAGAAGCTCTCGATAACGTTGAAAATCAGCTGGCCCTTGCTGCCCAGGCGATGCAGCGCAAAGCCAAACAGCACCGCAAACAGCAGCACCTGCAGAATGTTGCCGCTGGCGAAAGCGCCGATCACGCTGCCGGGAATGATATCCAGCAGGAAGGCGACGATGCCCTGATCTTTGGCCTGCGCGGCGTAGACGGCAACCGCCTTCGCATCAAGCGTGGAGGGGTCGACGTTCATGCCCGCGCCCGGCTGGACTACGTTGACGATGATAAGGCCAATGATCAGCGCGATGGTACTGACGATTTCAAAGTAGAGCAGCGCCACTGCGCCGGTACGGCCAACCGCCTTCATGCTCTCCATGCCGGCGATGCCCGTCACCACGGTACAGAAGATGACCGGGGCGATGACCATTTTGATGAGCTTAACAAACGCGTCACCAAGCGGTTTCATTTGTGCACCCAGCTCCGGGTAGAAATGGCCCAGCAAAATACCGATAGCAATGGCCGTCAATACCTGAAAATAGAGACTTTTGAACAGAGAGGTTTTCATAGGATGTCCTTAAGATAAAACCACAGGCTGGGTAAGGTTTTTATTCGCCTGCGGCCCTAAAATAACATCCTGTAAACAATTACAGATACAAACAGAAATACAAATATTAAAAACTTTGAGCTGGCTCGCGAAAGCAGGCAACAGGTCAGACGTTTTCACTCCTCTCAGGCACGCAGAGGTAATCCTGATCGAACAGTTCCGGCGGCAGCGCGCGCCCAAAAAGGAAGCCCTGCAGCACGTCGACCCCGGCGTCGCGCAGCCACGCCCGCTGGGCCTCGCTCTCCACGCCTTCGGCGACAATGCCCAGACCGAGCGCCTTCGCCAGCTGCACAATCATGGCGATCACCGTCGAATCGTCAGGCAGCGCGTCGACGAACAGCTTGTCGATTTTGAGAATATCTATCGGCAGCGCCTTCATCTGCTGCAGCTGGCTCAGTCCCGCATAGCCCATGCCGAAATCATCCAGCGCTATCCTGACGCCCGCCGTGCGCAGCGGCCTCAGCGTCGCCATCACCACCTCGGGATCGTCAATTCGCCGGCTCTCGGTCACTTCCAGCACCAGGGTGCCGGGGGCGATACGGTAGCGGTTAAGCAGCTCCAGCGCGCCGGAGAGCATATCGTGATGCATCAGCTGCAGGGCGGAGAGGTTTACCGACAGCGGCATCGCGATGCCCCGGCTCTGCCATGCGGCCAGCTGCTGACAGGCGGCCTCCAGCACCCAGTAGCCGACGGTCACCATCAGGCCGCAGGTCTCGATACGTTCAATCAGGTCGGCCGGCAGCGTCCAGCTGCCGTCGGGCTGGCGCATGCGCAGCAGCGCCTCCGCGCCGGCGACTCTGCCGCTGGCGGCATCGAACTGCGGCTGCAGCCAGAGAGCGAACTGGCGGTTATCCAGCGCGGCCAGAATGTCGCTCTCTTCGGTCAGGCGACGGCGGGCGCTCTCGGCCTGCTGCGGATCGTAGAATTCAATCTTATTCTTGCCCTTACGCCGCGCGGTAAACGCCGCGGAACAGGCCCGGTAATAGAGCTCTGCGGCGCTGAGTTCGCCGTGGAACATGGCAATTCCGATGCTGGCGGCGGGCCGCAGCTGGAACTCGTCGAGCGGCAGGCGCTCGTTTATGAGAGTGAGTACTTGCTGACTTAACGTCACGGCGTGCCCCGGCTCTTTTACGCCGTGGGCCAGAATGGCAAAGTCGCTGGCCCCCGTCTGGCATAGCGCCATGCGCGGCGAGAGCGCAGATTTGATTCTGTCCACTACCGCCAGCAGCAGCGCCTCGCGCTGGCCCTCGGTGAGCACGCCCGCCGTCTCCTGCAGCGTTTCGCAGCCGACAACGATAAGCGCCGTGGTCTTCTGGTCGCTTACCGCCCCGGCAAGCCAGAGGTCGAGAGCGGCCTTATCGGGCAATCCGGAGAGCGGATGGCGGCCGTCACCGGCCGCCAGCTCCTGCTGCAGGATCAGCTGATTGCGGTTATAGCTGCGCACCAGCATGCCGATTTCATCATCATTGTGCAGCCGGGGCTGGGTCAGCTGATGGCCGACCCGCGCCTCGGGAGAGACGTCGGTAATGTCGCGGGCAATGGCCCGCAGCGGGCGGACAATCAGGCGATTGATGCACCACGTCAGCGCCACCGTCAGCATCAGCACCAGAAGAAAGTAAGTGGTCACCAACGTGGAGAGCGCGCTCATCACGAACTTGTAGGTGCGCCAGGAGTCAGACTGCAGCACCAGATAGGCCAGCGGCTGGGGATTCGCCTGCCGCTGCAGGGAGTAGATCGGCAGCGAGATCTGCACCGGCAGCTCGAACAGCCGGGTCACGCTCACCGGCACCGGCCGCTCTTGCGTAAAGCGCATGCGCAGGGCCTGGAACTGGTTGGGCAGCACCACGTCGGCGCGGCTGACGATCCCCGCCGGCTTAATGCGCTCAAGGATGGTTTCCGCCTCGGGAATGTCGCCTTTCAGGATCGCAGATGACAGCGGTTCCCGCACCGAGCGCGCAACCGTCTCCATCTGGGTTGCCACCAGGTAGCGGTGCTGCTGGACAAAGTGGAACAGCAATATGGAACAAAAAATAAACACGAAAACCATGGTGACGCCCGCCACCATGGCCATCTGCTTGATTGTAAGTGAGCGACTGACGCGCAAAAGGAGTCTCCCCGAAATAAACCCGTACGCCCGCGGACGCAACACGATAAGCCGGGTTAACACAAATTAGCCCGGCATTTAGTGATTTTTGCCACATTATACGTCAACAAAGGGCAGAGAGAGACAGGCGCGCGCGTATTTAAGCCTATTCTGTTACCAGTCGGCGTAAGGGATGAGCGGCCTCGGCGGCATATCCATATCGCCCTGCCAGCCCGCCGCCGAGTAGCGTACGTACAGCAGGGCGTGGCTCGGGGTGTAATCCTTCGCTTCCTGGACATCAATCGCCGCGCCGACAAACCAGTTGGAGGTTACCCGCCGCTCAATCAGCGCGTGGGCGGTATAGCCCACGCCGGAGGAGGTACTGCCGTCGTCAACGAGCTGCCGTCCGGCGCTGCGGAAGTTATCCGGCAGCAGGCCGGGCTTCGGATAGCGCGGCTGGTCGTCGGTTTTCGAGTGCGACCAGGAGACCGAACCGCCCAGCTCCCACGACCAGTTCTCCGTGCGCTCGCGCCAGTTCACCGGCACCGCAAATGAGAGATACTGCTGCGGGCTGTAGTAGCCTCCCTTGCCGAGGGTGTAATCGCTGAGGTCTTTATCGTAGTGCCAGACCATGTTGTTGAGGCCCACCGTCACCCGGCGGTTATTGTCGTTAATGAGCTTATAGTAGTAGCCCGCCATCCAGCGCACGCGCCAGTTGTCTTCCACATTTTTGCCGGTGAGCGTATCCCCGCTGAGCGAGGCCCAGACGCCGTTGCGATCGCCCCGGTCGTAGCTCATGCTCACCCCGCCGCCGTCGGCGCGCACGCCGCCCCAGGTGGTTCCGGTATTGGTGTCGGTCTGGCCACCGAAGGCCAGCAGCGAGCTGGAGATGGGGCGCCGGTGCCCCTCGACGGTATAGCCGACGTGGCCGATGCTGTCGCTGTAGCTCAGGCCGCCGACCATATCTACCACGTCGAATCCCATCGGCGTGGTGCCGATGTCCATATTCCACGTCTGGTTGCGCCAGCCTACCGCCACGCTGGTGCCGGTATCGCGCTGGCGCGTGCTGCCGCCGCGGCACGGAAGGTCCCGGCAGGTGCCCCACTTCGGCGCGTAGACGCCGTTGTCGTCTGTTGAGAAGCGCCCGGCGTTCATGCTGACGAAATCGCTGCGAAAGAACATCCGCCCGTCGGCGAGCGGGGCATCCACTTCCAGCATGGTGGTATGCGCCTTGAGGTCGGAGTAGCCGCCGGTGCCGCTGGAGCCCCAGAAGTCGTGCTCAAGCGTCACGTTAAGATCCTGCTGGCGATAGAGGTCGGCGGCGTCGCTGCGAATGCCCCGCTTCAGCCAGTCGTCTTTTGCGTCATTGCGGGTCAGGCGGGTGAAGCCGTCATTATCCCGCGGGCGGTCTGGCGCGATACCCGCCGCCACCATCGCATCCTTATAGGTCTCCAGCGCCCGCTGCGGATTGCCCTGCTGGTCTTCCAGCCGGGCGGCGTCGCGCAGTACCATCGCACTCTCCATGGAGGGCGGCGCGGCCTTCGCCTTCGCCGCAATCTGGCGGAACCTGCGCGCCGCCCCCGCCTCATCGCCGGTGCGGGCCTGCACCAGCGCCATGCGCCGCTGCATATTGAGCGAAACCGCGCCAGGATCGATGCGCGACAGCTCCGCCCTGGCCGCCGTCGGCGCCTCGCCTTCGGCGTAAACTTCAGCCAGCCCGAGGTGGGCGTCGGCATTATCCGGCTCGCGGACCAGCGCCGCCCGGTAAAAGCCCGCCGCCGCCTCGCCGTCGCCCCGCTGCTGCGCCCAGTCGGCGAGCGTTAAATCGTAGCGAACGGCGGCCGGCTGCTGGCGCAGCAGGGCCACCGCCTGCGCTTCGCTGCCCGCGTCGCGCAGCTGATTAGCCCGCTGCAGGATAGCGCCCTGCCGCAGGCGCTGGTCCAGCTCGCGAATGTTGTCGTTCCAGCGGCTTTTCGCCAGGGTATTGAGATGCGCTATCGCCGCCGCGTCCCGGTCGCGCCCGGAGAGGTAGAGGCCAACCGCGTACACCTGCTGCGGATCGCCGGGTTTACGGCGGGCCAGATTGTCCATCAGGGCGTCCGCTTCGCGGTTTTCTCCGCGCTGCGAAAGATCCTTCGCCAGCCGGTAGGTGATCCACACGCTGTCGGGATCCTGAGCCAGCCGACGGCGCTGAATTTCCGCCGCCTGCGCCCAGCGCCCCTGGCTCTCCAGGGTTTCCGCCTGGCGGGCCAGCCGGTCGTCGGTCAGGCTGCGCTCGATGTCGTTGATGCTGCGCCGCTGGCGGGGAGAGAGGCCGTTAATGAACGCCGTCGCCTTGTCCGCCGACTGCTGGCGATAGATATTTGCCAGCCTGCGCACGGCGCTGCTGTTGCCGCTGTCCAGGCGCAGGGTTTGCAGATAGTAAGCCTCCGCGGCCGCGGTCTGCTGGCGCGCCAGGGCCACGTCGCCGAGGCCCAGCACCGCATAGCTATTGCCGGGATCGGTCCGCCGGGCCTGGCGGTAATAGCGCTCGGCCGCGGGGAGGTTATTCGCCTTCAGCGCCGCGTCGCCCCGGCGGATCAGCGGCCAGTAGATCTGCCAGGTCTGCGGTCGGCTGGCCTGCGCCTCAGCCACCCTTGCCGCGCGGGCCTGCCGCTCGGCGAGGGCGCGAAACTGCGGATCGGCCAGCTGTTTTTGCTGCGCTGCCAGCCGCTGGCGGGCGTCGTCGGCCTGCTCGCCGCTGTTAAAGACCTGCAAAAAGCGCTGCAGGGCCTTAACGCTGTCGGCGCTGGTCGGCTGGTTTTTGATCCGGTCGTACCAGATATCGGCGGCAGTATTACGCCCGCCGTTCGAGCGGGCCATCTGCTCAAGCAGCGCGTAGGCCTGCGGCTCGCGGTTATCGCGCAGCAGCATTCTCGCCAGCGTCGACTGCAGCTGCACGTTACCGGGCATTCTGCCGTTCAGCGCCTGCAGTTTGCCCAGCGCCTCGGCGCGCCGGGCGGGGATGCCGGCGACGGCGGTCCAGTACTCTGTCGCCAAATCGCCGTCCGGCGGCGGCCCGTTAAACAGCTTATCGTAGAGTGCCACGCCCTCCGGGACGTGCCCGGTGGCGACCTGCAGACGCGCCTGCTGCAGCGCCTGGCGGCCCGCAGGCGTGCCGACCTGCAGTTCGGCGCGCGCCGCCTGATAAATCGCCGCGTCCGCGCTCGCCTTTTGCAGCCGCGCGAGCTGCTTCTGCGCGCCGGCCAGATCGCCCTGACGCTGGAGATAGCGCATTCTGGCGGCAATCACCTGCGGATCGTCCGGGGCGATAAGCTCCAGGCGATAGAGGGACTGGCGCACCAGATCTTCCCGCTTGCTGGCCTCGCCCAGGCGGACCTGCTCAAGCAGCTGATCCTGCGCCGACGATGCGCCGTGCGCGGCGGGCAGCAGCAGACCGAAAGCCAGGGCAAGAAAACAGCTTCGCGATGCAATAACCCTTTTCATCTGCCGTTACTCGTCGTCCGCATCGAGACGGCGGCGGCTGAGGATGCGCAGCAGACGCCACAGGACCCAGGCCAGCAGCACCACGCTGATTGCCGCCAGAATGGCCAGCAGTACCGGATGCGTAGAGAGGGCAAACCAGACCCGCTCATACCAGGGCAGATGGCCGATATAGTAGACGTCGCCGACCCGCAGGCTGTTAACGCCCGATTCGCGGATCACCGCTACTGAGCCAAACATCGCCGCCCGCTTGCCGCTGTCGTTGAGCGCGCCGTTGAGCAGCTCAAAACCGCGCGGGCTGTCCGCCATAAAGGCAATGACGCTGCGCTGATCGCTGTACGGCGACTGGAAGCCAATGATGGCGGCCATCGGCCCGTTGGCGCTGACGGTGGTCTGCACCATCGCCTGGCGCTCCCGATCCGCCGGCGTAACGCTCGCCAGCTCGTGGTGGCGGGAAGGCGTCTTTACCCAGCTCTTCGCGGCATCTACCAGCAGGTCGATATGCTTATCGTCCTTTAGCGCCGGCGGAATGTTGCCGATCAGCAGGATGTCGGCATCCTGCTTCTGCATCTGCGCGCCGTCGCTGGTGATGTTCAGTTTCGCGCCGGTCAGCCCGGTCTGGCCGCCGACGGTCGCCACCACGTCCAGCAGGGTGCTCACCTGGCTGGCGGTCGGCGCCGGCGGCATGACGATCAGCGTCTCAGAGAGATCGGCCATCCGGCTGAAGGGGAAGCCGGCGTTGGCAAAAGCGCGCAGATCCGGCATCGCCATGAAGTGGTAGTAGTGCGAGAAGTCGATGGTCGAATCATCGCCAATCACCACGTAGTTTTTTACCGGCTGGAAGGTAATGCAGTTATCAATCGAGCCGCCCGGCATCGGGTTCATGTACTGAAAATCGAAGCGGATCTGGTTGGTCGCTCCCAGCCTCAGCGCCGGAATGGTGACCTCGCTTTTCCCGTCCAGCAGCCCCTGCACGATCGGCAGGTGCAGCAGCAGGCTTTTGGTATCCTGGGTTGAGCTGAGGCTCCAGGACTCGAGGAACTGGTTGTTGAGGCTGATATCCATCCGCGAACTGTCCTTAATCGCCGGCATGGTGTAGCGATACTTCAGGTCCATATCAATGCCGTTGCTGCGCAGCAGATAGAGGTCCGGGGGCAGATTGAGGGTCAGGTTAATGGAGGCCGGCTCCAGCCCCGAGGACTGCAGCTGCTCGTCATATTTTTTCAGCTCGCCGAAGGTGACCGGACGGTCGGTGCTGACCCAGTTTGGCGCATCGTAGGGCCTGCGCGGCTGCAGCGGCTTGATCTCATCCACCGTCACGCGGCTGCCGCGAAACAGAATATTGCCGGCGGCGATGCCCTGCGCGGCTTTCAGCAGATCGCTGTCATCGCGGCCAAACACCACCAGCAGCTTGACGTAGGGATTATCGGGGCTGTCCATCATCTCGATGGTCGGCGCCGCGACCGGCGGATGATCGCGCAGGAAGTCGGGCCGCCTGTCGTTGGTGGCGAAGACAATCGCATTGCTGGCAGGCACGGCGTTGTAGATAACCGGGAATGTCTGCCCGCGCCACTCGGCCTGCGCGCCAAACCACGAGGCGATGACCGCGGCGGCCTTCTGCTGCATGGTGTCCGGCGTTGCGGCAAAGACAAACGGCAGCGTCAGCTGGCGGCTGTCGCGGGCGTCAAAGAACGGCACCGGGAAGTGGGAGAGATCGTTTTTCACGTTCAGCTTCTGCACGTTCATCTCAAGCGAGGTTGCGCGGGCAACGTCCAGCCACAGCGTGGTGCTGGCCTGGTTTTCACAGACGTCGCGGTAGTGGCCGACGAACTCCAGCCGCACGTTGTTCAGATCGGTAATGTAGAGCGGATCGATAGGCACCTGGGCCATCACCTTTTTACCTAATTGCTCCTTCGTCACCGGCAGCACGCCCATCAGCTCGTCGTTGAGATAGACCTTCAGCTGCGACTCTACCGGCAGCAGCGAGGGCGACGGCGTATAAATCAGGTTCAGCACCGCGTTCGAGACCACTTCATCGCTGCGGGTGCCGAACTGCACATTGCCGTTGGGATTGGCCCCGCGCAGCGTCATGCTGCCCGGCGCCGGCGCTATCTGCGCAAAGCTGAGCTTCACGTCGCGGGAGGACGCGCCGTTGACCACCGGCGGACTGGCGGTGGCCGACATGGCGGTGGCCGCCGGCTCGTGAGCGGCATCCGCCGCCGCGGTCTCAGACCAGGACGCTGACGGGAGTAAGCTCCCTACCCCCATCGCCACGGCATACTTCCAGAATGTTTTGTTTTTCATCATCTTGTCATCATTGTTGTGCGAGTGCCTGAGCCGGCGCTGGCGTCGCGGCGCGCCGCTCGGGAGGGCGCGGCACAAACGACACGAACCAGGCGGTCGTGGCAAGGAGGAAACGGAAAAGATATTTCACCGCCGGCGGCGTGAATTCTGCCAGGTGGCGGTAGCCGTGGAAGCCAAGCCTCAGCACGTCAAACATGCTCTCAACCGGCTTATCTTCAGGAAAACTGTTCTGCCAGCGCGCCCAGGTATCGGCCCTGGCGAAGGTGCACTGCACGAAGTCGATGTGCTGGCGGGTGGTCATCGGCAGCAGGTTCAGCCCCAGCTCGCGCCCCATCACCCGGACCACCTTCGCCGGGAACATAAATTCCTGCTGCCCGCGTCTGAGCAGCAGCTTCACCTGCTGGCCCTCCACCACCAGGCTGTCGCCGTTGATGTGCAGGCCGACGCCGCCGTCGGAAAAATCGTGCAGCGTGCAGGAGAAGAGGTGGCCGTCCTGGCGGGCAATGGCCGCAGGCAGGTTGATCTCGACCCGATGGGAGCGGCGGATCTGCTTGCTCTCGACCGAAACGGCGACAGCGCCGCCGAGCACAATCAGGTTGTACATCACCCACAGCAGGCTTATCCAGACGGTGGGGATTTCATTCTCCGGACCGTAAAAGCAGCGCCAGATGCCGAAGGCAACGCCGAGCAGATTCAGCAGCACCAGCCCCAGATAGGGGCGGGAGATCACCCAGTCCACGTACTCCTCTTTAACCAGCCCGCCCTTTGCCGTGACGTTGAATTTGCCGATTTTTGGGTTGATCAGCGCCATCACGGTCGGCGGGGCGATATACCAGGCCAGCACCGTCTCATAGATTTCGCTCCAGAAAGAGTAGCGGTAGCGGCCCTGAATGCGCGACGTGGTAATACTGCCGTGAAGCATGTGCGGGATGACGAACAGGGCAATCATCAGTGCCGGGGCGTAGATGATGTAGGCGTGCAGCAGCAGAAACGCCAGCGGCGCGGTGAGAAACACCAGCCGCGGAATGCCGGAGAGAAAGTGCAGCATGGCGTTGGCGTAGCAGATGCGCTGGGCCATGGTCAGCCCCTTGCCGAGCAGCGGGTTGTCCATGCGAAAAATCTGCACCATCCCCCGCGCCCAGCGTATGCGCTGGCCGATGTGCGCAGAGAGGCTCTCCGTCGCCAGCCCCGCAGCCTGCGGAATACGGATATAGGCCGAGGTATAGCCCTTGCGGTGCAGGCGCAGAGAGGTGTGGGCATCTTCGGTGACGGTTTCTACCGCGATGCCGCCAATCTCATCGAGTGCGATGCGGCGGATAATCGCGCAGGAGCCGCAGAAGAAGGTGGCGTTCCACATATCGTTCCCATCCTGCACCAGGCCGTAAAACAGCGTGCCTTCGTTGGGCGTTTTGCGAAAGCGGCCCAGGTTGCGCTCAAAGGGATCCGGCGAGAAGAAGTGGTGCGGCGTCTGCATTACCCCCAGCTTACGGTCCTTCAGAAACCAGCCCATGGTCATCTGCAGGAAGGAGCGGGTGGGCACGTGGTCGCAGTCGAAAATCGCTACGTAATCGGCCTTCGCCCGGCTCAGGGCATTGTTGATGTTGCCCGCTTTTGCATGTTCATGGGTCGCGCGGGCGATATACTCCACGCCCACCTCCCGGGCAAATTCGCGGAAGGCCGCCCGCCCGCCGTCGTCGAGGATCCAGATGGTGAGCTTCTCTTTCGGCCAGTCGAGGCCGAGCGAAGCGTAGACGGTATTTTTAACCACCGACAGCTCTTCGTTATAGGTGGGAATGAAGATATCCACCGAGGGCCACTCTTCTGTCGACTCCGGCAGCGGCGCGGGCTTGCGGTTAAGGGGCCACACCACCTGGAAGTAGCCAAACACCAGCACGACCCACGCGTAGGTCTCGGCGACCAGCAGGATCAGGCCGCAGGTCAGGCTGACCGGATCGTCCCAGTTCAGCGTCGCGGTGTAGCGCCACCAGATGTAGCGGCAGGAGACGGTCAGCGAGAGCACGATGAGCATCAGGATCGAAAAACGACCGGGGATGCGCCGCACCAGCAGGGCAACGCCCCACAGCAGCAGCAGGAAAATAAACTGCGACAGCGGGTTGAACGGCTGGGTGACGCAGAGCAGGGCCAGCAGCAGCGAACCGCCCACCACGATACCGAGGAGTACCCGCCGCAGGCCGGGGCTCACGTCCTCCAGCGAACGTCCTTCCCGCTGGGCGATTTTACCGCTGACGCGCCCGGGCAGCAGATCCAGCCAGCCGTGATAGCGCGCCATTATCTCCCCCACCCGCTTCACGGCCCGGGGGCTTATCAGCCAGCCGTTTTGCGTCTGGCGTACCGCTATCAGCCAGAGGCTCTGAATAAGGTAGCGCAGGGGATCGAGCGGCCGCGGCCGGCGGGGATCGATATGCGGGTAGAGCGCGCGATGGTGGCTGCGGACCCGCTGCCACGGGCCGCGCTCGAGCGGCAAAAAGAGCCAGGCCAGCAGCACCCACAGGCAGCCGCAGAGCGCAGAAAACCACGAAGCGCGGCGCTGTCGCCCGGCGTCGTAGCGCAGGCGCAGGCTCTGCGCAACCTCCGCAGGTAGCAACAGGGCGGTCAGGCGGGTCACGATGATTTCTCCGCGCCGCCCGCCTGTGCCAGGCACCAGTTTGCCAGGGTCAGGATCTCTTCCGCCGCCAGCGCATCGAACCGGTATTCGCCCAGCGGCTGCTTGGCGGCCAGGCACTCGGCCACCGCCTCATCGCGATGAACAATCGTCGGCAGCAGGCGCGCCTGCGTTTGCGTCCACAGCTGGTAAAGGTCTTCCTGCAGCTGGCTGCCGGTGTTCAACATATTGACCAGCAGATGGCTCTTTTCCGGCAACACCTGCTGGTGAAGGCGAATGTGCGTGTTGGCATCAGGCGTCACCACGGTGAGATGGTAGTCGCAGGCATTGGCCAGCGGCAGAAGAGCGGGCACGGGTTCAGAGGGAAGATCGACCACAACCCAGCGATAGCCGCCCCGCTGATGCAGGGCATCAATAAGCGCCGGAAACGGCTCCACGGCTGACGACAGGGCGGGTAAATTGAGAGATTCGGCGGCAGAAAGTTTGCCAAATGACAGGAAATCGAGGCGCGAAGTGTAGCTCATTCCGGCATCCTGCCACGGCGTGCCGTCGATGAGCGCGCGCGCCCAGCCCGCATCGCGATGAATGTCATCATTGAAAAAAAAGCGCAGCATATTATTGGGACAGGCATCCACAACGATGGCGGACTCGCCCAGTACCTGCAGCGCCCAGCCCAGCGCGGCGGTCAGGGAGCTGGTGCCGACGCCTCCCCGCACGCCTTGTAATACCAGCACGGGCATTCAGATATCCTTATTTCGGCTAGCAAACTCTGATAATAGCGGCCAGCGCTGAAGCGCAGCGGCAAGATGCTCACTCTGAGATATATCATTGTAATTTATTTCGGCCAGCGAAAAGATCTGACTTAATACTAAAAAGTCATTTTGCATAGAATAGTCATTCGGGAGTTCCCGAGTTTTTTCCTCAGACATGGTTGTCAGTCCTTAGAGGGTATTACGCAAATAAGAAAAAATCCCATTAACACAGACAAGTGCAATAAAACCTCATAGCCAGGTGAGACGTCTGTGAAATTGGCGAGTATTCTATGACTGCCGTAGTTTAATTACAATATTAGTCCCCAATGACAGTTTTTACGAGTAGACTTAGCAGCAGACAATGTTGTGGATAGAGGGTAAGGTGACTCCAGTATTTTCTTTCGGGATCCAATCGTTATGGAGTGAGGTAAGCCATATGCCGGCTGGCGGCGTGTGGTGGGTTAACGTTGAGCGGCGTCAGGACGCAGTACGCCTGTTAAATCAAACGGTTGCCATGCAGGAAGAGCACGCCCGCGTCGCGGTAATTACGATGAGCGAAAATCCGCATCACATCGTAAAAATAGATCAAGATCAAGGTCCGCAAAAAATAGATTTATTTTCAATGCCCAATGAACAAGATAGTCTATACTTTTTACGCCGCGATCTTCTTTGCTCACTCAATCCGACTAATTACTTATTTATCATATTAATCGCCGATAGCATTTGGGAAAATATTCCATTAACGCGATTAAAACACTGGTTAAACAAAAACCAGCGCTGGGCCAGCGACTATCAGTGTTCGCTATTAATTTTAAATTACGGCACCGGTACCGATACCCGACAATCCGCGCTATTCAATCAGCATCAGTCTCTGTCCGGGCTTGCCCGCCTGCATTATCAGGGCGATAACCATCTCTTCGATATTACCTTCTGGCGTAATGAGCAGGGCGTCAGCGCCCACCAGCAGCTCACGATTATCAATATGGACGATCGCTGGTTAATTTCAGAGAATGAAATCGCCGACGTCCAGCCCAGAAGCGACGAACAGCAGGTGCTCTGTACGGCGATTGCGCTGGAAGGGGCGCCGCTGCTCTCTGAGTACTGGTCGGTTTTTGATTCCAATAGTGAACTGTTCAATGCCGCCCGCAGCGCCCAGGCGGCAACGCTGCTCTTCTCGGTGGAAACCATTGCCCAGATAGAGCCGCTGGCCCGCGAGATTCACACCCTGCGCCGCCAGCGCGGCAACGCCCTGAAAATCGTAGTGCGCGAGGTCATCGCCTGCCTGCGTACGCCGGACGAGCGGCTGCTGCTCGGCTGCGGCGCCAATCTGATCATTCCGTGGAATGCGCCCCTCTCGCGGGGGCTAACGCTGATTGAGAGCGTACAGCGGCAGCTGTTCCAGCGCCACGTCCCGGACGATCTGCGCCCGCTGCTGGAGATGACGCATCCCCTGGCGCTGCGCGGCTTTCAGAAATGGGATGACTTTTGCGACGGCGTGCTGAGCGTGCTGGATCACCCGCTGCTGGCGCCAGACACCCGGGGGGGTAATGGTTGCCCTGCGGCCGGTGCCCGGCCTGCGCGCCGAGCAGGCCCTGACGCTGTGCCGTCCGAGCCGTACCGGCGATATCGTAACGATCGGCAACAATACGCTGATCCTGTTTCTGGTGTTCTGCCGCATCAACGATATTGAAATCGCCCTTAACCACATTTTTCCGCTGCCCATCGGGGACATCTTTACCCACCGCAAAGTCTGGTACGAAGATCGTCAGCTTCGCAGCGAACTTATTGAGATGCAGGCGAACTCCGCAAAGGACTGGACGCCGCCGCTGCCGCCTACGGTGAAGAAAAGCGCGGTCATCAATGCGACCCACGACGGGCGCGGCTGGCGGCGCACGCCAAAGCCGCGCCGTCTGCTCGATGCTGAAGGGAGTTCCGGGAAATGATGTCCATCGCCGATATTATCCAGCTGGTGCTTCTCTGCGCGCTGCTCTTCATCCCGCTGGGCTACCTGCTGCGCAAGCACGCCAGGCGTATTGAAATTATTCTGCGGCTGACCTTCTTTCGGCCCCGATTTATCAAACCTGAAGGCGTTCTTCACCGGCAAGGCAAAAATAAAAAATGACCAACGCAACACATACGGCGCCCCGCTCCGCCTTCTGGCACTACTGGCGCGGCCTCTCGGGCTGGAATTTCTACTTTCTGGTCAAGTTCGCCCTGCTGTGGACGGGCTACCTTAACTTTCATCCGCTGCTGAATCTGATCTTTCTGGCGTTTCTGCTATTCCCCCTGCCCGGCCCGCGGCTGCACGCCTGGCGCAACCTGATCGCCATCATTCCCGGCATCGCCCTGTTCTGGCACGATACCTGGCTGCCGGGCCCGCAGAGTATTTTCAGCGAAGGCTCGCAGCTGGCGGGCTTCAGCGCCGATTATCTGCTGGACCTGGTTTCGCGCTTTATTAACTGGCAGATGGTCGGCCTGTTCTTTGTCCTGCTGGTGGCCTGGCTGTTTATCGCCCAGTGGCTGCGGGTAACGGTTTTCGTGGTGGCCATTCTGGCGTGGCTCAACATCAGCCCGCTGGTGGGCAACATCACGCTCGTGCCGCACGACGAGCCCGCAGCAGCCGTCACGACGGCGCCGGGCAGCGCACCGGCGGCTGCCGGCGATATTCCGGCGCAGACCGGGGCGCCCACGTCATCCGGGATAAGCGCCTGGCTCACCCGCTTCTATAACGCCGAAGCGCAGCGCCAGACGGCGTTTCCCACGGCGCTGCCCGCGGATGCCCAGCCCTTCGATCTGCTGGTGATCAACATCTGCTCCCTCTCCTGGGACGACATTGACGCCGCCGGACTGATGCAGCACCCGCTCTGGTCGCACTTTGATATCGTGTTTAAGCATTTTAATTCCGCCACCTCCTACAGCGGCCCGGCGGCGATACGCCTGCTGCGCGCCAGCTGCGGCCAGCCGTCGCACACCGCGCTCTACGCGCCCGCGGGCAAGCAGTGCTACCTGTTCGATAACCTGGCGGCGCTGGGCTTCAAATCGCAGCTGATGCTGGACCACAACGGCGTCTTCGGCGACTTCCTCAAGGAGCTGCGCAACGATGGCGGTATGCAGGCGCCGCTGATGGACCAGAAGGGGCTGAAGGTCGATTTGCAGGCCTTTGACAACTCGCCGGTCTACGATAATCAGGCGGTGCTCGACCGCTGGCTGGCGGGTGAAGGAGCCGCTAGCGGCGCGCGGACGGCCACCTTCTTTAATCTGCTGTCGCTGCACGACGGTAACCACTTCCCCGGCCAGAGCAAAACCGCCGACTACCGGGTTCGCGCCCAGAAGCTGTTTGACGAACTGGACAGCTTCTTCAGCGAACTGCAGAAATCGGGCCGTAAGGTGATGGTGGTGATCGTCCCCGAGCACGGCGCTGCGCTGCGCGGAGACAAAATGCAGGTCTCGGGACTGCGCGATATCCCCAGCCCGTCGATCACCAATGTGCCCGCCGCGGTGAAATTCTTCGGGATGCAGGCCCCCCATCAGGGACCGGCAATAGAGATAGACGCTCCCGCCAGCTATCTCGCCATCTCCGAGTTGGTGGCCCGCGCGGTGGACGGCAAAATGTTTACCGCCCCAAACGTTAACTGGAGCGCCTACACCGGCGGTCTGCCGCAAACCGCGCCGGTCTCCGAGAACGCCAACGCGGTGGTGCTCCAGTATCAGGGTAAACCCTATGTCCGGCTCAACGGCGGCGACTGGGTGCCCTACCCGCAGTAACCGGCAAAAAAAATCCGGAGAGGAAACCCTCTCCGGATGATAGCCGCTTCTCCTGCGCCTACTGCGGCGCCATCTTCTGCGCCAGAGAGGCCAGAATTTTCAGGCTCGCCGAGTAGTAGTCATCCTTCGCGGTAATGTAGGGATTCTCAACGTTGCTGCCCAGCGTCAGGTCGCGAACCGCCAGCAGGCCTTCATTCATTGAATAGGGCGACATATCGCTGGTGTAGACGTTAACCCACGCCGGCGTTTTACTGCGGGAAAAGCCCTGCCACCAGTTGCGCCAGGGCGTCAGCAGCGGGCTCTTAGGGTCCT
Organism: Pluralibacter gergoviae ATCC 33028 = NBRC 105706; assembly: GCF_001598855.1. Lineage (GTDB taxonomy): Bacteria > Pseudomonadota > Gammaproteobacteria > Enterobacterales > Enterobacteriaceae > Pluralibacter > Pluralibacter gergoviae. The sequence continues at coordinate 20,257 of NZ_BCZS01000028.1, read as the reverse complement.
GCCAGTAGATATACATCGGGATGCGCACCGCGTCATAGCTCATGCGCGGCGGCCAGCCCTGGGCGGGCGCCAGCTTGCCGTCGGCGCTCAGCGTCACCCAATCGCTGGGCAGGTGCGAACTGCCCCAGTCCATTTTGGGGAGCAGCTTTTTCGCATCGCTGCCGAGGTCGCGCCACGCCACCAGGTGCGAGCGCTGATAGAAGGCCTGCCAGGCCGGAAAGATGAAGTAGGACGGGTTGAGATTAACTTTATCGCCGAGGTTAAACCCCTGCGCGCCGGGAAGCATCAGGCGATAGCCGGCAAAGGTGATAACCGCATGCTTGAGCAGCGATCGGGTGATGGCGTCGGAGGCCTTGCCGTAGGCCGGTTCCTGCCAGCGCTGCCCGGCGCGCAGCAGCGCCCAGGCAATCATCGTATCGCCGTCGGTGGCGTTGTTGCGGTCGGCAACGGGATTGGCCGCGCCGGGCGTGTAGCGCCAGTAGAACAGGCCGTTCTGCTTGTTGCGCAGGGTCTTGTCCGTCCACTGCCAGAGTTTATCGAAGCTCTGACGATCGTTATTTTCCACCGCCATCACCATGGCGAAGCCCTGGCCCTCGGTGTGGGAGACGCCGCCGTTGCCGGTATCGACAATGCGGCCGTCCGGCTGCAGAAAGCGGGATTTATAGCTTTCCCAGGCCGCGTCCGCGTGGGCGAAAGAAGAAAACATGAGCGTTGCCGCAATCAGAATGCGCACCAGCATATTGGGGACTCACTGTGGGTTAATGTAGCGAAACTGCACGTCAGAGGCGGAGTAAATCCGCTCCCGCTGAACCATCAGGTGCGCGCCACCGCCCTGCGTCAGCAGCCAGCGCGAATACATGCCCTCCAGTATTGCACAAAAAGCGTTACACCAGCGCATCTGCCGGTCCGGGTCGCGGCTCACTGGGATCGCCTGATGGTGCAGGGTAATGCCGCTATCGGTCACCTGAAGCTCTACCACGCCCCACTTAAACAGCGTCAAAAAGTGGTTAATGTTGGCTTCCAGCTCGCCGACCGTTTCTGATTCAGGCAGCGGCCACTCCTGGGCCAGCGCATCGCCCATCTGGTGCAGAAACGGCTGGCTTTCGACCTCGCCGGCATTGCGCACCATGCCGTCAACCATCAGGGTTAACAGATCAAACCAGCCGGCAGGCGTCTGCTGCTGCTGAAACCAGGCCGAAACGGCGGATGAGGCGCTTCCCGTCATATCAATTATCTCCCAGCATGTAGCGGAAATAGAGGCCCGCCGTGCTTTCGTTGTAGTCGCCAAAGGTGTCATAGCCGAGCTGGCCGCCGATGGTCATCTGTTTATTCACTTTATAATCTGCCCCGGCGCGAACGGTATAGCCCACGCCGCTCTCGTTGCTGCTGTCATAGTAGGCCTCTTTGGCAAAACCGCCCGCCACCGCATTTTCCAGCGCATTCTGCCAGCTGGATTTGGTCGGGAAGTAGGGGCTCTTGTCTTCGCTGTAGGACTGATAGCCCACCGAGCCGCCGAGGCGCAGCGTCCAGTTGTTGAATTTCTGCGAGAAATCGACCGGCAGGGAGACGCTGACGTAGTTCTGCGGGCTGAAGTAGCCGCCCTGACCGTAGGTGAAGTAGCTGAGGTTCTTGGAGAAGTCCATGTAGCTCATGTTAATCCCGGCCTGCACGGTGCGGTAATCATCGTGCCACGGGCGCATGTAAATCCCGGCGCTGGCGTTGACGCTGTCGTTGGTCTTCACGTTCGAGCCGGTGTAGCTATAGCCGCCCGCGCCCACGTAGAAACCCGCGTCGCCGTCGTCGTAGCTGAGCTGCGCCATGCCGCCGTTTTTGGTGACCCGGCCCCAGCGCTTGCCGGAGTAATCATCCTTAAGACCGACGTAGGAAAGCAGGCTGTCGGTCAGGGAGCGGCGCTCCCCGGTCAGGATCAGCGTCAGGTAGTTGGTCAGCTTCGGCGACCACTTCACGCCGCCCACAACGGTGCTGAGATCTTCGCCGAGCGGCGTGCTGCCGATGTCGACTTTATAGCTGTCGCCGCTGAGCGCCATATTGACCTCAACGCCGTTGCCCTTCTGCGAGCCGGTCGAGACGTCGCCGGGATCGTCAACGTTCGGCTTGTTGTTCGACGCGGCGAGGAACGAGGCCACCTGGCCGTTGTCGTAGCGCCCGAGCTTCGCCAGGTTTTCCATACCGGTATCGGTAAGCACGTTGAGATCGGCGCCGTCCACCGGCCCCATTTCCGACAGCGCCTTCGCCCCCGGATTGGCGGCAAAATACTGTTGACGCTGATCCTCGGTCATCGCCGCAATCGCCTTCTGCTCATTGTTTATCGTCGAGGCAAGGTTGGAGGAGGCGTTGGCCAGCGGATTCGAACCGGAGCGCCGCCAGGCGTCGCCCTTGGCGCTGCCCGCGTTGAGGGTGATCGGCGTGACCGTAAAGTCCAGCCGCGACTCGCCAAACGGCGACGAAGACCAGGTCAGGGGCGCCTTCAGCTCGCGCAGTTTACTGTTGCCGGATTCGCCGTCGCGGCTGCGCGCCATCGGATTGGCCTGCAGCCAGGTGCCGGTCTTCTCCTCCATCTGCTCGATCATGTTATCGACCTGGCGCAGCGTCCGGGTCTGGGCGGTTTCTACCGGAAGATCGGTGCGCTGAATGCCGGGCAGCACCGTCGAATCAGCCGACGTCTGGCCGACCTGCCAGGGCATAATGGCCCCGTACTGCGAGGCCACTCTCTGCGGCTGCGGGGTTTTTGAGGTGCTGATGAAAGGGTTGTCCGCCATCAGCAGGCCGCCGATGCTCGGCGTACCGGCGCCGTTGCTGGAGGAGAGCCCCACCAGCCGCCCGCGGGCGTTGCGCAGGTAGGTCATCGCCTGCTGGTGATTGCCCTGCGCCTCTTCGACCCGCGCCAGCAGCAGCAGGCGGTCCGGCGTGTTGTTGTTGCGCAGGCCCTTCGCCAGCGCAGCGGCCTTGTCGTTGTCGCCGGCGGCCAGCGCAATATCGATAGCGCCCGAGCGCGCGGCCTGATCCGGCGTGTCGCGGGTCATCAGATAGTCGTAGACCACCCCGGCCTCTTTGTTCATTTTGCCGCTCTGATAGAGCCGCGCCATGGCAAACATCAGATCGGTATTCTGCGGATCGTTTTGCAGGGCGCCCATCAGCCTGTCGTAGGCGGTGGCGTAGTTGCCCTGCTCGCGCAGGCGGTCGGCCTCCTGAATAACGTAGCCGTTGCGGATCCCCGCCAGCTGCGTCGGCGTGCTGTCCGCCTGCAGCGTCGGGTTGGAGACCAGCGCCTGGGCCTCGCCGGTCAGCCCGGCCTGGTTGAGCACGGTAATCTGATCGGCGTAGTCGCCGACGTTGCCCTTCACGCCGCGGCTGATATTACCGTGCACCAGCGAGACGGCGGTATTGAGATCGCCGCTGTCCGCCAGCAGGCGCGCCAGTTTGCCGACGTCCGCCGGATCGTCCGGCGGCGTGCCGGAGAGGGCCTTGAGGGTGTTAACTGCCGCGATATTGTTGCCCTGAGCCAGATAGTTCTGGGCCGTCGCCATCTGCAGATTGAAGTTGACCCGCTGGCGCAGGCTGCGCATCGGCGCCGTCTGGCTGCGGGCGGGAATGCGCGCCAGCAGCGTCTGCGCCTGCTGCCAGCCGTCGTTTTCGCTGGCAAACAGCGCCGCGGCGTACAGCGAACTGCTGCTGGCGCCGGGCCGCCAGGCCTGGGCCATCAGGGAAGAGGCCTCGTTGCTGGCGCCCGACTTTTGCAGCAGGCGGGCCAGATCGAGGCGCATCCAGACGTCGTCCGGATAGCGCGACACGCCCTGGCGCAGGGTAGCAATGGCCTGCGCGGTATTACCGCCGGCGGCCTGCTGCTGCGCCAGGCGGCGCACGCCGTCGCCGGGCGCGCCGGTGGCGCCGGGCCGCGGCTGCAGCCGGTTCTGCAGGCCCTGCGGCAAGGTTTGCAGCACCTCCTGGGCCTCGGCGGATTTATTCTCCGCCCGCAGGACGTAGTAGAGGTTCTCCTGCGCCGACGCGTTGCCGGGATCTTCCTCCAGCAGCGCGCGCAGGGTCTGCTCGGCCTGGGGATAATTTTTGCTCTGCCGCAGCACGTCGGCGCGGAACAGCTTCGCCGCCGTGCCGCGCTTGCCGCTCTGGGCCGCCAGAGACTCGGAGAGCGCCAGCGCCTGGGCTACGTTGCCCTGCTTAAAGGCGGTCTGCGCTTCGGCCAGCTGGCCGTAGAACTGGGCGTCGGCCGCCTGCTCGCCGCGCTCGCCCGAGGCGCTGCCGCCCTGCTGCGCCGCGCGCTGGAGATAGTCGGCCGCCGCTTTATAGTCGCCGCTGCGCTGGGCGGCGTAGCCCATCCCCGCCAGCGCGTCGGCGTCGTTGGGGTTCGCCTGCAGCACCTGCTCGAACTGGCGCTTCGCCGCGTCGGTGTTGCCGCTGTTGAGATCGCTATAGCCCTGGCCTTTGGCCTGGCCGCCGATGTGCTCGCGGTAGTACGCCAGCACGTCGTTGTCCTGCGGGTGGCGCTGCATCCACAGATTGTAATACTGCTGGTCGCTCTCTTTCGGTCCCAGCCACAGCAGCGCCTGGCGCAGCCCGGCGTCGGCGTCTTTGCTGCCGCTGGCCATCTGCTGCAGCATCTCGATGCCGTCCCGGCGGGTATTCTCCCGCCAGGTGAGCATTTTACCGAGCGCCACCTTCGAGGCCGTATCCTGCGGATTTTGCGCAATGAAGTTTTGTATCTCGCTGACCGCCTGCGGATAGAGCGATTTATCGCTGGCCATGGTCATGTAGTATTCGGCGGCCAGCCCCGCCGGCGGCACGCTGCCGTTAAACATGCCGCGCCAGGTTTCCAGCGCCGCCGGTACGTTGCCGCTGCGCGCCTGCCTGCGGGCCAGGGTCAGCTGGCCCTGCGGCACCTGCGCCAGTTTGCGGGCGTTCTCCAGCTCCTGCAGCCCGGCGCTATTGGGCGCCGCTTTGGTCAGCCGCTCGCGCCAGCGGGACGCCTCCTGCATATCGCCGTTCTGCTGCGCCCAGAGGGCCAGCAGGTAGAGCGCCTGCGCGTTGTTGGGCTCCACCATCAGCACTTTCTGCAGCGACTGCGCCGCCAGCTCGTCGTGGGACTTGCCGTGCCAGTAGTTGGCCTGATCGAACAGGGCCTTCAGCGCCGCATCGTTAGGGCCGGCCAGCGCGAGGTCTGAGAGGCCCAGCGACAGCGAGATCGAGAGACACAGGGTGGAGAACCTGCGGGTTTTATTATTTTTCATTATTCATCATCCCCCGGATTCAAACGCTTATGAGCATGCTGTTTGAACATCGCGGTCAGGGCCAGACCGATAATCGAGGTCATCAGCAGCGCCAGAATGGCGAGGAAGCCCGAGTGCTGGTTGGCATACCAGATGACCATCTGATACCAGGGCATCTGTCCGCTCGGGAACTGCGGCGCGACCTGGAAACTGCGCACGTTATCGTTAGTGATAATCGCCGTGTCGCCGCGAATGCTGGCGTTAATGCGCGCCGAGCTGAGATCGCCGTTAAGGTGTCCGAGCTGCTCGTCGCTGCTGCCGAGCGCCACCACCACCACCCGTTCGCTGTTCCACGGCGAGCGGTAGCTAATAAAGCCGCGCCAGGCGTTGTTGGAGGAGAGGTAGCGGTCCGCCTCAAGGGCATCAATATTCCAGTCGCCGAGCAGCCAGCGCTGCGCTTTTTGCCACAGCGTCTGGTTACGCACGCTGAGGGTGCTGTCGCTGACGTAATAGGGCGAATCATCGAGCAGGCTCTGGTTAAACAGCTTCTGATCGAGACCGCTCACCGCCAGCACGTCGCGCTGGCGCAGGTACTCCAGACTGGCGCCGCCGGAGGGTATGCCCATCACCACCCGGTTATTGCCCAGCACGGTTCCCGTCGCGGTGCCGGAGCGGGCGGCCATATTCAGCAACGTGCCCACCTCCGTTTCCGATGGCCTGTCCGGCAGCAGCAGCAGCGTCTGCGAATAGTCGGCCAGGCGGCTGAACGGGAAGGAAGCGCCGACAAAGTAGGAGAGATTCGGCAGCATCGAGAAGTGCCGGGTATGGCTCAGGTCGATCCACGAATCCTCGGCAATGCGGCTCTTAATGTTGTTATTCAGCAGCACATTGCACGGCGCATTGTCTTTCGGCACCACGTTGAAGTAGAGCTGCAGCTGGTTGTCGCCGTAGATCAGATAGGGCGCCAGCGGAATGGTCAGCTTTTCCTGGCGCGCGTCGCCGCCGAGGCGGCGCCACAGCGACTCCAGAATGCCCTGTTTGATCATCGGCAGGTTGCGCAGGAAGGTATTGTTCAGCGTCACGCTCAGCTGCGAGCGCTGCTCGTTGATCCAGCTCTCCGACGGGAAACGGTAGCTTATCTGCAGCGGAATGCTCTCGCCGTCCCACAGATAGAGGTCCGGCGCGGCGCGGAAAGCGACGCGCAGCGGTTCGTGCCAGACGCCGCTGACCGTCATGCTCTGGTCTTTACGCAGCAGCTCGCTGATTTTGACCGGCCTGTCGGTAGTTATCCAGCGCGGGGCGTCGTAGGGCTTGCTCAACGGAACGGTCTGTGCCGCCACCTCCAGGCTGCCCGCCTGCGGCGCAAAATCGCCGCGCGTCAGCCGCCAGGCCGCCGCCCGCAGGGCGTTGTCGTCGCTGCCGACGATCAGCAGCAACTTGTAGACCGGGTTATTCGGGTTATCAACGATGCGCAGCAGCGGCTTGCTGGTCTGCGGCAGCGTCAGCTCGCCCACCTGCTCGCCGGGATGGCCAATCACGATGCCGTGCTTTTCCGGCAGCTTGTTACGCAGCGCATTGAAGGAGATACCGCGATAGTCGGTCTGGATGCCGAACCAGGAGGAGACCAGCGCCGCGGCGCTCACCTCTTCGCTGCTCATCTTTTCCGGGAAGCTGATGCTGATGCTGGCGGGCGTCATCTGCATATTGTCGAAGAAGGGGCGCGGGAAGTGGCTTAAGTCAGCCCCTACGTCCAGCTGCTGCCCCTCCCAGGAGAAGCGGGACTCGGGCAGGATCGTGACGCCATAGCGGTTGGTCAGATCGCGCATGCACTGCTGGGCGTCGCCGTCGTTAATGCGAAAGCTCAGGTTGTTGCTTGAGACCATCAGCGGGCCCGGCACGTCGAGCTGGTAGTGGGAGACGTCGTCCCCTTCCGCGCCGAGCGGTACACTGCCCAGCGACTGGCCGTTAAGCATCAGCTCAAGCGTGGCGTTGCGCGCCGCCATCTCCGGGGTCACTTTAACGTCCAGCCGCAGCTGGGCGCTGGTGACCACCTGGTCGCCGGGAAGGGTGAAGTTGGCGCCGCCGAGCAGCTGGCCGCCGCTCAGCTGCACGCCTTTCGGCATGCCCATCTGCGCAAAGGTCAGGCTGCTGACCACCGTCGGCGCGAGGCCGGCGGCGGCAGGCTCGGCGGCGCTATCGCTGACCGGCGGCAGCGCCGGAGGCGCGTCGGGCGGCGCGGCGCTGGCGTCGGATGCGGCAGGCGCCGGGGTTACCGGCGTATCGGCGGTTGAGCCGGCGCCAGCAGCTGGCGCAGCCGTACCGGTAGCCGGTGGCTCGCCGTTTGCTGCGGCAGCAGGTGCTGAGGTAGCCGCCTCGGCGGCGGCCGGGGCCGCAGGCGCGCTATCGCCCGCGCCTTGCCCGCTGGCGGGACTGTTATCGGGAACCAGCGACGGGAAGCTGAGCGTGCGCTCCTCCTGCGGCGCAGCCTCTTCACCGTGCAGCGGGGCGGTCAGCAGGCTGCCTGCCACCAGCGTCAGAAGCGTCAGGCGTCTCATAGTCCACCCTCTTCTTCTGCGGTTGCCGCAGCGCGGGCGACGGCGGCGGTGCGCCGCAGGCGTCGGTTCTCTCTGCGCGTTTTCCAGCTCAGCCAGAACAGCTCAAATACCGATTTCAGAATGGTGCCAAAGGAGCGGAAAGGGTTGTCCTGCGGGCGCGGCGGCTGGATCCACGCATCGGCGCGGGCAAGCACAACGCGCACCAATTCGCGGCGGCGGCTAAGCGGAATATCGGCATCAAACATCAGGCGAATAAAACGATCGTCGGAGGAGACCATCTTCGCCGGGATCGAAATCGAGCCCGACTCAAGCATCAGCTCCACCTCCTCAACGGCATCCGTCAGGTGCCTGTCGTCCGGCGCCTGAATGCGGCAGCCGCCCATGGAGAGGTCAACGCTGGCGCTGCGGGAGACCACGCCGCTGGCGTAGTGGATCAGTACCGGGATGCTGACGTCAATGCGGATGGTTTTGCGCACCTGGCGGGTTTCCCGCGCCACCGCAATCGCCGCCAGCAGGAAGATAAGGCTGTACAGCCCCCAGCCGACGTTGAGCGCAATAACCCAGGGGTCAACGTCAAAATATTGATAGCCCACGGCGCGGGTAATACCGGCGATGATGGCGATGCCAAGCAGCGTGGCGACAATAATGTGTGGCCGCACCACGCGGAAGTCGAAATAGCCGACGTCCAGCAGCGCCCCTTTGTCGGTAACGTTGAATTTACCGCGCTTGGGGAAAATCATGGTGATCATGGTGGGCAGAACCAGGTGGAACGCCAGCACGATATCGTAGATTTCGCCCCAGAAGCTGTAGCGATAGCGCCCGTTCATCCGCGAGCCGACGTAGATGGCGAGGAACAGGTGCGGCAGCGAGTAGGCCATAATCTGGGCCGCCGAGGCGTGAATAATGTTGAGGTTAAACAGCAGGTACGCCAGCGGCGCGGTGACGAACACCACCCTCGGCAGGGCAAACTGGTAATAGAGCATGGCGCTGAGGTAACAGCAGCGCTGCTGGAAGGTCAGCCCGCGCCCGAGAAGCGGATTATCGACGCGGAAAATCTGCGTCATGCCGCGCGCCCAGCGGGTACGCTGAATCACGTGCAGCACCAGGCGCTCGGTGGCGAGGCCCGCCGCCAGCGGAATGGCGAGGAACGATGACTTCCAGCCCAGGCGCTGCATTTTCAGCGCGGTGTGCGCATCCTCGGTGACCGTTTCTACCGCAAAGCCGCCGATCTCATCCAGCGCGGCGCGGCGGATAACGGCGCAGGAGCCGCAGAAGAAGGTGGCGTTCCAGTTGTCGTTGCCCTTCTGGATCGGACCGTAAAACAGCATCCCTTCGTTGGGAATATTGCGCCCGACCGAGAGGTTGCGCTCAAACGGGTCCGGGGAGTAGAAGTAGTGCGGCGTCTGCACCAGCGCCAGCTTCGGATCCTCCAGGAAGCCGCCGACCGTTGATTGCAGGAACATGCGCGTCGCCACGTGATCGCAGTCGAACACGCAGATAAGCTCCCCTTTGGTGAGCGTCATGGCGTGGTTGAGGTTACCGGCCTTCGCGTGGTTGTGTTCGGCGCGGGTGATGTAGCCCACGCCCACGTCGGCGGCAAATACCGCAAACTCGCTGCGCGAACCGTCATCAAGAATATAGATTTTCATCTTGTCGCGCGGATAGTCGATGCACTGCGCGGCGAGCACGGTATCGCGCACCACGTCCAGCGGTTCGTTATAGGTAGGAATATAAACATCGACCGTCGGCCACGTCGACATATCATCCGGCAGCGGCACAATCCCGCGATTGAGGGGCCAGACGGTTTGCAAATAGTTAAGCAGAAGCATCACCCAAATATAAATTTCCGCGATAAATAGCCCCAGACCGAGGATCGTTTCTATTTCGGAATTAAAGTGCAGGGTTTGCGTCAGGCGGAAATACATATAGCGGGTGGACATCAGTAGCGATGTCACGACCATAATGACTGAAATACTGCGTTTTTTACTAATGCCAAGCAGCAGCAAAATACCAATACTGAGCAAGCCAAAAATAAACTGTTTTTCACTGTCCATCGGCGTCGTGATGATCAGCAAGGCGACCGGCGTCAGTGCCAGCATCAGCATCCAGAAAAGAAACTTTTTCATATGTGGCCCTGAATAAATTAAAGCCCGGACATGCGCGGCATCGCGTGAACTGTGCCGTCCCCCACCTGAATGCCCAGTTTCGCGGCTATCTTTTTGGCAATTATTTCAATATCGAATGCCGCCGCAGAATTTGGATTAAAGTCAAAAATGGACTTTTGCGAGGCATTTGCTTCAATCACACTCTCATCGCGATGCACAATCCCCAGCAGGCGATCGCCCAGCCGCTGCTCCATAAACGCGGTGGTGTCGCGGCTGACCTGGCGCCGGTTATCGCTCTGGTTGATGACGTAATACTGTCCGCTGCGGCTGTTGAGCGGCTCGCCGGTCAGGCGGTTATTCTCAACGTGCGGCAGCACCGCCATGGAGGCGGCATCGGCCAGCAGGGTAATGACGTGCAAATCGGCCAGCGGCGAGAGGGCCTTCAGGGCAGCCGACGGTCCCGGCGGCAGATCGGCAATGATAACCAGCCCCGGGTAGTTAAGCAGGGCGCTCAGCCCCCGGCGGAGAAAGTGCGGATCGTGGGCCAGCTTGTCTTCAAATTCCAGGCGCTGCGCCTCGGTGACTTCACCGTAGGGCAGCACAAAAATATTGCCGCTGGCGCTCAGCACGCTCTGGCTCCAGTCGGATGACTCGGCGGAGGTGGCCACGTAGCCGCGCTCGTCGGCCAGCGGGACGCCAAACTGCAGCCTGAGCGCATTCTGCACGTCAAAGTCGAGTGCCAGCACTTTGCTGCCCGTGCGCGCCAGGGCATAAGTTAAGTTGGCCGCAAGAGTCGTTTTTCCAACGCCTCCTTTTGGCGAGCAGACGCAAATTAGCGGCATGAAGCGATCCTTTCCAGCAGTGATTTCAGAGGCAGATCTTTTGCCTGATTCTCCGTTTTATCCGCAGCGGGCGCGTTTTTGGCGGCAAAAAGTCGGGCATAGTTCACGGCACCGGTCGCCGCCGGGCGAGGGGCGCGAACGGGCTGAACGTCCGGCGGTGGCGGCGCGACAACGGGCGACGCTACGGGCTCAGAAGCTGGCGCTACGGCGGGGGGAACCGGCGTTGCTGCGACAAGAGGCGCGGCCCGCTGCTGCGGGGCCGGCTGCGGCTCTACCGCAGGGATAGAGTGAAAATCAAAGGCGGTGCTGGAAACCGGCTGGGGAATGATGTGGGAGATCGAGCCCCCGGTGCCAAGCGTTTTTTTTTCATCGCCCGCGCCGGGAGAGAGCTGATTAATTATCGCCCAGTCGCCGCGCTCGGCGACGGATGATTGCCCGGAGAGGTCCTTAAACGCCAGCTTTTGCGTGCGGGTTTTGTCCTTAAACCGCTGCAAATCATCATAATGGTTCATGTTAACCCCATGATTCAAAAAGATTAAATGCACTAGTAGATTATTGTTATAAAACATCTCTCACGTACAGCATAGTGTATTTTCAGGCGTTGGGTATAAACGCCTTGTGAGAATATTAATTGCTTACGTGATTATTAAAGCCAGTATGAAATCATGTTACGCACAACCACAGGATGCGTTGAGTGTGTCCCGCTATCTCGTTGACTTAAAGAAATTTTTCATACCCGACATTGAAACAGAATTTCATCCTATAAAAAAAGAATATCATCACATTTTATAGGTGTTAAAACGATGGCTCATAATATAAATAAATGTGGGGGTAAGTCAGTAATATATTCTCTATTATATTTATCGTATAAGAATGGCAAACGCGAACACGGTCAGGCCCAATAAAATGTTTACCGGCGTATCTGAAAAAACCGGAGCATTGCGCTCCGGTTTCGATGCCGATCAGGCAGACGGCGGTTCGCCGCTCTCATCCTTATCCACAGCAAAGCAGGCCACCAGCTGCCCGCCGTACTCTTTCAGCTGCGGCTGCAGCTGGGTGCAGGGGCCGAAGCGGCGGCGGCAGCGGGCGCTGAAGGCGCAGCCCGGCGGCGGATTGAGCGGGCTCGGCAACTCTCCGGTGAGCTTAATGCGTTCGCGCCTGTCGTCCGGATTGAGGCGCGGCGTGGCCGACAGCAGCGCCTGGGTATACGGATGGCGCGGGTTGTTGAAGATCTGATCCTTAGTGCCTTTCTCCACGCAGCGGCCGAGATACATCACCATCACCTCGTCGGCAATGTGCTCCACCACCGACAGGTCGTGCGATATAAACACGTAGGAAAGCCCCATCTCCTGCTGCAGATCCATCATCAGGTTCAGCACCTGCGCCCGTACCGAAACATCCAGCGCCGATACCGGCTCGTCGGCAATCACCACGTCGGGATCGAGCATCAGCCCGCGGGCGATGGCAATACGCTGCCGCTGGCCGCCGGAAAACATGTGCGGATAGCGGTCGTAGTGCTCGGTCTTGAGCCCCACTTTCGCCATCATCTCCAGCGCCTTTTCCCGGCGCTGCGCCTTGCTCAGCGCGGTGTTGATCAGCAGCGGCTCTTCGAGGATCTGCCCCACCTTTTTGCGGGGGTTCAGCGATCCGTAGGGATTCTGAAACACGATCTGGATCTTCTGGCGGCGCAGCTTCTGCGCCGCCGGATCCGGCTTGAGCAGATCCTGGCCCTGATAATAAAGCTCGCCGCCGGTGGGCGTTTCGATCATCGTCAGCAGGCGGCCCAGCGTGGACTTGCCGCAGCCGGACTCGCCGACCACCGCCAGGGTTTTCCCGCGCTCCAGCGTGAAGGAGACGCCGTCCAGCGCTTTAACCAGCCTTTCGGGCGCAAACAGCCCCTTCTTCACCGGATAGTGTTTTTTCAGATCGATGGCCTTCAGCAGCAGCGGCTGCTGCAGGGTGGCCTCTTGCGTGCTCATCGTGTGGGCCTCCCGGCATCATCAAGGGGAAAGTGGCATTTGGACTGGCGGCCGCCGGCGAGCAGGGCCAGCCCGGGCTCCTCGCTACGGCACTTATCCGTCGCGTAGGGGCAGCGCGGGTTGAGCAGGCAGCCGCCGGGCCGGTCGTATTTGCCCGGCACCACGCCCGGCAGCGAGGCCAGGCGGGCCTTATCCTGCGCAAACTCCGGCAGCGCCCGCAGCAGCGCCTGGGTGTAGGGATGGCGCGGAGCGCGGAAAATCTCCGCCGCCGCGCCGGTTTCGACCACCTGACCGGCATACATAACGATAATTTTGTGCGCCGCTTCGGCCACCAGCGCCAGGTCGTGGGTGATCAGCACCAGGGCCATGTTCTCCTGCTGCTGCAGTTCGAGCAGCAGTTCGATGATCTGCGCCTGAATGGTGACGTCCAGCGCGGTCGTCGGTTCGTCGGCAATCAGCAGCTTGGGACGGCAGGCGATGGCCATCGCAATCATTACGCGCTGGCTCATGCCGCCGGAGAGCTGGTGCGGATAGACATCGAGCCGCGAGCCCGGATCGGGAATGCCGACCTGGTTGAGCAGGTCAATGGCCCGCTGGCGGCGGGTTTTGCGGTTGCCGCCCTGGTGTACCTTGATGGCTTCCATAATCTGGTAGCCGACGGTATAGCAGGGATTGAGGCTGGTCATCGGGTCCTGGAAGATCATCGCCACTTCCGCGCCCACCAGCTGGCGGCGCTCTTTTTCGGAGATGCGCTGCAGGTCGCGGTCGTTAAACGACAGCTTTTCCGCCGACACCCGGCCTGGGTAGTCAATCAGGCCCATGATCGCCAGCGAGCTGACGGATTTTCCGGAGCCGGATTCGCCGACGATGCCGACCACTTCCCCCTGATTCACGCTGTAGCTGATGCGGTCCACGGCGCGGAACGGCGTACCTTCATCACCGAAGTGCACCGATAATTTATCTACATTTAATAACGCCATCGGCTGCCTCTTACTGCTTCAGTTTCGGATCGAGCGCGTCGCGTAGACCGTCACCCATCAGGTTAAATGCCAGCACCGTCAGAAGGATGGCGAGACCGGGGAAGGTCACCACCCACCAGGCGCTTTGCGCGAACTGCAGCACGTCGGAGAGCATGGTGCCCCACTCCGGCGTCGGCGGCTGCGCACCCATGCCCAGAAAACCAAGCGCCGCCATATCAAGAATGGCGTTAGAGAAGCCGAGCGACGCCTGGACGATCAGCGGCGCCAGGCAGTTGGGGAAGATGTTGACGAACATCTGGCGCATCGCGCCGGCGCCCGCCACCCGCGAGGCGGTAACGTAGTCGCGGTTAACCTCCACCAGCACCGCCGCGCGGGTTAAGCGCACGTAGTGCGGCAGCGCCACGAAGGTGAGCGCCAGCGCGGCGTTGCCGATCGACGGACCAAAAATCGCCACCAGCACGAGGGCCAGCAGCAGGCTCGGCAGGGCCAGCATGATATCGACGATGCGCATAATGATGTTATCGACAATACCGCCGAAATAGCCGGCCACCAGGCCGAGCACAATGCCCAGCACCAGCGACAGGACCACCACCAGGCAGCCCACCAGCAGCGACAGGCGCGCGCCGTACATCAGGCGCGACAGCACGTCGCGGCCAACGTCGTCGGTGCCGAGCAGGTGGCTCAGCGTGCCGCCCTCCTGCCAGGCCGGCGGTGCCAGCAGCGCGTCGCGGAACTGCTCCGCCGGATTATGCGGAGCAATAACGTTGGCGAAAATGGCGATAAGCATCACCACTACGACGTAAACCAGGCCAATTACCGCGCCTTTATTACGTTTGAAATAGTGCCAGAACTCCTGAAGCGGGGTCATCGGCACCGGTGCAGCAATTTTATGTTCAGTGACTTGTGACATGACGGCCCCTTACTTCTTATGTCGGATGCGCGGGTTCACCACGCCGTACAGCAGATCGACCAGCAGGTTGACGAGGATAATCAGCGTCGCAATCAGCAGCACGCCCCCCTGCACCACCGGATAGTCGCGACGCTGCAGAGCGTCAATCAGCCAGCGCCCGAGGCCCGGCCAGGAGAAGATGGTCTCGGTGAGGATCGCTCCCGCCAGCAGCGTGCCGACCTGCAGGCCGATCACCGTCACCACCGGCAGCATGGCGTTGCGCAGGGCGTGAACGATAATGACGCGCATGCGGGTCAGGCCCTTGGCGCGGGCGGTGCGGATATAGTCCTCGCCGAGAACTTCCAGCATCGACGAGCGGGTCATACGCACAATCACCGCCAGCGGAATGGTGCCGAGTACGATAGCCGGCAGCACCATGTGCGCCAGCGCGTCGAGGAACTCACCCTGTTCGCCCCAGATGGCGGTATCAATCAGCATAAAGCCGGTCAGCGGCAGGGTATCGTCGAGGAATACCGAATCGCTGATGCGCCCGGAGACCGGGGCCAGGTTCAGCTGCACCGACACCAGCATGATGAGCATCATGCCCCACCAGAAAATGGGCATCGAGTAGCCGGTCAGGGCCAGGCCTACGGCGGTGTGATCGAAGATAGAACCGCGCTTTACGGCGGCCAGCACGCCAACCGGAATACCGACGGCAACGGCAAACAGCATCGCGCAGATGCCGAGCTCCAGCGTCGCTTTAAAGCGCGGCACGAACTCGTCCCACACCGGCAGGCGGCTCTTTAGCGAGATGCCTAAGTCGCCGTGCAGCACGCCCCAGATATAGTGTAAATACTGCTGCCACATCGGCTTATCGAGGCCCAGTTCGGCCAGCAGCTGTGCATGACGCTCAGGGGAGATCCCGCGTTCGCCGGCCATGATCAT
The DNA here is from genome assembly GCF_001598855.1 of Pluralibacter gergoviae ATCC 33028 = NBRC 105706. GTDB lineage: Bacteria > Pseudomonadota > Gammaproteobacteria > Enterobacterales > Enterobacteriaceae > Pluralibacter > Pluralibacter gergoviae. The sequence continues at coordinate 4,719 of NZ_BCZS01000028.1, read as the reverse complement.
CACCGGATCGCCGGGGATCATGTGGACAAATGCGAAGGTGAGCAGGGTGATACCGATAAACGTCGGGATAACCAGTCCCAGACGTCGGAGGATGAACTGCAGCATATCCCGGATTCTCTGTAGTGACGACGGGCCTGGAGCCGCCGTCTGTATTGCTCAAATGCTACTCCCTCTCTTTCTGTCGAAAGAGAGGGATGGCGTAGTGCTTTTTTAATTATTCGATAGAGACATTTTCGAAGTGGTGCTTGCCTAACGGATCGACCACATAGCCTTTGACCTCTTTACGCACCGGCTCATAGACGGTGGAGTGGGCGATGATCAGCGCCGGAGCCTGGTCATGCATCACTACCTGAGCCTGTTTGTAGAGTTCAATGCGCTTGTTGTGATCGTCAGTGGCGCGCGCCGGCTGGATCAGGTCTTCAAACGGCTTATAGCACCAGCGGGAGTAGTTGGAGCCATCTTTCGCCGCATCGCAGCTGAACAGGGTAGCGAAGAAGTTATCCGGATCCCCGTTGTCGCCGGTCCAGCCCATCATCACGGTCTGGTGCTCGCCCGCTTTCGCGCGCTTGAGGTACTCGCCCCACTCGTAGGTGACGATGTTGGCTTTGACGCCCACTTTCGCCCAGTCGGCCTGGATCATTTCGGCCATGCGGCGGGCGTTCGGGTTGTACGGACGCTGTACCGGCATCGCCCACAGGTCGATGCTGAAGCCTTTATCCATGCCCGCTTCTTTCAGCAGCTGTTTAGCTTTCTCCGGATCGTAGGTGTAATCCTTAACGTCATCGTTGTAGCCCCACATGGTCGGCGGGATCAGGTTTTTCGCGGCAACGCCCGCGCCCTGGTATACCGCCTTGATGATGGCTTCTTTGTTCACCGCGTAGGTCAGCGCCTGGCGAACTTTAACGTTATCCAGCGGCTTCTTCTCGGTGTTGAAGGAGAGGTAGCCAACGTTGAGGCCCGCCTGCTCCATCAGGTTGATGTTTTTGTCCTGCTTCATGCGCGCAATATCGGCCGGGTTCGGGTACGGCATCACCTGGCACTCATTTTTCTGCAGCTTGGCGTAGCGCACGGAGGCATCCGGCGTGATGGAGAATACCAGGCGATCGATCTTCGGCTTGGTGCCCCAGTAGCCCGGGAAGGCTTTATACAGGATGCGGGAGTCTTTCTGGTACTGCAGCAGCTGGAACGGACCGGTACCGATCGGATTGAGGTCGACTTTTTCCGGCGTGCCGGCTTTCAGCATGTTATCGGCGTACTCTTTGGACAGAATGGAGGCGAAGTCCATTGCCAGATCGGCGAGGAACGGCGACTCCGGACGGGTCAGCACGAACTGGACGGTATTATCGTCCACCTTTTTCACTTCGCTGATCAGGTCCGGCAGACCCATGCCTTCAAAGTATTCATAGCTGCCGCCGGAAACCTTGTGGTACGGGTTTTTGTCATTCTTTTGACGGTCGAAAGAGAAGACCACATCGTCGGCGTTAAAATCACGGGTGGGTTTGAACTCTTTATTGTCCTGCCACTTCACGCCTTTACGCAGGTGGAAGGTGTAGGTTTTGCCATCGTCGCTGACGTCCCACTTCTCGGCCAGGCCGGGGACGATTTCAGTGGTGCCGGTTTTGAACTCGACCAGGCGGTTATAGATAGGCACGGAGCTGGCGTCGTAGGTGGTACCAGAGGTGAAGAGCTGTGGGTTAAAGCCTTCCGGCGAGCCTTCAGAACAGTAAACCAGGGTTTTTGCCTGCACGCTAGCTGCCACGGTCATCGCCACCAGGCTAAGACCAAGCTTCAGCATCCCTGACTTTTTCAAGGAAATACTCATTATTCTGCTCCAAATGTGATGTCGTTGTTGTGTTTGCCGCCGGACCTTTATTTGTGTTTTACCCGGTCTGGTCGGCTGCGCCCGAAGGCAGTGAGAAGCGTGGAGATTCCTTTCAGAAGAACAGCGGAGTTGCAGCGCAGATCCTCCCTGAAATGCCCCTCGTGCCCTACAATCTGTCAATAGAATGTCAAAACGTCAATACAGGTAACGGGGATTTACATCGGTGATGAGAATCGACAGACAAAGATTAAAAAAACTCCATCGTCCTGTTCTCAGCAGAGAAATTTATGCTATCGGCTTAACATCAGCACAAATGACCTTATACCTTGCAATAACCAGTGATTAACAACAGCGAAAGAAGATAAAAAATTCTTGCGGGATGGCGATTATATGACCGATAAATATCGTGAATAGTGAGGCTGACAGGGGAAAATGCCAGGCTTATCCATAAGCAACGCAAAATAAGTACCACTGTAATATAAAAAAATACAATGGAATGTGTCACAAAACAGCGAGCTCGTACTGTTAAGCCAAGATGAGGGGGATTTTGTTTAGTTAATTAAAAATTATCTTCCGCGCTCTGAGACCGGGTGCCGGGCAGCACCCAATCTGGAGATCTTTATTCGGCGCTGCGCAGGGAGATCTCGCCGCCCATCCAGGGCTTAATCTCGCCGTCCTGCTCAAGCAGCAGCGCGCCCTGCGGACCTATACCGCGCGAAATACCGAAGATCTCTTTGTCCCCGATAATCAGCTTCACCGGCCGATGAATAAAGTTGTCGAGCTTTTCCCAGCGCGTGAGCCAGGGGGACAATCCCTCCTGCTCAAACTGCGCCAGGGCGACGCGCAGCGCTTTGATCAGGCGAACCGCCAGCGTGTTGCGGTCAATCGCGATGCCCGCTTCCTGCAGGTTGATCCAGCCCTGATTGACGATATCTTCTTCGATGCGCCGCATGGCAAGGTTAATCCCGGCGCCGATCACGATCTGCGCCGCATCACCGGTTTTACCCGTCAGTTCTACCAGGATGCCGGCAAGTTTGCGATCGTTAAGATAGAGGTCGTTAGGCCACTTTACCCGCACGTTATCGGCGCCCAGGCTTTGTAATACTTCCGCCATCACGATGCCGATCGCCAGGCTCAGGCCAATGGCCGCCGCCGGTCCCTGCTCCAGGCGCCAGTACATGGAGAGATAGAGGTTGGCACCGAACGGCGAGAACCACTTACGCCCGCGGCGCCCGCGCCCGGCCTGCTGATATTCGGCAATGCAGGCGTCTCCGGAGCGCAGCGTCGCAATCCTGTCGAGCAGATACTGGTTGGTGGAGTCGATCACCGGCAGTACGGTAACGGAATCATCGCCGATCTGGCTGCGGATAAAGTCGGCCTCCAGCAGCTGGATGGGCTCCGGGAGGCTGTAACCTTTGCCGGGGACGGTAAATACGTCAATGCCCCAGTCGCGCAGGGTCTGGATATGCTTATTGATGGCCGCCCGGCTCATGCCCAGGGTCTCACCCAGCTGTTCGCCGGAGTGAAATTCGCCGTTTGAGAGGATCGCGATGAGCGTCAGCGGAACGGTATTGTCCTTCATGAAATCACCTCTACGGCGTTAACTTCGCCGATCTTACCCATAAAGCGTACCTCCGGCTCAAGCCAGACGGCAAACTTTGCGCCGACCTGCTGGCGCACGTAGCGGGCCAGGCTGACGACATCGGCGCTGGTGGCGTTATTTTCGTTGACCAGCACCAGCGCCTGCTGGCGGTGAACCGCGGCCCCGCCGATGGTTTTCCCTTTCAGCTGGCACTGGTCAATGAGCCAGCCGGCGGCGAGCTTAACGTCACCGTTCGCCTGCGGATAGTGGGGCGCGTTGGGGAAAGCGGCCAGCAGCCTTTGCGCGACATCGGCGCCGACAACGGGATTTTTAAAGAAGCTGCCCGCGTTGCCGCTGACTTTTGGATCCGGCAGTTTGCTGGTGCGCATCTGACACACGGCATCAAAGACCTGGCGCGGCGTCACGGTCGCGGGATCGAGCCGGATCAGGTCGCCGTAGCTCAGCACCGGCCGCCACTGCTTAGCCAGCCGCAGACCGACGGCGACAATGGCGTAAGTGTCCTGGTATTCGTGTTTGAAGATGCTGTCCCGGTAGCCAAAGCGGCACTCTGCGGCAGAGAGCCTTTTGCTTACGCCCGTAGCCGACTCGATGCAGTCGACATATTCGCAAACCTGCTTAAGCTCAATGCCGTAGGCGCCGATGTTCTGGATGGGTGAAGATCCTGCGCAGCCGGGGATCAGGGCGAGGTTTTCCAGCCCCGCCATGCCGTTATCAAGGGTGAACTTCACCAGGCCGTGCCAGTTTTCGCCCGCGCCGACGTGCAGGTGCCAGGCGTCCGGCTGCTCTGTCACCTCGATGCCCCTGATGCGGTTAATCAGCACCGCGCCGGCATAATCTTCCAGAAACAGGACGTTACTCCCTTCTCCCAGGATCAGCGGCGGCAGACCGTCAGCCGCGGCCTGCTGCCAGGCATCTGTTAACTGCGTGGCCGTGTCAACGGTGACGATCCGCGCGGCGCGGCGATCGATACCAAAGGTATTCCAGGGTTTTAAGGAGAGATTCATAGTGGCTTCCGGATGCAAAAACCCGGCTAGTTTACCGTATTCATGCGGGGAAGGCTTGTGGATATGTTTGTGGAAACGGTATGTATAAACGCGAAAAAGCCCCATGCTTTCGCATGAGGCTTTCACGTTTATTTGATGCCTGGCAGTTCCCTACTCTCACATGGGGAGACCCCACACTACCATCGGCGCTACGGCGTTTCACTTCTGAGTTCGGCATGGGGTCAGGTGGGACCACCGCGCTGTTGCCGCCAGGCAAATTCTGTTACCAACGTCGAAATCTTCCACGTCAG